>NZ_JXYA01000008.1 GCF_000967655.1 Pseudoalteromonas rubra
AACTGAGCTATAGGGCCATTTCTAAATTGTAGTGCTCAATAAATTGAGCGTACTTTTTAGCAGAGACCTAAAAAGCGCTGGCAGTATAAAAATTTTTAACAGGCTTGTCACTAGCAAAAGAGGAAAAAGTCGCACATATCTGATTCAATTGCTTAATAAAAAGCCAAACTAGTGCGCTAAGCCTGTTTCTTTATTAGGTTCGTTCGCCTTACATCTGTGCGTTAGATCCAGACATCGTTTTGTGCGGTGAGCGCGCTGTCGGCATCTCCGGTGTTGACGACTCCTTTTGGTTCGATAATGAGCACCTGACATTCTTGCTCGGCATAAGGTTTGTGCTCTGCGCCTTTTGGCACAACCAGCATGTCACCTGCTTTCAGATGCGCTGTGCGCTCCTGAAAGGCTATGTGCATCTCACCGGATAGCACAATGAACACTTCGTCGGTATCGGGGTGATCGTGCCAGACAAATTCCCCCTGAAGTTTTACCAGTTTGAACTGATAGTCGTTCATTTCAGCAATGACTTTTGGGCTCCAGTGTTCAGAAAATAGCGCCAGTTTGTCGGCAAAATTGATGGGTGCGTGTGACATAACATTTCCTTATGGTGACGGGCATAAGAGAGAAGCCTTATCCGACTAGATAAGGCTCAAGGATCAGTTGAGTCGTGATACCACAAAGTAGGGGTTCAGATAAGACTCTTTTTGGTTGTACAGCAGCGGACTGCCGTCCAGCTGAGTGACGGTTGCACCGGCGATTTTCGCCACGGCATGACCGGCGCCAGTGTCCCACTCGCTGGTTGGGCCCAGGCGCGGATACACATCGGCAGCACTTTCCGCTACCAGACACAGTTTCAGTGAACTGCCTTTTGGCACCATGTTCACATCATCAAATTGCTTGAGATAGTCAGCCAAGTCCGGTGAAGGGTGTGAGCGTGAGCCTACCACTTGAATGGTGCCCTGATTGTCTTTACGAGTGACTTTCAGTTCAATACGGGCCTCGCCACATTCTTTGAAAGCGCCAATGCTGTTGGCGGCGAAGTAACTGACATTCAGCGCGGGCGCATGGACCACGCCCATCACCGGCTCACCGTTTTCAATCAGAGCAATGTTGACCGTGAACTCACCGTTTTTCTTTATAAACTCTTTGGTGCCGTCGATGGGGTCAACCAGCCAGTAGCGCTGCCAGGTTTGGCGTTCCTGCCAGCTGATCTCGGCACTTTCCTCACTGAGAATAGGCAAATCCGGAGTAAGCGTTTGCAGGCCTGCCGTGATCACCTCATTGGCGGCTAAGTCGGCGTCGGTGACCGGGCTTTTATCGTCTTTATATTCAACGTTAAAGTCTTTGGCATAAATGGTGAGGATCTTGTCTCCGGCGCGTCGGGCCAGGTTGACGATCTCCTCGAGTAAGTCGGTGTCGTTCATGGTATTTCCTTGGTACTACAGATGAATTATCTCGCGCTGTTGTAGATACGCTACCAGCTGTTGCACCGATTGGTCCAGACTATTTTCACCGGTATTAATACGGATCTCTGGGTTTTGCGGTGGTTCATAGTCTGAGTCTATGCCGGTAAAGTGTTTGATCTCACCGGCGCGGGCCTTTTTATACAGGCCTTTCGGGTCTCGCTGTTCGCACACTTCCAGCGGTGTATCCAGATAAACCTCAATAAACTCGGCGTCTTCAACCAGGTTGCGCACCATATCGCGTTCGGCCTGGAATGGGGAGATAAAGGCGGTCAGTACGATCAGGCCCGCATCGACCATGAGTTTGCTCAGCTCACCCACACGGCGGATGTTCTCAACCCGATCTGCGTCGCTGAATCCGAGATCTTTACACAGCCCATGACGTACGTTGTCGCCATCGAGCAGGTATGTGTGTGCGCCGAGCTGTTGCAGGGCACTTTCCAGTGCATTGGCCACGGTGCTTTTGCCCGAGCCAGAATAGCCGGTAAACCACAGAATAACCGGGCGATGGCCCTTTTGTTCGCTGCGATGTGTTTTATTCACGGCATAGTTATGCCAGACAATATTCGTATCCATAATTCCTATCCACTAAAACGGGAAAACCAAGGGGATCAGCGTCAGCACAGTGATCGAGTAAATAATTGAAAGCGGCAGGCCCACGGTCACATAGTCTTTGATCCGGTAATTGCCTGCACTGTATACCATCAGATTAGTCTGATAGCCAAAAGGTGAAATAAAGCTGGCCGATGCGCCAAAGGCGACTGCCATCACAAAGGGTAGCGGGTTTACATCAAAACCTATCGCCAGAGCGTATGCAACAGGGAAAGATAGCGCAGCGGCTGCATTGTTGGTGATCAATTCTGTGAACACCACTGTCATCACAAAAATGGCGATAAAGGCACCATACGGGCCAAAGTCACCCAGCACATAAAACAACGCATCAGAAATCTGTCCGGCTAACCCTGTGTCTATCATCAGCTTAGCTAAGCCAATGGCACTGCCCACGATGGCGAGTAGCTCTATGGGAAAACGACGCTTCATTTCACTGACCTTGATAGAGCCAAACAGCACCAGTCCAAGTAATAAAACCATCAGGCCTTTGACTAAAGGTACAACATCGAAGATACCCAGGCCTATCACGGCAACAAAGGCAGCCATTACTTTATTCGACTGCGGCTGAGTTAAGTGGGTTTGCAAGTCCAGGCCAGAGATATAAACAAATTCGCGTTTCAGGTCGGGTAGCTGATAAAAATCTCCGCCAGGGGCGAGGATTAAAGAATCTCCAGCTTGTAGTTTGACCTGGCCCAGGCCCCCGGGCAGCCGGTCGTGACCGCGGCGAATGGCAATCACCGCGGCATGAAACTGTTCGCGAAAGCGGATCTCTTTGAGTGTTTTGCCCAAAAACTTGGACGACTGACTGATCACCACTTCCACTAAGTGTTCGGCGTCTTTTTCGTGTTTGTCGTGTACCACCTGCAGGCCGTCGAAGCGGCGCAATAAGGGCACCGACTTGATGTCGCCAACAAACAACAGGATATCTCCCTGCTGAATTTCCTGTTGCGGGGTAACGGCGCAAATGCGGCGTTCGCCGCGGATGATTTCGGCCAGGAATAAGTCGCGCAGATCGCGCAGGCCGTTTTCTTCGACTGTGCGGCCTATCAGTTTTGAGCTCGCAGTGACTTTCCCTTCCAGATAAAAAGGCACAACCTCTTCTTCTTTACGGCCATGGTCCGGCAAAAACTTCAGTAATAGGATGATGGTGATCAGGCCCACACTCAGTGCGCCAATGCCAACCAGGGTAAAATCAAAAAAGCCCAGTGGCGCCATACCAGCCTCAATCGCAAAGCCATTGACGATTAAGTTGGTTGAAGTGCCGATCAGGGTCAGCGTACCGCCCAGAATTGCCGTGTACGACAGTGGCAGTAATAACTTAGAAGGCGAGTGGGTTTTGCTTTCTTTAATGGTACTGATCAAAGACGCAACCACCGCGGTATTGTTGGTAAAAGACGATAAAAAGGCCGTGGATAATCCCAGCTTCATCACCGAACGCGCCAACGAACCATTGGCCAGCGAGCGGGCAAGGTATTGCACCAGAGTGGTTTTTTCGATGGCGATAGACACCAGAACCAGTAAAACCAGGGTGATCAAGGATGGGTTTGCATAATTGACCAGCATGGTTTCAAGGTCGATCAATCCGGCCAGGTAGGCGCTGCTGATAGCGCCAACGAATAACCAGGCCGGATTCAGCCGCGTGCCAAAAAGACACGCGACCAGCACGAGCATGATGCCTGTTAAGATGATCTGCTCTAGCAGCATAGATAACTCCCGTTAACAGGCATAAGGCCGTTACTTCAGCTTGCTCAAGTCAAGCGCTTGCCAGTGTGGGAAGTGCTTGCGAACCAGGGCATTAAGCTCCAGCTCAAACTCACTGAACTGCTGTTTCTCACTGACTTGCTCATCCAAAATGGCATCAATCATGCCCGCACCCACCGTCAGGTTGCTCAGACGGTCGATCAGGATAAAGGCGCCGGTTTCGTGGTTATCACGATATACGTCGGCCGCAATGGTTTCGGTCAGTTCCAGCGTAACAATGGCAATCTCATTCAATTGCAGGCTCTCGGCTTCGCCGTGTTCCAGCGTATTGACGTCAATGGTGTGGTCAATCTGCTTAACAATGGCAGCCGTGCTCTTAGCGCCCAGCTTGAAGTTATAGGTTTTGCCCAGCACCAGAGGCGCCTCGTGCATCCATACCAGCTTGGCCTGGATCAGGTTGGTTGCCTTAGTCGATGAGTCTGCCGGGACAATCACATCACCACGGCTGACATCCACTTCGTCATTCAAAGTGATGGTCAGTGCCTGGCCGGTTTCTGCTTGCTCGAGGTTACCGTCGAACGTGACCAGTTCTTTGATGGTGCTGGTTTTACCTGAAGGTAAAATCTTCACCGCCTGACCAACACTTAGCGCGCCAGAAGTCAACGTGCCCTGAAAACCACGGAAGTCCAGGTTAGGGCGTACGACATACTGCACCGGGAAGCGCGCTTCAAATGCACTGTTTGGTTCCGCAGCCGGAGAATCTTCCAGCAGCGCCATCAGTGGCTGATCGGTGTAGTAAGGTGTATGCTCAGAGCGGGTCACGACGTTGTCACCTTTCAGAGCCGAAATGGGCACGAACTTGATGTCATTGACGTCCAGTTGCTCAGCAAACTTCAGATAATCGGCTTTGATTTTCTCGAATACAGCTTCATCAAAGTCAACGATGTCCATTTTGTTGATGGCCACAACGAATTGCTTGATACCCAGCGAGTCACAGATAAAGCTGTGGCGTTTGGTCTGGATCTGTACACCATAGCGGGCATCCACCAGAATAATGGCTAGATCGCTGGTTGACGCGCCGGTAACCATGTTTCGGGTATACTGCTCGTGCCCTGGTGTGTCCGCAATGATGAACTTACGCTTGGCCGTTGAGAAGTAGCGGTATGCCACGTCAATGGTGATACCTTGCTCACGCTCTGCCTGCAAACCGTCAACCAGCAAGGCCAGGTCCAGTTCTTCACCGGCATTACCCACTTTTTCGTTGTCTTTGTGCAGTGCTGCCAACTGATCTTCATAGATCTGGTGGCTGTCGTGCAGCAGGCGGCCGATCAGGGTGGATTTACCGTCGTCTACACTGCCGCAGGTCATCATGCGCAACAGGCTTTTATCCTGCTGGCGTGATAAATAGGTTTCAATCCCCAGTTCTTTTACTTCATTTGCGGTAGACATTAGAAATACCCCTCACGTTTTTTCTTCTCCATTGACCCGGATGAGTCGTGGTCGATGACCCGGCCTTCACGCTCGGAAGAGGTCGATAGCAACATTTCTTCGATGATCCCGGTCAGGGTGTTCGCCTCAGATTCAACGGCGCCAGTTAGCGGGTAACAACCCAGCGTACGGAAACGTACCGACTTCATTTCAGGCACTTCCCCTTCCGCCAGTGGCATACGCTCGTCGTCGACCATGATTAATGTGCCATCTCGCTCAACTACCGGGCGTTTCTCTGCCAGGTAAAGCGGCACTATCTCAATGTTCTCCTGGTAGATATATTGCCAGATGTCCAACTCAGTCCAGTTTGACAGCGGGAATACTCGAATACTTTCGCCCGGATTGACCTGACCGTTGTAGGTATTCCACAGCTCAGGGCGCTGGTTTTTTGGATCCCAGCGGTGGTGTTTATCACGGAATGAATACACACGCTCTTTGGCACGAGACTTCTCTTCATCACGGCGCGCGCCACCAAAGGCTGCGTCAAAACCGTATTTGTTCAGAGCCTGTTTAAGACCCTGGGTCTTCATGATGTCGGTGTGCTTGGCTGAGCCGTGCGTAAATGGGCCAACGCCCATTGCCAGGCCTTCCGGGTTCTTGTGCACAATCAGGTCAAAGTTGTACTCTTTGGCCAGACGATCACGAAACTCAATCATCTCGCGGAATTTCCAGTCCGTGTCTACATGCAGCAGAGGGAAAGGGATCTTTGCCGGGAAAAACGCTTTACGTGCTAAGTGAAGGAGTACCGATGAGTCTTTACCGATGGAGTAAAGCATCACTGGGTTTTCAAACTCAGCAGCGACTTCGCGAATAATCTTTATACTTTCAGCCTCAAGTTGCTGAAGGTGAGTTAAAGCCATTGTCGTCGTCCTACTTAATACTAAAAATAAAGTGGTTCATGCATCAGGCGATCTTAGCGAGCGGCTGAGCGTAACTTGCAATCTGTTCTGTCTGACCAAACCAGGCCAGCTCCTGATGCAAAGCGGCTACTTCGCCGATGATCAGTAATGCCGGTGACTGGATATTGTTCGCTTCTATTTGTGTTGCCAGCTGGCCGAGCTCAGTGGTCACAACACGCTGCGATTTACGGGTGCCATTCTCAACAATGGCCACCGGCGTGTGTTCACTGCGGCCATGGGCCAGCAGCTGAGCCTGAATATGCGGTGATTTAATCACACCCATGTAAATGGCCAAAGTCTGGTTGGGTTTAGCCAGCGACTGCCAGTCCAGTTCCTGGCCTTCTTTTTTACAGTGCCCCGTCACAAACTGGATCGCCTGCGCATGGTCGCGGTGCGTGAGTGGAATACCCGCATAAGCACTGCACCCTGCGGCGGCGGTAATACCAGGGACTATCTGGTAGCGAATGTTGGCCGCAGCCAGAACCTGCACTTCTTCGCCACCACGACCATAAATAAAGGGGTCGCCGCCTTTAATACGGCATACTTTTTTGCCTTGCTGTGCCAATTCAACCAGCATCTGATTGGTATCTTCTTGTTTAACACTGTGGTGTCCGGCACGTTTACCAACACAGATAAGGTCGGCATCGCGTCTGACCAGCTCCATAATCTCATCTGAGACCAGGTAGTCATACACCACCACATCAGCCTGCTGCATCAGTTGCAGCGCTTTTAGGGTGAGCAGTTCCGGGTCGCCCGGTCCTGCGCCGACTACATAGACTTCACCTTGTGGCTCTGCGGTGTCGTTTAGCATGTCATGCAGTTGCTGCTGTGCCCCTGCGGTATCACCGCTTTGGACTTTGCTGACCACATGTGAGTCGAACACCCGCTCCCAGAACTGGCGGCGATCGGCAAAGTGTCTAAAACGGCCTTTAACCTTGTCTCTGAATCCGCCAACCAGCTGGGCCAGCGGGCCAATATGCTGTGGGATCAGGGTTTCAAGTTTTTCTCTTAAACGACGTGCCAGTACGGGCGCGGTGCCGGCACTGGAAATCGCAATGGTGATGGGGTTGCGGTCAACGATAGACGGAAAAATAAAGCTACACTTGGGCTGATCATCAACCACATTGACGAAAATATTACGTGCATCTGCCGCATCGCTGACCTGAGCATTGACGTCATCGTTGTCGGTGGCAGCAATGACCAGGGCCATGCCGTCAACGGCTTCGGCACTGAAGTAAGCTTGTTTCAGGCTCAGCTCACCTTGCTCAGACAGTTGCATAAGCTCGTCGCAAAACTCCGGCGCCAGTACAGTCACATCGGCGCGGGCTTTAAGCAGCGCGCGGATCTTCCTGAGTGCAACTTCACCACCGCCGACGACCAGCACGGGTTTGTTGTCCAACTTGGTAAAGATAGGTAAGTACTGCACGCTGTTGCCCCTTAAACATCGTAAACTTGATATAAGCCAACTCTGGCTTTTTCTAGAGTGGCAGAATATCCCGCGCGCAGGCAGGGAAAAAATAACTTAAACCCAGTTTTTATAACTAAAAGTTATATCAATCCGGTAAAACAGGCTTACCTCATATATATCAAGGGGTTTAGCGTGATAGTGCGAGTCGGATAACAGATATAGCTATTGGTTATGAGTTATAATTTCGACAATCTAGCGCCTGGTAGCTGTGCTGAAACGATCAAAGCGCACTATTTTGTTGCCTTGTGGCTCGGTGACAGGGCTGCTGGACCTGGCTTTCAATTCAGTGCGGACAAATGTCCTGTGGTAGGGCGGGGCAAGCGGCTAACGTTGAGGTCCGACTCATATGATGCAACTATGCCCAAGAGGCTGGGGGCAGAAAAAAGGAAACGAATATGAAAATGCAAGCCGTCGCACGCGAGGTGCTTGGATTAATGGATCTGACGTCGTTAAACGAGCAGGATAACGAGGCCAGTATCATTGCATTGTTAGACAGCATTCGCCCGGAGCTTGGGCTGCCTGCAGCCGTGTGTGTGTATCCCCAGTTTGTAGCAGTGTGCAAAAGTGAACTGGCGCGGCGCGGCTGGTCACAGGTCAAAGTGGCTACAGTCACCAATTTCTCCAACGGCAAGCAGTCGTTGCAGCAAGTGCTGGCACAGACCAAAGAGGCCTTACAGGCCGGGGCGGATGAGATTGATCTGGTGATGCCTTATCAGCAGTTACAGGCGGGTGATCCAGATACGCCCTGGCAGTATGTGCGCTCCAGTAAACAGCTGTGTGGTGCGCAGGCAAAGCTTAAAGTGATCATTGAATCTGGTGCGTTGGAAAATGCGCAGCAGATAGCCCAGGCCAGTGATGTTGCCATTCTTGCCGGGGCCGACTTTATTAAAACCAGTACGGGCAAAGTGCCGGTGAATGCAACGTTAGAAGCAACAAAAATCATGCTTGAGCGCATCCGCGTGTCGGGCAAGCCAGTTGGTTTTAAAGCGGCCGGTGGCGTTAAAAGTGTTGAGCAAGCAAGTGATTATTTACAAGTTGCAGTTGATATCATGGGTAAAGACTGGCTATGTGCGGCGCACTTCCGGTTTGGCGCATCGAGTTTGCTACAAGATGTGCATCACCAGCTGGACTGTGCAAATTAGCGGAGAATAGAGTGAAGCGTGGGCAGGTGGTGATCCGTGACAGTGAGCGAGAAAAGCAGCAGCTGGAGCATGGCGCTGCCAAGCTGTTCATGCGCAGTTATGAGCGGCTCACGCACACGCCGATGCGTCATATCTGGCATAATCAGCCTGCCAAGCCTGATGTCAGTTGTTATCTGGGCGAGTCACAACTCGACATCGAAATTGCCCACCTGTATGCCAGTGAAACGGAAGCCATGGCCGTGCTTGGCCGTCCACTGTCGCTATTGATGCAACAAGAACTGGCCGTGATGGCGCAGGCACCGAGTTCGCAGCGCCTGGCCACCGGTCTGTCACGGTTACTGCTGCAAAAGGCGGGAAAGCATTATCACTCCCAGCGCGTGTGGCTATTGATCCGCAATGCCAGTCCGATGTGGCACCGTACTGATTTTGAAAGCGTATTGCCCCACTTAACGCTGCCCGCCGCCCATCCTTTCGAGCAGATATGGTTGCTGTGTGATTTCTTCTGTGGTGATCCGCTGCGTTTGTATTAGTCGTGAAATTGCTCTTGTACACAGCCTGGTTGACGCTCAGCTTAGCTGAAATTGCCACAAATAGCGCTTTGCGCATCTTTTACTCTTGTTTTCAGTTTGTTCGTCAGTATAATGGGCATCCACTTTGCAGGGGCGTAGTTCCAATTGGTAGAACAGCGGTCTCCAAAACCGATGGTTGCGGGTTCGAGTCCTGCCGCCCCTGCCACTCTAACAATCAGTCCAAATCTAAAATAATGGGTCTTGTCATCACCGCTTATTTGTAAATTTGGATTGAAATGGATTAACCCTGTTTTATGCAGGGTTGTTGTGTCTGTATTTAAGGTAAAAATAAATTATGAGCACTAATGTTGAAAACCCGTCTAGCTCGATGGACACGGTAAAGTGGTTGCTGGTTGCAATTTTGCTAACTGGCGCAGTGGTTGGTAACTACATGTACGCTGACATGTCAGTGTTGATCCGCGCGATTGGTGTCGTGGTGGCTGTAGGTGCCGGACTGGGCATTGCCGCAACGACAGAGAAAGGGCGTACCTTTATCGCTTTTGCTAAAGAGTCTAGAATTGAGGTTCGCAAAGTAGTTTGGCCAACGCGTCAGGAAACAACACACACGACCTTTATCGTGATGGCCGCGACAGTTGTTATGGCGCTGATCCTGTGGGGATTAGACGGCATTCTGTTCCGCGCCGTTGGTTTTTTAACCGGCTTGACCTTTTAATAGGCTAGCGTTTTAACTGGATTGGAGATCTGATCCCATGTCGGATGAGAACAAAGAAAAGAAATTACGTTGGTACGTAATTCAGGCGTTTTCAGGTTTTGAAAAGCGCGTTGCTCAAACCATTATTGAGCACATTAAAATCGAAGGTCTGGAAGACTACTTCGGTGAAGTACTAGTCCCGACTGAAGAAGTTGTGGAGATGCGTGCCGGACAAAAACGTAAGTCTGAGCGTAAATTCTTCCCGGGCTACGTGTTAGTTGAAATGGTGATGGATGATGCATCCTGGCACCTGGTCAACAGTACACCGCGTGTAATGGGCTTTGTGGGTGGTACGTCAGATCGTCCAGCACCAATCAGCAAAAAAGAAGCTGATCGCATTCTTAACCGTCTGCAGGAAAATGCAGAAGCACCTAAGCCAGCGACTCTGTTCGAGCCTGGTGAAGTGGTCCGTGTTATCGATGGCCCATTTGCTGACTTCAACGGTGTAGTTGAAGAGGTGGATTACGAGAAGAGCCGCCTGAAAGTATCGGTTCTGATCTTCGGCCGTTCTACGCCGGTTGACCTGGAATTTGGACAGGTTGAACAAGACAAGTAATTTTGTTGTTTAAAACAGCAAAAGTTATTGCCAAAGGCCGCTGGTTAATCTATAATCAGCGGCCTTTTTGTATGTCATTACGATGACGCACAAAAAGTGTAATTTTTTAATTGGGAAGCCGTCTGAGTACGCGTCCTCGCGCGCACAAGGCTAAGACCCACATAACGAGGTATTATCATGGCTAAAAAAGTTGAAGCTTTAATCAAGCTACAAGTTGCTGCTGGTATGGCTAACCCTAGTCCTCCAGTAGGTCCTGCACTAGGTCAACACGGTGTAAACATCATGGAATTCTGTAAAGCGTTCAACGCACGTACAGAGTCTATCGAGAAAGGCGCACCGGTTCCTGTAATCATTTCTGTTTACAACGACCGTTCTTTCACTTTCGACATGAAAACTCCGCCTGCTTCTTACCTTCTTAAGAAAGCAGCTGGTATCAAGTCTGGTTCTGGCCGTCCTAACACTGAGAAAGTGGGTACTGTTACTCGCGCTCAGCTTGAAGAGATCGTTGAGACTAAACGTCCGGATCTTACTGCTGCTGATATGGACGCAGCTGTACGCACGATTGCAGGTTCTGCACGTGCAATGGGCTTGAACGTAGAGGGGTAATTGAGAATGGCTAAATTAACTAAGCGTATGCGTACTATCCGCGAAAAAGTGGATGTTACTAAAGAATACGAAATCAACGAAGCTGTTGCTCTTCTTAAAGAACTGGCTACTGCTAAGTTCGTTGAAAGTGTAGACGTTGCTGTAAACCTGGGTATCGATGCTCGTAAATCTGACCAAAACGTACGTGGTGCAACTGTACTACCTCACGGTACTGGTCGTGAAGTACGCGTCGCGGTATTCACTCAAGGTGCAAACGCGGACGCAGCGAAAGAAGCTGGCGCTGACCTGGTAGGCATGGAAGACCTTGCTGAGCA
The DNA here is from genome assembly GCF_000967655.1 of Pseudoalteromonas rubra. Classification (GTDB taxonomy): domain Bacteria; phylum Pseudomonadota; class Gammaproteobacteria; order Enterobacterales; family Alteromonadaceae; genus Pseudoalteromonas; species Pseudoalteromonas rubra_A. Next base: position 11,525 of record NZ_JXYA01000008.1, read on the forward strand.
GGTTAAGAAAGGCGAAATGAACTTCGACGTAGTTGTTGCTTCTCCGGATGCAATGCGCGTAGTTGGTCAACTAGGTCAAATCCTAGGTCCACGTGGCCTTATGCCTAACCCTAAGACTGGCACTGTAACACCTAACGTTGCAGAAGCAGTTAAAAACGCGAAAGCGGGTCAGGTTCGCTACCGTAACGACAAAAACGGCATCATCCACACCACTATCGGTAAGGTTGATTTCGACGCGAACCAGCTTCAGGAAAACCTGGAAGCACTTATCGTTGCGCTTAAGAAGGCTAAGCCTTCACAAGCTAAAGGTACTTACGTGAAGAAAGTAAGCATCTCAACGACTATGGGCGCGGGTGTTGCTGTAGACCAAGCTACTCTAAACACGCAAGTGGCTTAATTTAGAGATAAGCGTTTACATGGCGTAAAAATTAGACTATAATTTTGCGCCATTTCGTTGAGAGCTGTGCTCAAAACGAAGCAAAGAATTCGGGTTGAAGCGCATAATTTCGGCACTTTGCAGACTTTATAGTCTACAATGATCCGATAAATTGCGTTTCCGTCCAAGACCGTAGGTGTAACTAAGTTACTTAATTCCCTACGTAGACGGTGTGAATCCCAGCTAGATTTTCCTAATCTTCTGGTTCTCGCCGTAAAAAGCAGCTCTGAGTCGAAAGACAATGAGTAAAGTAGAACTGGGACACGTTCCCATCATAACCAGGAGTAACACCCATGGCTTTAAATCTTCAAGACAAAAAAGCAATTGTTGCTGAAGTCAACGAAGCTGCCAAAGGTGCTCTGTCTGCAGTTGTTGCAGATTCTCGTGGTGTAACAGTAGATGCGATCACTGCGCTTCGTAAAGAAGCTCGTGAAGCTGGCGTATGGATGAAAGTTGTCCGTAACACGCTTGCTAAACGCGCTGTTGAAGGTACTGAATATGAGTGCCTTAACGAATCGCTAGTAGGCCCAAGCCTAATCGCTTTCTCTTCAGAGCACCCAGGTGCTGCGGCTCGTATCTTCGCTGATTTCGCGAAGAAAAACGAGTTGTTCGAACTGAAAGCGGCTGCATTTGAAGGCAATGTTGTTGACGTAGACATGCTAGCTAAGCTGCCTACTTACGACGAAGCTGTTGCACGCCTAATGAGCGCTATGAAAGAAGCGTCAGCTGGTAAATTGTGTAAAACAATTGAAGCTGTACGTGTTCAGAAAGCTGAAGCAGCTGCTTAATAGCACGCTTCTTACTTTCACAAATAAATTTTTAGAACCCCATGGTTCGTGATTAATTAGGAAACTTAAAATGTCTGTAACTAAAGACCAAATCCTTGACGCGATTGCTGAAATGTCAGTAATGGAAGTTGTTGAACTAGTTGAAGCAATGGAAGAAAAATTCGGCGTAACTGCAGCTGCTGCTGTTGTTGCTGCTGGTCCTGCTGAAGCTGCTGAAGAGAAGACTGAGTTCGACGTAATCCTAGCTGGCGCTGGCGGTAACAAAGTTGCTGCTATCAAAGCTGTACGTGGTGCAACTGGTCTTGGCCTTAAAGAAGCAAAAGCTCTTGTTGAGTCTGCTCCTGCGCCAATCAAAGAAGCTGTTTCTAAAGAAGAAGCTGAAGCACTTAAGAAAGATCTTGAAGAAGCTGGTGCTGAAGTTGAGATCAAGTAATCTGGCATTTGCTAGGTTCGCTGCCTGAGCAATCAGGCAAGGGCTGGTGATTATTTAATCACCGGCCCTTTTGCGCTATAGAGCGACGCTTTCCTGTTGCGCAATAAATTCCTATGTTTTTCTTATTTTTCAATCTGTTAGAAGTATTTTGAAAGTGAGTGACTCATAGGACGACAATTAGATGTTGTTATCATGGCTTAGATGCCAATGAAGTCTGTTCTCCATGAACAGGTTGGGTCAAAGATCAGCAAGCTGAGGAACCCCATGGCTTACTCTTATTCTGAAAAGAAACGTATCCGTAAGGATTTTGGTAAACGTCCACAAGTTTTGGACATACCTTTCCTTTTGCAAACGCAGTTGGAATCGTTCAAAAAGTTCATTACACCGGACGCTGATGGTGATACCGGACTGGAAGCGGCATTCCGTTCTGTGTTCCCGATCAAAAGCTACTCGGGCAATTCTGAGCTTCAATACGTCAGCTATCGTATTGGAGAGCCAGTATTCGATGTAAAAGAATGTCAAATTCGCGGTGTGACTTTTTCTGCTCCACTTCGCGTAAAACTTCGTCTTGTGCTAATGGACAAAGATGCACCAGGCACAGTCAAAGACATTAAAGAGCAAGAAGTTTACATGGGCGAAATCCCGCTCATGACTGACACAGGTACTTTTGTTATCAATGGTACTGAACGTGTTATCGTTTCTCAGCTACACCGTTCACCTGGTGTATTCTTTGATAACGACCGTGGTAAATCACACTCGTCGGGTAAAGTTCTATATAACGCACGCGTGATCCCTTACCGTGGTTCGTGGTTAGACTTTGAATTCGATGTAAAAGATAACCTGTTTGTACGTATCGACCGTCGTCGTAAACTGCCTGCATCAATCATTCTGCGTGCTCTTGAATTCTCAACTGAAGAAATTCTTGGCATGTTCTTCGAAACCACGACGTTCGAAGTGACAAACGGCAAAGTAATGATGGAGTTGGTACCATCTCGACTGCGTGGTGAAACTGCTGCCTTTGATATCAAAGATGCAGACGGTGAAGTCCTGGTTGAGCAGGGTCGTCGTATCACAGCCCGTCATATAAAAACAATCGAGAAAAAGGGCATTGACCAGTTAGAAGTACCGCATGAGTACATCATTGGTCGTGTGGTTGCGCGAAACTACATCGATGAGTCAACCGGTGAGATCATTGCAGAAGCAAATGCTGAGCTGTCTCTGGAGTTGATGGCTGAGCTGGTTAAAGCAGGTCACACTAAAATCGATACCCTGTACATCAACGACGTAGACAGCGGTGCCTACATGTCGGAAACTGTGCGTATTGACAGCACAGCAAACCGTCTTGAAGCACTGGTAGAAATCTACCGTATGATGCGCCCGGGTGAGCCACCAACAAAAGAAGCAGCAGAAGCCTTGTTTGACAATCTGTTCTTCTCTGACGAGCGTTATGACTTGTCAACGGTTGGTCGTATGAAGTTCAACAGCCGTGTTGGTTATGATACTGACACAGGCCCAGGCACGCTGAGCAAAGAAGACATTGTGAGCGTGATGAAGGTGTTGATCGACATCCGAAACGGTAAAGGCGATGTGGACGATATCGACCACTTAGGTAACCGTCGTATCCGTTCTGTAGGTGAAATGGCAGAGAACCAGTTCCGCGTAGGTCTGGTACGTGTTGAGCGTGCTGTACGTGAGCGTCTGAGCTTAGGTGATCTGGACAACGTAATGCCTCAGGATCTGATCAACGCGAAGCCAATTTCTGCTGCCGTTAAAGAATTCTTTGGTTCTTCACAGCTGTCTCAGTTCATGGACCAGAACAACCCGCTGTCAGAAGTAACGCACAAGCGTCGTATTTCTGCACTTGGTCCGGGTGGTCTGACACGTGAACGTGCTGGCTTCGAGGTTCGAGACGTACACGTAACGCACTACGGTCGTGTTTGTCCAATCGAAACGCCTGAAGGTCCAAACATCGGTCTGATCAACTCATTGTCTACGTACGCACGTACTAACGATTATGGTTTCCTTGAAACCCCATATCGTAAAGTGGTTGACGGCGTAGTAACCGATGACGTTGATTACCTGTCTGCAATTGAAGAAGGTCAGTTCGTAATCGCACAGGCGAATACCAACCTGACTGAAGCAAACCAGTTTGCAGAAGAGCTGATCCCATGTCGTTACAAAGGTGAATCAACCTTTATGCCAAGCGACAGCATCCAGTATATGGATGTATCTCCACAGCAGGTTATCTCTGTGGCTGCGGCACTTATCCCATTCCTTGAACACGATGATGCGAACCGTGCATTGATGGGATCGAACATGCAACGTCAGGCTGTACCAACACTGCGCGCAGATAAGCCGCTGGTAGGTACAGGTATCGAGCGTACGCTGGCAAAAGACTCTGGTGTAACCATTGTTGCTAAGCGTGGCGGTGTGGTGAAGTATGCTGATGCGAGCCGTATCGTTGTTAACGTGAACGAAGAAGAGCGCGTACCTGGTGAAGCGGGTATCGACATCTACAACCTGACCAAATACACCCGTTCTAACCAGAACACCTGTATCAACCAAAAGCCAACTTGTATGGTAGGTGAGCCGGTTGTCCGTGGTGACGTACTGGCGGATGGTCCTTCGACTGACCTGGGCGACCTGGCTCTTGGTCAAAACCTGCGCGTGGCATTCATGCCGTGGAATGGTTATAACTTCGAGGATTCAATCCTACTGTCAGAGCGCGTTGTTCAGGAAGATCGTCTAACTACGATCCACATCCAGGAACTACAGTGTATCGCGCGTGATACTAAGCTTGGTCCAGAAGAGATCACAGCGGATATCCCGAATGTTGGTGAGTCTGCGCTAGGTAAGCTGGACGAATCAGGTGTTGTATACATCGGTGCTGAAGTAAAAGGCGGCGATATCCTGGTTGGTAAAGTAACACCAAAAGGCGAAACTCAGCTGACGCCAGAAGAAAAGCTACTACGTGCTATCTTCGGTGAAAAAGCGTCTGACGTAAAAGACAGCTCACTGCGTGTGCCTAACTCTGTTTCTGGTACGGTTATCGACGTTCAGGTCTTTACCCGTGATGGCGTAGAGAAAGACAAGCGTGCGCTGGAAGTTGAAGACATGCAGCTTCGCGAAGCGAAGAAAGACTTCAACGAAGAGTTCCGTATCCTTGAAGGCGGTGTACTGACACGTGCGCGTGACCTGCTGGTACGTGCTGGTCTGAGCGAAGAGAAAATCGCTGAACTGAACGCTGAAAAACTACTGACGCAAAGCCTGGCTGACGAAGAGCAGCAAGCTGAATTAGAGCAACTGGCTGCGCAGTACGACGAGCTGAAAGCTGAATACGATAAGAAGTTCGAGAACAAGCGTCGCAAGATCACCCAAGGTGATGACCTGGCGCCTGGCGTACTGAAGATCGTTAAGGTTTATCTGGCTGTTAAACGTCGCATCCAACCGGGTGATAAGATGGCGGGTCGTCACGGTAACAAGGGTGTAATCTCTACTATCGTGCCTGTTGAAGACATGCCTTACGACGAAAAAGGTCGTACGGTAGACATCGTTCTGAACCCACTGGGTGTACCATCGCGGATGAACATCGGTCAGATCCTGGAAACTCACATGGGTCTTGCTGCACGCGGTATCGGTGAGCGCATCGAAGACATGATGAAAGAGCAACGTGAACTTCACGAAATGCGCGACTTCATCAAGAAAGCTTACGAAATCGGTGATTGCCGTCAGAAAGTCGATATTGAAAACTTCTCTGATGATGAGATCCGTCGTTTGGCGCACAACCTGAAAGGCGGTCTGCCAATCGCAACACCTGCGTTTGACGGTGCACGCGAAGCTGAAATCAAAGACATGCTAGAGCTGGGTGGTTATCCAAGAAGCGGTCAGGTAACCCTGTACGATGGTCGTACCGGTGACGCATTCGAGCGTCAGGTAACGGTTGGCTACATGTACATGCTGAAACTGAACCACCTTGTTGATGACAAGATGCACGCACGTTCTACCGGTTCTTACAGCCTGGTTACTCAGCAGCCGCTGGGTGGTAAGGCACAGTTCGGTGGTCAGCGTTTCGGTGAGATGGAGGTATGGGCACTTGAAGCATACGGTGCTGCCTACACGCTACAGGAAATGCTGACAGTTAAGTCGGATGACGTAAATGGTCGTACTAAGATGTATAAGAACATCGTAGACGGCAACCATAAGATGGAGCCGGGCATGCCGGAGTCGTTCAACGTATTGTTGAAAGAGATCCGCTCGCTGGGTATCAACATCGAATTGGAAGAAAGTTGATCCGCCGGGCCGCGTAAGCGGCCCAGACCGGACTGAAAAGAATGAAGGGGCAAGCCTGGCTTGCCCTCAAGATTAACTCCGACAGGAGAGCTAAGGTGAAAGACTTACTTAAGTTTCTGAAGCAACAAAATAAGACCGAAGAATTCGATGCAATTCGCATTGGTCTTGCTTCGCCGGACATGGTGCGTTCATGGTCCTATGGTGAGGTAAAGAAACCTGAGACAATTAACTACCGTACTTTCAAGCCTGAGCGTGACGGCTTATTCTGTGCCCGTATCTTCGGCCCAGTAAAAGATTATGAGTGTTTGTGTGGTAAGTACAAGCGCTTGAAGCACCGTGGTGTGATCTGTGAAAAGTGTGGCGTTGAAGTTACACTGACTAAAGTACGCCGTGACCGCATGGGTCACATTGAACTGGCCAGCCCAGTTGCCCACATTTGGTTCCTAAAATCATTGCCGTCTCGTATCGGCCTGATGCTGGACATGACGCTGCGTGACATCGAGCGTGTACTTTACTTCGAATCATTCGTTGTAACTGAGCCTGGTATGACAACGCTTGAGCGTGGTCAGCTGCTAGGTGAAGAAGAGTACCTGGACGCACTGGAAGAGCACGGTGACGAGTTCGAAGCTAAGATGGGTGCCGAAGCGGTACTTGATCTACTGCGCGACCTGGACCTGGGTCAACTTATCGCAGAAATGCGTGAAGAGCTGCCAACTATCAACTCTGAAACTAAGCGTAAGAAGATTACTAAGCGTCTTAAGTTGATGGAAGCGTTCCACCAGTCAGGTAACAACCCTGAGTGGATGGTAATGAGCGTACTGCCAGTTCTGCCACCTGATCTACGTCCATTGGTACCACTGGATGGTGGTCGTTTCGCGACGTCTGATCTGAACGATTTATACCGTCGTGTTATCAACCGTAACAACCGTCTTAAGCGTCTACTTGACCTGGCGGCACCAGACATCATCGTACGTAACGAAAAGCGTATGTTGCAAGAAGCGGTCGATGCACTACTAGATAACGGTCGTCGTGGCCGTGCGATCACAGGTTCTAACAAGCGTCCTCTGAAGTCGCTTGCAGACATGATCAAAGGTAAGCAAGGTCGTTTCCGTCAGAACCTTCTTGGTAAGCGTGTTGACTACTCTGGCCGTTCTGTAATCACAGTAGGTCCTACACTGAAACTACATCAGTGTGGTCTTCCTAAGAAAATGGCACTTGAGCTGTTCAAGCCATTCATCTACGGCAAACTAGAGCGCCGCGGCATGGCGACTACCATCAAAGCTGCGAAGAAGATGGTAGAGCGCGAAGTACCAGAGGTTTGGGACGTACTTGATGAAGTGATCCGTGAGCACCCGGTTCTACTGAACCGTGCACCAACACTTCACAGACTAGGTATCCAGGCGTTTGAACCGGTACTAATCGAAGGTAAAGCAATCCACCTGCACCCGCTAGTGTGTGCGGCGTATAACGCTGACTTCGACGGTGACCAAATGGCGGTACACGTACCGTTGACACTGGAAGCACAGCTTGAAGCTCGTGCGCTGATGATGTCGACCAACAACATTCTGTCTCCTGCGAACGGTGAGCCAATCATCGTACCTTCACAGGACGTTGTATTGGGTCTGTACTACATGACGCGTGACCGCATCAATGCAAAAGGTGAAGGCATTGTCTTCAAAGATGCGAAAGAAGCTGAAAAAGCTTACCGTACTGGCGCGGCTGAACTACACGCACGCGTAAAAGTACGTATCGCAGAAGTCCACATTGATGGCGAAACAGGTGAGCGTAAAGACGTAACTGAAGTGGTTGAAACCACAGTTGGTCGTGCCATCCTGTCTTTGATCTTGCCAACTGGCCTGCCGTTTGAGCTTATCAACCGTGCGCTGGGTAAAAAGCAGATCTCTGGCCTGTTGAACGAGTGTTACCGTCGTTTGGGTCTTAAAGATACCGTTATCTTTGCTGACCAGGTGATGTACACCGGTTTCCACTACGCGATGAAGTCGGGTGTTTCTATCGGTATCAACGATATGGAAATCCCACCGACGAAAGCAGGTATCATCGAAGCGGCTGAAGCTGAAGTTACAGAAATCAACCAGCAATTCCAGTCTGGTCTTGTAACTGCGGGTGAGAAATACAACAAAGTTATCGATATCTGGTCACGTGTTAATGAAAACTTGTCACGTGAGATGATGGCGAACTTGTCGAAAGACACTGTTGTGAATGCAAAGGGTGAAGAAGAAGAGCAAGACTCTTTCAACTCAGTGTTCATGATGGCCGACTCGGGCGCACGTGGTAGTGCTGCTCAGATCCGTCAGCTAGCTGGTATGCGTGGTCTGATGGCACGTCCGGATGGTTCAATCATCGAGACACCGATCACCGCGAACTTCCGTGAAGGTCTGAACGTACTACAGTACTTCATCTCGACGCACGGTGCGCGTAAAGGTCTAGCGGATACCGCACTTAAGACAGCGAACTCGGGTTACCTGACTCGTCGTCTGGTAGACGTAGCACAAGATTTGGTCATCAACGAAACTGATTGTGGTACCCTTGAAGGTACTGTGATGAAGCCGCTGATTGAAGGTGGTGACGTTGTAGAACCGCTACGCGAGCGTGTACTAGGTCGTGTTGTTGCTGAAGACGTGGTTATCCCTGGCACTGAAGAAGTGCTGGTTGAACGTAACGTGATGCTTGATGAGAAGCTGTGTGACCTGTTAGAAGAGCACTCAGTGGACGAAGTAAAAGTACGTTCAGTTATCACCTGTGAAAATGACTTTGGTGTGTGTGCTAACTGTTACGGTCGTGACCTTGCACGTGGCCACATCATCAACGCGGGTGAATCTGTCGGTGTTATCGCGGCACAGTCAATCGGTGAGCCGGGTACCCAGCTTACGATGCGTACCTTCCACATCGGTGGTGCGGCATCTCGAGCGTCTGCAGAAAACAGCGTACAAGTTAAGAACAACGGTAGCTTGAAGCTGCACAATGCGAAGTTCGTAGTCAATACCGACGGTAAGATAGTGATCACCTCACGTTCAACCGAAATTACGGTTTTTGACGAGCAGGGCCGTGAGAAAGAGCGCTATAAAGTGCCTTACGGTGCCGTACTGGCAGTGAGCGACGGTGCAGAAGTAAAAGGTAACGACATTGTCGCGACCTGGGACCCGCACAGTCACCCAATCATCATCGAGCACGAGTCTAAAGTATCGTTCAGCGACATCGACGATTCTAACACAGAAGCACAGACAGACGAGTTAACTGGTCTGACGCGTGTGGTTGTTAAAGACCTTGCTAAGGTGAATGCGAAAGAGCCTAAGCTTATCATTGAAAATGAAGAGCGTGGCCTGCAGGAAATTCGTCTGCCTTCGTTCACTACCATCGAAATCACAGATGGTGCTACGGCTCAGCCGGGTGACGTACTGGCACGTATTCCTCAGGAAGGTTCGAAGACACGTGATATCACGGGTGGTCTACCTCGAGTTGCTGACTTGTTCGAAGCGCGTAAGCCAAAAGATCCAGCAATTCTGGCAGAAATCACAGGTACCGTTAGCTTTGGTAAAGAAACCAAAGGTAAGAAGCGCCTGGTGATCACGCCGGAAGAGGGTGATGCATACGAAGAAATGATCCCGAAATGGCGTCAGCTGAACGTGTTCGAGGGTGAGCAGGTATCCAAAGGTGAAGTTATCGCCGATGGTCCTGAGTCTCCGCACGACATCCTGCGTCTGCGTGGTGTGACTGACGTATCTAACTACATCGTAAACGAAGTACAAGAAGTATATCGTCTACAGGGTGTAAAGATTAACGATAAGCACATCGAAACCATCATTCGTCAGATGCTACGTAAATGTATCATCATCGATGGTGGTGACAGTGAGTTCCTGGCAGGCGAGCAAGCCGAAGTGGCGCGCGTTAACATCGCAAACCGTGAGCTAGAGAAACAAGGTAAGATCCCAGCTAAGTTCGAAATTCAGCTGATGGGTATTACCAAAGCCTCACTGGCAACAGAGTCTTTCATCTCTGCAGCCTCGTTCCAGGAGACAACACGTGTCCTGACAGAAGCGGCAGTAAATGGTAAGAGTGATGAGCTACGTGGTCTGAAAGAAAACGTTATCGTGGGTCGTTTGATCCCAGCGGGTACCGGTTTCTCTTACCACCTAGATCGCATCAACCGTCGTAAGCAAAATGAAGCTGCAGTTGAAGAGCAGACAGTAAGTGCTGAAGAAGCATCTCAAGCACTGACTGACGCACTAAATGCAGACTTGCTTGGCGGCCAAGACTAAAATTGACGAAAAACGCGTCAATTGCAATAAAAAGGCAGCTTTAACGCTGCCTTTTTAGTTGTTTTGGTTGACAGGTTAAACTTTGCTCATTAAAATTCCGCCACCCATTTATTCGTTCGAATAACCGAACGCTTAAAATGGCGAAATTTGATTTTTTCAGTAGTAATTTTATTAATTCAGGAGCTATTTAATGGCAACTATTAACCAGCTAGTACGTAAGCCACGTCGCAGCAAGGTTACTAAGAGCAACTCAGCTGCTCTTAAAGCTTGTCCTCAAAAGCGTGGTGTATGTACTCGTGTATATACAACTACACCTAAGAAGCCAAACTCTGCACTACGTAAAGTAGCGCGTGTTCGTCTAACGAACGGCTTTGAAGTAACATCTTACATTGGTGGTGAAGGCCACAACTTGCAAGAGCACAGTGTTATCCTAATCCGTGGTGGTCGTGTTAAAGACTTACCAGGTGTGCGTTTCCACACAGTACGTGGCGCGCTTGACTGTGCTGGCGTAAATGACCGTAAACAAGGTCGTTCTAAGTACGGTGCAAAACGTCCTAAGGGCTAATGGTTCTCCGTTAGTAAGGCCAAGCACTTAAGTTTTAATTTATATATTTTGTTTTGGGAATTCGTCGTAGTAAGACGAACCTGAAGATACCGGAGAGAGAAAATGCCTAGAAGACGCGTAATAGGTCAACGTAAAATTCTTCCAGATCCGAAGTTCGGATCAGAGCTTCTTGCTAAATTCGTAAACGTAGTAATGCTAGACGGCAAGAAGTCTACTGCTGAAAAAATCGTATATGGTGCGCTAGACGTGGCTGCTGAAAAATCAGGCAAGTCGCACCTAGAAATCTTCGAGTCTGCACTTGATAACGTACGCCCACAGGTTGAGGTTAAATCTCGCCGTGTTGGTGGTTCTACGTACCAAGTACCAGTTGAAGTACGTCCAGTTCGTCGCAACGCACTAGGTATGCGTTGGTTGGTTGAAGCTGCACGTAAGCGTGGCGAGAAATCAATGGGCCTTCGTCTGGCTCAAGAGATGCTTGACGCTGCTGACAACAAAGGCACTGCGGTTAAGAAACGTGAAGACGTTCACCGTATGGCTGAAGCGAACAAAGCATTCGCTCACTACCGTTGGTAATCTGCCCGAGACCTTTAAGAGGATAATATGGCACGTACAACTCCTATTGAGCACTACCGTAATATCGGGATCTGTGCTCACGTAGATGCGGGGAAAACCACCACTACGGAACGTGTACTTTATTACACGGGCCTGTCTCACAAAATTGGTGAGGTACATGATGGTGCCGCAACTATGGACTGGATGGAGCAGGAGCAGGAGCGTGGTATTACCATTACTTCTGCTGCGACCACGTGTTTCTGGAAAGGGATGGATGCTCAGTTTGATGAGCATCGTATAAACATCATCGATACTCCCGGACACGTAGACTTCACCATCGAAGTAGAACGTTCATTGCGTGTACTAGATGGCGCTGTAGTCGTATTATGTGCTTCATCAGGTGTACAACCACAAACGGAAACCGTTTGGCGTCAGGCGAACAAGTACGAAGTACCTCGCATGATTTTCGTCAATAAAATGGACCGTACCGGCGCAGATTTTCTCGCCGTTGTGGATCAGGTGAAAAAGCGTCTTGGCGCTACGCCTGTGCCAATTCAGCTACCAATTGGTGCTGAAGATGAATTTAAAGGTGTTATTGATCTCATCAAGATGAAAGCCATCAACTGGAATGCTGAAGACCAGGGGATGACTTTCAATTACGAAGAGATCCCGGCAGAACTTCAGGAGCTGGCAGAGGAGTGGCGCGCAGAGCTACTCGAATCTGCCGCAGAAGCTTCTGAAGAGCTAATGGACAAATATCTTGAAGAAGGCGAACTGAACGAGGCCGAAATTAAGGCCGCGATCCGTCAGCGTACATTGAACAATGAAATTGTGCCAATGACCTGTGGTAGTGCGTTCAAAAACAAAGGTGTTCAGGCTGTGCTTGATGCCGTTGTTGAATACATGCCATCTCCAACAGAGGTTAAAGAGATCCAGGGTATCCTGGAAGATGAAAGCGAAGCAACGCGTCCTGCGGACGACAGCGCACCGTTTTCTGCTCTGGCGTTTAAGATCGCCACCGACCCATTTGTTGGTACGCTTACCTTCTTCCGAGTTTATTCCGGCACAGTAGGTCAGGGTGACTCGGTTTATAACCCAGTTAAAGGCAAAAAAGAGCGCTTTGGACGTATCGTTCAGATGCACTCTAACTCGCGTGAAGAGATCAAAGAAGTTCGCGCCGGGGACATTGCTGCTGCAATTGGTCTCAAAGACGTTACCACAGGTGACACGCTTTGTGCCCATGATGCTGTTATCACGTTAGAGCGTATGGAATTCCCAGAGCCTGTGATTTCAGTTGCAGTAGAGCCTAAGACCGTTGCTGACCAAGAAAAAATGGGTATCGCGCTGGGTAAACTGGCGGCGGAAGACCCGTCTTTCAGAGTTGAAACCGACGAAGAATCAGGCCAAACCATTATTTCAGGTATGGGTGAACTCCACCTGGATATCATCGTAGATCGTATGAAACGTGAATTCAGTGTTGAATGTAACGTAGGTAAGCCACAAGTTGCTTATCGTGAAACGATCCGCGGTTCGGTTGAAGCCGAAGGTAAATTCGTACGTCAGTCAGGCGGACGCGGCCAGTATGGTCACGTTTGGTTGAAGCTCGAGCCTATGGATGTTGCTGATGAAGACGCGCCAATTTACGAATTCGTAAACGAAATCGTAGGTGGCACGGTTCCTAAGGAATACATTCCTGCGGTTGACAAAGGCATCCAGGAGCAGATGAAGCAAGGTGTTCTTGCGGGTTATCCTATGCTGGGTGTGAAAGCTACCTTGTTTGACGGCTCGTTCCACGATGTCGACTCAAATGAGATGGCGTTTAAGATTGCCGGCGCAATGGGCTTCAGGAAAGGCGCGCTTGATGCGCAGCCTGTGATTCTTGAGCCTGTTATGAAGGTAGAAGTCACCACCCCTGAAGCAAACATGGGTGATGTCGTTGGCGACCTCAACCGTCGTCGAGGCATAATCGAAGGTATGGAAGACTCATTTGGTGGTCTGAAGCAAGTTAATGCTCAGGTGCCGCTGTCTGAAATGTTTGGTTATGCAACCGATCTTCGTTCTGCAACACAAGGTCGAGCTTCGTACTCAATGGAATTTTCCAAGTACGCAGAAGCGGCGAAAAACGTTGCTGACGCAATTATTGCAGCTCGCGCTGTTAAGTAATTTTAGTTCGGTCCGGTCTTAGGGCTGGACTTTAATTTCTTTATAGGAATTTTGAAAATGGCAAAAGAAAAGTTTGAA
>NZ_JXYA01000009.1 GCF_000967655.1 Pseudoalteromonas rubra
CAGAATTATGAACACCCTCGTGGCTTGTGACCATATGAGGCTGAGCCTGTTCAAATGGAGCGGTAATATTATGGAAAAATATGCAATCTGGCAAAAATTAAGATAGCAACTTAGCTTCAAAGCCATTAGATGAATATTTTCCTTTATACGAACTTAATCCCAGAATACGATAAAAAAGCAGATTGGGTCAGCCCTTGGTAATCGAGATCACTTCTGCAGTTGGTAGAGTGGGCTCTCAACATAGTGTACTAACCACCCTCAATGGAGCTTCACCTTCATTCGATGTACAGCCTCCCATAAGCAGACCTCCAACGCCAAAATATTTAATCTAGCGAGCCTGCATTTTAGAAATGCCCCGTGATTTACTTGTTGTGCTTTTCATATTCAGATTGGTAAAGCGCAAAAAAATTGGCAGTGTGATTACCTCAAAATACCTTGGTACTTATTCCGTCAGTACCTCTGGCAATCACACTAGTGCACTCTATACTAAAATTACTTAACTGTTATCGTAGATAAGTAGACATGATCGTGACCAGTTAATGCGTCAAACGTTTGCACCACTCTAAAATCACCGCTTTTTATTAAACCACTTGATAGTGCTGCGTACTCATCAGAACGTAGATTTTCATATATTTCTTTATCTGATTTCCCTTCTCTTTCATTTATAGAAATTGACATTTTGTTACTTGCTCCATAGGGTATTAATACTTCATTGTATGAGATAAAACTCCCTGTCCCCTTATCATTATGAGCACGCAAAGTAAAAAACGTTCCAAATCCTTCAAAGAAAGTATTGTCATTATCCATCTCAACCTGTCCATAGGAAACAACATACCCATCGACAACACCTGGGATATCTGGATCATCAAATTCATCCCCAGTCTTTTTCACCTTACTAACAATATAACTTTCACCATTTTTTTCTTCATTTTCTGATGCATAATAACGATCTGCAACATTATCTAAATAGCCGACGGTGACATCGATATCTTGTTTTTCGCTACGATTAAATATTTTAATCGTAGCCTTTTGTGGAACAAAGATTAATCCCCACAAAACTTCAATTGCTAAGTAGGCTGCTGTAATCGCAACTGCACCACTTAGGCACGAAAGTAACGCTCTTCTAGCTATTACTCTTTTGCTAAAGAATTTAACATACGTTTTTTTCGTTCCCATACTTTTTTCTACGGATAGAGCAAATGATTTTGTAATAGCACCCTTTACCTCAGTCTTAAATATCTTACGACAAGTAGCATAAATTAACTTTTTAATAGCTGTCGCAAGCCCTAATTCAAGTGCAGTTCTTGCACCAAAACCAAGATATTTTTGAACAGTCGATTTTTTACCAGACTTGTAAATAACTAAAAATTCTTCAAACTCTGACTCAATCGGCTCACCATTTTCTTTATAATAATTGTATCGGTAGGAAGGCAAATCTTGGAAATAATCTTGTGCACTTTTGCTGGGCTTTGGTTGTTTCCAAATATACACCTTTGCAGCTCCATGCTTTATAACAGAGTAATGTGAACCGGCAGATGTTACAAAAGGTGCCCACTGTTTAAGTGCATCATCTTCACCTTCCTCTGAATACTGAGCTAATAGTTCACCTAGTAATCGTGAATTTTTCACATCATCTTCAGAGGGTTCAAGCAAGGCACCTCCTTTCTCCAGGGCTATGTCGAACAGTGCAAGCTCGTCTGCTGTAAACGTTTTACTAGGGCCAAAAGGTTCTAAATCAATTTTTCCATCTTGATCGTCACGAAACTCAACAACTAACCTCGGCGGTAACGCTGAATTGCTAGGTGCTTTTTCTGATTGAAGCGCCTTTATTCCATAAATATACTTTTTCCGATTTTCTTCCTTTATCGTGAATTTACTAGCTGTATCGATATCCTGTTCAACCCAACCGCTTTTTGAACATGCTTTCCAACCTGTTAGTTCAGATTCTAAAACGTATCCATCATCTAGTTCATGAAGAAAAATAACATGATGATATGGGTCAAACTCTTTGCTTCGATTACCTTCAATGTCAACATATAGTCCGTGTAACTCATCCTTCAATGCAATGATCATTGTTTTCATAACTTTTCCTCTAAATTATTTGGCTGAAAGCACTGGGAACTAACTTGTATCGACAGAGATATTAGGAAGAGATTGGAAATTTTAAAATTACACTTGATTACAAGACAACCAACAATGTCGAAAGCAAAGTTTTGCAGCTCTCTCTTTCAGACATTTACAGGCCTCTGATTCCCACTAAAGGAGGGGCCAATAGCGCTGAGGTTTGTTTTAACTTTGGATGGCACCCCTATGGCTGGGTGGCTGTCACTCCTTGAATTTACTGAAAATCACATACCAACTTAAAAATTAAAACCACTCTTTTTCAATGGCTTCTTATAAGTTGTGCAAGATGAGCTTTCTGAATGTTCGAAACCTGCACAGAATACATAAGGTAATTTAAAAGAATGACTGGAAAATATTTTTTAGCTTTAGAAGATTTTTGATTTTGGAGTGAAATCTGACACCGCAAACTTTGGAGTTTGGGTGGCAGTCTTACCAGCCACATCCCGGCACACGAGTCATTCGCTGTGGCTGCTTCCTTCCGGACCTGACCAGGTTCACGAACTATCGTTGCGAGAGGACCAATAAGACTACCATTGAGGGCCTTGTTTGGCGCGGGATGAATTATCGCGAGTTTCACGCTGGGTTGCAAGGATAAATGTGAAAAAGCCCGGCTAACTGCTTAGTGAGTATACAATTAGACGGGCTTTGCTGTTTTGGTTGGTTTTTTCTTGGGTTTTTAACTTACTTTGCCAGCGCGACTTTTAGGTCTTGCAGGCGCTTTTTCATTTTCTTCATGTTTTCCGGGCCCATGCGCAGGAATAGCTTTTGCGCATCAGACAGTTGCTCCCACTCTGCATAAGCGTACTTATAAGTCACAGATTCTTGCAGCAGCGGCAGGCTGGTTTCCGGGATAGGTGTTTCCAGCAGCTCGCCAATGGCTTCTTGCAGGGTCAGGTCGAATTCGCCGCCGTCGTAGCCAATTTCTTCGTAAGCTTCACGAATTAACGGCTTGAACTTGTCGTACGTGCGTACCAGCTGAGCTGTACTCATCGCATTGAGCATGTTCACGTATGGTGTGTAACGCTCGTAGCTGTTTGGGTCGGTAATGATGATGTCGTCTTCGATCACCATAAAGTTGTCTTGAGGTTTGCTAACCGGGAAGTGATTTTTAGCCACTTTACCTTGTGCCAGGTTGTCGACAAATACCACGCTGCGGCGGATCATGTCGTCAGTGACCACCAGATCCATGGCCGTGTCGTTCAGATAGTTGCTAATTTGCTCGCTCAGGGCCACGTCGCTGTTGTCCAGTGACGGAAGCGGCGCAGCTACTGGTTGTTCCGGCTCGCGCTGTGGCAGTGGCTCAGGTTCCGTTACAGGCTCAGGCTCTACAATTGGTTCTGGCGCTGTGGGCTCTTCAACCTCAGTAGCAAGCTCTGGGCGTGCAGTGTTGACCACTTCCGCTGGCGTTTTCTCCGGCACCACAACGTCTTGTTTAAACTTGGCGTTTTCCTGCTCATTATCCCGATTTGAAAGCACAAATATGGCCACAATAACGAGGGCCACGACCACGCTTACGGCAAGCAATAAGTGGCTGTTAGACGGCTTGCTGTTCCTTGATTCTGCTGAGTTGTGCTCTGACATGGAAGCTCCATTAAATTTGCTAAACGAATTAGTTGCACTTACGGTGATTAAAGTGCCAGATTGGGCGCTTGGCCGCGTCTCAGGCAACAAAAATAATCTATAATATACAAAAGATTATAGCTTATCGCTGGGCCCTTTGACGACCTTTGCGTTTGCAACCCATGGCATTTTTAGTCTCTTTAAACGCGTATACTCACAAATGCATCCAATATTGGTGAGTATTCATTAAAAGATATCGCATCCGCGACAAGGTGCAATATCAATTACTGCTTAGTGAGCATATGGGCGCAATATGAATCGTCAATGAATTTGTTTCTGAATCGCGATGTATTGCTGTTTTACTAAGTTAAACAAATCGTTATAGTAAGTGTACTAGGCTTCTCAAGGCCTGAATTTTTTTCTCAAATCAACCTTTGTAAATTGCGTGGTTAAGGAAGCATATGAGTCAGCAGCACAGTTCGCGTTCATGTCCTCGTTCAGCACTGTTATTAACCGGTGGTGGGGCCCGGGCTGCCTACCAGGTTGGCGTGCTAAAAGCGCTGGCGCACAGCCTGCCCAGAACCGCCCCGCTGCCCTTTCGGATTATAAACGGCACCTCGGCGGGGGCCATCAACTCCGCGGGCCTGGCTTGTTATGCCTCGAATATGCATCTGGCGATCCGTAAAATAGAATCAATCTGGAAAAACTTTCATACCGATATGGTGTACGAGAGCGGCTTTGTCGGTGCATTTGGCCACATTCTGGGTAATATGATGCGCAGTTTTCAGGCTGAATATATCAATCAGCCACCAGCCAGTTTGCTGGATAACACACCACTGCGCCACCTGCTGCGTGAGGTGCTCGACCTTTCGAGGATCGACCGTAACATTCAGCGCGGCTATCTGGATGCCTTGTCGGTGACCGTATCCAGCTACTCAACCGGCCGCTCTGTGGCGTTTTATCAGGCAAAGGACGCGCGCCCGTGGCAACGTGCCAAGCGCATTGGTGTGCCCGACCATATCACCCTGGATCACCTGATGGCCTCCAGTGCCATTCCTATGGTGTTTCCCAGTGTGCGGGTCAGGCACCATTATTACGGTGATGGCTCAATCCACCAATTGTCGCCACTGAGCCCGCCGATCCATCTGGGGGCCGAGAAGATTTTCGTCATTGGTGTTGAGCAGCCAAAAATCCCAACCCCGCTTGGCTACGAGCCGCACTTTCCCGGCATGTCGGTGGTTGCAGGTCACCTGCTCGATAGCGTGTTCAGCGATACCTTACAATCTGATCTGGAACGACTGGAGCGGGTAAACCGTACGGTCGGGTTACTACCCGCCAGAGATAAACACAAAGAGCTGAAACACATTAAAACTCTGGTGGTCAATCCCACTCATAATTTCAATGAACTGGCTTTACATTATTACGATGAGTTGCCGATGGCCATTAAGCTCTTGCTGCGCTCTATCGGGGTAAGACGGCACTCGCCATCGAGTTTAACCAGTTACTTGTTGTTCGAAAAAGCCTATACCCGGGAGTTGATAGAGTATGGCTATCAGGATGGGCTTGCCCGGCTGGACGAAATTCGCGCCTTTCTGGAGCTGGATTAAACCACACCATTCGCTATGGCAGGCCGTCTAGCAGGAATTGCTCGGCCCGCTCCACTCGCCGCGGCTTGCCTTTAAGCAGCAAAACATCGCTGGCACATAAGGTGATCTCTTCATCCGGCATAGAGATTTCTTCGCCATTGCGCCGCAGTGCTTTTACCACCACTTTATGACGTGACAGGTCCAGCTCGGCAATCGACTTATCGACCGCAAAGGCATCGTCAGGCAGCGCTATGGCATGCAAATACTCCAGCCTGTCTGAGCTGTAGCTGGCACCGTCTGCGCCCGCGTATTCTTCCATTTCCTGGCTGTCGCCGGTAAAAAAGCCGTGTAAATACTCATAGCGGTTTTCCCTTTCAATGCTCACCCGCTTGAGGATCCGGCGCATCGGCACGCCAGACATATACAACACATGCGATACCATCATCAGGCTGGCCTCCAGCGATTCTGGCACAACTTCTGTGGCACCGAGTTCTTTGAGTGCCTCCAGGTGGGTATCGTCCTTCATTCGCACCAAAATTTTTACCTCAGGGGCAAAGCGCTTCACCGCGTCTATCACGGCCTGGGCTTTGTCGAAGTCATTGAGCGACACAATTACCAGGCGGGCTTCACTGACATTGGCGGATTTCAGCACTTCCTGCTGAGTTGGATCGCCAAATACCACGGGCTCTCCGGCGGTTATCGCTTCCTGAACTATGGCCGGGTTACGCTCTACGGCAATATATGGAATGGCTTCCGGGCGCAAAAACCGCGCAATGGTCTGCCCCACCCGCGCATAACCAAAGATCACCACGTGGTTTTTAACCTTGCTGGAGTCTATAAAACCCTGCTCGTGAGGCTCTGGGCGCCCTTCGCTGTCGATACCAAACAGCTTAATAAGCCGATCTGTTTCGCTGATCAAATACGGGGTTAATGCCATAGACAACACCCCCAGCGCTATCAGGAACGAGGCCACCTCGGCACTGAGCAACTGGTGTTTGCCGGCCAGCGCCACCAATACAAAGCCAAATTCGCCCATTTGCCACAGCAACACACCGGCTGCAAAGGCGTCTTTACGGCGCTCGCCCATCAGCTGGGCTAGCAGGAAAATAATGGCCAGCTTTAGCACAATCAGCAGCGCCAGAACCAGCACAATATAGATAAATGACTGGATCACATACGACACATCGAGCTGTGTGCCTACGGTCACAAAGAACAGCCCCATCAGAATATCGCGAAAGGGCCGTATCTCAGCTTCGAGCTGGTGCCTGAACTGGCTTTCGCCGAGCATCATTCCGGCCAGAAATGCACCCAGCGCCATGGAAAGACCAAACGCATAGGTTAGCGCTCCGGCACACAGCGCCACCACCAGAGTGGTCAGTACAAATAACTCATCGGTGCGGGCCATCGCCACTTCGTTAAAGACTTTCGGCAACACCCACTTGCCAATGGCCCACAACAACATACAAACAAACGCACCTTTGGCGAGCGCAAGAATAAGCGCGCCGACTAATACCTGGTTATCAGACTGGCTTAATAAAGGAATGGTGATCAGCAGCGGGACCACGGCAATGTCCTGGAACAGCAAAACCCCCACTGCCAGCTGACCACGGCGAATATTCAATATGCCCCGCTCTTTGAGCTCTTTCACTACAACGGCTGTGGAAGACAAGGCTATCAGGCTGGCAATGATCAGCGCTTCAATCCAGTTAAATCCCAGATACTTTAAGATCACCGCCAGCACAACAGTGGTGACCAGCACCTGTAAGCTGCCCAGCCCAAATACCACGCTACGCATTGCCATCAGTTTGGGGATCGAAAACTCCAACCCCAGGCTAAACAGTAAAAACACAATCCCCAGCTCAGCTATCAGTTGGATCTCATGACTATTATTGATCCAGCCAAAGCCATAGCTACCCGCCAGCAGGCCGGTTAATAAATAAGCCAATATGGGGGGCAACCCAACCCGCTTAAACGACCACACCAGCGCCACGGCACAGAGCAACAAGGCTATCAACCCGGTAAATTGGCCCTCCAGGGCGGCAACTAGCGTACTGGTGACATCCTCACCTAAAAACCCGGCAAAATTTTGCTGCAAAGCGCCTCCCAAGCGTCAATAAATTACTGGTGAGTAATTTTTATTCACTACTAAATATAGCAAGCAGCTGTTTTTCAGCCAGTTTAAATTTTTGGCATGAAACTCGCTTAGAACAGACTGAATGTTGTACTTTAGGGGAATACTAGATGGAAAATGTCCATATTTTGACACAGCGGGCACCGACGCGCGGGGATTTTTTGCCGTTTAACGCGCAAATGCAAATGTCGCACGTCCCCGAAAACCCAATGAGCCTGACTGAAAAATTACAAACAACGCTCGATGTAAATGGACTGCTCGACATCTTTGCTGGCTATATTAAGCGCATTATAAACCTTGCCGGATTGCAGTTTCATTCCAGTGAAGGCGTGTTTCAGATGCAGCAAAGTAACAACCAGCTGAGCCCTTATACGTTTGATCTGGAGTTAAACAACCAGCATCTGGGTCAGATTGTGTATTTCAGTAAATATCGCCTGAGTGAGGCGTTGCAGGCAAGGCTTATCCAGCTGCATACCTGCTTGTTGTATCCACTCAGAAACGCCTTGATGTATCAGCGGGTACTCAAGCTGGCCACCAAAGATTCGCTGACCGGTTTATCTAATCGCAGCCAGTTCAATGAGTTTTTGGCCAAAAAGCTTGAACGCAGCCGCCGTCATCACTGCAATTTTAGCCTGATGCTGCTGGATTTAGATAACTTTAAGCAAGTGAACGACCAGTATGGTCACAAAATGGGTGATAACGTATTAATTGAATTTGCGCGTATTCTGGAGTCATCCGTGCGAGCAACAGACACCGTGTTCCGTTTTGGCGGTGATGAGTTTGCGATCCTGATTGACGATCCAGCCTTTACCACCAATAAAGTGATTGCGGAGCGCATCATGGCGTCTGTCAGATGCTGTACCATCATGAAGAGCCATGATGTTACCACCAGCATTGGCTTTACGCTGGCAACCAGCCAGGATTGCCCGAACGAAATTTTCTCGCGGGCGGATAAGGGGCTGTATCGCGCTAAGGACGCCGGCAGAGACTGCGCCCGGACAATCTAGACGACAAACTGTCTGACCATATCGCGTCCCCTAACGCGATATGGTCCTTACTTACGCAGTAAAACCAGCTTATACAGCAACAGTAGCAGTGCAAAACCCGCGAAGAAGCTGTTGATCACCCATGCCAGTGACAAAAAGTCTGGCAGTTCGCTGAAAATAATGGCCAGCATAGGTGCACCCAGGCCAAAAATAAAAAAGCTCCCGCCCTTGCCGTGCCAGTAAGCCAGCAACAGCGCCGCACTCAGCCCGCCCACACTCAGGCTAAGCACAACATTGCCGATATTCAGGCCACCATTCATCGCCAGAATAAAAAACAAAGCACCGCAGCCAAGTACTGCCCAGATAGCTTTATTTGCCAGCGATTCACCGATCTTGTGTGTTTCTTGCATCTTCTAACTTCCAATTGAGTCCCTGAGACGATGCATACGCCTCATTGACGAAAAACCCCACTACCTGTACTAATTCATCGTTGTAATAAATCAGCGGCACACGGCCGCGCTCCCAGGTAGGGACACCATAATCTTTTAGCCAGTGCTTGAGGGTATTACGGCCACTACGCCCAAGCGGTTTAACTTTTTCGTTCAGGCAGTTAAAGCGCACCGACACCTGTTCATCCGGCATTGGATGGCGGATCCCTTTCCCCTCAATAACAGATAATGTCGTGCTGTCATCCAGCATCACAGGCGCCAGAGCGATATTGCTGTACGACTGCCTGGGTGCCTGCTCACAGACCCAGTATAAGTTGTCTCTGAAGCGCCTAACCTGCCCGGCAGGTAAAGTAACAGCCATTTGTGCGTCCGCTTTGGCATTCAACGCCTGTGTCAGGATCTGTTCCAGCTGTTTTTGCGACGGCATCTGAACGCCCCGCTCAGCCAGCCAGGCACGCACCAGGTTTTGCTGGCGTAATGGCGCAAACTCTGCAAGGCGAGTAACAGACAAGCTTTGCTCATCCAGGCAGTGCATAAGATCGGCCCGGGTGATTTCATCCAGCAATGCCTGCTGCCCCTGTAACAGCTCAATGGTACGCATAACGCTGGGAACAAAGCCCGTAAAACGGGATTTTAACAAGGGCAATATCTGGTTGCGCAAAAAATTGCGGTCAAAGCGGTCGCTGAGGTTAGATTCATCTTCTATGTGTGATATGCCGAATGTCTTGGCAAACGCTTCTATGTCTGCGCGCTGGGATGTGAGCAAGGGCCTCAGACATACCCGCCCGGATGGCAACTCGGTGCGTGCCTGCATGGCGCCCAGCCCTTTAAGACCAGAGCCTCGTTTGAGGCGCAGCAGAAAGGTTTCAACCTGATCGTCCGCGTGCTGCCCCAGCACCAGTGCATGATGCGGATAAGCCTGCTTGTCCAGTGCCTCGTAACGTGCTGCACGGGCCTGAGCTTCAAGGCTCTGACGATTTTGTGCCACCACCTTAACCGAAACCGGGGTAAAGTCGATGGCCAGCGCCTCACATTGTGCCTCACAAAACGCCTGCCACTTTGGTGAATTAGGCGACAAACCATGATCAACATAAATTGCCTGTAATGCCAGCCGAGAATTGCACTGCACATAATGATGGCACAGGTACAGCAGCACCACAGAGTCTACCCCACCTGAGAGCGCCACAGTAAGGCCACGCGTTACCACTTGCAATTTAGAGTGCACTCGCTCATCAGCCAGTAAGTTATCCAGGCTGGCAGCAAAACGTTTATAAAGCGGGGTCTGAGTCATAATCTCGGATGTTGTCGATAGTTAGGTCGTATTATCCCGGTTTCGCAGGTACAAAAAAAGCCGCAATGCGGCTTTTTTCGGTGTTGCAGTGTCACAGTGGCTTAGCAATAACCAAATGACATCAGACGCTGGTAACGTTGCTCCAGCATTTCTTCTGTGCTCAGTGCTTCCAGTTCGCCCAAGTCACGCTTAAGCTGAGCTTTAAGGTTTTTCGCCATCGTGTCGTAGTTACGATGTGCGCCACCCATAGGCTCATCAATAATGGTATTGATGAGATCCAGCTCTTTAACTCGTGCTGCTGATACACCCATGGCTTCTGCAGCCAGAGGGGCTTTTTCTGCACTCTTCCACAGGATAGAGGCACACCCTTCCGGTGAGATAACAGAGTAGGTGCTGTACTGAAGCATGTTAACGCGGTCGCCCACACCAATGGCCAGTGCACCACCAGAGCCACCCTCACCAATCACGGTACAGATGGTCGGCACTTTCAGTGCAGCCATCACTTTAAGGTTACGAGCAATTGCTTCACTCTGACCACGCTCTTCAGCGCCAACGCCCGGATAAGCACCCGGGGTGTCGATGAAAGTGATGATTGGCATTTTAAAACGCTCAGCCATTTCCATCAGACGCAAGGCTTTACGATAGCCTTCAGGCTTTGGCATACCAAAGTTGCGCTTGATTTTTTCGGCTGTGTCGCGGCCTTTTTGCTGGCCGATAACCATGACTGGTTTGTCGTCTAGTCGTGCAACACCGCCCAAAATAGCCGGGTCGTTTGCGAATGTGCGGTCGCCCGCAAACTCGTCAAATTCAGTGAAAATACGCTCGATGTAATCGCGTGTATAAGGACGAAGCGGATGACGCGCCAACTGAGATACCTGCCAGGCACCGAGGTTGTCGAAGATCTTTTTCGTTTGTTCTACGCTTTTTTCCTTGAGGCGGCTGATCTCTTCTTCAAGGCTGAGATCAAGACTGCCAGAGCGGCTTACGTTTTGTAATTCATTGATTTTTGCTTCTAATTCTGCAATTGGAAGCTCAAATTCAAGATAATTGAGGCTCATGCTCTAAACTACCTGTTTAATTAAATTCTAGTTCTATTTCCTGCGCCGCCATCTTGGATAATCGTCTGAGGAGATCATCACTGGGCGTCACACACCATTGCATACCTAATGTAACTTCCGCTATCGCGTCCGGGCGCTGATATTGGATTTTTACCGGACACGTACCAAATTTGTACGGTTCCAGTACTTTTTTCAGATTATCTATGAAGTTCGTGTCAATTTGCACCATATTCAAGGTCATTTTTATCGCACTGATCCGCTTTTCACGGGCCTGAGATATGGTACAGACTTCTCTGGCGGTCATTGTAATGCCGCCGGAGAAGTTATCAAAGCTGACCTGTCCGGATATTACCAAGATTTGGTTCATTTGCAGCATATCTTGGTACATTTCGAACTGTTCAGGAAATAAGCGTACATCAATTCGTGCGCTCTTGTCATCTAAAGTTATCAGACCCCAGCGTTTGCCTTTTTTGTTGACCAGCACTCTTGCATTGATAACCAACCCGGCAGCCGTCGATTGCACATCGCGATTTGTCGGCTGTAATTCTACTAGACGACCCGAAGTATAATTTTTTAACTCTTTTCTGTACTGATTTATCGGGTGACCGGTCAGATATAAGCCCAGAGTGTCTTTTTCACCCTGCAACCATTCATCATCCGACAGCGGGATTGCTTTAACAAAGGCCTGCTCAACTTCGTCTGGCTCAACGGCCAGCAAGCCAAACAAATCACTTTGCCCCAGTGACTCGGCCTTGTGGTGCTGCTCGGCAGACTTCATGGCGTCTTTCAGGCTGGCCAGTAAGGTAGCACGCCCGGGCTGGGTTTTTTCCGGACCCAGCTGGTCCAGCGCACCTGCGTAAATCAGCTTTTCAATCACCCGGCGGTTCAGGCGTTTAAGGTCAACCCGGGCACAAAAATCGAATAAGTCTTTAAACGGACCGCCCTGCTCGCGGGCTTCCAGAATGGCTTCAACCGGGCCTTCACCCACGCCTTTGATGGCGCCGATACCATAGACGATCTCGCCCTGGCGGTTTACCGCAAACTTATATACGCCCGCGTTGACGTCCGGTGGCAACAGCGTCAACTTCATGTTTTCGCATTCGTCCACCAGGGTCACGATTTTGTCGGTGTTATCCATATCCGCCGACATTACCGCTGCCATAAACTCAGCCGGATAATGGGTTTTCATCCACAGCGTCTGATACGATACCAGTGCATAAGCAGCAGAGTGTGACTTGTTAAAGCCATAACCCGCGAACTTCTCTACCAGATCGAAGATCTTCATTGCCAGTTCGCCGTCAACGCCGTTGTCTCTGGCACCGTCTTCGAAGGTGCTACGCTGCTTGGCCATTTCCTCGGGTTTTTTCTTACCCATGGCTCGACGCAGCAAGTCTGCGCCACCTAGGCTGTATCCCGCCAGAACCTGGGCAATCTGCATTACCTGTTCCTGGTATAGGATGATCCCGTAGGTCGGCTCCAGGATTGGTTGCAGGCTGTCGTGCTGGTACTGCGCATCCGGGTAAGAGATATCTTCTCGGCCATGCTTACGGTCGATAAAGTTATCTACCATGCCCGATTGCAGCGGACCCGGACGGAACAAAGCAACCAGTGCGATCATATCTTCGAAGCAGTCCGGCTTCAAACGACGGATCAGGTCTTTCATCCCCCGCGATTCCAACTGGAATACGGCGGTGGTTTCAGCTCTGAGCAGCACTTCGAAGCTGGCCGGATCATCTAACGGAATAGCCGCGATATCGACCGGCTCAATGCCATCACGCGCCAGTCGCTCGTTGGTCATATCGAGCGCCCACTGCAAGATGGTCAGTGTACGCAGACCCAGGAAGTCGAACTTAACCAGACCGGCCGTTTCAACGTCGTTTTTATCAAACTGGGTGACCGGGAACTTACCTTCTTCGTCGCAATAGAGCGCGGCAAAGTCGGTGATACTGGTCGGCGAGATAACCACGCCCCCGGCGTGCTTACCGGCGTTACGGGTACAGCCTTCAAGAATACGACACTTGTCTATCAGCTCTCGAACTTCTTCGTCGCCGTCGTACACTTCAGGCAGACGCGGCTCAACCTCAAAGGCTTTGGCCAGGGTCATACCCGGATCGCCCGGGACGAGCTTAGAAATACGATCGACAAAGCCATAAGGGTGACCAAGCACCCGACCCACGTCGCGAATTACCGCCTTGGCGGCCATGGTACCAAAGGTGATGATCTGGGATACCGCCTGACGACCATATAGCTTAGATACGTGGTCGATTACTTCATCCCGGCGGTCCATACAGAAGTCGACGTCGAAGTCGGGCATCGAGACACGTTCCGGGTTAAGGAAACGTTCGAATAGCAGGTCAAATTCCAGTGGATCCAGATCGGTGATCTTTAACGCATACGCCACCAGTGAGCCCGCACCGGAACCCCGCCCCGGCCCGACCGGAATATCGTTATCCTTACTCCACTGGATGAACTCCATTACGATCAGGAAGTAGCCAGGGAATCCCATCTGGTTGATTACGTCGAGCTCAATTTGCAGACGCTCATCATACGGGCCGCGTTTTTCTGCGCGCTCAGCATCGTCCGGGAATAGGAACTGTAAACGCTCTTCCAGACCATCACGGGATACCTTCACCAGGAAGTCTTCGATTTTTAAATCGCCGGTCGGATAATCTGGCAGGAAGTAAGTGCCCAGCTGAACGGTGACGTTACAGCGCTTGGCAATCTCTACCGTGTTTTGCAGCGCTTCCGGAATATCGCTGAATAACTCCTGCATTTGTTCAGGGGTTTTCAGGTACTGCTCTTTGGAGAAACGTCTGGGACGGTTTTTATCTTCCAGCGTGTAACCGTCGTGAATGGCCACACGAATTTCGTGGGGTTCGAAGTCATGTTCATGGAGGAACACCACTTCGTTAGTTGCCACAACCGGCAAACCTCTTTCAGTTGCCAGCGCGACCGCCGCATGCAGGTATGCCTCTTCCTGCTCACGGCCGGTACGGTGTAGTTCAAGATAATAATGATCGGCAAAATGGGTTTCGTAGAATTCCACCGTGTCGGCAATCAGTTGCGGGTTGCCCTTTAAAAGCGCTTTACCCACATCGCCGTCTTTAGCACCGGATAATAAGATCAGGCCTTCTTTGTATTTAGCCAGCCACGCTTTGTCTATTGCGGGACGATGAAATACGTGGCCCCGTAAATAGGCCTCGGAGATCAATAAGGTAAGGTTTTTATAACCTTCGTTGTTTTTGGCCAGCACCACAATGCGGCTGGGCTCGTCCGGAAACTGATCGCTCTTAAGCCAGAAATCGGCCCCGACCAGCGGTTTAATACCCGCACCGTGGGCCGCGCCGTAAAAGCGCACCAGGCCACATAAGTTCATCTGATCTGTGATGGCAAAGGCAGGCATGCCCAGCTCGGCGGCACGCGCCACGATGGGCTTGGTTTTTGCCAGCCCGTCGACCATAGAAAAGTCGCTGTGTACTCTTAAATGAACAAACTCAGGGGCTGCCATAACTAAGATTTCTCCGCCAGAATGCGCTGTACCGGTTTGAAACTGGTTCTGTGATGCGGGGTTGCGCCGTGTTCGCTGAGCGCTGCAAAATGGGCTTTGGTCGGGTAGCCTTTGTGTCCCGCAAAACCATATTGCGGATATTGCTTATCCAGCTCCAGCATTTCCTGATCGCGGGTCACTTTTGCCAGGATAGAGGCAGCACTGATCTCAGCGACCAGGCTGTCGCCTTTAACCACCGCCTGAGCAGGCACGCTCAGTTCGGGCAAGCGATTGCCGTCAACAAATACAAACTCGGCTTTCACTGCTAAGCCTTCTACCGCGCGCGTCATGGCCAGCATAGTGGCATGCAGGATATTCAGCTCATCAATTTCGCTCACCGTAGCACGTGCCACGTGGTAGCACAGTGCTTTTTGTTTGATCTCTTCAGCCAGCAGTAAGCGCTTTTTCTCGGTAAGTTTTTTGGAATCCGTCAGCCCTTCTATCGGGTTGGCCGGATCCAGGATCACCGCCGCTGTGACCACGTCACCCACTAAAGGGCCACGGCCTACTTCATCTACGCCTGCAATATACTGCACATCAGGACGTTCAATTTGCATCTATTAACTCCACTACAGCCTGTGCCGCCTGTTTGCTGGCGTCACGGCGAATATTCTGGTGAATATCATAAAAACGTTGGATAAGCGCTGAGTTGTCTCCTTTCAGCAAAGGTAGCAATGCATCTGTGAGTGCATCGGGGTTACAATCCTGTTGTAAAAACTCTTCAACCAGGGCTTCATCTGCCAACAGATTTGGCAAAGAAAAGTGCTTAATGTTGAAGGTAAAAAAGGTATTAAAAATCCAATAACTGAGAGGCTTGAGCTTATAACCGACCACCATTGGCTTTTTATACAGCATGGCCTCCAGTGTTGCTGTGCCCGAGGCGAGCAAAACGGCAGTTGCCGCCGTCATCGCCAGCGAGGACTGGCCATCGAGTAAAATGGTTCTCAGCTCTGGGGCAACCTGGGCCTGAATAGCCTGAAATTGCGCTTTGCGCTTTTCGTTCACCAGAGGCACAAGAATTTTCAGGTTGGGGATCTTATCGGCCAGTGCTTTGGCCGTCAGTAAATAGGTTTCACTAAGCTGGCTTACTTCAGAGCCGCGACTGCCTGGCAACAGAGCCAGCACAGTATCTGAGTCTTTCAGGCCCAATTGCGCGCGCGCGGCTGACACATCCACATCGAGCGGGATTTCATCCGCCAGTGTATGACCGACAAAGGTGCACGGCACTTCGTGTTTATCGTAAAAAGCTTTTTCGAATGGCAGCAGGGATAACACCAGGTTGGTGGCTTCCGCGATTTTAAAAATGCGTTTTTGTCGCCAGGCCCAGACTGACGGACTGACATACTGAACGGTTTTAATACCGGCCGCTTTAAGTGGTTTTTCTACGCGCAGGTTGAAGTCGGGCGCATCAATACCGATATAAATATCCGGTTTATGCGCGATAAAATGCTCGACCAGTTGTTTGCGGATCTTCAGTAGGCGTGGCAGCCTTCCTAATACTTCCACCAGGCCCATCACAGCCAGCTCTTCCATATCGAATAAGGTTTCGCATCCGGCCGCCAGCATCTTCGGACCGGCAATACCGATAAATCGGGCATTAGGATAATGTTCGCGCAGTGCATGGATAAGTCCTGCACCTAAGATGTCGCCAGACAGCTCGCCGGCAACAATCCCTATCGTAATTTCTTTTTCGTTGGCCATGTGATTCATTTTAGAATAAAAAAACGCCATACAGGCTGTATGGCGTTAGTATATCAGATACAGATATGCGATGTAGAAAGGTTATCGGCCGTTATCAAAAATTAACGTACCAGTCCTCTTTCTGAGGTCGCAATAAAGTCAATCATGTCCTGAACACCGGCAAACTTTGCGGCATCTTCGCGCATGACTTCCAGCGCTTCATCCAGCTTCAGACCTTTACGGAACAAAGTCTTATAAGCTCGACGAATGGCCATGATCTCATCCGATTCATAACCACGGCGCTTTAACCCTTCTGTGTTTATCGCAGCAGGTCGCGCAGGCGTACCAGTGGTTGTTACAAATGGCGGTACGTCCTGATTCACACCGCTGTACATGCCAACAAAGGCATGAGCACCGATTTTACAGAACTGATGGACACCCGAATTACCGGCTAAAATCACAAAGTCGCCGACATGTACATGCCCTGCCACACTCGCATTGTTAGCGAAAATCACATTGTTGCCGATGACAGCATCGTGCGCAACATGGGTGTACGCCATAAACAAGTTATTGCTGCCGATCTGAGTGATGCCTTTATCCTGAATGGTACCACGGTGGATGGTGGCGCATTCGCGGATAATATTGTTGTCACCAATTACCAGCTTGGTTGGTTCATCCTTGTACTTTTTATCTTGGCAGGCTTCGCCGACTGATGCGAACTGAAAAATATGGTTACCAGAACCAATCACGCTGGGTCCTTTGATCACGACGTGAGATTCTATTTTACAGTTGTCTCCAATAACAACATCATTGCCGATATAGCTATAGGGACCAACTGATACATTTTCGCCCAGTTGAGCACCTGACTCAATAATTGCAGTAGGATGGATCACGCTTAAAACTCTCTTCTTGCACACATTAGTTCAGCGCTACACACGACCTTGCCGTCGACCTTTGCAACACCAGAAAATTTCCAGATATTGCGGCGCTCTTTCACAAATTCAACATGCAAATGCATAGTATCGCCCGGCACGACCGGCTGCTTGAAGCGCGCATTATCTATCGCTGCAAACAAGTATAGTTCATTATCACCGCGATTCTCGACGGTCTTAAAGCCAAGCAGGCCAGTCGCCTGAGCCATGGCTTCTAAAATCATCACGCCTGGGAAAATAGGCTGATCAGGAAAGTGGCCTGTAAAAATAGGCTCGTTGGCAGTCACATTTTTGACTGCATGTAAGTATTCGCCAGGCTTATAGTCAATGACCTTATCTACCAGCAGCATCGGGTAACGATGTGGCAGTAGCTTGAGGATTTCTTGAATATCAAAGCTATTTAATTCGTTGGCCAAAATAACATCCTTTAGTTATCAGTATGTTTAAGCTGTTCAGTGAGGCTTTCCAGCGCTTTCAATCGCGCTTTAAAATCCGAAAGATTACGCAGATGAGCAATGTTTTTACGCCACTCTTTGTTTGTGGTGTGTGGCATACCTGATGAGTAAATCCCCGGCTCGGAGATCCCTTTGGTCACCATGCTCATGCCTGTAATGACGACTCCGTCACACACTTCATTATGTCCGTTGACAGCCACCATACCGCCAATTTGGCAATATTTGCCGATTTTTACACTACCGGCCATTACGCTACACCCGGCAATGGCGGTACCGTAACCAATCTCAACATTGTGTGCGATTTGAATTTGGTTATCCAAAATCACATTATCGTGGATCACCGTGTCATCCAGCGCACCCCGATCTATCGTCGTGCTTGCCCCGACTTCTACGCGGTTACCAATAATGACGCTACCAAGCTGAGGAATTTTAACCCATTCTCCGCCTTCGTTTGCATAGCCAAAGCCATCGCTCCCGATCACGGCGCCGGACTGAAATAAACACGACTCGCCGATGACCACTTCATGATAAATAGTCACGTTGGCCCAGAGCTTAGTTTTAGCGCCAATACGGGTATGTTTACCAACGAAACAACCTGGACCTATCTGCACGTCATCGCCAAGCTCTACGCCTGCTTCTATCACGGCATTCGCGCCAATGCTGACATTATTACCGAGTTTCACCGACTCATGGACCGAAGCACGCTCATGAATTCCCTGCGCTGAATCAGGCGTGGTATCCATATATTGCGCAAGCTTGGCGTACGCGACGTAAGGGTTGTCACAGATTAGCTTGTTACCCGGGAAGTGTTCAGCCTCAGAGGGTGCCAGTATCACGGCCCCTGCTTGCGTGGCGGCAAGCTGGCTGCGGTATTTTTTGTTTGCCAGGAACGCGATGTCCTGGCCACCTGCATTAAGCAAGGTGGCAATTTTCTCAATTGGCTGATCCGGATCGCCCTGTAAATCGGCGCCCACAGCATCAGCCAACTGCGACAAAGTGTAGTGTTTGGTCATTACTTTTTACTGACTACTTCAACAATTTTATCAGACAGGTCAGAAACTTTATCAGGGTTGAAGTAAATTGTCGTTTCTTTTACACGAACTTCGTCGTATTTTCCTTTTTTGGCAACTTCTTCAATGGCATCAACGATCAGTTTCTGTACTTTTGCCAGTTCCTGATTTTGACGCGTTTTGATTTCTTGCTCTAAAGGACGACCCTTTTCAGCCAGTTCTTGCTGCATGCCCTGAATTTTCTTACGCAATGCAGTTTGTTGCTCTTCGCTCATAGTTGCGCTCTCACGCTTAAACTTTTCAGCTTCGAAACGAATGTCACCTTGTAGTTTTTCTAATTCTTGACGACGTTCTGCGAACTCTGACTTTAGCGTTTGCTCAATTTTAGCCATTTGTGGCAATTGTGAGTAAATGCTTTGCATGTCGATCAGACCAACTTTGTGTGCAAAAGCAGACGCAGAAGCCCCCATCATGAGTGTTGCCATCAGCGCCATGGCCGAAGTTTTGAATAGTTTTTTCACAATTAGCTCCTTAGAAAGTATTACTTATGTTAAAGCTGATGAAGTCTGTTTCATCATCCTCTTCTTTTTTCAGTGGGTAGGCAAAGCTGATCAGCATAGGTCCCATTGGCGAGATCCATTGCACAGATAAGCCAGTAGACACTCTGAACCGGCTTGGATCTGAGTAGTCTGACAATGTTTTATATACATCTGGTGACAAGTTCGTATAGCGGTCGGCATCGAACTCGGTATCCCAGACGTTCGCAGCATCAACGAAGAAGCTGGTACGTACCGAACTGGTATTTTCCTCATCCAGGAATGGCGTCGGAACAATCATTTCAATACCTGCCAGCGCTTTTGCGTTACCACCGATACGACCACCCTGGATCAGGTTATCAAACTGCGGATCACCACCAATCGAACCTGGTATTGTACCATCCGGCAGCGGCGTGCCGCCGATTGAAGCAGGTGAACGCTGCAATGCGCGTGGCAAAATGGTATTACGGTCAAAGCCACGCAATTCCATTTCGGTAATACGATAGAACTCCTGGAATGGCAAGGTTTGTTCAAAGCCATTGATTTCGCCGTAGCCATTACCATAAGCAAGTCCCGCACGAGCTGAGAACACCCAGCGATGATCGTTACTCACAGGCCAGTAGAAGCGTGAATCGTAGTTTACTTTGAAGAAGTTCAGATCTGAGTTTGGCGTTGTCACTCTGAAAGTCGCGCTCTGACGAGAACCGTCTGTCGGGAACATACCACGGTTAACCGTGATCCGTGACCAGCCTACGCTCAGCTCATACTTGGTGAAGTCGAACCCTGCATCCGGGTTATCCGGATCGGTAAACGCCAGTCGCATCACCCGAGATTGCTCGTAATCCGGGATACGATCCAGCTCTTCTTCAATCCAGCGTACACCAAAGTTAATGCGGTTAACCGCATCAATTGGGAAACCGAAATTGGTGCCAATACCATAGTTGGTCTGGTCGTAATCGATCAGGCCCAGCTTGCTGCCGTCAAAGTCGCTGTAGAAGATACTGCTACCCTGTGACACACCATCTGGCGTGAAATACGGGTTGGTATAAGATACCGTGTAGCGCTTCGAGCCGCGACCCGTGTTAATGTTAAACGCCAGCTGATTACCGGTCCCCAGGAAGTTAGACTCACTGACCCCCACGTTAAATTGCAAGCCGCCGTATGAACCATAGGCCACACCGGCCTGGAAACTTCCCGCAGGCTGCTCTTTCACCTTGAAGTCAACATCAACCTGGTCGTCAACGCCAGGAATAGGCTTCACTTCAAAATCAACGGTTTCCATATACGGCAGACGCTGGATCTGGAGTTTAGAGCGCTCCAGGCTCTGGTTAGACAACCAGGCACCTTCGAGCTGCGTCATTTCACGACGCACTACGTGATCGGCAGTCACCTGGTTACCATTAACCGCAATACGGCGCACGTAAACACGCTTGCCCGGGTCAACTGCCAGGGTGAGTTTTACCTCTTTGTTTTCGTCATCAATGTCAGGCACGGTGCGCACCTCTGCATTGGCATAACCAAAACGTGCCAGGTAGCTTTTGATGAATTCTTCGGTGGCCGTTACGATTGAGCCATTGTATAGCTCACCGCTCTTCAGTGGCACCACGCTGCGGATCAGTTCTTCACGACCAAGCAGGTCGCCAATGAATTCGAAGTCTTTCACCATGTACTGCTCGCCTTCTGTCAGGTTGGCAGTAACATAGACAGACTCACGCTCCGGGCTCACCGACACCTGAGTTGAATCTATGTTGAAACGCAGGTAGCCACGGTCAAGATAGTAACTGCGTATCTTTTCCAGATCGCCCTCAATGGTTTGCTTCTGATATCGGTCGCTCGACAGGAACTTCCACCAGGGTAAGTCTTGTTGCGACTCAACCAGCTTCAATAATTCTTCATCGGAGAATAGCTCGTTACCAACCAGGTTAATTTGCCTGACCGATGCCGCATCACCCTCTTTAAAGTCCAGCTTTAAGCGAACCCGGTTACGCGGTAACTCAACAATGCTCATCTCAATTTTGGCATTGTATTTACCGATACTATGAAAGAACTCGATCAGGCCTTTTTCGACACTGTCAATAACCGTTCTGTCGAGCGTTTCACCAGTACGGATATTTTGCTGATCTAAGCTTTCCTGTAACTGCTCATCTTTGATGTCTTTGTTACCATCAAATTCGATTGAGGCAATGGTCGGACGCTCTTTAACTTTGAATATAACCTGATTGCCATCACGGTATGCAGCGATATCGTCGAAGTGACCAGACGCAAACAGCGCCTTAATTGTCTTTGACACCGTGTAGTCATCAACTTGATCACCCACGTTGATAGGAATATGTGTTAACGCCGCGCCCAGCGCAACGCGCTGCAGGCCTTCAACTTTCAAATCTTCTACGATAAAGGAGTTTTGCCCCAGAGCAGCAAAGCTCGCGCCCAGTAAACTCGTTACAGCTAAATGTTTTTTTATAGGCATTTTATTATCTTTATCCTTTACAGCTTACGGCGAACAGTGCGCCTCAATTGCTATCGCACCTTGCGGCCTAAAGCCTCGATACATCGTTAAGTAGTGCAAAACAAGTTAGCGCCAGGAGCACAACTGCACCCACCTTGTAGCCTAACTCTTGTGTCTTTTCAGAGACCGGTTTTTTGCGAATAAGTTCAATAAAGTAATACATTAAGTGCCCGCCATCTAAGACCGGCAGGGGTAAAAGGTTAAAAACCCCCAGGTTGACGCTGATTAAAGCCAAAAAGCCTAAAAATGCGACAAACCCGTAACTGACACTATTTCCGGCCCCAACGGCAATACCAACCGGCCCGCTGAGATTTTTGACCGATACCTGACCGGTCAATAAATTACCAATCATCTCAAAACTGAGCGCCGTTAAGTCGTAGGTCTTTTTAACGCCCAGCACGATACTATCGAATACCCCGTATTGTCTAGTTTCAATGTACCCTTCTGGCCAGGGCTCAAGCACCGGTACCACGCCCAGATAGCCGATAAGGATGCCGTTATTATCTTCACGGCCCTGAGGTGTTGGGTAAAGATCAACCTCTTCGCCCGCTCTTTGCACCACTAAATGGCTGCGTTGTTGCGCTGAGGTTTGCACCAGCTGAACGAATTGCTCCCAGGAGTCTAATACTTCATTGTTATAACGCAGCAGCTTGTCACCGTTGGCTAATCCAGCCTCCTCAGCGGCAGAACCTTTAGCGACCTGCGCAATTTCCAGTTTAAGGTCCGGACGGTAGGGTTGAACGCCAACCGAGGTCAACGGGGGTACGTCCTGCTCGTCCAGTCGCCACTGTCGGGTGTCGAGCTGGCGCAGTGCCAGTTGTCCTTTGCTGTCTCGTACTTTGAGTATGATTTCAGATTCACCCAGGCCGCTCATCAGCGCAAAGGTGACCTCCTGCCACGACTGCACAAGCTGCTCATCAACACTGATAATGTGATCGCCCGGCTGCACCTGGGCCTGAGCGGCGATGCTGTTTTCGGCCACACCGCCGACGATCGGCTTGGCATTTTGCACGCCAACCATGTACATCACCGCGAGCACCAAAATAGCGAATAAGAAGTTAGCAAGGGGTCCGGCTGCTGCAATGGCGATTCTGGACAGTACAGGCTTGTTGTTAAACGAGAGGTGTTGCTCTGAAGCGGATACGTCGTCGACACGTTCATCTAACATGCGAACATACCCACCCAGCGGAATGGCGGCAATGACATATTCAGTGCCCAGCTTGTCATACCAACGGAACAGGGGTTTACCAAACCCGATGGAAAAACGCAGCACTTTAACGCCGGCTTTTCTGGCAACCCAAAAATGGCCATATTCATGTACGGCCACCAAGATCCCCAGCGCGACGATGAAAGAACCCAGGTTCCAGAAAAATTCCAACATAATGACTCCTACTTAGTGATCAGTTCCCTGGCCAGTCTGCGGGCTTGCGCATCCTGTGCCATAATCGCGTCCACAGAGTGTAAAGGCTCCAGGTGGCAACGTTCAAGCACTTCGGCGTTTATGCGGTAAATGTCGCAAAAACCGATTTGCTCGTTTAAAAAGGCCGCGACCGCAATTTCGTTTGCCGCATTCAATGTAGTTGTTGCTGATTGACCACTACGGCAGGCATCAATTGCCAGCTTTAAGTTGGGATAACGGTTGAAATCAGGCTTGGTAAAGGTGAAGTCAACAATATCGGCAAAGTCGAGCGGCCTGACGCCGGCTTCAATGCGCTCAGGGTAAGCCAGACCATAGGCAATGGGTGTGCGCATATCGGGTTGGCCCATTTGCGCTATCACCGAACCATCGATGTACTGCACCATAGAATGGATCATACTTTGCGGGTGGATGACCACGTCTATGTCGTCGGCCTGGCAATGAAACAGCCACTTTGCTTCGACAAATTCCAACCCTTTGTTCATCATGGTGGCAGAATCCACCGAAATTTTCTGGCCCATCGACCAGTTAGGGTGTGCGACAGCCTCAGCCACGGTCACATCCGCCAGCGTATCAATATCGCGGTTTAAAAAGGGTCCACCGGAGCCGGTTAGCAGGATTTTACGTATCCCTTGTGCATCAAGGGCCGTGCTAGTGCCCTTTTGCAAAGCATCAGGTAAACACTGAAAGATGGCATTGTGTTCGCTGTCTATGGGCAGCAAAGTGGCACCATGGCGTTTTACTTTGTCCATAAACAACTGGCCTGACATCACCAGAGATTCTTTATTAGCAAGCAAGACCTTTTTGCCCTGCTCGACCGCCGCGAGTGTTGGCAACAATCCCGCTGCACCGACAATAGCCGACATCACAATGTCGACGTCGGGGTGAGCCGCCATATCACACATGGCCTGAGTGCCGCTGAGCACTTCAGTCTGTTGGCTGTTGAGTGCTTCGGTTACTTCTTTGGCAGCGTCCTCCGCTCCCATAACAACATAACGAGGCTGGTGCTTTAGCGCCTGCTCAACAACCCGCGCCACGTTGCGCCCGGCAACCAGCGCAAAAACCTGATATCGCGTTTGATTTCGCTCAACAACGTCCAGCGTTGATGTACCAATAGAGCCCGTAGACCCTAAAATAACCAGGTTTTGTTTGTCACTCATAAGGTTACCGTCCAGGCGTACAGCAGAGCAAAAATCGGCGCGGCAGCCGTTAAGCTGTCGATACGGTCGAGAATGCCGCCATGTCCTGGCAGGCATTTACCGGAATCTTTTAAACCGGCTTCGCGCTTGAACATGCTTTCGAGCAGATCGCCAATCGCAGAAAATAAGGCAATCACAACAGTCAGCCCGGCATACAGGAGCCACTGGTGCTGATCCACATCGCTGCAATAACAAAAGATGACCACAAACACGACAGACGTCAGTAAACCGCCAATCAAGCCTTCAATGGTTTTATTGGGGCTGACATTGGGCATTAATTTGTGTTTGCCAAAATTCTTACCAGCAAAGTAAGCGCCGATGTCGGCACTCCAGACAATGCCCAGCACCACCATGATTAACACTGAGCCGTATTGCTCTGCCTGATGATACTCTGCACTGCGCAGCACATTGAGTGCCAGCCAAAGTGGGATAAGCGTGAGAAATCCGGCGATGGTACGCATGATCATGCCTTCATTCCAGGCTCTGGCCATACGCGGGTAATTCATAACCAGGATGGTTGCAACCAGCCACCAGGCGGCGGCCAGTGTAAAGACATAATTTGCATCAGCGACCAGGCGGCCCTGGTGCCATAACTCTGTGATCGGCCAATGAATATGCAGGCCAGCCAGAACGGCGGCCATCATGGCAACATACACGCCTTTGTGCACGCGGTCAGTCAGACCAATAAATGCGGCCCATTCCCAGGCGCCCAGTAAGATAATGCCGCCTGCGATCACGCTAAACAGATTCAGCGGTGTAAAAAACACCAATAGTAAAGCCAGTGGCGCCAGCACCACCGACGTCATAACACGTTGTTTTAACAAATTTTATACCTTCAACTTGTTGTTTTGCGCTCGGCGAGTAATTGTTTTATTTGTTCGCCGGTACAACCGAAACGTCGTTCTCTGGACACATAACAGGCCAGCGCCTCTGAAAACGCTTCTTCATTAAAATCGGGCCATAATGTTTCGGTAAAGTAGAGCTCAGCATACGCTGCCTGCCACAGTAGGAAATTACTAATGCGGTAATCTCCACCGGTACGGATCAATAGATCAAGCGGGCTTTGATCCGCCATGGTTAGCTGCGATGAAATCGCTTCTTCAGTAATGTCGCTCGCCGCAATGGCGCCATCAGCCACCTGTTCAGCCAGAGACTGGGCTGCCTGCATGATGTCCCAGCGACCGCCATAATTGGCCGCGATGTTCAACCTTAGCCCCGAGTTGTGCTCGGTCAATTGTTCTGCATCGGCAACTTTTTGCTGTAACCCGGCAGGAAAACGCGAGATGTCACCAATGATTGTCAGCTTCACATTATTCTTGTGGAGCTTTTTAACTTCTTTACTCAATACAAACAGGAATAACTCCATCAAAGTGCTGACTTCGTCCTCAGGACGACGCCAGTTTTCACTACTGAAAGCGAACAACGTCAATGACTCTATCCCTAGCTTAGAGCAAAACTGCACAGCACTGCGAACTGAATCTACCCCTTTTTTATGTCCGTATGCGCGGGGACGCTTGCGCGCCTGGGCCCAGCGGCCATTTCCATCCATAATGATAGCGACATGTTTGGGCAGAGATTGCTGTGAAATTGCGTCAGCGGTTAAAATCATAATGCCTATTTAAGTAAAAAAAAACGCCGTCTAGTATACCTTAGACGGCGCTGCAAACCTAATAAATTTGTGGCTGCTTAGATTTCCATCAGCTCGGCTTCTTTGGCGCTCAGCTGAGTGTCCATCTCTTTGATAAACTTATCAGTTAGCTTCTGGATCTCGTCTTCTGCCTGACGTGCTTCGTCCTCAGAAATCTCTTTATCCTTCAGCAGTGACTTCACGTCACCGTTGGCATCACGACGAATGTTACGAACTGCAACACGACCGCCTTCAACTTCGCCACGTACGATCTTGATAAGATCTTTACGACGCTCTTCCGTCAGCGGAGGAAGTGGTACACGGATAACCGTGCCCGCAGACATTGGGTTAAGGCCCAAATCAGATGCCATGATGGCCTTTTCTACCGCTTGTGCCAGAGACTTGTCGAATACGCTGATAGCCAGAGTACGAGAGTCTTCTACCGTCACGTTAGCAACCTGGTTCAGAGGCGTATCAGCACCGTAGTAAGATACTGAAATACCGTCAAGTAATGCCGGGTGTGCACGGCCAGTACGGATTTTAGACAGCTGGCTTGCCAGCGCAGCTACACTTTTTGTCATGCGCTCTTGCGCATCTTTTTTAATATCATCAATCACAGTGCTATCCTATTCTTTACTGTATTAATCGGACTCAGCTGGCGAGTTTAATTACTGTTTTGCCAAGGCTGTTAGCCTAAGCCCTTACTCCGCAGCTGGTTGTGTACTGATTAAAGTGCCTTCTTCTTCACCCATGATAACACGCTTTAGCGCGCCTGGTTTGTTCATGTTGAATACGCTCAAAGGCATGTTGTGGTCACGAGCCAGGGTAAATGCCGCCAGGTCCATAACCTTTAATTCTCTTTCAATCACTTCATTGTACGTCAGGTGACGGTGTAATTCTGCATCTGGATTTTTCACCGGATCATCACTAAATACGCCATCTACTTTAGTGGCCTTGATCACCGTATCGGCTTCAATTTCAATACCGCGAAGACACGCTGCTGAATCTGTGGTGAAGAACGGATTACCAGTACCTGCTGAGAAGATCACAACGCGACCTGATTTCAGCAAGCTAATTGCTTCTGCCCAGTTGTATGCATCACATACGCCATTGAGTGGAATGGCAGACATCAGGCGGGCATTCACAAACGCTCTGTGCAGTGCATCACGCATCGCCAGACCATTCATCACAGTTGCCAGCATCCCCATGTGGTCACCCACTACGCGGTTCATACCGGCTTCGGCCAAAGAGCCGCCACGTAAGAAGTTACCGCCGCCGATAACCAAACCCACTTCTACGTCGAGTTCTACAAGTTCTTTTATTTCTTGGGCCATACGATCCAATACTTTAGGATCGATTCCAAAGCCTTCATCTCCCATCAAAGCTTCGCCGCTAAGTTTAAGAAGAACGCGTCTAAAAACAGGTTTTCGATTGATAGTCATAATTTCCGGGCCAAATTAAAAGTGAGATACAAAATAACCGCGCTTATGAAAGACATAAATGCGCGGTTATTTTAGAGAATTT
Source organism: Pseudoalteromonas rubra (assembly GCF_000967655.1). Classification (GTDB taxonomy): domain Bacteria; phylum Pseudomonadota; class Gammaproteobacteria; order Enterobacterales; family Alteromonadaceae; genus Pseudoalteromonas; species Pseudoalteromonas rubra_A. Next base: position 27,619 of record NZ_JXYA01000009.1, read on the forward strand.
TGTGCAGTGACGCAAAAGCAAATCTCATCTCGAGGGGGCTTTTGCATCACTTAATCACCTAAGCGTGATTATTCGCCTTTCGCAGCTGCGATTTGAGCAGCAACTTCAGCAGCGAAGTCTTCTTCTTTCTTCTCGATACCTTCACCAACTTCAAGGCGAATGAATGAAGAAACAGAAGCACCTTTCTCTTTCAGGTACTCGCCAACAGACTTCTTAGGCTCCATGATGAAAGCTTGACCAGTAAGAGAGATCTCACCAGTGAACTTCTTCATGCGGCCAACAACCATTTTCTCAGCGATTTCAGCAGGCTTGCCTTCGTTCATAGCGATTTCAACCTGAACCGCTTTTTCTTTCTCTACAACCTCAGCAGGTACGTCTTCTGGGTTTAGGTAGTCAGGCTTAGAAGCAGCAACGTGCATTGCAACGTGCTTCAGAGTCTCTTCGTCAGCGTCACCAGTTACAACAACACCGATACGGTCGCCGTGACGGTATGCAGAGATGTTTGCGCCGTCGATGTACTCAACGCGACGAACGTTGATGTTTTCACCGATTTTAGCAACTAGTGCAACACGCGTTTCTTCGAACTGAGCTTTCAAAGTTTCGATGTCTGTCTTAGCTTCAGTAGCAGCGTCAAGAACAGTGTTAGCGAAACCCAGGAAGTTTTCGTCTTTAGCAACGAAGTCAGTTTGACAGTTAACTTCAAGAAGTGCAGCGAAACCTTCACCTTGCTTGATCAGGATTGTACCTTCAGCAGCAATGTTACCAGCTTTTTTAGCCGCTTTAGCAGCACCGCTCTTACGCATGTTCTCGATCGCCAGATCGATGTCACCGTTAGTTTCAGTCAGTGCTTTTTTACAATCCATCATGCCAGCGCCAGTACGCTCGCGAAGTTCTTTAACTAGGGCAGCAGTTACAGCCATTAGAATATCCTCAATTCTGAATTCGGTTTTTTGATAAGCGAATTACCGCTTGTAAAGAATATCAAGTCTTCGGAAAAATAAGATGAAGACTTGATGACAGCTTAGTGCGTTACAACCGGCCACCCGCACACCTGTGTTGCCAGTGGCACGGTTTGTAATCTATTACTCAGCTTCTACGAAGTCGTCGCTTTCAGCTTGAGCAACGATGTTGCTTTCACGACCTTCAGTGATAGCAGTTGCAACAGCACCAGTGTAAAGCTGGATAGCGCGGATCGCATCATCGTTACCTGGGATGATGTAGTCAACGCCGTCTGGGTTAGAGTTAGTATCAACAACAGATACTACTGGAATGCCCAGGTTGTTTGCTTCACGGATAGCGATGTGCTCGTGGTCAGCATCGATGATGAAGATAGCGTCTGGAAGACCGCCCATATCTTTGATACCACCAAGGCTCTTCTCAAGCTTTTCCATTTCACGAGTTTTCATCAAAGCTTCTTTTTTAGTCAGCTTCTCGAAAGTACCGTCTTGGCTTTGAGCTTCAAGGTCTTTAAGACGCTTGATTGACTGACGAACTGTTTTCCAGTTAGTCAGCATACCACCTAACCAACGGTGATTTACGTAGAACTGCTCGCTTTGAATAGCTGCTTCTTTAACTGCTTCGCTTGCAGCGCGCTTAGTACCTACGAAAAGGATTTTACCTTTGTTAGATGCAACGTTCGAAAGGAACTTAAGTGCATCGTTGAACATAGGAACAGTCTTTTCCAGGTTGATGATATGTACACGGTTACGAGCGCCGAAGATGAAAGGCTTCATCTTAGGGTTCCAGTAACGAGCCTGGTGACCGAAGTGAACACCAGCTTGAAGCATATCGCGCATTGAAACGTTTGCCATTTGTATTTTCCTCTAATTTAGTTAGGGTTAGGCCTCCACATATCCCATAACACCAACAAGTTCGAAAATTCGGTTACCCGATAATTTGTTCCGAGCTTGCACCCAAGTGTATGTGTCGATATGTGTGTGTGTTAAAATTAAATTTCGTGTTGTCTTCGTTACAAACAACCTAAGAGCCAAATCGCCCTGAAAGATTTATTTGTAAAAAGACGGCGCGCTTTATACCATATAAAAGAAATTAACTCAACGTTTGGGCTAAAAATCGTTCATAAACTAGCCTGACGTTGTTGCGTCGAAACTATGACTTGGAGTCTCAATGAGTGCAGTGATCAAAACCCCTGAAGAAATCGAAAAAATGCGTGTTGCCGGTAAGTTAGCCGCTGAAGTATTAGAAATGATTGAACCTTATGTCAAACCAGGGGTGACAACTGATGAGCTGAATACCATTTGTCATAATTATATTGTGGATGTGCAGCAAGCTGTGCCGGCACCACTTAACTATCATGGTTTCCCTAAGTCTATTTGTACCTCAGTGAACCACGTAATTTGCCACGGTATTCCTAACGACAAACCGCTTAAAGAAGGTGACATCGTCAACATTGATGTGACAGTGATCAAAGACGGTTACCATGGCGATACTTCAAAAATGTTCTTTGTGGGTACGCCCAGTATTCAGGGTAAGCGTCTGAGTGAAGTGACGCAGGAAGCCCTGTATATCGGTATCCGCATGGTGAAGCCGGGCGTACGTATTGGCGACATTGGCGCTGCGATTCAAAAATATGCCGAGGGCTTTAACTACTCTATCGTGCGCGAATATTGCGGCCATGGCATTGGCGCCGAATTCCACGAAGAGCCGCAAATTGTCCATTATGGCAAGCCGGGTACAGGTGAGGCCCTGCAAGCCGGTATGTGTCTGACCATCGAACCTATGGTCAATGCCGGTAAGCGCCACTGTAAACTGCTCAAAGACGATTGGACTGTAGTAACGAAAGACCGCAGCCTGTCTGCTCAGTGGGAACACACTCTACTGGTGACTGAAAACGGCGTAGAAGTGCTGACGCTGCGTAGTGACGACACCATCGAACGAGTGATTGAGCACACAGCTTAAGCTGAACTCAAAAGCGCCACCAGCCGGTGGCGTTTTGCTTTACTGACTTGTATGCTGGCTTTTCATCCAGTTAACCACCCTCTCTCTATCACTTTCTCGCATTTTTTTGCCACTTAGTGTAAAACTGAGCTGTGAGTTTTGCGCGCAATATAGGGAGCCCAGGTGGCACTACCAAACAAAGTAAAAACGCTTCTCGACGAAGCGCAAACCTTAAACGACTATAAAAACTGCCAGGCCTACTTTTACAAGTGGCTGAATAATCAGTTTTCCAAACAACCCGTCAGACAATTGATCAACGCCCGAGCCGAATTTATTGATAGGCTGCTGATCAAGCTCTACACCGAAACCGGACTGGCGCAGTTCCCGGATCTGGCGTTGATTGGTGTGGGAGGCTATGGCCGTGGCGAGTTGCACCCGTATTCCGACATCGACTTCCTGCTGCTGTGCAAGCAAGAGCCCGGCGCAGAGCTGACCGGCTCGCTGGAGTCATTTATGACTTTGCTGTGGGATCTGAACCTGGATATTGGCCACAGCGTCAGAACCCACGAGCAGGTGCTGGAACAAAAACGTGAAGACGTACACTTTACCACCAGCTTGCTGGAAAGCCGCTTAATTTGTGGTAATCACGTAGAGTTCGAACGGCTGAAAAGTCATATTGTCGAAACCCCTATCTGGCAATCCGATGAGTTCTTTATCGCCAAGATCAAAGAGCAGCGCCTGCGACGTAAAAAATGCCACGGTACCGCCTATAATCTTGAGCCAAATATCAAAGAGAACCCCGGAGGTCTGCGCGACCTTCAGACCATCTTCTGGGTGGCGAAAAAGCACTTTCATGCCGAAACCCTGGAAGAGCTGATCAGCCATGGCTACCTGACCCATGAAGAATATCAGGAACTGCTGGAGTGCCTGGAAAACCTCTGGAACATCCGCTTTGCGCTGCATCTGGCCGCCGGGCGCAGCGAAAACCGCCTGCTGTTTGACTATCAGCCTCATGCAGCGGAATTATTAGGGTTTGGCTCCGAAGGTAAAGCTTCGGTTGAGCGTATGATGAAACGCCTGTTCCGGATCATGAGCCGGGTACGGGAAATGAATCAAATGCTGCTGTCCTATTTTGAGCAGAGCATTCTACCGGATCAGAGCGAACAGACCGTAGTGCCACTCGATAACCACTTTGAGCGCGTTGGCAAAAGAATTCGGGTCAAAAACCCTTCTGTATTTTTTCGTCGGGAAAACCTGATCTTATTGTTCGAGCACATTGCCGACAACCCCGAGATCACCGATATCGATCCCAGCACCATACGTACCGTACGCCAGGTAAGACGCCGTTTGCTAGGCGACTTGCAGGATTATGCCGCCTGTCGTGACGCACTGATGCGTCTGCTCAAACACCCTAACGGTATGGGCCGCGCATTTACCCTGATGCACAAGCACGGGATCATTGCCGCCTATCTGCCACAGTGGCGTAATATTTTTGGTCAGATGCAATTTGACTTGTTCCACGCCTATACCGTGGATGAACACACCCATAAGCTAATAAACAACATTTATCGCTACTTCAGCCACGAGCATCAGAATGAGTTTCCGCTGTGTTCGGAAATTGTCACCCGCATGGATAAGCCCGAGTTGCTCTATTTAGCAGGGATATTCCATGATATTGCCAAAGGCCGTGGTGGCGACCATTCAGAGCTGGGAGCGGTGGATGCCGCGGCGTTTGCACGCATGCACGGTTTTTCCTCGTCCGATAGCAAACTGGTCGCGTGGCTGGTTGAAAATCACCTGCTAATGTCGGTCACAGCGCAGCGTAAGGACATCAATGATCCGGATGTGATCAACGAATTTGCTTCTCGCATCAAAAACGAGCGCCAGCTTGATTACCTTTATTGTCTGACCGTGGCGGATATTCGTGCCACCAATGACAATCTCTGGAATGACTGGAAAAACACTCTGCTGCGGGAGCTTTATTTACATACGCAGCGCGCACTGCGGCTGGGGCTTGAAAACCCCATGGATATGCGAGACCAAATTCGCGATAAAAAGCAACAGGCCAAGCAGCGGCTTATCAACAAAGACTACCGCGAAGATCTGATTGATATGATCTGGGCGCGCTTTAAGGCCAACTATTTTACCGCCTTCAGCGAGCAGCAAATTTCCTGGCATACCGAATACCTGCTTGGTCGTGATGATTTGAGTAAGCCTTGTGTGGTGGTTTCTGAACAACCGATGCACGGCGGCACTCAGGTATTTGTCTATGCGCCTTACGAAGCCACATTGTTTGCCAAACTGGTGGCGGTGATTGGCTCCAAAAAAGCCCAGATCCAGCATGCTCAGGTGCTGACCACCAAAGATGGCTACGTGGTCTTTAGCTTTGTCATCTTGGAAGTCGATGGCCGCCCTATCAGTGGCAGCCGGGCCAAAACCCTGCGCCGCAGCCTGGAAGTGATCCTGACTGATCCGAAAAAGAAAATTCGCCTTAAAAAGAACCGCTCGCAGCGCTTTAAAGACTTTAATATTAAACCTAAGGTCGTGGTCCGCCCCCACGCCCGTAATGACCGCAACCTGATAGAGATCCAGGCAGTGGATATTCCCGGTTTGTTGACTAAAATAGCCGAGGTATTTCAATTGCATTCACTGCATATTCACGCCGCACGTATTACCACAGTGGGCGAACGTGCGGAGGATTTCTTTGTGGTTTCGGACAAAGATTATCAACGTCTCAGTGAAGATGCTAAAGCATCGTTACACCGTTCACTGATGAAAAAACTCAATGCAGAATCTGAATAAATGAGGACACTATGTCGGATTTAAAAACCATAATTGAACAGGCCTGGGAGCAACGCGATACCATCACACCAAGTGATGTGTCACCTCAGGTTAAAAATGCCATCATTGATGCGCTGGCCATGCTGGATTCGGGTGCTGCCCGTGTTGCTGAAAAAATCAGCGGCGAGTGGGTTGTACACCAGTGGCTGAAAAAGGCGGTTCTGCTGTCGTTTCGTATTCGCGATAATCAACCGCTGCATGATGGCGTTAACCAGTTTTACGATAAAGTGCCGCTTAAGTTCAGCGACTATACGCCTGAGCAGTTTCAGCAAGGCGGCATGCGTGTAGTGCCTAATGCCGTGGCGCGTCAGGGCAGCTTTGTTGGCAAAAACGTGGTCCTGATGCCCTCTTATGTGAATATTGGCGCCTATGTTGACGAAGGCACTATGGTTGATACCTGGGCCACCGTTGGCTCTTGTGCGCAGATCGGCAAAAATGTGCACCTGTCAGGCGGTGTGGGCATTGGCGGTGTGCTGGAGCCATTGCAAGCCAATCCTACCATCATTGAAGATAACTGCTTCATCGGCGCCCGCTCTGAGATTGTTGAGGGCGTGATTGTCGAAGAAGGCGCGGTCATTTCTATGGGCGTCTATATTTCACAAAGTACCCGTATTTACGACCGTGAAACCGGCGAGATCCACTACGGTCGAGTGCCGGCTGGCGCTGTGGTCGTCCCGGGCTCTTTGCCAAGCAAAGATGGTACACACAGCCTGTATGCGGCCATTATCGTGAAAAAAGTGGATCAGCAGACACGCGAAAAAGTCGGTATTAACGCCCTGCTTCGCTCAGTGCAGGATTAATACGCATCCCGGGCTTTGTTACAAGCCCGGGGATCAACTATGCTGTGACATTCAGCCCCTCGCTGGCCTCTGACGGCATGTAGCTTTGTCCGTGTAGCGCCCTAACAACCGCCAGCCTTTCCTTCAAAAAATCCACCTGACCCACATCCCCAATGCTCTCGCTAAACTCGATGGACTGCTCAATCTGCCCAATATAGTCTGTTTTTACATCGCCCATTTGGGCCTGCTGACCATCCAGATGCACCCGGCCACCGGGTAAAACCATAGGAACAGCCAAGTCGGCAACACCCGAACGTACCAGCGCATTGTATTGATTAGGAGAAATATTGTGCATATCAATCGTCTGCTCGGCCTGACCGCCCGGCGAGGTTTTGGCAGCGTCAGTTTGCTGATAAGCCGACACCTGAGATTTGCCGGCCGTGTTGTATTGATTTGTGTTTGTGACGGCAAAGTTTTGCCCCATTCCTTGAATATTCATAGTACACCTTTGTACTTTTGTTAAACACACTTACACTGAGCATATTTTGAACCACAATGAAGCTAAACTCTAAAATACTGAGCATCAATATTTTAGAAGAAGAAAGAGTATTGGAATGGTCATCACAGGCCCTCAATTTCAAAAAGTTTAAACGTATCTTGCTAAGCTATGGCTTGTTTATCCGCAAGCATTGAATACAACAACGCGGGGTTACCAGTAACAGAGCCTCACTTTTGAAACATCATACTTTGATAACAGATGAGAAAAGAAATGGAGGTGCCTGCACTTGTAGAGGCGCTCAGTCAGTGAAATTAAACGAACAAAAAAGGAAAAGCGGGCACGAGCGTGCCCAGACAACACGATATGTTAGCTTAGGGGATCACCCGGCAGTTATGCCCTGCCAGTGATTGAGTTAAGCGCTTCAGGCAGACTGAGGTTCGTCGATTAAATCGCTTTGGGCCCCTTGCTCCAGCAAACTCAAGAAGTTTGGCTGGCCAAAAATCATCATAATATCCAGCAATTGACAAGCCGATAAGTCAGACTTGCCGCATTCCCAGTTCGAGATAGTTGCTTGATCAACGGGTGTAACAAGCTTTTTGCCTAACTCAGCCTGAGTTAAGTTCATTTCTCTGCGCAGGCGACGGATCGCAGTTTGAATTTGCTTCCTGGCTGCTATGGTGTGTGCTTTACGCACAGATTCATTTCTTTTAACAGTAGTCATAACATATCCGCTTATTATCAAATCACAGTGTCTTACAAACCTACAGCCTTGTGTTTAAAGCTAATCGATCTATAAGCCCCTAAACACAGGTCTGAATTTGTACTTAGCTGGCATCTATGCCAAAAAAGTGCTTAATTTTTCGACCCGGTTAGACATTTGACTAAGAGTCATGTAGTCTGAACGGGTCAGGTGGATAAATAATTAACCGGATTGGGTCATATGTCAAATACTTTTGCTACAAGATTAAAACAGTTACGTATCAACTTGGGGTATTCTCAGGTTGGCTTTTCAGAAATACTGGATATTCCCACTGCGTCTTACCGAAAGTATGAAAAAGATGTAAGAGAACCCACCTTATCTGTGATCAGTAAATTCTTTTTGCATCCGGCAACCAAAGATAATGCGCTGTGGTTACTCACCGGAGAGCACCCACAGCAAAGCGCCACCCCCCAAGCCACGACTGAGCCACCTATGGCTTACCACTCTGACATGGAACAAAGCCTGATAGGCAGTATTGCCAGCTCTCTTGAGTTTATTGCGCATATGAAATGGTTCACACCGGGCTCACAGGCAGGTTATCAGGATTATGGACATATCATCCTGCGCGACCTGAAACCGCTTCTGCAGCGAGGCTCAGATGCTAGCGTGCATGAAGGCAAAAAACGCGCTTAACTTAATGGATTATTGCAAAATCAAAAGTAACCCAAAGCGACCACTTTTGATTGTTTTGTCTCTACAGATTGGTCACCGTGTCCTAAGCGGTTAGACTATTACCCTTTTCTTCTTTCTTGTCGCCCGCCAGTTCCTGAGCCAATATTTGTGCGCGCTGATACGCCTGTTTAAGCGATGCCTGATGTCTGCTGTCGGCAAACTCCTGATATTCACTCACTATCTCATACATGGCTTCCACACCCAGATAACGGCTCAGTGTGCGCAAATGTGGCATGAGGTGATTACTGTTAGCCCTGACCTGAGGCGCATCAAAACCAAACTCACCGCATGAGGCTATTGCAATCAAGGTCTTTCCCGACAACAAGGGCTGCAAAGGGAAATCTCCGCGAGCGAGATCAAAGTCGAAGGTTTTATTAACTCGGATCACCTGATCAAACCAGGCTTTAAGCTGCGCCGGCATACCATAGTTATACATAGGTGTTGAAATCACAATAATATCGGCAACGACCAGTTCATTGATCAAAGTATCGGATAAGGCCAGCAGCTGCTTTTGCGCCTCAGTGCGCTTGTGTTCGGCAGTGAACACCGCTCCAATCCAGTCCTGAGTGATAAATGATGGCGGATTTATGCCAACATCACGATAAATGTACTCATCTATAACGCCTGTTTGTCGCCAGCTTTCTATGAACTTATGCGCAATGTTTTTAGAAATTGAATTATGCGACGGATTGCTGTTACTAATCGCCCTGACACTAGAATCTATATGTAATATTGTACTCATGCTGATTACCTTATTGATTAATGAACCACACTAGTGTGCGTTTCAGGACTCTGTTAAACAAACGATACTTTTACACCTATAGATGAGTTAAAATCATCTACTTCACTATTGACTGAGTCTTTACTATGCCCCTATCTGTTTCATTACAGGCACTCAGAGCGTTCGAAGCGGCGGCACGTCATAGCAGCTTTAAACGCGCAGCAGAAGAGCTTGCCTTAACACCGACGGCGATTTCTCACCATATCAGCAAACTTGAAGACCGTCTTAATGTTTGCCTGTTTGAACGTCGACCCAGGCAAGTACAGCTCACAGATACAGGGCAACAATTGGCCAAGGCGACGACTGAGGGATTTGCCAAAATTGAGCGCGCGCTGGCTGATATTCAACAATTAAATGAAGTAATGCAGATAAGTACCACCTCCTCATTTGCCGCTCAGGTTTTGCTGCCCGCACAGCACACCTTTGCGGCCACTTACCCGGATGTTTCAATGCAGATTTTGAGCGGTGAGCAGGCAAACAGCCATCCCTACTCTATTCCTGTACGGCTGGGCAATACCCAGGATGTTGCCATTGAGGACAGGCTTAATGTGGAACAGTACAATGTATTTACAGGCGCGGACACGACGGCTTTACATGACCCATCAGCTCGCCCTGTGCTTTACACAACACGCTGGAAAAATCCCGCACTGCGTAAACCACCACTAGAGACCTGGTTGGCCAGTAACGCGCTAAACAGAGACAACTTTGTGATCAGAGAGTTTGATCAGGAATTATTTGGGATCCAGCAAGCAATGGCACAAAATGCGCTGGTATTTTGTTCAGAATTACTGGTGCGGGGTATGTGCTCAAGTGGCCTGCTTGAGCCTGTGAGGGGCAATAGTGTTACCTCTGAGCTGTGTTATTACATTCCCAATAAAGCGGGCTTCAGGACGCCCAATGCGATGAAATTTATTACCTGGCTAGAAGGGCTCATGTAATACCAATTTCACTTAATCCCCGTCAATTTGAAGGAGCAAATTGGTATTACGCACAAAGCACCTGCTGAGGATAACGGCGAATACGAATAGTTGTATTGATACAAGCTTTACTAAACGGTGTGCAAACAGGCCTTGCCAGAGAGCCTGCAAGTAAAAGACGCTACTTAACCACCTTCAGGTTTACAGGGTTTTGATTATTCTCGGCTCTGAACTCTTCAACGCGGTCATAAATGTCTTTCACGCCGTAATACTGCTCGAGATTTTTCTCAGCCGCCAGTAAGTCCCCAAACTCCATCACTATTTCATAGGCTTCAGTGTACTTGTCTTCGACTTCTTCTTCGTCTTTAGCTGTTATGATAAGCGCTTTAAGACGCTTTTCAAAAGACGTGAGCTTAGTCCCTTTTACCAGCATGGCCAGGACAAAAATAAGGGCCATTACTATAAACGCACCACCGATAAAGATTAGTTGCATAATCAGATCGCTCCTTTGGTAAGTCTTGATTCCATCAGTTTGTAAAACGGATACTTAGATAGCGCAATAAACGTGCAGATGTTGAAACTCACTACGAATGGTCCATATACTTCATACAATATATGAATATCCAAATAACCACGCAAAATAAGCTGCGAAAAATTCAGACACATCAGCATAAATGATATGTAAGCTACGAGGCGTGATGTGGCAGAAAAACTACAGCCGCGGATGACATGCAGCAAATATAAAACAGTAATGAAAGACACACCAGTACATACCAGAGCAAAGTAATATACCTGGCGCATTTGTATAAGTTCAAGAGGAAGGTTGAGAATGTATGCGCCCAAATTTGCACTCACTGGGTAAAACACCAGAACGGCTAGAGCGGAAAGAAAGCATGAATGTAGCTCATGGTCTTCTTGCTTTTTCAGAGTGCTTTTGCCACCGAAAAACAATCCAAAGCGATGCTTCTTGAAACTATACAGCAGGAACAAAACAATAAACAATTCCAATGCTACTATGATCCACGAAGTGACTAGATAAAACTCATTCATGCTCGGCCAAAACCCTACTATTTACCCACTAACTAATTTCGCAGCTTCAGGAGAAAAACGTTGCACGCGAGGTTGCGCACCGCTTCCTCCGCTATTTCCACCAGACACTAACTGGGCATTTGCATCACTCAGGCTCAAGGCTCTGTCTGGTTGGATTGTGTTTGACTTTTTCTTCAAGCGTTTAGTAAAAAACTTCATATTTTCCGTCCTTCTGTAATTTTAAAAGGACCACCCACTTAAGGTTGCACACATGTTAACCTTATTGCCATATAGTAACAAGCATTAATTGTCATAAATTCACTTGATTGCGGATGATCTCGTACGCCATGAGCATGCCAAAAGCTCACTACTGACCTAATCATGGTATTGCCCATGATAAGGAAAATTAGAAAAATTGGAACAACAAAACGGCGGGTTGTGCTGTGTTCTGGTTGTAAATCAGGCTGCGATACGCAGAAATATGCCTTTGTTTAAGCCTGGCAAGCATATCTGTATCAAGCTGGAAACAACCTTTAAATAACAGACAAAAAAGCCGCAGCCTGTATAGCTGCGGCTTTTACAATTAACAAAGCAGACCACACCTACAGCGCCGTCTGCATTTCCTCGAACTTATCTGTGATCTCAGTACTGGGCTGCGCTGTGGCCAAGCTCACTGCAACAATTGCAATGGTCGCAGCGATAAAGCCCGGCACAATTTCATAGATAAGGGCACTAAGTGGCTGACCATCGACAGTCACGGGTCCATAGATCCAGAATAATACCGTGGCAGCCCCTATAACCATACCAGACAGCGCACCTGCAAAGTTCATGCGCTTCCAGAACAGGCTGAGCAGTACCAGTGGGCCAAACGCTGCGCCAAACCCGGCCCAGGCATTACTGACCAGACTCAGAATGGTGCTATCGCGATCATAAGCCAGATAAATGGCACACAGTGATACCAGTGCAACGCTGATACGTCCAACCAGTACAAGCTCTTTGTCTGAGGCGTCTTTGCGCAGGAAGATTTTATAAAAATCTTCGGTTAATGAGCTGGAGCTCACTAGTAACTGCGATGAAATGGTACTCATAATGGCTGCCAAAATCGCAGCCAGTAAGAAACCGGCGATCAACGGGTGGAACAACAACTCAGAGAGGATCAGGAAAATGGTTTCAGGGTCTTCAACCACAATGCCATTTTCATGGGCATAAGCCGCACCAAACAAACCCGTTGTAATGGCACCCATCGTTGCCACCAGCATCCAGCTCATCCCAATGCGGCGTGCGGTTGGCATGTCTTTCACGCTACGCACCGACATAAAGCGCACAATAATGTGTGGCTGACCAAAATACCCCAGGCCCCAGGACATGGCTGAGATGATACCGATTGCACCGCCTGCCCCAATCCAGGTAAGCAGCTGCGGGTTAATATCGTTGAGCGTTACGCTGAGCGGGTTATCCAGCAGTGAATAAGTCACGGCTGGCACCAAAATTAACGCCAGGAACATGATGCAGCCCTGCACAAAGTCGGTCAGGCTCACTGCCAAAAAGCCGCCAAACAGCGTATACAAGACCACCACACCGGTTGTGATATACAGGCCGGATTCGTAGCTCATGCCAAACGAGTTTTCGAACAGCTTGCCGCCGGACACCACCCCTGCAGATGTATACAGAGTAAAGAAAATAATGATCACCAGCGCGGATACAATACGCAGTGCATTGCCTTTGTCTTCAAAGCGATTAGCAAAGTAGTCAGGAATGGTGATCGCATCGTTTGCCAGCTCGGTGTACACTCGCAGTCGCGGTGCCACCAGCAAATAGTTTAAAAATGCGCCAATAACCAAGCCTATGGCTATCCAGGTACTGCTGAAGCCACTCACAAACATAGCGCCGGGCAGACCCATCAGGATCCAACCACTCATATCTGAGGCACCCGCAGACAGGGCCGCGACACTCGGTGGCAAGCTGCGGCCACCTAACATATAACCCGACACGTCGCTGGTTGACTTACGATACGCATACAGTCCGATACCCAGCATGGCGATGAAATACATGGCAAGAGAGATCATAGTGCCAGTTTCCAAAATTACCTCCTTTAGTTCGGGCCCCTCTCCACAATATCAGATACTGTTATGTTATTAGCTGAGATTGGGACAAAAGCCATTGCGAAAGGCTCACTATAACATGGCAAAGATCACCACCCAAGTTACACAAGATGAAGTGAGCATGAATTAAGCGTAGCCCCTCTCATACCTTAATACCAAAAGCTGAAACAAGCTGAATTAGTTAATGAAATATGCCTGAGATTGACTTATATTGTTGTGCAGTAGAAGTATTCAGTCAGGTGTATCTTTCATGTATTTTTATGCCGCCAGGCAGCCAATCCTAAACAAAAACAAAGAACTCGTGGGCTATGAGCTGTTATTTCGTGACGGTTTGGACAATGTCTTCCCGGAAATTGATGGCTCAGAGGCAACCTCCAGGTTGATTGAAGGCAGCCAGTTTAACTTTGGCCTGGAAGATTTAACCGATAACAAACCCGCCTATATTAACTTCACGCTGGAAACCCTGCTGAAAGGCTATCCAACCATGATGGGGCGTGAGCAACTGGTGGTAGAGATTCTTGAAACGGTGCAGCCGGGCAAGCGCCTGCTGGGTGCAGTGCAGGACCTCAAAGCAAAGGGCTACACCATAGTACTCGACGATTATCAGCACCAGAAGGTGTGGCGACACTTTTACCCGTTTATCGATCAGATCAAGATAGACATGCTGACCACAGATGTGGCCACCATTGAAGAGATCAAAGAAGCCATCGCGCCGTTTAAGAACATTGAGCTGGTTGCAGAGAAAGTCGAAACCCATGAGCAGTACCAGCAGGCACTGGAACTGGGATTTAGCTATTTTCAGGGCTTCTTTTTTGCCAAACCCGAGGTGGTACAAAGTAAAACCCTGCCCCCTTCTGAGATGGCGCTGGCGGAGCTGCTGTACGAAACCTCCAGTGTCGATGTTGATTTAAAACGCATTACTCAGGTATTCGAGCGCGATGTTAACCTCAGCTATAAACTGCTGCGTTACTCCAATTCTGCTGCATTCAAGCGCCGCGCCGAAATCTCCACCATTAAGCAGGCGTTGGTCGTGCTGGGCAATCAGGAGCTTAAAAAGTTTCTGTCGCTGCTGTTTGCCTCGCAAGTGTCTTCAGAGAAACCGCTGGAGCTGGTACGTCTGTCACTCACCCGCGCACGCTTTGCCGAGCTGCTGGCCATTAAACACCATAAGCTAAAGGACACCGGCATGGCCTTTTTAGCAGGTATGATGTCGCTGATGGATGCCATTTTGGATGAAAGCATGGAAAGCGTAATGAGCAAACTGCCGCTGGCCATTGAGATCAAAGACGCGTTATTGAAACAAGAAGGGACACTTGCCAGCTACCTGACACTGATTAAACAGTACGAGCAAGCCGACTGGCAAGGTGCCAATGAAGCGGCAAAGCAACTGGGTCTGGACCCGGACCTGCTGCCCGATTATTACCATGAAGCGCTGCAATGGTGCGACCAGCAAATGGAAGTCATGGCAATCTAGCCCTTTGGCGGATTAACCCCTTTGAATACAGCCACCACTCGGTGGCTGTATTTGTTTTAGGTCAATGTTTTGTATTTACTCTCGTTAAATCCACTGAAGTGCGACAATTTGTCACATCCCAGGCGCTTGTCTGACAAGTAAAATTCCTCTCAATAAAAACGTGAAAACACTTTGGGATGGATCATGACCAGAAACCTTATTTGGCTTGCAATAACCGCCGCTTTTTCTGCACACAGCCAGGATATGCACACAGACAACCTGGAGCGCATCGTTGTTATAGCGCCTATGCATAGTCCTTTAGACATTAAAACCGACCCAAAGGCACCCAGACAACCTTTACCCGCACAGGATGGTGCCGATCTGTTATCCAGTATTGCCGGTTTCTCTTTGGTTAAAAAAGGCGGCGCCAGCAGCGACCCTGTGTTTCGCGGTATGGCCGGGTCGCGCCTCAATATAATTACCGATGGTGGCCTGACCCTTGGTGGCTGTGGCGGCCGCATGGACCCGCCCACCGCCTACATCACACCACAAACCTACGATACCCTGACTGTTATCAAGGGCCCGCAGACCGTGTTGTACGGTCCGGGCAATAGCGCCGCCACGGTGATTTTTGAGCGTGAATCGGAACGCCTGAGCGAGACAGGCTGGCAGGGCTTTGCCAATGCAACCCTGGGCAGTTTTGGCAAGCGCATGGTGAATGCTGATGTAAAAGGCGGCACAGAGGACTATTACGCCCGCGTTGCGGCAAGTAAGAGCGACGCCGATGATTATGAAGACGGCGAAGGCCAGTCCATTCACTCCGCGTATGATAAATGGAACCTGGACTCAGAATTTGCCTACACCCCGGATGATGACAGCCTCTATAGCCTGAGCCTTGGGCGCAGCGACGGTGAGGTCGCCTATGCCGACCGCATGATGGATGGCAGCAAATTCGACCGTAATCACGTCGCGCTCAATGTTGAGCTGGATGAACTCTCCGGATTTGCTCATGCATTAGAGGCCAACGTCTATTACAACCACATTGACCATATCATGGACAATCATAGCCTGCGCCCCTTCACGCCCAACATGATGATGAAGAACCCCACTTCATCGAATCCGGATCGTCGTACCTGGGGTGCCAAGCTGATGCTAACCTCTACCATCAATACACAGCACACCCTGAGCTATGGATTGGATCATCAGCAAAACCGTCACCGTACTCGTGTCAGTATGAACCAGCCTGAGATGCCTGTAGAATCTATGCCGCGCCGCGACAACGCCGAGTTTAAACAAACTGGATTATTCGGTGAGCTGGAGTACGCATTGAGCACACAAGGCCCTACACGCAGCCAGTGGGTGAGCGGGTTGCGACTTGATGACTGGTCTGCGACCGATAAGCGCCAACAACTTGGCTCCATGATGATGCCAATGACCAACCCAACGGCGAACGAAACACGTGATGACACCCTGTGGAGCGGATTTACGCGCTATCAGGTCCAGCACCAGGATATGAGCTATTACATTGGCGCAGGTCACAGCGAACGCTTCCCGGATTACTGGGAGCTAATGGGTGGCGGACGTCGTGGCGTGGATAGCCTGAGTGCTTTCTTATTAGAGCCGGAGAAAACCAATCAGCTGGATATCGGCTGGATGCTGCAAAAATCTACGATGACCACCTCCGTCTCGCTGTTTTATAACCGTATCGATGATTATCTGCTAACCGATAACCAATACGAAACGATGGATAAAACACTGGCTGTGACCCGCAACATTGACGCCCAGACCATGGGTTTGGAAATGGAAACCCGGGTTGAGCTCAGTAAACGCCTGAATTTCACCACCAGTATCAATTATGTGCGCGGCAGCAATAAAACGGATCATACGGCCCTTGCACAGCAGCCTCCCCTGCAGGCTCGCTTTGCCATGGATTACACACTGGATAAGTGGCAAGTGGGTGGTTTATGGCGTCTTGTTAAAAGCCAGAACCGCGTTGCCATCGGTCAGGGCAACATTGCAGGTCAGGACGTTGGGCCCAGCCATGGCTTTGGCACACTGGCACTGAATGCGTCTTATAGCTACTCTGATGAACTGCTAGTGAGTTTCGGCGTCGATAACGTGCTGGATAAGGCTTACGCAGAACACCTAAGCCGCGCCGGCGCTATGGTCAGCGGCTATGCGCAAATAGACAAAGTCAACGAAGCGGGCCGCACCCTGTGGGCCAATGTGAACTGGCGTTTCTAATCTCATATTGTCTGGAGCCTGACTCTATCAGGCTCCTTCTACCACAGAAGTAGCTCGCTCCCGCCAAAAGAAAGCTGATACTATGCAAGCAAAGATAAAAAAACCGGTCAGTGAATGCTGACCGGTTTAATATGAGGTTACAGATTCTCGAGGAAATCCTCATCGAATTCCTCGGGCTCCTCCTCGACGGGCGGGTTGCCATCATGGAGTTCATACAGCTGGCGCTGAAAATACACGTCTTTGAGGAAAATATACGGGTCGAGCGACTCATTAAGGAGCTTTTCCTGTGACATCAGGCTGGCTCTTGCTTCAACGGCACGCAGGGCAAATACCAAAATGGTTTGTGGCGTAGACAGCGCAATTTCTGGCAGCACAACGTTATCGACCACATCACCTGTGAGGTTACGAGCCGTTGACGGACCATAACCTGGGATCATCAGATAAGCACCATCACCAACCCCCCAAACACCCAGCGTCTGACCAAAGTCTTCATCTTTGTGTTCCAGGCCCAGCGTCTTGGCCACATCAAACAGACCAAAAATGCCCACGGTTGTATTCACCAAAAAGCGCGCAACATTGACACCTGCATCGCCGGGTTTTGCCTGTAAGGCAGCATTCACGGCGTCTGTGGGTGCTGCCAGGTTGGTGGTAAAGTTAACCAGACTGCTGCGAACCGGTGCCGGTGTGATGGCAATATAGCCCTTCGCAGCGGGACGCAGGATATAGGCATCCAGCACGTCCATATTAAAGTCATATAACGGACGGTTGAGCGACTGGAGCGGATCTCGCGCGTCTTGTTTTTCTACGGGGACTTGCGCACACCCGGATAAAATTAGCGCCAAAGTGGCGCCAACAAGTTTTTTATACATTTAGCTTCCTGTGCTGGTTATAACACGACTGATAGTGACCGCCACCTGCTGTGCTTCTGGAGTCAGGGTAATGGTCTGGGTCACGCCTTCTAGCTCACCGCTTTGCAATCCCACATTGCCGTCTGCTGAAATACGCGCTGTAACAACCACTTCTTTAAACCCAGACATTTTCAGGTTAGGCATCATCGCCATACTATCGTCCAAGTTGACACTTAATGGCAAGTTAAAATCTGTAAGTTTGGCCACCGCCAGTGGCATAGGCGGGCCCTCTGCGGCTTTAGCAAAGACAAATAGCGTCGCATTTTCAGGGATTTTATCCTTCAGCTCATCAGCAAGCGTCACCGACACCTGCAAACCATCCGCCGGCATCGCAGGTTGTGTCGCTTGTGCTGTGCTCAGCTTGTCGTCCAGATCGGCGATACGTTGCTTGATCATTGCATAACGCGGGTCATCCTGCGTCATGCTCGCAAGCAAGACTTCGAAGGCCGCTTTAGACTCTTTCCAGTCCTGACGCTCATAGGCAATCAACGCCAGCAGAGAAATCGCATCGATATTACGAGGCTCACTTTGTAGCACCTGAGACAACATGCGGGCAGCGCGGTTCATCGCGTTTTCAGAGCCCTCAACCAGCAGCGCCTGGGCATAGCTGACCTTGACATTGCTGTTATTGGGTTGCATTGCCAACGCTTTATCAAACGCCTGCATGGCCATTTCAAAGTCATTCAGCGACATTGCAACACGGCCCAGCAGCATCCAGGCAACCGCGTCATCACCACTGTTTGCCAGTTTAGTACGCAGGCCCAGCGCAAACGCCTGAAGCTCATTTGGACTGAGTGGCTCACCCGTTTGCATCACCGCACGCTGGCCATACTCGGGCAGCATATCAACGGCTTTATACCAGTCAGCAATTTGTTTTTGGCTGCCGGTAAAAGAGTAGAATACCGCACTGACGACCAGCAGGAACGCCACACCTGTGGCTGCAAGTACCAGGTTATTGCCACGCGTGTCGAGCGTACGCTCCGGTGACAGCTCGTTCAGTAGTCGACGCTTAAGCTCCAGCACAGATTCATCGTGGCTGCTTTGGTCAATACGCTGATTGGCCAGCTCTTCTGCCAGCTCCTGTAAACGCTGCTGATAAATGTCTATGCGTTCGGCATTGGCATCATGATCTACAGCCACCAGCTTGTCACGACGGAAAAACGGCATCACCACAAACAAGCCTGCCAGCACAGTCAGAAGCGCAAACATGCCCCACATTTGCATCATGTCATTCATGAAGTACGCTCCTTACGCTGGCTTTGTTTAATTAGCTCAGCCAGTTTTTGTTCATCTTCCGGACTCCAGCTTTGTTTACGTGCAGCTTTTTTCTGTCTGAATACAATAAAGCCAAAGCCCAGCACCAGGATCACCACAGGCATTACCCACAATACAATGGTGGCCGGGGTAACGGGCGGCTGGTAATGAACAAAGTAACCGTAGCGGTCAATCATAAAGTCGATGACTTCTTGCTTAGATTTACCTTCCTGAACCATGTCCAGCACGCGGTCGCGTAAGTCTTTGGCAACTACCGCATCAGAATCCGCAATGTTCTGGTTCTGACACTTAGGGCATCTTAGTTCCTGCACCAGCTCTTTAAAGGTCTGCTCTCGTTCGGCGTTTTTGAACTGGTATTTGTCTTCAACAGCATGGGCACTAAGCGACCACAGGCCTGCCAGTAATGCCAATGCCAGCATTAGTTTTTTCATGGTTGCAACTCCTGAATTGCCGGAGCAAATTTGCTGCGCCACACGCGCGGATTAATGTCGCCGGTGTGGTGCAAAATGATCTTACCGTTTTTATCTACCAGGAAAGTTTCCGGCGCGCCCGAAACCCCCAAATCCAGCGCCAATGTGCGCTCCAGATCGAGGATATTAAACTGGTACGGGTCACCTGCGCGAGACAGCATTTGCTGTACGTCGGCACGCAGGTAGTCTATGTCAAATTGATCGCCAAAGTCGGGATCATAGGCTTGCTCATAGTACAAACCGATGATCCGCACGCCCTGCTCGCGCAGCTCGGTCAGATAACCCAGCTCCGCGATACAGGTCGGGCACCAGGTGCCCCACACGTTCAACAGGTACACCTCTCCCAGCAAGTCCTGATCGGTCCAGCGCTTTCGCTCATCCATCAGATCAGGCAACTCAAACGCCGGCATAGTGTGACCCAGGCGGCCGGTCTGCAGCTCTCTGGGGTTACCAAACAGGCCCTGATACAAGAACACACACAACAATACAAAAATCAGCAATGGCACCAGGCCTAAAAACTTCTTATTCATTATGCGTGCTCCACAGAGGGTTGCTTACGGCGACGATAACGCTTATCGGCCAGGACAATAAAGCCCGCCAGGGAGATCAGAATACCGCCCAGCCACATCCAGCGAACGTAAGGTTTATGGTAAATACGCAGTGACCAGGCACCATTGCCCATGGACTCGCCCAGCGCCAGATACAGGTCACGATAGAAGCCATCGTCAATTGCCGCTTCGGTCATAAACTGCATGCCCACATCGTACAAACGTTTTTCTGCATGTAACAAGGTGACATACTCGCCGTCCTTAAATACGGTTACTTCACCGGCATGGCCGCCATAGTTAGGGCCACGGATCTCGTTTACGCCTTCAAAGCGATACTCATACTCATTCAACGTTGCGGTTTCACCTTTTGTCATCACCACTGAGCGTTCAACAGAATACGCTGACGTCAGGGTCACACTGGCAATCACAAACGCAATACCTACATGGCCCAACACCATCGCCCAGTAGCTCATACCCAGACGTTTCAGACCTTGAGCCGTGCTTGGGTGCACACTGACCTTTTCAACCAGATCAACCACAGTGGCGATACAGATCCAAACGGCCAGTGCAGTCGCCAGATAAGTCAGCGTGCTGATGTCATCAAAGCTGGAGAACAGCCAGGCACTGGTGATCACAATAGTGGCAACAAAAATAGCGGCCCACTTTTTAGCCAGTGGTGGCAACTTGTTTTGCTTCCAGCGCAACATAGGCGCAATACCCATCAAGATGGCAAACGGCACAATCAGAATGGCAAACATCTGGTTAAAGAAAGGTACACCAATCGAGATGGAACCCAGCCCAAGTTCTTTATGGATCATTGGCAATAGCGTGCCCAGCAATACAATCAGGGTTGCCACAACCAGGAAGATGTTATTCACCCACAGTCCGACTTCGCGGGAAACAAGCTTGTAGCGACCTTCGCTGTATACCTGGCTTACGCGTAGCCCGTAGAGTGCCAGACTACCGCCCACCACTAAGGCGAGGAAAGAGAGAATAAACAAACCACGATCGGGGTCGGTGGCAAACGCGTGTACCGATACGATGATGCCGGAACGAACGATAAAGGTGCCTAACAAGCACAAGCTAAATGCGGCGATAGCTAATAAAACAGTCCAGGATTTGAACACGCCGCGTTTTTCTGTAATAGCCAGAGAGTGCAGGAGTGCAGTTGCCACTAGCCAGGGCATTAAAGAGGCATTTTCAACCGGATCCCAGAACCACCAGCCGCCCCAGCCTAGTTCAGAGTATGCCCACCAGCTACCAATGGTAATACCTAAAGTTAAAAAGCCCCATGCGGCCATAGTCCAGGGACGCGACCATTTGGCCCAGGTGTTATCCAGCTTGCCAGTTAACAATGCGGCAATTGCAAAAGAGAAAGACACAGATAATCCCACATAGCCCATATAGAGCAAAGGGGGATGAATGATCATGCCAGGGTCTTGCAGCAGCGGGTTCAAATCGCGGCCTTCTACCGGGTAGTAAGGCAGTAAACGCTCAAACGGGCTCGACATCCACAGGGTGTATAGCATAAAGCCTACGCCCAGGAAGCCCAGCACACCGAGTACGCGTGCGCGCAGTACCCAGGGCAAAGATTTAGACATCATGGCGACCAAAGCCGTCCAGCTTGCCTGCATCACCAGCCACAACAGGATGGCGCCTTCATGGCCACCCCAGGTCGACGTAACCTTGTAATACCAGGGCAGCGTACTGGAGGAATGGTGCGCTACGTAAGCCACAGTAAAGTCGTCGGCGAGTGTGATATAAATCAGTACACCAAAAGAAAACAAAACCAGCAGACACTGACCCACGGCCAGTGAAGGCGCTGTACGCATCAGGCGTAAGTTGCCGGTATAAGCGCCCCAGAGAGGAAAAATGCATAACAGCAAGCTCAGGCCCATGGCCAGAACCAATGAAAAATAACCTATCTCAGGGATCATACTAGTTCTCGCTGTTTAAATTATATTTGGGTTTTTCGTGCTTGATCCCTTTCACGGCCTCAGCTATTTCGGCTGGCATATACTCTTCGTCGTGTTTTGCCAGCACTTCAAATGCTTCAATGACATTAGGTTCAACCAGTGTGCCCTGCGCAACAATACCCTGACCCTCACGGAACAAATCAGGCAAAATACCGTGGTACTTGATGGTAACCATAGGTCCGGTGTCAATGAGCTTAAAGGTCACATCCAGAGACGTTTCTTCTCGGTTCACACTGCCAGGCACAACCATGCCGCCGATGCGCAGCTTCTGGCCAATATAAGGCAGCTCTTTATCGGGGCCCTTACCTTCTATCAGCTCGCTAGGCGTATAGAACAGATTGATATTCTCTTGTAACGCATACAGGGTCAGACCAACTGCTGAGCCAATGCCAAATATCACGGCCAATACGGCAAATAAGCGTTTTTTACGTCTTGGGTTCATGCTTGAGCCTCCTCTTGGGCCTGCTTGATACGTGCTTCACGCTTCATTTGTGCATCGACTTCACGCTTAATACGCTTGGCATCGTTTAACGACGCCCATACCAAGCCCAGCAGGATAAAGGCACAGCTACCAAACGATAGCCAGACATAAAAGGCGTAACCGCCCATGTGAAAAAAGTCACTCAAAGATTCAAACTGCATACTTAACCTCGACTAACCAGCTGGCGCACCCAGGGGCGGTGCTTCTCGACCTGAAGGATCTCGTTTTTAAGACGGACCAGTGACAGCGCGCCAACAAAGGCGGCAAACCCTAAAATATTGATAAGCAACGGCCATAACATAGACGAGTCGATGGCGGATGTATCAAATTTGGTAATGGTTGAGCCCTGGTGCAGCGTGTTCCACCACTCAACAGAGAAATGAATAATCGGTAAGTTGATCACCCCAACAATGGCCAGAATACAGGCCGCTCTGCCACCTGATTTTTTGTCCTCAAAGGCGTGATACAAAGACAGTACACCAAAGTACAAAAACAACAGGATCAACTCAGATGTTAAGCGCGCATCCCATACCCACCAGGCACCCCACATAGGTTTACCCCAGGCCGCGCCCGTGATAAGGGCAATGGCGGTCATCGCCGCGCCAACAGGCGCAATGGCAATCACGGCCAGTTCCGCATTACGAATTTGCCACACCAGCGCAACGATTGCGGCAATGGCCATAGAAGAATACGCCCCCATCGACAAAATTGCCGAAGGCACGTGAATAAAGATAATGCGATAGCTGTCCTTTTGCTGATAATCCGCCGGGGCAAATGCCAGGCCCCAGATCCATCCTACGGCGATACAGACCGCCGTCACGGTAACAAAGTACGGAAGCAAGGTGTTACACAATTGGTAAGCACGCTCCGCTTTTGCATAGGGATGTAACCACTTCCACATTTTAACTTACACTCACTCTTAAAGCTGACGATATGGCAATTGGCGCCGTGACGATGGCAACGGCCAGCATGGCACCAAGGATCGCAAGTTGTCCGCCATAAGCGACCGACATACTGGCGGTATCAATGGCAGAGGTTGCGAAAATCAGAACCGGGATATACAAAGGCAAAACAAGCAGACTCATCAAAATACCGCCTTTTTGCAGACCCACGGTTAATGCGGCGCCTATGGCGCCAATAAAACTTAATAACGGCGTTCCAATCAACAAAGTCAGAATGGTTGCGCCCAGTGCCTGGCTGTCGAGGTTCATCAACAGCGCAAATAACGGTGCCATCAGCACCATAGGCAATCCGGTGATGGTCCAGTGTGCGGCTACTTTGGCCAGCACAGACAAAGACATAGGATAGGGTGAAGCTATCATTTGCTCCAACGATCCGTCGGCATAATCATCGCGAAATAGCTTGTCCAAACCCAGCATGGTCGACAGCAACGCGGCTACCCAAATGATACCTGCAGCCATGCGCCCCAGCAAGGCCGGTTCGGGTCCAATTGCCAACGGAAATAACGAAATGACTATCAGAAAAAACAGAAGAGGGTTTACGATTTCGGCGCGTTGGCGAAAAGCCAAAGTCACATCTTTACGATAAACAGCGACAAATAAATGCCAGTAAGAATGCTCAACCTTCATTAATGGCGGTACTCCAGAGCCAGGGTTTTCAGGGAGCTGAACTGAGTCGTCAGATCCTGGTGGGTAGTCAGTAAAATAGCGCCGCCATTTGCCAGGTGCGATTCAAACTGCTGTTGCAGCAGCGCGACACCTTTTTTATCGAGTGCGGTAAAGGGTTCATCGAGGATCCACAGACGCGCTTTATTCAACCATAGCCGCACCAGCGCGACCCGACGTTGTTGACCTGCGGAGAGGGTCCGCACGGGGACGTCTTCCAGCCCAACCAGGCCAAGCTGGCCTAGCAGCGTATAGATTTCCTCTTCGTCTGCCCCGTAACCATGCACCTGCAACCAGTACAGAACGTTTTCATAGGCAGTCAATTGCTGGTTTACACCGGTTTTGTGCCCGATAAACAGCAAAGACTCGGCGAAAGTGTCGTAGTCCCGACTAATGTCCTGGCCTTCAAAACAGATCTGGCCTTCGTCGGCACGGGCAAAACCCGCGATAATACGTAATAAAGACGTTTTACCTGCACCATTTGGGCCTTCAACTTGCATGATCTGACCCGCCTGAAGCGAAAAACTCAATGACTCAAATAAACAGCGGTCCTGTTTTACACACGTGACGGACTTAATCTCTAGCAAGGCGCGACTCTCTGACGCTAAAAAATTGGGCGTTAGTCTATCATAATGGTAGGGTAATACGAATAATTGGATGCGACCGATCAACGAAAATTTGATTTAAAATAATGAATAAGCCGACGATTTCTATTCAAAACAATGCACATTTAGCCACATCACAGCTGAATGAACGCGGGTCATCAGCAAACACTGCCGCAGCGACTGAACAGACCTTCAATGCCCGCAACTTGGTGATCAAACCCGACAGCATTCAAATGGAGGTGACGATAGATGGCCGCTGGCAAGGCGTACGACTGGCCAGTCAGAGCCAGTTGCAGCAGCCGCTGAAATTACCCGAAGCCGAGGTTAAGCTCAGTGCCGATGGCACACTGCTGACGGTCAGCACCCCTGAACTGAAATTACAGATCAAACCCGCGCAAACTTTGCTGAGCCTGCTGAGTCTGATCAAAGGGCTTGGCGGGCAAAGTGCGTTGCAGCTGGATGCGCAGCTTAAAGGCAGCAATCAATCCACCTTAATGCTGGAAAAAATTGGCCTGGCGCTGCCAGTTCCCCCTGCCCTGGCAGACTTACTCAAACAAGAGAATAAACTCGTCGCCAATCTCAGTGCACGGCAGAATAACTTGCTGCTACAGATTTTTAATGCCTTTGGCGATGAGCTGATGAAAGCGCCAGTTAGTAAACACAAACTAACCTCTTTACTGGCGCAACTTGGTAATCAAGAGCAACCCAGGATTAAGCTTGGCCGCAGCAGTGCCACATTGCAGCTTGCCAACCAGCAGGTTGAAGTGAAAACCCCTGAAGCCCAGAGTGCGCTGAAGCTCAACAGCTGGTTCAATGCTCAGCTAAAAGCCCAGCCGGACGGACTGCAAATCGGCGTAGCCAGGCAATCAACTGAGGTAAAACTGGCCACGCCTTTACAGCAAGCCCTGCCCAAACTGGCCACACACCGTTTCGCCGCCGAGCTGGAAAAAGCCATTAGCCCTGCACCGGACAGTAAATCGACACTCAGCTATGATAAACCTTTGCTAAACGTATCAATGGCAGACATTAAACAGACGGTTAAACAAGCTCTGGGGCAGCTACTGTCCAGGCCCTTTTTCAACACCAAGCAAACTCAGGGTTCTCAAGCACCGACTGCCACTCAGCCGCCAACCACGGCTGCAAAATCAGCGAATGCGACTTTACCTCAGATTGCAGCCAACAATGCCGCGCTGGTATTAAAAAGCATGACGCCGGTTCACAGCCAACCTCTTTTACAGCTACTGGATAACGTAGAGCAAGTATTTACTAACATCACTAAGCAGGCTACACCTAAAGGTAACGTGCAAACCCCTGTATCATCTTCAGGTAGCTCAGTCGCTGAACGCAATACCAGCTCGGCACCAGCCGGGACAACACCACTGGAACCCGGCAAAATCAGTAAGGCTTTGTCACAAGCACCTGCGCCAGTAACGCCCTCCGGCTCTGCTGCCACAGCCAAAGATGCACAGGCGCTCTCGTCTGCAACTCCAGGCAAACCCGCTGTTGCCTCGCAGCCGTCCAGCGCGTTTACTCAACGCCTGGCGATACTTCAACAGGTCTTTGCTGCTGTGGTTCCTCAACAAAAGCCTTACAGCGCACAGCTTATAAACCCTCAGTTGCAACAGGCACAGGCACTGAGTGACGAGTCGGCAGCTAAACCCGCTGACAACCAGCCAAACCAAACGAGCTCGGCAAAAGCTGAGCAGGCGGCATCGGCCAAACCTACTTTATCTTTACCAATCGCCCAGATTTTGAGTAAAACACTGCGCCAGATAGAAGCAACACCGACACAATCTGGCCCACCACTGCAACAGCAACTCAGTGAAACCCTGTCTGCAACACAGCAATTTCGCAGCCCGCAGTCAGCCGACTTGATGCGCCTTGTACATCAGGCTTTTAGCAAAATGATGGACGAAACGCGCCACTCCCCGGAACAGGTCAGTCATGAACTATTTGCACGGTTGCCGGCGCTTGCCAGCCAGATACAGCCCACTTTGCCCAACAGCAGTTTTGCGCAAGCACTGGACAAGCTCATAGTGACTTTACTGGGTACTCAGCTTACTGCCAAAGCCCAGGACTTACCGCCGCAAACTAACCTGGAGCAGCGTGTTGCAGCCCTGGTTGAAACCCTGCAACCCGGCACGAAACTCTCGTCTCCCGGTCAGTTTATTCAGGCGGTGACTCAGCAAGCTCAGTCTCGTTTGATGGACGACCTGGCACTGTTGCAAAACAATCTGGCTAACAATGCCAGTCCAGCGCCGCTGGCGCAAAAATTCGATAGCGAAAGCCAGTTGCTGATCAATTTATTTATGCCTCTCAAATTGCCGCAGGAATGTCGCCAGAGTGAACTACAGATAGGCAAGTATAAGAAACCCGCCAAAGCCAATATGCCGGAAAAACAAGTGTGGTTTGTGCGGCTTAACTTTGATTACGCCAAGCTTGGCCAGTTAAGTGTACAAGCGGAGCTGATGGACAAAGCCCTCGACTGCGAGATTGTTGGCGACAGCGCGTCGGTTTGCCAGCTGGCCCAGCCTCACCTGGATGCACTGCGCAGCAAGCTGGCTGCACACGGCCTTCAAGTTGGGGAGATAGCGCTGCGCGAAGATGCCTCTCAGGTTAAGCGCTTTTACGACAGCCACGCCATCGTGAGTATTC
Organism: Pseudoalteromonas rubra; assembly: GCF_000967655.1. Taxonomy (GTDB): domain Bacteria; phylum Pseudomonadota; class Gammaproteobacteria; order Enterobacterales; family Alteromonadaceae; genus Pseudoalteromonas; species Pseudoalteromonas rubra_A. The sequence goes on from NZ_JXYA01000009.1 coordinate 55,137, forward strand.
AGGTGTAACCCAAATTTTACTCGTCAGGATCACGGCATATCCGGGCAGCTTTCACTTTTGACCATATGTTCTACAGTTGTAGCGCAAGTCTGACTTGCCTAACACTACATCACATATGCAAAGGAGAACGCTATGTCTTCGCACCACCCGCACCTTGGCTGTGCCTGCTGTAACTACCAATTGTTTGGCCATGCCGTACAAGGCGATCATAACCAATCAGATAAGGGGATTTTCAACCTCGATAAACTACTGATTGCCGCAGAGCATTACATAGATGATTACATTGCCAATCAGTTTGTCAGGCCCCCTCAGCAGCACAAGATTTTTTACGGCGGCACTATTCGTACGCTCGAAAGCGGTGATGTAAACAAAACCGTTGAAGCCGTTGTCATCGAGCATGGGCAGATAGTCCATACTGGTAGCCTGACTGACTGTCAAAACCAGTATCCACACGCCAACTCTGAAGATTTACAAGGGGCCTGCATGTTACCCGGGCTGATTGAACCCCATGTTCATTTGACTCCCACAGCATCTTTTAACGCCTGGCTGCAGCTCGCACCGTTCAGAGAAGGAGTAGAAAGTGGCGGTGATAGCAATGATCAGTATTTAATTGGCAAAGACTACAACAAGAAGTCAGTGTCAGCGCTGTTACTCAAAGCGGCAAAAGCACTCCCCTCTCACCGCAAATGGCTGCTGGCGTTTGGGGTCGACCCCAGCCAGTTTAACCCTATCACCACAACGTCTGCGGACGGCTCTGTCAGCCCAACGCCCTGGGAGGACTTCAACTGTACTGAGCTGGACGACATCAGCAAGCAGGCACGCTCGGGCAAGGACGATGATATTTGTATTTTTATTATGAATGCATCTGGCCATGTTGCTTACGTCAACACCAATGCGCTTGAAGCAGTGCAACGCGCGCAGCATGCAAGCAAGCTGCCCGTCAATGAAAATGGTATCTTACTCGAATCGGATCAGATTGGCCCGGTGATCAAAGTCGCGCTGGAGCAGTACTTTGTAGAACACCCTCAAGGCATCACTGAGCTGTTTGGCAATTTACAAAAGATCTTTAAGCTCGCGCTATCACGAGGCGTAACCCTGATGTGGGATGCTGCGCTCGGCGCGTCTTTGAAAAACGCTGAGCTGGAGATATTGAGTAAGATGGCCAGCAGCGGCCTTGCCGGATTGCGCCTTGGCGGTGCATTATTCTATACCTCGGCTGATCAGTGGAGTAAAATCACGCCAACCGAACCCAGCCATTACCATACGGACTGGTTCAATATTGCCCATGCCAAAATCGTCAGCGATGGCTCTAACCAGGGTCTGACCGGATATCAGCTCACTAAATATCAATTCCCGGACAGCAACATTAACGATGAATTCCCCTATGGTGTTTGGAATTTCAATCCGCCGGATGGCGACGCAGATCATCAAGTAGAATCTCCGTTTCTGGCGCTGGTGAGTGAGTTAGACACGCGCGGCTGGTCTTTGATGATCCACGCTAACGGCACACATGCCATAAACAATACCATCATGGCGTATCGTGATGCACTCCATAACCAGGAAAAAGCGGGACTGGAAAAGCGCCATCGCATAGAGCACGCATCTTTACTGAGCGACCAGAACCTGGCTGATATGGACTATCTGGGCCTGTCGCCAAGCTTTTTAATCGGGCATGTGGGTTACTGGGGCTATACCTTCAAGCATAAAGTGTTTCCTCAGCAATCGGTTGTAGAGCATCTGGATCGCACCGCCTCTGCGACTCAACATGCACTGCGCTATACCCTGCACAGTGATCACTTTGTTTCACCCATTGGCCCACTGCGTATGATGGAACAGGCCGTCACCCGTATGATGGAAGACGCCCCTGAGGAAGCCTATCAAAATGGCCACTCACCTGTGCTCAATGAGCAAGAATGTGCCACCATAGCTCAGGCCCTGCGCGCTGCAACCTATGATGCCGCCTGGCAATGTCATATGGATCACCTCATCGGTGAACTGGTGGTTGGTAAACAGGCCGATCTGGTTATTCTGGATGAAGATCCCTTAACACGCCCTGCAGTCGGACTGAGAGATGTGCCAGTCCGTCAGACCTGGGTAAATGGCAGATTGTGTCATCATAACTAAACTGGCAGCCCTTATCCGGATATAAATCCGGGTAAGGGCTTTTTCTCTGACGGTGTTACATGCTACTTTGATACTAAGATGTCTGTAGTCGTTAAATGTTATGGAACAAAAAACCGCCATTGGCCTGTTATATGAAGCGGGTAAGTCGCCCGAAGTTGTTTGTAAGGGTTTTGGCGAACTTGCCGAAGAGATCATTGCACTTGCTAAAGAAAAAGACATCATGATCCATGAAGATGCCACTTTGGTCCAGACACTCAGCCAGCTCGACCTGCACGAAGAAATCCCCAAAGAGCTCTATTATGTGATTGCAGAGCTAATCGCGTTCTCTTACGTCCTGCGTGGTAAATTTCCACCTGGGTGGAAACACTTCCAGGGTAAGCTGAATATAAAGGCCTGATCCCTTTCTCAGCAGGGTTTTATCGAGAGCGCAAAGCGAGGTATAAGAAAGTACACAGCCAACGAAAATGCAGATGTGTTCTGGCGTTTGTCGTTGGCTGATGATGAGCAACCCTATGATTGCTTGTTGTGCAGGGACATTAATAGTTCGGCTTCGGCGCGGGGTAGTTCACACTCTCGCATAATTTCTTCTATGTCTGCGCCCAGTTCAACCATTTTGACTGCGCGTGAATAAATCTTAGCATCAGGATCGTCATATTTTTGCGCAGCCTGTTGCTGGGCCAGATCCTTTGCGTAATTCTCGCAGGCTACCAGACGTTTACCAATACTTAGTACACTGGCGCGAACTTCGGCGATTTCACTGCGTAAGATAGCCACTTGTTCATTTTCTCGCTTCATATGCTGAAGCAATTTGCCATGTTCATTGTTTTGTTGTTGTACTTTTTTACTCAGCGCAAAAATAAACCCCAAGCACACTAAACATAGCAGGCTTGAGGCAATGACCAGGAGCAATAAAATCTCGTTTTGGGTTACTGCTTGCACGGGTTATATATGGCTCAACTCATCCCACTCATCATCGCTGAGTAGTTTGTTCAAATCAACCAGGATCAGTAGCTCACCTTCACGGTTCGACACGCCCTGAATAAACTTAGCACTCTCTTCAGTACCAATGTTTGGCGCGCTATCAATCTCGGAGCTGCGCAGATAAACCACTTCGGCTACGCTGTCGACCAAAATGCCAACGACTTGTTTTTCAGCCTCGATGATCACGATACGAGAGTTATCAGTGACCTCTGAGCTTGGCAGCCCAAAGCGAGAGCGCGTGTCGATAACCGTAACCACGTTACCACGTAGGTTGATGATACCAAGCACATAAGTTGGCGCGCCCGGCACAGGGGCAATCTCGGTATAGCGTAATACTTCTTGTACCTGCATTACGTTAATGCCGTAGGTTTCATCCTCTAGCTTATAGGTAACCCACTGAAGGACTTCATCATTACTATCTGCATTTTTATCAGCCGAAAGTATTCTCTCTTGACTCATGATTTTACTCCAGTTAGATGCTAGTTACTGCTCTCGGCTATCGAGGCCATGCTCTAGCAATCGATTTAAATTCTCAACATCTATCAGTGCGCACATTTTTTCTTTAATGACGCCCGCCAGCCATGGCCTTTTACCATCCGCCGTTCGCCATTTAACGTCTTCTGGTTTCAGCGTAATATTATTAACCAGATTTTCGGCCAACAAGCCCCACTGGCTATCGCCCAGCATGATCAAGTACTGGTAATCCAGCTTCTCTTCCAGCTCAGGTGTGAACTTCTCCGGCATCACCCAGCGGGCTGTATCAACCACATTGAGTTTTTCTTCCCGGTTGAGCATCACGCCTTTAAACCATTTTGGCTTACCAAACAACTGATTAACTTCGGTAAGCTGATGTATACCACCCAGCGACTGTAAAGGCACTGCCAAAGTCAGCCCGGCTACTTCAAAGAACAACGCCTGAAATTCGTTTTCCAGGTACGCATCACGCGCACGAGCTGGCCTAGCCTGCTCTGCTTCTTCTTTGATAATAGTAGTATTTTCAGTTATCTCAAGATCATCAGCCGGGGTTATTACGGGTTCTTCCTCGGCGATTTCCTGCGGCATAGCTGTTTCGGCCTGAGCCTGTGCAACAGCTTGCTCAGGTGGCTCTTGTGTAACGGCATCCTCTGAACTTGAAACAGCATGACGCGTTGCAACTTGCTCTTCTTTGGCCTCTGGCACAGATTCCAGCAGCTTAGCCACCGGTGCGAGCGCAACCTCGTCTTCCTCTTCTTCGCGTAACAAGGCGCCCAGATATTGCTTCATGACCTGTTCATTGGCAAACAGATGCTTACTCATTACTACCTCTATCCACTTCTGCCAGATGATCTAATAAGGCACGGTAAGCATAGACACCACGCGATTTAGGACAAAATTGCACTGGCACTTGCTGCGCCAAACTGGCATCTCTGAATTTAGTATCAACCGGGATCACCCCAGGCCACACTTTATCCTGATAGGTCTCGACTAAAGACTTATAGGCTTCAAGCGATGCTTTGGTGCGCTTATCATACATAGTTGGTACTATAGTATATTGATATTGCTTGGAATGCGAACTTTGCATTAATGACATTGTGCGCATCATACGATCCAGCCCCTTCAGCGCCAGGAACTCGGTTTGCACCGGGATCAAAATACGCTCGCTCGCGGCCAGGGCGTTCACCATCAGCACACCCAATACGGGTGGGCAGTCCAGAATGGCATAATCGTAGTGCTCACTTATCTTGGCCAGGGCTTTTTTCAGAATTAACCCCATGCCGGAGCGGTTGCCCATGCTGCGATCGAGTGTTGCAATAGCCATGGTCGCCGGCAATATATCGAGGTTTTCTATGGTTGAGGGGCACAATGCCTGAAGAATTTCCTCACTGGCCATGTTGGAGCCACGAATAAAAATATCATACACGCTGACTTCAAGCTCTTCTGAGTCAATGCCAAAGTAGTATGTTAAAGATGCATGCGGATCTGTGTCTATCAGTAATACACGCTTACCCTGAAGCGCCAGGATCCCACCGAGACTTACTGTGGTGGTGGTTTTACCCACCCCGCCTTTTTGGTTCGCTACCGTCCAGATTTTCACGTTATTTTTTTATTCCTTCGGCCAAACACAGACACGCATTGGGGCATAGTTACGTTATGCGCAGCCTATTTCTTTGTTTATTCTCAGCGCCACATCCTGTAAGGCAATGTCTTCCGATGAAATGCCCGCACTGGCAACCGCTTGCGGCATGCCATAGACCACACAGGTTTTTTCGTCCTGGGCCCAGATAGTCGCACCACTTTGTTTCAGCATTCTGGCACCGTCTCTGCCATCCGCGCCCATGCCCGTGAGTATAACTGCTAATACGTCCCCACCGTAGGCTTTCGCCGTACTGGCAAAAGTCACATCAACACTGGGTTTGTAGGTAATACGCGGGCTGTCGTCTTCAAACACTTTAAGCGTTTTACTGCCACCTCTGGATTCAACCAACATCTGCTGGCCACCAGGTGCAAGATAAGCAACGCCAGGTTGCAAGCGATCGCCTTGCTCCGCTTCTTTTACTTTGATTTTACACAGGCTATTTAATCGCTGTGCAAATGCCGGTGTGAATGCCGCAGGCATATGCTGGATCAGCAATATCGGGTGCGGAAAATTTGCAGGCAACTGCGTTAAAATAGTCTGAAGTGCAACCGGACCGCCCGTAGACGTGCCGATGGCAACAATTTGGTATCTTTTTCCCGACGCCTTAAACGACGCCCCTGAACTGGGCGTATCCGCCGCAGGTCGCGAGAAGGTGCGGTCTGGTTGCGCTATTGGTTTAGCCGTTGAGCGCAGCCCGGATGAGGCAGGTGTGCTGCGCGCAGGCGCAGGTGCCGGCGACGAGCTAATAGGCCGAGTAAAACGGCTTACACGACGTCGGCCAATTTCTTTGACCTTGTTTTGCAAAGAGCGGATCGCATCTTCACTATTGCGGGCAATGTCTTCAAACTTTTTCGGCAAAAAGTCGACCGCACCGGCATCCAGTGCATCTAATGTGGCACTTGCACCTTCACGGGTCAATGACGAAAACATTAAAATGGGAGTCGGTGAGCTTTGCATGATCTGCTTTACCGCGCTAATCCCATCCATCACTGGCATTTCCACATCCATAGTGATGACATCCGGTCTGAGTTTAGCCGCTTTGTCTACGGCTTCCTGACCATTTACTGCAAAGTCAATCACCTGGATTTCAGGATCTTTTTCTAGTATTTCACTCACTCGGCGACGAAAGAAGCTCGAGTCATCTACAACTAATACTTTAACTGCCATTGGCATTGCTCTTTTATTCGTTACAGATCCGAAAAGTGGTGTCAAAGACACCACTTTGTCGGTATAAATGCGCCAGTTAATTACTTACCGGCGTAATATTTTAACATGCTGGGGACGTCCAGAATCAGTGCGATACCACCATCAGATGTAATGGTTGCACCAGCCATACCTGGTGTGCCTTGCAATAAGGCATCCAATGGTTTGATAACCACTTCTTCCTGGCCTATCAGTGAATCCACCACAAATCCAACTTGCTTAGTGCCCATCTGAACAATGACCACGTGCCCTTCAGCTTTGCGGGCTCTTCTGTCCGCGCCTTTCACTAACCAATGCTCCAGATAGAACAGTGGGATCGCTTTTTCACGCACTATGATAGTCAATTGGCCATCAACCACATTGGTCTTAGTCAAATCCAGGTGGAATATTTCGCTCACCCCGGCAAGTGGCAGTGCAAATGTCTGCTGACCAATCATTACCATCAGTGTAGGCAAAATGGCCAATGTCAGTGGTACTTTGATTTCCAGTATGGTGCCTACACCCAGTTCAGACTGGATATTAACGGAACCATTAAGCTGGGTGATCTTGGTTTTAACCACGTCCATGCCAACACCCCGGCCTGAGATGTCAGAAATTTGTTCTTTGGTTGAGAAACCAGGTGCGAAGATCAGGTTGTAAGCTTCATTATCCGACAGGCGACTTGCCTGGTCTGAGTCAATAACCCCTTTGCTGATCGCAATCTTTTTCAGTTTCTCAGGGTCCATACCTGCACCATCATCACGAATGGTCAACAGAATATGGTCGCCTTCTTGCGAAGCGGATAAGGTGACAGTACCGGTTCTGGACTTACCTGCGGCTTCACGCACGTCAGGCATTTCAATACCATGGTCTACCGAGTTACGCACCAAGTGAACCAAGGGATCGGCCAATGCCTCAACCAGGTTTTTATCCAGATCCGTATCTTCCCCTTCCAATACTAAGCTAATGTCTTTTTTAAGACTGCGCGCTAAGTCACGAACAACCCGAGGGAAACGACCAAAAACTTTCTTGATTGGCTGCATCCGGGTTTTCATTACCGCGCCCTGCAAGTCTGCCGTGACCACATCCAGGTTCGAGATAGCCTTGCCCATAGACTCGCTATTAGAGTTGTTTGCCAGGCTCACTAGTCGGTTACGCACCAACACCAGCTCACCGACCATGTTCATGATCTCATCAAGGCGCTTAGTATCAACGCGAACAGTTGTCTCAGCTTGTGCAGCAGGCTTTTTAGCCGCCGCTTTATCAGCAGCAGGTTTACTCTCGGCTGGCGGCTTAGCCGCCGCTGCAGGCGCAGGTTTGGCAGCTGGTGCACTTGGTGCTTTTGCCGCCGGCGCCGCTGGCTTAGGTTCAGGTTTTGGCGGTGCTTTTGGCGCTTCTTTAGGCGCTGCTACTTCCGCTTCTGTTGACTTTGGCGCTTGCCCCTTACCATGCAACTCATCCAGCAAAGCTTCAAATTCGTCGTCGTTGATTTCGTCATCATCACCGCCCCCCGATACTGGTGCTTTTTCAGTGGCTGCGGGTGGTGCAGGTGCAGGTGTCGGTGCAGCAGGTGTTGCACCAAATTGTCCAACCCCGTGTAACTCGTCTAACAAACTGTCAAATTCGTCGTCGGTAATATCGCCGTCATCACTGCTCGCTGGCGCGGATGTGGCTTTAGGTGCAGCGGGTGTGTCTGAAGCTACTGACGGGGCATTGCCAGAGCCGTGTAACTCATCCAGTAAGCTTTCGAATTCTTCTTCTGAAATTTCATCTATGCTGTCTGAGCTTTCGCCATCGGCACCATCGACGGGGTCCGATGGTGCATCGAACAGCACATCATCTGCACTGGGCGTTGCAACAACCGGTTCAGGCTCTGTGGCAGCAGGAGCTGCAATTTCTTCGTCTGCTGATTGTGGTTGGCTAAGCTGGTGTAATACTTCCAGCAGGTGAGGATCTGCGGGCTCTGGTTGCTCTCTATTTTGAATACATGAGAACATTTCATTGATGGTGTCGAGTGACTGTAAAATCACGTCCATCAACTCTGCTGTTACCTGACGTTGGCCCTGACGCAACACATCGAACACGTTTTCCGCACCGTGACAAGCATCCACCAGTTCCGTCATACTCAGGAAGCCTGCGCCCCCCTTAACAGTATGGAAACCACGGAAAATCGCGTTCAACAGCTCTTTGTCTTCCGGATTATTTTCTAGTTCGACAAGCTGCTCAGATAACTGTTCGAGTATTTCCCCAGCTTCAACAAGAAAGTCTTGTAAGATATCTTCATCGACTTCAAAGCTCATTCGCATACTCTCCTATTAGAAGCCCAAACTCGACAACAGGTCATCAACTTCGTCCTGCCCGGATACGACATCATCTCGAGACTCAGCGTCCATAATTGGACCCTCAGGACCTGATAACTCATCAGCAACGGGGGTGGCTTTAGTTTGTGACTGCGGCTGGGCTGCAGTTTGTTGACTTTCTTCAGCGCTACCAAATACAGTCAACAAGTGAATTAGGCTGTCTTCAACTTCACGAACCAGCTCAATGACACGCCGGATCACCTGTCCGGTTAAATCCTGATAATCCTGCGCCATCAAAACATTGGTCATCAGATTCTGTAATTCATCTGTACGGCCTTTTGACGACTGCATAAAACTGTCAAGATCGTGACACAAAGACTTGAACTCTCCGAGCTGGATATCCCGGCTCATCAGTCTGTCCCAGGTGGGCTTGATTTCAGAGAGTTGGTCGGCAAGTTCTTGGGCTAAGGGAAGACTCGCTTCTACGGCATCCATGGTTTTATTGGCAGCGCTTTCGGTCATTTCCATGACGTAATTGAGGCGCTGCTTGGCATCTGGAATGGCTTCTGTCGTGAGATCTGCTAAGCGCGTATCCAACTCAAAGTTCTTCAATGATTCATGAAGTTGTCGAGTCAGCTTACCGACTTCAGCAAAAAGCTCTGATTGTTCTTTATTAGTGGCCTCAATTAATATCTCATCAGCCTTTTCCTGCTCACCTTGTTCTAGGTATTCAACGAGCAGTTTAGCCTGTTCCAGAGTTATCTGTGGCACAGAAGATGTTGACATAAGCCTACCCTTATCAATACTAGCCTAAACGCTCGAACACTTTTTCTAGCTTGGTTTTCAGGGTTCCTGCCGTAAACGGTTTAACGATATAACCATTAACTCCAGCCTGGGCAGCAGCAACGATTTGTTCTTTTTTCGCTTCCGCTGTTACCATGAGTACTGGGATGTGTTTAAGCTTGTCGTCAGCACGAATTGCGCGTAACAAATCGATACCTTGCATGCCGGGCATATTCCAGTCAGTTACGACAAAGTCGAATTCCTGATTTTGCAACATTGGAAGTGCCGTACTGCCATCATCAGCCTCTTGAACATTGGTAAAGCCTAAGTCTCTTAGCAGGTTTTTGATTATTCTTCTCATCGTAGAAAAATCATCAACCACGAGAATTTTCATGTTCTTATCCAAAACTTCCTCCGGTGAGGTTTGAACCTATATTGTAAAACTAACTCTAATTGATCCAGTCATTGATCTTCGCTCTGAGCTTGATCATTGCTTGACCGTGAATCTGACTCACTCGAGATTCGCTGACCTCTAAGATCGCGCCAATCTCTTTTAAATTCATCTCGTCGTTATAGTACAAAGACAACACCAAGGCATCTCGCTCAGGTAAAGTCTTGATAGCATTGACTAACGACTCGTTAAAGCGCTCATTTTTAACATTATTGAATGGTTTGTCTAGCGCAAAATCGTTGCCTGCGGGAGAAATTACGTCTTCGTCGACCCCTAGGTCTTCAATGCCGATAACTTTACTCGCATTGACATCATGTAAAATATGATGGTACTCATCTAGCGTAATATCAAGTTTTTCAGCGATTTCAGTATCTTTTGGTTCGCGCCCAAGCTGTGCTTCAAGCTCAGCAATGGCTTCTGCAACCATCCGGCCGTTTTTGTGCACTGAGCGGGGAGCCCAGTCGCCACGGCGGATCTCGTCAATCATTGCACCGCGAATTCGAATACCGGCAAAGGTTTCGAAGCTTGCGCCTTTACTGGCGTCAAAATTTTTGCACGCTTCGATGAGTCCAATCATACCCGACTGGACTAAATCATCTAACTGAACGCTGGCTGGTAACCTCGCTAATAAATGACAGGCCACCTTTTTTACCAAAGGCGTATGACGCTCTACCACCTTACTCAGGTGGTCCGTCGTTTTATATCCCGCCATGCGGTTGACCGGTGAAGCCATCGTTAACCGTTTACCAGTTGCTCAATAAAGAATTCCAAATGACCTGAAGGTTGGTGGGGAATGGGCCACTTGACAGCTTTGCTGGCCAGGCCTCTGAACGCCACGGCAGCAGGTGAATTAGGGAAGAGCTCTACGATGGTTTTTTGACGACGCGATGACTTGCGCATATTTTCATCAAACGGGATCGTAGCAACCAACTCCAAAGCAACATCTAAAAATCGGTCGGTCACTTTGGACAGCTTGGCAAACAACTCTTGTCCTTCACGTAGACTGCGCACCATATTGGCGACAATCTTGAATTTGTATACACCGTGTTCGCGGCTAAGCACTTTGATCAGCGCGTAAGCATCCGTGATGGAGGTTGGCTCGTCGCACACTACAACCAAGACATCCTGGGCAGCACGAGAGAAGCTCAAAACCATATCAGAAATACCAGCCGCAGTATCGACGATTAAGATGTCAAATTCGCTACTCAATTCGCTAAACGCACGGATTAATCCAGCGTGCTCTGCAGGCGTTAATTCAACCATACTCTGCGACCCTGAGGTTGCAGGTACGATGCGGATCCCAGCCGGGCCCTCTACAAGAATTTCGTCTAGTTCACATTCACCAGACAAAACATGCGATAAATTTTTCTCTACTCTTAAACCCAGCATAACGTCACAGTTAGCCAGACCTAAGTCAGCATCAAGCACCAAGACCCGATTACCCTGCTGTCCTAACGCAATGGCAGTGTTAAGGGATACATTGGTTTTACCTACTCCACCTTTACCACCAGTCACTGCGATTACTTTTACACTGTGGTTATTTTTCTGGTTCATTCTCCGCAGGCCACTTGCTTGATCTAAAACTGTATTAATCATACATTCCTACTGTCTGGGACGCCACTGGTACACGTCGCGAATGTTGTGCTTTTGTTCTCTTTAAATACAATTGCTCAGCCTTTTTGACTAACTTCTGAGCGTTTGCCACGCGAATGTCTTCAGGCACTCGCTGACCATTGGTAAGATACCCTATTGGCAGACGATTTTGAATCGCTATGCTAATTATCTCACCTAAACTTAGACTTTCATCAAGTTTTGTAAAAATACAACCACTTAAATTGACTTTTTTGAAGTGATTGACGGTTTCTTGCAGTACATGCATTTGTGCAGTCGCACTTAATACCAGGTAGCTGCGAATGTCAACACGGCTGCTACGCATCAGCGTGTTTAATTGCTCTGTCAGGCGTAAATCACGCTGACTCATACCTGCCGTGTCTATTAATATTAGACGCTTATTACGTAAATGATAAAGAACCTCAGCAAGTTCATTGGCATCTTTTACCTGCTTGACAGGACAACCGATGATCCGACCATAGGTTGCCAGTTGTTCATAAGCGCCGATACGGTAGGTATCTGTGGTGATCAGGGCGACATTATCGGCACCATATTTTTGTGCACCCAGCGCTGCCAATTTTGCAACTGTGGTGGTTTTGCCAACACCTGTAGGTCCGACCATGGCATACACACCACCCTGGCGCAGAATATCGTTGTTAGTTGTGTGCATTTGATTAACAACCATATTAAGTAGCGCATTCCAGGCTTCTTTACGAGACACGTCATCAGGGATAAAGCAAGCCATTTGCTCAGCCACTTCAGCACCAATCCCCATGCCTTTAAGGCGGTCAACCAGACAAGCACGAGTCGGGTCACGACGCGCCATTTCCTGATTCATCAGCCCTGATAGCTGGAATTCAAGTAACTGACGAATTGCATTCATCTCATCGCGCATGGAAGACATTTCATCTTCGCTGACTTTTTTCTGCGCGGCTGGCTCGTCACCGAAGCCCTGTTCCAGATCGTCACCAAACTCCCAGGAAGACGCTGTATCGCGGCCGTCAAAATCATGACTTTGGGTCTCAAAACGAGGCTGACGAGCGCTCTGAGGTGCCTCTTTAGCTGGCGCTTCATGGCGCTGCTGCGCGCCAAACATATCATCGGTATTAATACCAGATTGAGAAAACATTGAAGCAAGCTCGGGCGACTTAGGACGAGGGGCTTGACGCTCCAGCAAGGCTTCCAGGCTGTCAGCAACCTGAGCCTGCTTTTGCGGCTCTGCGCGACGCGGCTGAGGACGGACCATTCTTGCAGGCTGGCTGTAACCAGATTGCGCGCTTTGCTGCGGCGCAGCCTGACGAGGCGCGGCTTGAGGCGCAACTTGTTGAGGAGCGGGCTGCGCGGCCTGAGGTGCCGGTGTGCGGTCATTATCCACAGCTGCAACGATCTCTACACCGTCAGCCAGCTTCTTGTTCGACATGATTACCGCATCAGCACCCAGCTCTTCTTTCACTTCTTTCAAAGCCGTACGCATATCTTTTGCAAAAAAACGTTTAATTTTCATGGTCAGCCCCTTTTAGTCCTCTACTGTCCAACTGAGCTCACTATCTTAATTTGTCTCTCATCCGGTACTTCCTGATACGACATCACTCTGAGTCCCGGGATGGTGTGTTTTACAAATCGTGACAGCACACTTCTTAACATACCTGAGGTTAATAAGATGGACGGCTCGCCGAGCATTTCTTGCGTTTGATGGGCTTCTCTTAGTGAACCTTGAAGCCGCTCTGCAAGGCCTGGCTCTATGCCTGCCCCCTCATCACCTGCGTTCTGAAGTGATTTATGCAACATCTGTTCCAACTCAGGCGCCAATGTTATGACAGGGATTTCTTCAGCCCCACCAACCGCATCCTGAACAATCAATCGGCGTAGTGAAATACGTACCGCAGCCGTTAATACATCCGGGTCCTGACTGCGTGGCCCGTACTCAACCAGAGTCTGAACAATAGAGCGCATATCACGAATTGCCACGCCCTCGTTAAGCAAGTTTTGCAGTACTTTTACAATAGTTGTCAGAGGTAATACATCAGGGACCAAGCCTTCGACCAGGCGAGGGTGACTCTTGGCCAGCATATCTAGCAGGTTCTGAACTTCTTCATGGCCAAGCAGTAAAGACGCATTGTTAGTCAATAACTGACTGATATGTGTCGCCACAACCGTCGCCGCATCGACCACGGTGTACCCCAGAGAATGTGCTTCGTCTTTTTGTTCAGGTTTGATCCAAACCGCTTCCAGACCAAATGCAGGATCTTTAGTCGCAACCCCGTTGATTGGGCCAAATACCTGGCCCGGATTGATAGCCAGCTCATCACCGTGCTTCAGCTCACCATCACCGGATCCCACTCCCATCAGGGTAATGCGATAGGCATTCGGGTCTAATTCGAGGTTATCGCGAATATGCACAGGTGGCACCAGAAAACCCAGCTCCTGTGACAACTTCTTACGCACCCCTTTAATGCGATTCAACAGCTCGCCGCCTTGTGACTGATCAACCAGCGGGATAAGGCGGTAGCCTACTTCCAGACCAATCACATCCACCGGCTGTACATCATCCCAGCCAAGCTCTTTTTGTTCCTGCTGCTGAGAAGCGACTGCGCCGCCTTTTGATTCCTCTGCTTTTTCTTCTTCGGCCTTAAGCTTCTGCTGGTGTTGGTAGTAAGCCAAAAAGCCAATGAGTCCGCCCAGGCCCAGGAAAGCAACATGTGGCATGCCAGGCACAAGCCCCATCACAATCAGAATCCCGGCTGCAATAGACAAGGACTTCTCATTGCCCAGTTGCTGGGTCATCTGCTCGCCCATATTGTGCGATTCGTTCTGACGAGTTACAACAATCGCCGTACCGATAGAAAGTAGCAGTGACGGCAGCTGAGCAACCAGACCATCACCAATAGTCAGTAAGGTATACACCTCCATCGCTCTGCCAAAAGTCAGGTCGTGCTGTACCATACCGACAAACAGGCCGCCAATGATGTTAATTACCAGAATAACAATCCCCGCTATCGCATCCCCTTTTACGAATTTACTGGCACCATCCATTGAACCGTAGAAATCAGCTTCACGGGTGACTTCTTCACGTCTTGCTCTGGCTTCGTCAGCCGAGATGAAACCGGCATTTAAGTCTGCGTCAATCGCCATTTGTTTACCTGGCATCGCGTCCAGGGTAAAACGGGCTGATACTTCGGAGATACGGCCGGCACCTTTGGTGATAACCACAAAGTTAATGATGATGAGGATCAGGAAGACGACCAGACCAACCGCGTAGTTACCGCCAATTACAACGGAACCAAACGCTTCGATCACTTTACCGGCTGCGTCTCCGCCGTTATGACCTTCCAGCAGCACCACCCGGGTACTGGCAACATTCAGTGCCAATCGTAGGATTGTCGCTATCAGCAAAACTGAAGGGAACATGCCAAATTCAAGCGGCTTCATGGTGTAAACCGTCACTAGCAGTACAACCAATGCCAGGGCAATATTGAATGAGAACAAGATATCAAGCAAGAAAGGGGGCATAGGTAATACCACCATGCCCAATGCCGCCAACACCAGCACTGGGGTACCAATGCCTTTGGCGTACTCTTTTTTATCTCGATTAACCTGCTGTAAAACCGCTTTAAAATCCATAACTTACAAACCACAAATTATTGACGCAGTTACATTAAAGCAAGTTTAATACCAATTAGCTTAGTGTTTTAGTTCATCGGGGATCGGCAGGTCTTTATTCAGGGCAACAGGCCGCTTACCCCGCCCCTTGTTGAACTTTTTCAGCTGGAATACGTAGGCCAGCACTTGCGCCACGGCGGTAAACAGCTGTTGTGGAATTTGGTCGCCCACCTCAGTGGTGTGGTACAAAGAACGAGTCAGCACAGGCGACTCGACAATCGGGACTTCATTACCTTTGGCAATTTTACGGATCTGCATGGCCAGTTCATCAACTCCTTTCGCAATGACCATAGGGGCACCGGCTTTGTCAGTGTCATACTTGAGCGCCACAGAATAGTGAGTGGGGTTGGTTACAACCACATCGGCATCAGGTACTTCCTGCATCATACGACGCTGCGACATCTCCCGTTGTGTGCGCCGAATACGCGCTTTGATCTGGGGATCACCTTCGGAGTTCTTGTACTCGTCCTTTACTTCTTGCAGCGTCATCTTGAGTTGTTTGTGATGATTATAGCTCTGATAGGGTGCGTCAATGGCTGAGATAATGATCATAGTGCAGCTCAGTGCGAGAAACATCCAGGCAAGAATTTCCAGCGAGTGCAGAATACTGCCAGGGATTTGCTCGATACTCAGGTGTAATATCTCATAGAAGAACATCTTGATCAGCAAAATTGCAAACCCGGCCACCAGCACGAATTTAAGGATGGATTTGACCAGCTCTACAGCCGCCTGAGGCCCAAACATACGTTTAATGCCTTTCATTGGTGACATTTTGCTGGCTTTAGGGGCTGCGGCTTCCCAGCTAAAATTAAACCCGCCTAACAAAGTATTTCCAATGATCCCGGCAACCATGATGATCAACACAAACATAGACAGCGGGAAGATGATCTCAGAAAATGCATCACCCCAAACCGAAAACATTTTAGTGGTGTCATAGGTTTCATTGCGATTTAGCGTAAACATGCGACCCATCATGTTATACAGCCCCTTCGCAATGTCCGCGCCATACAACAGCAATGCCACAGCTGAGAATATGAGCACGAACGTCGTACCCAGCTCTTTTGACCGCGCAACCTGCCCTTTTTTCTTCGAGTCAGCTATCTTTTTGTCTGTGGGTTCTTCCGTGCGTTCCTGACCAGAATCTTCTGCCATCTTCTTGCTCCCGGTACCCGATTACACCGTACAACCAATCAGGTTGCACATCAGCTCTGTCATTTTCAGCCACTGAAACTCGTACTGAATAATAAAGTTCCCCATCGTCATCCAGATGATCAACAAACCTGCCACCATAGTAAACGCAAATCCGACCGAGAAGATATTCATCTGCGGCGCGGCACGGGTCATTATGCCAAATGACAAGTTAATCAACAGCATGGCCGTTAAAGGTGCCAAAGACAACGCCAGTGCCGTGGCAAACAACCAGCTCCCCCAGGTCACTATCAACCAATAGTTATCGGCCACCCACCAGGTACCGTCAATAGGCCAGGTCTGAAAGCTATAAACCACCATGTTAATCATCATCAGATGACCATTAAAGACAAAAAACAATAACGTAGCCAGGATCAGATAAAACTGACCAACAGCAGGTACACTCAGACCATTGGCGGGGTCAACCACGGACGCAAAACCCAGGCCTGTTTGCATTGCCAGGATCTGACCCGCAACAATAAAGGTATTTAGCAACAATACCGAGGCGAAGCCAATTGCAACCCCAACAATGATTTCATGTGTCACCACCAAAATCATGGCAAAAGAAAATAAATCAGTAAACTGAGTCTGAGGGATAGCAGGTACAACCGCCACCGTTACCACAATCGACAGGGCAAGCTTCACTCGGGTAGGCACACTTTGCGCACCCAAACCGGCCATGATCATGATCATTGAGCTGATCCGAACAAATGGCAACAGGTAGTCACTCAGCCACTGTATGATGATTGCAAAAGGGTACTCCATAGCAGACTATCCCGCTATTTCAGGGATTTGCAGTACCAACTGGTTGAAGAAGTCCATCAGCACCTGAGTCATCCAATGACCACCATAGATGAGTGCCACAATGGTGATGATGAGCCTGGGCAAAAAGCTCAGAGTCTGTTCGTTGATTGACGTAGCAGCCTGGAACACCGCGACCACCAAACCTATCATCAGACCGGGGAGTACAATGGCTGTCACCAGCTTGATAACAATAAAGAGCGAGTCACTGAGAATGTCGACAAAAACTTCTGGCTCCATATTACACTCCTAAGCCAAAACTTCGCGCCAGCGTGCCCATGATCAAAGACCAGCCATCAACCAACACAAACAGCATAATCTTAAAGGGTAAAGCCACAATCATGGGCGACAGCATCATCATACCCATAGCCATCAAGACACTGGCAACCACCAGGTCAACTATCAGGAAGGGGATAAAAAACATAAAGCCAATGATAAAAGCGGTCTGCAATTCGCTGGTAACAAAAGCCGGGATTATCACCACAAACGGGGTGTCTTCCGGGCTATCGAGTTTATCGTAACCGGCTATCTTGGCGAATGTTTCCAAATCCTTTATCCGGGTTTGGGAAAGCATAAATGCTTTGATAGGCTCTTTGGCTTCTTGCAATGCCTGGATCGACGTCAACTCTTCGTTCAAATAAGGTTGTACGGCGCGGTCGTTAATTTGATTGAAGATTGGCGCCATAATAAAAAAGGTCAGAAACAGCGACATACCCACCAAGACCTGATTTGACGGCGATTGCTGTAAGCCAATTGCCTGACGCAATATCGCCAGTACCACAATGATGCGCGTAAACGAGGTCATCATAATCACAGCAGCCGGGATAAAGCTCAGTGCTGTCATGATGGCCAATACTTGCAGGGTTACTGAGTATTCCTGAGAGCCATCCGGATTAGTTGTTACGCTCAGAGCCTCAATACCATCAGCAAAGGCATTTGATGCAAAGAAGAACACACTGATGAGGAGAAGAATTCGGACCATAGGTTTATTTCTTATTGTTATTTGCGCCAGACATTAAGCGACTAAGTTCTTTAGCAAAAGGCGCTGTGGGTGTCACCTCTAACGGCGACTCTAACTGATATAAATAATTAATACTGTGTGGCGTGACACCGAGCAAGTGTTGCTTATCGTCAATTTCTATTACCAGCAGGCGCTCTTTACTACCTAGCGGTAAGCTGCGGATCACTTTAAAATCCTGGCTGTTACCCAGATTTGGGTTAAAGCGCTTAACCAGCAATGCCAACCCGATAATCGCTAGCACCACCAAAGCCAAAGACAGGCCAACCGATAATAGCTCACTGCTGAGCCCACTTGGTGGCTGCACTGCAGCCACACTGGAGAACATTAATACACTCATTCCCTGGGCTGCTAGCGAAGCTTTTTGATGCGTTCGACCTGGCTGATCACG
This sequence comes from Pseudoalteromonas rubra, assembly GCF_000967655.1. Classification (GTDB taxonomy): domain Bacteria; phylum Pseudomonadota; class Gammaproteobacteria; order Enterobacterales; family Alteromonadaceae; genus Pseudoalteromonas; species Pseudoalteromonas rubra_A. The sequence continues at coordinate 73,743 of NZ_JXYA01000009.1, forward strand.
TCAGTCAGGCGAATACCAAACTTATCGTTTACAACAACCACTTCACCGTGCGCAATCAAAGTGCCGTTAACCAATACATCCAGAGGTTCACCGGCAACCCTGTCCAGCTCAACAACGGAGCCCTGGTTTAACTGGAGTAAATTACGGATATTAATTTTAGAGCGGCCCACCTCCATCGAAATGGTGACCGGGATATCTAAAATTGTATCGAGTTTGCGCTTTTCATCCGCACTCAGATTAGCGCCACTGTCCTGTAACTCTTCCAGTTCTGCAACTTCGGCTTCAGTACCGTCCTGGTCAGCTTCCTCGGCCTCTGCAAGTGCAGCCGCCCATTCGTCCATTGTATCTTGATCATCGCTCATGCACTGACTACCTTAATTAACTTCTTCATCACCAATCCAAATCCACACCTTCAGACAGGTGCAGATCTTCTTCTAATTCTGCCAATTCGGCATCCGAGTCCAGCTTCTTGCCGCCCTTTGTAAACACGTGAAGCTCAGACTTAACCGATTCAGGACGTTTAATCTTCTCACTGATCTGCAGCGCCACATTATCGCGGGAGCGCCCCATTTTAGCCCGAAACGTCGGCAGCTCCTCCACAAACACAGTGATATGCTCAGGCATTTCAACGGGGATAATATCACCCGCTTTCAACTGCATAATTTGCTCCAAAGACAAGTCGACTTCCAGTAACTGTGTAGACAGCTCAACTTCAACATCCATAATTTCGTCACGCAGTGCCTTACTCCAACGCAGATCCGTATCTTCCGTATCTGATTGAACACCGGCGTCGAGCAGTTCACGGATGGGTTCGAGCATCGAGTAAGGTAGGGAAATATGGAAGTCTCCGCCCCCGCCGTCCAGCTCAATGTGGAATGAGCTTATTACCACAACCTCGGTCGGTGACACTATGTTGGCCATCGCAGGGTTTACTTCTGAATCCAGGTATTCAAAAGATACATCCATAACCGGCGCCCAGGCTTCTTTGTAATCTTCAAAGATGATCTTGAGCAGCATCTGAACAATACGTCGCTCAGTTGGCGTAAATTCACGTCCTTCAATTTTCGCATGGTAACGGCCATCACCACCGAAGAAGTTATCTACCAGAATAAACACCAAACGGGCTTCCATGGTGATCAAACCGGTGCCCTTAAGCGGGCGAAAACGCACCATGTTCAAGCTGGTCGGTACAAACAAAGTGTGAATGTACTCGCCAAACTTGAGCATTTGTACACCATTGATTGACACTTCAGCGGTACGACGCATCATATTGAACAGACTGATCCGCATATGCCGGGCAAATCGTTCGTTAACGATTTCCAGCGTTGGCATGCGACCACGAACGATTCTGTCCTGCGACGAAAAGTCGTATTGTAAGGCGTTACTGGTCCCGCCATCGTCACTATCGGGAACCTCTTCTTCTTCGACTTCATCAACGCCATGCAATAAGGCATCGATTTCGTCTTGTGATAATAAGTCGCTCACTGACTCTTCCTACTGCATTACAAAACCGGTAAATAACACACGCTCAACTACCTTGCTGCCCTCAACGCTTTCCATTGCGGCCTGCACTTTATCCAGCGCGCTCAGACGTAAGGTCTCTTTACCTGCACTGGTACTCAATTCATCAGCGGTTGTGGTGGAAAACACACTTAACAGGGTGCCTTCAATCAGAGGAATATGCTTCTTGGCCACCTCTTCATTGACGTCGCCCCGCACCAGCAGCTGTACTTTAATTTGCACTATGCGGTCGCGACTCGCGCCTGGCACGTTAAACACAAAAGGACGAGGCATAGCGACATACAACGCACTGCCCGTTTGAGCAGCATTTTGCTGCGATGCCTGTACCTGCTGTTCGGTCGTTTCTTCTGCCAGCGATTCGGGCGCCTCATCTGACCCTGCAAATAAAAAGTAGCCCGCAACTGCGGCTAAAACAACAACCACAGCCGCAATAATAATGATTAATTTCTTCTTCGAGCCACCGGTTTCTTCTATTTCTAAATCGCTTTCTTCTGCCATTGTCGCGCTTCTTTAACTCACTGTAACCTTAATCATAGCAGCTGTTACGCATAGTAATCTATTGCAGAATCACTTTGCCGCCTGCTAGTTGTTGATTGTTGGCCGTTATTTTGCGCTTCACTGCCATTATTAGCAAGTGTTCCATGACCTTGCGATGATTCCTGATGCTGTTGTTCACCGCCTTGTCCTTGTTGAATGTTACTTTCTCCAAGCTGGATCCCTTGCTCTGCCAGCATCTCCCTGAGTTTTGGCATGGACTGTTCAAGCTGTTCTTTCGCTTGCTGGTTTTGCACAACAAAGTTAACCTGAGCCTGCTCTCCCTCCGAGCGTATACGTATCTGCATACTGCCCAATTCAGGTGGATCTAAGCGGATCTCAGCTTCCTTGTTATTGATATTCAGCATCATATTGACGCGCTCTTGTAAGGCTTTCACCGCATCATTTCTTGCAATATTTATGGCCTGACTGACGGCAGGGTCGGTCTGCATGGCTTTTTGGTTCACTGCACTTTGCTGGTTAACCTGCTGGGTTTGACGGACCTGCTCAACTTGTGCCAGTACCTCATTAAACTCATGCTTTAACCCATCATCGACACGCTCGCCACGAATGGCTTTAAAGATATTTTCTATGGGTGCTGGCACGGCGCTGCGCTGCTGCGAATTTTGCTGCTCAGACTGCCCCCCCTCTTTTTTTAGCTGCGCTAACTCTGGGTGTTCACTATCGAGCGGCTCGCTTGCAACCGCTTGCTGCTGCACGTCTTTGAGCTGCGATTTTTGTTCTGCGTTACCCACAGCCGACTGACTTACCGCAGCACTCTGTTTGTTCACCTTATCTGGTGAAACCGGATCTGCTACTTTTGCGGCTTTGCTGTCTTTTTCAGATGTAGCAAGCTGCTCAGTATTATTGTTTTGCACTTGCTGATCAGTTTGAGCTGGCTGTTTGGCCACCGTCGCTGTCATGTCCTGAGCTTTGTTTGCCCCCGCCAGTTGGGGCTTCACACCCAACTCTTGCAGCAACTGTTCGGCTTTCGCGCGATGCTCAGGGTCGCTCAGCTCACCACTGTCCAGCTGAGACTGAAGATTCGTTGCCAGTGTCTGCTTTTGCTGCGGCGTCAATGCGTCAACCATCCCTTTCAGATCACTTGTGCTGGTTGCATTGCTAAGCTGCTGAGGCTGAGCTGGTTGGGGTGTTTTGATTGCCTTGTCTGCACTAGCCCCCTGGGCGTCATCGCCCTGTGGCGTTGTGATCACCGGGCCGATTTGCTCGCCAGGGCGCTGAGTAACTTGACCAGTCAAAGGTTGTGCCTCGCCCGCGTATTTATGCACTGCACTTTGTGCTGATGCTTGCTCACGCAGCGGTGCCTCTGAGGTCACAGCCTTACCCGCTGGCAATGCCTGCTCTGCTTGTAGTGGCTTAGTCTGCGCTGCGTGCTTCTGCTCATCGGTCGACGTTACGTTTACCGCATTTTTAATATCGCCTGTACTGCCTGACTTTAACGCTTCTGTCAGCCCGGCAGCCTTTGCTTCTCCTTTCACAGGCTGATTATCCGCTTGTGCAGGCAAAGCAGCATCGCTTGGTTGCGTGATCACCGGTCCCACTCGTTCAACGCGTTTGGCAATCACCAGCTCATCAACACCCTCAGCCTGCGTCTTACCCTCCATAGATTTCGCACCTGCATGGCTAGGTGCGCTTGTCAGTGACGCTTTTGTATCAGTGAGTTCAGGGTCCTGGGCCTCATCGACTTGCCCTGCAGGCGCAGGTACGACTGGCCCGATATTATCGCCAGGCTGTTTACCTTCAGGTGGCATTACCAGGGCTTCTTTGCCCAGATAGTCTTTCAGTGCTTTGGGCACAGGTGCCAGGTTATGTGCAACGTCAGTGCTTTGTGCATTGGATGAGGTGATCTGAGCAAGCAGATCATCGGCATCGCTGTTTGAACCAGCAGCTGCGCCCGATTGGCCTACTGTCTGACCAGGTAGCTCAGAATCATCGAGTTTTAACGGTTCGTCCGGCGCAGCTTTTTTATTCGTCGGTACGTCACTGGTATCCAAACCCAGACGGCGGTCCAGGCCTCCCGGCAAAGGAATATACTCCTGCGTCTCATCGGTGTCTGACTGTTGAGCCTCGTCGCTACTGTCTTGCTCTGCCTGAGCCAACATAGCGAGAAAGCCCGAGTCCTCGGACTGTTCCGTTTGATCCTTTCCCTTCGCCGAAACTCCGTTATTGATTGCTACTTCTAGCGAAACATTGACCATACTGTCACCTTCATATGCGGCAAGTTTGCGCCGCTAACCGGATTAAATTGATTTACAGGGTTGATATTGCAAAAAACAGGCCATTTATTGTGCTTGTTTGCGCCGCATAAAAATATTAGTGGCAAACTCGTCCAGCATCTTCTGCTCGGCTTTGGCCAGCTTTTGCTGATGCTCCAGTGCTTTTTTCTCTATCAGCTTGGCAATTGCTTTGGCCTTAACTTGTTGCTCAAGCCATAACTTGCGGCGCTGGTCGACCACGCGCTTAGCCGTTGCCACTGTGCTTGCCTGCTGTGTGATGGCTTGTTCAATTTTGTTAATAAAGGCGTGATACTGGCCAAACCCGGCGCTCGATAAACCTTGCAGGGCTTTTTGGTGCAGCTGTTGACTATACTCAAGGCGAAAATCATTCAAACCATTGAGCTTTTGCTGGTTGGCATGAAAGTTCTGCTCAGCCTGAATAAAGTTAAGACGCAGTTTTTCTTCTTTTTCGCTTTCCAGTTTGTAAAGCAAATCGAGTTTGTTATTTGCCATTAGCCTTGTCCCAGAAGTTGTGCCAGACCTTGCAGACATTCGTCATAATGCAGCACGTCTTTCATTCCCTGCTGCAAGAAGGCATTAATATTCGGCATCATGTTGATGGCCTGATCCAGCATAGGGTCACTGCCCTGCTGATAAGCCCCTAAAGTGATCATGTCTTTATTTTGCTGGTACATAGAATAAACCTGTTTAAGCACCCGAGCCTGTTGCATATGGCTCTCAGACACCACCTGCGGCATCACCCGCGAAATCGACTTTTCAATATCAATGGCCGGATAGTGGCCGCTGTCTGCCAGGTCCCGTGACAACACGATGTGCCCATCAAGAATAGCCCGGGCAGAATCGGCAATGGGGTCCTGCATGTCATCCCCCTCACTCAGTACCGTGAAGAAGGCTGTGATTGAGCCCTGCCCCTCGCCTCCGTTACCTGCGCGCTCTACCAGCGCCGGCAACTTAGCAAATACAGATGGCGGATACCCTTTGGTGGCCGGTGGCTCTCCCACCGCCAGGGCAATTTCCCGCTGTGCCATGGCGTAGCGGGTCACCGAGTCGAGCAGTAACAGCACGTTCAGCCCCTGATCGCGAAAATATTCCGCAATGGTTACTGCACTTTCACAGCCCTTGAGCCGCATCAGCGGCGAAGCATCAGCCGGTGCGGCAACCACCACAGAGCGTCGCCGCCCTTCTACACCCAGGATCTCATCTATGAATTCTTTTACTTCCCGGCCCCGTTCACCAACCAGACCGACCACAATCACATCCGCCTCACTGCCGCGCGTCATCATGCCAAGCAACACAGATTTACCCACACCACTACCTGCAAACAGACCCATCCGCTGCCCCTGGCCTACAGTAACAATGGAATTAATGGCACGTACACCCACATCCATCGGCTCTTTGATTGGGCGTCTGGCCAGCGGGTTTATGGCTGCCTGAGCGAATTTGAGGTGGGTTTCTGCTTCAATCGGTCCGAGGCCATCCAGTGGGCGTCCCAGTCCGTCGACTACTCGACCTAACAGGCTCATCCCCACCGGCAAACCAGCCTCTTTGATCTGTGGGATCACACGGGCACCCGGCAGGACACCAGAAATATGATCATTGGGCATCAGATAGAGGGTATCCTGGTTAAATCCGATGACTTCGGCATCAACAAATCCGCGGATGGTTTCTATCTTACACTGGCTGCCGACCGGGGCATTGAGCCCCCTCGCTTCAAGCGTGAGGCCGACTACCCGAGTCAGGCTGCCCGCTACAGCAACGCCATAAGGCTGGATATGTTTTTGAAATTTTTGCAGGCGTTCAGCCAGGGGCGGTTGTGTCGAACTGGATACGGTCATTTGCTATCGGTGAAAAAATTCAGATAACTCACTCATGCAAAAAGCTAACCAACATTTAGTTTAGTGCGATGCTCGGTTAGCTACACCGCACTATGGTATGGCTCAGGTGTCTACGCCGCTACCCTGTAAAAAGCTGCCAAGCACCTCACTGATGCGGTTTTTGAGGCTTAAGTCGATGGAGGACTCCGGCGTTCTGATCTGGCAGCCACCGCGTTCCAGGGTTGGCTCAGGCACGAGCTGCCAGTGTTGCTCGGCAATGGTTTCTTCGCCATATGCTTCTTTGACCAGCGCCAGGTCATCAGGGTGTAAATTGATCCGCATCTGCGTATCATGCAAAGGTAAGGCGTCAATCCCTTTCTTCAGCGCCTGTAAAATCAGCTCCGGACGCGCCTTCACCTGCTCAAAAATCACTTGCTCTGCCAATAAATTGACGAGTTGCAATAATTGCTTTTCAGCGGCTTCATCTATCTGACGCAGAGGGTTTTGGGTGGCATCCAGTAACGCAGACAATGACTGCAATCGCTCTTCAATGAGCGGCTTTGCTTCTTCTATGCCCTGCTCCTTACCAAGCGTGACACCTTCTTTGTAGCCGGCTTCTTTGCCTTCACTGACGCCTTTGTCAAAGCCCTCAATATAGCCCTGTTCATGGCCCTGCTTAAGGCCTTCTTCGTAAGCGTCCTGTCTGATCTGCTCGAGCTCCTCAAGTGTCAGTGTTGGAACGGCTTCTTCTTCAGGCTCAGGTTCGGCGTGTTTAACTTTTTGCTGATAAACCTCCTCAAGCGGCGTCCCCATTGCGGTTGAACGCCCGGAATACTTGCTCAGATCCTGTTCTACATCCGGGATCGGCCAGTTTTCTAACAGTTCGTCCAAGGCGTCGGAGCTCACAGGTTTACCACGATATAACTTTTTCTCAGCCATGGCTTACAGGAACTCCTCACCACCACCACCACCGAGCATAATTTCACCCGAGTCGGCAAGACGTCTGGCTGTGGCCAGGATCTCTTTCTGCGCAGCTTCAACTTCACTGATCCTAACTGGTGGCATGGCTTCCAGATCATCGGCCATCATTTCTGCGGCACGTTTAGACATGTTCTTCATGATCTTGTCTTTCAGAGAGTCATCGGCACCTTTGATGGCCTTCATCAATACATCCTGCTGTACTTCACGTAGAATCGCCTGAATACCTCTATCTTCAACATCCATAAGGTTTTCAAAGACAAACATCAGATCCTGAATTTGCTGCGACATTTCTTCATCATGTTCACGGATAGAGTCCATCAGCTGACCTTCGATGTTGGTATCCAGATAGTTCATAATGTCGGCAGCGGCTTTCAGGCCACCCATTTTCGCAGCCTGCGCACCAGCTTGACCGGCAAACTGTTTCTCCATGATTTCATTCAGCTCTTGCAGTGCAGCGGGTTGTACTTCTTCGAGGTTGGCGATACGCATTGTCAGGTCTAAGCGAACCTTCTCAGGGAACTGAGCAAGTATCTCAGCCGATTGCTCCGGCTCCAGATAGGATAATACGATTGTCTGGATCTGCGGGTGCTCGTTACGGATGATGTTAGCCACCTGTTTGGAGTCCATCCATTTCAATGAGTCCAGGCCTTTAGCACCTGAGCCCATCACAATCTGGTCGATCAGGCTGGCTGCTTTGTCTTCACCCAGTGCCGCAGTCAGTGCCTTCTTAATGAAGTCCTCAGACTGGAAGCCGATGGTACTGAAGCTTTGGATCTGCTCGATAAACAGGTTGTGCACCGCACTTATTTTGGCCTGCGATAAGTCATCGAGTGCCGCCATCGCCATACCCACTTTTTGCACCTGCTTGGGTTCCAGATGCTTCAATATCTGGGCAGCATCTTCTTCCGTCAGGCTCAGTAGCAGGATGGCAGCCTTATCGACCCCATCCAGTTTGTCTACATCAAATGCCGGCGGCAGTTGTTTTTGTTCTTCATCACTCATCTTCAGTTAACCATGCTTTAACTACTTGAGAAGACAGCTCTGGCTCATTGGCAACCAGTGCACGAACCGCTTTGAGCAAGTCTTCGTCACCATGTAAGTCTGGCAATTGTAATGTACCATCGGAAGAGAAGCCAACTGCTGATTCATCAAAGTCATTGTTTAGCATATCTAAAGTACTGTCGCCAAGGTCTACCCCTGAGGTTAGTGCATCTTCATCATATTCTTCAAGCGTATCTTCTGGGTAAATCAGACGTTTCAGCATAGGTCTGACAACAGCCAGTATCAGTACGATGATAACCAGGGCGCCCATTACCAGACGGATGGTTTTCATAAACCATTCCTGCTCCCATAGCGGCAGGTCGCCTTCTTCCATAATGTTTTCGCGAACAAATGGCACAGTCACTACTTCCAGCGCATCACCACGTTGCATGTCGAAGCCGACACCGCCCTGAAGCAAGCGACGAATGTTGTTCAGCTCTTCCTGAGAGCGTGGTGTCATCACCATATTGCCCTCAGCATCCGGTTTGTTCATATAATCCACTGCGACCGAGACACTGATGCGACGGATCACGCCGGTTTGCTGACGCTTATGTGAAATGGTGGTATCCAGCTCATAGTTACGTGTGGCTTCTTTATGGATACGTGACGGCGTAGTGCCCGTGCCATTACCCTGGCCTGCCACTTCCGGAATATTGGAGTTCACCGGCGGCTGGTTTGTTAGCGCGCCTGGGATACCCACAGCCAGACCACCCACATTATTCTCTTCAAAGGTGGTTTCACTGCGCACCGCAGGTAAGTCCGGATTAAAACGTTTCTGGGTTTCTTCTACCGCACTGAAGTCCATCGTCAGGTCAACCTGCGCGGTGTACTTACCGAGCCCAACCACAGGGATCATGATGCTGTCGATTTTTTCCAGGTATTCCTGCTCGCGCTTACGCTCGATTTCATATTCTTTACGAGAACGTGCAGCCAGCGAATCCTGAGAACCGGAATTAAGTAAGCGGCCATTCTGATCCGTCACCGTGACGCGGGCTGGGGTCAAGCCCTGCACAGCAGACGCGACGATATCAACGATGGAGTCTACTTCTTCGCTGTCCAGTGTACGACCGCGTTTTAAGGTAACAACCACTGTGGCTGAGGGCTGTTTTTCGCGGCGTGCAAAGACGTTTTCTTTAGGAATAGCCAACAATACTTTGGCACGATTAATATCTTGCAGTTCTTCTATGGTGCGGGCCAGTTGTTGCTCACGACTGTGCTTAAGACGCTCACGTTCAAGTCGCTGACTTACGCCAAAGCCCATGTCCTGCATCAGAATATCAGTACCACTGCTGGGCGCCTGACTGAACCCGTCTCGGGCCATTCTCAGCTTGATATCCTGATAATCAGATTCGGCGACCATAATGGTGTTACCATCCAGGTCATATTCGATTTTTTGGGCATCCAGAAAGTCCAGCGTCTGAACCAGCTCTTCGGTTGGATATTGGCCCAGCGGGCGCATATCGGGCTGACGGGCCCAGATAATGATAAAAATCGCGATTGCCAGACAGATGGCCAACGCTATCACCAAAGTAATCTGGCGGAGCATATCAACACCGCTCAAAGCACTAAAGTAGCCAGATTTTTGCTCTTGTTGCGTATCTGCATCGCCACCTGCACCGGGAACGGTTTGTCCATCAGCAAGTGCCAGATCGGTTGATTGATTGTTAGCCACGATTACTCTCCACTAAGCTCTGTTTAAACCGGCATGCTCATAATGTCTTTATAAGCTTCAATCAGCTTATTTCTGACCTGCATTGTGGCATCAAACGCCACCGATGATTTGTTTTTGGCAATCATAGCTTCTGCCAGAGACACACTGCGATCACCCATTTCAACCGCAGTGACCTTTTCTTTGGCATCGCGCTGTAATCCGGCAACGGTATTGAGTGCATCACTGAGTAAGTCACCAAACTGGGCGCTTGACGTTGCAGCCGTTGCCTGAACAGGTAGCTTATTTGGGTCCTGAGGTCTGACACGGCCAGCCTCTGAGGCCATAGCCTGCATTTCCTGATAAAGTCCGGTAGATTGAATTTTCATGGTCTGGCTCACTTTGTGAGTTATACATAACTCTAATAAAGCACAAAGCGTGCCAAAATAAACACATTTAAATTCAATAACTTAAAAGAAATTAGGTGGGTCGAATTTTTGACAGTGACAAATTTCGACAAAGAAAACAGAGAAATCCGGGCAGTGATTGCCCGGATGATATGGTTTGCAAGTCAGGCCGGCACGGGTAACCCCAAATCGCGCATTCTGGCCAGCTTATATCTGAGTGTTCTTGGACTGATCCCCAGCAATTCAGCGACATCTTTGCGCTTACCGTTGCAACGGCTCAGCGTATCCAGAATGATCTGATGCTCCTTGTCCTGCAATTCTTCTTTATAGTTCAAGCCTTCGGCGTCCTCAGCCATATTGATGTCGGCCTGACTGACGGGGTCGGCTTCTGGGGCAGAGAATACAGCCGTTTGTTCAGTGCTCTGCTGCGCGTGTGCGCTCACAGCAGGCGCAAAATTCTCGATAAAAATATCATCAGCAGTAATGTGTGTTCCCTGCTGCAGGATCAGCGCTCTTTGAACAACATTATCTAGTTCTCTGACATTGCCAGGCCAGGCATGACTGAGCAGCTTGTCTTTGGCACACTGTGATAACGAGGGTGTCAATTTTCCGGCTTTGTCACAATGGCGCTGTAACAGGTGCTGTGCCAGTGGTACTACATCACCACTGCGCTCTGCCAGTGGCAGCCAGGTCAAAGGAAACACATTAAGCCGGTAATACAGATCTTCACGGAATACGCCATCCTTGACCGCCTCTTTAAGGTCGCGGTTACTGGTTGCCAGCACCCGTACATCCAGCTCAATGGTTTTACGACCACCAAGACGCTCGACCTCTCTTTCTTGCAGTACCCGCAGTAGTTTTGCTTGCAGGCCCAGGTCCATCTCAGTGATTTCATCCAATAAAATGGTGCCTTTTTGCGCTTGTTCAAACTTACCCGGACACGCGGCAATCGCGCCCGTAAACGCGCCCTTCTCATAGCCAAACAGCGTGGCTTCGAGCATATTCTCGGGGATCGCCGCACAGTTGATGGCCACAAATGGCTGTTCGGCGCGCTCTGAACGGTCGTGGATATAACGAGCCAGTACCTCTTTGCCTGAACCACTGGGGCCCAACACCATGACACTGGCATCAGAGCGAGCCACTTTTTTGGCCAGTTCAAGCAACTCAAGACTTTTGCTGTCTGCAACCACCGGACCGTCGGTTTCTTTCTCTTTTTCAGGCATATAACGGCTGACCATATTGAGCAATACTTCGGGCGCAAAGGGTTTAGCCATGTAATCGATTGCCCCTAGTCGCATCGCTTCAACCGCGTCATCTATGGTGGCATAGGCGGTCATCATCAGCACAGGCAGCTCAGGATAATTCAGTTTTACCGTTCTAAGCAGATCCAGACCACTCATGGCCCCCATTTGTACATCACTGACCAGCAGTGAAAAGGTCTGCTCTTTTAGCAATATGACTGCCTGCTCAGCGCTATCTGCTTCGACGCACTCAAACCCTGACATTTCAAGGGTGTCAATCAGTGCTTCGCGCAACCCGGCATCGTCTTCTACAACCAGAATCTTGTTGCTCATACGGCCTCCTGTAATGATGAATGTTCGCTGGAAATAGGCAGTAACATGCTAAAACATGCGCCTCCGCTTTCATTGTTCTTGACGTCTACCCGACCTTTGTGAGAATGGGCGACGGAATTTACAACGGCTAAGCCCAGGCCCGTGCCCTGTGATTTAGTCGTGTAAAAGGGTTCAAATAATTTGCTTGCCAGGCTCAGGTCAACCCCTGGGCCGTTGTCAGACACGCTGATACGAACAGTATCTGTGCCAGCCTCACGTTTGGCACAGATCTCTATTCTGGCATCTCCGCCAATATGCTGCACACTGTTGTGGATCAGGTTCTGGATGGCACTGGCCAGCGCCGTTTTATTGCCCAGAATTTCAATATCCGGCTCGGGCAAAACCACGGATAACTCTGCCTTGTGCAGTGAAACCATAGCATCTGCTCCGGCTTTGACCTCGCTCAGAAGCTGTTGCATTGAAACGCGCTCGATCACCTGTTGCTCGCCACTTTTAGCAAACAACAGCATGTCATTGACCTGGTTTTCAAGGTCTTTAAGACGCGACATCAGCTTAGTGTGAAATTTGTCTCGAGACTGTGCGGGAAGCTTGCTGCTGCCCAGGTTTGCACCATACAACATGGCCGCAGACAAAGGCGTACGCACCTGGTGCGCCAATGAGGCGACCATTTTACCCAGCGCGCTGAGGCGCTGCATATGGGCAACACGCGCTTGCAGACGTCTTGTTTCAGTTAAGTCGGTCATCAGGATCAGCTGTCCGGGCTCCGGGGTCAGAGCGGTAATAGCGAGTTTGATCAGGCGTCCGTCTTTGAGAGACACTTCATGGCCATCATCCTGCTGTGGACAGAAAGAACGCTGGATAATGCTGAACCACTTCTCTCCTTCCAGAGGCTCGCCCAGCATGTCAATGGCTATCTGATTGGCCTTGGCTATCATGCCCTGACCATCCAGTACCACCACACCGGCTGGCATGGTATCGACCAGGTGGCTCAACCAGCTGGCCTGCTGGCGCAGATCGCTCAGCTCGCCCATGTACGCCTCTTGCAACAAGCAAGGGTTATACTGAGTGGTTGGCACAAATTGTGGATTGATCACTTTTGCTAATGCCATGATGTTGCTCTCATAAACTTAGATACTGTGATAAAGCAATTGATGTGCCAACTTTAATTATCAATAAATTCAGTGGATTATAATATGCTATTACCCTTCAAAAGTTTGACACTGTTTATTTGTACAGCCATTCATTATGCGCTAAACTGAACTCAACCTAACATCACCATTAAGGACAATATCATGACCACACGCTGTCACTGGGTCGATTTAAGTAAGCCTGATTATGTCGCCTATCACGATGAGGAATGGGGAAAACCCGTACTGGAAGACGCTAAGCTGTTCGAGTTTATCACGCTGGAATCGGCACAGGCAGGTCTGAGCTGGTACACCATTTTGAAAAAACGCGACAACTACCGGGCGGCGTTTCATCAATTTGACCTGCATAAAGTCGCGGCGATGACAGAAGACGACGTCATTAAACTGATGGATAACACTGGGATCATTCGTAATAAACTAAAAATCCAGGCAACAATCAATAACGCCAAGCGGTTTATAGAGATACAACAAGAATTTGGTAGTTTTGCTTACTACCAGTGGCAGTTTGTTAACTTTGAACCAATCGTGAGCACTATCCATAGCCCGCAGGATTATCAGGCCACGACAGAGATCAGTACGCAATTCGCAAAAGATCTGAAAAAACGGGGTTTTAAATTCCTGGGACCCACCACAGTATACGCCCACATGCAGGCCTGTGGCATGGTCAATGACCATCACGACGACTGCTTTTGTAAAGCGCCGATTTTAGAGATGTATCAGCAGTTGGATATTAAAGCGCAGTTGAGTAGTCAGAAATAAGATACACAGAGGCAGCTTTTCTGTAGCCATAAAAAACGGCGCTATCAAAGCGCCGCTCTTCTATGTCCTACTACCATGGCTAGTCGCGGTTTAGGTTGTATTTTTTCATTTTTTCGACCAGCGTAGTGCGGCGTACACCCAGAATCTCTGCCGCTCTGGCAACCACATAATCATAACGCTCAAGTGCCTGGGTGATCAGGCTAATTTCCATGTCTGCGAGATACTCTTTCAGCTCTATCCCTTCATCTGGCAGTAGCCCAAGACCAGGCTCTGCACTGGCCTGTTCAAGTGATTCTTCTTCATCTTCAAAATCACTGAATCCATCACTGAACAGCTCGTTAAAGACATCTTTTTCAAGCAGTTCTTCCGGATATTCAGGTTCGTAAGCCTCGACATCGATATAACGATACTTACCCGGTAAGTCTGTGACATCTACCACTTTTTCCGGGAACATTATGGCCATGCGTTCTACCAGGTTTGCCAGTTCACGAATGTTACCGGGCCAGCTATGTGCCTTGAGACTGTCAACGGCACGATCGGTGAATTTGACTGAACTGCCGCCCTGCTCTGCAACACGGCGCAGTAACTCTTTGAGCAAAAGAGGAATATCATCTGCGCGTTCACGCAGCGAAGGGTTCTCGATGGGAAATACATTGAGGCGGTAGAACAAATCCTCACGGAACTTGCCCTCCTCGATCATGATTTCCAGGTTGCGGTGTGTAGCTGCAATCACCCTGACATCTGCCTGAATGGGCTTAGTGCCGCCAACCCGCTCGTAGCTACGCTCTTGCAAAACACGTAGCAACTTAACCTGCATCTGCAACGGCATATCACCTATTTCGTCGAGAAACAGAGTACCGCCTTGTGCCAACTCAAAGCGTCCTTTACGTGCCGAGATTGCGCCGGTAAATGCGCCTTTCTCATGACCAAACAACTCGCTTTCCAGCAGCTCACCAGGAATAGCACCACAGTTAACCGGTACAAACGGGCCTGAATTGCGGTTGGATAGCAAGTGTACATTGCGTGCAACCACCTCTTTACCTGTACCTGATTCGCCAAGGATCAATACATTGGCATCTGTTTTAGCCACCTGAGAGATTAAAAAGCGCACTTCTTTAACGGCTTTGGTATCACCTACCAGGCCATCAAACGACTTAGCGTCATTAAGCTGAGTCGACTTGCCCGGCAACATACGCAGATATTGCTGACAATCGTGCAGCAGCTGCATGGTCACTTCCTGACTAAACGGCTCTGTGATAAGACCAATCACATTGGCGAGAGAAAGCAGCGGCCTTAAGGTTTCCCCAATCAGCAAAAATGGCACTGCAGGCAATGATTTTATCAGCACTTCATGATTGTGCTGTGACAGAGCGCCCAGGATCACCACCGGCTCTTGTAGATTGCTGAATAGATCGGAGGAAAACTCCGGCTCTGCAATCACCTGTGCCGGCTGCCCGACAAAACTCAATGCCGCAGCCAGTCCGGTTGCTCTGTTATTATTGTTATCGAGGATCGTAATCATGCCCGCAAGGTCACACTTCTTCGTTTACATCAATAGTATTGATTGTAAGTCAGTGACATGGGGATGCAATACCTAAGTGGCAAGTTTTTGACATCAACGCCAAAAAAACGCCACAGCCCATGCGCTAAATCAATACTTAAGGATTAAAATGGCAGAAAATGAGACATACGTACATTTATAAGGAACGAGCGTTCACGCGCTCAAATTGGTATAAAAAAGCCAGTGTAAGTTCACTGGCTTTATTTAGTTCTGAGTGACGGCTTTACAGTAAGCCCAGCACCGATGAAGCTGACTGGTTTGCCTGGCCTCGCAATGCAATTGATGCCTGAGACAAAATATCATTGGCTGTTTGCTCTGCAACCGCACTGGCATAGTCAGTGTCCTGGATCCGACTCTGACTTTCGGCAATATTATCTCTTTGCGTACCCAGACCGCGTATTGTGCTGTTCAGAGTGTTTTCAAACGCGCCTAGCTGCGTTCTTTGCGTGTTTAGCGCTTCAGAAACCTGATCGGCGGCATCTATGGCCGTTTGCGCACCCGCCTGCGTTGAAATATCAACACTCAGAATAGGGTTAGCAAAGCTGCCGTCCGACGCCGTAAAGCCTTGCGTTGTATTGGCATCTGGCCCAACCTGAAAACTGGTTTGGTTGCCGTCAAACAAGGCCTGGCCACCAAAGGTGGTATTTTCAAAGGTGTCGGTGATCTGCGACTGAAGCTGAGACACTTCGTCCTGCAAGGCTTGTCTGTCTGAGTCGGTCAGTGCACCACTGCCCGCCTGGATCGACAATTCACGGATCCGCGACACAGCGTCGTTAACCCCAGACAATGCAGAGTCTGTTGTTTGCGAATAAGAGATGCCGTCATAAGCATTGCGGATAGACTGATTATATCCTTCCTGCTGAGATGTCAGCCGGTTGATAATTTGCAGTGCAGCCGCATCATCCGCAGCCGAGTTGACCTTTTTACCACTGGCAAGCTGTTGATTGAGCTTGTTATTGGTCTGATCAACTTGATTAAAAAAACTGTTACTTTGAGATTTTATCTGCATAACGCCTCCCCATCAGGTGTTATATAGCACTAAGTCTACTCCTTTGTGTTCAAAAAGTCATCTATTATAAGAAATTGAATATTACGCTTGGTATATTTACTGCAAAAACTCCATAACTGATATAAAGTGTTGAGTAATCACTTTTTTATCTTTAGTTAGGCGGGTTTCTTACAGTCATACCTTTTTCTATACTGTAAAGAATTCAATGCACCTTTAGGTGGACTTTATGTTTGATAACAAAACCATTCTCATCACAGGCGGCACCGGCTCATTCGGCAAAAAGTATGTTAAGACACTACTTACCCGATATAAGCCAAAGAAAATTATTGTTTTTTCTCGTGATGAGCTAAAACAATTTGAGATGCAGCAAGTATTTAATGACCCTTGCATGCGTTACTTTATCGGTGACGTTCGAGACAAAAGCCGCCTTTATCGTGCCATGCAGGGCGTTGATTATGTGATCCATGCCGCAGCACTCAAACAAGTGCCAGCGGCCGAGTATAATCCCATGGAGTGCATCAAAACCAATATTAATGGCGCCGAGAACGTGATTGAGGCTGCACTCGATAACAACGTCGAAAAGGTGATTGCCCTGTCAACGGATAAGGCAGCTAACCCGATCAACCTGTACGGTGCCACTAAGCTGGCTTCCGATAAATTGTTTGTTGCAGCAAATAACATCGCAGGTGGACATAAAACCCTGTTCTCTGTCGTTCGATACGGCAATGTGGTGTGTTCAAGAGGCTCGGTTGTTCCTGTATTTCAACGCTTTATCGATGAAGGTTGCGATCATATTCCTATTACCCATGCCGATATGACGCGCTTCTGGATCAGTCTCCAGCAGGGGGTAGACTTCGTGCTGAAGAATTTTGAGCGTATGCTGGGCGGGGAGATCTTCGTACCTAAGATCCCTTCTATCCGCATTGTCGATCTTGCCACAGCTATGGCACCGCAACTGCCACATAAAATAATCGGTATACGCCCCGGAGAAAAGCTGCACGAAGTAATGTGCCCCGAAGATCTCTGCTTTGATACCTTTGAATTTAGCGATCACTTTGTCATCGCGCCCGGCATTAAGTTTAGCAGCCGCAGTAATGACTTTGATACCAATGCACTCGGGGAGCGAGGCCATGCTGTAGCACCTGGATTTGAGTACAATTCACTCAGTAACCCGGACTACCTGTCTGTCGAAGCCATTAAAGCTTTTAATGCTCAGGCATTGATCTAACCTGACAGGAGCACAACATGATCCCTTATGGCAAACAGAATATTGCTCAGCAAGACATCGATGCAGTGGTTGCGGTATTACAGTCTGATTTTCTGACCCAGGGTCCGGTTGTTCCCCAGTTCGAACACGCTGTTGCTCAATACTGCCAGGCATCTCATGCGGTCGCGATGAATAGTGCCACGTCAGCTTTGCATGTTGCTTGCATGGCCCTGGATGTTACCCAGGATAGCCTGGTCTGGACCGTACCTAACTCTTTCGTTGCCTCTGCGAATTGTGCACTGTATTGCGGCGCGTCTGTCGATTTTGTCGACATCGACGTGACCACAGGTAATCTGTGCCCGCTTGCGCTGGCAGCCAAACTAGAAACAGCAAGGGCAGCCGGGCGCTTACCCGATGTTGTGATCACAGTGCACTTTGCAGGTCAATCTTGCGATATGGCAGCCATCGCACAACTGGCCGGACAATACGATTTTAAAGTCATTGAAGATGCATCCCATGCTATCGGAGGGCGTTATCAGGATAAGCCTGTTGGCAACTGTGACTATTCAGATATTTGTGTGTTCAGCTTTCACCCGGTTAAAATTATTACATCGGCTGAAGGCGGTATGGCCGTGACGCAAAATGAGCAGCTTGCACAGCGCATGCGCTCACTAAGAAGCCATGGTATCACGGCAGATCCCACCTTGCTGACTGAGCCAAGTCATGGCCCCTGGTACTATCAGCAACAAGCGTTGGGGTTCAACTATCGCATGACGGACCTGCATGCCGCGCTGGGCCTGAGTCAGTTAGCACAACTTGACCGATTTGTGGCCACTCGCAACAAGCTTGCGCAACACTATGATGCCTTGTTTGCAAAAGTTGAAGGTGTCACGCCGTTATCCCAATCCGATAACCAATACAGTGCTTACCATTTGTATGTGGTCAGAATTGCTCATAGCACCGGGCAGTTACATGAGTATCTTGTGACTCAGTTAAGAGCCCAAGGGGTTTTTGCTCATGTGCACTATATCCCCATTTATCTGCAGCCCTATTATCAACAATTAGGGTTTGAGCCCGGCTATTGCCCAGCGAGCGAAGCCTATTATCACAGTGCGATTACCTTGCCACTGTTTCCCTCTTTGACGACAGCACAACAGCAACATGTCGTCGATACCCTTTGCCAGCTGCTCAGCGATTGGCAAAAAAATCACTCTGCACTGAAGGAGTAGCAGCCATGACAACCAAGCCCTTACACCTTGCTTTTATCGGCGGAGGCATGAATTCGGCCGTCGGCTACGTGCACTTTAGTGCTGCACAACTGGATAATCGTTTTAAAGTGGTAGCCGGTGCTTTCAGTCGTGATCAGGATACCAATACGGCGACCGCACAACAGTGGGATATCGCCCCTGAGCGCACCTACAGTGACTGGCGCACCCTTATCGAACAAGAAAAAGACCGGGTAGACGCGGTGGTGGTTCTCACACCGACACCGCATCACCTGGATGTACTAACGGCATTACTGAGCAAAAATATTCCGATCATTTGTGAAAAGTCATTGGTCTGTGGAACCGCTGAGACACAAGCCTTGGCCAAAGTGTATGACCCGGCGACACACTTCCTGGCGGTGACTTACAACTACAGTGGTTATGCTATGGTCCGTGAGCTCAAACATCTGATCGCTCAGGGGACGCTTGGCCAGATCCAGAAAATTCACCTGGAAATGCCACAGGAAGGTTTTAAACGTCCGCCGGATATTGCCGGCAAACCCGCTAAACCTCAAGCGTGGCGGCTACAGGATTATCAGGTGCCGACTATCTGCCTGGATTTGGGTGTGCATTTACATCACTTGTCGAGTTATTTACTGGAGCGGGAGCCAACAGAAACCTGCGCTCAGTTTGCTAACCACTCTGACTATCCGGGATTGATTGACGACGTGCAAATGCTGCTTAAATACCCTGACGGGATCCACGGCAGCATGTGGATGTCAAAAACTGCCATCGGTCATCGTAATGGCTTACAGATCAGAGTCTATGGTACGGCGGGCAGTGCCACCTGGGTACAGCTCAACCCGGATGAGCTGCAATTACAATTTAGTGATGGCAGAAGAGAGATACTGGACCGCGCTGGTCAGTGCCAGTACGCGCATCAGTTTCGTTACAACCGCATGAAGCCAGGACACCCAACCGGGTTTGTGGAAGCGTTTGCCAACTTATACACTGATATTCACCAGGGCCTGACGGCCTATCAGGCGGGTATCGCGCCCAAAAATGAATATGTCTTTGGCTTTGCTCAGGCGCAGGCCGGGCTTGCGCTGTTTGAAGCGGCGGTCACTTCTAATGAGCAACACCGGTGGTGTCAGGTTTCCTCCTGACACTCCTTTTAGAGCTCTGAGTAACGCAGTTTTACATCGTTTCTCAGCACTTTACCCATTGGGTTTCTGGGTAGTGCACTGAGGCACTCAAGCGCACGTGGTTGCTGGTAATCCGTCAGCTCAGCTAAACACAGCAACCGCAGCTCGCGACTAATATCTACATCATCCTGCTGCTCATAAACCACTTTGATATATTCGCCCAGCTGCCTGTCTGCACAACCAAAAGCAACACAATCAATCACTTTGGGGTGTTTCTTAATAACGGCCTCGATATCCTGCGGAAAGATATTGATGCCCCCGCTGGAGATCACCTCTTTTTTACGTCCGACGTAATACAAAAAGCCGTCTTCATCCAGATATCCCAAGTCGCCCGTAAGAAAATACCCTTCAGAGTCATAAGCATCTTGCGTCTGCTGTGGCATTTTTAAATAGCCACTGAACCCGGTTGTCGTCTGACAGGCAATCTCACCCACTTCACCAGCATCCAAAGTACGCCCTTCTTTATCCAAGATTTTAACCTGAACAAAAGGTAAAGCCGCGCCGACAGCACCGTTCTTATCGCGTCGTTCGCTGACACAAAAATCACTGACAACGCCCACTTCAGAAGCGCCGTAACACTCATGCAAGCGACAAGGTAGTTTTTTTAACAGCGCCTGTTTAGATTCTCCGGCGAGCACAGCAGACGACGACACTACGCAGCGCAGCGAGCTCAGGTCCATTTCTTCGTCACTGCTCAGCAAACTCTCTAATTGAGCTGATACGGCAAACAAAAAACTGACTTTATGGGTTTTGATGGCTTCCAGCCATTTCGGCAAAGTAAACTTGGGCAGGATCACACTGGTTGCACCCAGCATCAGCGGCATCAACACCCCGCGCTGGGCCAGCGAGTGATAAAGCGGTGTAGCAACCAGCACGACCTCATCCAACGTTAATCCGTAATAGCGGATTGTGGCGTCAAACGCACGACTGATTTTACATTGCTGGCTCAGTACGATGGGTTTAGGCTGACCGGTCGAACCGGATGTCATTGTGAGTATAAAAGGCGCGTTAATATCCACCTGTGGCTCTGGGATATTTATCGCCTGTGCGGGCAACTCCTCTGACATAATATCCTGCCAGCACGGCTCATCAGCAACGGGCTGCGAAAGACTGAGCAGATTAGCAGGCTCTATGACTGCATCTGCCAACAGCGCTCGCCCGATAGAAGGCCAGGCTATTACCGCTGCAACGGGGGTCTTCTTTAACGCCACTGACAGCGCATCGCCCTTCAGGCTGATAGGTAGCGGCACAATGGCAAGGCCGAGGCGCGCCGCTGCCAGCATCACAATCGGGTATTCCAGGCCGTTCGGCGCAAATAAAGCTACCCGCTGACCCGGTTGTAACCCTAAGCGGTAAAAATGGGCACACAGCTTCAATACTTTGATATTCAGCGCCTGATAACTCACTGTTTGTTGCTCAAACACCAAAGCGACCTTCTCTGGGTGAGACTGCACATGCTGCGCAAAAATTTGATAGATATTACTCACAGTCTGTCCTCATTGGATATTTGGCGACAAAGTTAAAGTCCTGATGGCTGGCACCAGGAAAGAGCTGCTGCACAGCTTTATAACCGGGCTCATCTTCTGCCAGCGTCGCAAAGCCTGCCCGCTCATTGAGCAAGTTAACAAATCGATTTTGTTTATTGATCACCGCAACCCAGATGGCATCAGGGAAAGCCTCGCCCGTAAGTGTCAGCTGCCACTGCAAAATGAGCTGAGCATGGACAAAATTAACCGCGTCACTGGCTGCAAACCAACCACCAAACAGATAGACCTGTCCATCTATTGTGGTACATTGGTGCCAGACGTAGAGTAGCGGTTCATCGTCCTGCAACAGCACAAATGAGTTACGGGTTTGCCGGAACCACCAGCGATAATGCTCCACTTCATTAATTCGATCGGTAATAGTCATACGCCAGGCGTTATCACTGCGGTTACGGGCACTGAGATAACGGTTGATATGCACATCTGTCACCGGCAGCAATCGCAAGTTATCCGTCAGTGTCCAGCTGATTTGTGGCTGTTCATTGAGGTCTCTGAGTGCGGTCAATCCTGCGCCCGTTCCATTTAACAAAGCAGCGGCAATACGCTGCGCACCCAGCCCGTCCACCTTTATAGCCGCTTTTGTGCAAAGCTGATGAACTCGTTTACGCTCACTGTACAAAGTTGCGATTAGCTCGGTCACCTTGTGTTTATCCTGCGCCAGCAAGTCCGGAATATGCAGGTAATGCCCCAGCGCCTCTAGGTCCGCTAGTTCATTATCCTGATTGACAGCCAGGCTAAAGCTCAGCGCAGGGGTTTGTGTCGCAGCCAGTTCGTACAAAGATGTACCCAGCGCGCCAACAAAAAAGCCACAGCGCTGATAGTAGCCAATCAAACTGGTTGCCTGTTCAATCAAAACTAAGCGGCTGTGTTGCGCGGCCAGTGTGTATAGCTGCTCGGTGTTCGTGGCCTTGGGGCCTATCACCACCTGTATTGGTGTGTTTTCCAGTCCAGCGGGCGGCATATCGAGTAGGCGGGAAATCCATTGCGTAGGCACCTGCCAGTCTCCGCCTCCGCCCAGTGAAAATAACAGCCCGCCATCACGCACGTCGGTCTGCGCCTGGCAGTACTCGGGTGCCAGAATACAATAATCGGGGCCCAGTAAAGTCTGGCTGTGCTGAGCAAGTTTGCCATTGTAACGCACAGCAGTCTGTGCCCCCTGCCATTTAGCATCTACCACCAGGTCGGCCACATGTGCCCGGGCTAAATCATCCATGGCCAACAAGGAAGCCCCGGTTTGCCGAATAAGTTGTTCCCATTGCACATCAAAGCCATAACCATCGACCACCCAGCGGCTGGCTGTTAATCCTCGCTGTGCGAGGACATCCAGGGCAAACCGGGCGTCACTGGCGGTATCTGGTTGCTGCGGTACTTCGACTAACTCGATATCCAGATCGTGATAAAAACGCGCTGGCACTGTATCCGCATCCACCAGCATCATCACTCGTTGCTGCTGCTCGAGCAACGCTTTAGCCAGCCACTTAATACGCATAAAGTGACCCAGGCCACAGCGCGTGTCTACACGAATGGCTATCATGCCAGAGCCACTATGGCATCAGCGAAACGCCCCACTTGTGCATTGCGTGTATCCAGCAGCAGTTCGGGTGGGACTGACAAGCCAAAATGCGCTTCGATGTGCATGATCATCGATAACACCTCAAAGGAATCCAGCACACCGGCGGCGATAAAATCGAAAGACTCAAAATCAGCCTCGCTGACCACCACAGCACGTGCTTCAAAAAACTCTTTCAGCAGAGCCAGGACCGCGTCGCGTTGTACACTCATAGCAAGTCTCCCCAGCTTAGTTGCATGCCACGCGTCAGCGCCTTGTTGACTGTGCGGCCAATAACATCCGGTAAGGATTTGGGCATAATTTCTCCGCCACCAGGTCGCATCTGTGCAACATGTTCTGGCGTGATCCCCTCCCCCGCTTTGATGTCTTTGACGATATACACACAGCGGCGTGCTTTAGACGCCTCGCTGGGGTAATGAACCCGCCCCATTGCCAGTTCAATTTGCCGAACGCCATGCACTAACGCAGCCAGGTCATCCGGTGTCATTGAGAAGAAACTGTCTGCGGTGTTATCCTCTTTGCTCATCACAAAGTGCTTTTCAATCATACATGCACCGACCGCCACTGAAGCCAGCGGTACATCATTCCCCAGCGTATGATCAGACAAACCAACAGGACAACCAAATGCCTCTCGCATATGCGGTATGGTGCGCAGGTTAATACTGTCGGCCGGAGCAGGATAGGTGCTGGTACATTTCATCAAGCAAAGCTCTTTAACTCCCGCTTCCTCGGCCACTTTCACCGCCTCGGCAATCTCTACCAGAGTAGCGCCGCCCGTTGACATGATCACCGGCTTGTTGGTGGCTGCCACATCACGAATAAGTTGATGATCAATCAGTTCTGGTGATGCAATTTTATAGGCCGGCGCATTCAGTTGAGCAAGCAGGTCGACTGCGGTTTTATCAAAGGGTGAAGAAAAGCAGGTGATACCAATTTTTTCAGCCAACTCAAACAGCTCAGCATGAAAATCCCAAGGCATATAGGCCCCTTTGTAGAGGTCATACAAATATTGACCCTGCCAGGGGCCAGTTGCCTCAAAATGCGGCAGTCTACAGTCCATAGTTAGCGTATCTGCGGTGTAAGTTTGCAACTTAATTGCATCAGCACCGGCTTCTTTCGCTGCATAAACCAGCTCTTTGGCTTTACTTAATGACTGGCCATGATTTGCAGACATCTCCGCAATGATGTAGCAAGGTTGGTCATGGCCAATGACCTTATCACCGATTCTCAATTCTTTATCGAACAAATTGCGCTCCGCTAGCTAGATTGTTGAAGTCTTCATCAATATATTCTACTTATTGTTTTTAAGGATATCGGTCAATACCTTAAAAGCTTTACAGCTCATTTTAATATGCTATCGTTTCAAAGAATTAAGTCCAAGAAATTTATTATCTGATGAGTGAATTATTCGTCATTATTCAGGCTAGAATGACATCCAGCCGGCTGCCCGGTAAAGTACTATTGCCGCTTGGGCCGCAATCAGTGTTAGAGACAATGCTCAGTCGCTTGGCACCCCTTAAACAAAATATCATTGTTGCAACGACTAAGGATGGTTCTGAAACCCCTATTATTGAGGTATGTGAAAAGCGAGGAGTAAAGTATTTCAGGGGGTCAACTGAAGATGTACTTCGCCGTTACTACGAAGCAGCCAAGTTTTTTGGAGCTACTGAACGGGATATTGTCGTAAGGCTGACAAGTGACTGTCCTTTCATTGATGCCACATTGGTCCAAGCTGCCATTCATAAATTTAAAACTGAAAGTTATGATATGGTGTCACTCGGTCCACATTCAGGCTTTCCCAGAGGCCTGGATACGTGTGTTTTTCCATTTTCATTGCTAAAACTGACACACCAAAGAGCTATTAGTCAGCAGGATAGAGAACACGTCACGCTTGGTATGGCAAAATTTAAGAGCATTCAAATTTACAATATTAGCGCTTATAAAGATCTAAGCCAATATCGAATTACTTTGGATGAGCCTGACGACTACACAATGCTCAGCACGCTATTTGCGTTCTTTGATCATAAAGTCAATTTTACATTAGAGCAGCTATTCAACACACTGCTAACTCAGCCTGATATCACAAAGATTAATCAGCATGTAGAACAAAAAACCCACTAGCGGCATGAGTATTGCTTAAGCTAGAACAATATTTAATTGAGCAAATGATATGAAAAATGTACTAGTCACTGGCGCATCAGGATACGTTGGAAGTGTACTTGTCCGACTACTACTTGAACAGAACTGTAACGTTATCGCGATTGATAGATTCTTTTTTGGTGACAGATTACCTTCACACAGCCGTTTGACAAAACTTAAACTGGACTGTCGTACCCTGACGCCAGAGCTATTTGTGGGCGTAGATGTAGTCATTGATCTTGTCGCACTTTCTAACGATCCAAGTGGTGAGTTGTTTCAAGATATTACTTTCGATATCAACCATGCGGCCCGAGTAAAAACAGCAACTTTGGCAAAAAAACTAGGTGTAAAACGATATATTTTACCATCAAGTTGCAGTATTTACGGTTTTCAGAAGGTACGTGTCGATGAATCGTCTAAAACAAATGCTTTGACAACGTATGCGATTGCCAATGAAAGGGCTGAATCAGGTGTCCTCGCTCTTTCCGATTCATCTTTTTGTGTTACCGTACTACGGCAGGCAACATTATTTGGATATAGCCCAAGAATGCGCTTTGACCTTGCGATCAATGGAATGACACTCGGCGCCTTCAAAGATGGCAGACTTCCTCTTATGCGTGATGGCACACAAAAACGCCCTATGCTGCATGTCAAAGATACATCAGAGTTAATGTGTTTGCTAATGAATGCCCCTACAGAAGTTATTAATGGAGAAATATTCAATGTTGGTGGTAATGAGCAAAACTATCAACTCTCACAGTTGGCCGATAGTGTCTGCAAAGTTGCCGAATCACTTCTTGAAAAAAAGGTAAGCATCAGTTGGTACGGAGATCCTGACGAACGAAGTTACGAAGTGAGCTTTGATAAAATCAATAGTAAACTTGGCTGGCAACCAAGGTACGATGTTAATTTTGGTGTTCAAGAAATAATGAAAAAGCTTAAAAGTGGTGAACTAGTGAATACACCCGACACTATAACTCTCAATTGGTATAAGTCACTTATAAAGTGGCATAAAATAATCAATGATACTGAACTAGATGGTAACATTTTACACTTAAGTGAGCGTTCACTATGAAAGGGTTAGTTCTTGCGGGAGGGACAGGTTCCCGGATGTACCCCGTCACTCAAAGCGTTAACAAGCACCTCTTACCAGTGTTCGACAAACCAATGATATTTTATGCAATTTCTGTCCTGATGCTGGGAAATATACGGGAGATTGGCGTTGTTTGTAGAGATATTGACAAGCCGGCATTCGAACGACTACTCGGTGACGGTTCGAAACTTGGATTAAAAATTGAGTACATTATCCAGACCCACGCAGCAGGAATTGCTGACGGCATCAAGCAAGCCAAACGATTTTTGGACGATGCACCTTTTTGCCTAATTCTAGGGGATAATTTTTTCTTTGGCCCCGGACTTACTCCTCTATTAAAGGATGCCATGGCAAAGTTTAAGCAAGCAACAGCTTTTGCCTATGAAGTAAAAAATCCCAGCAGCTTCGGGGTCATCTCATACAATAAGTTAAATCAGGTCGTATCAATAGAAGAGAAGCCTTCTAAACCGAAATCAAACAAGATAGCAACTGGGCTGTACATGTTTGACAAAAATGCTATATCGTATGTAGAAAAGCTTACAGCATCTAATCGTGGTGAGCTAGAAATTACAGATTTACTCAATGTGTACATAAAAAACCAAGGATTATCTGTTGAAGTGCTAGGGAGAGGCTATGCTTGGCTGGATATGGGCACTAGCGAGAGCCTTATGGAAGCATCAGTCTTTATACAATCTATTGAAAAGCGGCAAGGTTTTAAGATTGCCTGCCTTGAGGAAATTGCATTTCGCAAAGACTGGATTTCGATTACTGAGCTCCAATTGGCAAGTGAACAGTATAAAAATACGACCTATGGAGAGTACTTATCAAATGTACTAACTACCCTAAAATGATTCACGTAACCTCTCCCTACCTCCCATCAATGAAAAAATACATCAAGTATGTAGAGGGTATTTATGAGCGCAAATGGCTTACCAATGATGGACCTCTAGTTAAAGAGCTCACTGCGCGACTAGAAGCTCAACTTGGCGTTAATAATTTACTCCTAGTCTCTAGTGGTACCATGGCATTGCAAATCGCATTCAGAGTAAAAAACCTGCGTAACAAACATGTCGTGACAACACCATTTACCTTTCAGGCTACATACTCAGCACTGGAATGGCAAGGGTCACATGCTAGTTTTTGCGACATAGATACAGACACCTGGAATATGGACCCCTATGTTTTGGAACAACAACTGCAAGCAGGGAAGCAGGTGGACTGTGTTGTACCCGTTCACACATTTGGTAACTCATGTGCTGTTGAAGCTTTCAATGAGCTTCAACAGAGGTACAAATTTGATATAATTTACGACGCCGCACATGCCCTGACAACACTTGATGATAAGAATAAAAGCATCTTGACTTATGGCGATATCAGTTGTTTTAGTCTTCATGCTACTAAACTATTTCACACTGTTGAAGGAGGTGCTCTCGTTTTTAAAAATGACAGTGAGCTAGAAACGGCAAGAAAGATGATTAACTTTGGGCTGGATGGTGAATTCGCATCTGAAGCGGGCATAAATGGCAAACTAAGTGAATTTCACGCCGCTATGGGATTATCTGTACTCGACGATTTGGATTTAATTTTATCCCAACGAAAAGACCAAATTGCGACTTACAAATCACTTTTACATAACTCTGTTAATTATCAGGCTGTAATTGTAGGGCATGACATCTGTCCATCATATATGCCCATTTTGTTGCCCAATGAACATTCTGTTTTAAATATTATCAATAAACTCGCTAAACTCAATATTTTCCCAAGGCGATATTTTTATCCTGCAATCAATAAAAGTCCGTACTATCAAAAGATTTGCCCTAATATATCAATGCCTGTAGCTGAAAACGTTTCCAGTAGGATATTATGCCTACCTCTGTTTCCAGGGCTAAACAAGCAAGCAATTTCGCAAATAAGCAACATAATAACGCATGAAGTAAAATCGACTCTTCGTGGGTAAATGCAGTAAGGTAAACTATGAGAGAAATCGTTATATACGGCGATGGAGCAATGGCTAAAACCATTTACCCATATATCGCACAGAACTATAAGGTCAAGTGCTTTACGGTAGAGCGTGCATACAGGACATGCTCAAGTATGTTTGGTCTACCTGTATGTGATTTGGAAACGCTACCTAATGGGGATTTCTACTTCATTATCGCCATTGGCTATGGGGAGTTAAACCAACTCCGGGAACAGTACTTTGCTTTAATGAAAAAAAGCGGTTACAAACCTGGATATTTTTACTGTCCTGAGCAAAAGAAAATGCATCATCTGGAGGTTGGTGAAGGCAGTATAGTACTCGCCAAATCATCCATACACTGCGGCACTAAGATTGGCAAAAATGTTTTTATCTCTTCAGGGGTTAACATTGGCCACTGCTGCACAATTGAGGATAATGTATGGATAAACTCAGGTGTCACTATCGCGGGTAATACAACGATTGGCAGAAACTCAATTATATGCATCAATGCCACAATAGGGAACGACATTGTAATTGGTCAGAGCAACTTCATTGGCGCTGGCACATTGATAACAAAAAGTACTCAAGACTTTGCCTGCTATGCAACTGAGCCAACAGCCCAGCTCCCAATACCTTCTACTACTTTCACGAAGTTATCCCAGAGAATGCGCTGAAAAAGCGCTGACTTCTCAAGACAATTAGGAGTTCTTGTTAGGTAGGAGCCTAGAAAAACATCTATATTGTAAGAAATAAACTGCGAACCCTTTCAATGCCTCGTTAGGCAAACAATCGTATAAGTAAAGGAGCAGCCAGCGCTAAAGAGATATCGCTGGCTAATTTTTCGAGTGATATATTATACGTCAATAAAAACTACTGATTTACATCATGCAGTGCTAACAGCTCAGGTTCCATCCCGGGCCACATAAATGCCATGTTAGTATGAGCAATGTGAAAAATACTATGCTCAACACTGTAAGCATCGACGAATTCAGTAACATCTGTAAAAACGTCAGAATTATAATCGTGCCAAACAAGTACGCCACCTTCAGAAAGCATTTCAAGCGCTTTTTGTGTATCACTTTTAATTATTTCCGTTTCATGACCACCGTCAACAAAAATAAGGCCGCATTGCTTTGTCAGCTCAGATGTAGAAAAAGTCAGACTGTTACAAAGTAGCCTCACTATTTTAGCTTTTATTTCATCTCTTTCTTTTTCTATACATTTTGCCTGCTCTTCGACACTTTGCAGTCTTAGCATGTGATCTACTTCTTCAGCTTTTGAGTCGAAGCTTTTTCTGTCTACATCCTCACATGGTATGTCCAGTGTATATACGACTCCGTTTTCATCTATATTTCTAGCTAAGAACACGGATGTATGACCCATAAACGTCCCGAACTCAAAGACTTTAATTGGCCTAATCACCTTAATAAACGCAAGCAGCATTGCAGACTCAAGTAACGTAAGGCTGCCAATATAACTTGGCGGCATGAGAAATTCCCCTGCAATATTTTCTCCGGTGACTCTTTCTTCTACCATCTTTATCAAGACTTTTGGCTTTATCTTTATAACTTTGCCGCTCATTATATGACTCCTTAATCTACCTCAAACCAAAAGTCTGGATGGTAATGTTTAAATATATCAGGGTACTTCGCCCTTGCTGTAAAATAATTTCGTTTTGATAAAAGCTCATCGTCAAGACTGCCATACCTAGCAGTAGCAACCCAACGAGACTTCTGTGAGTAGTTTATACCACTTCGGTGCAGCAACAAAGCATCAAACAAAATCATATCGCCGGGCAACACCTCTTGTAGTTCAATTGAATTTTCCTCGAACTGTTTTTCTAATATATCCAACTCTCTTAACTTTATATAACGAGAGTTATGAAACTGACTTTTAATTTTATGGCTATATTCTATCGGCAACAATTCACATTTTGGCACTACAACTCTCATTCTACCCATATTTTTCTCAACTGGGAGAATTGGTATCCATGCAGTAATGGCATTTAGCGACAGCATATTGTAA
The DNA here is from genome assembly GCF_000967655.1 of Pseudoalteromonas rubra. Classification (GTDB taxonomy): domain Bacteria; phylum Pseudomonadota; class Gammaproteobacteria; order Enterobacterales; family Alteromonadaceae; genus Pseudoalteromonas; species Pseudoalteromonas rubra_A. Next base: position 103,946 of record NZ_JXYA01000009.1, read on the forward strand.
GGGTAATCTTGGTGCCATGGTAAGTTTGTAAAATCGCTATTTGGCCTATCTATTCTTAGTACATTGCTATCATCAGCAGATTGAATATTTTCGGTACCCAACAATGCATGAATCCACTTCATTACATAATCTGATGAGATCAACTTCTTAAATGCAGGTAAGTCTTTACCAATAGTCAGCAAATACTTAGATTTCTCTGGATCGAGAGACTGCTCTACCAAATGATGTACTTCATCGAGAGACATTCCAGCTTTAAAGTCTAGGCTATGATTCTTCAAAACCGATTCAAAGAACTGGCGGAGCTTATTTTCAGTTTCTTCAATTAGCTCTTTTGGAATCGCATTTTTGACAACCACTATTCCCAAATTTTGATAGTGTTTAATCGCATCATGTGAACAAAAATCGTCACGTTGTACTTCAGATATCTTGTCAAAAGTTTTCATGTCAAAGCCTTGTTATTTTTGGGAAGAAAAAACATTACGCTTTCAGACCAGCCCTCAGTGTAATGCCTAAAACGAAGTTTGTACTTATTATTGTTAGATAATACAAACTCAGGAATTTCCCAAAAGTGATTTGGATCATGATATACGGAAATTGCCATAACGGGTGTATCTTCTTTGATATGAACCTTTGCTCCTTTTAATGCTTTTAAATCAAAACCTTCAACATCAAGCTTTATAAAGTTAACACACTCTCTGACAGATTCATCTATAGTAGTGACTTCAATACTTTGCGAACCTGATTCAGAAAAAGAAGAATATGTAGTTTTTAAGCTTGAAAACTGCAAGCAATCACTTTCATCCGACAAGCCTTTCTGTTGTATTATAACATTGTCAAATTTCGATAGGTTCTTTCTCGCATTTTTTGCGTTACATTCATCCGGCTCAAATACGTATATCTTACTGAAATCCCCACCATAGAATTCAATATATTTTTCAGCAGTATCTCCATCAAATCCACCACCATCGACGAAGATACCTGCAGCATCATCTTTAATAAAACCCTCGAAGTATTGCTGTTCAATACTAACCTTGAAGCCAAAGTCTCTACAGTTGTCTCCTGTCAATCTGTACCACATAACTTGACTAAAGCAGTTTTTTGACTCATCATCTTCCAAACTATTAAATACTTTCATAATCTGGGGTGAATGTTTAGAACATGCGATATAGGTCTCACGAACAAAATCAGGAACATCTAAGCATTCATGGAATGCTGATAACTGAGTGTAGCTGATTATAATCCTTGGCTTTAAATTTCGAGAAAGATTAAAAACGGTCAATGGATAAATAGAGTGAGAACAGTTTATTATATTCATTCCTTGAGGAACTTTTTCTCTAGAAACGATGGGCACTCCTTCATAAACTTGTCCATCTCTTCCATCGTCGATAATTAAGTCAAGTTTAAAGAATTGACATAGTCTTCTAGAGTCTTCATTAAAACCAAAGCATACTAACTTAGTATCCAGCTTATCAGGAATATTTCCATAGTAAGCTCGAATAAATGCTTTTACATCCTTAAATTTCGTCAGACTTGAAAATACCTTATTCACTAATACCCTCCAGGAAAGATACATCAATCATAAACACTGTATATATTTTCAACACTAGCATACTCATTAAGTTGGCATCTAATCTCATTATGAAAAGAAGAAACGATCAAAACATCGTAACGTTCATTTCTCATAAATACGGAATCCGGATCATTGACTAGCCAACCGAACCAATTTTTCCCAACTTTGTTACTATCATTATCGCACAAATAGCTTACATTGACTCCTTCCAAATCAATCAAAAACTTCATAGTTCGAAGCGACTCGGATGCACCAAACAATACAACTTTATTATTTGACTCAACAAGCTTTTTATAATAAGCAGGCATTTCACGCGCTATAATATCTTTTGATTTTCTATGGTGCTCAAAATACTTTTGTGTTGTATTTACAAAATCAGCAACGCACCTCTCTGATTCTATTTCTAATTCTTCAATCAATGCTTCTAGCTTGCTCTCAGTGTTCAGTGCATACAAAATTTGTTCTTCACTATTTCCATAAGCTACGCCATACCTCAATTTTTCTACGGGTTGCCAGTCATGTTCATCAAGACCATCTTCAGGTACAATTATCGGTATACACCCACACAAAGCAGCAAAAGAAGAATAGGCGGAGTAGAGATCATAGCAATAAAAATACTTTTTACTATTAAATACATCTGCTATTTCACTGTGAGATTTTCCATCTAATAGAACTGAATCAGATATATCATGCACAAGTTTTCTTCCTTTTCCTTTGCGCATCATGTAGCAAGTCCCTTTCCTATCATTTTTATTTTTATTTTTATATAAGCCACTCAAAAAATACGCTACGTAAAGTCTATGATTTGCCACATACTTGCTATGATTGAAAATTTCCTGAAAGTAGAAATAAAGTTCATTTTCTCCATATTTTACATTATTCGTGAAGAACCCGGGCTTATTCAAATACCACCGCACTACGTTAGGGCAGTTAATTGGATTTCCACTAACAACATCCATATATACAACGATAAATTCATCGAGATTTTTCGTATATATTTCCGGCGTATTAAAATCTTTATTTTTGAGAAAACCTGATTTTCCATCGTGCCATAAAAAGGCTTGCTCTCCACCTTCATTTAGTAAGTGACAAAGTCTATGCATCGATATTGCACCACCTACGTTTTCATCATAATTTGGTGCAAATATTATGTACTTCTTCTTCATTCAACTATCCAACACTCTTGCATAAAGAACAGCCTCTGCCCCAGTATCAGTATAATAATCAAAATACAGCTCGTAGCCACAATCAAGGCTGTTTATAAAATCGGGAATGCTAACCAAGTCATCATCTTTATGATAGACGCAAATAGCCAACTTAGGCTTATATTTTAAGATTGTTTCTCTTGCCCCTTTAAGTGCGTTTAATTCCGCTCCCTCGATGTCCATTTTTATAAAGTCTACCCGACTCCCGTTTTGACGTATAAAATCATCAATCGTTATCGTTTTAACTATATCTCCACCTTTTAATGAACACTCTTGAACGGATGTTGCGTTGCCGTTTTCCGAAAAGTTCAAATCTATATTACTTTTATCCCATAACGCACGCTCTACCAACTCTATACTATTTTTTAAATCGCCATTCTGAGTCATTACTTCATTAAATTTTATAATGTTATCTCTTGTAAATTCAAATGAATAGACAGTTTTAGCGCCTAGTGCTGCAAAATAAAGCGCAGTATCTCCATTCGCCGCACCACAATCCAAAACGATATCATCGCATTCAACAACTACTTTGTCTTGATAAGCATACTGTTGAAGCTTGAAATTAATCACAAAACCTATCGGCTCAAGAGGTAAGTAAATATTTCTGCCATTTACGGAAACCTTTTGATATCGCCCCTGCTCTCTATCCGCCAGGAATTCACTTTCGTAAACATCAAAGCTCTCCATATCGAAAGGCAACCGCGCACCATATCTCCTGACATAGTTGAAAGACACATAATTTACATACCTATCGCCACTAGCATCATCTCCCATTTTTTCATACGCTCGTTCAAAGCTCTGTATGTTGTTTACATAGTAATTTCCCTGATCGAGCATAAGTATAGATGGGTCATACCTAGATAGGTATCCTCTTGATAAATAACTAAAAACAAGCGTAAGCTTTCTCATAAAAACTTGAAAGCAGTGAATTAATTTTACTCTCGGACCAACACCATGTCTGAATTTACTAACGCTTGCCTCGTCAAATTTTTGGCTCGAGAGCCTATTTATTTCTTTTATAAGTTTTAGATAGAAGTCAGACATAATTATCTCCGAGGGAGTTGTGAAACGGCCGTCATACAATTCCTAAAAATATTGTAACTAGCCGTGTGAACTGGGTTAATTTTATACACTATAAAGAGCCGTCCCCTAATTTAGGATGGCAGAGCAAATACGTGATTGGCTATCACTCACAAGCGAAGTAACGTTAACAAACACCTATATTCTGGTAATGATTGAAAACCGAATTCGCGCCTTGACACCTGTATTTTAAGCACTAACTCTATTCTATGTTATCATTTACAACAATATTCGGGAAAATAGTGTACGCTAACAGCGGTGAACACCACTGAAATAGTGTATCAGCCAGAGTAAACCAAGCAAAAAGCAAGCCAGAAATTGCTGGTTCAAAATTTGCACGCTTAGTTCCAAAATCACTTAAGGAATTTTTTATGTCATTTTGTCAAAATTGGGATCTACTTTACCGCAATAGCCAGCATTTATCTGTGTGGCCCTGGAGCGAAGTCGTCAGCGGTGCACTACGTAATACCCGTCTGCGCGACGGCGATCCATCGTTCACCATATTGGAAGTGGGCTGTGGGGCGGGTGCGAATTTCCCCTTTTTCTTGAGTTATTGTCCAAACGTCTATGGCATTGATGGTAGTGATTTTATTATCGGTGAACTGAAGAATCGATTCACTGATATTGCCGATAACTTACATGTGGGCGACTTTACACAGCCCTGGCCCTTTGAGACACAATTCGATTTAATCGTCGATCGGGGCGCATCCGTACACAATCCAGCCAGTAGCATTCAGCGCTACCTGGATCAGGCATACGACCAGCTTAAGCCGGGCGGTGTAATTCTGATCACAGACTGGTTTAGCACCGAGCACTCTGATTACGCAAAAGCACCGGAGTCAGTCGATCAATACACCAAAACAGGCTACACCTGGGGCCCGTTTGCAGACGTCGGTAACGTAAACTTCTTTGATGCTGATCTTATCCACCAACTGGTATCAAAATTTGAGATAGTTTCACTGAGCCATTCTCAGTCCAGTGAATATGGTAGTGACGGCGTCCATGCGGCGTGGAGTATGGTACTGAAAAAGCCAGCCCATGAAGAATAAGTTTAGCCTTGAACGCTGTGAGCTGGACCCGAACTGGGACAGCTTCATTGCCACATCTCCCCATGGTAGTCCGTTTATTCATAGCCAGTTTATTGCGCTGCTGGGTGTGAAGTATCACGCCTATTATTGCTGTAAAGGCAAAGAAAAAATAGCCGCTGTGCTATTGATCGTAGATGAAAGCGAAACTCAGGTCATTGGCCACCATGATGTGATCCATGACGGCATAGCGCATCGCAATATCAGTCACCTTAATCGTGCCCAGGGCCATTCCGAGTTATTTGCCGCGCAAGAATATATTGCCGAGTATCTCGCAGAGCACTACTCTCAGGTGCAACTCAAATTGCACCCGGCCATTAAAGATATTCGTGCTTTTTTGTGGGTCAATTATCATAACGATGGACCCAAGTATGCCGTGACCCCGCGCTATACCTCCATACTCGAGCTGGACGAGTTTGCCGCACCACGGGATACGCTAGAAGGCTCCGACAACTATAACAACAGCTCGGTGTCGAGGCGTCAGGAGATCCGCTACGGTATTAAAAAAGAAGTGACCCTGAGTGACTCAACAGACTTCGCTTTATTCGCCAAGTACTATGGAATGACCATGGCTCGCCAGGGGATTGAAATTAGCACAGCGCAGCTGGATGCGCTTGCATTCAGGGTCAAGAACCTGGCACAGCAGGGGCTGCTCTGTATGTATCAGGCACAGACTCGTGAGCATGAAATTGGCAGTTTCGCGACTTACTTACTCCATCGGAACACGGCTTATTATTTTTACGGCGCAAACCACCCTGACATGCGTGACAGCCATACTGGTACAGCTGTGCTCTGGCAGGCTTTCCCATTGCTCGCACAAAAAGGCATATCACAGTTAGATTTAGAGGGGATTAACAGCCCTCAGAGAGGCTGGTTCAAACTGAGTTTTGGCGGCAATGTAGAGCCATATTTTCATGTTCGGTTGGCAAAAACCGACGCTTAACTCGCGTCGGTTGCCTGCATAATGGACTCGTAGGCCTCGATCAGCACCTCAGCCTGACGCCAGCACTTTCCGCTGAATCGACCAGATACCACGACATTGTCAACACAGTTTGACAATGTCTCATAGTTTTGCTGATTAACAGCCTGAAACTCTGTGGTGGGTACCGGAAACGTGTTGTTAATCACCTGAGTCTGCCCACTGACACACTTTGCCTGTGGGTCAACTACCCCCATCGACACAAGCTGCTGGATGATCTCAGACTGGGTAAAGGAGTCAACTTCATCAGGACTGCACAAGATCTCTGCAGATAAGTGATTATGGTTACTCTGCCCGGTTAGATTTGGATACAAGGTCAGGCGAAATATCGCACTACTCGGATCCCAGACCCAAAGATAATGGGACTTGTTATCAAGCAAGGGTCTGTCAAAGTTAAGATGAAAAATAAGCGCTGTGCGCAAGGTTACCAGGCCTCTTGCCGGCGTCAGGCCCATCGCGGCTAAGGCAATAAAAGGCGGTGCACTCCAGAAAAGAAAATCGCAGTCAAGTACGCGTTCACTGTTAGCCAAAACCAGACTAGTCACTTTTTTATCATGATGTGCAATGTTTGCCACCCGCTCTGAGGTGATAATTTCAATCCCGGCGCGCTCAACACGCTTTTGCAGTTGAGTTACCCAATAGCCAATGCCCTCTCCCGTCGTTGGGTAGTAGTAAGTCACCTCGCTGAGGTTATCCTGTACTTTGCGCTGCTGAAAATCGGCTTCCCGCTGATAACCCAGCTTAGCATCAAAGGCCGGAAGCTGCTTAAGGGTGGCTGTTACATCAGCGGGCAATGCCAGAATACGGGTAAAACCAAATAATCCCGCAGCCATAGTCAATGACTTCAGCGGCGCATCCTGCCCATATAACTTACGTAATATTGGCACCACGATACTTTCTGTGAAGACGACACCTAAAGAATTGGTACAGTAGTCATAGATTAAATTAGACTCAGGTAGATCAGTATGATTGATGAGTTCACCACAGCCCTGCTGATAAATGTCTTGTGGTAACTTAGAAGCGTCCGGAAATGGGCTGTTCAAGTCCCAGCTGCCGCCAAAATAGTTACCTGAGCATAGCCTGGCAATTTTATGCCAACTGCTTGTATCCGTATCTGCGAATAATATCTCGTCTAACTCTGCCATACCGGTGGCGTTGGGAATATGTGAACCCATATCATAAGCAGCACCTGAGCTGTCTTTGACAGAGCAAAACAAGCCACCAACCGTATCGGCTTGCTCGATCAACACCACATTAGTAAAGCGTTGCTTTAACAGCAAAGCCGCCACCATGCCACAAATGCCGCCGCCAACAACAACCGCCTGAGTATTCGCCATAACTACGCCTCCAACTGACTCTTTGGAGGGAGCATTTTCAACAACGCATGTGCCTCCAGCTTATTGATTGCACCTGCAAATTCCGTGACAGATTGATTGTACTTTTCTGCAATGTCTATAGTGTCATGCTCCCCATCACTGTAACAGAGCAACATCTTGATATGATTGAGCTCGTCTAGCTGGCGGGTCCGCTCTTCACTGAAAAAACTGAGTGTTGGATATAACCCCCGGTTGCCCAGGTTAGGTTCACCATAAGGATGGGTATTTTCAAACCGAGCGCTTTGTTCAAATGCCAAAAAGATTTTTTCGAGCTTATCAATGCTATCCAGTAGTGGTTTGATGCCCATATAGTCTTTGTTATCGAGTGATGTGTGATATTCCTTGTAGCCAGTATGAAAACTGCGGCTTACACAGCATACGGGGAATTGGAAGCCAGGCGCATTGTACTGGCGCTCATCAGAACCACCGAGCGGACTAAATGGAATATTGCTATGACTATGACCTTGCTCACTCAGGTGATACAAGAGTTTATCAAGTAACCCGTTGTCATTGCGGCTGTGTTTAAACACCAGTTCCTGGGGGTCTCCCCCTAAGCAGTTAAGTACCAACCCAGATACCAGGTGCTGGCGAAAATGATCCTGCAGCAGGTGCAGTACCCCAAGACTCCCGATGGTCTCAGGGTGCAGCATAAAACGGTATGTGTAGCGGCGGTTCGGCCACTGTTTAATCCTGTGATACAAACCCAGTAACACCAGTGGCCCACTGAGTTCATTGTTGGCCATTGAAGGGTGACACAAATAAGAACTGAGCAGGACCTCCTGCTTTGACTGACCGTCAAGTACCGCTTGCGCAATATCCAGGTGCCCATCAACAAAGCGGCTCTTAATCACAGCGCGATATTGGCCAGGCTTAAGCTGTTCACGACGCGAATGACTCATGCAAAAACCCCAGCGCTTTTTATAATAGCTGGTCACATAAGGTACTGCCTCAGGCAGCTCTGGTAAACTGTACAAATGCGCTTGTAACTCTTCCAAAGACAGAGTTATGTCCACAGGCTCAGAGTAATTCACGACTTCGAGGTTGAGTCTGTGCATATCCGCCACTCGCTCACCATCAGGTCCTAACAGATACGCTTCATCGCAGTGCCATTCCTGTGGAACCTGCCAGTCGAACAGAGCGGTCCCCGAAGGAATAGACAGCCGCTCCAATGGCAGATAACGCGCAAAAATATCATAACTTTGTCTCAGCCCTGGGCCTGTGATCGACCTCAAGATGGGAAACAACTCATCATAAAGGTCACTGTAAAAGGCTTCTGTTTCTTGATATGGCACTACTACTACTCCCGTCCCAGATCACACTTCTCAGTGTAATGCTCACAAAAATGTGCATAAATTTCTTTGATATAGCTCATCCACAGCTGATTTAAACGCTGGTACTGCTCAAGACAAAATGCTTCATCTTCATAGGTATACAAAAGTGTAATCAAAGGACAGTGATAATACAGCAATGACCCCTTAAGCACATGGAACAAATGCCCCCATTTGGAGTCACGATACGCGAATACATAGCGAGCCTGACGCCTGAGTTGATCAGCCGCTTCCTGACGGGTTTGTACTGGCTCAGACGCAATGCTACAAATGTGTTCAACCAGCTCTTTCAGACCATTCAGCGCAATCACTTCCTCGCTGACGTCATCCAGAGGAAACACATTGAAGCACTCAGATTTGATAGCTTCAACCGTGGCCTGAATATCAAATGCTTCTTCGATATCAAGCAAGTCTTCTGCTTTTACAGGCAGTGCCTTGGCTATTTGCGCACCACTACCGATATTCAGGCACGTATCTACGTCATAGTATCTGAGTAGTTTTTCAAGCTGAGCATGGGCTATCATAAACAAGTCATTGGATACCACAATCCCACCGAAATTAGCCGGTAGTGTATGTCCTTTTATCTCCAGATGACCGAACCCCAAGGATTCATCATCCTCGTTTCGGGCCCGATAAATACTGTCTTTACTATGGTGTGCCCCTCTTGGGTCTTTACCATTATCCACCCCGAACAAGTATACATTGCGAAAACCAAGGTAGAGCGCAAATGACAGCGCCGTATTCGCAACTACCGGGTTACTGTATGGGATTTTGGGCAAGGTTTGTGACATATAGCGCAGCGCCAGCAAGTCCATCATGGAAGTCCCTGCTTCGGCTCCTTTTGCCGCAATACCCGCCCATTTATATCTATGATTAGTATCCGGATAAAGTGTACTTAGACCAATCAAATTGGTGTTCTGGTACACTTCTGGCGGCACAATATCACCAAAAATCTTATAATTAGAATAAGGCCTTTCCACCAGCGCATGGAAGTCGACAGGTATCCCTTTGTTATGCAAGGTTGCAATGGAAGTACCCGCTGCAATCACGATGGCGTTTTTATGATTGCGCTTTATGAATGCTTCCGCTTCGTCTAAGGAGGGGCCATTGCCAATGATAAAAACAGGCGTGTCTTTGTTAATATTTGACGCGCTTCTCGTCAACCAGGCCGCTTTATTTCTGACATGATGAATACTGTGTGCCAAACCGGTCACGGCATCATTATAAAAGCCATGCCCAAACTGGAATCTGAAGTAGTCTTTTGCCCACTGCTGGATCAAAGTATTTAGCTGTGCACCGGGAGTATGCTGATAGCAAAAACTGCGCACCAGCGCAAAGGCGCCTACATCTTCGGCGACCTTTTCTATATCCTGAATAAATAGGCTGTGGTCTACGCCCAAATGAAAGAATAAACACCCGCCCTGCTCGTCTATATCAGCAATAATTTGAAACCAGTCAGTACAAAACAGACTGGCAAAAAACTGTTCAAAATCAGGTTCAATCAAGAAAATGTAATCGAACTGAGTGCGCTCCAGTAACAAAGGAATGTGGTAGCCCAGACCTATGCCAAAAATCACGGCGCTTGGAAAATGTTCAGGTATTTTACTGAGCGGCGCCTGCCCCTGATCGCGGATATCGATCATCAGGTTTGTCAGCTCAGTCATATAGCGCACATGCAAGCGCTCGTCTTCCTGGTTTTGGCCATACCCCGTATAATCGGTCAGGCTCATAACGGGCTTACTGAGTTGTCGCTCCACCTGCTCTGTGGTTTGCTCTATAGGCGACTGTGAATAAATGGGCGCACTGCTGCCTTTAGGAACAAAATTACCATGACCAGATGAGGTCACATGGAGGCAAAACTCCTCGCGAACGTCGTAGTTACTGATTGCCTTAGCAATGTCTGGATAGTATTGCTCGAAACTTTGCAGGTTTTTGCTGAAGCGCTCATTGGCCTCATGGGCGAATTTCGCCTCCCGAGCCTGGTGCGCAGTTGTTTCCGAGAGTTTCTCGCTAAGAGACTCTAGTTGTTGTGATATCGGATCTTTGTTCATACATCAGCCAATGTCGTATTATGTGTTTTTATACGCTTTGATCTTTTTTTGATTGCCAACAAATTGCGAAAGCTCTTTTGCCACTGACACTTTGCTTTGTTGTAATGCGCCGGAGAGCGTTTGGATATGATTAAATAGAGAGATTGCAGCCTGCTGAGTGGCTTGTGACTCAGCGAGCATTTCTTGCGTTAATGTCGCACGGAGCTGTTCATCAAAGTGCTTAAAGAGACGCTGTGCCTCCTCAAGCTCGCCTGCCTGGCAAGCCGCATCTACTGCTTCTAAAGATGCTTCTATTTCAGTAAAGCTAACCGACATTGGCATCAGCGCCATTGTCATTCAACGTCTGCTGTCGCACGTCGACAGGGATTGCATCCCAGGCTGACTTAATTTCCTTTAACAGGTTTGACACTTCATCGACGATTGCCGGATCGTTTTGCAGACTGGCATCCAGTAATCTGTCAATCATATAAGAATACAAAGCATATAAATTCTCGGTGACTTCTCCACCCACTTCAAAATCCAAACAACCTCGAAGTGCCTCTAAAATCGCAGAGGCTTTTGAAATATGTTCTGCTTTTGCCTCAAGGTGGCGCTTTTCAATCGATACTTTAGCAAGTACCATTTTCTCCACTGCGCCAGCCATTAGCATTTGAATAATTTCGTAACGATCAGCACCGGCTACACGTGTTTTCAGTGCTTCTTTTTGATAATTTTTAACTCTTGCGTTGTACATAATGGCTCCTTACTTAGACTTGGTGAACCCTGGCAAATTCGCGAGCTGAGCGCCGAGATAAGACTGAGTTTGCTGCATCTGGGCGATTAACACATCCAACCCAGCGTACTGCTTTCTTAGCCTTTCTTCTAAAGACGCCATTCTATATTCGTGATTTTCAACATCGTCTTCTAAATCACTGATCCGGCTGTTCAGGCCATCTTCCCGGTCTTTAATCAAACCGCTCGAGCTTGCATAATTGTCAAGCAACGTTTCAAGTTGCTTGGCGACTCCATTCTCTCCTGCAAACGCTGTGCCAATATCATCATAATTACTGTCCATCGCGTCATTCAGACTGCGCACCAAAGACGATTTTTCAAGATAACCGTCATTATCCACTCCCAAACCAATATCAAAGATGGTTTCAAATGGACCTGCATCTGTCAGTGTCGTTGACAGTGTAGTGATGAGCTGGTCACTCAGAGTACGCATGGACGAGTCACCATTTAAGGGTTTGCCTATCCGCGTCTGAAAACCTATGTTGCCAATCAGATTATTATAGTTCGAGATAAACTCATCTATGAGCGTGTTGACCGACTCTCTGTCATAGTCCACATTCAAGCTGGCAGTATCATAACCATCGGTATCGTTTCCTGCGCTCTTGGCCAGTGCCTTGATGGTCATGTCTTGTACCGCATCTTTAAAGGTATTGGTGTCGCTCTGTACTTCGAGGCCATCCACGGTGATGATAGCGTTACGTGCATCTTCTGTGGGGTCAATGGTCATCCCGCCGGTAGTACCGATTGACACGGCATCCAGCTCAGCATTGTCATTGGTCACAGTTAAACGGTTACCGTCGCCGGTCACATTGGAGGTTAATACCAATTTTGAGCCCGCTGTAGTCCCTGTGTTTACAATGTTGGCAGTTACACCAAAGTTTGAATCTGACGCATTGATAGCATCCCTGAGCTCACCTAACGTCATCCCTGCTGTTACGTCAAGGGTGAAGTTGTTGTCAGTGCCCGCACCGAACGTTAAGGTGCCACCCGTGGCACTCACGACATCGTCTATAGACGCAAAGGCGTTGTCGGCAGACACAGCTCGGCTGCCCTGCGCCAATTGTTTGACAGCAATGTCGAAGTTACCGACAGAGATGTCCGACGTCGGCGTCACGCTAATGATATCACCTGACGAAGGTTGTGTAATGTTGGCAACCCGTTTACCAAAGTTATCCGGATCAGCCAGCTTTTTAACTGTGTCGTTTAATTTGGAGATAGCAGATTTAACCTCGCCCAAGGCAGAGAGTTCTACTTTCAAAGACTCTTCTTTTTTGACGAAGGCCTGCATCTTGGGAATATTTTCGGCATCTATCGATGCTTTAATAATACTCTCCAAGTCCAGACCCGAGCCGACGCCTGCAGACGTAATAAGTGGCATTTGCTACCTCCAATTCACTTTCATTTATGCTGTCCTGTCAAACAGCAAACCTTTTCCTGATACTTTATCGGCAAATTCTTCCAAAGCCTTAGCAACTTCACGAAATTCCTCTGACGGGATCTCCCGGATCACTTCATCGCTGCCCTTGTCAATGACTCTAATAAAAGGCGGATTGCCTTTATCATCAAACTCAAACGACAAATTGGTTGCGGTGACCGGTATAAAGTCATTCAGCTTCGCCAGATCAGATTTAACCTGGGCGAACAATTTTTCCTGCGCATCAGGGTCAGCTTCTTCCTTTTGCTTGTCCTGAGCTCGAACTGCAGGGTTATCAACCAACTTGGTTAATTTCTCTACAGCCCGTAACGTCTCTGCGTTTTCCTCAGGCTTAATTTGACCAGGAGTGAGCACCGCATTATTTGAGCCAAGCCCTAATGTTGCCTGAATCTCTTTCACAATACACCTCCAATCATTAGTCTAACTGTAAGTATACGCCAAGTTTCGCGATTTCTCATGCAAACTTGACGTTACACTATTATTAGCCTAAGAGCGACAGGGCGACCTGAGGACGCTGATTAGCCTGACTCAGGATTGAACTACTTGCCTGTTGCAGGATCTGCATCTTAGTCAAACTGGCTGTTTCAGCTGCGAAGTCAGTATCCTGGATACGAGAACGTGCAGCTGTCAGGTTTTCCGCAACATTTGACTGGTTACGAATCGTTGACTGGAACCGGTTTTGTACCGCACCCAGCTCCGCACGCTTCTTATCCACAACCGCAATAAGTTGGTCCATACCGGCAAGTACCGCTTGCGCATTGGCTTGTGAAGAAACCGAGATACCTGCTTCAGTGAATACGTTTGAGAACACTTTAGCGTCAGCTTCTGTGCCTATCGTGGTACTAATGGTTTCTGTGGTGGTACTTAGCGCAACCCCGGTTACCCCACTGGCGATACCCGCAATACCTGACAACGTAAAGCCACCGTTGGCCTGCAGGTCGTTGGTTGTAGCGGCAACGTTTTGCATACTAAAGCCGATGGTTTGTACTGCATCCGCACCAACCTGGAAGTTTGCATCATATGTGCCGTCAAGCAGGTTTTGACCACCAAAGGTGGTGTCAGCTGCAACCCGGTTTACTTCCTCAGAAAGTGAGCGAATTTCTTCTTGCAGTGCCAGTCTGTCTTCATCGGTGTTTGAACCGTTAGACGCCTGTTGAGCCAGTGTTCTGATCCGTTGGAACATTTGAGTGGTTTCGTCTAGCGCCCCTTCAGCAGTTTGCGCCAGCGAGATACCGTCGTTCGCGTTTCGGATACCCTGATTCAGACCGTTGATTTGACCGTTTAGACGGTTGGTGATTTGCATACCTGCAGCATCGTCTTTTGCACTGTTAATGCGCAAACCCGACGACAAGCGTTGGAAAGATGTATCTAACGCACCTGAGGATTTGTTTAATTGCCGCTGTGCGTTCAATGAACTCACATTGGTGTTTACATATAAAGCCATAATAGCCTCCGCTTTATCAATATAACTCGCTGAGACGGGATACCCCTACCCTGCCAGCAGCGATGATTTAGAGTCCTAGATTGATAGTTCTCTAAATCCGATATCGACTGATAAAGCGAAAGCTTTAGCCTTATTTGCAAATTATTTTAATTTTTTTGTGTTATTAACCCTGTAGCAGACTCAGTGCGGCCTGTGGACGCTGATTTGCCTGGCCAAGAATGGTCTGGCTAGCCTGTTGTAGGATCTGGTTTTTAGTCAGTTTAGCGGTTTCCATCGCAAAGTCCGCATCTTTGATCCGAGATTTTGCTGCTGACAGATTTTCTGAAACGTTCGCCTGGTTTCGAATCGTCGACTGGAATCGGTTTTGTACCGCACCCAGCTCAGCACGCTTTTTATCGACCACTGCAATCAAAGCATCCATTCCCGCCATGACTGCCTGTGCATTGGCCTGTGACGACACAGAAATGCCTGCGGCAGTAAATACGTTAGAGAACACTTTGGCATCCGCTTCAGTACCAATGTTTGTACTGATGGTTGCTGTTGTCGCACTCAGAGCGGCACCCGATACCCCACTGGCAACCCCTGCCACACCTGAAAGGGTGAAACCACCATTATCAGCCATAGAGTTAGTGGTGGCACCTACATACTGCATACTAAAGCCAATGGTCTGAACAGCATCTGCACCCACCTGGAAGTTAGCTGAATAAGAGCCATCCAAAAGGTTTTGACCACCAAACGTGGTATCGCTGGCAACCCGGTTTACTTCTGCCGCCAGCTGGCGAATTTCTTCCTGAATTGCCAGTCGGTCTTCATCGGTGTTTGAGCCGTTGGCAGCTTGCTGTGACAAAGTTCGGATACGCTGGAACATGGAGGTAATTTCATCCATCGCACCTTCTGCCGTCTGAGCAAGAGAAATACCGTCGTTGGCATTTCGGTTACCCTGGTTAAGACCTAAGATCTGCGACTGTAGTCGGTCCGAGATTTGCAGACCTGCAGCATCATCTGCCGCACTGTTGATCCGTAGACCTGAAGACAAGCGTTTGAAGGACGTATCCAGCTCAACACCGGAGTTTTGTAGTTGTCGTTGCGCATTAATGGAACTGACATTGGTATTTACAAATAAAGCCATGATTCACTCTCTCTATACAAATGCTCAGCATTGAGCTGTTCATTGGCGTACAAGGAGGCAATTGTTATCACTGGCCGGGGCTCAGTGAAGGGGCAATCCAATGCCGCTTGTACAAACTTAATTTCTTCTGGAGTGAATAAAGCAAGGCGCGTGCCAACAAATTTTGACAAGAGAGATATTGTGTCTTGGGATCGGAATATCTTGGCCTGAACTATACTAGCTATATAGCCGCTGTTGGCGTGATACGACTAAACGGCGCCTTTTCGGGATATTAAAAGGTCTATATCGCGGGCCAGTCAGTGCTTGCCAATAAAAGTATAAATAAAAAGAGGCCCGGAAGCCTCTTTTTTTGAAGTTTGAGAGTGGGTGTCAATATTTTTTCATAATATTGGCACGGAAAGTGCTAATATTAACGTGTTCATTGTTTTGATGAACTGAATTGGATTTAAGCTCCTCCGCTTTATCATCCAATTAGGTGCCCTGGCTAATACCCCATCAAGTCCGGGCACCTGTTTTCCTACCTATCTTATCCTAGTAGACTTAGTGCAGCCTGTGGACGCTGGTTAGCCTGACTCAGGATTGTCTGGCTCGCCTGTTGTAGGATCTGCATTTTAGTCAAGCTTGCAGTTTCCTGAGCGAAGTCAGTATCTTTGATACGTGATTTCGCAGCTGACAGGTTCTCAGAGATGTTCGACTGGTTACGAATCGTAGACTGGAAGCGGTTTTGTACCGCACCAAGCTCTGCACGTTTCTTGTCAACTACTGCAATCAGGTTATCCATACCAGCCAATACTGCCTGCGCGTTTGCCTGAGATGATACTGAAATACCTGTTTCAGTGAATACGTTAGAGAATACCTTCGCATCCGCTTCAGTACCGATGTTTGTACTGATGGTTTCAGTGGTGGTACTCAGAGCAACACCTGTTACGCCACTGGCGATACCTGCGATACCTGACAGCGTGAAACCGCCATTTGCCTGCATGTCATTGGTAGTACCGGCAACATTTTGCATGCTGAAACCGATGGTTTGTACTGCATCAGCACCAACCTGGAAGTTTGCAGAGTAAGAACCATCCAGTAGGTTTTGACCACCAAAGGTTGTATCTGCTGCAACCCGGTTCACCTCTGAAGACAGTGAGCGGATCTCTTCCTGGATTGCCAAACGGTCTTCATCTGTGTTTGAACCGTTTGATGCTTGTTGTGCCAGAGTACGAATACGCTGGAACATTGAGGTAACTTCGTCCATCGCGCCTTCAGCTGTCTGAGCTAGCGAAATACCGTCGTTGGCGTTACGGTTACCTTGGTTTAAACCGTTGATTTGTGAAGTCAAACGGTCTGAAATTTGTAGACCTGCTGCATCGTCAGCAGCGCTGTTGATACGGAAGCCCGATGATAAACGCTTGAAGGAAACATCAAGCGAGTTGCCTGAATTGTTTAATTGTCTTTGAGCATTCAATGAACTTACGTTAGTATTTACATAAAGTGCCATGGTGATTCTCCCACTATAATCTGAGTGCTTACTCTTCGAGTGCTTACTCTGTAAGTGCCCACTCTCAAACTTCTAAAACTTACTCTCATAGCCTTCAAGGTTTGTTTTCACTCTCCGGCTTGGTTACTTAAGTTATCGGGCGGCAGAATAAATTCTTTAGGAAAATTTATAAAAAAATAATAAACAGCTGATTTTAAGGGAAATTTAGTTGCTAAAGCGACTTATAGTAGGAAAGAAATTGCCGCTTACGGTTCTGAGGATAAATCTCAAGCCCAATAGTAAAAGGCATATAAGTTATAGGGTTAGAATGTAAACTGATTAAAAGAAGAAAGAAAAGTGAGCTTTCGAGGTATACCTCGAAAGCCACTAAAATGTAGAACTACCTGATATAGTCGAGCAAAGACAGATTGGAAAGTCGGCCAAAGGTGGCCTGAGATGCCTGCAAGGCGGTTTCATGCTTAGTGAGTTCAGTGATGGCTTCTGCCATATCCAGTTCAACCAGCTCGGCTTTTGCAATCTTATTGTTAATGTCTAAGTCTGCGTTGGCATCCGTTATACGTGTTGCTGTGTTTAGTCTGCCGCCAAGACCCGACTGTATCTGCGAAACCCGATTTTTCGCGTTATCTATCCCTATCATAGAATCAGCCAGCACCTGACGGTAATCCTTTTCACTGAGCGTCGGGTCATTTAATGCAGCGACCAGGTCATCCAGCATATTTAATACATTGTCTTTTTCCGGCGCTTCGAGATCAAAATCAATCTGCGCTGGGGCACTACCGGTAAAGCTGAACTCCATGCCTGCTACTTCAATGTGGTTTTCTTCATAGCTTCCGGTTGCCAAAACTGTTGCACCTTGCTGCAAAGTGTAGGTATTAGGCGTACCTGCCGTCAGCACCAGACTAAACGTATTTGAGCCCGCAGGCGCAGTTGGATCCGGGTTGTAGTTCGCTTTATGAAACTCATCAAAAGGACCTTGTTTGGTGACATACACATCGGAGCTCACGACACTACCAGAAACAGTTGCTGTGTTGGAAGCCACATTCAGGCGCGTATTGACGCTCTCAAACACATCAAACCCGTTGTCGCTGGACTTAATTTCAACCCCTTCAGCAACCTTGATCTTATGCTGGCCCTGATCGCCATTATACTGATAACGTTGCTGCGTACTGTTGTACGAGTAAGCTTCAGTATTGTCCTGATAGCCGGAGAATATGTACCGACCATCTTCTGTCTTGGCATTCATCAAATCGTGAACCGCCGTTTTTATCGCGCTGAGCTCTTCTGAAAGTGATGCCCGGTCTACATCGACCAAGGAGCCATTACCTGCCTGAACAGTCAGGGTCAAAGCCCGCGTTAACGAGTCTTTGATATTATCCAGTACCCCTTCTTGGGTATCCAACCGACCTTTCAGCATGGTCAGGTTTTTTGTGTACTGCTCATTAGTCTGGATCCTGTCGGTGTACAATAAAGCCCGTGCCATCGCAGATGGATCATCGGATGCCGTCAATACACGCTTTTGGGTATTAACCTGCTGCATGGCTTTATTCACGTCTTGCTGACTGTCTAGTATCGAGTTCAGATTGTTCTGATACATCATATTTTGAGATAAACGCATAATTACCTCGCCGCACTTAATAAGGTGTCAAACACAGTTCTTGCCGCGCTCAGTACTTGCGCAGCCGCTGAGTAAGATTGTTGGAAACGCAACAAATTGGCCGCCTCTTCGTCCAGGTTTACCCCAGCCATTGACTCGTACCAGGCTTCGGATTGTGCTGCCAGCGCTTCATAAGCTGCCCCATTGGTTTTGGCCTGATTAGCCACCACCCCAATTTCCGTCACCAGACCTGCATAGGCTTCATTGAAGGTTTTTAAATTGTCTGCTGTTGCAGTTGTAACTACATTTTGTCGAACCATCTCCGAGCTTTGCAATTTACTCAGCTCCAGCCCATTGCGGTTATCATCGAAACCGCCCGTATTGAATTCAATGGTGTATGTATCACCGGTCGACGGGGTTCCTTCTATATTAAAGTCGAAGCCATAGCTGGCATACGCTCCCCCCGCCTGCGCAAGGATATTTTCTGCCGGCGGCGTAATGGTAAATGTATTGGTGCCATTACCATCCATAATCTGATATTCATTGGCGTTTGCCGTTTTAGTCAGTGTGATGGTGCCATTGGTGAGACTCGGTGGTGCCGCTGTAAAATTGCTCGAAGCTGGGTCTGTATTTGTAACAGAGCCGACTGAAATGGTCGCCGTGCTAACATTATTGGCCGCTGTCTCAGTCCTGATAGGTGAGGCCAAAGCCAGGCTCTCAGGGCGATCTGTAGCCAGCTGTAGATTACCTGCAGTCCCTGAGTTGAGCTTAACCAAGAAACTATCCCCGACATTGGCAGTGCCCGTCAGGTTCATTTGTAAACCGAACATATCCACGCCTGGCGCAACAGAATTTGAATCGATCACACCCGCATTAACCGTTGCCGTCACAGGCGACCCCAGAACATTGCCTTTGCTGTCGACAGCTGCAATTTCAACCGTGTTTGCCGCGGTATAAGTCACTCTGAAATCGGTTGCGGGCACTTCTTTACCCTTTCCAGGTTCAACGGTCGCTGTTAACTGTGCCGTGCTGGTATTACTGGCATAGGGAAACCCACCCACAGTTGGCAGCGAAAAAATATCGCCACCCAGGTTACCGTCGAGATCCATGCCTAACTGGTTTTGCTGGTTAAAAGCATCGGCAAGCGATAGTCCGATTTGACCAAGTTGGGTTTGCGCCGGCACCAGGATGTCATCACGAAACGCCATCAGGCCGCCAATTTTTCCTCTCAGCGTTGTATGATCAACTTCGAGTGCCACCGCTGAGCCATCTTGGACATCAAGTGTCAGTGTTTTATGGTTAGGATCGGGATCTCCATCCATCGAAAAAAGACTAAAACTGCCATTTTCCATGACCAGAGACTGCCCGGAGCCGAGAAACACCAACTTTTCACCATTGCTGCCATCTAAGGTTTCTATGTCCACCAGCTCGGCAAGATCTCTAATGGCCTGATCGCGCTGGTTCAGCAATGAACTGCCACTGCCATCACTATTGTTGCCATTGAGCGCCGCAACCTGAGCGTTCATATCACTGATTTTTTGGATCAGGTTATTGGCTTCGTCTGAATAAATCGACAATTGTTCATTGACGATATTACTCTGGTCAAACACAATCCCAGACAAGCGATCCATCTGATCGATCAAGTTCTGCGCATCGGTCAAAAACAGCGAGCGCGCCACTGTTGAGGACGGTAAGTTCATTGCCTCCTGCATGTTGTTAAACAGGGAGTTGATGCTTTGGTTGAGGTTGTTTGACTCTTCACCAAACAAGGTATCTACCCGGGTGGCTTCCGTCACAAATTGATCGTAATAAGCCTGGCTCGAGAGATCCCGATTAAGTTGTTTCTGAGCAAACTCATTAAGCAAACGCACGGTTTCCCCACGACCAACCTGGTTGTTGATCATGGTGGTATGTTCAGTCCGTTCACGAACATAACCTTTGGTATTCAGGTTTGCGATGTTTTTACTGGTCGTTTGCAAAAGCTCAGAGCTGGCTCTGACCCCTGATGACCCGATATTCATTAAGTTAAATGACATCTTAGTTTACTCCCTGATGCACTGACGCTGACAACATGGACTGAAATTCTCCTCTGCCCAACACACGTTTAATTTTTTCTGCATAATCTGGATCAGTGGCGTAACCGGCCTGCTGCAGCGCATCCAGATATTGATCCGGATTGTCTGTCTTAGTTAAGGCCTCCTGATACCTGGGGTTGGTTTGCAGGAAATCGACATAATCATTGATGCTCTCTTTGAGCGAGTCATACGCTCTGAAGTTTGCTTGTTTTTTGACGGGCAGACCTTGCTCAAACTCGAGTGTCATTTTACTGGCGCTGTCGCCTTGCCAGCGCTTGTCTGCTTTTATGTTGAACAGATTGAAGCTGCTTTCACCGTCCTGACGCGCAATAATATGTTTACCCCAGCCCGTTTCCAGTGCCGCCTGTGCAACCATCACTGCAGGGTTCAGACCAATCTTGGCAGCCGCAGATTTAGCATGATCCCTGAGCTGACTAATGAAAGACTCAGGGTCTTCGAATCGCACGTCGTCGGACGCACTCTCTTTCACCTCAGGCTGCTTCTCGGCTTTGCGTTCTTTTTCGACGTTTGCTTGATTCGCTTCACCGTTGGCAATGCGATCACTTTGCAACTCGGCACCAGTGCGCAATACTGAGCTTGGCATATAGCCATCACGGTTAGGCGATAACTGCTGCACAATGAGATCAGCAAGGCCTAAGCTCCCCTCACTGGATAGTTGCATAGACATCTGCTGATCATGCATATCGCGGTAAAACTTGACGCTGCTGGAATTAAACGGGCTATCTTTGTCTTCCAGTACTTCATTCGCTTTACGCATACTGGATAACATCATCTGGGTGAAAATAGATTCGAACTGCTGAGCCGCCTTACGCAACGCTTCTTCAGAGGCATTGGCATCACCAGCACCTTTCAGCGCGTCTTGTCTTAACGAGTTCAAATCGGTTAAGTCATAGAAACTTTGGTTGCGAGTCGGATCAGTATTCATTGCTCAAAAACACATCAATATTCATAACTAATAACAATGCAATTATTGAGCCAAAAAAAAGCCCCATAAAATGGGGCTAACTAATTGATTATAAAAGAAGCGTTAAATGACGACTAATTGACCATGTATCGCGCCGGCTTCTTTTAGCGCTTCAAGGATAGCCATCAAGTCGCCAGGTGCAGCACCCACGGCATTGATAGCACGGACCAGATCATCCAAACTGGAGCCGGGGTCAAAAACGAACGCACGAGAGTCATCCTGGTTAACATCAACAATGCTCTGACGCGTTGCAACCGTCTCACCTTCTGATAAAGGCTGAGGCTGAGAAACATTCACTTGCTCGGCAATGGTGACGGTTAAGCCACCGTGGGTAATGGCCGCAGGTTGCAGTTTGACCTCTTTACCAATGACTATGGTGCCGGTGCGCGAATTCACGATGATCTTCGCGGAGGTATCTGCGGGTGTGAATTCCAGATTTTCCAGGGTCGATAAATAAGCAACACGCTGAGATGGATCTCGCGGAGCGATCACTCTTACCGACGCGGCGTCCATCGCCTGAGCACTTTGCGGCCCGACCAGGTCGTTGATGGTGTCAGCCAAACGCTTAGCCGTTGTAAAGTCGGGACGGTTCAGGTTGAACGTAATGTGATCTCCCTGTGTAAACGGGCTTCTGACTGCGCGCTCAACGGTGCCACCATTTGGAATACGCCCAACGGTTGGCGTGTTGATCACAACCCGGCTGCCGTCCAGCCCTTCAGCCCCTAAACCACCGACGATCATGCTACCCTGCGCGATTGCGTAAACATTACCATCGACCCCTTTCAGGAAGGTCTGCAATAAGGTGCCGCCACGCAAACTGCCTGCACTACCAATGGAAGACACGGTCACGTCAATTGTTTGACCAGGTTTTACAAACGCAGGCAACTCGGCATGAACGGCTACTGCTGCGACGTTTTTAATCTTTGGTTTGAGGTTTGCTGGCATGGTAATACCAAAGCTATTGAGCATGCCTTTGAAACTTTGTTCAGTAAAGCGGGTTTGCTCCCCCGTGCCGGGCAAGCCAACCACCAGACCATACCCGACCAGCTGGTTTGAACGCACGCCTTCAACCATAGTCACATCTTTGATCCGCTCTGCATGGGCAAACTGACAACCGACGAGCGCAATGGCCAGCACGAGCATGTTGAATACTTTCATAATCTGCTTCCTCAAAATGGCATGATGGCGCTCATAAAGAACTTCGTCAGCCAGCCTGCACTTTGAACTTCCTGAGTATCGCCTTTACCTGAGTACTGGATCCGCGCATTCGCAATACGGTTTGACTCCACCGTATTATCGGCATTCACATCTTGTGGCCTGACTAGACCTTCAAGACGGATAAACTCTTCACCTGTGTTCAGTGTCAGCCATTTTTCTCCCCGGATCACTAAGTTACCATTGGGTAAAACCCGCATGACATTGACAGAAATATTACCGATCAGGCTATTCGACTGGTTGGCCTGGGCATCTCCCTGAAAGGATGAATTAGACCCGGCGTCCAGCTGAATACTTTTGTTACCCCAGTTGACTGCCGCACCACCTAACCCAAGTATAGGATCGATTTCCACTTCGCTGTCTTTGTCCAGCTTGGAGTTTGCTGCTTTTGACGCCTGGGTCGACTCTCTCAGTACCACCGTAATAATATCTCCGGTGCGAAGCGCCTTTTTATCCGAATACAAGTCGTTGGCGTACGCATTGAATAACGAGCCGGTTGGCACAACCGGTGCCGCTTCCGCTTCCGGGTACATGGGCGCGTAGTAAGGATCGTCCCGCTTAACATCTTTATTTTGCGTTGTTGTACAACCACTCAGTGCTATACAGCCTGCCACTACCAGGCCAAGTGTACGTAACTTGTCCATACTACCCCCCATCATTTAAAGCTGTTGGTTAATGTAACTAAGCATCTCATCAACGGACTTAATCACTTTTGAGTTCATTTCGTAAACTCGCTGTGTTTCAATCAGGTTGACCAGCTCTTCTGTGACATTAACGTTCGATGTTTCCAGTGCGCCCTGAACAATTGAGCCAAGACCTTCGACGCCCGGGTTACCCTGTACTGGTGCACCACTCACGGCTGTTTCTGTGTAAAGGTTTTGACCGATTGGTTCCAGACCCGACGGGTTAATAAAATCGCTGATAACCAGCTGACCTATGACCGTATTAGCGGCTTCCCCCTGGATACTGACTGACACCTCGCCATCCTGAGAAATAGTAATGGAGTTGGCATTGTCCGGGACATTCATCTCAGGCTGCACCGGGAAGCCCGCGCCAGAGGTGACAATTCGGCCTTCTTCATCTGTTGTAAACTGGCCGTTGCGTGTGTAGGCGATGGTGCCATCGGGCATCTGGATTTCAAAAAAACCAGGCCCCTGAACCATCCAGTCCAGTGAGTTTTCTGTGCTCAGCATATTGCCTTGCGAGAAGTTTTTCTGGTTTGCGACCACTTTGGCACCCGCACCTAACATCAAGCCTGACGGTAGCTCTGTATCCTGAGAGGAGCGGCCACCTGGCTGATTGATATTCTGATAGAGTAAGTCTTCAAATATCGCGCGGCTTTTCTTATAGCCGACGGTGCTGGCATTCGCCAGGTTATTCGAAATCACCGAAATATCAGTTTGCTGGGCATCTAGGCCGGTTTTACTGATCCATAATGCTGGGTTCATAATCTATACCTCACTCTCTTAAACGATACGCAGGAGCGAAGTGTGTCGCTCATCAATTTCTTCAGCGGTTTTCATCAGTTTCATTTGCATTTCAAACTGACGCTGAAGGTTTACCATGTCTACCATTTCGTGAACCGGATTCACGTTGGACATTTCCAGATAGCCACTCATTACTTTGGCGGTTGGAGAAATTTCACAAAATCCACACACGCCATCTTCAAGCAGCTCTTCCTTTGGTCTGAACAAACCATCATTGCCTTTCTCAAGTTTGCTATTGTCTGCGTTAATAATCTTTAATCGGTCTACCACTTCCAAAAAGTTGGCTGGCGCACCCTGCGGGCGAACCTGAATAGAGCCATCGTCACTGAAGACCACCTTTTCTACCGGCAGCGGCAGTATAATGGGCCCACCTTCGCCAATTAATTGACGACCATGGCTAGTGACCAGTGCACCATCTGCGGTGATATTCAGTGTACCAACCTTGGTATAGGCTTCTTCGCCCGCTGCATCTACCACGCTTATCCAGGATTTTTCATCTACCGCAATATCCAGCTCCCGACCCGTTTCAGTAATGGCACCACTCGTCATCATGGTTCCCGGGCGCTCCTGCATCGCAAATACGCGGGTAGGCAGCCCTTCACCAAATGCCTGCATTGAGCGGGCCTGTGCAAAGTCGGCTTTAAAACCAGTAGTATTGGCGTTGGCCAGGTTATTTGCCTTCAGCCCGACACCAACCAGGTTTTGTTTGGCGCCTGACATGGCGACATACAGCATTTTATCCATGGGAACGACCTAAAATTGTTCAATCTATACTGAATAAAGCAATATAGATGCCAACATGATCGTCAAGAAAATGAAAAGGCCGCTTTGGAGCGGCCTTGTGAGGTAATGAAGGTGATTATCGGATCTGTAAGATGTTCTGCTGGAGTGTCGAGTTGACTTCCAGTGCCCGTGAGTTTGCCTGGAAGTTTCGCTGTGCACTGATCAGGTCCACTAGTTCATTTGTCAGGTTTACGTTCGACTGCTCCAGGGCAGATGAGTTGATGGTGCCCAGCGTACCTGAACCAGGTTCACCGGCAATCGGCTCACCCGATGTTAAACTCTTTTTCCATCCCGTGTTACCCACTTGCTGTAAACCTTGGGAGTTTGAGAAGCGGACCATCGCCACCTGTCCCAGATAAGTGGAGTCGCCGTTACTATAAGATGCAACAACTTTACCATCAGATCCAATATCAATACCTGCCAGTCTGCCCGTGGTAGCACCGTCTTGCTCAAGCGCTTTTACCTCAAAGCGGCTCGCGAACTGTGTCGGTGGCTTGGTGTTTGCTTCATCACGCCAGTTAAGGGCCACGTTATTCGGGAATGTCGCACCATTGGTCAATAATGTTGACAAACCAGCGCCAACACCCGCTGGGATATTAAACGCGTCAAATGTAGTGCCTGTTACTGGGTTCGCCGCGGCACCAGTCGTCGCTGGGTTACCGTTGGAGTCAAAACCAAACTCTGTAATAGGGCCTATAGGAGCGGCGTCAGTCCCGTTGATATTAAAAGGCTTTTTGTCTAACGTCGCATAAACTTGCCATTCGTTGGGATCAGTTGTCGGGTCCTTTTTCACGAAGAAAAGCTGCAGAATGTGTGGCTCACCCAAACTGTCATAAACCGTTGTAGAAGTAGAACTGTTGTAAGTTGCGCTTTCAGTATGGTCAAATGCCAGCGTTGGCGCAGTGGCTGTTGAATCCAGGTTAAATGACGAGTAGACATTGGTCGTTGCTCGCGGTGAACCGGACGCATCTGGAATTTGCAAAGCAGAGGAGGTACTCAAACTCACAGATGTAGTATCACCTGTACTTGGATCAACCGGAAACCCTTGTAGAAAGTTGCCCTGTGCATCAACAATAAAGTTGTCTTTGTTGAGTTTAAAGGCACCTGCACGAGAATAGGTGAAATCTTGCGCCCCCAGCTCTTCACTCATCGCAAAGTAACCTTCACCGGTTATCGCCAAATCCAATGAGTTCTGAGTAAAGTTCAAAGAACCCTGATGAAATTGCTGCGCAACCATAGTGGTTTGTGCACCATCACCATTTTTTGTTTTACCGGCGCTAAACACGGAAGATGCATACACAGATGCAAATTCAGCACGCGACTCTTTAAAGCCTGTCGTGTTCACGTTAGCAATGTTGTTAGCTGTGGTATCCAGGTCTTTCTGAGCCGCAGCTAAACCAGTTAATGCAATATTGAAACTCATACTCTCACCTCTTGCTATTAAGGTTAAATCTTTTTAATTAGGCTAATTCCGCGACGTCAGTAAGCCGCACGGCACCCGCTTTAGTGTTAATAACGATGCCGCTTGCACCATTGACATTGACGCTCTCTATGTTTCTGAAAGTCGCCGTTGGAAGGGCTGTAAACTGGCCATGAACTGACCCTTCAGCCTTTATCTTATAATCCCCGGGCGGAAGCATCTCGCCCTCTGTATTTTTGCCATCCCAATCAAAACGTACTGCGCCGGGGCTTTGATCTTTGAGATCAATCGTTCTTACCAGCTCGTTTTTATCATTGAGGATACTGACCGTCAGTTTCTCTACAGGTTCTGTGACAATGATTGAACCTCGCGATTGCATGTCAGGGCCATGCTCTATCGTGTCTGACTCGAGCAGGGCTTTCTTTCCGATTAGCGTCGATGCTTGCAATGCAGAATTAGAGGTCATTGATTCAGCCAATGATTCGAACTTTGAGTTTAGGTCCGAGATCCCCTCGGCCATTGTAAAGTTCGTCATTTGCGCAATCATCTGATCATTATCTGCCGGTTTGCTCGGATCCTGATAAGACAACTGCTGAGTCAATAACGCAAAGAAATCCTCTTGCTTCAACTCATCATTCTTTTCTGTCGGTACCTGCTTGTCAGGCCAACGCAATGAATCGACATAGGTCGAGGTTGCTGAATTGACTTCGTTACTCATTGGCTATACTCCCGCTTAGCGCTGGCCAAGTTGCAGGGTCTTGCTAAGCATCTGCTTAGCGGCATCCGCGACCTGAACATTCGTTTGGTACGAACGCGATGCAGAGATCATATTTGTCATCTCTTCAACCACATTCACATTCGGTTTATAGATGTACCCGTCTTTGTCAGCACTCGGATGGTTAGGGTTGTACTCAACCTGCAAAGGTTTATCACTTTCCACAATACCCAGTACTTTAACGCCCACCGACGACCCCATGGTGTTCGGTTGAGCCGCCGCAGCTTTACTTAATTCTGCAGCAAAGACTGGGTGCCTGGCTCTGTACACCTTGTCCTGACTAGAACTTACGCTGTTTGCATTTGAAATATTACTGGCGGTCGTATTCAAGCGAACGTTCTGGGCACTCATGCCCGAGCCCGCTATATCGAAAACATTATATAAACTCATAATTAGCTACCTTGACCACTTAGGGCTTTCTTAAGCCCTTTAAATTTACCAGATAAAAAATTCAAACTAGCTTGGTACTCTAGTGCATTTTGTACATACAAGTTTCGTTCCACTTGTATATCAACGGAGTTACCATCGCCAGTATCTGCTTGATTTGGAATACGATATTGTTCAATACCATTATTTAACTGAGTCCCACCGCTGAGGTGCTTCTCATTGGTTCTGACCATCTTATTGCCGCTTAGCTGTGCCGATTTTGCCGCTTTAAAAGCCTGACCAAAGTCGATATCCTTAGCTTTGTATCCAGGGGTATCAGCATTGGCTATGTTACTTGCCAAAATTTCAGCACGCTGAGAGCGGATCAGCATAGTGTGGGGGTGAACCCCCAATGCTTTATCAAAACTAATTGCCATAACCCGACTCCAAAAATTTGACTTGATGAGATAAAAGCAAGAATGAGGC
Organism: Pseudoalteromonas rubra; assembly: GCF_000967655.1. Classification (GTDB taxonomy): domain Bacteria; phylum Pseudomonadota; class Gammaproteobacteria; order Enterobacterales; family Alteromonadaceae; genus Pseudoalteromonas; species Pseudoalteromonas rubra_A. The sequence goes on from NZ_JXYA01000009.1 coordinate 132,074, forward strand.
CAATATTTAAGTGGCGGAAAATTGCCGCATCACGACGCAGCCGGTAACTTACGGAAGACGGGGTATCCATGAGCGAAGCGGGCCTGTCGAAGCGCTTCCAACTTCTAATTATTGCGTATGACTCCTTTAACCCAGTGATGCAATACTCATCAAGTCACTAGCCCAAAGCATCTAGCGATATTTGTTCGTGTAGAGTAATAACGGGTGATGCCAAATTGACTAAATTTATGATCTAATGTCA
>NZ_JXYA01000010.1 GCF_000967655.1 Pseudoalteromonas rubra
CACCATCACCTGGGTTGTCATCACCATCACCAGGGTTGTCATCACCGTCACCTGGGTTGTCATCACCGTCACCTGGGTTGTCATCACCATCACCTGGGTTGTCATCACCATCGTCCGGCTTATCACCGTCGTCATCAGCTTCGATGACTTTCAACTGAGTGCTGGTACTCGACACCACGGTTTGTTGCCACAGCGCATCGACCGACAATTCAACATCACCTGGTTCTGCAAATTGTGTTGTAAATTTGCCGTTGTCATCTTCTACACTGACAGGTTCACCAGCAACGTACCATTGGTAGTGCAAATCAAGCGGCTCGCTGGATGTCAGGTTTGCCAGAAATTCGACGTTCTGCCCCTGAATCACTTCATCAGGCTGTAAGATAATCAGTCCGACAATTTTTGGAGAAATAAGATCAACTTGCTTTTCAGAAGACTCCAGCAGTTTTCCACCCAGATATACTTCTCGGGTTACGGTATAAATGCCAGGTTGTGCGTACTCGTGTTCAGGTTCTGCCTCATGAGAAACAGAACCGTCACCAAATCGCCAAAAGTACTGCGCATCATTGGCAGACACAGTGCAAGTCAGTATGAATAAAAGACTGGTTATTACTTTGTACATAGTCACTCCCTGATAGTGATATTAAATCATACGTGACACCCAGGCTTATCAAGTGCAGCCAACGTATGACGGTCTTGATTGTAACACAAACGTTAAAAAACAAAATACAGTCCGCTAACTAATCCGTCTAATAGTACTACTTAAAATGCGTAAATGTACTCGCTTGTATTAGGTAATTGTTCGGTGCCAGACAGTAATTTTACAATAGAGCGTATGCCTGCAATCAGACATACGCGTCAGTCCTACTGCTGAAATACCACACCATAAGTACTTAATGCAGCCTCGCACAATCGCCAGTTTAATATTCCACGTACAGGAGCGCTTGCGTCGATAAAAGTCGGTGCCCATCTTAGGTTACGAAACAGAACGCTGTGTGCCTGTGAAACAACCCCTGAGCGAACGGCCTCCTGGCGGGCTAACTCACATTGTTTCCAATCCTGGCCATCACTCGATGGCAATTGCAAATCCGTTATATCGTAGCTGGCAGGACAGGACTTTCCTCGCTGAACACACGCGTTTTTCATTTCCTGCACCTTATTTTCACAGGCATATCCGAAGGGATTATCACGGCAAAACTGTGCGGCAGTGAAAGAGAACCAGGCATTATCGTAGGCAAGCGTTTTGATGCGTTCCACAGCCAGGCGCTGCGCCTCGGGAAGATAGGCATAATAGCTATTGAGCAGGTTGGCAGCTCTTTGCTCGTCCAAAATAGCTTGTTTAAAGTCATCCTCAAGTTCAGTGATCAGCCATTTAGTCGCATTTCTGACTATCTGATAGTCGGGTACCAATGCGCGCAGCGCCAGAGAGGATTTGTCGTAACGCGTCGTATAGTAACGCACTACATTGTAATCACTCAGCGACGAAAGCTGGCTATTAAAGCCTGTTTTTGCGTACTTAACCGCCTCATAAAACATATCAAAGCAAGGCGTTGGGTTATCCAAAGAGCAAGTAATGATATTATTAGGTATGACTGTCAGCAGCTGCTTTGGGTCGCCACCTTGCTGTACCGCCCTTACCGTTATTTTGACCGATGACTTTGTGTCATTCTGCAAATACTTAAGCTGCCCACCTACATTGAATACACCACCATACAAGTCCACATCCAGATAACCACCTATGTCTGACTTGTCTTTGTTACTACCATAATCAATCTTTAGATTAACCAGTACGTTTGCACCATACTCGATCCCCGTCACAAACTCATCGCCCACTAAAGCTTGCAACTGAGTCTGATGATTGTTGGCAATATTGTCGCCAACTCGTGACAAGGTATATCCCGTGTTTTGATTTACGGGCAATAGCAGACGCTTTTTCGGAGTGCTGGACGCACTAAAAGTATAGGAGCTTGAATAAGTGCTGGATGCCATTTCCTTTGCAAGCGAAGCCCCGGCAGAGACGCGCACCACTGGAAAGTTCACATCGATATCCACGCTGCCATTGAGAATACTCAACATGTCATCGTAGCCCATGTCGATACCCGTTTTGAACTGCAGCTCCGTATTGCCAAAGCTTTCATCAATAACACCGCTTACTGGTTGTACATTTAAAAAGCGCTTCTTCTGGCTATCGTAAGCCGTTCCGACTTCGATATGGTCATTAATCAGCCCTGAAACAACCGAGCCTGCCAAATTGCCGCTGCTCATCTGAGTATCTGCACTTTGTGCATATCCACTTACCAGAGCGAGCTTCACCATCAATAGTGTAGAGTAAATTGGATTCATATCATCTTCCTTAACGAACAGTGACCAAGTAATCTTCTACTTCGCCGTAATGAATACGGGTACACGCATCATTTGACCCACCTCCGGCGTCCGTCGCTACGCGCATTAACGTCAAACCTTCGGGTACTGTTGCCGGTACGTTCAGTAAGAATTTGAAAACACCCGATGACGCTGAGCGATACACCATTTCAGAGGACTCAAACTGACCATTGTGATCCCAGTCAATCCAAACACGCGCTGCAACATAGGACGGAAATTCCGGCTCTTTATTGCCCGGCTTAATCGTAACTTTCGATGCCTGATTAGCTCGCAGCACAAACACTTTGCCCGAAATCAGGCTATGATCATGCTTTTCTGATTGATGCGTGGAGTCATCCACTGTGACTTCTGAGATCCACTCCCATTCATGCTCATAGCTACGATTCTCACAATAAGACCTGGGTAACACGGTAGTTTTAAGCGCGACGGGTTCATACTCCACAGGCATAATTGAACATGCTTCATGCGCACTAGTGCCCGCATACCACTGGTAAGGGTTGGTAAAATCAGTGTTTGCAAAAGTCAGGTACTGAGCTTTGCCTGCAGCCAACGCTGTATCGGAAAGCCATAAGGCTTTGAGCTGTCTAAGCTTTTCTTCCTTATCGACAATATCAGACGATGCATGCATCCGCTCCCATAGCTCAACCAGCACATCATCATAACATTTGCGTAGCCAGGCAAATCGGCCTTGAGCCTGTTCAACCGTAAGTAAATCACCTAATTCACTGTATCTGGCTTGTTGGTGTTTATCGTTGCTTTGCTCTGATACCGAAGCGACGGCCTGAATACCAAAAGCCATCATTAATACCAGTAAGACTAATAAAAATCTGAGTAAATTCATGAGATATCCTTATCTGAGAACGTCACTGATGGCACTATAATCGCGCACATACACGAGATTGTCGGCCTCATAGTTAATACAGTAATTGCCTTCCGGATTGCGCTCGCAATAGTCGACCAGATCGGCGAACAAGTTCGCGTTAGCACGGCTTTTGCTTTCAATATCCTGTAACTGAATGAGTTGCTCTGCAGAAAACTGGGCTGCATAGTAACGTTGCAGATTTTTGGCGCGACGATACACCAGACGCTCCTCTATCCAGCGCGCAGTCAGCTCTTTGATGATTAGGCGAGTCAGGTAATTAACTGGCGTATAACCACTGTCCGGGATAAGCTGCTGGAGGCCCGCGCCAGAGTCCAAATAACGTGCGGTATACACTTCACTAATGTTGTAATCCGTCAATGAATCGAACTGGTTTATATAGTCCGTTTTTAGATAATTGACCGCCGCTTCAAACAAGTTAAAACAGGGCTCAGGGTTAAGTAGTGTGCAGTGCATGATGCCATTAGGTATGACCTGCAGCAGCCTGTTAGGATCTCCCCCACTTTGCATGCCACTTATCGTGATATTCACTGAGTTTCGCTTTTCTTCACTTATCTTTTGAAGTTCGCCGTCAACTTTAACGCTGCCTATCCAGTCGACGCTCAGATACCCGCCTATGGTGCGTTTGTCCGTTTCATTCCTGTACTCAATTTTCATGTTAATAACAACATTCGAGCCATAGGCAAACCCCTGGACAAAACCGTCCCCCAGATTGCTCGCTTTGTTACCCGGATATGCTGTTGCCAACTCCTGTGCCGCCAATGTCGGCTGATAGCCTGTATCATTGTGAGGAACCAACATTCTGGATTTGGGTTTTACAGAGGAATAGACAGTGTATGTACCCGTATACCTGTCTGCACTGATATCTTTGGCATAGTTCGCACCCGCATCAACTCGCACTGCTGGTAATTCGAAACCAGCATCGACCTTGCCATCGACCAGTTTCAGGGCTTGCTGATAGCTAAGATCAACACCGACTCTGAAATCAATATGCGAATTTCCCAAGTGTTCAACTTGCTTCCCAAGTACAGATTGCAGCCCCAAAAATATCTTGCCTTTGCTTTGGTAAGCTGTGCCAAGCGGGACAAGATCTGTCCCCTGACCAATGGTCGTTCGCGCTTCTACTTCATGGACAGCCATAGTGTGAGCATGTGCCTTTACTAAAAGCAAAGCTCCCAATAACAACATAAACGAAACCACATTACGTATTTTCATTATCATATCTCCATGAAAGGCCCTTTCGGGCCTTGGTTTGTCAATCCATGACTATTGCTTAAGGCTGTTCAGATAATCCTGGTGCCATGCCTGCGGCAGACGATTTAGCACATCTTCTGTCGTTTCTACTTTATTGCTAAACTCATGCTCGCTTTGCATTGCCAGATCACCCACTTGCAAGCCATTGGCAAACATACTGAAAGACTCTCCGGGCTGATAATTCGGATCATCTTTACTGCGCCCCAGGCGGAGGTTATATACTTTATCGGTAAACTCAACCTCCTCTATATGAGTGATCATTTCGAGCCCGTTTTCGGTTAAGATCTGCGCCCCTTGCTCGACCTTGCTCGCCCACACAGCATTGCCTGATTGCATCACAACAGGGTGAGACTCAGTCAATAACAGTGTTTTACCCGACTTAGTTTTGAGCTGGACCATAGGAATAGTTTCAACACCCACGGAAATATCTTCTATCGTCAGTGCAAGATGATTAGCAGGTGCAAACTCACTGGCACCCAGCACCTGATCGCCCACTTCAAGCCGCTCAATAGGAAGCTGCTTACCATTTGGTAAAGTTATTAAGGAGCCTTCAGCCAGACAACTGTAGACAATTTGCATCTGAGGGCGGTCTGTATCACCCCAGCCACTGTCCATGTCTGTAGAGCCAATGACAAAAGAAGACGTTCGTGGCGGTCTGCCAGGACGTGGCACACTATCCAGCGCAAAATGCATTATCCAGTGGGTATCCTGGTATCTGCCAAATAATGTGGCGTCTCCAAACACCCCCTCATCTTGCGGAATATCCCAGGATATGATTGTCCGATCCATCCCCTTCCACTTGTCGTAGCGCAGGTTTAATTTCTTTGCGAAGAGGTCGCTGATATCCTGATAATCAGCATCACCGATTGCTACGGCACCGCCCCCTTCTTTTGTCTGGATAAAGATGTTTGTTCCGTGATTCATGAACGCAGGCTTATTCGTTACCGGGCTCTCGACTAGGGTTATTACACCGTTTTCCTCCTGAACTTCCAGTGTCGTAAAATCCGGCAGGTAGATGCGCGTCACCTTACCCATCACGTTAAAGCTCCCTTGAAACGGGACCTTTAATTTAGTTTCACTGTTTGGTGTGTCTGGTTCGTAAATATTTTCATAATCACAATCACCATAATTTCGATTGAGACAAATTATGATCTTACCATCAGGCACATCCGCACCGCCTTCAGAGCGGTTGTCAATGGGCTTTTTAATGGCTGTTTGAAAACCATTTCGCCCCGCCAGAGGAATTAGTGAGACGCCCTCAGTACCAGACGCGCCTGATCTCAGCAAAGCAAAATAGCCTAACTTTGCCAGCAAAGTATCCTTCGAATACTCCACCATAATATTTCGGTCTTCAACAATTTGCTTATTGTCGGCCCCCTTATATACTGTGGTTACCCAACCATCGGCAAAAATACGCTCTGAGCCAGCAAGCTTATACAGAATATCTTGTACTTTCGCGTAGGAGTATACTGATTTGCGTTTAGCCTCCTGCCCGTCGCCAAAATATTCATTGTATGCCAGTTTAGTAAGCTGCTCACCTTTCTCATTGGTTAAATGCAGATCTATCAATGTGTAATCGGTCGACACCGTTTTACTGTTTAACGCAGATAACACAACATAGGACTCGCCATTTGCATTACTCGTGGCGACTTCAATGCCCATATGTTTAAAGAAAGTGCACAGCTCAGGTCTGCCGCTCAAGCAGTTTTGTAGTGAGCTGGGGCTCGGATTTTCTGTTACCAGCGTGTCTTGCTCCAGCCTTTGCTCAATTAGCGAAAATAACTGAGGCCGGTTTTTCTTGCTCAGGCCATGCTGTGCCAGTCGTGCTTTTAAACGCTCATTTTTAATCTGCATGTCTTGCTGATAAGCTACACCACTGGCTGCTTTTAATGAGCCAGCAAAAGTATCAGGCATGACGGATACCGTCCCCAGTGCCAGAGCAATGGATAAATACAGAGGTTTCATATTTTATTCCCTTAATATGGAGAGTTATTTGAGCAAGTGCTCAGGTCTCACCAGCGACGTGCCGGCGAAACCCTACAACAATTTGTTCAATTAAGTCGGATGGAGCACGCTGTATATTTGAGGTATGTCTTTTTTTGTTTGGCAGGCAAATAAATTTGATAATTCACTATATGTGTTGCGTTGATAATTTTTTTCAAATACCAATTCTAAGCAAGTCTGAAAACCCACAGGATACAAAATGGCGCCAGAGAAAGGGATATACGTTGAGCTATTTACATTCACCGGTTGTTCAAATTTTTCTGAGGGTTGCGCGCTGTCTGGCAAAAGGCTTTTAGTGAATTTAACTTTATTACCGCTTTGAATTTCAAAGTTAAAATCAGAGCGTAACCACTCGTCAGCGCCTGAGAAGTCAACATTTACATCGAAAACTTGGCCTTCATCTACTTCTCCACATGAAAAGAAAAAACCATATCTGGAGCCGACAACCACACGCATCATTATTTTGCCCGGGAGGAAGCCTTCAGGCAAAGAAAAAGAGACCAGCCCAGTATCCGTTATCTCTTCGACTAGATAGACTTCTTGCTCTTCATAAGCGCCATTGCGGTTGGTATCCAGTAATACCGTGACTTCTTGTCCAGCAGAATAGGCACCGAGTTCAATAGTGTTTCGCTGTTTAAGATATAAGTTTAAGGGCTGGTCTAATATCTCTTGATAGTTCTGTGGCAGTAATTGTAAATTGTGACCATTAATCAACACGTGGCTCATCAGGCCTGTATTTTCTTCTCCGAACCACGGTGGGCAAGCCACGCCCAGAGCGCGCGAATAATAATCACGATAAGCAAGCAACTCCTCACCGTCTGTTTTGACTACATTGATCTTAAAACGCGTCAGTAAATCGGGCTCAATACCATGCGCCCTTTGTAAAAACGGATAAATCGCGCTACCGGAATTACGAGACCAGCCTTCAGTGACCCCATTACCCCAATCAACAGAGATACGCTCTATTTCACTGATTGGTAGCGTCTCAATCAAATACATGAACTCGTCATACTGCGGCATAGCAGCAACAGGTAGGCTTGAAATTTCAGATGTTTGCGCAACCAACCCAACTAGGTGTAACGCGCCATCTACATCCTTGCGTGCCTCCTCTACTAGCATGCCCACATTGCTTGAATCAGCCACCAGCATCAGGCAAGTAGCTGCATCATCTAGACTCGCGTTGGCAGGCAAACATGAAATATTAGCGTTTAAAAATAGTTTAAATGCTTCTTCAATAGTCCAACCATAAGTTTTTACTAGTTCATAGAAAGCTTTTCTAAAAAGGCCACCTACTTCATAGCGCGACATATTGGCACTATAAGCACTCAAATGGTCGATACTACTACCATCAAGTGATGGCAGCGAAAAATAACGCTCTCCGACATCTTGTACTCTTACATCCCAGCCGAGCCACCACTTTTTATCGTCTTGGGGGCGCCCAGTGCCATCGAGTATTTGCGATAAAAATGGCTCTGAGGTGCTAAAGCTGCCAGACACGCTATGCTGTAAGTAATCCAGCACAGCAATACTAGAAATATCAGAAAACGCTTGATAAAAAGCGCCAGCTTCCCCCCAACTTTCCAGCTGACTATTCCAGTGTGTCATTGCATATGCAGCCTCATAAGCAACAATACTTGAAGTAGTAAGCGAATAATGGCTGACACCATAGTATCCTGTTCCATAGTTTACATAGGCTCCGTCCCAGTAAGCCTGATTCATGCCAAAGGTATTGTTTCTAACTCTTTGTTTGAGTGTTTGTAGACAGTAGCCATCAATAGGGCAATCGGACACTTGGTTTGGAAACAGTTCATTCAGCTGTTTATGAAAAAACTGCATGGTGAGCCCACCGTAAAAATGAGCGTCACTCAAAGGCCCATAGCTAAAATAGTCATAATAGTCAGTGCCGACGTCGTCACCATTAAAGTACTCATAATAGCCATCACAACCGTACATAAAGGGGTCTGTGTGGTGAGAGTAATAGTCAATTGTCTGCACATACGGGTTTTCTAAAAAGCAGCGCCCTCCTTCTTTTCTGACGACAAATGGATAGCCATCAAAGTCGGCAAAAATGAGCGGGCGAGCAGTATCGCTGACATCATTAAAAAGAAGTTCCGTTGAAGGGCTGGTCGTTTCATCATATTGATATCTGAGGCAAGCCTCCATTGTCGAAGGCTGCGGTGAATAACATATTGCCCCCATTTTCTCGTTGCCGCCTATGCCACCAGCTGCAACGTATTGCCCACCATCAGAAAGCTGCTCTGCGCCCTGCTCTGCACGGGAAGAGTGCATAATGCCTTGCTCAGACTTAAGGACATTCAGGGTATCCGCATCGATGGTAAGAGTACGTATGCCCTCCTTCGAAGTGGCGGTAACCTGAAACACGCCCATTAAACGGCCTTGCCAAGTCAAATACGCACGCCTGAGATCTTGCAACTTGGTCTCGGACGTTAAGTCTGAGCCTGCCGCCAGCCGTTGCTCTATGTCAGCCGAGGGCAAACTGAAATAACGTCCATCAGTGGCATCAGGAAGCTCTTGCGCTCTTAAAGTTGCACCCAGACCCTGCAAGACTTTACCGGTGCTGTCTCTGAATAGTACAAATTGACCACCGATGACTGGTATACCACGATAATAAACTTGGTAATGTTCGAAGCGCTTGGTATTCCCTATGGTTTTCACCCGCTGATAACGTATTCCGTTATCACTAAGTGCCCCACTCACTTCAGCGGCCTTGGCTCGAGCCTGTTTCTTAAGCTGGTTCTCAACTTCATGCCACAGGTGCTGTTGGTTTAATAATGAATGTGTGTCTACCCACTGTGTCGCAGCATTGCTCAAACAACTAACACCGCACAGAAAGGCCGCCAAAGAGGCTTTTTTTATCGGCATTCACTCTCTCCCTGAATACATATTGTTTACAAATAAGACAGTTTCCTTTTAAGTTTGACACTTAGTTCGGCGCTAACAATTGGCAGCTAGAGCCACTTTCGAACAAAGATACAAACCTAACGTATTGCGTAATAAAAGCGTAATGGACAAACGTTAAAAATAAAACAAAAAACAAACAACCTGTTAAATTTTCATGTTCACTTCTGAACTCTCAACACTATGGGAGGATGCAGGCAGGAATAATACAAAAGGACCATGTGATACGGTACTTTTTGTATATAAATGGGATTATCTCTGATATTTAAACATTAGAAATTAAAGAGGTAGTAATTTGACCTATATTTCAATAGGTTAAAAAGAGTCTTCATGGTTTTTCTGAAAGTCTATTTACTTTTTCAACACTGTGATACAAGCAACGACCTATGCGAGGTTGCAAAAAAGCGCATTTAGTTATGTGCGCTTTCAATCACAGCGGCCGGCGTGCAGTTAATAATCCGCTTGTACCGGCGCTTTACACATTACGTACAACGGACTCGTAACCACAAAAACAGTGCCAGACTCTTTAAGCCTGGGGTAAATTACCCTTGCCAGTACTTAGCAAATAACTGTGGGTAGGTTTGCTTTAACATTTTGGGTTTATTTTTAAACTGTTTGCCCTGTGGCGCATAGTTCACTGTGTTGTGATAGGGCAGCTCCTGCTCCGTTTTTTGCTCGTAGAGCAGCCCTGCTGTCAGGTCCAGCTCGTCGCAATACGGATAAGGCAGGTTGTCGCGCAGCGGCATGTCTTCAATACTTGCCAGGGTATCTGGCTCACCCAGCACCTGCTCTACCACGGCTTCGCCCTGGGTCAGCAACCAGTTGCAGAAATCCAGAAAGTCATACTCACTGTTACAGCCGCAAGTAACATAAGCTGCACCCCAAAGATCCCAGTGCCATAAACGTCTGAGTTGCTTGCTGTAGTGGCTATCAAACTCGGCCAGTTCGTTGTCAGGCAGTGCTTCTAGCCTGGTTTTTAATTGCGCCGCTTTATCTTTGGTTTGGTTGTCGATGGCAATGAGCTGCCAAAATTGAGTCAGGTCCATGGAGTAAAACACATCAGGGGATAATGATGCGATCTTACCACAGCCAGCTAAGTGAAAGGTATGTTGTGCCGGGTTACAGACACAAAAAAAGCAAGCCTTAGCTTGCTTTTTCTCTTAAGCAAAAACCGCCAATTATAGCTTAACGATTTCTTCTGCCTGAGGACCTTTCTGGCCTTGAGTCAGTTTAAACTCAACGCGCTCGCCTTCAGCTAGTGTACGGAAGCCGTCACCTTTGATTGCACTGAAGTGTGCGAATACATCTGGGCCATTTTCCTGAGCGATGAAACCAAAGCCTTTTGATTCGTTAAACCACTTTACGGTACCTGTTAAAGTATTAGACATAATAGTAAATCCTGAATATTAAAATGATGCCAATCCTTAAAAGCTAACCTCTGCCCTGATGCAAAGGATCCTTCTATACAAAAAACTGGCAAACCTATGCCCATGTGGGCGCATAGACCTAAATTTTGCCGGTGATAAAACTTCAGGACGGTACTACTACAAGCAAAAACTTATACAACAACGTAATGGAGATTTATAAACACTGACCCAAATTCTGTCTACGTTCATCTTATCGGGCTGCCCCTCTAAGTCAACTAATTTTTAATCATATTTGTTAATTCTTAATGACACTAACAAGTCGCTTTCAAGGCAGAGCTGGCAAGGGTGTACCTTTTTTAATTTGTCTATTTAGCAGGATTATGATCGAGGGTAAATTGTGGTTAATTTAACCGGATATAACACCTTTGGAGACTATGCTTTGCAACTAAACTGGGTATAATTCGGCGCAGATCCACTAAGGCGCTTTTTATGCTAAAAGATATTTTTCTGCGATTGACCCAGGCTGTTGTATTGTGCGCTCTCAGTGCGCCGCTGAGTGCAGCCCCATTAACCATATCTTATCTGCAACATCCCAGCGTCCGCGATCAGGCCTTGCCATTAGTTCAGGCTGCGTACGCTCAGGCAGGCATCGAAGCGAACTTTATCGCGATGCCCGCGCACCGGGTGTTACACGAAATTACCGCAGAGCATACCGATGGCGACGTTATTCTGGCACAAGAGATATTCGCCCCCTTCAAGGATGTTATTTCTGTGGGTCCGGCATTAACGGAAGTCGAGTTCGTGCTTTTGTGTGTGGCGAATGTGCCTTGCGACAACTCTGTGCTGGTGGCAACACCCAGTACCATAGTCGCGACCGACCAGTCCAAGCGCGTGCTGCTCACTAAGTACCCGCAGGCGCAGCGAAATCACTTTTATCAGATCAACAATTTAGGTAAGTTACCTGAGCTGCTAAATGTAAACCGCTTCGACTACGCTATTTTTGTCGTCTCAACTCAATGGCCGCTGCCCGACTCGCTCGCGCATTTGAATGTGCATCACTTATTTAGCTCTAAAGCCTATCACGTGCTGCACAAAAAGCATGCATCAATGGCTGCACAACTGTCACTGTCTATCGCAACGGTCAAGGCACAAAAAGGACTCTGATAAGTCTCTTAGGCTATCCGCTTACGGTTGCGCGATTGGCCCGGATACGGGAAAACGCAGTACTATACTCAAACCATTTTCATAGTGGCTAACATACACAGTGCCAGCTAAGTCATTCAGAGCAATGCGTTTAACATGTGCCAGACCAAGCCCCGACCCCGCAACTTGCTTTTTAGTTGAGTAAAAGGGTGCAAAAATATCTTCCGGATGTATTAGGTTTACACCCGCACCATTGTCACTCACTCTAAGCTTGAGTTCCTGATTTTTTACCTTAGCAGCAATTCTGATGGTCGGCTGTTCAACGCCATCAAATGCGTGTTCAATGGCATTGGTGATCAGGTGGTTAAGTGCTTCAATTAAACTTGCGGGTTTCAGGTGGAGTAAAACATCTGCACTTGGATCAGTATGGATTTTAAGCGCTACCTTCTTCTGGGCTAAAGACGGCGCCCATACCTCTGCCAGCGAATTAAAAACGTCTGAAATACGGCACACCGTTGAAACCCCGTTGTGGCACTGCACAATAGACTGTTTAAGCCGGTCAATTTTGTCGTCCATCTGATAAAGATTGCGCGACAGCAGGGCTGCCGCCTGACCAATACAACCCGCCTGTTTACGAGCCTCTTCCATGCCATCAGGTCCCTCATCCAGTGCACGCAAAAGCCGACTGGCCGACTCAACCAGCATAGAGGCAGAAGTTACACTCACACCCAGCGGCGTATTCAGTTCATGAGCCAGCCCCATGGTCATTAAAGTCTGCTCTTTAAATGCTTCTTTGTGGTCCTGCTCCTTTTGCTCTGCCAGCATTCTCAGTTGTAACTCAAACAAGTGTTTCAGTGAGCTAAGCATGGCCCTGGTTTTGCTGTCAAAGGTATTTTCTTTGTCATCGAGCACACACACAGTGCCAAACACAGAGTCGTCGACATTTTTAATAGGCAGGCCAAGGTAGGCAATCATGCCCAGTTTAATATCCGGATTATGATCCCAGAGCGGGTCTTTCAGTGCGTTGGGAACAAACAGCGCTTGTTGGGTTTTGATCACGGTTTCACAATACAGCCCGGACTGATCCCAACATTCACTGTCGCCAATCTCGTAGGGGTTTTGACTGTTGAGGCTTTTATTAAACACACTCAGGTGGGCACCATTGAGTTTCATGATCAAGGCCACAGGCACCTCCAGTAACTCCGCCACCCGAGTGAGTAGTTCATTCCATTGTGTAACAAGTTCGTCTGATAAAGTGTTGGTGTTCACGTGCCTGCTCCTGACAAGCCCTCTGTTGGCAACATACCTTACAGGCTTGCTCTTTGAGTATAGCCTGAACGCACCAATTTAAAATTCAAACTCCAGAGCCAATCGCACGCTGTGATCTTTGCTTACCTGACTTAATTCAGTCACAAAGCCTACTTCCCATTTCAGCTGTTTCTGACCCTGAAACCGATGCAATCCTATCACCGCAGGACCTACTCCCACAAAGTCTTCTCCTGTGTACACTTCAATCGCGGGCTGAAAAGCACTCATCCAGCGATAGCGATACTGGGCACGAAATTCAGACTCCCATTCGTTGCTGATCATTTCTCCCCATTCTCTGACGATAAAGGCGTTCAGCGTCAAGCTATTGCGGCCAAACTCTTTCTCAAACAACAGACCAACTGTTGCTTCATAAGCAGACTCTTTGTGGCGTTTTTCATATTCAAATAGCAAGCCCCAGTCAGCCCAGTAGCGACCTTGTTCGACCAACTGCCAGCGTACCTCGGCTTCATAGGCTGCCATATCAAAGTTATCATCCTGGTCGCGCTCACCAATGGCATAGCCCTCAATGGTCATGGTTTCAGTAAGGCTCCACCCCAACCCCAGTCGCTGAGCCAGAATATTCCCTTGATCACTTTGTCTGGATAGTAATCGCCACTCCACTTCACGCTCCAAAGGCAGCACGTAGGGGTGGTAAACTTTGTCGACCACCATGCCATCGGCCATCGCAACAGATGGCATCATAAGTAACCAGGCAAGGCGCCCTGTCAACACTGTATTCAAGACTAAGTTATGCCTCACGCCCGCGCCTCCAATTGTTCGCAATCCAAAAAATTCCTGTGCCTACTGCCAGCGCCAGAACAGACCATATACCCGGTGTTGCTTCGTAGCCGAACAAGGCCTTCAGGATCCGACCGCCGACACTGTCCTCACTCACCCAGTTGCGTAGATCAAAAAGCGCGGGATACGCAGGCATAACGTCGATTTGTGCGGCCAAGTCGCTTGCAAAAACCAGTTTGCTGGCACTGTGCAACGCGACAAACATACTCACTAAAGCCATGGCATTCCTCGTCGCCCAGAGCAATGAAAAATAGAGCAATATAGCAAAGCTGGCACAAATACTAAGACCGAGACCAGCTCCCAACGCCATCGAAAATGCCGCGTCAGCCTGCCAGTAGCCGCTAAAGTAAGTAAAAAAGTTACTCAGATATAAGGTCAGTGCCGCCATCAGGCTAAGCACCCGGGCCTTATCACTCCCCTGAATGTAATGACCAGATAAACCAACAAACAATGCCATCAGGAGAATTATCTGGACCAGCTCCAGCCCCCGGTAATCCCACCAGGCGGAGATATCCGCAGCCATCTGCAGTAGCGCAATGCAGCCCAAAGCCCCCAGCGTAATACCCAGCACGGCCTGTTTTATGGTTAACACGGTTTTACCTGTTGCACATAGCAATACGCATACAACCGCAACCGGTAAGCACTGGTTAAGTGTGATCACAACCGAATTAAGGAGCATGTAATTCCTCCCTGGCAATCACTACACCTCGCGCTGTGTTGGGAGAAAACTCGCCAAAAAAACTGTACTCTCCGGGTTCGAGTGGGCCGATATAAATGACGCTTTTTCGCCCCGGGAATAATACCTTCTCGCGATTCAGATCAAAGCTATCAAACTCTTCCGCAGCAGGGTCTTGATTTTCAATCACCAAACGGATTTTTTGTCTTGCAGGAACGACTATCGACTGAGGACTAAACAAATGGTTTTTCAGCACAATGCTGCGCGTTTCCAGCGCTATCGCGGGTGCACAGGCCAGACACAAAGCCAACGCCAGACGATTACGACTCATCCTGCACTCCTTTGAATGCGACACATACCCGCAACCCTCCCAACTCGGCGCGCGATAAGGTTAGTCTGGCAGCATAAATATCACAGATCTGCCGAGCTATCGCCATACCCAGCCCGGCCCCTTTTTCTCCACTGGGGTGGGAGTCGCCACCAACCCGATAAAATCGATCAAACACACGTTCTATCTGAGTTTGCGTCATTCCTGGGCCAGAGTCTTGTACTTGCCACAAGACTTGTGTTGCATCACGCGTGATGTCAATACGGATCTCACCATGTGCAGGTGTATATTTTATGGCATTACTCAACAGGTTGCCCAGCAGGGTTGTAAGCGTAAACTGACATCCCATTACTGAAGAAGGCTCACAGTGTAGGCTTATCTGTAGATCTTTATCTGCAATCCTGCTGTACATATCTGCCACCAGCTGTTGGGTCACCACCTCAATATCCAGCACTTCAAACTGCTTGCGCCAAACTTGCGGCTCAGTTCGGGCCAGTGTCAGCATTTGCTCGACAATGTGATTAAGTTGGTCGGCACTGTGCTCTATGCCCTGAATACTGCTTTTAGAAGGGCTAGATTTGAGGTTATGCAAATGAATTTTCAGCGCAGCAATAGGGGTTTTTAATTCATGTGCCGCATCTGAGGCAAAGTAGCGCTCACGCAGGTAGGCCGCTTCTACTTTGGCAAACAACGCATTCATCATGGTAATAACGGGGGCAACTTCCCGATCCTGGCTATGCGTTGTTAATGCGGTAAAATCGTCCGCCCGGCGTACCTTTAACTCTGCACTCAGCTGAGTTAGCGGGCGCAGTGCGCGGTAAATATACCAGGCTATGAATGCCGCAAGCAAAGGCATGATGATCACCAAAGGTAGCATGGCCGATAACACCAGACTTTCAGCGAGTGCAAAGCGTTTATTGACTGGTTCTGCCACCAACACCAAACGGGTATCGTGTTTGTCGGTATAGGTGCGCAGCCGCATTGCGGCAATATTTTGCGTTTTCCAGCCGGGAGATAAATCTACTTGTGCTGCCGTAGTGCTGAGTCGTTCGCTGGCCGCAACCAAAACACCATCTTGCCAAATCTGAAAGTACAAGTCATGAGTCGCAATAGTGTGTGTTAGCTGTGTTTTCATTAGCAACCCTGACATTTCCCTGAGCTGTTCATCAAGCTGTTGCTCTGCCTTGGCCATACTGGCCTGATACCCATTCAGCAAGGCCCAGAAGGTCGACAGTACCAAGCATGAGACCAGGATCAGTGTCAATTTTCGATTAATTGAAACAGGGCGCAGGGCAGGATGCATCGACAATCAACTACCTACCACATATCCAATACCACGCAGAGTTTTGATAAACCCTGTAGGTAACTTTTTACGCAAGTGATGGATATGCACTTCAATGGCATTGGAACCCAGTTCTTCTCCCCAATGATACAGCTTGTCTTCAAGCTGACTCTTCGACAAGACACGCCCTTTGTTCTCCATCAGAGCCTTGAGCAACATATATTCTTTTCGCGGCAACTGTAACGTGTTTTGTTCAAATTCCACCTGGTGGCTGGCGAGATCCAAAGTAACCGGTTCAACATTCAGGCGGCTATCTTGCTGCTTGCCAAAACGCCGTGCCACGACCCGCAAACGGGCGAACAACTCAAGCGGCTCAAATGGTTTTGCCAGATAATCATCGGCACCGTGATCCAATCCGATGATTTTATCATCCAGTTCATCGCGTGCAGTCAGGATGAGTACACCGACCTGCGCCCTTTGCTGTTTAAGCGCTTTGAGCACAGTCAATCCATCCCCATCGGGCAGCCCCAAATCCAACACCACTAACTCAGGGGTCATTGCCTCGATGGCTCCCAGTGCACTGGCACAAGTATCAGCATGCTCAACCGCATAACCTTCTTTTTTTAATGACTGGATGAGGCCCTGTGCAAGCAGGGCATCATCTTCTACTAATAATAATCTCATTTTTTACGTTTAAGCTTTTTCTCAATCCGAGCTAACAGCTCTGTGACCTCAGCCTGGCGATATTGATCCGCTTTTTCGCGGCCTGGACGCTTGGGTGCAGCTTGTGCCTGCTTTAAGTGTATCAGAGCCTTGCCGTATTCGCGCTCATCATATAGAAATTGCGCGTAAAAGTAATTGATATCAAGCCCATAAGGGTTAATAGCCAGCGACTGTTCAAACAGAGTTCGTGCTTTTTTATCGCTTCCAAATCCGATTGGCCAGCCCGGGACCTGACTATACAAGGTGCCCAGACTGGTTAAAGCCGAACCATTCAGTGCTTCTTTATCAATTTCAATTGCGCGTTCAAACTCGACTTTGGCTTCCTTCGCCAGCCCCAGCGCACCCAGTCCGCCTTTAGCGCCCGCGTAACTGGACTTGATAATGCCATGCCAGATATGACTCTCAGCACTATCTGGATAGTGCTCCACTACGCTCTGACTGTCCTTTACTAGTGCCTGAAAAGCTTTTTCCTGCGCATCGTCCTTCAGCTCATAATTTACTTTGGCCCAGGACTGTTGCAACGATGCAATATCATCTTTCAATGCAGCCTGGCAGGTGGCACTAAATGCAAGACCAACCGACACACTTAATGCGATATATACTGATTTCATATTGACTCCTACGAAGATGAAGAAAATTTTGCACACTGCGCGGCAAAATGAGCCCGAATCGTGGCGCACTGCTTAATGATGTTGCCATCCACTAGCTCGGGCAGCAGGCCGTTTAGCCTGGCGAAAAACTTTTCCGGGTAGCCAACCCCCTTACGCATGGCTTTGCTCTTTAGTAAGGCCATAAATTCATCGGCAACAACCTGAGGACAATCCATTTGATTGCCCAGCTTCTGATTCAGCTGACGAATCGACTCATCATTGATGGCGGTGTCCGCAGCGCGCGGGGCAAGATATTTCACTGCCACTTTGCCACTGAACTCACGTGCTAACGCTTCGCTGAAACCTCGTAAGCCAAACTTACTGGCACAATAAGCGCTTTGATATGGAAACCCGATGGCGCCGAGCGCGGAACCTATATTCACAACTGTGCCCCGATTGGATTCAAGCTGATTTAACAAGGCATGCGTAAGGCAGGCTGGTGACGCCAGGTTCACTTGTAACATCTGAGTGAGCTCATCCTGCGCCATCTCAGCAAAGGCCACCATTCGATTAATCCCGGCATTATTGACCAGCAGACTGGCACCTCCCATCATCGCAGCCTGATGCGCGATCTGAGCAGGTGCTTTATCATCACTTAAATCCACTGCTATAGCCTGATGTTCAGGCCCAAACTGCGTGACCATAGTCTGTAGCACCGACCGATCCCGGGCTACTAAAAGTAAACGCCAACCATCCTGAAGCAATCGATGTGCAAACACTCGCCCAAGCCCGCCGGTGGCGCCTGTCAGCACCGCTAGTTTTTGCTTGCTCATTAGCTTGCCTCCCGAGTGAATAACCCCAGCTGCGTGTCTATCTCATGAAATATGGCACCATAAAGACGATAAAAGCGTCTGGCACCATGAATGATGATCTGCTGCTCTTGTGGGTCTTCAATGCGATTCATTAACCCGGCAAAGAAGTCTATATGCTCCAGGTCGAGTGCTCCGTGTGATGTCAGATAGCTGAAGGCATTTTTAGGCAATCCCAGCTTAGTACGTATGGCTGTAGCCGCTTTGTCTGCCAGCATAATAGAAGTCCCTTCCAGCACATTCACCATGCCAAAGAAGCTCAAAGGAGAAACACGTTGAATGGCGTCATAGGCATAACTAACCATCATTTCGGTCGCAAAACCGGGCTGACTGCGTCGCACTGCTTCTTTGTCGAACCCACATGCAGCAATGTCATTGAGGATCCACTCCTGGTGTCCCAGCTCTTCTTCAATGTAATGCGCAATGGCTTCACGCAGCCATTCTTTTTCCTCGTTTAACTGGCTACCACATGCCATCAATAGCGGCACGGTGTGCTTCACATGATGATAAGCCTGGGTTAAAAACCCCACATACTGCTCAATACAGATCTCCTCTTCAAAGACAGCTTTGAAAATTGGTGCACTTAAAAGATATTCACGCTCAGTCTGAGTCGCGTCTTGTAGTGCCTGATAGAAATTATTCATATGCTTTTCTCCAATAGTGTCTGCGGCTGCAAAGCCTGCGTCTCTGTACGTATGCAGTAGAGCGCGTTTAATTCAGTTTGATAGTGGCGGGCAATGGCATCACGCCTGGGCCGACCGTTTGATGTCATTAACTCGGCTTCTGCCGACAAGGGTTGAGTCAGTCGATGCCAGGATGCAACTCTGGCGTAGTCCGGTAACTGGTCATTGGTCTGGGAGATCAACTGACTCAGTTGATTGTCACTGAGCTGCGAAGCGGCATAGATCAATGCAACCAGATGTGCCCTGGCATCGCCAAAAACGACGGCCTGCAATACTCCAGGTTGGGCTAGCAGCATGGATTCGGGCCACTCTGGTGACACATTTCGCCCGTTACTCAGGATCAGCTGGTTTTTAAGCCGTCCATTAATGACCAATACACGCCCGTCTTGACTGGCTAAGTCTTCGGTTGCCAGCCAACTGTCGGGGCTGTGTTCAGGTCCGTTGAGATAGCCCAAAAAGAGTGGGCCTTTGAGATAAAGCTGTCCTTGTTCAATTTTGTACTCCAGGTGCGGCAACACCTCTCCGACACCTGTGAGCTGTCCGCCAACATTGTTCAGCGCCACCACAGAGCCGGCTTCCGACAGCCCATAGCCCTGAAAAACCGGCAGCCCGAACGCAATGGCCTGAGCGAGCAAATGGCTATCAACTCGGGCGCCACCGACAGCGATAAAGCGCAAACTCTTCGGGGCTTGCCACCCCTGCGTGCAGGCATGCACTAGCAGCTGTAAAAGTTCGGGGACCAGGATCAGCGTATTCGGCTCGAATTGACTGATACAGGCCAATAGTTTGTCGGGGGCATGTAACTGACTGCCCTGATAACCAAGGCTATTCAAAGAAGGCAAAATGACCTGGCCATCACTCAGTAATGGGGCATACACACCCGCGACGTTTTCAAGCAACACGGCCAGAGGTAATAGGCACAGGTGCCTTGGCTTATCGAGGCTCAAACGCTGACCGAGACTCAGGGCCACCTGCATCATAGTGGTTTGCGACAAGCACACACCTTTGGGTAACCCCGTGGAGCCCGATGTAAAAGTGATCTTACGCGTACCAGCAAAGTAGTGCGTCGCTTTACTATTTATCCTGTAAACATAGAGTGTGCACTCACATACGGTGATGGTTCTAAACGGTGTATCATCCGCACGCTCCGTGTCGCTGAATAACCAGCTTGCGCCTGACTCACTCAATGCATGCTCACACTGAGCCGGGGTAAAAAACAAAGGTAAGGGCAACGCAACTTTGTTGCACTCCGACAGTACCAGGTCAACGGCAATCCAGGCTGGCGAATTATCCATTTGAAAAGCAATACAGGCTCCGTCAAGCTCACTCATAAGCGCTGCCAGCGCATCACATTGCTGTTGAAATGCGTGCTTGGTCCAGCGAGTCTGTTCGTTTGCTAAGACAACCTCGTGCAGCTTATGTGATATACGACTGAGCAGTTCACGCATAACGCAGTCCCTCCAGCAAGTATTCTGTCTCACTGCGATAGTCCTGTGCATAGCGTCTGAACAATGCCGTTGCGCGGATCAGCTGAGTCGCATCCAACAAGTCAACCACACAGACCTTAGGTTGTCGCTGGTAATAAGACCCGTAATCTGCGGCATCTTCAATATTATTAGCAGCGTCCGCGAGAATGTAGACCGGCACCTGCAGTAAAGACAACAGCGCCCTGACCTGGCTGGTTGCCGAAAAGGTCAGATATCGAATGCCGTAAGCGGTCAGTGCCTGCGTCACGATTACAAAATGCAATAAGCTGGCTTTGCGATGCGTCGATACCAGATTGCCCAGCTCAGCGATTTCAAAGCGCCCATACTGGTCTGATAGATGAGCGCCAGCTTGATGTGCCACGATAGCCTGCTCAATATTTTGTTGCAGGTACTGTTCAACAAACAGCTCGTGCTTGCCAGCCAGTCGCAATCCGAGGCAACACTGGCCGCACCTCAGCTTCAGCGCACTCAGTAACGGGTAAAAATGCTTGATCTCAGCATCAAATGCTCTGCGAAAGCCGCTGCGAATGTCATTTTCCAGCATGGCGCGTAATTCAGAGTGATTATCTGCCCAACTCAACTGCCGGGGAGAAATCGCGGTTCCTTGTGTTTGAACGAGGGCGGTCATACGCTGCTCCGTATTGTTAACTTAGGTGCAGAGTAGAACTGGAATATTAAGACAACCTTAAGGTTTTAAAATGCAGCATATTCGCTATTGTGACTCGAGGTGGCGCGCCAGGTGTATTTCAATTTCTTTCGCACTGAGTGGCTCGCCAAGATGGTAGCCTTGCAATAAAGGACACCCCATTTTGGTAAGTAACCTTGCCTGTTCAGGCGCTTCTACGCCCTCTGCACAGCAAACAACACCAAGGTTGTTGGCCAGGGTAAGCACCGAACTCACCACACCCGCGACCTCCTCTTCGGTCAGCCCATTCAGAAGTCCGGGGTCCAGCTTTAAGCCGTCAAAGTTGAATGCATGAAGCTGCCCGATACTGGTATGACTGGCATCAAAATCATCGATCGCCAGAGTAAATCCTGCCTCGCGCCAGGCATCAACCACCGAGTTTAACTCGCCGCCCAATACCGATAGCTGTTTTTCAGTCACTTCAAGTTCGATATGCTGAGGCTGCAGCCCGTGCCCGGATATACTGTGTGTTAGTGCGCTCAGTGCTTCTTCTTGCTGCAGCGTCTTAACCGCCAGATTCAAGCTTAACCTGAGTTTTGGGTGTTGCGATTGCCACCTGGCAAAATGGCTTAATGCTTGCTCCCACAACTTAACCTGCAAAGACATCAGCGCTTTTACATCACTTATTTCAGCAATAAAGCGACTGGCTTCAACTAAATCATCCTCTTTATGCCAGCGCGCCAACATTTCGAGCTTAACAATGCGCCCATCCGTTGCGTTCACAATGGGCTGAAAGTGCGGTACAAACTGGTCCTGCGATATGGCTTCTAAAATTGCCTGTTCCAGCGCCTGATTCTGTTCGACCTCGTCATCCAGTTGTGCACAGTAGAACTGCATGCCGCCTTTGCCAGATTTTTTTGCCCGATACATCGCGCTGTCCGCTCGCTTCATTAATACTTCAGCGTTATCGCCATCATCTGGATACAAAGCCACACCGGCACTTAGTGTCGCCTGCACTTCAACACCTTTGATCTCATACTGTCCGCACACCCTGTCGAGTACTTTCTTAATAACGCTGCCAACATGCCGTTTGTCTTCAATGGCATCGAGCAACAGCACAAACTCATCGCCCCCCATCCGGGACACGGTATCACAGGCACGAATGGCGTCCGTGAGCCGCAGCGCTATTTGTTTGAGTAGTAAGTCGCCAAAGTCATGCCCCAGTGAATCATTGATTTTTTTGAATTTATTGAGGTCCATAAACACCACCGCAAACTGGTGGCGGTTGCGCAGTGCCCGTTTACAGGCCTGGATCAGCCTATCCTGCAGCAACAGCCGATTTGGCAGGCCAGTCAAGGCATCGTGGTGGGCCAGGTGGTTCATTTTGCGCTTGAGTGCGCGGGATTCGGTCACATCCTGAAAAATCATTACAGCGCCTATCACTTTTCCCGCATTGTTATAAACCGGCGAGCAGGAGTCATCAATTGCAAACTCCAGTCCGAGATGATTTCGAAAGCAAGTTGAATCCGGCAAACTAACCGTTTGCTGGCTGCGCATGCACACCGCCATCTGATCTTCTATGGGCCGATCGCTACCTTCATGGTATAAAGGCATCACTTCGCTGATGGGCTGCCCTTTCACTTCTTCTGTAAGCAGCGCTAATACGGCTTCAGCAACCGGGTTCATAAAGATCACCCGGCTATCGACATCGCAACAGATAACGCCATCACCAATCGAACTCAATGTAACTGCCAAAAGCTCACTGTCGGTGTCTGCCTGACCTAAATGGGGAGACAGCGGTAAATAGCGGGCAAGGTGCAAATTGCGATGGTCAGAACTTTGCAGTTCAAATAACCCCGTCACACGCTCGCTAAGCGCACTGACCAGCGTCAATTTAACCACCTGACCTGCTTTTGGTTGCTCCAACCACGCCGCAAGTCTTGCCCAACTATCTGGCTCAAGTAATTCATGCAGGTTATAAGCGAACAGTTCGGTGTGGCTCTTGTTCAATGCTTTGGTCAGGCCATCACTCATACTCACTAAACTGGCATCTGAGCTAAACACAAACTGATACCCGTCACTTGCCTGAAACGCCTCCAGGTAAAAATGATGTGCCTCGTGATGTTTATTGCTGCGGATAACGCCTTGTTTGCGATTTAACCCCCACACGACCAGGCCAGCCATCAACGCGAACACGCCCCCTGTGACCAGCGCAAACACCATAGGGTTGGCCAGAAAACTAGCAGGCGATTGAGTTGCTGCACTACCCTGCCACCCAATGACAGAAAAACACAGACAAACGATTGATTGCAACGCAGAGGGTTTCACTCACACTCCCGGTCATTTTTTCATGTCGCACCTGACAAGCTTAGTCGTTATCCCGTTACTTTGGTAATGCAGAGTAGTACTTTTGAAGCCTTTGTTAATGAAAGAGTTTAAGGTTGTAGGGTTATTTGCCATGCGCCTGCAATTATGCCGATTTCTGGAATTTCGGCGAATTTTATTCTAGTGTCTTGAAAGCAGCCCGTTGACAGTGGAGTTTCGCATTGAGCGACAAAAATATCGTAGACAGCTTCATTCGCGTTGCGCGCATTATCGCTAACCTTGATGCAATCCTGGCCGAAGCGAAAAACCTCTCATTAACCGCTAAAAATGCCCGTGTTGTTGCACTTCGGGCCGGGGATTCTGCGTCAGGCTTTAAGCCCATAACTAATTTCATTGATGAGTTTTCAGAGCAAACCATCAAAACCACAACCCATATCTCCGCTTTATCCAATCAGTTGTTCAAAATCGCCCTTGAAGCGGTCAGAAGTACCCAGTTCGATATGCACGTCGGCAAAGCCGCCACCTTAGTATCTACTCCGCAACTGATAACCTTGCAGCATAAGGCCAAACTGGATAGGCAACAGCAGACCAAAAAGCTGGAAATTGCCCTGCTGGAGCTGGAAAGCTTTTTTGAAGAAATAAACAAGCAAATGCGCAGTGCCGAATACATTGCGGTCACAAGCCGGGTCGAGGCATCCAATGCCGGTGAGTTCAGTGACAGCTTGCAATCGGTCTCTGATTTTATTGCCAGCGCGGCCAAAACCATTAAGCAATCAGTCACCGTCAACCTAAACGAAATCCATACTCTGAGAGGCACCTTGCATTGAAAGCAACACCATTATACCAGGCTGCCAGTCACAGCTGGCTTATGTTCGGCCGCGACGAAGGCAAGCCGGAGAAAATCATTGATACCAACCAATATCTGGTCAAGGGCAAAGGACAGGCCGTGCTGCTCGACCCCGGCGGTACTGAGCTTTTTTCACCTATGCTGGCAGCTATATTGCAGCATATCGACCTGCAAGAACTCACCACCCTGTTCGCCTCACATCAGGACCCGGATATTATTTCTTCACTTGGGCTGTGGGATAAGGCCTTACCCGGCGCCACACTGCACGCCCCCTGGTTATGGGAAGGGTTTATTCGTCATTTTGGTATGAGCAACATTAAGTACCAAGGGATCAAAGATGAAGGCGGCGAAATCCGGCTCAATGATACCAGCCTGAAACTTGTGCCCGCCCATTATCTGCACTCGTCTGGCAACTTTCATGTGTATGATCCACAGGCAAAGATACTGATGAGTGGCGACGTGGGTGCGGCACTGGAAAAAGCCGGTGCGCCAATATTTGTCGAGGACTTTGGCTCACATATCAAGCATATGGAGTATTTCCATCGCCGCTGGATGCCATCTAATCGGGCCAAAGCCAACTGGATTGCGCGGGTGAAAGAGCTCAACATAGAGATTATGGCGCCTCAGCACGGCCGCTTATTCAAAGGCGAAGCCGTGGCTGAGTTCCTGGAGTGGTTTGCAAAGCTGGATGTTGGTATTGCTACCTGAGGCTCATTTATCGCTCCATACCGCCAGTTCATTGCCGCTGGGCTCAATAAAATGGAACCGTCTGCCACCGGGAAAGCTAAATATTGCTTTGTTAATGGTGGCACCGGCCTGCTCTATGGCCTGCTGTGTTTGCTCCAGGTCATCGCTGTATAGGACCAGCAATGGCGCACCTTGTGCCTGACTGGCCGCCACATCGCTCAGAAAAAAGCCGCCTTCCAGGCCTGATTCGCTGAACGCCACATATTCGGGGCCATATGACTGAAACTGCCAGCCAAACACAGATTCAAAGAAAGTTTGTGTCGCCGCTAAATCCGCTGCGGCAAATTCAACATAGTTCAGAGTGTGGTGTGTCATAGTCTTTCCTTTTATTTTTTATATTCAACAGACGTTCACCGGCTCTTGCTATATCCGACAACCGTTTGAACTGAATTGGCTCCATCTTAGCGCTGTGGCATGATAGAGTGCCAGAAAAAATAGCATATTTATAATGAATACCTTGTTTCGCTTCACGTTAATAGGTTTGCTCATGACCCTCACAACACCGAGTATCAATGCTCAGCCTGCTGCTGATTTACGCGCCCTGATAGGGCAAAAGCTGATGCTCGATTTACGATACTTTTGTCAGCAAGGCAAAGGCGCTCAGTGCCGCACGCCCATGACGACTCTGCCGCCGGAATTAAAAGCGCTGCTACATGAATACCAGATTGGCGGTGTGATTTTATTTGCTGAAAACGTTCAGGACGTTGAACAAATTGTGACACTAACTGAACAATTGCATAGCGCAACGGCGCAACCGCCCTTTATTGCCATTGATCAGGAAGGTGGCCGGGTTGCCAGAATTAATCGCTCAGAAGCCACATCCTTTACCGGTAATATGAGTATTGGCGCCAGCTATGCCGAACATGGCACACACTATGCGCATCAGGTTGCGTCGGTCATAGGCAAAGAACTGGCGGTACTTGGGATCAATGTTAATTTTGCGCCCACCGTTGATGTTAATGCCAACCCGGATAACCCGGTTATTAATGTCCGCTCTTTTGGTGAAGATCCGCATATGGTTGCCAAACTGGGCGCTGCGCAAGTCAAAGCGTTCGAGCAACAGGGAGTGATCTCTGCCATAAAGCACTTTCCAGGCCACGGCGATACCAATGTTGACAGTCACACCGGTTTACCACGCGTAAGCCATGCTCTGAGCCAAATCCACCAGCAAGACATCGCGCCCTTTGCCACCATCATCAAACAACAAACGCCGGGCATGATAATGACCGCACACATCCAGTATCCTGCACTGGACGAGACCCAGATAGTCAACAAACACGGCGAAAAAATGCTTCGCCCGGCCACAATGTCGCGCAAAATTATGCACGACTTACTCAGAGGTGAGCTGGAATATCAGGGTGTCACCATCACAGATGCGCTGGATATGGCCGGGATCAGCGACTTTTTTGAGCCCGAGCAGGCCGTCATTGAAACCTTTGCGGCAGGCGTAGACATTGCTCTGATGCCCTTCGCTGTTCGCAGCACGCAGGACATCCAGGCATTCAGAGCGTTTATGGCGAAGCTGTACCAGCAAGCCTCAAGCCAGCTTGATATCTCCGAGCTGCGAAAATCAGCGCAGAGAATACAGGCACTCAAGGCCCGCTTTTTGCCGCCTAAGCGTCACCTGTCTGCACCGATTGCGCAATCTGTGTTGGGTAACCCTCAACACCGCAAGCTGGAAGCTGAGCTGGCGCTGGCAGCCATCACAGAGGTGAAAAATGATAACCTGCTGCCACTGGCAATTCACGCCAATCAGCGCATTCACCTGATCATGCCAGACAAACAAAAAGCCACAGCACTTAAGCAAGCTCTGCAGGCTCACACTGCTCACCCGCTCACCATCACGCTGTCGAGCTTGCAAGGGTTTAACCCCGCGCAGGCCAGAGCTGACATAACAAAAGCGGACTGGATCATTGCCGGTCACGCGACGCCTGCACAAAGCGCGGTAGAAATTGGCGGTATGGAGGATGTTGCAACGCTGGCACAATTCTCATTGGCGGCCCGTGCCCAGCCAGATGCCCTGGAGGAGCTGCTGAGCTTTGCTCAATCGCAACAAAAATCTACCCTGTTTATTAGTTTGCGCGCCCCTTATGAAACAACCCGGTTTGCCCCCTACAGCCAGGCGGTGCTGGCAAGCTATGCCTATAATGTTGATGTTGAAACGACGCAGGAAGTCAGTGGGCCTGCCTACACCGCACTTGCCAAAGTCATTATGGGCCAGGAAAAGGCCAAAGGTAAACTGCCTGTCAGCGTAAACAAACAAGCAGAATAGCACCACCGGCCTATAATATTGAGTGAGGTGTTGTTGAATCCACCTGTTACCTGATGAGGACATGTATGGACCCAAAGGCATCACTCACTGCTCCCAATGCCATTCGCGCCATGATCCGGGCCGGAGATTATTCCGGCCCCACCAACGGCTTTGTACCCGGCTTTGCCCAGTGTGATATTTTAATCCTGCCCGAGGCCAATGCATTTGAATTTCAGACTTATTGTCAACACAACGCAGACTGCTGTCCTTTGCTTGCCACCAGCATTGCGCCGGGGAGCTATCACCTGGATCAACTGGGCCAGAATATCGATATACGCACAGATGTGCCCCGTTACCGCATTCTCAAACACGGCCAGCTCACGGAAGAAGTGTCTGATATCACCCATTTATGGCGTGACGACTTTGTTATCTTTGCGCTGGCCAGTTATCTGGCCTTTGATACCGTGCTCAACTCCTTTGGTATTCCAAGTCCGCTGGCTAATCCCACACACTCACTACCTATGTATATCAGTCACCTCGAAAGTAATCCGGTAGGTCCGTTTGGTGGCAATAAAGTGGTTTGCATGCGCCCAATGCAAAAACAGGAGTTAATCAAAGCCATTCAGGCAGGTTCGGTAAGCCGGGTGCCACACGGTATCCCGGTCCATTTCGGCGAGCCGGGCGAGATAGGGATAAAAAACCTCGGCAAGCCAAACTTTGGTGAGCCTATTGCCTTTGCTGCGCCTAAACTCCCGGTGTTCTGGACGACCAGTTTAACGGCTCACCTGGCCATCACCCGGGCTGCGCCTGAGTTGTGTATTATCAATAGCCCACAGCATTTGTTGGTCACAGACAAGGCTGATCTCAGTCTGGTGATTGACTGAGACCTGCTTTCTTTAAACGTGTCGTTCTAACCCTTGCGCTTCAATCCGTGTTAAGGTCTGAAAAAATCCAACAGAAGAGCAGTCTATGCTGTTAAATTGTGACCTGGGGGAGAGCTTTGGTGCCTGGAAAATGGGCCTGGACAGCCAGGTGATGCCCCATATTGACCTGGCTAACATTGCCTGTGGCTTTCATGCCGGCGACCCCACCGTTATGGCAACCACACTCTCACTAGCCAAAGCACATGAAGTCGGCATCGGTGCACATCCCGGTTACCCCGACCTGCAAGGATTTGGACGTCGCTCCATGGCCTTGAGCGACACCGAACTTAGAAACACCCTGCATTACCAAATTGCCGCACTGGATGGCATGGCTCGGGTACAGGGTATGGCGCTGAGTTATGTAAAACCCCACGGCGCACTGTATAACGACATGATGCGTGATGAAGCAATCCTCCTTCAGGTGCTCAAAACCCTGTCTGACTATCCGGCTCCGCTAAAACTCATGTTGCTGGCAACGGCCCAGCAAGCAGAGCATGCACGCCTTGCATCACAGTTCGGGGTCGAGTTACTGTTTGAAGCCTTTGCAGACAGACTGTATACAGACGAAGGGCAACTCAGTGCGCGAAGCCTGCCAAATGCCGTTCACAACGAAGCCAGTGTACTGGCACAGGTAAAGCAATTGTTGGCGCACGGTACAGTCACCACGGCCAGTGGTCAGGCTTTGCCACTAAAAGCAGATACGCTCTGTGTCCATGGCGACAACATGGACAGCATTAAGCAAATTGTTGCCATTAAAACCTTACTCAAAACCCAATAGCACTTGGTATCAAAAGGAATAAACTATGATTGAAACCTCCCGGCTGCGCCTCAGGCCGCTCACCCAACAGGACTGGCCATTTTTTCTCCGCCTCCACCTGTACCCTCAGGTGATGCGTTTTATCAGCGACCTCTCTGAGCAAAGCCATATCCGTGAGCAATTTGACGGCCGCCTTATCGACTGGCATAAAGAGAGCAAGGCGTGGCTGACTTTGCTTATTGAAGAAAAAGACACCGGTGAGCCTGTCGGTTTGCATGGTTTTTTGTCGAGCTGGTTGCCTTACCAACAAGCGGAGCTTGGTTTTATGCTCACCCCTGAGCATCAGGGTAAAGGATACGCCAAAGAATCAACCCGCGCAGTGATTGATTTTGCGTTTAATCAGTGTGGTTACCACAAGCTGACAGCCACCGTAACAGAGGGTAACGAGGCCTCTTTCAACTTGCTAACCAGGCTTGGATTTGAGCATGAGGGCACGCTCAGGGATAACTACCGGATCGGTGAACAGTGGTGCCATGATCAAAAGCTTGGCTTAATCACTCCCCACTAAGCAGTGGTAACGCAGCCAGCATTCAATGCCAGCTGCGTGGCCGTTAAAAGCGCTTCTTAGAAAGGCCCGCTGGTATCCTGTGGCGATTGCCACAAGCTTGACCAGACAAAGTTACCGTGCACATAGTAAATATGTTCATCATGCAAAATACCTCTGTCGTCGCCAGCCCAGAAATATTGCGATGTGTCGGCGTCTGGTTGCTGCTCAGCCGTACTACTGCCGATATACAGTAACTTGGGCGTTTCGCCTGTATGTACTTCAAATGCGGCCAGCTCATTGCGCCTGTACCAGCTCACGGAGCTTTCACTGTCATTCTCAGTCAGCCAGCTTTCCACGGGCAGCGTCATCCTGAACACCTCATCGCTGTGTTTGATGTAGCTAAATGCGTGATAGTCAAACTCAACCGGACTGAACCCGCCACTAAACACTTTTTCATCAACCAGTGAAGGCGCACTCATATCACTGACATCGAACAAACTGACTTTGGCGCCAAAGTCATCCTCGTTATCCAAAGGCCCGTCGAGAAACCAGTTTTGCACGTTCTGACCAATACCTATGAGTAACTGTTCAGACACAGGGTGGAGATACGCAGAATAACCGGGGATCTCCAGTGCACCGGCGATCTTAGGGTCGCTCTTGTCACTGAGATCCAGCACATACAAAGGGTCTATCTGGCGAAACGTGACAATATAGGCTTTATCAGCAAAAAAGCGCACCGCATAGATATCCTCTTCTACCAGCCCATTGTCAGAAACTTTTCCGATTGGCGTGGTGCGCGTCTGATTGGGTAACTGAGCAACCACCGCCAGGCTTTCATCTTGCTTTTCCAGCAGGTAAAGCCTGTGCAACATACCGTTTGCCTCGGTAAAGCGGGTCGTCACCACACGCAATACCCCAGCATGCTCACTGAACCTTAAGTTGTGATTGCTGCGCCCCAAGTGACCGGCCACTTTGCCAGACACAGTGTAGCTGACCGCCTGTTCTCCCAAATTAAACTGGTGGATCACTGTCTGAGTTGCGTCATCAAACGAGGCTTCCTCAGAATCATAATAATATCCATAAAGATAGACATTATTCTCTGACATGTAGATCCCTTCGGTTCTACTCGCGATACAGGTCGTGGTCAATGAATCGGGGTCGTTGAGTGACACGCGAGTCACAGATGTAATGTGATGATATCCATGCAAATTGGATGCATTGTCTGGCATATAGCAAGTCGCCGGGTCGACCAATAAGCGCTCGGTGCCGGCTTTAATGTTGGTCACTTTAGGCAGCAGTTCAGTGATATCTGTCTCAGTTATTTTTTGGTAATTAATGACATCCAGATCCTCACCCTCTTGTTCAAACCCCGTAAAACTGGCAGAGAATTCGCTGATCAAATAAAGCGAGTTACCGATGACCCGTGAATCAACCAGCTCGCCATCAAAGCGAAACTGATGGGTGACTTGAGCCTGTGAAGGGTCTTTGACATCAACCAGGGTCAGCGCAAAGTCCTGGGAACCTAAGAAAGGTATAGATGTTGCATCTACGGCTATCTCAGCCGTTAGTAAGGGCTCCACCATAAACCCACCCCGGTCATTGCTGAGCACGGCAGCCAGGTTATTCTCCTGCAGATACAATTGCTGTTTTGCGTAAAAATCTGAACTGGTGATTAAAGTGGTTAATGGTCCAAGTGCGCCATTTTCTTCACGCTTCAAGATGCGAACAGACTGCTTGTGCTCCCCCTGTGCGGCCTGAAAATCAACGGTATTAGCAATATATAAGTGCGCACCGTCGTATTTCACTCTGTCACTTTCATCCACCGCTTGCTCCTGCACATTGGTGGTTGAATACGCTGGCGTGGCTCCATCGGCCTCCGGCGTACTCACCTGATCGCCACTATCCTGAGGAGTGGTCGCTCCTTGTGCCAGGTAAATGCCATTCTTGAGATAAGTTGCAAAATCCGCGGCACTTGCCTTACGCAGTTTTTTCGCGCTTGCCTCACCCGTGGTTAAATCAGGTACTTTGTCGGACGGTGTTTGCGATCCTCCATTACCCGGGTCCTGAGAGGAAGTATTCGTATCACTCCCTGAGCCACATGCACCGAGTAAAGATAAAGTAAGCGCCGCTACACCTAGCTTCAGCTGGGTAGAATATAACATTGGTTGTCTCCTTGGGGTTAAGTATGTATCTAACTTTACTCAAATACCAAAGCCTTGCTGTTATTCCAGCCAGTGGAAATGTTATTTAATGTAACTCTTTCTGGTAATTGGTAATTTTATTGGTAAAGTACACATGTTTAAAATAGGGAGTGGGTAAAGTGAAACGTCTGTCGGGTGTGATTGGCTCAGTGTTGTTTAGCAGTATGGCAATGGCCAACTGTGACTCCCAACCGGAGAATTGCATTGAGGTGTCACAATGGGAGTTTTCCGTGGCATTGGGCGCCGGTGTCGCAACCAACCCCTTGAAAGATGGCGATCATTCTCCATTGATTGTGTTGCCATATGTGCGCTACTACGGCGATCGCTTTTTTCTCGATAATACCGCGATTGGTTACACATTCTATGACCACCAGGCATTTGATGTAAGCTGGATTGCTGAGCTTAACTCAGAGCAAGCTTTCTTTAGCCGCTCCCGACCAGGCACAGTGCTGCGCGCCAACACGCTATCCCCGGATCTCAATGAACGAGTCAACTTACCACAAATAGAGGTGCCCACGTCAGGTGAAGTCAGTGGAGATGATAACGTCAACTTACCCAATGACGTTAGTGTACAAGTGCCGGTTACAGAGTTAGATCTAGAACCGAAAGAGATACAGCCGCCTTCTTTAACCTTTGATGACCTGGCCAAGCGTAAATGGGCTATCGACAGCGGTATACTGGCACACTGGTATATCTCTGAACAACACAAGTTGAGGGTGCGGTTACTGCATGATGTACGTGGCATCTATAAGGGCTTTCACAGCTCATTAGAATACAGCTATAAATTACCATTTGGTACGCCTAAATATGCCCAGCTGCAGTTAAAGCTCGGAGTCGATTACAAAGACGCGAAACTGGGGAGCTATTACTATGGGATTACACAAAGAGATACTGAACTTACACATTATCGCTACCAGGTAGATAGTACTTTTAACCCTTATGTGGGCATAGCTTATAATCACAGGTTAAGCGAAAGCTGGCAATTTAAATTCACGGCAAAGCATCAATGGCTCGGTTCAAGCATAGCAAACAGCCCAATTGTCGACGAAGGCTACACAACCTCAGTCTTCATCGGAGGCTTGTATGCGTTTTAACCTTGCTCTGCATAGCTTGTCTATAGGGGCACTGATGTGGTGCTCGCAGACAGTGCAGGCTAAATCTGAGCCGCCACCCCTGTTTGAGATAAAACCTCAGGTTTGTATGGTAAAAACACAAGGACAAACCTGTCAGATGACCATCCGAGTGAACTGGCATCACAGCGAATCAGAAAACCTTTGCCTATACCAGTCAGATACTCAGCTGCATTGTTGGAAAAACAGCCAGCAAGGAAGCGTAAAACTAGCCGTCAAGCTTGCACAAAATATGGAATTTAGCCTCAAAGATCCACACAAAAACACACTTGCTAAAAAAACCATTAAAGTCAATGCTGTCGTCAGCACTAAGTATCGCAGGAAACTTAAAACAGATTGGAGTTTATTCTAATGATCAAAGTCATATTAGTAGAAGATGATGAGAGGCTGGCTCAGCTGACAGGACAGTTTTTACAAAGTAACAATTACGCTGTGACTGTGATCCATGATGGCGCACTGGCACCGGAGAAAATCGTCCAAGAGCAACCTGATGTGGTGATCCTGGACATTATGCTGCCAAACCTGGATGGCTTTGAAATTTGCCGCCGAATTAGACCCGACTACCAGGGGCCGGTGCTGTTTTTGACAGCCAAAGACAGTGACTTTGATCATGTCAGAGGTCTGGAAATTGGTGCTGATGACTATGTCATCAAGCCTGTAGAGCCTTATGTGTTACTTGCCAGGCTAAATGCACTTTTGCGTCGTCAAGGCAAACAAACTGACAGCACAGATCAACTGACACTGGGACAATTACGGATAGATAAAGCGGCCCGCAAGACCTATCTGAGCGAACAGGAAATTGATCTGACGAGTTATGAATTTGATCTACTGTGGGAGCTTGCCAGACACGCAGGCGATACGCTCAGCCGCGAACATATTTATAACCAGGTTGTTGGCCGACCCTATGATGGGCTGGATCGTAGCGTCGATGTACGGATCTCACGATTGCGTAAAAAACTCAATGACAACCTTGAACAACCCTACAGACTGATCACGGTTTGGGGGAAAGGGTATTTATGCTCAAAATCCGCCTGGGACTGAGGCATTATGCTGCGATTGCTTGTTAGCCTTTATATTGTGGTGTTCGCCAGTATTATTGCCATTAATTTAGGCAGCGAGGCAATCTGGCGCAACTGGGTTGACCAAGCACCCGATGACCTGCGACACGCCACTTTGGTTGCCGGGCAATATAAACAAGCACTCAGCTACATTAAAGAAGACGAGTTCGAATCGTTCCTCAGTACGCAAACACAATTGACCGTATTTCCTTATGAAGATGTTGCCTGGCTGCCCGAGCAACTGACCGCGCTCAGACAAGGCGAGATCATCACCTCTTTTGATGATACGGGGAATGCGCTGCTGCTATTTATGACCAACAATGGGATGTCTGTTGCCCAGCTTGGTCCGTTTGCACCAGCACAATCTGCCGAATTAAAACAATACACCATCAAGTTTCTTTCCTACTCAGTGCTGGCATTGTTACTGGTCATCTGGTTGAGACCGCTCTGGATTGATCTGGTCCAATTGAAACGCACGTCCGAGAAGCTGGCTTCCGGGTCACTTGACCTGACAACAAGCCGATCTCGCTTTTCAGCCATTTACACATTGACGCAGCAAATTGAACGCATGGCACTAAAAACAGCCAGTCTGATGAGCAACCAAAAACAGCTGGTGAATGCTGTCTCCCACGAGCTAAGAACACCGCTCGCACGTTTGAAATTTGCACTGGCTATGTTGGCACCCAAAGCGCCTGAACAGGTAGCCGCTATGGAAGAGGACGTGACGGAAATGGAGGTGCTGATTGATGAGATGCTCAGCTATGCCCGACTTGAGTTTGCCAATCAGCAGTTGCATATGCAGCAATGCAATCTGGCTCCTCTGATACTGGACCAGCTTGAAAAACTGACACGCACAACCGACAAACAGCTGATCACCAACACCATCAACGATACCTTGGTTATGTGCGACCCTCATCAGTTAACCCGCGTCATTCAAAACCTACTGCAAAACGCCGACAAATATGGCCAAAGCACCATTCGCATCAGCCTCGAGCAGCGGCAGAACATGGCGGTGTTTACAGTAGAAGACGATGGTCCCGGCATTCCAGAGTCAAAACGGGAGCAAGTGTTTCAGCCGTTTTCCAGACTGGATAAAAGCCGCAATAAAGAAACCGGTGGATTTGGTTTAGGTCTGGCTATCGTCAGCAAAATTCTCTCCTGGCACAATACCAGTTGCGAGATTAACGACTCTGAGCTGGGCGGAGCCTGCTTTACTGTGCAGCTGCCGCTTGTGTCGCAGAGTAAGCACGGTTAAAACTTAACGGCACCACGCATTGCTTTAGTCTGAGCTCGTTTATTTTTGCTGTCGAGACGTTTGCGCTGTGAGCTGCGAGTGGGCTTGGTTGCCCGGCGCGCTTTTTCTACTTTTATTGCACTGAGGATCAAGGCTTTCAACCGGGCCAACGCATCTTCACGGTTTTGTTCCTGAGTGCGAAAGCTCTGTGCTTTAATCACAATCACGCCCTCTTTGCTGATACGACTGTCTTGCAGCGCCAGCAAACGTTCTTTATAAAATGAGGGTAAAGTAGAGCGTTGGATATCAAACCTAAGATGAATGGCAGAAGCCACCTTGTTGACATTCTGACCACCCGCCCCTTGCGAACGGATCGCCGACAGTTCAATTTCCCATGCCGCTAATTCGACATTGTTTGATAGCTTTAACATAGTGACTACGGTTTGCCTTTCTCAGTGCTATCATAACAAGTTGCACGTGCATTCGTCTATCTGGCCTCACCCAGACGACTTGCAATCGCCGGAGACACTCTGGCAGCCCGACACGCTGGTGCCAGGGTAGCAACCTGCCCTAACAGCACCATACACACACCACCAATGACAAAAAAGTCCACAGGCACGGTGGCCAACTCAAACCAGTTGCTAAATTGCACATTCAGTAAGATGGCCGCAATACAGCCTACTCCAACGCCAACTGCGGTTAGTAGCGCATTTTCAAGCATAAAGTAGCCCACTATCTGCCCTTGCTGTGCGCCAAGTGCACGACGGATCCCAATTTGCCGACGTCGCCGGATCACCGCAAAACGTGCCTGGCCAAATATGCCCAAAGCCGTAACCAAAGACAGGCAAGCAACTACCCACAATAAGGTCATGCTCGCGGCATACTCAGCCTGATAACTTTGCGCTTTGACTTGTTCAAACGACATGAATTCTTCGATTTTGCGTCCATGCAAACGCATCAGATAATCCAAAGTATTGGCCGTTGCCTGGGCTTGCTGACCCGGAACATGACGCACCAGATAATACACATATTCACTGGTCTCTATCACAGGCGCCAGCACACTGTGCTCAACAACCACCCAAAAGCTCCACGCAGCCTGCAATGTTTTGACCACGCCTCGAACTTGCTGAGGGCGCTTGTCGATATAAATTGTTTTACCCACGACCTGGCGCCAGTCATCAGGATACAGTGATTGAGCAAGGGCTTGTGTAATGATGATCTCGGTCGCCACTCGAAACCCGTCTGTTTCGGCATATTGCGGTGTCTGGGCAAACCTTTCACCAGCGACCAGCTCCAGCCCCATGGTTTCCAGCAGTGCAGCATCACCGCCGTAGTAGCCACTGAAGGTATCGTAATCCCCCTCCGCCTGGGTTGCCACTTCCAGGAAGCTGCCCCAACCGCTCAGTGGCACCCCGGAGGTAACAGAGGCAGTCTCAACCCCGGACAACCCCTTTAATGCCTGCAAATCTTGTTCAATTTGCGACGCTCTGGCTTGTGTATCACCCGGTAAATTAGTGAGGACGTAAAACGTGTTCTGCTCATCCAGACCACTGGGGCGGGATAACAAGCTTTGCTTTTCAACCGCCAGATAGGCTGCATTGACCAAAATCATAAAGGTCACGGCGATTTGCAGGATAAACAACACAGGCGCAGTGCGGCTGTGATTTAACGTCTTGAGAATGGGTAACAAGTCTCGCATAATGGCCCCTTACACACCGTTAAGCTGACTGGCAGGCTCTATCCGGCTGGCACGAAAAACGGGAAGCAGCCCAAAAAGCACACTAACGGAAACCGCCACCAAAGGCGTCATAACCAGGATATACATATCCATGTGCATTAAATCACTGCTCAGATGCTGATAAACCCGGCTACATAAAGTCAGCCCCAGCTGAGCAAGCAACAGGCCTAGCACCCCACCAAACAGGCCCATCAACACAGTTTCTACACTAAACTGAACAAATACCTGCTGCTTACTTGCACCGACCGCACGGCGCAAACCAATTTCGCTGGCCTTACCATGAAACTTAGCCATCATCAGATTGGTGCTGTTCAGTAAGCACAACAATAAAAAGCACAGTGATAAGCCCAGTGCCACCAGGTTATCATCAGAAATAGCTTCGCGATCGGCAAGATACTCACCTGGAGTGCTCAGCTTGTTGAGAATTTTGCGCTGAAACCGCCCCAGCGCGCGTTGCTCCTGGACATAGGTATAGAGGAATTCCTCGTAAGCACGGCGCTGGCTGGCATCCTTTAATTCAACCCAAAAGTAAACCCAAACACACTCAGAAGCTAGCAGGGCTTCAAACGAGCTGTCTTGTGGGTCTTGCCAGCATTCAAATGGCTGCAAATTTGACGACCACAGGGCGTTACGTACTTGGGTCTCAAACGGGATAAAGACGTCTCTGGGTTTGCGAAATGCATGCATAGCCTCGCCATAAAAACGAGGCAAGATAGGCCAGTTATCCATGACCCCAATTATGCGATACTCCAGTGCCCCCAGTGTAATGTGTTGGCCCACGGAGTTCTCACCATTGAACCGTCGCTGATTCGTGTCTGCACTGATCACCGCCACCCGCTCTCCTTGCAGATCAGCATCCTCAGACCAGGCACTACCAAATTTGATGGGTGCATTAAAAGCGCTAAAGAAGTCGCGACTGGTGGAACGCACCAGCGCCGTTTTTGCCTCAGAGTCTGGCTGAGTCGGCAGCTTCAGTTGGTCGCGATAACCGCTAACAGGAATGTGGGACTCGGCACGGTTCGCGCGCCACAAGTTTTGCATGTCCTGAAAGGTCAGATAAGGCGGCACCCGCTCTTCATCGCCCTGGCTATAATAGGCTTTTTGTGGGCCCCAGCTGTTAAGTTGGACTAAGAACAACGAGTCGGCTTTGCCGGGGACTGGTTCCTGATTCATCATGTAATTGATGGTGTAAGTGGTCATGGTGGCTGCGATACCCACCGCTATTGTGACCACAATTAAGGAACTTAATAATGGAGTTTGTTTGAAGCTTATCCAGGCCAGTTTGAAATAATATCTCATCAGCTTGCTTCCTCCACCTTGTTATTTCCCGGAAATGGCGCCGGGTCAGCACGATCAACCTTAAGATCGTGCTATCGCATTGATTTAATTACTGAACAACTCGCACACGCTCTGCACTGTTGAACATCCGGGTATCCGATATAATCACTGTATCACCAACTGCCAGCCCGGAAAGCACCTCTACCTGGCCCAGACTTTTCGACCCCAGGCTGATCGGTTTTTTCACTGCACTGCCTTCATCCAGAACATAAGCATATTTACCGCTATATGCGTCAACAAACTGGCCTCGGGGCAGATAAGTAACGCCCGACTTTTCTTCCAGCACAATACGGCTGGTCAGGCGCTGATTTTGTCTCAGTCCAGTGATGTCTGTTTCCTTAAAGCGGATTTTACCTTCCACCTGACCACGCACTATCTCCGGAGAAATGGCGGTCAGTTCGCCTTCATAGGCGCGGCCATTTAAAGTAATTTGAGCTGGCATGCCTAACGCCAGGTCATCGGCATAGTTTTCAGGAATATTGACCTCAACCTCGTAGTGCGACAAGTCAACGACGCTGAGCAACGGTTGGTTCTTAGCTACCGTGTTTTTTTGATCAACACTCAGGTTACCGACAATACCGTTAACCGGAGAGCGGATCTCCAGTGACGCCACTCGGCGTTGTAATTCATCAACCAGCACCTGTTGTGCCTGAAATTCGATTGCCCTTGTCTGGATCTCGAATTTCTGGCTCTCTTTTAGTAATGCGACCTCTTTGACCGCCAGACGATGCTCACGCTGTGCGTTTTCCAGCTCATCTTTGGCTTTTTGATAGTCTATGTCGCTCACGACCTGGTTTTTCTTACCTTCTTCATTTCGGCGCATTTCGCGTTTAGCCGCGTTCAACGCGACTATCGCTTGACCCAGGTAGTTTTCCTGCGCCAGGTCCTGCTTCTTTGCCTGAATTTTTTCTCGTTCAAGTTGCGTTTTTAGACGTGTAAGCTCTGCCTGCTCCTGTGCCAACAAGCTTTTCAGCTCAGGGCTGTCAATCTGAGCCAGCGGCTGGTTAATCTCTACCGAATCGCCTGCTGTAACCAGGTAAGTCACCGTACCTTCTGCTGGGCTATAGAGGGTTGGCCGGCGTGACGCAATTACGCGACCCTGAACAGAAATATCCCGAATAAATTCACCACGGCGCACTTCGGCGACATGAATGTTATCCATTCTGACCGCACTTTCACCACTTGCCCATGCAAGTAGCTGAGGAACAACAAAATATAATGAAATAAATAGACCAGCGATGATCAGGAAGTACAGTTTGTAGTTGTGTTTTTTCTCTAGCTGGCTGTCCTGAGCGCTGGTATCATCGATATACTGCATGCACTACGTCCTTGAATATAAAAATGTTGATCAATACCAGTGCCTGAAAATAGCAAAATTCAATCTAAATGTCACCATCAATAAACATTTTATTAATACTTTAATCGGTTCCAAATTGGATTTGGGTACATTGTTTACCTTAGCAGGCTAATTATTGAGCCACATAACTAGATGTGTGAGTGAACAGATAAAGGAATAAAAGAAGGGAAGCAAGAGTAAAGCGCGGCCTCCATGCCGCCGCAAGTGCTTGGGAATAACTGTAAATACTGCATAATCATATTCTAACCTGGACGCCACCTCCTATTTCGCTTTGTTTGGTCGAATAATTTATCTACTTGTCGAAAAGGCTTGCAACAGCGCTTGGGGAGTCGCTACGCTGCCCTGTTAAACTGACGCGCAAGCAGTAACTCACTGTCACGCAATGCACGTTTAATCACCTGCATCATATTCTTGCCTTTGGCCCGAACAGACACACTGGGTAATCCCGGCAATAACACTTCCACTTTACAGATAGTCAAAACGCCATGACGCTGACACGCTTGCTCATCCACATCAATGCGCACTTTGCGAATGTGGGCCGCATAACGCATAAATTTGTTGGTGGCCAACTTTGAGAGTTGCGACTTGGTCGCCTCTGCAATGCGCTTGCCCGTTGCTCTGAAGTTTAGTTTCATAATGCTATCAACCTCTTGTACAAAGCCAGTTAATTACTGGAAATTGAACTTATATTGTTGCGTCGATGAGGCTAATCTACTAATGTATTTAAAAAGAAAAAAGCTGATAAATTCTTAGCAAAACCTCGAATATTACGAATGATAACGAACATAAATTATAATCACCTGTACTACTTCTGGCAGGTAAGCCGTCACGGCAGCATCGCCGCAGCGAGCAAAATACTACACCTGACACCACAGACCATCAGTGCGCAGATCACCAGTCTGGAGCAGCGCCTTGGTAAACCTTTGTTTTTAAGGGAAGGCAGAGGGCTCAGGCTAACGGAATACGGACAACTTACGCAGCAGTATGCCGATGATATGTTTGCCATTGCAGAGGAGTGGCTCGAAACCACTAAAGGCGACCTGGCCTCAATCAACCGTACCCTCAAGGTGGGTATTTCTGATGCCCTGCCAAAATCTCTGGTATCAAAATGGCTGGCTCCTTTGATAGATAACGAGCGCATCTCAAACCTGCACTGTATCGATGGCCAGCAAGCCGAGCTCCTGGCACAAATGGCAACCCATAAGCTGGATCTGGTATTAGCGGATAAACCTCTGGACAGTGATACCCCGTTTAAGCTTTTCTGTCACGAAATTGGCAAGAGCCAGATTGGCTTTTACGGCAACAAACAAGATCAGTCCCTGACCTGTGATAATTTCCCGGCGGCGCTGGCCGATACGCCCATCATACTGCCGGCCAAGAATAGTCCGGTGACCAGTGCCATTCAATATTGGCTCAATGAGCTCAAAATCGAGATCTCCGTTGCGGGTCACGTGGACGACAGCGCTTTGATGAAAGCGCTTGGGCAACAAGGGTTTGGCGTATTCCCTGCGCCTTTGTCTGTACGTGAGGAAATCGAGCGTCATTATGATGTGAACTTTATCGGAGCCATCGAAAACGTCTATCAGAATTATTACGCCTTCACCCCCGACAGGTTGATCAAGGACTCCATTTACTCGGAATTTGTGCAGCATGCTCGTAGCATAGATGACACAACAGGGAACCAATATGAGTAAACCCAGAATAACGATCCAGTATTGTGTTCTGTGCCAGTGGTTGCTGCGCAGTGGCTGGCTGGCGCAGGAGCTGCTGTCTACCTTTGCGGATGAATTAGCAGAAGTGGCGCTGGCACCTGCCAGTAAAGGGGTGTTTAAGATTTATTATAACGACACCCTGATCTGGTGCCGAGAGCGCGATGGTGGCTTCCCGGAAGCTAAGATATTGAAACGCCGGGTACGTGACCAACTAGACCCAGGGCGCTCCCTCGGCCACATTGACAATGGCCACTAGCCAACTGGCGCCTAGAGCTTAAAGCGTTCAATTAGCTGGGTCAGGCGCGCTGCAAACCCGCTCAGTGACTCACTGTCTTTGGCCATAAAGCCCATTTCCTGTGAGTTGCGGGCGGCTGTTTCCTGCACCTCTTTCATTAAGTCGGCAATACTTTCACTGTGCGATGCCTGGTGATTTGCCGCATCGAGCACCCGCTTACTTAACGCGGCAGCCTGCTCTATGGCTTCACTCACCTGGGCCATATTATTCGCTAACTCTTCGCTTTGCTCAGCACATTCCCGTACATCCTGTTCGCCATTCTGGATCAGGGTTGCCGTTGCATGAGTATCAGCTTGTAAAGCCGCAATCATCTTATTGATCTCCTGGGTGGCATTTTGGGTGCGAATTGCCAGTTGCCGAACCTCGTCAGCCACCACCGCAAAGCCACGACCTTGCTCACCCGCTCTGGCAGCCTCAATGGCCGCGTTTAGCGCCAACAGATTGGTCTGCTCCGCAATAGCCACAATGGTATCGAGTATTTTGCCAATCCGCTCACTGTGCGATCTGAGCCCTTCCATTGCCCCCACAGACTCCGCCATGGTGCCGCTCAGCGACATGATTTTCTGTTTATTTTGCATAACACTGTGCGCCGTTTCCTGGTTCAGCTGCTGCGCATGCTTCAGCCCGGACACACCATGTTGGGACTGCTCCGACACATCAACTGCACTACTGGCGATGGTGGATGCAATACGCAGGGCGTTGTCGGTGCGCTCTACCTGCCCCGTTGCCCGGCGAGTAAGAGTCTGACTGCGCTCCAGCGACGAGCCAGCCAGACTTTTTAGGTCGTGTACTTGTGTATCTATTTCTTCCAGCAGGCTGCTGAGGTTTTGCTTTACCTGATTAATGTTGTCTGTCAGCGTGCCAAACTCATCATCCTGGCGTTTAACAATTTGTCTCGAAAAATCACCACTGGCGATATGTCTGAGCATTTTGTTGACGGCTGCCAATGGGTTGAGCATGGCACGGCTGGTGGAAATGGCAATCCCAACCGCCAGAGCGGCAAATATCAGAACCAGCATCAGCGCGGCACTTTGCGCTCGTTCGATGAGCTGATCAGACTCTTGCTGATACAGGTCAAACTGGCTCTGAGCCTGATTTTGAATGGTGTCTATTTGCGTAAACAATGCCGCAAAAGCCTGCTCTGCACTTTGATAGCTCTGCATGGCCGTTTTCTGCCCAGCATGACGACGCGCCAAAGCTTGATACAAAGTGCCGGGCGTTTTAAGCTGACGCGTTATGTTAGCCCAGGCAGGTTCAAATTGCTGCAACAGGGGAGCCATTGGCAAGCCAGCCGACTGGCGCTTCAGGTAGGTTAGGTTGTCACTGATGTTATCGACAATAAAGCCCACATCTTCGCGGTGAGTGGCCAGTTTATCTGGTCCCACCTGCGCAAGAGATTGGACATTATTTTCCAACGTAAACAGTAGATCATCAATTCGGATCCCAGTCCCTGCTACCTCATCTCTCAGTCGATTATCTGGGGTTTCAATTAGCTCGATATCCAACATAGCTCCGCCAGCTGCATTTCTGTATTCGAAGAAGGCGTTGATCCCTTGTTGAATACTGGTAACGGCCTGAAACTGTTCGAGGCGTGCCGTAAACAAAGCCTCAGAATCTGCCCGTAACGATGTGCGGACCTGAGCGACTTGCTGGAGCGGCTGCATTAACCCCGGGTTCTCTGCTGCGCGATTCTCTAGTTCTGCCAGCAGCTGCTGAGCACGGGATTCTGCCTGATTAAACGCCTGCTGGATTTGTCGTACACTGGCTTCGTCGTCTGCACTGTATGCCTTAGAGATCCAATTGCTGATCCTGAGCTGTTGTTGCTGAAATTGCTCGGCGGCATGCAAGATTGGCTGGGCGGTGTCTGTCACTTTATGGTTCGCGCGTTGGATTTCCAACAGTGCCCAGTAAGCAAGGGCGCAGGCAATGACCAGCAACATGCCGATCCCACCAAAGCCCAGGGTAATTTTATGTTTAATGGAAAGCCGCAACGGCAACATGGCTATACCTTCCTTTGCTGCCGCCTAAACCCAACTCGACGACAGCACTAATTATTAGTGTTATTTGCTAATATGTATAACACAAAAATAGTCTAATTTAAGGTATTTAGAAACAAATTTGCAGATTTTCGGGGCAGAAAAGGGGCCGTTAACGGCACCCAGTTATTTATTGGCATCTTTGCGGATCTGCTCTAACAGCTCTTCATCCCCTATCATCCGCTGCATCAGGTTATACACCTGATTATCAACATCATTGTTGTAGAGCTTCAGAATATCATTCGCCAGTTGACGTTTAAGACCCGGATATTGCTCATCATTGGCTTGATAATATTGCGACATCAAACCTTCCGCCGCCGTTGCTCGCATATAGTCGTTGCTTTCCTTTTCTACAATATCCAGCAATGAACGCGCGATCCGCGCATCTACCACAGGCGTTTGCGCCACCACATCCAACGCCTGAACACGTAACTTATCCTCGTACTGACCGCGACTGATTTTTATAACAGCGTCTACCGTATCGTAACTCATGGTGTCCATTTGGGTGCGATTGAGTACATACATATTCATCTGCAACTGGCCCATAGCCGACAGACGGTCAATCACAGGTAAGCTCT
The DNA here is from genome assembly GCF_000967655.1 of Pseudoalteromonas rubra. Taxonomy (GTDB): domain Bacteria; phylum Pseudomonadota; class Gammaproteobacteria; order Enterobacterales; family Alteromonadaceae; genus Pseudoalteromonas; species Pseudoalteromonas rubra_A. Next base: position 44,390 of record NZ_JXYA01000010.1, read on the forward strand.
CATTCAACACCGTTTGTTGTAACTGCCTGCTGAGTTTATCCGCATATTCCGGATCGGTTTTCAGGCGCATCTCATAGTCGTCGGGTAAGTCTTCATAAAACCCATAAACAGGGTTGCTTTCTCTGTGCGCGGCCCGTTCTTGTTGCTCTTTTTCTTCCAAAATTGCCAACACAGATTCTTCAAAGGACTGAGACGACATAGGCGTTGAATACGCGCGGTTTTCAAGCTCAAGTATGCGCTCCTGAAGATAGTGAATTTGTTCTGTTAACTGCTGAATTTCAGCCTGCTTTGGGCCACTTTCGCCCATTTGACTAACAGCATGAGAGCCATTTTGAGTCGACTGAAGCGCAGATGACTCAGCATAATCAGGCCCAGTGGCCAGCGCGGGTGGCTGGGCAATTTGACTGTAGATAGCGATACCCAGGGCACAGACCGAAAAAGTCAAAGATAATGTGGTTTTTATTTGTGACATAATTTTCCTCTCAACCCTGGCAATCTACACAAAAAGCATTGCTTTTGCATCGGGGTTCCTGTTAAAAGTTGTACCTTCAGCTTTGGTAATTAACAAGGACTATGGATGAAACCCCGCTGGAATACAGTCAAAATCAGCGTTTTTATCATCGCCTGTGCGATGCTCGACTTGCTGTTGACCCTACTCGGTGTTTGGTCTGTGGAAGGCGTAACCCGCGCCTGGGTGCTCAGCTTCGAAGCGATGACTCTGATTATCTTATTCATCAACAGCCTAATGATAAGACACTCCGTCAACCAGTATCAAGATGGACACCCAGGCCAGCGTCTTGCCAATCTGATGGTTTTTTCCATACTCCTTTGCCTGACAGGCGACGTGATTAATTTCAACCTGACACAGAGCTACTTTCAACATGGCGAGGTAGTGAAACATGACTACCTGGCAGACTCAGTGTGGTTTTTTATGCCCGGCTATGCCCTGATGTTTATCGCTTGCTGGCGCCTGCTGGACTATTCAGCTCACCAAACTCGCTATTTTGTTATTGCTATGCTGATCACAGCGGCGCTGGGGTTACTCAGCTATTTAAACATGCATATCCCCGACAGTGGTTGGTACGTCTCCCTGATGACTGGCATCTATGCCGTATTTATTGCACAAGCCGCACTGCTGGGCTTGTGCTTACTGGTCAATACAAGTCTGCCAGCGAGGTCCCGATACCTTATGGCAAGCGCAATGATACTAGCCACGGTTGCAGATGCGCTCATCGGGCAATTTTGGATCTTTGGCAATGAGGGCCTGGGCTACTACCCACAGATCAGAGCAATCAACTGGGTGTTTTACATTACCTCACAAGCCATCGTGATCCATTTACCCACAGGTGCCCTTAACCGGGATCACGGCTCGAGCCGCACCTGTGCCGCAGAGGCTGGTTTTGCAAAATAATAGCCCTGAATGTAGTCACATTTTTGTTCAAGCAGAAACGTCAGTTGCTGCTCTGTTTCGACCCCTTCTGCCACCACTTTCAAATGCATATTATGTGCAAGACTAATAATTGCCCGCACCACCATCTCACATTTTTCATCTTCCCCCAGTTTACGGATAAACTCCCGGTCAATTTTTAATGTGTTGATCGGCAGATGAACCAGATAACTAAACGACGAATAGCCCGTACCAAAATCGTCAATCGCCACGGCAATCCCCAGCCGCTGAAAAGCATTAAGAATTTCAATTGCCTGCTGCGGGTTTTGCATCATCATGCCCTCCGTCACCTCAACTTCTATGGCATCGGCTGGTAGTTGATACTTTTGCAACAGGTAAAACACCATTTCGGGCAACTCTTCCCGGCGTAATTGTTCCATTGACAGATTGACCGCAATACAAGGTGGGTTGGCATATTCCGCTCGCCATTTTTTGGCCTGCCGACACGCCTGCTCAACCACCCACTCCCCGACTTTATTGATCAAGCCCATTTCTTCCAGCTTAGGTATAAACACGCCAGGACCCAGGCTGCTACCATCAGCGGGAAACCAGCGCAACAGCGCTTCAACCTTATTAACCCGGTTATTATTGATGTCCCACTGCGGCTGATAAAACAGGGCAAACTCTTCTTGCTCTATAGCCACACGGAGTTTTTGCTCCAGCTCCAGCGATGCCAGCGCCTGCAAGTGCAGCTCTTCGGTGAAAAACTGAAAATTCTGCCCGCCCTGCTTTTTTGCCCGATACATCGCCAGCTCTACCGCTCTTAATACGCTTACGCTATCCTCACCAGCGCCCGGGAAGCGCGCGATGCCAATACTGGGCCCAATAAAAATCTCGTGACCGCGAATGAGATAAGCACCCGACAAATGGCTTAATAAATGTTCGGCAAGCGCCGCCTCATTCCTAACATGTTGCTCGATAAAGTTCTCGAGCAATATCACAAACTCATCGCCGCCTATGCGGGCAACAATGTCACCGTCGCTGACCGTTTTTACGATCCTGTGACCCACCTCCTGAAGTAAAATATCACCCACCTCATGACCGAACTGGTCGTTAACCTGCTTGAAGTGATCGAGGTCAAGGTGCAACAACGAAAACTCCCGATTATGCCTTAGGCTGCGCTTGATGGCTTGCTGCAAATGCTTCTCAAAGGTGCTGCGATTAACCAGGCCCGTTAAAGTATCAAACTGAGATAAGCGGTTCAGTTGCTCCTCGATACTGCGCTTCTGACTGATATCCTGAAAAGCAATGACGACGCCAAATAAAGTGTTATTTTCATAGATAGGGGTAGCTATAAACTCCGCCGGAAACATGCGTTTATCATTGTCTTTAAACAACCCATAAGAATCGCGATAGGTATAACCCTTTGCACAGTGCTCGAAGATCCTGCAGTTTTCCCAGCTGGCATTACCCGCATTCGACGTTGACAGACAAATGAACTCAGCCACATTTGCGCCAACTAAGGTGTTTTCGTTCAGGCCAAGAATTTTCTCGGTTGCGGGGTTGGTGTAAGTGATACACCCTTGGGTATCGACACCTAAAATGCCTTCACCAATAGATTTGAGCAAAAGCCGATTTTTGTTTTCAAGCTCCTGAATATCCTGAAAAGATTGTAACAACTTCGTTCTTTGCTGTTCCAATTCCAGAAAAACTTGCACCTTACTGTACAGCGTATGTGCGTTGATGGGTTTAAACAAATAATCGACAGCACCGACTTCATAGCCTTTAAATTCCAGCGCTTCGGTGTGATCTGCTGCGGTAATAAATATAATGGGTGTATGCTTGGTTTCGTCATTCATACGCAGCAACGAGGCTGTTTCAAAGCCATCAATACCGGGCATCATCACATCCAGTAAAATCACTGCATACTTGTGGCGCAAAACCAGTGATAACACTTCATGCCCCGACTCAGCAGAGTGGAAATTGGCGCGCATATCCCCGAGGATTTTTCTCACTACCCGGTGGTTTTCTGGCCTGTCATCAACGATCAAAATCGTCGGCTTGGTGCGGTCGTCTTCTTGCACCGCACTTTGCTTTATCGCTCCCATAAATCATCCTGGTTTGTTTCTGTCCAGCTCCTACAAGCTTAGTACAAAAATAGCAGCGCCTAGAGTAGATCATACAAATTATTATAAGCCTTTAGTCCTAGCTAAATGCCGGGCACTTTACGATAAAGCGTTGCTGCGTTATCCAGCAAATGCCATCGTGCACTGGTATCCAGATAATCAAGGTTCTCAAGCCGCCCCAGCCCCAAAAAGCCACTGTGATGCAGGCTTTGGTCAAATAAATCGATCACCCGCTTTTTTAAAGCATTATCAAAGTAAATCATCACATTACGGCAAAGTATCAGCTGCATCTCGCCAAATACTCCATCGCAAACCAAATTATGATTGGCAAACACTATGTTCCTGGCCAGCTCCATACGGACTTTACTGCTATGATATTGCGTTGAGAAATGCTCATGAAACGGGGTGCCCTGTGATATTGCCAGCTGGTTGTAATTCAACTCTCCCTGGCGCATCGTGTCTTCTGTAAAAATACCTGCTTTGGCTTTATCTAAAATACGGTCATTAAAGTCGGTTGCATAAATCTTAGCCCGGTCATATAAGCCATGTGCCTTTAACAGCATCGCAAGAGAATATACTTCTTCACCAGTGGCGCACCCGGCATGCCAAATTTTAAAGTAAGGAAAGGTCTTTAAAACCGGCAGCACATGCTGCTCCAGAGACTGAAAAAAGGCCGGATCACGAAAAAACTCGGTGACGCTAACCGACAGTTCCTGCAACAGTTTGTGCATGTATCCTTTTTCGTACAGTACTTTGGGGATCAGGTACGAAAAGTGCGGCAAATCTTCCATGAGCAAACAATTTTGCAAACGCCTGACCAGTGTACTGCGGGCATACTGAGAGAAATCATAGCCGCTGCGCTGATACAAAACATCCAGTAAAATGTCTACTTCCAGCGCCTGTTCAGCTGTGAGCTTGGTTTCACGGTCCGATAATGATGCCATGTCAATGGAGTCTGTCGCTTGCATTTTGCGTTTCGTATAACCAGATTTTCATCATAGAGATCAATACATTGATATCAACGGGTTTGGCAAGGTAGTCACTGGCTCCAGCCTCTAGACATTTTTGCTTATCTTCACTCATCGCCTTTGCAGTCAGGGCGATAATTGGCAGGTTTTGTGAAATGTCTGCTCGAATATGTTTCATTGCTTCAAACCCATCCATCACAGGCATCATGATGTCCATCAGCACCAGATCAAATTGCTCATTCTGCTGAAGCTTTTCAAGCGCCAGCTGACCGTTATCAGCCATAGTGACGGCAAGCCCTTGCTCCTTCAGCAACTTGGATAAAGCATAGGTATTGCGCAAATCATCATCAACCAAAAGCACATGAAAGCCAGACAGGTCAACGGGTTGACTACTCATATCGTCGTGCTTGGAAGCGACTACGCTAGGTGGTAAGCGCTGCTCCACTGAATGTAAAAAGAGCTCTACTTCATCCTGCAAGCGCACAGGCGCATGGTCAGTTTTCAGTACAATTTTGTCAGTGAAGCGCAGCAATTGGTGATATTCATCCCGGCTTAGCTCTTGCGCGGTATAAACAATGATCGGCGGTAACGCCAGGCTCGCCTCTGCGTCCATTCTTTCAAGCAATTCAAAGCCCGATATGTCCGGCAGATTCAAATCAACAATACAGCAGTCTATCTGATGTTGTTTCAGAAGCTGCATGGCTGCGGCGCCATCGTTGGCAATATGCAACACTAACCCCTTTTGCTGTAAAACCTGTTTAATCACTTTACAGGCATGGGTGTCATCTTCTACCAATAGTAAATGCTTAATGTGCTTTTGCAGCAAGACCTCAAACTTAGCAAAAACCTGCTCCATCTGCTCCAAAGACACGGGCTTAGTTAAAAAGTCGATAGCCCCTTTTTGTAGTGCTTTCGGGTCTTTGTTTTTGCCTGACACAATATGAACCGGGACCTGGCGTGTTTTAGGCTCCGACTTCAAGGTGTCCAGCAGAGTCATGCCGTCCATATCCGGCAGCCCAATATCCAGTATCACCGCACTTGGCTGCGCTTGCTGTATCATGTTTAATGCCTGCTCGGCCCGAGAGCACACAATCGGGTCAAACTGATGTTTGCGGGCAATATCAGATAAAATGCTGGCAAACTGGCTGTCATCCTCCACAATCAGAACCGTACTATTTTGCTCGGTAGCCAAGTCTGACGCCGCGTCTGTGGTGACCATTGCATTGCTAAGTGCTGCAACTGTTGACTGCTGCTCGGTCAGTAAAGCATCGTCATGCACTTTGACAAAGTCGCTTTGCTGAATCGCCTGGTTTGTTGTGTGTACGTCTGGTTGTGGCTCGTCCTGCTCCTCGTTTTCCGGCTGTTTGTCACGCGGAATATACAAAGCAAAGGCACTGCCTTTATCCAGCTCACTGGTCAGCTGAATTTCTCCGCCCAGCAAGTGGCTAAACTCTCGCGATATCGTCAACCCAAGGCCGGTCCCACCAAAAGCCCGACTGGTTGACCCGTCGGCTTGCTGGAAGGCTTCAAAAATCGCCTGTTGTTTGTCTTGCGCTATACCAATCCCTGTATCTTTCACCACAAAGCCTAAACAACTCTCCGCGCTCAGCGCCGAGTTGTTAAACTTAACGCTCCCGTCAACCGGCTCGATACATAATTCTACGTAGCCTTGATCCGTAAACTTAAAGGCATTCGAGAGTAAGTTGCGCAGAACTTGCTCCAACCTGAGTTCGTCTGTTTCTATATCTTGAGGTGCCAACGGGGAAATCGTGACTTTAAACTCAAGGCTCTTCTCTTGTGCGATCGGATCAAACTGTTTCTTCAGCCGCGCTACAAAGCCGTGTAAATTTACCCGATCTGAGATCAGCTTAAGTTTGCCAGCTTCAACTTTCGACAAGTCCAGAATTTCATTAATGAGCGTGAGTAAGGACTGGCCACCATTGTAAATGACCTCAATATCTTCAAGCTGATCTTCCGTTAAATTACCATCGGCGTTGCGAGCCAAAGACTGCGACAATAACAGCAAGCTATTCAGCGGTGTTCTTAGCTCGTGCGACATATTGGCCAAAAACTCTGACTTATATTTGCTCGAGACCGCTAATTGTTCTGCGCGATGTTGCAGCTCAATACGGGCGTTTTCAATTTCGACTTTTTGCTTTTGTAACGTATCTGTACGCTCAGTGAGCTGAGTATTGGTTTGAGTAAGCTGGCTTCTTTGCTCTCTTAACTCTTCCTCCGATCGTTTAAGCTCCTGCGTTTGCTGCTCCAGCTCTTCGTTGGCCGCTTTTAAATCCTGCTGCTGAGACTCAAGCTCCTCTGCCTGCTGTTGCGACTCATCCAGCAGCTCCTGCAACCTGCCCCGTGACAGCGCTGATGCAATGGCTTGAGCCAGTTTATCCGCACTTTGCTCGAGCCATTCTATGTCTATAGCTCTAAAAGGCTTGGTGTTTCCAAGTAACAATACCGCCAGAACAGATTCGCTTTGTAACCTGTCGACCAAAGGTACCGCGACGATATACTTAGCCACTGAGTGACCAAGCCCAGATTCAACCTCAAGTGGAATATGCTCAGCAGGTAAATCGGAAAAGCACATCAGCTTACCTTCTAACACTGCCTGACCTGCCAAACCTTCACCGGCACAAAACTCCGCACTGGCTGAGTTGCGATGTTTATAGGCATAGCTACTGACAAGGGCAAAACGGTCTCCTTGATGAGCATACAGAGCGCCGACCTCTGCCTGAATATGTTTGGTACAAAAATCCACCGAAACCTGATAGATCTCAGCAACGGTTCGAGCGCCAGCCAACAAGTCCGACAGCTCGGATAAGCCAGCCTTTAGCCAGCTCTGCGACTCGACCTCCAGTTTATTCTCTCTTAACTTTCTGGTCATTGAGTTAAGCGCTTGGCCAAGCTGATCCCGCTCCCCCTTCGGTTTAAAGTCTGCCTGATAGTCGCCGTTTTCGATTAGCTTGACATGATGTGTAATTGCCCTCAGTGTCTCTGTCATGCGTGACAGAGATTGTGAAAGCCTAACAATTTCAATACTGCCCTGAAGCTGAACATTGGTACTAAAGTCGCCATCCGCAACTTGCTCTGCCACCTCTATTGACTGGCTAACTGATTGGCCTATCTGCCTATTTATTAGATACGCGATGAACACGGTTATCATTGCAGCAAGTAGGAGTGCAATGGCAGAGAATAAAGATAACTCAGCTAAGCTCTGTTGGTTAGACATCAGGCTGTTATCGGCAAGCCGTTGCTGTGCTATCTCTATTTCAATCAACTGGTTTTTGAGTGCACGCGTTAGCGGGCCTAACTGCTCCTGCCAGATACTTTCTGCCTGATCCCAGTTGGCACTGCGCCTGAACTCAAACATGTCTCGTACCAGCCCCCAGTACTCGACACGTAAGCGCGTAATTTTCTGAAATTGCATCATTTGTTGCTCATCCAGCAATCCCTGTTGCTGCTGAACATTGAGCCAGGCATCTTCATGCCATGAGTGGTGTTCCTCAAAATCTCTGAAATAAGACTCCTGGTTGCTGAGTAAAAATGCCTTTGCAGCGCTCATTGCACTGGCAAAGCTGGCCCTAAAGTCAGCCAGGTGCTTAAGAAGTTGCTTGCGTTGCTCTCCGGCTGAGAGCTCTTCTTCGCGCTCTATCAAAAGCGTTACCGCATTTTGGATCCGCTCAGCTCTGGGCATTGCCTGATTAAAGAGAATCTGTAGCCCAGGAAAGTTTTCTTCGGTTTGCGCCACGGCTTCTATTTGCTGCTGAACAAGCCTGGCTTCGGCCAGCTTTGCTTCAAGCCTGACGACCTGATCCCGGCTCAAGGCTGATAAAGACAGACGTTTTATCTTAAAGAGAGACTCGTCTATGTTTTGCCATGCCTCACGCCGGCCTTGCAAGTGTTGCTGACCGCCCCCAGCCATCCAGGATTTCAGCTCGAGTTTAGAGTCCTCGAAGTTAGATCTCAGTGCCTGCATATGCTTAACACTGGCCAGCTCATTGGTACTAAACTGAGTGCTACTTTGCTCCAGCTCAGCTAACTGAAAAAGCGCCGCAATGACAATTGCAGCGGGGATCAAAAAAGCCAGTACAAACCCTGCGCTGATGCGCGTGCTTAACGTATTTAACTCCATTATTCCTTCACTCTGATAGAAAGCCTGTCCATTTATTCTGGAAATAATCACTCAGAGTATAGTCACGTCCCATCAATGTGGGTAAAAATTTGACTAAAAATCCACCTCCGCTGGCGATGTTGCAAATTCAGTTTTAAACCACTCAAATAAAGCCATGAACTCAGCTCTGAGCCAATGCTGCTCGGGTGCAACCAGGTAATACGAAAAGCCAGTTTGATAGGTTCTGCACCAAATAGCACCAACTCCGTTAAAACACAGGTGTTGGTTCAATCACTATGATTATGAAAGTGAATGGTTTGTGTAAATAGCGGGCCAGCATTACGCTGCGCACGCCAGCCAAAGCACGCACACACGCGCTCAATGATCCGGGTACCCAGCCCCTGACCATGGTGCACTTGCTTAGCACACACACGATTGGTGAAGGTCATTTCTTTATCGCTCAGCGTGACAGTAAGTGCTCCCTCACCATGTTGCAGCGCGCTTTTGGCCAGCTGCTCCAGGAGCAGCGTCAGCAGGCGCAACTGCACTGGTTGGTTGACCGGCTGAGCAGGTAAGTTCAACTCAATAACCAACCCCTGCCGCTGCCAAGTGTGTTGCCAGCTTGTCAGGCACTCCCGCAGATCAGCCACATTCAGACGCGCCTGATCGGCTCGGCACAATAACAAAATAGCCTCGCTCAGCGACCTAAGATCCTGACCCGATTGCTCCAGTTGCGCCAGCAGGGGGAGTGCATCCAACGGCAGCTCATCCAGCTGCTCAAAGCGGGCAAGCGTATTTTGGATTTGTGCCAGCGGGGTATTGAGCTCATGACTTAAAAAAGCGGAATACAAGCGCTCCTGCTGCTGCGTATAATGCTGCGCATACGCATCGGTCGCAGCCAGGATAGACTGAGAAGAAAACTCCCCAAACTCTGCGCCCGGCGAGTTTTCTGGCGCCCCTAAACTGGCTGTCAGGCGCTCGGACTCTCGCACAATACGCCGGTGAGCAGGCCACCAGCTCAGTGCACCGAGCACAAACAAAGCCAGGGTCAAGGCAATAAACACCGCCAGCAGGCTGGGGGAATCTTGCTGTGCAATACGATGCACAATATAAAGTGGCTCATAAGGTGCCTCGGCATAGCGCAAGATATACACGTAATCATCGCCCAGCATCAGCAACTGAGTAACTTCACGGGCTTGCTCGTCTGGCCCAAGCCCGTTGTGGTTAAAAACACGCCGATAGTCTGCGGGCAGATCTTGCCAGTTGCCCATCAGCTTAGTGCTATCCTGATAAGGTAAGCTCAACTGGCCCGAGAGCGCCACCTCAAGGTCCTGATAAAGGTAATAGTCTGATGTCCCATCCCAGGCGTAGTGATACACCTGGCTGGCCACCCAGATCCAGATCAGAGAAAACACCCCAAACAACAAAAATAGCCGCCTGGCTAAATACCCTCTGAGCGTTTTTTGTCTCATCAACTGGATTCTCGCAATGCCACGCCCTGCCCCTTAAGTGTTTGTATCACAGAGGGCTCATTATCGCGGCTCAGATTATGCCGAAGCCTGGTTAACAAAGACTTATACATGTTGTTGTTCACCTCACTGTCGGGCCAGATGTGGCGCAGGATCTGAGCCTTACTAACCGGCGTCGGTGCCTGCTCAGCCAACAGGGTAAGCAGCTGCCATTGCTGAGGGGATAACACGATAGTGCGGTTACCCCGTCTGACAATTTTTGCCGAAAAGTCCACATGCAGGCTACCCAGTTCAAACACCTGGTTGCACTTAGACACTTTACCCGCCAACAGCTTGACCCTTACGGCCAGCTCAGGCAGCGCAAAGGGCTTAGTGATATAATCCAGGGCACCGGCCGCAAACGCGGCAAGTTTATCGTCAAGATCCGTTGCCGCAGTACAAAACAATACAGGGGCGTCAAACCCGGCCAGCGATTGCTGCAGCAAACTCAGCGCGTTGCCATCGGGCAAGCTCATATCCAAAATAATCGCATCATACTTGTCAAAGCTGGCGGTTTGCGCCGCAATCTCTTTAGCACGACCCAAAGTTGCGGCATAATCGACTTCAATGCCCTCTGCATTGAGAAAGTCTATCGTCTGGGCGGCTAACACCGCGTCGTCTTCCACCAATAAGATCAGCATTTAACCTCTATACTGTTACCTTGTGGTTACCATGCTATTGATAGTGTATCGGCATCAACGAGGAGTCAACAATGCGAGCAACAAAGATGATCACCAGCAGTTTTCTGATAGCCGGTTTAGCCCTCAGTGGCTGTAACTCTGACAATCAAACCAGCAGCCAAAGTACCAATCCAACCACCCCGGCATCCAGTATGCAGCAGCCCAGTGCAGCGCAAAGTGCCACTTTGGTATTTACCCACGGCCGCATTTATACGGTAAACGCTGAGCAACCCTGGGCTCAAGCCGTGGTAGTTAAAGACAATAAGATTATTCTGGTCGGTAGCAATGAAGAAGCCCAGGACTATATTGGCGAAACAACCCAGCACATTAACCTGCAAGGTAAGATGATGCTGCCCGGGTTTCACGATGTACACATGCACCCGCTTGAATCTGCCTCCGAGGCCACCCAGTTTACCGTACCAGCCTTGGCTACTGCGGGAGAATACATAGACGAAGTGGCTTATGCTGCCAGCCAACACCCCACAGCCACCTGGCTAATTGGCTACGGCCATGAAATATCGACGCTGCTGGAGATGGCAGACTCACCACTGGCGGTGCTGGATGAGGCAGTACCAGACAGGCCAGTGATCATCATGGAGCAAACCTCTCATTCGATGTGGGTCAATAGCAAAGCACTCGCATTAGCGGGTTTGTCGGCCAACAGTATCGATCCGATCGGCGGTGTGCTGGGTCGCGATAAGCAAGGTAAGCTCAATGGCATTTTGTACGACAATGCCGGAAATCAGGTGATGGAACTGGCGATGCAGTCTCTGCCCGACGCCGCTCAGAGCGATTACCTTGGCCTGATTGAATATACTATGCCCGAGTTGAACAAAGCCGGGATCACCTCCATCAGTGACGCCCGTACTTACTGGCAACGAGGCCACCTGGAAACCTGGCAACGGGTTGCAAATGAAGACAAACTGACATTGCGAGTTAGTCTGGGTCTGTGGGCTTATCCCCACATGAACGACAACACCCAGCTGGCTAAGCTCAAGTCTCTGTATCAAAACAACCCTGCCGAGCTATTACAGGTGAACCAGGTCAAGTTTTATATGGATGGTATTTTGGTCAATACCACTGCTGCGATGCATGAACCCTACCTGGAAAACTGGTTGGAGCTGGATGGCAACCGCGGGCTGAATTACTTTACCCAGGCACGGCTCGAGAAGTACCTTAAGGCGCTGGAACCAACAGGCTTTGACTTTAATATCCATGGCATTGGCGACCGCGGTATTCACGAAGCCCTGAATGCCATTGAAAATGCCTCCAATGGCCAGGCCCGTCACCGTATCACCCATCTGGAGGTTGTTGACCCGTTCGATCTGCCACGCTTTGCCAAACTGGGGGTTATTGCCGACGCTCAGGTCGCCGGAGACTTCACCGCTCCGAGCCACTGGCCGGAAACCATTCCCCTGATTGGTAGTGAACGTGCCCAAGATCTGGTCCCTATTCGCAGCCTGACGGATAACAAGGCCACGCTCACGCTCTCAAGTGACTGGAATGTCAGCCCGTTTAATCCGTTTATCGGATTAAGTAACGCAGTGTCGCGGCAACCACAGGCTATTTCGCTGGCACAAGCCATTGAGGCCTATACCCTTAACAGCGCCTATGCGATGCGCCAGGAGCAGCGCGTTGGCAGTATTGAAGTGGGTAAACTGGCGGATCTGGTAGTGATTGACCGCGACTTATTTGAAGCCAGTGCCAGTGAGATCCGAGGCGCCCAAGTGGTGATGACACTGCTTGATGGCGAGGTTGTTTACCAGCGTTAAACCAGGCAGGGGCCGGCTTGGCCCCCTGAGGTATCTGGTAAATTACTGGCTATCTTGCTCAACCGGGGCAGGTATAGGCAAAGCGCGCCCGGCACGTGTGTTATCAGGCAATGCAGCGCGCACCGCATCCACCGAGTCAAAATCCAGCTTGGGATGATAACTAACCCAACGCCCGTTGATGTGTGCTTCTAATTCAAACCCGGGGATCTCACTAAACAACTTTAGTGTGCCATCCTCGCGACGGCTTGCGGCCACAGTCGGGATACGAAAAAAGCGCCCCTGACGGGTTAATTTGGGTAGTTCACGGTAGCCCAGCAAAGCGACAAATCGTTGCCAGTCCTGCTCACGCAGCTGCTGGCTTTGAGCACTGAAGTAGCCGCTTTTATCGTTGTAAATCCTGCCGGCCTGATACGGTACGGCCCAGTCTGGCTTATGCCAGGCGCGTTCTGCCAGTGCCAGCAAACGCGGATACAACATGTATTCGGCCTGCACGTCATCCCGGATCATTTCGCTCCACAGGTGCCCCTGCATACCGGTATAACCAACGCCCGGCTTCAGGCTGGAGTCTTTATCATCCGCACTGTAGTTGTGATGCAGCACATCGCGCCAGAACTCCGCATGGACTGGCAAATTATCGGGCATAAACTCAAACACTTTGCGGGTATCTAACGCCCGACTGGCCCAGTGATTACCGCGCTCCTGTGGATGAGACTGATACGGAAAATCAAAGTAAGTCACATCCGGCAATGACAATACCACTTCCCAGCCCAGGTTGGCCTGCTGGTGCGCCACTTTGTGCCCTTGCTCACTGAGTGTACTCCAGACATTGGTTTGCACCTGTTTGGGCATTTTCTGCGAGTTTACGTCGCTCAGGCCATCACTCCAGCCGGCCACTGTGATGCCTTTTTCTGCCACCATGGCCGCTACTTGCTCGATGAAATAACCGTTCATCGACGTAATGGTTTGCTTCTTATTCAGCGCCTGACAGGCAGGAGAATCCAGCCAGGCACCAGCGGTTTCGTCAGCCCCTATGTGATACGTTTTTAATGGTACGCCTGCACGTTCATGCATACGTTGTAACTCATTTAGCACCTTACTAACAAAACGATAGGTAGCGGGCAGACAAACATTTAAGGTGTTGTCATGGTAGTGCTGGATAGAGGAATAGCGGGTTTTGTCTGCTTCTTCTACCAAGCGATATTCATTGGCCGCCTCTTTTTTACCTTTCGCCATTAAAGCCCGATAACGCGCCTCCATAGCAATGATGGCAGCACGGGAATGTCCCGGCATATCCAGTGACGGGATCACTTCGATATGGTGCGCTTTGGCAAAACGCAAAATATCACTGTAATCCTGCTGTGAATAGTGCCCGTTGCGTGGTGCCCCAGTGCCCGTCCCGGCACCCAGTTGCGGCAACACACAGCGCGTTTCACTGAGGTCCAGACAACGCAGCCCACCAATTTTAGTCAGCTCTGGCAGGCCTGCGATGGCAAGACGCCAGCCTTCATCATCGGCCAGATGCAGATGCAGTTTATTCAATTTATATGCGCCCATTTGCGCTATGGTATCCAGTATAAACTGCTTGGAGCGGAAGTTGCGGGCACTGTCGATATGCAGCCCTCGAAAGGTATAACGGGGCGCATCCGCCATGGCGACACTAGGAATACTGCGGGTTTTAAGGTCCATCAAACCCGCCAGTGTTTGTACACCGTAGAAGGCACCGGCAGCATCCGACGCCTGAATAGCAATACGATTGGTGGAGCTGTTAAACAGATATCCCTGCGCTTCAATCGGCAATGAAGGGTCCACCGTAACGCTAACTGGCAATCCCTTTTGGGTTTGTTGTACTCCCAGCTGTGCAAGGCGCCTGGCAGCCATTTCAATGTCGGCCAGATTGAGGCCCGTTAGCTCAAAATGCACGCCTTTATCCAGGTTGATCCGCCCCTGAGACACCACTTTGAATGATCTAGGTGTTGGGATCACGCCTTCAGGGGCATGGCTGAATACCGGCTCTGACTGATGCCGGGCCAGATAAGCCGTTCCCATCCAGGGAGTGTGATCTTTCTCGCTCACGCGTAGCTGATGGTATGACTCGAATGGGGCCAGATAAGGCTGTTGCTCAAGTTGTGTTTGTTCATCGCGCACCGTGCGTGTACTGGCAATGACTCTGGGGAGCAGACGCTGCGCCTGATCGGCCAGTATATAGTTAGGCATAAACTCCGAGCGGGTGATCTGTGAGTTTTTGGTATAAAAACGAATGGTATATTCATCATCAGCAGAAAAGCCACCAAACTGCTCCGTTGGGGTCAGTCGGTGCAAGTCACCATTAAGGTGCTCTATTTTGAACAGCTCACTGTCGACCTGATAAATAGGCATCAGCTGGCTGAAATAAATGGCCCAGTCAGCACCGTCATAAGGCATAGGTGAGCGCAAACGCAGTTCAGACAAATAGCACTGCTTGGCAGGTGCCGGACACGGCTTTGGCATGGAGTCAATCAGGTGATAACGGATCTCCAGGTTATCGGCCACCTCATTTAACTCGCTCTGTGTTAACGCATGTGCCGCTTGAGCACCCATTAGTGCCAAAAGCCAGCAAACAAACTTCTTCATATTCCCTCCGAAAACTGTTGCCGGAACAACTGATAAGCGCCGCGCAGCGCAGCATATTCCAGCTTACCCACTTCTATCTCAAGCCGTTTAAATAATGCCGGATGAGTTTGCCTGGCAAGACTTTTCCACATCGTCCTTTTGAACAAGTCATAGGACTTACTGACCGATCCCCCTAGCACAATTTTATCGGGGTCAAAGGCCAACAGAGTTTGTGCCAGGGCATACCCCAGATGACAGCCAAACTCATCAAACAGGGATTGCGCATAACTGTCTCCGCGTAATGCCAGCGCAGCCTGCTCGGCCCCATTGGTGCCTCGATCCAAAAAAAACTGCCCACTGGTGTAGCGCTCCAAAATACCATCACGATAAGGAAAGCTGCCAAACTCACCCGCTGCACAATGCCTGCCACTGTACAGGCGACCCTCAAAAATCAGCCCGGCGCCTAACCCGGTCCCCAGACAAACCCCCAGCAGGTTAGGCACAGGTTCGTAATGCGGTGCGCCTGGCAGGTAATGCTGACCATAACAATATTCACCCATAGTAAAACAGTTAACATCGTTGTTAACAACTACAGGCAAAGAAAAATAGCCATTTAATTGTGCAGCCAGAGGGACATCCTGCCAGGCCGGAATATTGACCGTCTCCAGCACAGTGCCGCTGCGCAGATCCACCATACCGGGCACGCCGATGGCGATACCACGACAGCTTGCACTCAGCTGCTGCGCAATGATGCCCCGGATAAACTCATCAACCTGGGTCTTGGCCGCCGAAGCTGGTACGCTGTAACGACGCGCGTCGTAGACCCCTTGTTCATCAACACGGGCAACCTGTGCTTTGGTGCCCCCCAGATCAACACACACTATTGTACTCATCGTCCTGCAGCTTCCTGTGTTTCTTCGCGTTGAACTTGCTTTTGCCAAAACGGACGTATGGTATGATTGCGCACCAGCGGTTGCGCCCACCAGGCTATCCAGGCGATGTAGCCAAGTGGTAAAAGCAGCGCCAGACAGGCCAGCTGCAATGAACCGCTCAACTGCGTGAGAAGACCTATTGCGGGAGAGGCCAATGCGCCACCAACAATACCGGTACACAACACCCCGGATATTGCACCATGGCCACTGGGCACAGAGTTGAGTGCCAGTGAAAATAGCACTGACCACATCACAGATAAGAAAAACCCGGATAAAGGGAAAGCCAGCAGGGCAATCTCGACGCTGCCAGTCAGCGCCGCAATCAGGCTCAGTGCGGCCCCCAGACAAAATACCATCAGCACCTGTTTGGCATCGAACAATTTAAGCAACAGCAGTCCCAGCACACACCCGAGCGTGAGCATCATCCAGAATTGGCTAATAACCTGGGCACTATGCTGTGGTTCGATTTGATGATAATTTTGCAAAAACACCGCGATAGAATTGGCAATGCCCTGCTCCAGTGCCACGTAGGCGACGATGGCAAAAAAGAAGCGGATCACCGTGGGATGCCGAAAATAGCCCACACAGGCCTGCCAGCTTAGTGTTTCCTCCTCCTGTCGCTGTACATTGGAGAACTGACTCAGGCCAATCCAGAAAAGCATTAGCACACTCAAAAGTGCAAACAGCCAGTACATACTCAACCAGGGCATGTTGGCAGGGATCCAGCTAAATTCAGCGGGCTGCGCCTGTACCAGGCCAGCCAGCGTTACATAGACCCAGGGCGACAAACTGGCTGCCGCACCAAACAATAACTGAGCAAGCACGGAGAACGCAGCAAAGTGAGCGCTGCCACCGCTGCGCCGCAGTAACGGGTTAATGGCAACCTGTAACATGGCCATGGCCGTTCCAATCAAAAACAGCGCCAGCATGGCCACTATTAATACCGGTGCCAGAGCAAAAAGTAACGCCCCCAGCCCCGCAAGCGTAAACGCCCCAAGCATCACCCGTTTTTCACCAAAGCGCTGTACCAGTAGCCCGGCGGGAATAGACATCACCCCATAAGCGATGAAAAAAGCAAAAGGAAACAAGCCCGCCAGAGTCAAACCAATATCAAAACTAGTGATCAGCTCAGGAAACAATGGACCGAGGATATTGGTGAAAAAGGACACCATAAAGAAGGTTACCAGCACCAGGGCAACCACGAGGAAGTTAGGTTTCATGTGTCTTACCTTGTTATCGACTGAGAGATAAAAAGGCGGTGGCGTAATTGGAGCCAGTTTGTGGGCAGACAAACTCAATGATCCAAGGGGATCCTGTTAGGGATAGCCACCGCCTTAACTCGTTGGTAAGACTAGTTTGCCGCCATTGTCAGCGCTTTAGCGGCACATTTCTAACAATTGCTAATACTTTTCTAGTTAGCTGAAGAAGCGCTTATTGCAACAAAAACCGGATAACTATCAGTAAGCTTAGTCCTCCCACCCGACAATCGGTGTTTGCTTTGTATCATTGCAGATAAGACTAAAATATTATTCAACTTGCCATATGAAAAAGTTAATAAATTCTTATTAATCTGCTTTTATCAGTGAGGAAATTGCATCATAAACCGACATCTCACAGATGAATTAAGCTCGCGATTGCTGTGCCTTCATTCACACAGCCAGAGTGAGTAACAATACTCGGATTGAATACTGAAGTAGCATGAGAAAACATCAGGTGTTTTGGCTTATCTTTGACGCTGATGCTCGGGAGAAAAAGGCCTGAACCACATACTCAGGCCTGAGGGAGAATTACCAGCGGCCGCGGACACCCAGTGTCAGACGGCGCTCATAAACGTTCTGTGAAATACGGTTGTCCTTCCACTGTGCATAGTTGGATTCGTATTCTTCTGTCAGGTTACTGCCCGACATATACACGGTCAGGTAATCCGTGACATCATAGCTGGCTGAAACATCAAGATAAGTGGTCGGTTCGGTCCAGATAGCCGTATCACCCATGCCGCCTGTGGTCGTAACCTGAGCCAGACGCTTAGAACGGTGGTTTGCAGCTAAGCGGAACTGGAAGCCATCTTTTTCATACCAAAGCACAGCATTACCAGACTCTTTTGAGTTGTCTTCCAACGGCAGAGCATCTCCGTAAAAATCTACCCGGCCACTTTCACTGTCTGAATAGGTGTAGTTAAATGCCGCACCAAATCCGCTCCAGAACCCTGGCAGGAAGTCAAATGCCTGCTGATACGTAAATTCAGCCCCTTCAATCGTGCCACCCTGGCCATTAACCTGACCAGTTACGTTGACCTCGCGACGTACCACGCCATCTGCATCAGCCAGCGGCATTTTCCAGGTGCTGGTTTCAATAAATGAGTCTAGCTTAATCTTGAAAACGCCCAGACTCACCAATGCGCTAGGAGAAAAGTACCATTCCAGCGCCAGATCGACATTGGATGCGCGCCATGGCTCCAGTTCAGGGTTGCCCTGCATGGATGCGTTGGTTGCAATCAACAGATCCGGAGAAATACCTTCCCGAGCAGCCAGGTCATCACCAGCACGTGAGCGGCTCACCTGCAAACCCCCCGCAATCGCACCTAAGTCCAGACGCGTCATGGTCTTACCCCAGGCTGAGCGGAAGATCAGGTCATCGCTCAAGTTAACCGCCAGGTTGAGTGAAGGCAGAAAGTCGTTGAACGACTTGTTGGTATTAATGTCTCCACCGTCCGCAGCAACAGAACCTGGGCAGCCTACACAAATTGAGTCACCAACGACATTTTGCAGTATCTCAAGATCAGTCTTGATGTACTGGAAACCGACATTTGCAGTGTACAAATCGCTGGAGAAGTCGCCACGCCAGTAGAGAGTTTGTGTTTCTTCTTCAACCTCATAAGTACTGCCCGGAACGCCGCCTTTTTTGTTGCCCGGATAAAGCTGATCCTGGAACGCGAATGGGTCGTCAAGCTGGCGCGGGTCGATAAAGTAATAACTTCCTCCATTCACCGGACCAAAGTCAGATACCTGCTGGACCCACCCATCAGGCAATTTATCGAACGTATAAGGAGTGTCATAGCCCATGGTCAGATCACCGTCAGAAGCACTGGGTACACCACCACTGCCATCGGTATCAAATGCGGCCAGGCCCTGATCTTTCCACATCACATCTACACTGCCCTCACCCACCGGGTTACTAAAGGGTGCAAGCAAAACATACTGCTCACGTGTGACATCACGGTTACCTAAGCGAGCACCAAAGCTCATTTTTGTCAGTGGCCCCATATCTTCGAATATATATTCCCCGTCCAGGCGAAAAATATCCAGGCTGGCGTCTTCATTAAAGTTGTTCTCAGAATAAGTCGACACCACAGAATAGCGATTTATATTTGAGCCAAATACTTCACCTTGTAATTCACTGGGTGGCAGTAACACCGGATGGTCACCCTGGTAATTCAGCCTGACTGGTACCGTACCCGGACCATAACCGCCTGGGTTTACGGCAATCGGACCATTGCCTTCATTGCGGCGAAGGTTGTGTGCCAGACCACTGGTCATATAGCCCTGGGCAACGTTTTCTGTGTGCATACGTTCCGCATCGGCCGTGATCAGGCGCATTTTGCCCGAAAAGTTGCCATCGCCTTTGTAGGTCAGCTCAAAGTTATAGTTGGTCGATTCACGCTCATTGGTGTGGCTTTCTGAGTGCGCCACCACTCGTGGTGCATGTAGCGTTATATCCTGAGCAGTGTATAGATTGTAACCGTCAGCCGTTTTACCTCTTTCGGTTGCATCATGCTGCTCCTGCCAGTCCCAGTGACCACCCCAGGCGTTATCAGCCATCAAGCCACGCTGGCGATCGGCGTCATCCATTTTGGTATAAAAAACATCCGCACTCAGTTCGAAGTTATCGTTCAGCTGTGCCTGAAAACTCAGACTACCACCGGTACGATCACGTTCAGTAAAGCGATTCACCATGCCATAACCAACATAGGTGAACTCAGCGTCATTAGTATCACCATCACCATTGATGTCGCCATCCGGGCAATACCAACAACCAGCTGCTTCCTGAGGTGCATAGCCCCAGCCATGATTCGTAGAACCGTAAGTATAGTTAGCCAGATTTACTTCATCTTTGGTCAATGTTGCCAAAACGGCAAATCGCTCGGCGTTATAGCCAGCCGCTATCATCGTTTTGGGGTCAGTTTCTTTCGAATAAGAACCGCGAGATGCTTCTATCAATGCCGCCCCGCTGAACCCTTCCTCTAAATCAAAAGGTTTACGAGTTTTCAGATCCACCGTTCCAGATACACCACCGGCCAGCGTAGTCGGCGTAGGCGACTTCATCACGTCCATAGCCCCCACCAGACTCGATGGAATATCAGTAAAGTCTGGCTGAACCGTCGTCAGGGAGCCCGCACTGAGAAATTGCTCGCCATTAAGGAGCGTGGTTACCTGAGGCATACCCCGTACGTTAATTGTCGAACCTTCACCAGCACTGCGGCGAATTTGGATACCCGGAACCCGTTGTAGTGAATCCGCAATCGTCACGTCCGGCAGCTTACCTATGTCTTCTGCGGTGATAGAGTCAACAACACCATCCGCAAAGCGCTTAGTGTTAAGACTCTTTTCAGTCGAAGCTCGGATCCCCCGAACTTCGATGACTTCGACTGACTCTTCTTGCTCAGCCTGAACCGGCGCAATAAAGGCGGTGCTCGAGATCACCGCGGCAGTCACCGCAAATGAAATGCGAGACAATCTGAATGCTGCATTGCTGTGTTTCATCTTCTTCCTCTTATTCTGCATTATTAAGATGGTCACCTGGTGAAATAATCATCAGGCACTTTCCCTATTTGAACAGGCTTGTAACTTATAAGTTTGCATTTTCAAACTCATATCGGTACAAATCTATCAGATAACAGCGCTGTCATTTTGAGGTGCATAACCTAATGACCAGCTTTACCCAGGCATTATGCACACTTTCCCGCTGATAATGTTAATAACTTGTACCTTTTTAAGCATAATGGATAGAATAATATTACAAGATACGTGAAATACATCACTGTTAATAAATGAAGGCGCGAAGATAGCAAAACAGAACCAATTTGGCACAAAAAACGTGCAACAAGCCATCAGCTGACTAACGTTAAGGAGCGATCAATGAAAGCAATGTGTGAAAAAATCATTCCATCGCAAAATTGTTCATGGCGATACTGGCTTTACCAGCTCGAAGAAATTCCCTTTAACTGGCACTATCACCCCGAGTATGAAATTTGCCTGACACTCAATAGTCAGGGTATGTGTCATATTGGCGACTACATTGCTTCTTATGGTGATTACGACCTCGTGCTACTTGGTCCGGAGCTCCCCCATACCTGGCAGTCTCGCGATAACTCAGATGGCAGTAAGCACTTAGTGCATGTGGCACAGATCCCCGCGCAGTGGCTGCAACAACAGCTACAACAAAACCCCGAATTACAGGGCCTTCATACCTTGTTGGAGCATGCCCGCTGTGGACTCAGCTTTAATCACAAAACAGCCAAAAAAAGCGAAAAACTATTCAAGAAGATGGAAAGTGCCACACCGCTGGAGCGCTATATTTTATTGTTCCAGCTGCTCAACCTGATGGCGAACAGTCCTTACCAGACACTTTCTTCCATGGAGTTTAGCTACGCGAAACAGCTGGACCCCGCAAAGGATAAGTTTGATCACGTGATCAACTATATCTACGATAATTACACTGAGTCACTCAGCGCAGAGCTGCTCGCCAGGCAAGCTCACATGAGTACCAACCACTTTCATCGCTTCTTTAAAAAGCGTACAGAATGCACAGTCACTGAGTTTATCAACCAGCTCAGAATAGCCAAAGCCTGTAAATTGCTACTCAAAACCAAGGCCCCCATCACAGTGATAAGCGATCAGTGTGGCTTCAATAACCTGTCTAATTTTAATCGTCGGTTCCTGGCTATCAAACAGTGTACGCCCAGCCAGTTTCGCGCCCGGGTGCAACAAAAAGCCCTGATCTAAAATCACAATTCAGGTTAAAGTAAGGGGGCGTTCATATGATAGGCACGACCTAACGATAATAACTAAGGACAAACCCATGCCACTGATGACCTCTCTTTCGTTAACCCCTTTGCTTGCTGCCAGTGTTCTTTCCACGCCCGCAACACAACCGGCCTGTCAGGATGGACAAGCCTGTACCATGGCGGTTTACAGCGAGCACACGCAACAATGGCAATTTATTAATCAGCCCAGAGCACAGCAAGCGTACACCCCATTCTCTACCTACAAAATTCCCAATACCCTGATCCTGCTGGATACCGACACCATCAAACCCGGGCAGGGTTATCAGATAGACTTGCAGACCTACCCGGCAAAAAGTTGGTGGTTTGACGCCTGGCGCGCCGATTCAATCACGCCACAGGCCGCGTTTAAATATTCCGCTTTGCCGCTGTATCAAACCTGGACCAATCTGCTGGATAAACCCACCATGCAAAAGTACCTGGATGACTTTAACTATGGTAATCGGGATATCAGCGGGCCACACGACAAATTCTGGCTAAACAGCAGCATAAAAATCAGTGCCGTTGAACAGGTTGAGTTTTTACGCCGTTTGCAGGCACAAGCTTTCAAGTTAAAACCTGCTACTTATCAGGCATTCAGCAAGATTTTTTTACAAGAACAAACGGCCAACAGCAAGCTATATGCTAAAACGGGCACGGGCCCGGTAGCCAAAGGTAAGTACGTAGGCTGGTATGTTGGCATGGTCGAAAACCAACAGGGTCGTCATTATTTTGCTTTCAACATGGATGCCAAAAACTTTAAAGAAGTCGTTACAACCCGGGTAGAAATCGCCAAAGCAACGTTAAATAAGATGGGCATTATCTAAAGATTAAAAATATAAGCGGCTTGTGCCGGTAACAGCACAAGCCGCGATGCATCAATCGTGGTTATCAGGCTACCTTGCGCAATAATCCCTGAGTATTTTGTCGCATGGTATGGGCCACCATAAAGTAGCCAATAAAGGCCACAAACGCAGCACCCGAAGCCGGGCCCAGCAGCCAGACATACGGATGTAACCGCCCATCAACACCAAACAACTGCTGCTGGATAATAAACAGGGTGACATCGCTGACCAAAGCCGCCACAAATCCGGCCAGCGCCCCCAGCAACAAAAACTCATACAGGGTTGCCAGTTTAATCAACCTTCCCCTTGCCCCCAGAGTACGCAGGATCACCACTTCCTGCATGCGCTCTGCCAGACTCGCCTGTACCTGAGAAATCAGCACTAGCGCCCCACTGATAAGTACAATGGACAGCACAAAGCCAATTGCCAGCGACACCTGAGCTATCATCGATTGCACCTGAGCAATGTTGTTCTTTATGTCTATCATACTGACAGTCGGGTACTGCAGTAACTTACGGCTGATAGGGCGAACATGACTGTCTTCCAGTTTGGCTGCCGTAAAATAGGTCACTGGCAGACGCTGTGCCATCGCAGAGTTAAAGATCATCACGAAGTTAGGCTTGAGTGTGCCCCAGTCCACACTGCGAATACTGGTTACTTTCGCTTCGAAAGTCTGAGTATTGACCAAAAAGGTCAGGGTGTCGCCCAGCTCAATGCCAACCCGCTCGGCCGTGCCCTCAAACACCGACACCTGTAATTCATCCGTTTGTTCAAACCATTGCCCTTCAAGAATTTCGTTGCCATCTGGCAAAGTGTCTGTCCAGGTCAGATTGAGCTCACGGCCAACGCCACTGCGGGCATCCTCTTGTTGCTCTTCACCTTCCTGTCTGGATACCCGACGTGCAAACGCCTCTCCGTTCAGGGCATTGACCCGCCCCCGGAAAACCGGATAAAACGCTTCGTGGTGAATGTTCTGCTCAGCAAAAAATTGTTTGAACTGGTCAACATCACGCTCGCCAATGTTGATCAAAAACGCATTGGGCGCATCCTCAGGTACCTGCATTTGCCAGTCAGAGATCATGTCGTTTTTAAGTACAAACAAAAACAACATCAGCTTGATGGCAAGCGCAAAGCTGATCAGCTGAACGGCATTAGCGTTGGCCCGCTTTTGCAAAGTTGCAATCGCCAGCGACCAGCTGTTACCCGGGCTCAGACCCAGCTTACGCCCAGCGCTGAAAAACACCCGGGATAACCCAAACAGCACGCCCATTAATGTTGCGGTACCTGCGAACAGCAGCAGCGTGGTCTTGATGTCGCCACTGAATAGCCACATCAGCATAAAAATGGTACCCACCGACAGCGCCATATGCACCCGGCTTACGGCCAGTTTGTCACCCAGGCTTCTTCTGAGTACCCGCAAAGGTGGGATATCAAACAAGTCCAGCAAAGGCTTGAGTGAGAACATCAGAGCGCATACAACACCAATGGCAATCGACAGCAACCAGGGTCTGGGCCCGGCCGCGGGCAACTCATTGGCGACAAACTGGGTGAGATAATCAACGGCGACTTCCTGAAGCCCATAACCAATCGCCAGGCCAATCAACAAGGAGCTGACCGTCACAAGCGACAGGTGCATCAGGAAAATGCGTTTGATAGTGCGACGACTGCCGCCCAGGGTTTTCATCATGGCGACCGGGTCGTACTGACGTTCACAATAGCGTTTTGCAGACACAGCCATAGCCACAGCAGCCAGCATAATGCCAAACAAACCAGCCAATAGTAAGAACCGCTCCGAGCGCTCCAGGTTTTCTCCCAAGGGAGACTGGCGGTCTTTGATCCCCTGCCAGCTTTGGTTTTCTCTCAGCTGAGGCTTTAGCCACACGTAATAGTCTTTGAGCAGCTGCTCATCCCCTGCAAACAGCAGCCGGTAAAACACGTCACTGCCGGGCTGCACGGCTTGAGTTGCAGGAATATCGGCAATGTTTAACAACACACGTTTGTTACCAGCCAGAGAGAAAAACGCGGCATCGGGCTCTTGCACCAGTACTTTAGTCACACTGAACATGCCAGCACCAATTTCAACCTGATCACCAACTTTGAGGCCCAAAGTATAAAACAGTCCCTCACTGAGCCAGGCTTCCCCCTGAGCGGGCGCAGCTGCAACCTCGTATTGCTCCCCCTCAAGTGCGTCTTTAAGGGTGATTTTACCGCGCAACGGATGGCTGTTGCTGACCGCTTTGATTGACCCTAAAACCAGCTCATCGCCTGCGAATAACATAGAGTCGAAGTAGATGTTTTGCGCCGTTCTGAGACCAAAGTCCTGCGCCACTTTAAGATAGTTTTCATCCAGTTCATGGTTACTGGACAGGCGGCGATCTGCCGCAATGAAGTCCGCAGACTTTTGTTCGATATTGAGTCGGATCCGCTCGGTCACTGAACTTAAACTAAATACCGTCAGTACCGCCAGTGAGATGGCTGCAAAAATGATGGTCAGCTCACCTCGACGCAGCTCGCGAAAAAATAACCTCAGCGCCAGTTTAGCCCACATGTACCGCTACTCCTTCTCCGTCACGGATCTTTGCCAGCTGACCGCCCTCAATGTGAATAATGCGGTCACACTGTTTCGCCAGGTCCTCATCATGGGTGACCAGAATGAGCGTGGTGCCATGTTGCTTGTTCAGATCAAACAACAAGCTTTCAATTAAATGACCATTTTTAGAGTCCAGATTGGCCGAAGGCTCATCGGCAAAGAGGATTTTTGGCGTACCAATAAATGCACGCGCAATAGCCACACGTTGCTGTTCGCCACCGGAAAGCTGTGAGGGATAATGCCCTACCCGATGTGCCAACCCGACTTTTTCTAGCAGTGCCTGGGCCTGCTCTTTGGCATTTTTTTCACCCGCCAGTTCCGCAGGTAGCATCACATTTTCCAGTGCAGTCAGGCTTTGTACCAGCATAAATGACTGAAACACGAAGCCGACTTTTTCAGCTCTGAGGCGTGCGCGTTGCTCTTCATTGAGCTGATGAAGCGCTTCTCCATCGAGATAGACTTCCCCCTTGCTGGCAATGTCGAGCCCTGCCAGCAAGCTGAGTAAGGTTGATTTGCCCGAGCCAGAAGTGCCAACCACAGCCACCGACTCCCCTGACTTGACAGAAAAATTGATATCGCTAAGGATAGTGAGGTCACCCTCAAAGGTACTGACGGTTTTACCCAACTCCTTAACATGAATAATATTTAACTGAGAAAGCACTGACATGATGCGATTTTTCCTACAACTGGTGGTATTGATCTTCGGCACACTTTTCGTATTAAAAGCAAGCGCCAACGATACCAAAATTATGATCATTGGTGATAGCTTAAGCGCCGGTTATGGTCTCAAACAAGCACCGTCCTGGGTTAATTTGTTACAAAATAAATACGAGACAGAGCAAAAAGCGATCACTCTGGTCAATACCAGTGTCTCGGGACAAACCACAGATAACGCGCTGCTGACTATCGATAAGCAACTTGAAAGCCACCAGCCCAGCCATGTACTCATAGAGCTGGGCGCCAACGATGGCCTGCGCGGGTTTCCGCCTAAGCTGATCCGCAAACATTTACGCGAGCTGGTCGAAAAAAGCCAGGCCAGTGGTGCCAAAGTCGCGCTAATGCAGATCCAGATCCCACCCAACTATGGCAAACGCTACAGCACTTTGTTTGCCGACAGCTATCCGCTGGTCGCAGAGCAGACTGAGGCTTACCTGATGGATTACTTTATGCTGCCCGTCGCGGCAGATCGCAGCCTGATGCAAAACGACAACCTGCACCCCAATGCCAAAGCGCAGCCCGTAATCCGCGACTTTATGTATGAGCGCATCGCCAGGTGGCTTGCACACACCGCACAATAATCGCTTTTTCTGCCTTGAAAATGATGAGCTTGATCTGCGTTATAGCAAAAAAGTAGGTCAAGCCTCTGTGCCATCACTGACTTTATCCAAATTACGACACTTTAAAGACAATCTAGCTTAGCAAATATTTCTTTCATTTTACTTAATGCTCACGGCGTGACTTTGCCACTGAAATAGCAAAAACATTAACTTGGGAAGACACCTTCCACGCGCTTATTGCATACTTAAAACAAACTGTACAACAAGAACAAAACCAATTAAAAACAAGACTTTAAAACACTCAATGAAAATGACTATCATGAGCCATCGATTAAGAGCTAAAACTCTTTAATCTAAATAGTACTGTAATAGATAAGGATCATTGTATGAAATGCCTTGGCACTTTACTTGGCGCGGGTTCACTGCTGCTGAGCTGTACGCAGGCCTCAGCCACCATCGAATCCCATCCGCTTCTGAATCAACAGCACCTGTGGGAGCAATTGCCAACAGCAAACTCAGTAAGCATTCAGGAAACGACAGATTCAGCGCGACATTCAAACTCTGGGCTTATTTATCGACTGGAAAAAGTGGTCGGTGAACAGCCACAATACGAACACTATAGCGCCTATTTTCAGGGTAAACCGGTACTGGACAGCACTCTGGTGATTGCACGCAACGCCAAAGGCGACATCGTACAGAGCATGGGGAAATTACTGAGAGGTCATATAGAGCTGGCGAACAACGCGGCGACACTTCAGCAGGACCTTGTTGTACATATCTCAGCGCTGTATGAAGGGAAGCAACCACAAATTGAAAATTCAGCCCAGGCTTATGTCCTTAATCAAGGTAAGCTGTTGAGTGTCACTGTGTTACAGTTAAACCATGAAGGTCACCGGGAACAATTGGTGCTGGATAATGCCACTGGTGACCTAATGCAACGCCAGTCTTCTGTTTCTTTTTTCTCACCAACGCTCACGAACAATTACGTGGCAGGCGGCGCAATAGGCGGTAACGAAAAACTGGGTGCCATCTGCTACTCGCCACAGCCAGACAGCATGCAGGCATGTACTGAATATCGTTATGATGAATACGCCCCGATGGGTGCTCGGTTACATTTTTCAGACACAGATCCGAATGCTATTTTTGCTCAATTTAGCGGTTTTCCGCTTGTCGTAAACAAAGATGGGAATACCTGTCGGCTGGAAAACCCCTACCTGAGCACTTTTGATGCCAGGGACCACACCCAAACAGTTTCTTACGCTTGCGGTGCGAACAATGAAAACTTCGACTCTGCGGCGGTTACTCAAAACTTTAGCACCTGGTTTACCTACAGTCATGCCAGCGAGGCGCACTTTAATGCCGGACTGGTCATGCAATTTTTTCATCAACAGTTTGCCGAGCTGTATCCATCACAATCCTCAGCGTGTGACAGCAGCGGGTACTGTATAAAGCCGCTCAAGCAAAAGGTCCATAGCAATACGATTTATGGTACCAACAGAGCATTCTGGGATGGCGAATACGTCAACTATGGCTCCGGTGATGGCTACAATTTTTATTCGCTCGCAACCCTGAGCATTGCGGCACATGAAATCGGCCATGCCATTAACAGCTGGAACGCCGGGATTGGTTCTGATGGCATTGATGGCGCGATCAATGAAGGTTTTTCAGATCTGGTGGCTATCGCAGTCATGGATTATTTTGAACGCAACGCAAGCGGTGCATATACTCAAACAGAGGCCTTTATTAAGCAATTTCAGGACCAAGCCGGACAATACAGTCAAAACCGCAAATGGTGGTTTGGCTGGGACGCCATTTATCAGGATAACGGCGCGCGTTTCTATGAGCTGCCTTCCTGGGATGGCACCAGTATTGACCATATTGCCGACTTTTCACTGGCCAAAACAGAACATGCCAATGGCGGTGTGTTACGCAAAGCATTTTATGAGCTGGTAAAAACGAAACAATGGTCAATTCAAGACGCGTTTAAAGTCTTGTTACGCGCAAATACTTCAGGCTGCATGTTTCCCAACATGAGTATGGATGAATTTGGCTATTGCGTAGCCCAGCAGAGCGAACACATTGAGATCGCAGACAAGAGCGCCTCACAACGCAAAGAAGATGTCGTTGATGTCCTGCTGGGTGTCGGGATAGTCGCAGACACTAATCTATCCACCCTCGAAGCCAATACTCAGGTCAGCTATGATGAGCTAAGTTATGACATCAGCCACTTAACTGCCGATACGATTGAACAGATCAGTGCACAGTGGGGCGATGGTACAACGAGTGTTTGGCGCAACAGCGACAACCAGCCTGTTTACCCTTTTTTGCAAAAGATACATAAGCTTCCCGCCGATACAATGGCCAGAGCCGCTATCAATGTCACGCTAACAGGGGGAGAAACGCGCTCGGCTTACCGCCACTTTTTCAGCCGCCCAGCCAATGTTAACTGTCCACCCTATTTGAATGCACCTAAAGTACACACAAGTAGTCTGAAGATAGCTAATCATGAGATACCTTCTATATCGAACGACTACACCTCAGCCGTTGACACCCGTATTCCGTTAGCCAAAAACCGCCTTTACAGCCTGACGTTCGATAAAGACTTAAGCGGGAAAAAGTTAACGGTGTTATATGATATGAATAAAAATGGCGAGTTTGCTTACACTGAACATTTACTCAACGACGTGACTATCTCTGGCAATACTGCGTCTTTTGAGCTCAACAACAGCACGCCCTCCAGCATTGCGCTGATGCGGATTGCGATTGCAGATGTTGACTATTCTTTTCTCGACAGCTGTGGGGTTGTTGATGATGGCCAGGTCATTGATGTAATAATCGACGCAGACTCGCCTGACCTACCTATCATTGCCGATTTCACCTACCAAGTACTGGACGAAAATCGCGTGAAATTCACCAATAACAGCCCCGCTGATCAGGCCAGGCAGCCAAATAACAGCGGGCACTTTGGCTTTAACAATCAACCTGGTAATGCAGAAAATCCAACGCAGCGATAACCCCCTTCTCTGACTTTGAAATCAAGAGCTTGATCTACGCATTGCTGCAACAGTAGATCAGGCTCTCCCCTGCGCCACTGTCTTTAACAGAATTATCGCACTATAAAGATTACAAAATCAGGAATTTTTTATTTCAGGGTTCGCAATTCACAATTAACCACTTCTTACGCTGTAGAAACAAAAACAATGACATGGGAAGGCGCTCCCCCCTGAACTATTGCACACTTCAAAACAAACCCAAAATAAACATAAAGAGAACATAAAATAAACATTTGCAACAATTAATTTAATTCATATATTATCGATACTAGTATTAGAGTTTTCCTACTAATTAAGGCCATATAAGGCCATCTATTGACACTCATTAAGGACAAACTGCATGAAACATTTGGGGTACTTATTTGGTTTAGGTGTTGCTGCGCTGCCCATTTCCAGTGCACTCGCTGACATCAAATCTCAATCACTGCATAACAAGCAATTCTTGTGGGGTGACCTGAAGCAGGTTATTTCAGAAAATCACGCTGAACCACTTACAGCGTCAACACTTGAAGCAGACAGGCTAACTACAGAAAACAAGGCACACAAAGTTCACTATAAATTAACAAAAAGAACGAATGCGCCCACTGTCTATGAACACTATCGAGCTTATGTCGGAAATTACCCGGTACTATCAAGTAACCTGGTGATTGTGCGCGACAACCAAGGAGAAATCCGCCAGGCGATGGGTAACCTGATCACAGGAGCGGCACTTCAGGAGCAGGCCCAGTATCATACTATGACACCGAGTCAGCTAAGCCAGCATATTGAAGCGCTGCCAACGCTAAGTGGTGTTGCCAAATATCATTTTGAAAAAGCATTTATTTTAAAAAGCGATACGTTAATTCCGGTCATTGAAGTACTGGCAACATTCAAAGATAAAAAAGAGAAAATACAGCTACACGCAAACGACCTGTCACTCATCTCCCAATCCCACAACATGTCATTTGCTTTTTCTCAGCAGTCGCTGAAAAACGCAGGTTACGTAGCAGGTGGAGGCATAGGTGGGAACGATAAGCTGGGCGCAATATGTTACTCCCCCAGTCCTGACAGTATGCAAAACTGTACCAATTACCAGTTTGATGAAATTGCGCCTAAAGGTGCCGAGCTCAGATTTGAAGAGCTTAGCCAACACGCTATTTTTTCTGAATTTAATGGCTACCCATTCATTGTTAAAAAAGAAAACAACAACTGTATTTTAGATAACCCTTATGTGGTGACGTACGATGCAGCGGTTTCTGAAACAACGCCGGTTTCTTATGTCTGTCAGACGAATAACGAAAACTTTGTTAAACGCGAGATTGACCAGACATTTGACGCCTACTACAGCTATAGCCCGGCAAACGAGGCCCACTTTAATGCCGGTCTGGTTATGCAGTACTTCCACACACAGCTAAAGGATTTATACCCACAACAAAGCCTTGACTGTGACAACAACGGTTACTGCATGAAATCACTTTCCCAGAAAGTAAACAGAAACACCATTTTTGGTACTAATTCCGCTTCCTGGGATGGTGAATTTGTTAACTATGGCTCAGGCAATG
This sequence comes from Pseudoalteromonas rubra, assembly GCF_000967655.1. GTDB lineage: Bacteria > Pseudomonadota > Gammaproteobacteria > Enterobacterales > Alteromonadaceae > Pseudoalteromonas > Pseudoalteromonas rubra_A. The sequence goes on from NZ_JXYA01000010.1 coordinate 75,815, forward strand.
GCGGATATGAGTATTTTGCTCTGACCGGTATGAGTATAGCGGCTCATGAAATCGCCCATGCTATTACCGAGTGGAACTCAGGGCTGGGAAGAGAAGGCGTCGACAGTGCAATTAACGAAGGGCTATCCGATATCTCTGCGATTGCAATACTCGACTATTATCAGCATACCGCATCTGGCGCTTACACCCAGTCTCAGGCATTCGCCGATCAATTTACCGAGCAACCCGGGTTGTACACTAAAAACCGCAAGTGGTGGTATGGCTGGGATGTATTCCCACAAGATAGAGCGGCACGTTTCTTTGAATTACCTTCCTGGGATGGCAGAAGCATAGATCACGTCAAAGATTTTACCACCGCCAAAACCGGACATGACAACGGAGGCGTGCTGAGAAAAGCGTTTTATGAACTGGTTAAAACGCAGGGCTGGACGATTCAACAAGCTTATCGATTATTTTTACGCGCCAACACATCGGGCTGCGTATTCTCGGGCATGTCTTTAAATGAATTCGGCTTTTGTCTGGTCGATCAGTCCGCCCACCTTCAGGTTGGCAATAAATCTCAGAACGAGATAGAGTCGGACATCTCAAACAGCCTGGCTGGAGTCGGCATTTCAACCGGCATTGGACTGTCCACCCTGGACGCCGATGTATGGCTTAACTACAACCAGGCCAGTTATGATATTAGCCATATTGACCATAACACCATCAGCAGCATATACGTAAACTGGGGAGATGGTCAGACTGACAGTTGGTACCGAGGTAGCAATAAACCTATCTACCCCTATCTAGAGCGCAGCAACCAGGTTGCTGAAGATACCTTGATCCGATTCGCCATCAAAATAGCCACCACAGAGCAAAACGGGGACATCGCAACTCAGTCGGCCTACAATCACTTCTATAGTCGCCCGGCGGCATTGCGTTGTGAGCCTTACATGAATAATGCGGTATTACACACCAGCGCTATCTCCATCAGCAATACCACCTTCTCAGGACTCAATGCCGGATATAAAGCTCAACTTGACACTCCACTTCCTATTGCCAAATCGCGTACGCACACGCTGAGCTTTGCACAAGATCTCAGTGGCAAACTGATTTCTGTGTTCTTTGACGCCAACAAAAACGGGCTAATGGAAAGCAATGAAGCGTTGATTTCTAATCAGAACATCGCAGGTAATAGTGTTAACTTCACACTTGATCAAGCCACCAGCACCGGGCTTGGCCTACTGCGCATTGCCATTGTCAGCAACGACACCGACTACTCTTTCCTGAACGCATGTGGTGTAGTAGACCATGGTCAGGTCGTTGACGTCATGTTGGACGTCGATTCTAAGAATCTGCCACTGCTCTCTGATTTTGAGATCCAGTATCTTGATGGCAACCGGGTCAAATTCACTAACACCTCTCAGGTCAATGACGCTAAAAGTCCGCAATTCTATTGGCAATTCGGGTTTGATAATCGTACCAGTACCGCAAAAGATCCCGGGATAATTGACTACCCCACCAACGGCGGTCAGTTTGATGTATCACTGCAAATACAGTATGCCGATCAGAGTGAGAGTGATACCAAGCAAACTCGCATCTCACTGGATCCCGTAGACGCGTGTCCAGCCAAAATCAGTGATGGCGCTAATGCCGATGTTATCTATATTGACGACATGAAACTGTTCAATTACTCAACACTGATTGCCAACGTACCTTCAGCCACAGGGTTCAACCGTGACGGTTACAGCCTGACTAAGCTCAGCAATACAGATATCAAAAGAAGAACCTATCTGAGTGCTGAAATTATGACCAACTTAATGCCGCGCACAACTGCCGAAAACTTACTGCAAAATGGCAACCGCGATGTGCGCTTTACCATTTGGCTGGATGCAGACGGCAACAATGAGTTCGCCCCATCTGAATCCGGGTTAGACAATGACCCGAACTATAACTACTGGATAGACAACAGCCAGTGCACAACGGTTTCCGGTTCAGAATATTGCCGGATCAGCGCTACAAAATCACTTACCCTTCCAAATGTCAGCACCTGGGACTGGTCAAAGTGGTTTGTATTACGTGCCAAGTTAGAAGAAGCGCCAGTCAGTGACTATAAATCAGACGCCTGTAACAGATTTAATTATGGTGAAATTGAAGATCTGAAAATCAATGTCACCCGCTATTAACTAAAACCGCTCGCAGTAATGTAGGCAAAGGTCACTTTGCCTACGAGCTACCTCGTAAAACCACTCAAAAAGGAAACTTTATGAAACTTGTTAGCCTAGCAGTTATCGCTGCTCTGGGAGGGGCTTCTCTTGCCAGTGTCGCGAGCCCTTTGTCCGCAAATAGCACCGCTTTACCTAAGTCTGCTTTAGAATTTCAGACATTGAGTAGTGCAGAAAAAGTACAACAACGACTGAGCAAGCATGGTCTTAATAAAAGCAATCGCCCGCATTTGTTCAACCTGCTGGAAAAACGCGAGCAGGCAAAGAAATTTGGGCTCAAAGCAGCTCAGACAGAGCAACTTAGCAGCCTGAACAATAGTATCAGCGCAAATTGTAACGCTGATAAAGTATGTTCGTTTTTCAAACACATGGGGTTGAGAGCCGTTAAGGACGCGTCTGGCACTGAGTATGTGATGATCTCAGCCATTAACAGTGAAGTGGCATCAACCACTTATACCTTTATCGACATTGCGCTGATTGACGAAAATGGTCAGGACATCACCATTCCTCGATTTGCTGAGTACTATGGTGAAGGGATTTCCAAAAAGCGTATGGATATAGCGTCGCTTGGTAAGCTCAGCGATATCATGCCAAGACTGCTCGCCGCAGAGCAAATTTTCGCTGATGCCTGGGTGACTGTGGTGTATATCGATGAAAATGGCAATGAAGTTGCAGAAGACAAAAACACCGTTGTTGAATATTCTAAAGAAACTCTGCTGGCTGAATTGGGCTATCAGAGCGCGCTTTCAGCCAGCCAAAACCTAAAACACGCCACCGCGTCAACGCAAGCATGGACTGAAGCACTTCCTTCGTCATCTATGCCGACGATCCAGCAAGGTGCGATCCTGGAAAGTGCCGTCACCAACCCGGTTGATTTAAAAGAGATCAACGCAGACTCAACACTGGATCGGATCAAAATCTGCCTGAACCGCAAATACGCTGACTGTGACTACGACGCCGTCTACCCTCACGGCACGCCTAATGATCAGTTAAAGGTACTTGTACCGTTTTCTGGTTTTCGTGATGTCATGGGTAAAGTGACCAAAATCTATCGCCCTGACTGGAGCACCAAAGACGTCACTTATGACGCCAATGGTAACCCAAGCTATGCCATCAAGCCTGCTGGCACCCAACCGATGGGCCTGTACCATGGCACCGAAATTTTCATTCAAACGAAAGAAGGCGGTGGTGCGTCTAAGTTAGGCGGATACCAGGGCTCAGAGCACCTTTTCTCTGATCACATTTCACTGAAATATATGCAAAAGCAAGTCGGTGACAACGTCTACGACTACACCCGAATCTCATGGAATATCCCACGCTCAAAAGGGGTATTTGGCGATGCAACTCTCTACGGCCGTTATGCCGATGCACACTGGATCATGAACCTGTCGGTTGAAGTTGAGCAAGAAATGCGTGGCAGAAAACGTCTGCGTAATTTTACCTACGTTGTGGGCAGCACAGACATGCCTGAAGAACAAACCTGGACCGATATTGATCACCCGCCTATGCAGATGGTTTACAGCTGCCTGGCAAAAGGCTCAATGATCATGCTGGCTAATGGCAAGCAATTGCCAATCGAGCAGTTACAGGTTGGCGACTTGGTACTTGGCGCAAGTCAATTTGCACCTAACTCACACATGCCGCTTGAAATTAAAGACGTATCAATTGGTGTTGAAGCCTTACCTATGATCAAGATCACCACAGATTCAGGCAAAGAGCTGCTGCTCACTGAATCACACCCTGTGGTCACTCAATCTGGCGTCTCGGCTTGGGCCAACAAGGTTCAGCAAGGTGACCGTATTCACACCACCAATGGCCTGGAGCTGGTCACCAAAATAGAGCAAGTGAAATACGAGGACAATGTTTACAACCTCAAACTGGCTCGTACCTCGGACGATCCAAAGCACATTACCGGTGAGACTTTCTCAATGTTTGCAAATGGCCTGCAGGTGGGCGATCTGGCAATGCAAAGTGACAATGAATTTGAGGATGAAGTGGAAACAACACAAGACGTCCTGAATCGAATTCCTGAAGCTTGGCACAAAGATTACCTAAACAGCATTCAGTAAGCAGGAAACAAACCAGTGAGGCCTCTATAGGGGGCCTCTTCACGGAGTGAATACAATGAATAAAAATCAATTCATTTGCCTTGCGCTGGCACTATCGACATCCCAGGCCTTCGCGCAGGCAACCAAAACGCCAGAGAAACTCAGCGAATTAGCCTCGCTTTCAGCAGAGGCAAAAAGCATAGATTTGGTGCCGCTTGGTACCGCACATCAAAGTAAAGGCGATGTCTTACTGGGCATTCAGTCTGTACAAGGCATGGCCGTTGAGCATCTGGGCAATACCAATATCGACTTTCGCGTCGGCGTTGATCTCAGATATGAACAGGCGCTCAAACTTATCGACGGTAAGGTCGATGCCGGCTTTAAATTCCCGGCTGTGCGCGTTGATGCGGGCGCAAACTATGCCAAAGATATCAGCGCAGACCGTTACACAGGTACCTATACCGTGTATTCGTCAGTCAAACCTAAGTCTCGCATCTTAATGCCAAGTTCAGACCAAGGCTACCAGCCAACACAGGCAGCCATTGAGCTGGCGCAAGCTTATCCGGGTAACAAAGCAGCAAACCTGGGTGATGGCTTTGTGCAGGGTTTTGCCTATGGCTCCAACGTCGTGATCAACATGAAAATTGATTATCGCAATGAGCAAGACAAACGACAGATCGGTGGCTACCTCAGTGTTGACTGGATAGGTAAGGTCAAGGTTGATGGCCAGCTACAAAAGATTGATGAAGAGAAAAGACAGTCCGTTAAGATTTCCATCAGCGGCTATCAGAGCGGTGGCGATCCAAACCGGCTGTTGAACATCATCCCAAATGGCATTATGCGTTGCACGCTGCTGAACCCGGAGCCTTGCTTCAACCTGTTCGAAGCCGCTGTGAACTACTTGAAATCAGATTACATCAACCAGTTTAACTCTCTGGATGATTACAACATCACTGACAGCTATGTCACAAAATATCTGGATTCTGGCGCGGGTTTGCAGCAGTTAATCCCGGACGCGGGCTATACCCAGGTCAACTATCTGACCAAGCTCGTTATTAAAGAGCTGACCTCCCGCTGGATTGAAGAGCGACTCACTTACCGCAGGGCGAAAAATCTTCAGCGCTACTATGCTGCACAGTTTAACGCAGAGCAGCTGAATCAACTGCAAGAAATAGAAACATCCAGTCGCGCCAATGCCAACTTGTTTGCAGATATGGTCGACTACTGTGAGCGCAATCCTGAAGGCAATTACTGCCTCGACTACGAGTCGGGTAACTTAGCTTACTATCGCGACTACAGCGCTATCAGCGACGTATTAAAGTAAGGATACCATTATGAAAAAGTTTTCTATAAGCACATCGATTGTGTCTGCCGCCCTGGCTTTACCCTTGCTGGGTGCCACAGCACAGGCACAGGATCTCAGCGATGCCCAATTGCAAGCCGCCCGTTATAGCGAGCTTGGCGACATGCTCACGGTGACAGAGGCTCAGGGCAGATTCGCCTGGATGCAAAAATGCTACGACGGGTTACTCGTTGAACTGTGGGAGCAAATGTTTGATACCCGCGACATTGTCAGCAAAGAAGAAAAACTACGCCAGCTCAAAGAGCTGTGGCTGTCGGCAGATAAAATCGCTGCGGGCAAAGCACAGTATGTGACCTTTGCGAATGAAGATTTCAGCAATCCGTATGATTGGGTTGCAGGCACCAGTGATAATCAGGCATGTACACTTATGCCGCCAGAGTATCAGCCTGTGGCACTGAAAACGACGGTGCTGTCACATAGCTACTGTGACAATGCCAGCCTTGATAATGAATGGGAATGGATCTCCAAAGTCACCATTGAAGACTTCGAGCATCAATCAGGCACCAAAGCACACACTATGGTATCAGGTAAAGTGGTTACCTTGCCTGCAAACCGAAGCGTCAAGGTCTCTATCACGCCGGGCAATCTGGAACCTGATTTTCCTTCGTACGTCGTTGCACGAGTCTGGGTTGACTGGGATCACAATGGTCAGCTGGATAACAGTGAAATGGTCTACAAATCTGCATCAGATGGGGTATTCAAGTTTACCATGGACATTCCGGCAGATGTTCCCGAGGGCACGACATTGATGCGCATTGCAACCGATGCAGGTGGTGGCTCAGACAACGCTTGCTCCCGTATTCAATATGGTGAAGTCGAAGACTACCTTGTAACGGTTCGTTAAGGAAAGATGATATGAAACCTATTTATTTATCTGTTTTTGCACTGGCAATGACAGGACAAAGCCTTGCTGCGCAAGAAAAAGAGGCGAACATTTCAAGCGCCAACTTGTCAGGCTCTGTGATCTCGGGCCTGATCAACGATCATGTGGCCATGGGTACAGCGTATGACAGCCAAAAGAAACGCTTTCTTAATGTACAGCCTGTCGCAGGTGTCATTGATGAGACCTTTGGTAATACCGAACTCAAGTTTAAAACCGGCATTGATATGAGCTATGACGACATGCTTAATACCTTAAATGGTAGTGTGGATGTCGACGTCAACTTCCCGGTAGTAAGAGTATCGGCCGGTGCTTCTTTGGCCAAAGAAATGGCTTCCAGCACTTACTCCAGCTCATACACCTTTAGCGCCTCGAGCACGCCGAAAAAGCGCCTGTTCTTACCTAAAGATCAAAACCAGGGCTACACCCTGTCTCAAGTGGGCAGTGATGTTGCCAACAATCATCAGACCAAACTGCAAACCTTGGTTGGCGATGAGTTTGTAACCGGTGTTGAATACGGCGCAAACGTACTGGTCAACCTTAAGATCGATTACGGAAGCAACCAAGACAAATCTGACATCGGCGGTTATCTGGATGTTGATTTATATGGGGGTGTATTCAACGTGGGCGGTCAGCTGAGATACCTGAAGGACGAAACCAAATCGTCAGTGAAGATCACGGTACGCGCCATCCAGCAAGGGGGCGATCCTAAGCAGCTGCTAACCATTATCCCAAACAACATCATCACCTGTTCACTGGACAACCCAGAGCCATGCTTTGATATGTTCTATGAAGCCGTGAAGTATGCCAAGTCTGGTTTCAACTCGCAGCTCAACTCACTGAGCGACTACAATGTGGTGCGTTACTACACTACGCGTTACGAGAACTCCTCACTGGCGCTGCGCGCCTTAGTGCCTGAGTATCAGATAGTCAGAAATGCAACAAAATGGCTGATCAGTGAACTTGAAGATGATTTCAAGCAGGCTATTTTGGATGAGCAACGTGCCGACAAGCTGCTCAACAGCTACTATGCCTACTTGCCCGTGTCACAACGCCTGGCTGTAGAGCAGATCAAAGATCTGGCCTATGACAATGCCTGGTTCTTCTTTAATGCTGCCCAGTTTTGCCGCGACAACCCGTTTGGTTACGCGTGTGAAAACAAGGTTCAGGAAATGAAGAGTGCCTGTGTGCAGCGCGGTAAAAACTGCCCGGCCACCTACAATGTGACTGACTTGCAACTGCCAAGTAATGATCAGCAGGACTGGAAACAGTGCGAACTGGCAAGGCAAGAAGCCGTGCGTGCCGGTATCGTTACTGAGGAGCAAAGCGCCCGCTTCAGAAACATGCGCTGGGCCCCGACTTTCATCGACGTCACAGCCCCGGCCCGTGGGATCCTGAACTGGCGTTTATGTGAAGGCGCTCTGACCACTTACGGTACAGCGTTTGCGCAATAACCTGCCATAATTAATCGCAATGTGCCTGCGCACATTGCGATTTCTTTTCAGGGAGCGGATATGAAAAAGTTTTTACCTTTACTGGCTCTGGGGTGCACTTTCGCAGCACATAGCCAAATCTATTACAGTGAAAAAGTCGGTGCCAATGACCTGGGCCGGGCTTTTGACCCAAACATGCATCAGCTCAATAATGCATGCCTGCAAGGCACACCGGTATTACATAATGAACTCAGCGGCAGCCTGGATTATTTCCAGCGCGTTGACGAGACCTTGATCAAACGCCGTACATTCGGAGAGGTACATGGCGGTGTTAATCTGTTTATTATCGCCGGCAGTGTATCGACTTCTATGACACATCGTAATGCCACCGATCAGCGTACACTCACATCGCAGCTTCATCTTAAGTTTGATGAAGGCTATAGCACTTTGGAAGACCGCCAGGTAAAAGCGGGCGTGGATCTCAAAGACTGCGGCAGCCACTTTGTCTATCAGGTCAACTATGGTCGCGATCTGTTTGTCAACACCCGGCTGCACTTCAAAACCGAAGAAGATTACAAACGCTTTGTGATCAAAATAAAGATACGTTTACTGTTTTTCAAAAAGACCATCACTAAGGTCAAAGAAATCGAAAAGTATGCCGAAAATGCGGTATTCAGCGTCGATGTTAACTCAAATGGGCCATTACCAGCCAAACTGCAGCAACAGCTCAGCGAGCAACCCACCTATTGCCGTGGAGGTAACATTACCCCCTGCCTGCAAACACTGGAAAAGCTCGTGGCGTATAGTTTCGACCCCAATGGCCTGATGCTGGATTTGGCCGACTTAGGCAAAGTGCCTCGCAGCTTTGTGGTCAAGAGCTTTCAGGATTCAGGCCACTATGGTGCCGCTGACTGGGCATCTGTGATGAGTAATACCCTGTATGAACCAACCTGGCGTTGGGCTGAGCATCAGTACGGTGAAGCGGTCAGACACTTAGAGCGTGCCAAAGCGTTCTTAGCGGTGGCAAGTGAAGCTGAAAAACCGGCACTGGAGGCTCAATATGAAGCCGCTCAGATTGCCCTCAGTGATGCCGAAACGCTACGCCAAACCTGCCTGACGTCGCCCTGGTTAAGTCAGTGTGGGTCGTAAACAGGCATGTATTTTTCTCACCGAAATGACTGGTTTTTTTATGCCATTTTGGTGAGTTTTACACCTCTAATTGAATAAAATTCATGTTCTACTTTGGTCCAATCCGATTGCACTCAAATTTGATTTATGTCAACGTCTGCTCAATAAACAAAAAATAATGACATAACATCAACAGAGTAGTAGAAGTGATGACAACGACTATTAAACTTTCGCCAGTTGCACTGGCACTCTTTGCGTGCTCCGCCGCGATGGCAGAACAATCTAACGAACAAAACATAGAAACGATCTCGGTACTGGGCTCTAAGGTATCCAACCGGACTGCAACCGAGTCGACTTCTCCGATAGACATACTAGATACAGATCAGCTCAACAAAGGTGGCTTTACTGAATTAGGCCAGAGCCTGCAATCCATCGCCCCTTCGTTTAACTTTAGCCGAACTCAGGTTTCGGATGGCTCTGATCTGTTCCGCCCGGCAACATTGCGAGGGCTGCAGCCAGACCAAACGCTGGTGCTGATCAACGGTAAACGCCGTCATACTCAGGCCATATTTGGCCTGTCAGGCACAGTAGGAGCTGGCGCAGCCGGCACAGATATGAACTCCATTCCTATGATGGCGCTGAAAAATGTTGAGATCCTCAGAGACGGTGCCGCGGCGCGTTATGGCTCAGACGCCATAGCGGGCGTTATTAACCTTTCTTTGAACGACAGCACCGGCGTCACCACCGGTTTTGTGCAGGCAGGGTCGACTGGCGAGGGCGACGGTGATACCTATTCTCTGGGCCTGAACCGAGGTTTTGATTTGGGCACGCAGGGCGGCTTTATTAACGTCTCTGTGGAATATCGCGATGCTGACGGCACCAACCGGGCCGAGCGTGATACCGGTGGCTCCTCGACCATTGCCCCGGGTAGCCTATCTGATGAGGTACGCTGGCGTCAGGGTAACTCAGAGAGCGAATTTATGTCGGTGTTTTATAACGCTGCGCTACCGGTCGGTGACAAAGAGCTCTATTCATTCGCGGGTTTTTCGAACCGAACGGCACTGGGCAATGGCTTTTATCGGGATTTTAACCGTGCGGAGCGAAACATCCCTCAGGTATACCCCGATGGCTTTTTACCCAGGATAGATAACGAAGCTGAAGACCTGTCCTTTGCAATCGGCCTCAAAGGCGATATCAACCCAGACTGGGCGTTCGATGTATCCAGTGTGTACGGCGAAAACCAGTACGACTATTCGTCATCCAATACCATTAATGCCTCTTATGCTGCTGAATACCTGGCGAATAACCCCAACGCATCGGCCCAGGACATTGCCAGCAATGCCGGACCCAGAGGCGGCTACTCAGGGGGGTTCAGATTCGATCAGTGGACGACCAACCTGGATATCAGCGGCATTATTGATATAGACGGTGGCGAGCCGATTTATCTGTCTGTGGGGGCCGAATACCGTAAGGAAAATTATCAGATAGTCCCAGGTGAAGTGGCCTCTTATGCCTGTGGTTTATCTAACTCCAACCGCTCTTTCCCGTCTGTGATTGATGCGGAAATTTTTGCCGACTGTGGTTTTCAGGCTTATCAGGGGCTCAGACCGGATGCAGCCAACAAAGCGGAGCGCTCCAGCCATGCTTTATATGTAGAAGCTGAAACGCTGCTCAGTGAAGACTGGCTGGTAAGCGCGGCGCTACGCTACGAAGATGTCTCTGACTCAAACGATGACACTATCTGGAAGCTGGCAACCCGCTATGAACTGAGCGAAGATCTGGCAGTGCGTGCGGCGGCTTCGACGGGTTTTCGGGCGCCGTCCTTACAGCAGTCTGGTTACACTGCCTTCACCACCACACTGGGTGGCGATGGCTCGCTGGCAACCTCTTATACCGCAACCGCTGGTTCACCATTTCCGGCAGCACTGGGGGTAGATGGCCTGAAGCTGGAATCCTCTGACAACTACAACCTGGGTCTGGCCTGGGATGTTAGCAGCGACCTCTCTGTTACGTTGGACTTCTATCAGATCAAGATTTACGACCGGATCAACCTGGGCAGCTTCATTGGCGTCAACAGCGATGAGCTAGATGCTTTCCCGGCGGCTAACACTGCGCTGACCGCCACCGGCGCGGTACAGGGTAACTTTTTCTCCAACTCGCTGGATTCAACTACCCGTGGGGTGGATTTCATCGCGTCTTATTCGACGGCCGTTGCCAGTGGTGAACTGGACATTACCTTTGCCGCCAATAAAAATAAGACAGAAATTGATAAGGTTAACGCACCTGAGGGGATCCCTGAGGGCATCGTTCTGGATCAACAAAGACGCTCATTCCTGACTCATGGTCAGCCAAGAGAAAGGGCAACGCTGACCTTTGATTATCAGCAAGACGACTGGAATGCGCTGCTACGCTTTAACTACTTCGGTAAAACCGAGGTCAGTTACTTTGCAGGTGGACACATTGTACTGCCAGACTTCCTGTCGCCCACCAACAGCTGGCAACAAACCAGTGTGGTTGAATCTGCCGTTCTGGTTGACGTAAATATGGGTTATCAGCTGACCGACAACATTAACCTGTCTGCCGGTATTGATAACCTGTTTGATGAAACGCCGGATGAACTGGGCGATGATGAAGTACTCAACTTCATTACCAATGGTGCTATGCGCTACCCGCTGCGCGCTTTGCCCTATGGCTTTGACGGTATGACATACTACGCTAAGGTGAGCTTCAGCTTTTAACCACAATTGGGGGTGACTAACCAGAGTCACCCCTCTCTTTTTTTATCCTTAACGTGCAAGCACATGTTTTGCAAAGGTGGACTGATCACCCACCAATATTAGAGGTAACCCTCTGGCTCATTTGCGCATCTTCTGCAAACTCTCTCATACCCGGGCGCTTGTAAAACAAGGTACGCGTGTAGTTTGAAATGACCCAGATCACGCCTTCTCTGTCTACATCAATATTATAAAAAGCACCGAACTTAACCAGCTCACCGTTGTTCAGCGTGTACACACTTTGCGGGCCATCATTACTACCATAGACACTGGCAACCAGGTAAACCTGGCCACTTCCCACCGCGATATCTTTAAGTGTGCACAGCTTGCCACAGGCCAGTGGTTGCTGCTCCCAGCTTACCCCGTTAAACTTAAACAGCTTATCACTTTCAGTGATTGCCCAAATTTCTCCCCCCAGTGCAACATCAATTTTGGTAATGATTTCATTGTCAATTCGATAACTGCCTTCGAAGTTTTCTGTGGCGTTATTGAATTTCTTTAAAGTGCCATCCCCGTTGACGCAGTAAACATGATCTACCGTGAATGAACTGACATCCGTCGCGCCCCAGCAGCCGGTCACGGGCTGCCAGTTACCATTTTGATATCTGAATGCATTACCAATCTGGTAATAAATTATCAGGCGCAGGGATCGCTCTTGGGCGATGCTCCGTTGCGCCCAGTCAGCAGTTGAGGAGAATTTAATTAAACACCGATATAATAAAAACGAATAATATATTCCCATGAGTTTATTTATAAACCCCATTAATATCTCACATGAGAGTAAATATTTGCTCTTTTTAATAACGACGCTCAAGCGTAGACAGCTGTAAACGGCTTAAAAATTCGCTACAGATAACACCCAGGGGAACAAGCTACTTCACTAAATGAGCATTAAAAGCAATAAATACAAAAACATAGACTTTAGTACTTGATGTAATCAACTCATTTTTATTGCTTTTTTTGCTCTTCGGCTGCCACTTTTTGCACTGATTTTTTAACTAATACTTATTTATTATTAACAACTTTTATTCGTTATACTATAACAAAATAACCATAAAAACATCACTTTGAAACCTGTTTGACACATTTGTTAACTTTAATTATATTCACCTCCCTTCCAGCCAACCGAAGAATAAAAAATGAAGAAACTGACATTTTCACTTATTTTAATAGGTATATTTATATCATATTGGCTTTTTTCCGGATCTGACTCAGAAATTGCACAACCCCCATCAGTGCAAGAAGATGCACTAATAGTGCATAAAAGCGTAGAATAAGCGGCGCCTGTTGTTGTTTCCGGTTCACCCAAGCAACAAACAGTAATTACCTCAAACACAACAACAGAAATAACGCAGAACATGGAGCGATTGCCGCTGGATATTGGGGAAATCGCATCAATCTCTGATGACGCGAGAGCTGTGTTAACAGAAGCGGGCGTGCTGGCAAGGGATATTAGTGAAGAGGCCTATGTTGAGTTTAACCTTGCCGCCATGCAGCAACTGGAAGTGGGCGATACCTTTGACCTGACTATCCCTCAGACCACCGAAATGCACCGCGCAGAGGTCACCCAGGTGGATGTCTTTCCCAATGGCGATAAAAGCGTTTTTGCGACAGTTACCGGCTCTAATAACCGCTTTCATAATTCAGTGATGACAGTCGGAAGTGACGCCATTTACGGACAATTCACTGTCCCCTCTGGTAATTATGTTTTTGAATCCCACGGCAAGCATGGCTGGATTGCCGCCAAACGCGACCTTTATAAGAATCATGTAGAACACACGCCTCAGGCGCGTGCACCTGCTGAAGGGGCAAAAGATCTCTTTACCCCGCCCATCAACACTCAAACAACAAGTAAGAAGTAAGGAAAATCAATATGAAAAAAGCAATTTTAGCGACGGCGCTCACCTTAGCCTCTGGATTAGCTCAGGCAAACACCATAGATATTGCCATTTTGTACAGTGATGAAGCTGCAGCTAAAACATCCAATATCCAGACAAAAATCAACCAGCTGATCTCGTTTTCTAATCAGGTGTACAGCCAAAACGAAATCAACTTGAGACTGAACCTGGTCGCTTCTGACTCTATTGGCAGTGCACAGGTCACAGCTGATGAAGACTGGCTAAATGCACTGACAAACAGCACATCCATCGCGCAATATCGTGATGCAAATAGTGCCGACATGGTGGCATTACTGGGTGTTGGCTCAGCTACGGGCAGTAACCTGATCAGCTGTGGTATTGCCTGGGTTGGTCAGGGCAGCAACGGTAATCTGTATCCGTCTCAGGTTGACAAAATGTACTCTATTACTGCGGTAGATTGCGGCGCAACCACCTTTGTACATGAGCTAGGCCACAACCAGGGCTTAACACACGCGCGCAGACAAGGGGACACCTCTGGTGGCGTATACACCGATGGCATGGGACATGGTGTTTATAATGTATTCACCAGTATCATGGCCTACCCGCATGTCTTTGGTAGCGCAACACAATACGACTACTTCTCAAACCCGAACTGGACAGCAAACGGCTATCCTTTCGGTGTTGAAGGCGAGTCATATGCCTGGAAAACAGTGAATGCAACCAAAGACGACATTGCAAATATGAAATAACAAACAGCCTGAGCAATTGTCAGGTGAATGAATAAAGAGCGCTCGACGAGCGCTCTTTTTGTTTAGTCCGGTAAAACGAAGCATTGGGGCTAAGAGTACGGCACATGCACAGTAAAAAAACTGGGAGTGGGAAAGTTTGTACTATGTACTAACTCAAATCTGAGCTGACAGTTTCGATGAATAGAGTTGGACTTCACCTAACAAACCGCTACGAGCGAAAGTCGGATGATCGTTCAGCTCGTTTCTGGACAGAAATGAGTTAGGACGAATGCGTCCTTTTAAGTAGCTTGTTATGTACGTAGTTTAAAATGAACACCTGAGCTTTCAAATTCTATGCTCCCAAAGCCACCTACCACCTTGAAATATGATTGATTCTTTTCAAAGTAGTCGATGTTTCCGTAGTCTTTTGAACCGTCAAGGTCTATGGTCGGCTGTATATCATTTTGATTCAAGAGCCCACTAATACTTAACACACCCTCAAAAAGAAGAGATCCCAAACGATAGCAAGTATGCTCACCTATTTGTGGAGCTTCATAATATTTAGACTCCGGCCAGATGCTAAACTCTAGTTCAATTTCAAGAGTTTGATCATTGTAGTGCCAACCCAAAACAAATGAATCCTGAAGGTCTACACCTACGAGAAAATCCATATTTTTCTCCAAATACATACGCCCAGTTAAGGGGTGAAGCACGCAATACCGATGTTACTGCATGGCACTTCAACACCGAAATCACCGCATGCCAAAAATGCCACGCGTGCTGAATCCCTCTTGAACTGTTTGTATGGATAATAGACCCATCAAATTTATTTATCTTACCGATTTAGGGTAAAGTGAGACCCAGGCTTTAGCTGCAACTAAAGCCTTCTTTTACAGTAGTTCGATTGAATGTTGGCTCCTCTATTGAGAGACCGGTAACAAGAATGAACGCAGTAAAAGACCCCAAGCACCACACTCGAATAGTCTACCGGGCCTCGAGCCCGCATTTTGCAAGCATGAGTTAGCTTATATGAATACCAAAACAAATCAAAGCATCAACATTGGTGTCGATACCGGCAAGTTTCAGCTCGATATTTATATACGACCTTTAGATATTCACTTCACTGTCAAAAATGACGAGCAAGGGATCCGTAACGCGATTCAAAAGATAAAGCCATACAAACCTGAACGTATCGTTATTGAGGCCACTGGCAGGCTCGAGATGCCATTCATTCTTGCATGCTCCAAAGCAAGTTTACCGTTTGTTATTGCCAACCCCATTCATGTGAAACGCTTCGCCGGTGCAATTGGCCAACGAGCCAAAACCGATAAACTAGACGCCAAGCTGATTGCACACTACGGCGCAGCAATCAAGCCGCCTCTATCTAAGCTAAAGCCCGAATCTATGCGGCTTATGAGCGATTTGGTCGCAAGAAGAAACCAACTGCTTGTCATGCAGACCATGGAGAAAAACAGGCTACATAATTTGCACAAAGAACTGGCGATGACAATAAAACCGATCCTAACCGCCTTCAAAAATCAGATCCAAAAAATTGAAAATAAAATCATCAAACTGATCGAATCATGCCCTGAATATCAGGCAAAGAACTCTCTATTACAAAGTATGAAAGGGATCGGGAAAATCGCCGCTGCCTCTATCATCAGCAACTTGCCTGAACTCGGTTACATGACCAACAAACAAGCCTCTGCATTGGTTGGTGTCGCGCCAGTTAATCGCGAAAGCGGCCGCTTCAAAGGGATGCGAAAAATACAAGGTGGCCGCCACTAGGTTAGGACTGTTTTATATATGGCTATGATGTCAGCCATCCAATCCAACCCTGTTTTCAAAGCGCAATATCAAAAGCTGGTCACATCAGGAAAACCGAAAAAAGTGGCCTTAATTGCCTGTGTTAGAAAGATGGTCGTTACCTTGAACTCGATGCTCAGAGACCGAACAATGTGGGAAGCGCCAATTGCTGAAATTTAGTTATTGACGCCATAGTCTCTTGTTAGGCTTATTCTGCCATAGAGTTCATAGTCTTACGTCGTTTTGCTTGAATAATTACGAATGTTTGAGGTGTTGTTGTACTATCACATTTAATAACTTCTAGTGGACATTCATTTGGTTCTAAATCATAAATCTCTTGCCAATTTTCTAAAATTTCTCGCCAGACAACATTCGTGATTCTTTCTTTGTTGAACCACGATGCTAGTTCCCACCTATCTATGATGCAGAACCCTTGATGCCACAGTTGATCAAGCTTAGTTTCCAACGCAATTTTATATCTTTTCTGTAAAGCCATTTCAAAATCCTCTTGATAGATGCTGAAGATCATTAAAACACATAAGAAAAAATATGCAAATTTAATTTTTTTTATATTTATGTAGCGAAATTTACAGCTTAATCCGATAGCCTAACGCCTTGCTAACAAGCGATAACGCCATTCCGCTTAACTTTAATATTGTGCCTTAAACAAGGAAACCATATTGAGACTGAGATCGCCAAGCGTTAGGAGTCTTTGTTAAGCAATTTGTTAGGGCTTTGTTTTAAAGAATTTTTCTTCCGCTTTATCCAAGAACGATTGGTAGTAAGTTAATCCTAACTCTGCTATTTCAACGGGATGAGTCGATTTGAGTGCTACTCCCATATGTTCTCTTGGTGGATTATACCAATTACCCGAGTTTTTAATTTTTAAAGCAACAACTGTTGGCGGGTGATCTGCTACTATCATCGGATCTCCCTCGTAGTGAACCACCTGTCCGTTTACAATGCGCATATCTTTAATATGACCACCATTTGGGTTAACGAAATTCATAGTGCGGTGACCAGGTTTAACTTCAGTCACCTCTTGTATTGAGTGGTTGTCTGCATCACGAGCTTGCTTAAGATACTTTAGTAATTGGTCTTTACGGCGATCTTTAGAAAATTGACCTTGCCATGGTTGAAAAGTATTCCGACAATGTTGGCAACCACGCTCCGCCTTGTTCCAAACTTTCTCTAGACTATTGAGAAAGCTTCGCCACTCTTCTTCGAATATCTCGAAATTGTCGGCGGACTTCATGTTTTCAATAGCTCTTTTGGCAGATCTGAGCTCTGCTTTTGCAGCTTTTAAAGTCATTTCAATTTCCTTCACTTTCTCTCTGAGCCCTAACAACTTATTCTGCACCACTATGGTAGTTTATAACACACCAAAGCGGCGCATATTACATACCTTCAGAATTCCACCAATAATTGCTAATATAAACAGGCAGATAACACGACAGCAAATTCCAGCTTGTCACTTTACCCAAAGCGGCGAGTAATAATGTTATAGGACAAAATCAGGCACTTTGTAAAAAGGCTTACATAGTTTTGTTCGCTACCGACTCCCTTTCTTCGCTCTAGGCCGCACTTAGGGCATTTACTTTAACTCATCTTGGGGCAGAAACGAGTTACGCTTTTAGGTCCGCTTCTGGCACAAAGCTCCTACTCACTGTCAGATCAGATTCAACCCTAAAAATCAGATCTGACAGTTCAAGTTAAGACTGATTCATGAATAGTCTCCAAGCAAAGCGAGCTTTAGTGCCAAGCGTGCGTAACTTTGTTGGTTACGACTGATTCATAATGACCATAAACTGTCGTGCAATCCTGAGAGTATCTTCGACCTGAGCTTTAGCTTTGTTATTACACGGTATTTCTTGAGAACGCTCATGCATTTTAACATCGACAAATGTGTTGGCCCCACTCCCCATATTGTTCATTGGGTGTGCAAGGATGAGTTGTCCAGCTTTCTTAGACGCCACTTCGAGCTCATTGCGTACATTTGGTTTTAAGTACTTACATTTTTCATCCAAATGGATACTAAGACGGTTATGTTGTTGCATTTCCACAATTTTATCAAAGAAAGCCCGCTCCATATCTGCTGAGCCTGCAAAACTTGCAGCAGATGTTAAGGCAGCAGCTGCCAATAGTAACTTTTTCATTAAGGTCCTTTTTTCCTTGCAGTTATTGATAGTGTTTTAAAATGATTTTTGCGATATCAATTTTACTTTGCACGTATGTCTCGACACCTTCGTCGCAATGATATAACTCAGCACGTTCTTTCATCGTCGCAGAGAGAAACGGGTTGCCCAGTGACTTAACCTTATTAAGTGGATGAAGCGTAATCTCATCCCCCAAAGCTTTAATGGCCTGATCTAGCAGCAGACGATCCGAGGAGCTCAAGAACTTACACTTATCATCGAGATGTGCAGCCAGGAAGCTATGTTGTTGGATTTCGACATACTTGTCTAAGACTTCGGCTTCGCTCTCTTGGGACTGTGTCCCCAGACTTATTAGCAGTAAGGGGACAGCCAGGTACTTCATTTGTGGATCCCTAAAATTTCAATTTATTACAATGCCAGATTGGCGAACTCATCACCAAAACCTGCAGCCGGTTACTTCACCGGGTATTTTTACTAGATGTGAACTTATTCAGCACACATACCACTTCCGTTATTTGGTATGTAAGAAGCAGTGAAGCGGCGACATTATCGCCATTATTACGCACTGATAAAACCATTATCTGAGTAACCCCCTGATATTTATGACTCAAATCAATATGGTGACCACACAAGGAACTGCCAGCTCTGGTTTACTTAATTTATTTCATCAAAAACGAACCGAATAACAAGTAACCCCCGTGCTGGGCAGACAAAGCCTGTCTATTTGGCATAAGTGTCGGTGCCCCTGTTTTACTTTACCGCCAGCCAGGCTAACGCAGCTCCAGTGTCACAATATCCTTGTCTGCTTCAAGATCTGAATAAACAACCCCAGCTTCATTAAAGTCCGACACAATGCCATCAGGGGCAGGAAGAGTACGTATCAACTGCGAGGTTTTACCCTCTGTTGATATTTGCCTTAGGTGATACACAGACGCGCTATGTTCTATGAGCAGCCACAGCGCATTTTTATGCCATTTGTGCGCGACGATCCGTTGATGCTCTGGTGCAGCAAAAATGGTTTGTCCATTTCCTCTTTGTACCCCGCGTTTAGTCACCACAAAGTGCCCGGCGTTGGTCACCACGAGCCTCCCTTTTTTCAGTGTGCGCTTATGTATGGGGTCGTGACCCTCTGCATACTCAAACCACAGAGTTTCATCCGCGCTCTTGCGTTCAAATAAAATACGCGACCCTTGGTCCAGCCACTGAGTCGGAGTGCCAACAATCTGAGTTTCATTAACTGCTTGGTGATTATTTTGCTGCCACTCAACCGTGGTCAATAACCCGTTTCGTGCAAACGCGAGCTTAGTTTCATTTTCATTCCATACTGGCTGGGATAAAGCAAGGTGTTGCTGTTGATTTGCATAGACTAACCATTCACGTCCGTCAGTCAGCGCTTTAACAAATATTTGCGCATACCCATTGCGGTTTGAGACAAATGTTACATATTTGCCTGACGGAGAAAGACTGACTAGCCACGTATGACGATTCGAATTGCTAAGGCGCTGCGCTTCGCCCTGTTCATACCAATGAATATAGGCGTCACCCTGCAGTTTTGTCTGTGTAAAAGTGAGTAATTTACCATTGGGTGAAACACTTGGAAAATGCAGAAAATCGTAATTTTCAAACGCAATATCTTTAAGCTGATTGCTTTCATCCAGAAATTGCAGATGTTTGCCATCACTCAGTAAGTAGCCATTTAGCGCTTCAACATAGTTAATGAAGTACCAATTAGGCCCAAGATCTGCAATCACCTCACTTTTCCCATCCGTCAGGCTGAACCTTTTAATGATTGAGTGCCGCTGCCGATCAAAACCCAGCACAGTGAGTGAGTTTTTATCAGCTGATAGTGCAATACGATAAGGGTTAAACTGCTCAGTGGGACTGAGCAAAACCTCTGTTTTCCCAGTGTTTAAATCACCAAGATAGATGCGGTTGACTGCTTCATGCTTTGCCAGGAAGTATACATTCTGGCCCAATGTCACGAACGTGCTGATACCAATTTTCCCGGCCAGGTCAAAATGAATCTGACGGGATTCCACCTGAAAATGACTGTCAAACAACACACTCTCAAACTGCAAGTGGTCAGGCTGCTGAACTGCATACACCAGACGATATCCAGCTGATGCAGGGTTGGCTTCAGCCCAGGAAAAATAACGGATATCTGCATTGTGCTCCCATATTTTTTGGCTATGAGAACGATCAGCGGCAGTGAGCCAAATCTCAGTGGCATTTGGGTCGTCAGCGTTCGCTTTTAAATACACGATTGCTTTGCTGTCTGGCGTAAACCGGCTGTAATACTCATTTTGCGGGCTTGCCGTTAAAGGCTGAATATTTTCAACTTCAGGTGGATTCGAAGCCGAACTTTGAAGCATGACTGAAAACAACCAAATACATATCAGTGCAACCGAGCTAACGGTGAGCACCATTGTTTTTAGATGTCCTTTTTCGCGCCTGGGTTGCTGCAAAGTTGAAGAGAGTGTCTGTTGCTCTGATGAGAGTGAACCTCGCTCGGCAACATGACGTACGTCAGCATACAATGCATACCCTCTTTTGGGGTGAGTCTTTAGTACTGTTTTATCATGGTCATTCAGTGCAATTCTGATTTGACTAATGGCCCTTCGGATCGAAACCGGGCTATAGATAGAGCGAGGCCATACATGCGAAAAAATTGTCTGTGGGCTTAACACCGCGTTTGCATTGTTCGCCAACATGACGAGTACATCCATTACTTTTGGTTCAAGACGCGACACCAACTGACCCTGGAACAGCTCTCCGGTGTAAGGTGACACCCGCGTTTCATTAAGCCAAAACTGCGCTTTATCAGACTCATCGAGATTGTCATTCAGCTCTGATTGGCTTGGGCCGTTCAAGTTCAAAATACTGTATTCCTTACTTATTTTTTCTTAATCAAATCCGTACGAAACCTTAATGCTTTGTGCATCGCCAAAAGTACAATGCACAGGCACATTGCTCGTGAAACGCTAAATTAGCACGATTTATCTATCGATTCTAACGACAAAACAAAGGCAGGTAATAATGAACAGTGAGCGATTAGTGCATTCATCCAGGTTTGCTTTAATGGGTATTCTCACCTTTTTAATGCTAACGAGTGCAAATTTATTGGCAAATGAAGAGCAGAGTTTTGACAAACCTGCACACTTGCAAGCATTGATTGAAATGTTGCAAAGCCCTAAATCAGAGGCCATAGAACACTACGTCGATTTGTATTTTCATTCAGACGCACTGAATAGATGGGGAGGAGAAGGAAGACAAAGGTACATTGGCTGGCTTAAGTCTGTTAAACACCGTCATCAGTCAATGCAAGTTCATAAAACTCTGCCGCAAGACCCAGAGCGCTCAACAGTAAGGGGCAACATGCTCTCAAAAAGTACAGAGCTGATTTACACAGTCACCGCAAACCTCTCGACTGAGAAACCGCATAAAGTAACCGGGCTTTACCTAACCCCACAACAGCCAAGCATTTTGAGCAATAACCAGCGCTTAACCAAAGCTGAGTTAGCAGAAAAACTGAGTGAATATATCAATAAAATAGCAAACAACGGAGCTTTCTCGGGTACTGTCCTATTGGCAGACAGTGAGGGCGTGTTATATCAAAGCGCAAAAGGGCTCGCTGAGCGACGCTTTAGCGTGCCTAATAATCTCCAAACTAAGTTTAACCTGGGGAGTATTAGCAAAATGTTCACCGGAGTCAGTGTGCTACAGCTCGTTGAAGCGGGAAAGCTATCATTGCAGGATCCGGTGGTGAAATACCTTAACAGGGATTACTTTGGCAAAGGCGCATTTGAAAAGGTCACCATTGCACATCTGCTCAGCCATACTTCAGGGCTGGGTTATCCGAGCTATCCGAAAACCCATCCTAATGATTTACGCAATCTGAGCGATCATTTACCTTTTTTAAAGTACCTGCCGCTTACAGCCGAACCCGGCACACGCTTCAGGTACAGTAATGAGGGGATGATTTTATTAGGATTAGTCATAGAGTCCATAACTCAGGAGTCTTACGATACTTATGTAAAAGAGCACATATTCGACAAAGCTGGGATGCCTAACACGGGTAACTATGATGTTGATGGCGTAACGCCAAATATGGCAATGGGATATTTCTACTCCGACAAATTAAACTCCATGCAATCTAACTGGTTTATTCATGCAATTAAAGGAAACTCAGCAGGCGGTAGCTATTCCACCATTAAAGACCTTTATGCTTTCTCCAAGACATTGACCAGCCACAAGTTACTGTCGAGTCATTATAGCGAATTGGCCTACAGCGCAAAGCCTGAATTCAATTCAGCTCGCTATGGTTATGGATTTGGTATCTGGGAGGGTAAAAACGGCAAAGTCATAGGACACAGCGGCGCATTCATTGGGGTCAGTGCAGAATTTAGGGTTTTTCTGGAAAAGGACTTAGTGCTGATTATTCTCGCTAACCAGGATGACGCCACGACGCCTGTACTGACCGTTGCCAATTATCTAATTGAGCATTTATAGTGCCAAGCTAACTAGATGCGAAGCTGTGCTTAGACGAAAGCTTTGCAAGCTCGGGTGTGGGGAATGTTTGCAGCCCCATACCGATATGAACTACCCCATGACGCTCCATACAGCACAGGCACCTCGTTGGCCTTGGACCTTAGTAGTCATTTTCACTCGCAGCCACATAACACTTGATGCCAACCATGACCGCGCTTGCAATAGAAATCAAAAACACAATGACTTCGAGATAAGGTTCATCATACTCCCGATTGCTAAGCACTAAATAGCTTACTAGGTTGAACACTAAAAAGGTGGTCACACTGCCAACAAAAAACGATTTCTTAGATGTGAACTTTTTTAGCACACATACCACTTCCGTTATTTTGTACGTCAGAAGTAGTGAAGCGACGATCATTATTTCCATTATTACTCACTTATAAAGCTGTAATCTGAGTCCCCCCCAGATATATAATTCAAATCAAGTTGATGGCCAGACAAGGAACTGCTTAAACTGTCTTGCCCGATTTACTTTGTAAAAAGACTAACCGAATAACAACACCACAGTTCCCAAAAGAAATATACGGGTGTTTCAGTAATCCTTGCGCGCACTGGTAGTGCTGGGTGTCTGCTTGCTTTAGCTTATTTTGCTAATCTTCACTCAATGGTTTCATTTAAAATCGCTTTCAGTCGTTTACAACCTCCCTTTAACAGGCATTAAAACGCACAACCCAAGACTTTAAAATTGCAAAATAATCAATAAAAACAACACATTGACACAAATATTAAAATCTAATAGCATTGCGATCGGTAATAGAAAATACCATAAATAGACATTCAATAAGGAGTTGTTTAAATGAATAAAATGTCTGCTTCTGCTCTACTTTTATCTACCCTGGTAATGAGTGGCCAATCATTCGCTACCGATTATAATATCACCAAAGAAAGACAACCTAATAGAATGCTGGTATTAAGCTCTGCTGGTGGACTTTCCAGTGAGTTATTTTATGTATTGAACATGGATTTAAGAGATATTCCATATAGAGACAAAACAGGGACAATCACAGGTATCAGCTACGTCTCTGCAAATTTCTCAGAGTCGACCACCGAAACGGCTGAGTTGTGCTACTATCGAGCGTATACCAATAACCCTATTAAGTGTGTTGAGATACAGCCAAATTCTTCAGGTCATGTGACCGCATTTAATGGCTTTGAATTCAAAGCGGGTATTACAGCATCAATCGTGCATCGTGTAGATGCAACAGGTAGTTTCCATTACCTTGAGCCGAACAGAAAGGAAAGTGTGACATTCCACTATTCGGCCAACTAAGTCAAATTTAGCCCCTTATTTAATAAGGGGTTATCTCATTTTTGGGACAGTAAATATGGATATATCAGACACCCGATGGCACGCAAAAACGCAAGCCTCACCTGCTAACTCACATCGCTCGAATACGACTACCAGCCAGAGCAGCACACAAAGTACACAGGTGTCAGTTTCTTCACTGGCAGTGAGACTTAAAGAAGCACAGCAAGCCATTGACGCCGCCCGTTTGACTCAACAACCCTTTACTCAGAACAAAAGTGTGTCAACGTGGCAAGCTCAGAACGAACAAACAGCGATTGGCTCGGCTAAGTTCGAGTTTGAGCAACTGTCCAAATCTCAGCTGGAGACCATCGCTATGGACCCCAGTAATACCTTTTCAGAGGCAGAAAAGGTTGCCGCTTATGAACAATGGCATGCGCTTGATCAACGCGCGCTGTCCGAGTTGAAGCGACATTCACTCAAAGATGATAATGCCGCGGCATCTTTTGAAACTGCGTTAGACACACATTACCAGGCGTTTTCAGATCTCGCTAAAGCGATGCTCCCCGATAATTACATATCGCAAGCACAGTCACACTTTGAGTCTGCAGTACAAGATATGAGCCTGTCTGCGCAAGCAAAGGGTAGTGAATCTGAGCAATACTATGCGCTTATGGTAGCAGACTTGTTTGGCGGCAATGAACCTAAAGTACAAAACGGCGCACAAGGTATGTCTTTAAACAACTTAGAGCGCAGCAATTATGAATTTTTGACCCAGCAAGACAGGGATGTACTGGCTGACATGTATCAATATGCGGATCAAAATGACATAGACTTTACCTACATTAAAAAACTCGCCAGTGATCTTGGCAACTACAGGCGGCATGACGACGGCAAGTTACTGGGTAATTTCAATGAAGGGCATTTTAATGCCGACGGCCAAAAGCTGACAGTCGGATTTACACAAAAAGATCAAGCCACAATAGGTCGCCTGACGAACAGTGGTGCCTTGTCTGACAGTGCCCTGGACAAAGGCTTTGTGTCTTTTATCACGCAGCCCGGTCTAGGCGCGCTCTCTCACCGGGGTAGCTACCAATTTCTGGCACACATGGCAGAAGTAACGGCGGGTATGCCTGCCAGTGACTCGCCCGCGCAGTTTAAAACTTTCACTGAAGCAAATAGCACCAGCGAGCGCTATGTTATCTCCCACTCTGAAGAACGCATTTCACTCCCCGAGCCGGATGTCTCATGCAAAAACGGAGTCTGTGAGGTCACTGAAAAAGGCCGTAAAAATGGTGTAACGTTAGCGCAAGACAGCCCCGGCTTTGCGCCACCGGCTGAGCTGGACCTCGCTCAATTTGATGCCTTATATCAGCTGAGAAATGACCCAGATACTCAGAAGTCAGCCTGGTTTGAATGGTTTTTTGACAAGTAATTTAGTGACTTTTGGCGGGCGTTTTTTGGCGAATAAGCTCAAAGGTGGGCTAAAAATCGATAAGTGAAGCTGATATCACTGAGTGTCTGCGTGTTTCGGACGTACCAGGTGCTAAGTCTAGTTGCTAAGGCTGTGACTGAAATGACTGCCTTTCTTTAAGGTATAGATACAGTGGCAGCCCAAACGATACGCCGACGAACAAAGTCCCCAACACAGCAAAATACCGGTGCTTCACTTTGTGCCTTTCGCCATCCACTAAGATAAAACCTAATAAAGCAATCGCCGCAACCAAAACATCAAGCCAAGCAAATACACTAATTGGGTTTGCCGCCGCTTCACTAAAAAAAAGACCAATATCCAGGCCATTGGTTGCTACCCAAGGAACAAGCGCGCCATAAGGTAGCAAAATTCCTAGCACGGCCAGAACCAGATAAAACCTTACCATTTAGTCACCCTTGACTGGCGCAAAATAGCAGGCTGAAGTTAGCGGCGAAGAAGCGCAAGCCTGCTGTTTTTTGTCATTTAGTTAAAGTGCTTTTTAGATTGAAAATCACTCAATGGTTGTATTATTTAAAGAGTAGTTCCAGACTTTGTAAAAATAAAAAGCGTAACCTAACCCAAGAGTAATTATGGATATGATAATCCATAAGATTACATGGCCTATATTTCCAAAGATATCAGTATAGCATACCATTTGCCTTGGGTTTCCGTTGTCATCAATGACTTTTGAACGATTAATTATAAATTTAGAGAATGAGTACGGGAAAAAGAAAGCACCAATACCAAATGTTATTAATATTAAAATAAACCAAAGTATTAAATGACCTAGAATATCTAATGTCCCTACATCTGCCTGAATTCTCATTTTTACTCCTTTTTCTATTTTTGCCAAACACTTCAGTATTTATGCTTGAACATTACACATAATCTCCTGTTGATCTGGGCCTTTGCCTGTACGCCGTATCCGGCTGGTGTGATTTATACTAAGGGGATTGGTTTTTGATGAGTAACTTTTGTTTTGAATCGTTTGTGACTTAATCCGTTACAACGTGACTCATTCCCTGCCTGAACAACGTTATCTATGCGTATCATTAGACCCTCTTTTTTCCTGTTTAGCAAGGGGTCTTGATTTAGGAACAGCATGACTATCTCTCCCTTACACATTGCATTGACAAGATGGTCGCACCGCTATATCCATTTGCCAGACAACCATAGTGGCGTAGTCTTATAAATCCTTTTGGTAGCGCATGTGAAAAATAACGCAGGATAATACCTTTTGACTACATTTCCCGGATGACGGAGTGGTTTGTGTGATTTGGTGGAGTGGTTTGTGTGAATTGGTGGCGTTGTTCGTCAGATTTGTTCGAAACAAGGCACTTCTGGGTGGTGTTTAAGTAGATCCCGGCTCGCAAGCGTCCGGGATGACCGGGTTGTTTGGACGTGAAGGGGTTGTTTGTGAATTGGTGGCGTTGTTCGTCAGATTTGTTCGAAACAAGGCACGTCTGGGTGGTGTTTAAGTAGATCCCGGCTCGCAAGCGTCCGGGATGAAGATAGAAACTATCAGCCTTACATGTCGAACCACTCCAATCTTGTGAGTAAATAATGACTCAGCGATTAGTTAACCTGGCTATCCCCGTCAGGAAACTTCAAACAAAACACACTACCCGCTTCTGAGCTGGAAACACTCAGTTCAATATCCAGTTTTTCACACAAGCGCTTAACCATAGACAGGCCCATGCCCATTCCTTTGCTGTCGGGGCCTTTTGCCCCTGGCTCAAACAGGGTCTTTAGCTGCTGCTTCGCAATCCCCTGCCCCGTATCCGCAACCATAAGGGTTTGTGTGCTGGCGCTGATAGTCACCACCCCACTGTGGATATGGGTAAATGCGTTACCGACCAGGTTATTTAGTAGTAGTTGCAGGGCACTCGGTGCAATGGGCAGCGTGACGGAGGTTGCGACTTCCACCTCTACATCAATGTCTTTATCGGCGATTTTCTCAGCCTGATTTAAGATCACCAGCTCCACCACCGGCAGCACGCGGGTCTGTGCTGTGGTTAAGGTTTCTTCTCTGGCCAAAGCCAGCAGCACCTCAAGGCTTTGCGTGATTTGATGCTGGGCATCTGCTATCCGGCCCACCAGCTCGGCTTGTTTGTCATCCAGCGGTGTTTGTTTAAGTAAAGTGAGCGAGCTTTGTGTTATCGCAACGGGCGTTCTTAATTCATGAGAAACGTCGCGGGTAAATGCCTGCTCTCGATTGATAAAACGTCGTATTCTTGCCAGTGCCTGCTCCAGCGTTTTAGCAAATGCGCCAATTTCATCATTGACAAATTGCCCCGAAAAATTCTGTGGCAACCGCTCAACCGGCGCATCTTCTACTATTTTAACTAAAGTATCCAAAGGCTTAACCAGGCGTTTTGCCATCATTAA
This sequence comes from Pseudoalteromonas rubra, assembly GCF_000967655.1. Taxonomy (GTDB): domain Bacteria; phylum Pseudomonadota; class Gammaproteobacteria; order Enterobacterales; family Alteromonadaceae; genus Pseudoalteromonas; species Pseudoalteromonas rubra_A. The sequence goes on from NZ_JXYA01000010.1 coordinate 103,850, forward strand.
AGAGACAAAAGCCAGCACCAGCGCCACAACCAGCACACCACCAAACAAGATCAGTATAAATGTCAGCATACCGCCTTTAATCTTGCGCACCACCAGCTGCTCGCTCACCTCGGCCACTAAGTAACCGTTTGGTATTTTCTTAAGGTGATAATGGGCCTCGCCTTCGCCGCTAAATTCAATACGGTTTGGCTCTTGCGCAAGCACGTCCTGTACAGCCTTTGGCAAGTCCGTTAGCTTGGGATAATACTGAATGAACGCCAGCCTGGATTTGGCTTGCTCGCCTGCTGCAAGTTGCGTGGCAATAGTTTGAGCTTCATCGTTCAGCAAAGCGATAAAAAAGCGGTCTTCAATGCTATAAGCAAACAAAAAGCTCGCTGCACCAAACAAGGCGCTAATGAACAGCGCAATCCCCACAAAAAAAACCAGGATCCGATTGCGTAACTGAGTGGCTTTCACAGGTCGCTTATCCTTCTATATCAAGCGCAAAACCGATGCCATGAATGGTTTTGATGATCGGACTGACAAACGGCTTATCAATGGCCTTACGAAGTTGATAGATGTGGGAGCGCAGTGCATCGGAATCGGTCGGTTCATCACCCCAAATACGGTCACACAACTCACTGCGACTGAGCGCCCTTGGGTGGTGCTCCATCAGCAAGCGCAGAATTTTAAACGGGATTGGTTGTAACGTAACGGGGGTTTCGGCACGCTCAACTTGCTGAGTCTGACTATTAAGCGACAGAGCCTGTTCCCCCTCCCCCAAGCGTAGTGTGTGCTCACTGTTAAGCAGGTGCCTTCTGGCCAGGGCATTGCAACGCACCCACAGCTCTTCGAGCGCAAATGGTTTAGTCAGGTAATCGTCTGCACCAAGAGAAAAACCGCTGAGCTTGTCGTCCAGTGTATCGCGGGCTGTCAGCATGATGATGGGAATATGGCGATTGGCATCTGTACGTAATTGCCGACAGACAGCCAATCCATCCATTTTGGGTAGCATCACATCTAGGACCACACAATCGTAAAATTGTTCCAGCGCCAGTTTCGCTCCCAGCTCTCCAGTGTGTGCAAAGTCCACCACAGCACCCTGTGATTCAAAATATTCGCCGATGTTACGGCTCAGATCCTGATTATCTTCAATGAGCAGTACTTTTATTTGTGCCATCCCGGCCACCATACTAATAAACAAGTGACTATAGACTAGTGCAAGGTTCGTGAAAACAATGTGAAATACACTTCAGTGGGTGTGCAACCAGCGGCGAACATAATCTAACGATAAATACGCGTGTTTTAATTGCAGCCAGGAGTCACGTGACTGCTGCCAGTGCCATTGCTCATCGGCTATTTTCCTAAGGGAACAGCTATCCTGTGCGCGACTATAAAACAGCAGATCTTCGGCGGCAGTTAACTTTGGCAGTGTGTCGGCCTGCATCGTCATGGTATGTTCGATTTGCGTACGCAGATTAAGAATTAGGGCAATGATTTTGCTTGTTGGTGGTTGGCTGTCCAGTAGTGTCAGCAGCGATTGTTCTTTGCTTAAGGCAGGCACCGCATTGAGCTCAGTAAACACGCTACTGAGTGTCTCGGTCAGCACCTGTCTTTGGCCCTGAGGCAGCGTACAAAACCAGCTGGTCAGTTGTTGAAGTGGCGGCGCCATCATATCTCCTGGTTAGTCCTTTTATTGGTCGCCAGTTTATCATGCCCTGCTTATTTCGTAAAAATCGCGATTGTTATGTGGGTAAAAAACCTCGCCTTGCTCATCCATTTTGCTTTACAACAAATCAAGCGAATATTGGCTTTTGTAAACATAAAAAGCGGTTACGGCCTCAAAATAATATGCGGATTGTGACGTAGGCAGGCAAATTATAGAAATTGGCCCACCAGCACGGGTATAAAACTAGATTAGGTGCTGAGAAGCACTAAACCAGGACAAAATACGAAGAGATCATATCAATTTGCTTAATTAAGTGTTCTATTTTGAGGCAAGAAAATAGGGTCGATAACTAGGCAAAAATTTGGACATTTAGTTGCTCTAAATGAGAAATTTTTAACGCCGTTAGCGTCATATTTGCTCCTTCAAATTGAACAAGTATTAAGTGAAATTGATATTAAGCACGACTGGCTGAGCGACGCCTGCCCAGCGGGCTTTTGGTTAAAAAGCCAGTTTTTTTGATTGATCACTGTCCTTTGCATGGCACAGCCTGATGAAACCACTTAGCTATCCAACGGAACGGGTTTGGTCTGGGATCCAGTTCAACCATCAGGTTAAAACTGTAGCCCTTGCGGTAATGCGTTCTGATCACGTCAACCCCAAGTTTGTGTTTGGAAACACAGCGCCTTAACTCGGACACAGCCCGATTTATAGCATTGTTGTCGACATACTCTTGTTGCCAGATCTCCCGGCACAATTCATCCCGGCCAATCACCCTATCTCTATGACAGATAAAATATTCTAATAAGTCATAGATAAGAGGCTCAAGGCGCACGCTTTCACCACAATATGTTAACAACCTTTTCCTTTTGTGAAGCTCATAGGGCCCAAATACTGCACGGCTAAAGTCAGCATCATATTTATCATTTAACTTCATAATGATAGACACACTTCCTTTGACGTTTTGAGTTATCAAGCACATTTAGTGTAGCGTCTGACTGGGGTTTTTGAAATCCGATTTGCGATGAAAGCACATGACTTTTGTTAATAGAAAAATTATTGAGTTGTCCGTGCTTGAGTGCAAGGAATTATTCACATTGAACAACTAGAACACAAATATAAAACAAAAATGATACATCTGAGGGTATCAGATTGCTCTGGGCAAATTATTCCCCACCTTTTATACCGTTATTGGTTACAATGGACATAAAACAACCACTCATTCAGCTATTAGTAAATTTCATAATTATTGCGGTTGGGGCAAACCTCACCCCAGTTACCGCAATATACTTCACTGAATAACGCGTTACAGCGTGGCAAGCATGGCCTTAATTTTGGCATTGTCGGGGTAGGCCTTTTGAGCGCGTAATAGGCTGGATTTTGCCTCAGCCTGATTATTTTGCCGAACATGGGCCTTAGCAATCGTCAGCTCAATCATAGGATGGTTAAACTGCGACTGTACAAAGGTCATCAGCTCTATGGCATGGTGCAGCTGCAATTGAGTGGTAGCAAACTTGGCTTGATACACTCCCAGCATGGCCAGCATCTGGACATCATAAGTGTCTGGCGACTTGTTGAATTGTGCCACAGCGGCCGCTTTGTCTCTAAATAGCAGCTCGGCCAGTTTTACGCTTTGATCGTCCTTATAAACGGGCTCACTGACCTCCTCTATACCCAAGGCACGCACCATAGCAACCGCCGTATCTGCGGTTGAAAAGGGATTCTGGCCGGTGATCAGGCGACCGTCAATGGTGACCTGGTTGAGCATTAAGCCATCTTGCTCAAATAAACCGCCACGCTCCTTGAGCTTATCCTCCAGTAAAAACTCAAACTGTGGACGCCATTTTTTACCAAACGCGGTTTCTTCGAGATTGGTAAAGCCATTTACTCTTCGGCCATCGACCAGGTAGTCGCCGTTGCTCAGTTTCACGTCAACCAGTGCCGCCGGGCCGTGGCACACGGCACCAACCACGCCCTGCTGCTCATAAATTTCCCGGATCAGGCGCTGCAACTCGTTATCCTGGTGCAAGTCAAACATGGGTCCTTTGCCCCCCACAATGAATACCCCGTCGAATGATTGCCCATTAAGACTGGCAAGCTTAACGGTATCAGACAGCGCGCTCATCGCCTGCTGGTCGTTTAGAAACGCCTGGTTGTAGGACTTATCCTTGTTGTACTCATCAGCCAGTGGCTGGCCACCCGCCGGCGAGGCCAGCGTGACCTGAATGCCATTGTTACTGAATACCTGGTAGGCTTTACTCAGCTCATCAAATTCAAAACCAGGCTGAGTGGTTTTGCCATCAACCTGCTTACCATAACTACTTAACACCATGAGTACATGTGGCTCGTCTGCGGCAATGGCCGAATTAATAGCACCTGCGCTTACCAGCGACCATAAAGATGTAACTATCAGTGGTCTTTTCATCATTGAGTCTCCTTTGTTTGGACAGACTCAGCGTATCCCTGCTACTGTGAAGCCACCGTGAAATTAGTCACTCATCAACATTGATGCACCATCAAATCGACAACGCGCTTTGGCAGCAATATCAGCAGGTTTGGTTTCGGCCTTACGGAGCGCTGCCAGCAACACTTTACGGCGCAATTATCAGCTTGTGGAACCCCAACGGCGCAAAACAAACGCAGGCCAAAAACCGCCGTTTCCAGCACCTGATGTACCAGGCAATCAAGCGCAGGGGCTATCAGATGCATGCCATGTGGGGGGCCAATGCCAGTCTGGATTATCGTGAATTCAGTGTCCTGATACTCTGTTCCGAGCGCACCGCCGCGCGCCTGGCTGCTTTGTGCGCCCAGAAGGCCTACTATTTTGTGGATGATAAACAAGTCTGGTTGTGTAACACGTATAACCCTCAACAGCGTGTGCAACTTGGCACATCCTTCAGAGCCCGTCTAACCTATGATGCGCTACCTAACCACAATCACGCGATTGTGAGTCGCTGAGCCTGGCGCCACTAGGCCAGGCTCTGAGTGTGCTCCTGAGCAAACTCGCTGCACCAGATCTCCAACTCTTCCAGTGACATAGGTTTGGCATACACATAACCCTGTACCAGGTCGCATTCCATGGCTTTTAAGCCTTCGAGCTGAGCCACATGTTCAACCCCTTCGGCAATCACCGACAGCCCCAGGCTGGCGGCCATGGATAATATCGCGCGTACCAGGTTTTGTGAGTCCGGGGCATGTGCAAACTCGTGAATAAAGCTCTTATCAATTTTAATGGTGTTGATGGGGAAGCGGCGCAAATAACTTAACGAAGAGTACCCTGTACCAAAATCGTCTATCGACAGGTGAGCGCCTGTTGCCCTGAGCCCCTCAAGCCAGGCCAGGATCGCCTGGTCGTCATCCAGTAAAATGCTCTCGGTGATCTCAAGTGCCAGATTAGCCGGCTTAAACCCGGTCTGGCGCAGAATATGACGCAAAGTTGTGGCATTAAACCCAAGCCGATACTGCTGGCTGGAAATATTGGCCGACAAACAACAATCCAGGCCCAGTTTAGTGTTTAACGCAGCAATGTCTGAGGTGGAGCGCATCAGCATCCACTCGCCCAGCTCAGAGATCAGGCCGCTTTCTTCGGCAACCGGAATAAACTCATCAGGCGCAATAAACTGGTCATGATGCGGCCAGCGGGTCAGGGCCTCAAAGCCATACAACTGGCCCGTTTGAAGCTCAATAATGGGCTGGTAGAATACTGCCAGCTCGTTGTTTGCAATGGCTTTGCGCAGCAATTGCTCCAGCTCAACACGACGGTTAACCTGCTGCTGCATGGATGGCGCAAAATAGTGATACTGATTACGGCCACTTTCTTTGGCCTTGTACATGGCAAGGTCGGCCCGGCGCAGGATCTCCTGCTGCTCGTTGGCATCATCAGGCATGATGGCAATACCAATGCTGGCACCGCTGATCACCTCAAAGCCATTAATGTTAAATGGCTGAGCCAGTGATGTGAGGATCTTTTCTGCAACTTTTGCGGCGTCTTCCACTTCACTTATCTGACTCAGCAGCAACACAAATTCATCGCCCCCAAAGCGGGCCAGGGTGTCTGTGCGTCGTACCAAATGGTTAAGCCGGTTGGCGACTTCCAGCAGCAAGTTATCGCCGGCGTCATGCCCCATCGTATCGTTAATCCGTTTAAACCTGTCCAGGTCAATAAACAGCAAAGCACTCAGGTGTGGCTGGCGTTCAATTTGTTTCAGATCCTGGCAGATCCTGTCCAGTAACAGGCGTCGGTTTGGCAGCCCGGTTAATGCATCATACATGGCCTGATAAGCAATTTTGGCCTCCTGCTCTTTGCGCTCCGTCATATCGGAAAGCACCGCAATGTATTGCTGGACCTGTCCCTGTTCATCCTCAACCGCACTGATGGCCAGCCACTCGGGATAAATGGTGCCATCTTTACGCCGGTTCCAGATCTCGGCGGCCCACTCTCCTTTGGTTTCAAGCGTATGCCACATATGTTCATAAAAACGTTTATCATGACGCCCCGAGCTGAGCAGGTTCGGTTTTTTGCCTAATACTTCCTGCTCCGGATAGCCGGTTATGCGGGTAAAGGCCGGATTGACCGCCGTTATTTCAAGGTTGGCGTTGGTGGTCATGATCCCTTCCTGGGTCGCCTGATACACCGCCGCTGCGGTCTTCAGCTCAGCTTCAACTTCTTTAAACTCAGTGACATCCACGCTGATATAAACATATCCGCCGTCTTCGGTGCGGGCGTGACGGATCTGCAGCCAGCGCCCGTGCGCCGTTTTTTGCAATCGTTGTGGCGTATCACTTTGCTCATGCACAAACTCAGCATGGCGCAGTTGCCACTCATTCAGCGTTTGCGGAAACTGAGTGCGACATGCTACGCCATAGTGGCGAAGCCAGCACTGGTTGGTCAGCATCAGGGTGCCTTCGCTGTCGTAAAGTGCAAACCCTTCCTGCAGCCGCTCAATGGCGTCATGCAGCAACTGGCTGGCCTGCAGTGCACGGTTTTTTGCCTTGTTTAAACGCTGCAAAATAAACAACAGCATCAGCAGCAAAACCACCGCCAGGCCAAATAACTGCTCGCTCAGCGTCCGGGTTTGGCGCAACTGAGCGCCGTGCAAATCCATTTGTGCCCGATACAGCCGGGCAAAGGCTTCTTTGCTGTTAATGGCCAGATACTCCTGACGGGTTGCCCGCACCTGACGATAGTAATCGACTGCAACCTGAATATGATTGACGAAGCGACGGCTAAGCAGTGCGTGCTCAGGTTCGGTTACCGTCGCCTGTGCCAAAGTGCGGATCCGGGTATCCAGCAGCAGTTCATCCAGCGACTGTCCAGAGGTGACCAGGCTTGCCAGTATGGTGCTGCCAAGCAGTGCCTGAGGGTGATTAGACGCAACCATTTCATCAAGCACCACCGGCAGGTAGGTCAGGCCATTTCGCATCCCTACCGCCTGGGTTTTTAATTGCTCCATAAGCACCATTTTATGCCTGAGCAACCTCAGATATGCCAGATACTCAATGCCTGCCTGGCGCGTTTGCTGCCTCTGTACCAGCTGCTGCAATGTCCTGTCTAGCTGCTGTAGTTCGTCAAAATGGCGCAAGCTGCCCACACTGAGTTCAAGCGCAAACTTATCTAATTTGGCATCGATGGATTTGGCATCAAACAAATGCGACACCTGCTCGTGCTGACGCTCGCCGGTGGCAATATGCGCACGGAAGAAGTACACCATTAATGCCGTCAGCACCACGACTAACAAGCACTGGCCTATCACCGGCAAGTTGATCTTTACGTTACGCTTCATGGCGTCATTTCCTGATGATGCCCAACCAGACTTTCGAGAAAGGCCGCAATGGCTGCAAGCTCTGCCTTACTGAGCGAGCGACCAAGCTGATAGCGGGCCATAGTATCAATGGCGCCTTCGAGGCTTTGCTCACTACCATCATGAAAAAAATAAGCCTGTCTGGCTGCCAGACGTAAACCCGGTACCTTAAAGGTAAACTTATCGGCTTCACGCTTTGTGACGTTGTACCTGCCATAATCTGCGGGCTCGATTGGGGTGCCGCGATCGCCAAAATAGTCACCAAACGTGCCCATTTTAGCAAACATATTACCGCCCACATTTTTACCCTGATGGCAATTGATACACCCATAATACTTAAACAAATGATAGCCTTCCTGAGCCTGCTCAGACAAAGGCCCTTTACCTTGCAACCACAAATCAAACGGCGCATTCAGGGTGATCAGACTGCGCTCATAATGGGCAATGGCGTCGCTGATGGCATCACTCGACAGGCCGCCCTTGTATACCTGCTCAAACGCGCTGACAAATGACTTATCCTCGTTGAGTGTGGCGATTAGCTCAGGCCAGGTTGTTGCAAATTCCTTGGGGTTTTCTACGGGCAGCGTGACCTGCGCTTTTAAATCTATCGCCTTGCCATCCCAGGCCTGACGAATATTGAATACTGAGTTGTACACTGTGGGTGCCCTTACATCGCCAAGCCGTCCGGCTACGCCCTTTGAGCGCGGCACCTTATCGGCGCCATGGGTTGCCAGCTGATGACAAGATGCGCAGCTCACTTCGTTAGAGCGCGACAGTCGGGTGTCAAAAAACAGCTGCCGCCCCAGAGCCACTTTACGCTCATCCGTTGCGACACTATGTAAAGGTAAAATGGGTTCGGCTGCTATACACACTGAACTGCTTAGTAATGCCCAAATCAGAAATCTCAGTATCACGCTTTAGTACCACTCACAGGGGCTAAACACCTTACTAATGTAGCAATTGCAAGTGTCGGCTGATTTGATTTGGAATAAAGAAACCGCTATCTAAAACGCATAGCGCTCAGCTTCGGCCAGTTAATCGCACCTTATTTAACTCCGCCGACAATAAATTCTGATAACGAGAGGTGCAACTTAAAATTTTGTCTAAACTTGTGAGATAAGAAGCTTTTTTACTTTAGTTTATGCAATTAAAAACACGCCTGATGGTGATCCTGGGTTTAACTGCGCTGGCCCCAATGCTGGTGATTTTTTTGCTGGCAATGCTGCACAGCACCGAGCAGGCAAAACGCCTGAGTATCTCGGCTGCCCAGGCCAAAGTGTATAACGCCGCAGCCATCTTTGACCGTTACTTTGCCAAGCGCAAAAGCGAAGTGGCCACGTTGGCACGTCAGCCCACCTTAAAAACCATGAACTTTGAGCAAATCGCGCCCATTTTACACAGTGAAAAAGCCGCCCATCAGCAAACCTACGAGAAGTTCATACTTGGCCGGCCCGACGGCAGCTTTCATAACACCGAAGGCGGCAACCCTTTTCAAAACATGCTCAGAACATTTGACGACAAAGCCCCCGACTCGCGTAAAAGAACCATTACACGGCGCGACTACTGGCAACAAACCATTGGCCGCAATGTCAATCAAAAAGCCGAAGTGTATGTATCTGAACCCATGATCTCCTACACCACGGGCGTCAAACAAATTGTGGTGGCCGCTACCATACTGGCAAACGATGGTAAGGTGGCCGGTTTACTTGGTGGCAGTGTTCCCTGGCGTGAAATAGACCGGCTGGTGCAGGCGGTGTCTAAACAGGTTGTACATCAATTTTACGACAATGCCCGATTTATGCTGGTTTCCCAGGAAGGCATTTACATGTACCACTGGCAGCCGGACAAAATCATTCAGCTCAAACGCGAGCAAGGGCAGTTTGTGGTTAATGACATTGGTGAGAGAATTGCCATTCGTTTAAAGGTCACTGAAGAGGCTGATCCACAACTACAAGAAATCGGCCTGAAAATGATCGCCGGGTTTAACGGCTACGCTAAGTTAGCGCAAACCCCTGCCCGTCCTAAGTCGTACATTTTTTATGCCCCGGTAAAATCCGCAGGCTACAGCATTGCCTTAACTTTGCCTGAGCATGTGGTGTTTGCCCCTGTGTACGCGTTACGTCAGCAGCTGCTTATCATTCTGGGGTTTGCCGTGGCGATTTCATTACTGGTTGCCTGGCGTTTTTCCAACAGTATTTATCAGCCCATTGCGAAGCTTACCAAGGCCGCACAGGCACTAACCCAGGGCAACTTTAATGTGTCGTTATCTACCCGGGGTAAAGACGAGCTGGCCAATCTCGGCCGTGCCTTTGCCCAAATGCGCGATAAAGTGTTCCAGCGCGAATCCGAACTGGAACAACGGGTCGATGAGCGCACTGAAGCTTTGGAGCTGGCGAAGCTGGCCGCGGAAGAAGCCGCCAATGCCAAAAGCCGTTTTCTGGCCAATATGAGTCATGAAATACGCACGCCAATGAATGGCATTTTGGGCACTTTGCAGTTGCTGAACCAACAAAACAACTTCAACGAAGAGCAGGCTACGCTTATCCGGGTTGCCAATGAATCTGGGCAGAGCCTGCTGACGCTTATCAACGACATTCTCGACATTTCTAAGTTAGATCAGGGCGAGGTGTCGCTGTATTTTGAACCCTTTGATCTGTACGCTGTATTGCACCATCTGGAACAGCTGTTTAGCGAAAAGGTCATCGAAAAGCGGCTGCGTTTTCAATTGGTGATCGGTGACACTGTGCCCAAAGAGGTGGTAACCGATAAACACCGTCTGCAACAAGTACTACTGAACCTGCTCAATAATGCCATCAAGTTCACCCACGAAGGCTATATCCGGCTGGAAGTCGAAAATATTGGCAATATGGAGCAGGTAATGCTCAAGTTTACTGTTGCTGACAGCGGCATTGGCATTGCAAAAGATAAGCTCCCGCATATCTTTAATCCCTTTTATCAGGAAGACGAAAGTACTACCCGGCGATACGGTGGCTCCGGGCTGGGCCTGAGTATTTGTCAGCAGATCATTGAGCTGTGCGGCGGCCACCTCAACTGCCAGTCACAACAAGGAGAAGGCACACAATTTGACTTTAACTGGCCTGTTTCGCCGTGTTGCCTGATCTATTCCGAAGACAGCGATCAGATAACACTGGGCGCACTTCATGGCCATGTTTTGCTCGCAGAAGACAATGCGGTCAACCAGATTGTCACCAAAGCCATTTTGGAAAAACTGGGCCTGAGTGTCACCATAGTCACCGATGGCCAGCAGGCGCTGCAACAGCTGGAAAAAGAACATTATGATCTGGTTCTGATGGACATGCACATGCCCAATATGGATGGCATAGAGGCCACCAAAGCGATCCGCAAAATGCCGCAGCACCTGCAGCTGACCATTATTGCACTGACCGCCAACGTACTGATCAAAGACATTGAAGCCTGCTTTGCCGCCGGTATGGACGACTACATCAGTAAGCCCATCGCGCTGGAGCAACTCAAAACCGTGCTCGATAAATGGCTAGCGGTAAAAAATGGCTAACCAGATAGTTTCCTGCTCAGGATCGGTCCAGCTAACTTTATGCTTACAGTGCGCGGGAATGTTGAGGTGATCTCCGGCGCTCAGGCGCTCAACCCGGCCATCTTCAAAGGTTAATTCACCTGCACCTTGCAGTACCAGAACCCACTCATGCTCATCCTGATCGTACCAACCCTGAGGTGGCGAGGTATGTCCTTTGGATACAATGCGCTCTATTTTGAGCTGCTCATGAGACAGTAATGTCTGGAAGACTTCGTTGCTGAGGTCTGCGGGAATATCAGAAAACAGGTTATTCATTGCTCACCGGTGTATTTTAAAAAACATATCGTAACTTAGGCGAACTAAAAAGAGAATGAATTGAAAGGGAAGAGAGATTTGGTGGAGCTAGGCGGGATCGAACCGCCGACCTCTTGCATGCCATGCAAGCGCTCTCCCAGCTGAGCTATAGCCCCAAATCGACGACAAAGATACTAGAAGATTTTTCTGCCTTTGAAAACCCCCAAATGTAACTTTTTTAAAGTAATTAGGCTGTTAGATTAATTTTCAGCCAAACAGGGCGATATTTACTATCGCCCTGTTTGGTTGTGCTGCTGCAAATGCGCCCAGGGGTTGCTTAGTGCAGGAGTTGTAATGCGGCTTCAAGCTGTTGTTTAAGCTCGGTATTTGTCAGCTCGCCTGCTTCTGAGTCGAAGTTATCGAAAAAGCTAGGCACCGACAGACTAGCTTTAACGTCTGCGGCAAAGAAAGGAGCCGATCCCACCGCCGATGCCAGCACGCTCTGTGCGCCACCCGGGCCCGGCGATGTTGCCATCATCAGCATCGGCGTATTCTGGTAAACCTGTTTATCTATGCGCGACGTCCAGTCAAACAAGTTCTTGTAAGCGGCGGAATAACTGCCATTGTGCTCGGCGAAAGACACAACGATTGCATCGGCGGCACCAATTTTGGCAAAAAAGCGCTGGGCCTGATCCGGAATGCCGCTCTGGGTCTCGCGCTCAATGCTGTAAATCGGCATTTCGTAGTCATTCAGGTCAAGCACTTCAACTTCGGCATTAGGGATCAACGAAGCTGCATAACTGGCTAACTGTTGGTTGATTGACTGGCGACTGTTACTGGCTGCAAATACTAAAACTTTCATGGTGTTACCCTCTCACAATAAGTCTGAATTTAGATTCACCTGACGCCACACTTCACGCTGTGTTTGCCTCAAGCTGATGACAACCAGTGTATATTAGGTTTTAATAATGATTAATAGAGCAAAAGTAAAGTTACTATTTCCATATGAATAACAATCTTTTTGAAGGCATAGAGATCTTCACTGAAGTGGTCGAGAGCCAGAGCTTTATTGCCGCAGCCCAGAAGCTGGGTCACTCGCCTTCTCATATCAGCAAAGTGATTGCCCGGCTTGAGGAGCGGCTGGGTGTCCGGCTGTTAAATCGCACCACCCGCACCCTGGCTTTGACGCCCGAGGGTGAATCGTATTACCAAAACTGTACCCGGCTTATCCAGGATGCGCAGGCAGCCGCTCAACAGCTGAATGTGGCCGATGATATCCCGCGCGGCACGCTGAAAATCACCTGTCCGGTGGCATTCAGCACGGATTACTTGCAACCTGTTTTGGCCGAGTATCTGAATCGTTATCCTAATGTCTCGCTTGAATGGGATCTTGAAGACAAAGCCGTTGATGTGATTGGCGATGGCTATGATCTGGCGGTACGGGCAACGCCTCAGCTGGAGGAATCCAGCCTGATCTGTAAACGGGTCTATCGATGCAAGACCTATATTGTTGCCAGCCCGGATTATCTCAGCCGGTTTGGGCAGCCACATCACCCCAAGGAGTTACAAAAACACCACAGCATTTGTTATAGCAACCTCAAAACCCCCGACCGCTGGGAGTTTAAAGATAAACAGGGTAACGCATTTCATGTGGACGTAAGGCAAAGGATCTTATGTAACAATGGTCATATGCAAACCGCCATGGCACGCGACGGAATAGGCATTGCGCGTCTGCCCGCCTTTTATGTCGACAGCTTAATCGCACAGCAGCAGCTCGTCACTCTGTTTCCCGACTACCCGCAGCCCGATGTGAATGTGTATGTGGTGTATCCCAGCCGCCGCCACCTCTCACCCAAAGTACGGCACTTTATTGATCTGTTGACGGAGCATTTTGAGCACATTCTCGAATCGCGACCGGTATTTTGAACCTGTCGTGCCCTGTCGCCAGGGTGATTTTCATCCTGGCAAACAAACCACATAGTTGCCATCAATTACGCAACCTGCCTGATGCAATTTGCGTCCTGAGTCAGATCGGCGCCGCAACAGCACACAGTATAGACAGCAACAAAGCCAAGCTTACCCTGAGAGATAGTCAGGCAGAACTGCGTTTACACATTGAAATGCATTTCAATCAATGTAAATTATGTTATGTTAACATCTGATTTTTAGTTAAAGATATACCTAAGGTAGCAATGCTTTTTTGGGTTAATCTGAGAAAAGTAAGACTTCAATTTTGTAATTACCGCGCATTTACTATAAAGAGCTTTAAAATTTATAATTAATGTACTTATAAAGGAATATAGTATGGAAGGCATAAGTTATATTTTTGGCATCCTAGGCATGTCATTTGGTATGGCAGGGTTCGTTTTTGGCATGTACTCAGTAAGTAGAATTAATAAGGTTGAAAAGCAACTAAAGAACTTTAACACTTCTAAAGATCTGTGATTGAACACTTATTAAACTTACCTTTTGGGTTTTTGTGGCCAATATTATTCGAGCAACACTAAGCGCTATAACACGAAAAAAGTTTGAAATCTGAAGCACTTTAAAATGCAAGCACGTTTAGTAAAAAATATAAGATCACAAAACTGTATCAAAACACAGCGCTGTGATCTAACCCTTATACCCTCAATCTCTTGTTAACCAAACAAATTCGTATTCAAACACCTCGTTGAAAACACCTTTAAAGGTTGCAGGAAGTAATACGAAATTCACAATGCTATTTACAAGAATACACATTGTCCGGTCGAAAACGCTAAGTTGTAATGAGTGCTTTTGCTGCACAAACGAATGAACTACTAATAATGATTGCAAAAGGGTGTTCGTTAAAGTAACTGTAAAAGTAACCCACCCCCAATCAAATCACATTGCAAACGGCAATAGAACAACCGCAGGTGCTACAGCAAATTGAAAATTGAAAATTGAAAAATAAGCTGCTGAAAAGAGATAAAAAAGAAAGTACAAAGAGCCTTGGCTACTGGTGTCTTCACTCTCTAAAAGGCACAATTTTCCAGAAAAAGTGATCAAGCCGTATAGTATGAGAATGCAGATAGAAACGGATTTCGAGATCAAAAAAGTGTTTCGGTTTGGGCTTGGCTCAGACTTGCACAGAACAAACAAAATCAATCGCCTGGATATACTGTTGTTGCTGGTTCACTGGTTCAGCATGTTGCTGGGTGCTGTGATAGATAAAGCAGGAAAAACTTAGATGTCAGTGATGCAATTGAAATATAAAGGCTATTTGTGGGGCTCCTTTGGATCTACAGCTTGGTGAATTAATTGGCAGCTATTTTTGATAACAAATAAGCAGGGCTAGACTTATAGCCAATTTAAAATATCTGGGTGAGTATGCATGTCAATCCTGCTGCCGTTTCAACAAAGAGTAATTTGAAAAACCCCGATGGCTAAGTAAGCTGTATGACTGTGAATGTTGAAAATATTATAAAACCTTCAAGAAAATCGACATTTAAAAGTCTAAAAAAAAACGCCAAATAGATTATAAAAACAATTAACAGACATTCATAAAAAAACAATGAAAAACCTTTGCTTTTCCACTCTGCATAGCTAACATCTACATCGCTAATTATAGCAAAACAACACTTTTAAATATAAACAAAAGGAATAAATCATGATTAATCATGTTTTTGATATCGAAACAAACCAAGACACTCTTGATCTTTTCGCTGAAGAACTCCCAGAGCAGGTTCAACTACTTTCTGATTGTATGAGTTCAGCGAGTTCTGCTAGCTGCTGTACTTGTACTGGTTCATTCGGCAGTATGGGTAGTGTTGTAAGTACTGGTGGTTAATCGACTGCATCTGCCCTAACAAATTAAAATTGAGTGGTCTTAAAGACCATTCAATTTTTGAGGAATTTTATGGAAAGCAAAAAAAAAATCACAGTAAAAATACCGAGCAACTTCATTAAATTGAACAATGGCTTAAACGAATTAACCACAGGCGAGCCTGGGAGTTTAAATGAAGTATTAAATAAAACAGTTTTAACAAACCCCAAATTAAATGACGCAATAAAATCTGAAGACAACACTTTCAGACCTTATATATCGTTCAGTATAAATGGTGTAAACTCCCGTCAGCTAGATGGAATGGAAACTAAGATTAAGCAAGGTGATATTGTCATGATTTTGTCGCCAATCGCCGGGGGTTAGGGTTAGCAATTAGGAACTTTTATGTCAGTAAACATCGATGATGACGAACTAAAAAGATACGCACGGCAGTTACGCCTACCCGATATGAGCATTGTAGCTCAAACTCGTTTAAAAAAAGCGAGAGTATTGATTGTTGGCGCAGGCGGCCTAGGCAACCCTGTGGCGATTAGTCTTGCAGCAGCTGGTACGGGTAATATTGGTATCGTGGATGATGATACAGTTGAAATTTCGAACCTACACCGACAAACCGCATTTACAGACAACGATATAGGACGCTCAAAATCACAAGCTCTATGCGAATATATACGTAAAGTTAACCCTTACGTCAATGCAACTCCATATGATGAGAAACTAACCATACTCAACGCAAGACGGCTGTTTTCGCAGTATGAAATTATCATTGATGCATGTGACAATTTTGAGACTCGTTACCTGATAAATGACACATGTGTTTTGCTCAAAAAGCCCAATGTTAGTGCTGCCATCTTTAATCATGAGGGTCAGCTATCAAATTACGTATTAAACGGAGGTCCTTGCCTTCGCTGCTTGTTTCCAGAGCCTCCTCCTGCGGAACTTGCGCCCAACTGCGCTGAAGCTGGTGTGCTAAACACGTTATCAAATACATTTGGTGCATTGCAGGCAAATGAAGCCATCAAGCTCATAACAGCGTCTCAAAAGCCGCTCAATGGCGAACTTGTTCACTTTAACTTGAGTAATTTTGAATTTAATAAGCTCTCATTTGCAAGAGATCCACACTGCAAAATATGTAACCAAAATCAGTCAATACGACAGAAAGTTAGCCTGTACCTCTCATTACATCAAATTGACCAGGATGATCAGTCACCAGCGCATGTTTGGACCTATCAAACTTTACGCAATAAATTTGCTAATGATGAACCATTTACGGTAGTCGATATTCGGGAAGAAAATGAATTGGGTGATGTTGAATTTCAAGCTGACTACCATATTCCATATTCAGAGCTAAGCCTTAGCAATCGCTCTTTCAAAAAAATAAAAACACCCGTTGTTTTTTGTTGTCTGTTTGGAAAAAACAGCCTTTTCGCTGCAATGAAAATGAATACATTAGATAGTCAAAAATACTATAGCCTAAAAGGCGGCATTTTGAACCTCACAGAAAAAGATCGTTGGGACAAAATATGAACTGCGTATCAACTGTAGAATCACTTAGCCGCTATGATTTCGTAACCAAATATAAAAACAATCAACCGGTGTTAGTTAAAGGTGGCGCAATTAACTTTCCAGCTGTGGCCAAGTGGGATTCATTGTATTTGAAGTCTAAGTATGGCCATGCTCAGGTATTGCCCAACAGATACTTGAATTGCCCAAACGACTACGACAAAACAAAACCAGAAAGCTTGTCATTGCGAGAGTTTCTAGACTTGCTTGATAATAAAACAAAAAATTACAATTGCTATATGTTTAATCGCGCAGAGTCTGGGAATTTTTGGTCAAACAAGCACAAGGTTGGAGCAATTGTTAATCCCCAGCTAACCAGACTTAAAGAGGATTTCCCCCATTTTGATTTCCTATATGAAGACGACTATATCTATCAGCAAATCATTATTGGTAGCCACCTCAACGCCACAAAACTACATTATGACTGGGGAGGCGAAGGGAAAGTATTGACTCAAATAAGAGGAAGTAAAACCATCTATTTAGTTTCACCAAAATACTCAAATTTGGTGCCTTTACCGCCTATCACAGACTCAACCAACCTTTCTGCAGCCAATATACCTGTATCGCAGTTGCAAACTGAGCATCCGAATATTGAAATATATAAAGTTGTCTTGGAAGCAGGTGATTTCATTTATTGGCCAGCTTTTTGGTTTCATGAGATTCAAAACATTGGTGATTTAAACATTGCAGTTGCTACGCCTGTAGACGAAATTAAGTATAGCGCTCTATTGAAAAGGCAAATTCTTTCAGCTATCTACAATAGATTTGAACAAGACACTGAGTTGAGCATTAAGCGCAGCAAGCTAAATGAATCATTTAACTCTATTGAGCGAAGTACCCTTTCGCAAAGCAATTTGCAAAATCTATGGGACTGGAATCAAGCACTCCCCCCGCGATAGGTTGATTATGAAGCAGCAATATAGACTTAGCCTAACAGAAAACTTTGTTCCTTTTTACGCTTTTAAGATCAAGAATACCTCTTGTCTGTGGCATAGTGCAAAGATACCACTCTCGCTCAAAGATGGGCAAAGTGAATGGTCTGAGAACACAATTACACAACACTTTTCATACGCCATCCCCAGCCCCAAGGTTCTGAAGGCCTCCTATTTTGATCTGACGTGCAGCCAAACCCTACTTGCAGAGCGGTATGGCGGCCGCGGTGTTTCATCCAATGGAGGTGGTGGACGTTGTGGGAACCTAATGGGCCTTCAAGTAAAAGGAACTGGCAGAAATCTACTAGTCGGTATCAGTAGCGATTTTTCTCATGCCCATGGAGGGTTGCTCTTAAGTGAAGCTGTTGAAGAACTTATTTATAGTAATTTTCTTAAACAAATTATGCCTAAGGGTGTTGCCGCTGTGCATGCTGTGATCAGTACGCCTATCTTAATCTCCGAAAATGAACACACGGCACAGCTAGCTCAAGCAGCCTTACTGGTGAGAGAACCAATTGCCAGGCTTGGGCACTTTATGGCAGCTCAAGACTTTGCCATGAGTGAGCCTGCAAAGCGCACCTTAACCACTGAAAGAATCAGACTTGCCAGGATATACGGTCAATTTAAAAATACAGACTCTCAGCATCAAGCGATACATCAACTACTTGAAACAGTGATTAAAAACAACTGCCAACAGTTCGCCTTTGCAAAGATAATGCAAATAGCACATGGTTCGAGTACACCTTCCAATATCGGCCTCGATGGCCGCTGGCTTGACTTGTCAACCGCCAGCTTCGTACCTTTAAATGCAGATCATCAGTTATGCCCGTATCAATTGCCATTTTCACAAGAACACCTTGTCATTTCTGAAGCTGTTAAAGACATCGTTTATCACATCAATAAATTTATCGACCCACATTTTTCAGGTGAACCCTATTTAACTGCAATAGAAGTTCATATGAGCCACTTTTTACACTTCTACACCAAAAAAGCGTTTGGACTTCCCACTGTTCACCTAAAAAACCCATCAATCTCAAAAAGTGAGCAGTTTCTGACCATATGGCTCATGCAAAGAATTGCCCGTGCAGACAAGTTGATTTTCGCCAACCCTTTAAACACTCATGAAGTCCATAAACAACTTGATGAATTATGTGATGCCTATTTTGGCGATAGTGACTTGGCAGCACATTTCCATCAAGTGAGTGTCGCAACTTATCAATCCAAATATCAGCAACACATTTCTTATAAGGCGTTTCTGACGTGGTCATTTATAAAAGGATTTAGGTACTTGTATTTAGCAACCATATTTTTTAGAGGTGCTGTAAAATTTACTATCAACCGAACCTTAGACTTTACAAGCGTTATCGAAGAGTATTTATCTGTTTCACAATGGGCATTTAGCGAAACGAACAATGGCAAGGTAATTATTATCAAAACTTACGAACTGGAAATAATATACGATATTCGCAGCCAACGCTATTCAATGCAATCTCAAGGAGTAGACAGGGCAAGCAGCGATTCATTGAGTGACCTTCCTATTTTAGAACAATCACTCAAGTTATCAGCGATAGGTTTTGACTTAGCCGATTACTACAAAACGCTTTGCCAAAAATTGGAGTTATTGTGAACGAACAACTTTTCAAGGATATCGGTATTCTTACATTTCTTGCGACTCAAGTTCGAAATAGCTTGAATCAAACGCTAATGAATAACATATGTACTGCTGCAAAGACTCAACAGTTTCATTTAATCAAGAATGACTATGGTGAAGCTGTTGGCTACGTTCTCTTTGCCCATATAGACTATGAAACACTGCAGTTGCTTCAATTGAATGGGCCATATCCATTACAGCCGTATGAATGGCGTGAAGGATACATAACTTGGATAGTCGATGTATGCATATTACCCCAATGGAGGAAAAGTTGCTGGCCAGGATTACGTCAACTGCTTAAAGGCGTAAACAAGTATGCTTACGTCAAGAAAGGGGTCGGTTCAGTAGTGCTCAAGAAAACTAAGAAACGTTAACTGACCTAAACTAGTTCCGACACACTTCGTGACTCAAACCGCTTGGTTTGCAATGCAATTATGTCACGCCAACCAGCGTGTTGAAGCATTTGATATCTATCTTGAGGATGTTTACTACAAATATACTCAATGTTCTTGATAGCCGTTGCTCTTTTTTGTGCTGGTTCCTTAGGGTGAGGAAGGTGGATGGCAAGTTGTTTCGTCAAATAGTGAAATTTGCAACCCGCTTTCGCCAATCGAATACCGAGCTCTACATCCTCTCCTCCCCAGGAATTAAACCACGGATCAAACCCATTAATTTTTTGTAACCTCGTCTTTTTACATGAGATGTGACCAGACCAACACAGTACCCATGGATCGACGATATCCACCCCAGATTCTGTAAACTCACTAACCACCGTATAACGACAATCATAAAGCGCTTTAATATGAAACAAAGCATCAAACAGACTGGTTGTGTCTTTGTGTGTATCGAACACTTGTTGTAACAGCGCAAAATTAGCATCGCAAAACTCATTTACACCATAGGATAGACCCAGTACAACCAATTCATCCCCACCACCTTTGTGAAGCTCTATATGCTGCTTAAGTAAGTCATCATGCGCCCACATACCTGCATCCAAACACAACACCACAGAGCCTGTAGCATGTGTAATACCCATATTTCTGGCTTTAGCAACTCTGTATCCCAAATCATCTTGATAAAAATATGACAAGTTCAGGCGTTCGCTGAATGAAGAAATACATTGTTCGGTGCTATCTTTGGAACCATCATCAACGACGATCACTTCAAAGTCATACTTTTCCAGGCTCTGCTGAGTTAACGATTGCAAAGTCTGCTCGAGTAGAGGCCAACAATTGTATGTTGGGATCACAACAGAGATGCTAGGCATCACTTGTCGCTTCACTAACCGGCGGTTTCTATACATTAATATCTCCCTAAATCAAAAAGTTGGTCTAGGCTCAATGTGCACCTTCAAAAACTTTGGAAATACTCTCACTGCACTTTACCGTGATATCAAACTTACACGGCTGCGCATGTAAATTTGGTTCGAAGCTGCTATAAACAGGCAAGCCAGTATCAATATCCTGACCAAGCTTTTTGAAAATAAGTTGCCATACTCCTTTTTCCTGCCAACGCTTATACCTTTTGTGGATTGACTTGTAGTTACCAACTTCAGGGGGGAGCTTACTCCATTTCGCATTATTTTTTTTTACCCACAAAACGGCTTCTACGAAGCCTCTATTGCTTTTTGCAGTGCGCCCAGGATCTGACTCTTTACCTGGCAATAAATCACGGATTGACAGCCATTCTTGTTCAGATAGTTTCACGTTCACTTTATTCATAGAAAACCTACTTTTATTATCGCATTGCAATACCTAAAGCGACCCCAACGCCAACACCAACGCCTGTTGCCACTCCAAATTGACCCGTTGCAGCATACAGGGAAGCACCAATGGCAATCCCAATTGCAAAACCTGCAGTAGAAAAACCTGATTTTTTCTTATCATTTGTAGACATATCTATAGCTCCTTAGTTACCTCTTTTCACTTTCTTTCAAAAACTCTACGTCAATACGCATTCCAGGCATAAACAACATTTCCTGATCTGAATACAACTTTAGTCTTACTGCAATAGCACCAATATTCCGGTCCACAATAGGATTAATATTGAGTACTTCACCGCGGTACTCACGACCTTCATGAGCCTGTATTTTAAATCGAATGGACTGCCCGGCATGCACTTTGTGCAAATCTCGTTCATTTATATTCACCACCCCTTCTATAGATTTGAGGTCAACTAAGGTGCAGATCCCTGTTCTTGTAAATCCACCACCTCCGGAAATAGGTGAAACGACTTCTCCAATGTTTGCATTAATTTGAGATACAGTGCCCGTGAAGGGAGCGTAGATTTTAGTGCTGTTCAATCTCTGTCGCTCGACTTCAAGAGATAACCTTGCAACCTCTATTTCTTCTGAAAGATTGTGATACTGAGCATCAATCGTCGCGAAGTTATAACGAGCAAGCGCAACATCTCCTTGACTCGCGTTTTTATTAATCAACAATGCTTCCAACCTATCCAGTTTGTATTTCGCTTCCTCTCTTTGCACTGAAATAGTTTTTAATCTGGACTTTGCCAAGGCTATGTTCTGCTCAGAAACACCATATTGAGCATGCATAATTCGAGCATCGAGTTGCGCTATTAGGTCTCCCTTTTCAACTAGATCTCCCTCGGACACATAAAGTTGAGTTAAGCGTCCAGTAATATCGGAAGACAAGGTAGCAATATATTTGGCTTCTACAAAACCCGACGCCTGAAGCACAGAATCCGTATACACACCGGAAGTTGTTGAATTTAAACTCTGCGCTTGATTGACCAAAGTTTTTTCACCTGCTGGTGTTTGAACACTGTTCAGTTGTGTGTTTTCTTTGCCCGTCTCGTACTCTTCACCACTAAGTAATAAGTAGCTTCCGGCCCCAACTGTCAGCGCTATACATGCTCCCCAAACAAATCGATTTGCACTTTTTGGCTTTGTCTCAATGTCCGTATTCGATAAAATGTCATCTAAAAGCCGTTTATCCTGGTTGCTAAATGAATCACCTATCATACGGAGAACTCCTGACAACTGAGGTAATGCGCTAGCATCTCTCTTACAAAACCGGCTTGAGACTCAAAACCCAGTTCCTCAATAAGCTGTGGCGCGCTCACAAATTCACTCATACCCAAATGCGCTCGAAGCCAGCTAAATACGGCATCAATATCATCAACATCGCTGACCTCTGGCTCACTCAAACCTTTAGATTTTAGAGATTCCCATTTGCTGCTACATAGCGTCATAAGCTCATTAAATTGGCCACAATACTTAGTTGCTTCAATAAGGCTGGCATCCATTTCCGTTCTATAGAATCGCGCTACTTGCCGTACTTTAGCCTCACGATGTGCTAAGGCTAAGCACTCTTGTTGAGAGAGACTTTTGTCTGACAGGAACTGCTTGACTGCCTGCGCGGTTGTTAACCCATGCCGGTATCTGAACTGTTCAAAAGCTTGTTGGTCCGACATTTTCTGCAATGGCAGTTTTTCAAACACGACATTGACCAGCGCCCATATCAATGCAACTTGGCGCACATCATTGTTGGTAATTTTGATGTGGTCTAAGAGTCGCTTTTCTGTTACCTCATGACCACACAAAGGCTGAGCTTTTTTCGCGACACTTTCTAAGTGATGCCAAAAAACGGTCCGATTGAGCCGCACATTATTCACCGGGAGTTTTTCACTTGAGGTGATATAGTCATACGCTTTATGCAGCACCTCGCGGGCATCAATTGCTTTCAAATCTGTATCGTTGTTATGTATAAAATCTTTAAAAGCATAAAGTTGCTCATTCTCCAAGCCCAGCTCTATCGCGTCTGCAAAGACAGATTCCCAATTTCGCAATGGATAATACTGAGATTTACACCGAGCAATAAGCTGTTTACCAAACTGCGCCTCTAGGACCTGCGCATCAATCGCCAAATCTATACCATATCTGATACTGACCATTGCATCTGACACACATTGATAACCTGAGCTGGCATCCAAGTGCGATACAGCCACTTCATCGTCATCTTCAAGCACCCCAGTGGCATACTGTTGATAAATGGCGCCAACCCCTATCATCCCAAATGCCGCCAGTTCACATGCTCTGAGCGCCCCCATACTGCTGGCACCGAAAACAGTTACACCCCTTTCTAGTGCATATAGTACTTCCTTGTGCCAAACGGCCGGCGTATGTTCAAAGTAACCATCGATCATTATGATCACCTCTGCACCCGCTTCAACGCTATTAAACACATCCCCTATTTTGCATGGTGGTCGAACATCTACACGCCAGTTGGGCGCAGACGTGATTGTGGACACATGTTCAATTCCTAAGCTTGGGCCCACAAAAACCGTTGTTCTCATGCATCACCTCCGAGTCCAAATTTCAGCTTTGCTCGAGTATTAGCTCGATACAAGCCCGTCCGAATCGGCTCAAGTTTTGGAATCAATACCTTCACAACCGCTAAGTCAAACTGCGCTTTGCTGAGATTGGCGACAACAACCTGATCGATACCTCGTGCCTGCAGCAACTCACAAACACGTTTAATATCAGTGGCAAAGTTATCCGAAACCGAAGTGTCTTTAAATATGACCTGAATTTTTTCGAAACTCAGCTTATGCGCGTTTTCACGCCATCGTTTCACTGTTCTTTGTTGCTGTTGAATATCACTATGTGCCTCATAGTCGACGGGAAACATATCATCTCGACTACCGGAAATAAGTGTTACTCTTGACTGAATTGCCTCGTTGATAGCCCTTTTCATAGCTATTTCAATGTCTAAGTGACAGCCATGACCCGATGCCGAAGGGACCGCTCGATTTAAAGCTGAACCGGGGTCATCGATGAGCTGACATGTAAACGTAGGGATCCCGATATCACTGGTAACATGCCATAGCGCAGCAATAACACCATTGGCCTGCAAACGTTCCAACAAGCTTTGAACATCGGGATAAGGCACTTGGGAGAGTTCAATCATATCAAGCGCTTGCCGCTGCTCACCCGCAAGTTCCCACATCGTCAAGGCATCACGTTCTATGACCTCATACATGCCATGCAATATCGCTTCTGCGATATGGTTACCAGAAGCCAACCCGTTGGTTCCCTTTAAAAAGCAGCTCTGATACTGTTCGGGTTCCACAAAGTTATTGTGAATTAGCTCAAATGGAGCCCATACAGGTTCTTGCATAATTAGATCTTCAGATTGGTACCATAAAATAGGCTTGTCCACTTCAAATATTGCATCCGCTCTTATGGGCAAATGGTTTGGATTAACACAACGCTCCGTTAGTCGAAGATCTTCATATGACGCATACTTTAATGGGCCGTCAACCGCTTCTCCATGCCATGATTCAATTGCCTCCATCGCTGCCGATACCTTTGCTGCTATCGGTGTATCTCCCTTACCTTGCGCTGTGCTCAGTGATTTTGAGTTGGGTCGAATCGCGACATACGTTGGCAAACCTAAGCGGTCTAACCCGGTGACATTTGCAAGCCTAGTAATACCTACCTGTTGAAGTACAGGGGCGATTTTTTCATAGGTTTCTTCAGGGCTACATGTTCGATGAGTACCATCTACATAACCCTTACCCACTTCTAACGATTGTCCGAATATAGATAGCATAGTTAGACCCGATCTGATAATGCACTTGATACTGTGGACCTTGCGTTATTGAGCGCAGGAGCAAGACCCCCTAAGAAGCTCGTACATACGGCCACTAGCAAAGCGAATAAAAAGACACCTTCATCTAACTCAAAGTTAAACACCACCTGAGTAAAATTTTGAGAATAGAATAATGTTGATGCGGTGTGTCCATCGTAAATAACATACGCGACAGAAAATCCAAGCAGCGCACCGAGCACGCCAATGACTATGGCTTCAATCAAAAGCGCATGTAACACCGCAGATTGTGACACTCCCAGTACGATAAAAGTCGCAAACTCCTTACGTCTACTAGCAATTGCGGCATGACTTGAATTCATCGCAGCAAACATAGCTGCAACCGCCATCAATAAGCCAATCCCAAATGCCAGCACTTCAACAAAAGTACTCATCTGCTTAGCTTGCCTCGCGTAGTAGTCAGCTTCTAGAAGCACTTTAACATCCACTAAAGCACTCTCATTTAAGTTCGTTTCAAGTGTTTTCAACTGGATGTCTGCTTTAGGTCTGGCGTAGATGATCTGCACAGCTTGACTATTTCCTTGTACCCCTTGCAAATAAACTCTATCAGCCCAAATCTCTGATTCTGACACACTCCCTTCAGATCCAAAGATACCGACAATCAGCCAATCCCTCGAATCAATGCTGATAGCATAACCAATTTGCAGATCAGGAAACCGCTGCGACAAATTTTGCCCAACGATCACTTCACGACGCCCCTGTGTTGGCAACCGCCCTTTCAATAAGTGCCATTCAGGTCTGAGCAAATACGAAGCTGATTCAACGCCACGCAGTGCGATATTGTTACTCTGACCTTGTTGCTCGAATGTCACTATTGAATAGGATTCCGAGGCACTTAAAGGTAGCCCCTCGGCACTTTTTTCGGCAAAGTCGTGTGTCTTAACTTGCAGTTGCGTTTCTATACTGAGATTACTTTCCAATTCTGATTGTGCACCTGATGACATTATCAAAATGTTCTCAGATGACCCATTCATATTCATTGAGGCTCGATACCCTGTTGCTATCGCCAAGATCGTCGCCATCGTTCCAACGACAGCCGCGATGCCAATGACAGCATTCAATGTCGGCCACCAGCGATTACGTAAACTCTTGACAGAAAAAAGCAATAGTTGAACGACATGATGTATTTTTAAGCCCATATTCACTATTCCTTCATGGCTTGACCGATAGCACAACGAGATGCAGACGACGCAGGGAGCACACTTGTGATGATTGCAATGACAAGCATGAGTAAAGCTCCCCACGTGACGTCCATTGCATTCATTGACATATAAGACAGCATTTGGTTTGTACTACCTGAAACGACGTGAATTATCATAAAAGCAAGCCCAAGACCCACTCCCCCAGATGCCAGGACCAAACACGCACCTTCCAACACGACTAACTTAAATACCGCCGCGTTACTAAAACCAATCGCTTTGAGTACCCCGTATGAGTAATACTGCTGCCTTACCGACTGGGCCATGGCATTTGCAGTCACTAAAATAACAGTCCAAAAAACCAAGATAAGTGCAATACTTATCATCTGTCCAAAATTCCCCACTTGCTGTAAGAAACTCTGCGCGAACATTTTTTCTGTCGTTGTTTTAGTTGGAGCCGGACGATTTTTAAAGTGCTCATCTAGCCTGGTTGCATATTGTTCCGCTTCTTTGGCATCCGCAATTCTTACCGCATACCAACCCACTGTGCCTTGGCGTGAATTTCTTGCCCTGTCAAAGTATTCGTAGTTGATTATCAACGAGTTTGTATTTGCGTCTTTTCCAACTCCGTCATATATTGCCGATATTGTAAAAGTCCAAACTCTACTACCATCATTTCGTTGGTAAAAATTAGAAAATAACGGAATAATATCTCCCTGCGACCAATTAAATCGCTCAGCGAGTTGGCGACCGACTGCTACACCAGTCGGGTTGTTGAGCCAGTTCTGATAAGCCTGTTTGTCAACAAACTCGACTTCATCAACCATCTCATTAAATCGTTCTGGATCTGTGGCCAATGCAGCTATCCCCTGTTCGGGTGTTTGATAAAAAGCCCCAAATAAAGTGAAATGACCAACAAGCAAAGTACCGGAAATTTCTTCTATCTCGCTTTGATATGCTACAGGTAAAGGACGCATAATTGAGGTTTTATTAGTCACCACAAGCCTATCTGCATCAGCAAATATCACTCGTGAACTAAACACCCGATCAAGTGGCAACAGTAAGCCAAATAATACGAATGCCACAACGATTGAGCCTGAGGTGTATAGCAATCGGACTTTGTTTCCCCAAAGACTATTTAACAATATATTGAAGTAGGCCATATCAATTAAAATCTGGTTTATTGAAGGTGATCGTACGATGTGCAATTTCAGCACAACTTGCATCGTGGGTAGCCATAACGATGGTTTTTCCATATTCCTTGTTCAACATAGAAAGTATCGCCATCACTTTATTTGCATTTTCTCTATCAAGATCACCGGTCGGTTCATCACATAGCAACAACTGTGGGTCCGTTACTATTGCACGTGCTATCGCAACTCTTTGCTGTTGCCCACCAGATAATTCATTTGGCTTGTGATTCGCCCGCTGCGCAAGATCCACAAGTGCCAAAGCATTGTCTACACGCCTTTTGATTTGCGAACTGGAGAGCTTTTGCAAACGTAAAGGGAGTGCAATATTATCCCAAGCAGACAAAACAGGGATTAAATTGTAAAACTGAAAAATAAATGACACTGTATGGTTGCGCCAATACGCCAACTCGCTTTGCGACTTTTTAGTAATATTTTGTCCGTCAACGACTATTGACCCAGCCGAGGGCCTGTCAATACTGCCAATCAAGTTAAGTAAGGTACTTTTTCCTGAGCCGGATGCTCCCATCAGTGCTAAAAACTCTCCCTGATAAATTGTAAGGTCCAAATTTCTCAGCACAGGCACTGTCAATTTACCTTTTTTGTAGTCCTTACTAACAGCTACAAGGTTAACCATTTCTTGGCTTAAAGGTGACTCAGCTCCGAGCTCTGTTGGCACGTCAATATCGTTCGCTATTGCTTGACCTTTATACATTTCCCTTTTCCTTCTGCTCAAAGTCAGTGGTATTCAAAATCATTTCCAATTGAAGCTCTGACACGTGTTGTTCACCATCGACTTCCAGCCATAACTCCTCATCATTTGGAAACGGCTCCGTAAATGACAACCAATCTGATTTTTCTACTAAACGAGTCAACATGTTCAGCCAAAAAGGGCATCCCAAGTCGATCCAAATCGGTTTCCGAGACGGGTCCAATGCGTCAGATGGCACCAAGCCTGTGCGCTCTGGTGGCACATACCGCTGCGCAAAAACGTAACGAGGCAAACGCAATCTCTCTCTGTCTTTTTTGACATTTAAGATGCGTTCAAACAGGCTATCCTGAGCAAACCAATGCTCCTTAATATAATCAGCTGATATCCACCAAGTCGCTCTTCTCAAAACCAAGTCTCCTTGTTCCATTCTTGGTTCATAGTGAGTCGCTTGCTCTTTATCCAGCGTTGGTGGTCTAAAGTCCGGTCTATGTAACAAATAGGGCTGAGTCAAAATAGAAAGGGCATAACGGATCCCCCAAATCGGTGATGGGTATGTTGCGCCCAAGTACACTAAATTTATGCGTTTTTTGGTATTATCAAATAACTGTAAAGCTTGCGTTTGTTCATCATACGACATGCTAATATCAGCCACATCTATGATTTGTTCAGCTGGTAACTGTAATGACTCACCTGGCCATTGCAGTACCCGTTCAGTTAAACGGGCGTGCGCCTGTAGATCATTGCAATGACCACTAAGTACGCAATCTACAGGCTCGCCATCTGGGTTGAGCGTATCGAGCCAATCGCGAAGCTTCGAAGTGAGTTCAACTTGACCGGCATGGTTGCCTGCAGTGAACCGCGCTGCCAACCAGCCTGCGCCCTCAAAGACTCTATTTACAATAAGTTTTGCCTGGTTAGTTTGCTTACATTTAGCGACTTGTATTTGCGCTGTCACGGGCAGCCTGGCATGAGGCAAAGGCTTGCGAGCTTCCGGCACCTCAAACTTATTCCCAAACTCAGGAATATCTATTAATTTATCACCAACAGCTAACAAAAACCCGACTACATCATGACACACCCCATCAACGCCAAAGCGCTCGATAAAATGCTTACACATTCGGTCATAGTATGGCGACACTATTATCTGTTCTTTTAGAAACTGGTTTAGATCGGCTAATCCGCTTAGCAAGTTACTGCCTAACGTACCTTTCACTCCATCGAACCAACAATCTTCCAGTACTAAGTTTTGTAAACGGTCTAGTTCGTGATTTGGACTGATCTCAACCAGCAACGCCTGATCAAGCTCGGAAATTGTTTCAAATATTGTTAGGCGCTCTTTTGCACTAGCAACTTTCAATCGCGACAACTGCTCTATCAGCGCCTCTAGAGCCGGCACAGCTTTTCCGTAATTCGCCTGTGTTGATGAAGACCAATGACTTAAAAGATGTTTAAGCGGCTCTAAAGTATAGGCATCAATGATGTGCTGCACTTGCAATATGTCTCGTTCAAATAGTTTTTGAAGCAAGTCTTTAGCTGCCTTTTCTTCAATACCAACCTGCACAAATGCCTGGAGCCAGCCATCGAATGTGTCTTCTTGAGCATGCTCTTTCAACACAGATACAACTTGCCCATTTAACCTAAACTGAGCAAGCCTTTGCTCTAACCACGGCCGACCCAACAACACAACTTCTCTGTCACACAGTGATTGCATACGCCCACCTATGCTGTCTTGCAAAGTGGGATTTACCCTCAAGGTTAGGTAGTGATTGGCCAAGTTATTAACAATATCGGTGCGAAAATAACGTGCTACAGCACCTCGGTTATACGTGATGTGGCTGTCAAATTTGCGCTTTTCTCCGTAAATTGGTGTCCCCTCTACAGTTAAATCTATGGGAAGTGTCGCCAACGCCATAAAGCTAGAGAAAGGGCTTGTTTTTGCAGCTGAACGGTTTAAATATCCCAGCAAAGAACGCTCTAAATTATTTGGCCGGGACGTTTTGGGGAGTTTCTTCTCACTAAGCGCTTCTCTCGCCACACCACTACTTGCGAAAGCTAGAGCACGATTAAACTCTTTATATTTTAAGGCCTCGCGAAGAGCCGGCCGTACACTTGTTTGGAGTTGTGATTGCAACTGCCGCTCATATTCTGGAATGAGCTTAACTTCCATTTGTGCATCGAACCACCCCTGCAGCTTGGCCCAAATATTTGCACCTAACAACGTACTCAGTGATTCGACCTGCTCGCGTTTCACTTTTGTAGTGCGTTGGTTGTGTATATCCCGGCGCAAATTAATGACGGTTCTGCGCATTACCTTTTCATCTTCTGGAATAGTAGAAACTAGTTCATGCAATTTATCCGACAGTATCTTCGCTTCTACTTCCATTGTCTTCTGTGCACTGAGTACACGGTCTAACTGAGTCTCTAGACCAGATATCTGTAGCTTTTTAAGCGCACAAAAAGGAATGGTTGCCATTCTTAGCAAAGCAAACTCAGCCACATCAATCCCCGCCAAGTCCTGATGGGAAGTATGTAGTTTCTCAATATTTATATTTTGATTCATAGCGTCGTTAGCTCCACCAAAGATACAAGAGGAAGACTGCAAGCTGTAAATGCATAGAGGCGATTACACGATAAGCTGCCACCGTTTTATGTGCTGACAAGGTTGCGCGTTTAAATGACAATGCTGATACACGCGCCAACTCATCATCAAAGAGCGCCTCGAGCATATGTGACCCATCACTCGGGGTTATCGGGTTTGTATCAAAGTAAACAAACATCAAAGAGATAAAAAACAAGGTCACGAAAATGTCTTGGACGACTGGATCCTGAGGGCCCCACAAAATCATGGCGCCGCTAAAGCCGACAGCCAAAAAGTCAATAATGGGGCCTGCGGCTGGGATCCAAAATCGCGAGATCTTACTTTTTAGCTGGTAAATTTCAGGTGTTTCTATGTAGGGACCGGGTACAAAACCATTGTGTACCACAACACCGAGATAGCCGGCTTTGATACCAGCCAGACGTGTAGCAATGGCGTGGCTAAATTCATGAAGCGGCACAACGAGCAGTACAAAAATGGCTACCCCCGCGATATGAAACCTATCCACCAATGAAGTCATTGCTGGGAGCTGTCCTGTCACAATCATCCACAACAAAACCAAACAAGATAGACCAAGCAAAGCGGCCAACATAAACCACGAAAATACGCGAGGTACTGATTTTATCCCCTCGGCTATCAATTTTGCTCCAGGGTCTAGGTCCAATAAACGTATTTTTGGTGAGTTGATATTGACCCGACTTTTCTTTTCACTATTTTCTAAAAGCCCGGCATTGCTCAATTGAGTTAAAAACACATGCAGCTTTGCATCAATGTCTCTGGCTGTAGGATGTAACTTACGCAAGTGCTCCGACAGCTCCGAAAAGTTGGCACCTCGATACAAAATGGGTAACAACTGTTTCGCTACCGCACTTACCCGTACCGATGCCCCTTTATCGGTTGACACCAACACCATCACTTTTTCCCGTTCAACACATGCCACCGAAGGTTTGAATCGGTAATGATTCTGTGCCCGTTCGTCCTTTAGTATTGCTGATGCTTCAGTCATGAGCATAACCCATTGACGTGCCAAACAAGGGCATTTCGGTATATCTGTCTATCCCCAACAGATGACCTACACCATCTTCACACAACCCACCCCAAGGGCAGCCAACTAAGCCGAAACTTTGCGAATATAGCAGTGTTTTTGCACTCGCAGCAGCAGCATGTTGGATCAAGGTACGGTAACCTCTGTGCTTATACGCCTGAACAGCATCATGGAAGCGACCAGTAAAGAAATACACAACTGGTGCACTAGCCAAATTGTTTTGCAAGATCCCAGCTTTGAGCTTTGGTTGAGCAATGTGCTCCTCAAGCAATTCAATGTGGCTATTCTTTGAGTTGTAGCGGTATAGGGTGTACTCTCCTGAGCCACTCTCGGTTTTAAGTGCTGCATAAATATCAACTTGCGCTTCTAGTGCCCCCTTTTGCTGATAAAATTGCAGCTCCTTATCAACCTGGTGTGCTACATCAGCAACCAACTCGAGCGGGACCGTTCGATTAGCAAAAACCCTAACAGAACGCCTGGTTAACAATAAGTCGTGAAGGTAAGTTGGTGTTGCTTGTTTGACAATTAACGCTTTATCCCGTTGGGCACGATAACGCGCTTCTAACTCATAGCTATCTAACCCTGAGTTTGCAGCACCTTCAAGTAGGCTATCCATAGCTCGATTAACATGACACGGGTGCATATACTTATGCTTCTCAGCCACCCCAATAGCAACCACAGAAGTAATCGCATTTCTCGCCGCTATAACAGGCAAAGACAATGCATTTGCCAATGCAATGTCACGGGTATCTTCTAGCAAGGCAAACGGTAGGTTTAATTGCGACAATAGTTCAAATAGGGTGACTTGAGTAAAGCCAGTATCCAGATTAATAAATCTGAAACCAAAATCACCATACTTTTGTCTTACTTTATTCAGGTGTCCAACCGTAACCAAAACCAGTGGTGGCAAATCGTATATGTCCACTCCCAATGCGCCAGCAACAACTTCTCGATTGACCGCTCCGATTCGGTCCAGACGGTGCTCTGACGCAAAGTAGTGATACACCCCAGTGTCCAATCCATCTACCTGATTGACAAGTATAAAAGCTTCATTAGATCCTAAGCCACCTGCTGAGGGAACGATGCGCCGAGCTTCACCATTGTCAAAATGTTGATACCCGAATGTATACCCAAGCAAAGTCGCAACAGCTTGCTTATCTAAGCTGCTCTTATCCACACCATAGTTTTGCCAACTCGGTTCAATGGCAGCCAAGCTAGGCTCAGGTAAGGCATAAGGTGTAGCCCCCCAATACGGTTCAGGCTGAGATTTTGCGATATTGATATTGGCAGGGGCGTAGTGCATCTGATAGTCTCTTGGACTCAACAGATCGCTGGTTGGCATATCATTTGCTGAGCTGTGCTGACGCCAAATTTGTTTTGTCATCTGCGTAGCGCATACCTTGGCCAACTCTCCACTGCCAACACCGGGCATACGCGCAATCGCAATTTCTTTGTAATACCGCTCATTATTGTCATATTCATAATAATGGCAGCGGTTATAAAAATTAGTCCGCCCAACTCTGGACAAGATTAGTAGCGCTTGATGTGCAATACTTGCAGCCCAAAAACCAGAGCTATATCCAGCCCCACCTTGTGACATGGGGTGTATAGCGCGAAAGTCTTCATAACTCGCCGATTTATTAGGAATAAAAAATGGTCCCATTTCCACGTTACCTGCTGCAAAGCGTGCGTGTAGTGTAGGCATTTTGTGGTCCCACGCCTGCTGCATAAAATCAGCTATATTCTCTGCTCCAACAGTTTCATCAAAACAAGCAAGCAATAAGTTTGCAGGCGCGTATATGGGCTCTTGCAGATCAACAAAATTAACCGAACCCAGGCCTGAGCCTTCAAAAGCGGCTTCAAAGGTACTCTGCAACGATGTTGGACAACACACTAAAACAGTGCTGCTTTGTAGCCTTTTTAACGCATCACACCGGTTCTTGTTTACTCGTGTTACATCTGTGTACCGCCCAAAAAATGCGCTCGTTCCAGGGATTTCTGCGACCTCGTTGTCCCAGCCTACACCATCTTCCAACAAACCTCGGCTGTACAGTAAAGCGACAATATTTGGAATTGCCCCCCTTGGTAAACCTGTCAGCTTTTGCTCAAGCTCAGCAATAGTGGTGCGACCATCCAACAAAGGAATAATTCTTGGTATCAAGCTACGCGCAGCTCTTCCTCCCAAAACCTGTGTGCCATGCCCACCTTCAAACAATAAACTCGTCGCGCCATAAGGAATGACTTGAATCTCATTTATAAATTTTGGATAACGTGGTAACGCCAATTCTGAGTCGACTTCAAAGGTAGTGCCAATCTCTTTTGCTGTTAATGTAAGTGGTACGTTCATTCCAATATCTCTCCTAAAGCAGGAACTAAGTGAGAAGTAAAACGAGATCCTGCCCCCTGCTCATTAGTATCTTCACCACAGATAGGACAACCATGTACTCCTATCACTTGAGACTCCAGTATCGAACCACTTACCACATCAAACACCTTGAACTCCCCTGCGTTTTCTGTAGAACACTGCAAACCAGCCAACATAGCTTGAACGGCAAGCTCTGTCATGGATGGCAAATGTCCGGGCACCCCATATTCAGCATTGGCTTGATAATAAGCAGAGACCACTTGCTCTCTTTGTGGCGCTTTGTGATGTGTCCACAAACGCTTTTGATAACATGCGTAACATGGGCCTTCATGAGGTTTTACGAGAGGTCCAAAGGTCATCCGTTGTCCGTGGTTTTCAATTGGCAACCAATTAAACCCGCGCTCAAATGCCAAAGTGTTGATATTGAGAAGTTCAGGTGTGTATGGACGATGGGTCACAGAACCCACAAAAGTTTCATCCATGAGTATGTCTGATAGCACCGCTTTGTCGGTTGCTTCCGTTATAGAGAACACTTTAATATCAACGAACTTGCTCAAACGAGTAGCGACGTCCCGGCCGAAACTTCCAGCTATAAATAATTTCATGATTTTTTACGCAAACGGTTGTGGAGTTGGATTAATATCAGCTTCACTCAAAGAGCCAAAGCCCGCTTTTTCTGGGTACTCATAGAGTCGTTTATGACCTAAAAAGCGCCCTCGCTGAACCGTACTCATGGGCATCAACTGTGGAATAATGACGCGCACAACCCAGATGCCCAGCGCTCTTTGCTCTTGAGTTGTCAGATCGACTGCAAACACGTCCATATCGTGTGACTTGATTCTGTCTAGCAAAAAGTTGAGCTGCCCTTTGTCGTCTTCAGGCGCTTCGATTTTCATCGCGTCAAGCGTAGTGCGGTTGGGTGTATTGAGTAAAAATTCAAACTCATCACGATAATTTGGATTCCCCAAGTGGGCCGCACCATCGTAGAGCGAGCGGAAATCTTCCGTATCAGCGGGGGTATCGTCTACGTGACACAAAACAGCTCTGGCTGGCGCGGCTTCACGAATAGTTTTGGCACAGCATTCGGCGGCATTAAAACTCACAGCACAGTTCACATACTGTGCAACGGTAGGATGTTCTTCAAGCGTTTGAATCGAATATACTATCGGGATCCCAAGGTCCGTTGTTGCATCATAGAATGTCTGCCTGACTCGACCCTTGGCCAATATTTGAAGGTTTTTGTCGAGTTCGGGTGGACATGGCTGAGTGATTTCAATTTGTGGCAACGGCAACTTCGCAAGCCATGTCATGGCAATGGCATCGCGCTCAATCACTTCACAAATAGCAGAAACCAAAGCTTTTTCTAGTGAATAGTGCGCAGCACATCCAGTTGAGATTTCTTGCCAAAACGCTTCAGATACACCTGGCTTTAGATATAAATGAGCCATCACAGATGGTACGAACATTTCTCTTTTCTCAGTCAAAGAAAAAGCACGGCTCCATCGAATTGGCAAACTTTTGTCTGCAGGACGGTAAGGGCAATATGGATTCGCATATTCAGTCTCAGAACACCTCGGAACAGTGTCTAGATCCATTGCGTTGGGTAGGTCATTGGCAGCCGCGATAATAAAATCTGACTCGTGATATGCCATATTTGCATAACGCTCGGCGCCTTCCATTGCTGCACGTATCCATGCTAACTCTACGTCAACATCAGCGCCTGCACCACCCATAGGTTCATTGAGTGCATCCATACCGTCAGGTTGAGTTATATGAGAAAACGTGTGCGTCATATTGTCTATATTCGACACAGCAATTTCAAAATCAGGTGCCGTATGCTCCCCACACAAGCGTGTTATTCCAGAAAGAATTCCCCCTGTTGGTGCAAGCAACTTAGCGACCGAGTACTTTTTTCTTAAGTATTTTTCATCGAGATTATGACCTATGTTCATACTAAGCTACCTCTGCTTGATCTACTTTACACTCAAGCAATGTCGCCATATATGACTCCTCTAAAGAAGCAATACCCAACCGATTGTTCATCAAATGTGCAAAATTAAAGCACAGCACTTCTTCACTAAAATCAGCGATATCTCCAATATCGTGATAGCGCTTGGCAGCCTCTCGCAATCCAGCACGCCACCTGTCAATGTAGCTCTGCTTGCGAGGGTCGAGTTGGCTCGTCAGCAACTCTACATTGGCTTCACGAAGTTGCTGCCATTTCTCGATAAATTTTTCTCGCCAGTCTTCGGCAGCAGGGGTGTTTCCGCCAAGCCAATAAAACGCATACTCTTTCCAGAACTCTTGCCTTTTCTCTTGTGGAATGAACACTTCACAGCATTCATGCATCAACAAAGGTACTAAGTCTTTTCTAGAATAGAAGCCCTGAATTTCATCGGCTAATATATCCTTCGCCAGTTCTGATGATAGCTGGAATAATACCTCAGCAGCTTTAATACCAGCAGAGCCACCATATTTGTCATATTCGGGCTCATATTCATCAAAGATTATTTGCACATCTTTGTGACCAAATAACTCCTGCCCCATGACAGCGCTGTCCTCAAAACCCTCAGGTTTAACCATTGGGTAGTAAGTGCTCGGAAGAAGTTCATGAAGCGCGTTTACAAGTGGCGCGCACACTTGTTGTATCTCGTTTTTAAACTGCTCCAGATCTCGAATTTTTGAGCGAAGACGTAATCGCAGGTGCACGCCTTGATCATCAACATATCGAATAAAAAACCATTGATCGACATCTTCAAATTGCTCAACACACCGCGACACTTTAACGATTAGCTGATCAAGCCTGTCAATATTCTTACCAACATACAGTTTTACATAAACCCAATTTACTTTATTTTTATTTATAATTTCATTCATGAATTATTACCCTTCTTTAAACTCTACTTTCCCTTTAGCATGCCAGACATTTCACTGTCCATATCAAATTTGAAGTACCTAACCCCCAGAAATACAAAAGAAAACAGAAAGATTACCATCATGGATATATTGATATAAATTGGCCAAACACCTTCACTACCAACGATAATTTGGCGATAAGTATCGGCCAAATAACTCACGGGGAATATGTGAGAAACGTAATACAGAAAATCATCGCTACTTGCGTCCATAAAAATGTTGCCAGCAAATAACATAGAAAAGTTGGCTATCATAATTAGTGCCATACCTGACTCTTGACTGCGCATTAACCCAGCCAAAAAGTACCCCATGCTAATGAGCATAAGCGCGCCCAATAGAGATACTAGGATCACATAGAACAGCGATGATGCTGTAATATTTAAAAAATAATAACCGCATGACACAATGACAGTGATCTGTAGTACAGCAATTAACAGCCTGAATAAAATTTGGCTCGTCAACAGCTCTGCCACTCGTAGTGGACTTGTTAGCATATATCTAAATACCCCTTTCTCGCGCGCTTTCAATACCGGAGTAGCAGTTGCAAATAGCCCCAACTGGAGCAGAGCCATCGCTAACATGCCAGGAAACATAAAATTAAACTCACCATCAACCTTGCTCTCATACGGCTGCATCGAATAGTTGTTTCCAATAGCGTTGGCACCTTGAGGATTGTTTAGCTCTTGAAGAACTATTCTTATCAGCATTTCCGCATAGGTTTGATAGGCTTCTTTAACAATGACTTCGGATTGAATGTGCCCAGCCTCACCCGAAAATACAAAAACAACATTTAACTTGGCATTTTCCAGAGCCGATTCCACATCCTCTTGCTTCACCTGAACCACATCGATAAACCGTTTTGACAAAGCATCATGAAGTACTCTAGCATCAACACCTGTAGTATTATTTATCACCCCAACTTTAAAGCTAAAGTTCGGCTCCAATAAGTTTGAAAAAATTAATATAACAACAAAAAAAAGAGGAAATATAAAGCTAAAGAATATTGACCCAAAGTCCCTTTTAAACTCGACAGACTGGGTTTTAAAAAGCGCAAAAACACGGTTTAATTTAATCATGAGCGCATTTCCCTCCCGGTAATTTGAATAAACACATCTTCAAGTGACTGGTTTTGAACCCTCAAATCCCTGATTAAAAAAAAGTCTTTCTTGCTCATTTCAACCAGCTTCAATATGTAGTCATTTGGATCATCCGTAATTAGTCGCACTTTTTGTGTATTGTCGATGTGATTTACTTTTTGAGTTTCCCCTGGCAAGAAGTGTAAATCTGCATCCATATTTGTCACAAACTCCAATACACTCGACGGTGTATATTTTGCTATTAGACCTGAAGGCTTATCATCGGCGAGCACCCTGCCGCCATCGAGAATAACAACCCTGTCACTACATTGTTGAGCTTCTTCCATTTGGTGTGTGGTCATTAATATTGAAATACATTTGTGTTTTCTTTGTTCATCAAGCAACTCCCATACAGCCCTTTTGGCTTGAGGGTCGAGCTGTGAAGTCGGCTCATCAAGAAAAATTAAATCTGGATCACCTATTAGTGCGAGCGCCACAGTAACTCGTTGTTGCTGCCCTCCAGATAAATTACCGATCCGAAAGTGACGTTTGTCATCCAAGCCAAGCCGAGTGATGAGGTAATCTATATTTTGTGGTTTGTCATAAAATGTAGCTTGTTGGGTTAGCAACTCTTCAATGGTTAGTAGTGGAGGAAGTACTGAATGTTGAGGAGATATGCCAATACGTTCACGCAAATGCTTGACCGCTTTCAGATCAGCAATATCTTGCCCGAGAATGCTTATTGAACCTGAGTCAGACTTTCGCAAGCCTTCAATGATTTCAATGAGCGTGGTTTTTCCTGCACCGTTTGGCCCAAGTATTGAAACCACTTGACCGTATTCAACAGACAAATCTACACCAAGCAATGCATCTATGGAGCTCGCCCCATGACCATATTGCTTCCTTACATTCTTCGCGTGAATAACATAGTTATTATCGTGCAAGATCATTCTTTTTGTGTGCTCATTTTGATTGTGACCAAAGAAGGTCCATTAGCCATGAGTACGAACTTAACCATAAAATAAAGCCGAATTCACACTAAATATATTCAAGATACACAATGCAAACAATTGCAAAAACAAGAAACCATACATTCACATTTTGTGAATGTCGATTTTGGAAAATTAAATAAAAGCTTTAATAACATCGGCTAGCAGCTAGTTCCATCACTCTGAAAGTAAATTTTAGTGCTTAAACTCTATTTATCTTAAATGCACAAAGCAGCTGAACTTTAATAATATTAATAGTGCATCTAACCGATAACTTTGTCTTACTACTGTTTGAGCTCAAAATGGACCCGACTTCCTTGTTTTCTGGATTTGGCTGGTGCTCGATTGAATTGAAAAGAGTGGTGTTAAGCTCACAGTGCTGTTCAAAAAGTTGCCACCATGACTGCCGGAAGATTAGCTGTGAGCTCGCCAGATTCTGCTCATGGTCTTCATAACTTATTTTTCAAATACCTAAAAGCATGTACAAGTATTGGAGCCACCCATACAAGCCATCAAACCGTTCGTCATAGGCCGAAAGAACAGGCTCTTTAGCTTCGCCACAAGTGGTGCTGAGAGAAACGAGCGTGATAGAGACAGCCAGAGCAAACGGCCACACCTCATTCGACTATGTGATGCATAGCTTAAACGAATAAGCTCAGCCACAGTGCGATATCGACAGTTTACTGTCCTGGCATGTTGGCCTCTAGGGATGATTCGCTGCACGCATACAAAAAATGAACCTTATCAGCCGCAATCTACATAATCGGGGGCGACACTATGTATCAAGGGCAGGGTGAGAACATACTTCGTTAACGACCATTAACCGAAAATAAGCTCAGTTAGGCGAGGCAAAAATTTGTGAACCTATGTCTAAGGTATAAAGTTCTAAATGAGAAATTTTTAACGCTGTTAGCGTCCTATTTGCTCCTTCAAATAGACCAGGTATTAAGTGAAATTGGTATTAGTTTTACATTTTTCGTAATCAACTTTGACAAGTGCAGAGTAAGCCGTTTGATAACCTAAAAGTTTATACTAAAACGAAAAGCCACCGGGACGATCTGCGTAGGAAGCTTTAGTTCTGCATGCTTCTGACTGTGCCTCAACCGGCAGTAGTCTCAGTATCGCATCCACAGCTGGTGGTTGTCTGGCAACTGCAAGCTGCTTATTTACAATGGGTTCTATTACAAGCCCTGGCGGCTAAGTTACCACTTATTAATATCAAAATTCAGCAGATCAAATCTGCTGAATTTTTTAAGTATAATTGACCCAAATAATCACCGGAAAAAACGATAGAATCGATTGTTTTCCCAACTTATTGAACTGCATTCTCCCAATAGTGGTGATATTGTCGTGCACAATATAGATACCATGTCAAAAATAGGAGGAAAAAGCCAGCACCATTCCCCCATGATCAGACTCCCACCACATCTGCCTATGGTCCCGGGGACAAATTTACCGAGTAATGGCAGCGATATACTTACCAGTCACAGGCTTTGACCACCTGATACCAGTTACGCTCGAAAGGCCTGACTACCACCGGCTTAGGTAACTGAACGTCTACGCCCAGGGGCGTTGCCAGGTGCTGAAATACCAGGCGGCGCACATTGTCATCCTGAAGTTGTGCGTAGGCCAGTTTCAGAGCACTTTTACTTTGCTGACTCACCGGATGCCCTTCCAGCTGCATAAAACGGGCATTGACCCATAACAACATAGCCTGCTTGGTCTCGTTGGGAAATGACTCAGTTAGCCTGGCGGTCGGTCCGTATAACCGCTGATAGTTCAGCAGCTGCTTTTGAATAATAAAAGCAAACAGTAAATTCACGCCAGCGGAGATCTGTCCGGAGCGTTTGTCTATTTCCTGATAGTTCGCCAGCGCTTTACGAAACTGCGCTTCTGCCTCAGCCACTTTGCCAAGTTCCAGTTCAATGATCCCCAAATTATTAGCAATAATGCCATTTTTAGAGGTGATCCCGGCCTTATCGGCGATGTTAATCGCTCTGTCATACAAAGTTCTGGCTTGTTCATAATCACCAAGCTGGCGCGAAACCAGCGCCTGGCTGTTGGTCAGGGTCAGTCTTTGCTGATCAGACTGCGCATACTTATAAGCGCACTCTAGGCTGAGCCTGGCATCATTCAGGAAATCGTGGCGGCGTAACCAAATCCCCAGAGCACTCATGGCGGTGGGAATTTTTTCGATAAAATAGGGATGAGTATGGTGCGAATATATCGCTTCCAGTGAGTGCTCCATTGTTTCCATTTGGTGGGTTGGCACTGCGGCACGCAAGCGAATAAAGTGCCAGCGCAGGAATAAGGGTGTGGGCAGTCTGTCTAGTTGTTCAACTTGCTCCAGTAGCCTCAGCGTGGTTGCAGGGTCCACCGTTAAGTAATCTTCGGCTTCCTGCAGGGTGTCGACCACCGCGCCTGGCGTTTGCGCCCAGGTAATTACGGGTATCAGCAACATCCACAACCCAACAATCGCTCGTAACATCACCCGACTCGCTTTTACCTACCTCCTGAAACTATAGAATGCACGCTGCAAATGTTCAAAGTGGCTCACTGATGCTCGAAGTAAATGCGGTAGGTGCTCGACCAGATGGGATAGTCTACTTCCATCAGATAGCAGCGGTAGTTAGCCGGGTCCAGCTCGGCGTAACGAAACAGGTAATCGAGCTTTTGCTGCTGTACTTTATCCCATTGCAATGCCTGGGCACCGGCTTTTAAGTCAATCAAGCGTAGTTCAGGAAACTCAGGCAAACGCTCGGTCCACATGTCCTCTACGCTGAGCTTGCCTTCCTCGACTTTCTGGTTGCCATGGTAACAGCCAACATTAACGCAACTGTGGCGGTCCAGCTGTTGCTCTATCAATACCAGCAGGCGCAATTTCTTGGCCGGATTTTTGATTGAAATACTGGTGGAGCTGCACTTGCTGGCGTGACTGAGCGGGTCTACCAGCTCATCCGGGTTGTTAAAAATAAAGGTCGCGTCAAAGTACTCATTGCCCGCTATGGGATCAAACACCAACCCGCTGTTGCCGGGGGAATAACTAGCAAACGCCTGGTACAGACCGGGCGTTGATAGCTCCTCAGCAATACCAATACTAAAGCGCTGTGCCTCTACCCGACTGTTGGCGTTAATGTGCAAAGGTGCGATGAAATCATCATTATGGGGATGGGTGTAAAACTGCACGAAAGGCGCGGCACCGGTTTCACGCTTGATCTGCGACTTGCTGATCATCGCTACTTCCTGCAAAAACCCCTCACGGCCCCTTTCACGGGTTAACACATAAGCACAGAAGATCTCATCCATGCTCGTACCAAGCAAAGACTTTGCCGCGTAATACAGCTGTGCCCGTTTATCCTGCCCTGGCAGGTTTTGGTCCTGGGTAGTCACCTTATCCTCTTCACGAGACGTCAACAGCCGTTTTAGCTGCGCATGGCTTCTGGCGTACTGAGGCATGGTAGATTCGAAACGCTCACTCACCTGACCCCATTGCGCGACCAGGTCGTGCGGCACATGCCCTCTCAGTTGCTCACCCAAGGCATTGAGTGCCTGTTGCCCGGGTAAATGATAAAGCACCTGCTCGCCAGATTTAGCTTTGTATGCATTAAATAAACGCTGACTGGTTGAGCGATGACAACCAATATGGCGGGCAAATCCGCCTATGGTCTGTGCCTGGGCGGGCATTGCCCGCATAATTGCCGTGAGCACTTTTTTAACCCGCTCACCCAGTCTGCGTAGTTCACTGTGTGCCTGATGACTCAGTCCCATGATCTTCTGTTTACCGTTCAATTTCTGATAGATTACCCGGGACTGAGCAAAAAAGCGACTAGTTACAGGCGCCTACAGTTTTCCACGGACCCCAAGGACCAGATTGAGCCGGGTCTTCACCCTGCACCCACCACTGTGCTTCGTACACCACACCACCTTTGGCCACACGGTCGCCGGTATTGTAAACGGCACTTGCATCCCAGCCTGGAATACCCTGACAGTTGTCATCACCGCCCACAGTCACCGTTTTAGATACTGTGCTACTTTGCCCCTGGTCGTCTGCTACCGTCAGGCGAATAGTATAGCTGCCTGCTGCACGGTAAGTATGCGTTACAGAGGACCCTGAGGCGCTCTGGCCATCACCAAACTGCCACTGGCTGGATACAATCTGACCATTGTCTGTGCTGGTGTTATTCAGGGTGACGGTCAGACCTGACTGAGCCACAGTAAAATTCGCAACGGGGGCTGGGTCGCCTGAACCATCGCAGTTATCCAGTTTCTTCCAGACACTGGGATAGACATCCGGCTGTGCACCTGAAGACCACCAGATGGCTTCGTAAATGCTGCCCTGATAAGATACTTTGTCGCCTAATGCGTATGACGTTGTGCTGTTCCAGGCTTCTACATCGCACACTGGCGGCTCGCCAATTGAGACCACTTTTGATACGGTTGCCGTTTGTTGTGCGGTATCGGTTACTGTGAGCGTCACATTGTAGCTGCCATCCGCTGCATAGGTATGGC
This sequence comes from Pseudoalteromonas rubra, assembly GCF_000967655.1. Lineage (GTDB taxonomy): Bacteria > Pseudomonadota > Gammaproteobacteria > Enterobacterales > Alteromonadaceae > Pseudoalteromonas > Pseudoalteromonas rubra_A. Next base: position 147,222 of record NZ_JXYA01000010.1, read on the forward strand.
GTGGGTCTGCGGCACTGGAGCGATTACCATCACCAAAGTTCCAGTCGTACGCGGTAATGCCATTGTCATCCGTTGCCCGATTGGCAAAGCTTACGGTCAAACCCGATACCGATGAGCTGAAATCCGCAACTGGTTTTTCATCTGTCGGGTTATCCGGATCACCCGGTTTCAGGCCCGTTTTACGCTCGATCCAGTCCAGATAACTAGTCGTGCGGGTAAATGCGGTCGCACCTGAACAGGCAATCCCCCAACTCACGGTACCGATACTGTAGAAATCGTTACCAACACGCACCGCATAAGGTCCGCCGCTGTCGCCGTTACAGGCTGAACGACCACCTTCGCCACCGCCACAGATCACAGAGCCCGGAATATTGAAATTCAGCTGGCTGCTACAACTGGCATTAGAGATCACCGGTAACTGGGCTTCGCGCAGCACATCACTCGGGCGGCCACGGTTAGAGGTCAGGCCCCAGCCAGACACGGTTGGATAGTCGCCAATGCCCGCGTATTGGTCCGCAATCGACTGAGTCGGGAGTTTTGCCGGGGTATACTTGCTCGCAGCCGGTGTTGCTAGACGCAGCACGGCGATATCATAGCCCGAGCGGATCCCGTTCGCACCACGCCAATTTTCGTGCATGATAATCTGAGATACGCGCAACGTATCACCGTCGCCACGGCTAATAGAGTGAGCGCCGACGCGCACCGTCAGGCTGGCCGTAGAGGCATTATCAAGACAGTGAGCAGCCGTCAGCACCCAGTTTTCACTCAATAAAGTACCGCCACAACCCTGACGCCCGTTCATTAGCAAAGCGACCTGGTATGGTCTTGAATAAGCTGGAGTTTCAATCCCACCCACAACACTTGGAGTGATATCGGTTGAGCCCGGTTGCAATGTATTCGCAGAGACGGCAGTTGCTGACAGTGACAGGACAGCCGCAGCCAAAAGTGTAATTTTCATGTTGTATCCTTGTATGGTTATTGCTCAAAAAGCAATCTAGAAATAATCTGAGATACACACAAAGATCAATGGGCATGATGAAAAAAACAACTGGCACGACCAGTGAAAAACTTAGTCAGAACGCCATCATTAGTTGGTATTTTAAACACTTAACCGTAACAATTTTTTTACAGCAATTGATGAAATTTATTTCACAAGAATTTCTGAAAAAGAGCCAACTCTAGATTGGAACGGTTTAAATAACAAAGACTTAAATCAATCAAATCGAGATAAAAGACATAATACTGACATAAACAAATCACCAAACCTGCACCACAAGCTTGCTGAAAATGCGCCTGCTTTTAAGGTGAGGAGTTGATTTGGCGTGCGCTTGGCTAACCACATCGTAAAGTGGGCAGCGATCTCAGATACCCATACTGACTTTTATCGCCCGGATTGGCAGATCTTTTGATTAGCAAGCAGGTGAAACTCAAAAGGGCAGCATTTCAATGCCATATTTAAGGTAAATCCGGGCGATTTCACCTTGCTCCAGCATATGCTTGAGCGCCAGGTCAATTTCCTGCTTAAGCTGAGTATTGCTGGGCTGAATACGCATAGACACCGGCAACTTGCTGATCTCGTATACTTCCTTAAAGCCGCGGTAAGCAGGGTTTGTCGCAATATAGTATGCAGCGGTGACATCACCAATCATGATGTAATCCAGACGGGTGTGTGCCAATTGCACCAGTAGCTCCCGCTCCGAAATGTTATCGTAGACGGCTATTTTCCCGGTGCCAAAGTGGCGCTCAAACGGCCCATAACGGTAGCCACGTACACGCCCCATCACTTTGCCATAAAAGGCTTCGGGTTGCTGATAGGCCCGCGCGTCTTTGCGACCCAGAACAACCTCGCGAGAAAAGGCATAATCAATGCTGTAAATACCCGGCACTCTGGAGCTTTGCCGCCAGCTGGAGTTCACGCCCGGTTCAATATCAACCTCACCAGATTCAAACGATTTGTGGCCACGAGCAACAGATAGTGGTACAAACTCAAATTCATGCCCCGTCAATTCACCAAGGCGAATAAAAATGTCCTTAAAAATGCCAGCCTGCTCTGAGCCCTCCAGATAGTTATAAGGTGGGTTTGCCCCGTGATACACCAGCACGGAATAACGCGCAGCCTCAGCGCCTGCGGTCAGAAAAACACACAGCAACAAAAAGCATCGTTTCAGGCTACGCATTACCGCTATTCCGGTTTAACGCCTGTTTAGTTTGCCAGGTATCTTGACTCATGGTTTGCACTTTGCAGCGGGACAGATCTTAAGCTTAGTTAAGCAACGCGCTTAGGCAAAGGATTATAAATAAATTGTTACCCGAACATCGGATATTCAAGTTATCCGAATAAGAAAAAAGAACCAGCCAATGAAAATATTCATATTAAAGTCAGGCGTTAATAGCAAGCACTCACTTACAATCTATAAAAGTCAATAAACCATGTTAAATTGAATGGATTTTGCACAAAAATAAATTTAAATAAATAAAACTTTCTTTATTTCGTCTATTTATCGAAACATAAGTTTCATGATAATGTACCACCATGAGTTAAAGGGCACGGCATCAAACACTGTGCCATTGTCGTCTGCTGTGGCTGAAGGCGAAGGGTTTCCCTTGATTTTTTGCGCCCGGTCACAGCGTTTTATAGCAAAAAGGAAGTTTAATTATGAAAAATGCGTTACTTGTTTCTTTACTCTCACTCGCCAGCACATCAGCACTTGCCAATGCCACACCGGCGGCGGCTTCAGCCGAGCAGGTACCTGAGCGCGCCGGGTACAGCAGCGTCAATGAGGTCATTGAATATGGCCGTCAATATCAGGAGATAAAAGGTCAATTGCTGGAAGCTGGATATCAGTTCCAGTCATGCAACCAGCATGTGATCAACTACTTTGTACAACCCGCGTCGCCTGTGTACCTTTACGCGCAGGCAGAATGCACGTATTCACGTTCAGTGGGAGGCGATTACTCACTGGAAACCGACTATGCCCTGGTCAAAATCGACATTGATTATCACCAGTTCAATCAGTTATTTCACGAAGGGGCAGTCAACGTTAAGTATGTGACCGTGTATTAATATAAACCAAATCAACAGCGTTACGCTTTCAGTCTGCATGCTCGCAAGGACAGCGAGGGTGCAATACTGACCTCTGGCCGCCGACGTGCGGCCTTTTTTTGTTGGCAAACCAACTGACCAATCCAGTTGATAAACTCCGCTCACCAGTAGAAGTACGTAGAAGAGATATGATGAACGCAAAGAAAGTCGCTTAAGCCGACTTTTAATATGCGGGGAGTTACTGCGCAGGCCGGCCCACGCAGTAAACTTTTATACCAATCGCTCCAGAGCACGGCTCAGGTACTGTCCCGACTGCACATCGGTTTTTACTCTCTGAACATTCTGCTTCATCTGATCGATTTGCTCAGGCGTGAGCTCTGCCAGACGGGTTTTAATATCACGCAATGAGCTGACCTTAAAACCAATTCCCTGCTCTTCAACAAAGTCGGCCATTGCCGCTTTGTCCCAGATGATGATCGGCATGTCACACAACAAATACAAAGACAGTTTATGGGGGTTGTTGTACTTAAGATACTGACCGGTTACACCATCACAGGTATCCAGAGTGTTGCCATACCAGACCAGGCCAAAGTCACCGTCAATGTGGTCGATCACTTGATCCGACGGGAAACAGCCTTTGTAGTCCAGCATGGTATTGTTGATGTTTTTAACTTTCTTCTCATCATAACCAACACCATACAGGTCAAACTTAAAGTTGCCGCGCTCCAGTGCATCCAGCTCATATACAAATGGACCCATGTTACCGGCAAACACAATACGGATTTGATCGTAATCAGTCGGTGTGCGCTTGGCATTGGGGTTATCTGTGTGCAGGTAATCGAACACTTCAATATTAGTGATTTCAGCCTGAATGTTCTGCTCTTCAAACCAGGCACGCATCTTGTCATTGTGCACAATCAGCTGATCCGATTTATTGAGCATGGTGATCTCTTTTTCCGAATGGCCGTATTTGCCTTTCAGACTGCGCACATCGTGCACTAACGTCAGTACTTTGCTGTTTTTGAGCTTTGCGCCCCACAGGCAGTAGCCATAAAACTTATTGAACGGATACTGCAAACACACGGTGCTGCCCGATTTCAACCTCAGCAACGCCCAGCTCACACCCAATGCACTAATCAACGTACCCAAAATTGAGTTTGCTATCCAGGTTTGCTTAAAGCCAATGTTTTTCCAGCCGTTGTTTTGCAAAATGGTCTCGCAGTCCATCTTTGCCTTACCGGCTGCATCAAACTTAGAGCGGTAGTTTCTTGCGATATAAACTTTACGACTCATGATGTTATGCCAATTCCTTGCTGGTTAATGCCAGTGCCGCTTCAATGGTGTCGTCCATATCATAGTATTTATAGTCGGCAAGACGACCGCCAAAAATGAACTTATCGGCATACGGGGCTGTTTTTGCCAGCTCCTGATAACGCGCTAACAACGCATTATTGGTTTCGTCGTTAATGGGGTAATACGGCTCGTTGTCTTTACTGAACTCATGGGGATATTCTTTGGTTACCACGGTTTTTTCCTGGGTACCAAATTCAAAATGCTTGTGCTCCAGAATACGCGTATAAGGCACACCCCGCTCGGTGTAATTCACCACTGCATTGCCCTGATAGTTTTCCTCATCCAGCACTTGCGTTTCAAAATGCAGGCTACGATATTCAAGCTTGCCAAACTGACAGTCAAAGAACTCATCAATTTTACCGGTATAAAGTACTTTGTCGGCAAGCTTGTTGAGGTTTTCAGCATCTTCAAAGTAGTTCACGCCGGTTCTGACTTCGACGCCTTCAAACAGGGCATCTGTCAGGGCATTGTAACCACCAATTGGGATCCCCTGATAACGGTCGTTAAAGTAGTTGTTATCAAAGGTGAACCTGAACGGCAGTCGCTTGATGATAAATGCCGGGATCTCAGTGGCCGGACGGCCCCATTGCTTTTCGGTATAGCCTTTGATGAGCTTTTCGTACAGGTCGCGACCACCCAGATACAATGCCTGCTCTTCGAGGTTTTGTGGTGTTAAGTCAGCATACGGCGCGCGGGCTTCAGCAATTTTCTCTTTTGCCTCTTTTGGCGTAGTCACGCCCCACAGCTGATAAAAAGTATTCATGTTAAAAGGCAGGTTATAAAGCTTGTCTTCGTGTCTGGCAACTGGCGAGTTGACATAGTGATTGAATGACACGTAACGATTTACGTAATCCCACACCTGCTGGTTGCTGGTATGAAAAATATGCGCACCGTACTTATGTACGTTGATCCCTTCTACCTGTTCACAGTAGATATTACCACCAGTGTGGTCGCGCTTATCTATCACCAGGACTTTCTTGCCCTGATCGGTTGCTTCTCTGGCAAATACAGCACCAAACAGGCCTGCACCCACAATCAGATAATCGTATTGAGCTTCATTCATTAAATTTTGCCTTTTTGAATCGTTCATGGCTCTATCGTAAGGGCAAAACTATATCAGAAAAAGTGAAGAAATGATTATTCATCGCCGAGGAAAAGACAAAATAGTCCCTAAATTAGCAGGAATTTTTCCACCGCCAAAACAACCTCGAATTAGCAAGACAAAACACGTAAAATTTTGTTATTGAATTGATGAATAAACAGACGAAACCAGATCAAAAACGCGCTGCCTCAATACAGAGCAAGCCTGTGTAAAAGGTTATAAGAATACAGAATTAACCTAATTTGCCGGTTGTGGGCGCTGTTTTTGGCAACCTGCTATCAGCTTATCCAAACCCGCAGCCATCAGGATGCCCAAGGTATAACATACCAGGTCGCTGCCTTTATTAGTAAGATTCGCGCGCTTTTAATTCGCTAAAATCACTCATGATCCACCGCTGATAACCGGGGCGTTGCTTCAATTTTTCGTACCAAAGGCCGACCCGCTGGGGTAACTCAACGGTTAACCCTTGTGAGGTGAGTCTGTAAAGCACAGCGCCCACGGTAATATCAGCCAGACTCAGCGTATTGCCAGCCAGATACTCGGTACCTTTTAGCTGCGCCTCAAGGCTATTGATACAACCAGTACAGGTATCGAGCGCCTGCTGCACGGCAACCATATCGCGTTTTTCCGCAGGCATCCTGTAGTAACCCCAAAACGAGGCCATAAAAGCAGGCTGAAACACACATTGCGACCAGTCCATCCAGCGCTCATAGAGTGAGCGTTGGTAAGGACACGCAGGATACCACTGCTCATCGCCATAACTGGCCGCGAGATAGCGCAAAATGGCATGGGATTCCCACACAGCCTTGTCTTGATCAACAAGTACCGGCACCTTTTTCATTGGGTTAAACTGAGTAAAAGCAGGATCACCCAGGCCGCCAAAACGTCCGCCCAGCTCAACATGTGTGTAATTTACCTTTAGTTCTTCGAGTAACCAGAGTGCTTTCTGGACATTAAATGACGTAGTGCGACCATACAGTTTCACGACAGTTCCTTGTTTTTGTTATTAATCAGAGAGTAGAAACCTCGATTGCTCCTACCACGGTCCATATACTAATATCAGAAAACCGCTTGGCTGACAAAAACTGCAGCGCTTGTCATCACAACGGACCCTTGCGAAAAGCAGCCGATGACACAATTCCATCCAATAACAATACTTAACGATCAGAATTAGACTAAAGTCTAAGCCTGGCGTGCGGTTTTTCCATTATGTTGGATAGGGTCCGGTGACGTTTTGAGCGCACTCATTGAGCTTGGCGCGTCACAGGACCCAACACATGTAAAGGAGACCGAATATGAATAACAAGCACTTAGTTGCCATTGCACTGACCGCCGGATTGGGATTCAGCCAGGCCTATGCGGCAAGCTGCCAGGGCGTTAACACCTACCCGGACTGGACACAAACAGACTGGCAGGGCAATCCCAGCCATGCCAATACCAATGACAAAATGCAGCATCAGGGCAAGCTTTATCGCGCCAACTGGTGGACCCGCTCGGAGCCTGGCAGCAGCTCAGCCTGGCAATACCTTGGCCGCTGCGACACTGGTAACCAGCCTACTCCGGTTGAACGCTATGGCAAACTCAGCGTCTGCGGCACCGGGCTGTGCAGTGAGCAGCAAGAAAAAATCCAGCTGCGCGGCATGAGCAGCCATGGCCTGCAATGGTATGGACTAAACAAATGTTTAACCGATGCCTCGCTGGATGTGCTGGCCCAGGATTGGCAGGCCGATATTATTCGTCTTAGCATGTACGTGCAAGAAGGTGGCTTTGAGACCGATCCGGCGGGCTTTACCCAACAGATGAACACCCTGATCGACATGGCCAGTCAGCGTGGTTTATATGTGCTGGTAGACTGGCATCAGCTCAACCCGGGTGACCCGAACTATAACCTGGAGCTTGCCAGGCAGTTCTTTACCGACATAGTCACTGCCAACAAAAACCGCAATAACGTGATTTATGACATTGCCAATGAGCCCAATAATGTCAGCTGGCCTGAAGTGCGCCACTACAGCGAGCAAATCATCCCGGTGATCCGCACCATTCAGCCCGACGCGTTAATTCTGATAGGCACCCATGGCTGGTCCACCTTCGGCGCATCGACCGGCGGCAGCGTCCAGGAAGTGCTAAACGACCCTGTCCCGTTCGACAACATCATGTATACCTTCCACTTTTATGCAGCATCACACACAGACTATCACCGCTCGGTACTCGATCAGGCCTCTGATGTACTGCCCGTGTTTGTCAGTGAGTGGGGCACGCAAAATTACGATGGCGACGGTCCGAACGATCGCATCAGTTCACAAAAATACATTGACCTGATGAAACGCAAAAAGATCAGCTGGACCAACTGGAACTATTCCGACGATTTTCGCAGCGGTGCAGTGTGGCAACGTGGCACCTGCAACACACAGAATTTTGTCGACAGTCAGCTTAAAGAAGCCGGAGTCTGGGTCAAAGGCTGGATCAGCGAAGGCAGATAGTCGCATAGTGCTGCCCGTGAGTTAACAGGCAGCGTTTTATCAAGATCCAACTATCAATTCAAAGGGCGCGCAGGCCGTGCCCTGATGATATTTAAGCTGCCACCGGCCCTGCGCCAACACCCAAATGGAGCAGCGCTTTGCAAACTCGCAGGCTTCTCCCTGTTGGCCAACCAACGCGCATTGATAGCGCAACAGGTATACATCCGGTGCCAGCTTGTCACAGCTGTAATTCTGCGCGTGCACACGCAGGTGCGTAGTCAATTCCTCGCTCATCATGGTGACAATGGACTCAAAGGTATAACTGGTGCCCGACATACCAACTTCCGAAAAGTCGGCATGTAACAGGCGCTTAATGGCATCACGATTTTGCCGGGTCTCATACTGATGTAGCTCAGTTTCTTGTGCTATCAAAATATCCATTTTTATCACTATAAACCTCATTCAGTCATACACAAACGTCCGGCCGACATTGAAGCTGCGTGTTAAGGTTGAACAAACAAAAAATCGGACAACGTATTAATCCGATGCCTCGCGCATCGGAATGGTGATCAAAAAAGCCGTGCCCATGTTGTCTTCTGATTCAACCGTAAGCTCTCCCCCTAAAGCGGATTTAGTCAGGTTGTATACGACATTGAGTCCCAGACCAGTGTTTCCGCTGCCGCGTTTAGTGGTGTAAAAGGGAATAAAGATCTGTTTTTTAATGTCTTCGTCGATACCCACGCCATTATCTTTAAACATAATGGTCGCTAGGCTTTTTTGTGCGCTCACCTGGATGTCAACACGCTTGTCCAGTGCTTCGGGTATGTCCGACTGATACTCAAAGGCATGGGCAACCACATTATTGATTAAGCAGCCGATAATCTGGCTGATGACCCCAGGGTCAGTCATCAGTTTTGGGTCATCTCCAAAGACTTCAACAGCAATACTGTTTTGCGCCAGAGTGAACTCAAATGCCTGCATCAGCTCTTGTAGATATGTCTTAAGCTGGATCTCTCTGGGTTCCGATACGCTTTGCTCTGCCGACAACTTTTTAAAGTCCTGGACCAGGCGCGAACAGCGCTCCAGTGAGCTTTGTGTCAGTGACTCTGTCTCAAGACTTAGCTGCGCAAAGTCACTGATGTCACACTTTCTGATCTTATTTTCTTCCAGTTTCTGCAAAATACTGTTCGCGCCCGCGCCCAGTCCGGTTATCGCGGTTAAAGCAATCCCCAGCGGCGTGTTAATCTCGTGCGCCACACCAGTAACCACATGAGTTAATGAGGCGAGCTTTTCTGACTCTATCAGCCGCTCCTGCGCATTGATCAAATCGGCATGTGCCTGTGCATTTTCGAGCGCTACAGCTGCATAGCTTGCAATGGTCGCAAGCGTTTGCAGATCAACACTACGAAACGCTTTTGTACGATGACTTTGTACACTGAGACAGCCTATCACCTCATCTTGCAGCCAAAGTGGCATATAAATAATAGATTCGGTCGGGCTGCCAAACACCGGGGGCTTGAGAGACTGACCCAACAACGCTTGAAGCGCGTCCTGACTGGGCACACATATCTCTTTTTTATGTGTCACACACCAACAGGCCGGACGCGACAAGTCGTCTAACGGATAGGAAAAGCTTGCCTGACGCACACCATCTTCAAAGCAGCCAGCAACTCGCAGCTCGTCCAGTTCATGATCAACCACGGCTATTAAAAAAACATCACAATGCAGCAAACTGGTCACTTTTTCATGCATCATGTTCATTACCTCGTCTAGGTCCAGAGATGTGGTGAGCTCTTTGCCTATCTCCGCCAATTGTTCCAGTCTGCGGGTTTTGTCTTTCACTAGTCTGTTCAGCAGGTGTGTCTGCTGTTGTAAACGACGCACTCTGAATCTGACGATACCCCAGATCCCTGACATCAACAGCAACACGCACCCAAGGTAGAATGCATGAGTCTGATACCAGGCGGGTAACTGTCTGACTTGAAGAAGTTTTTTTACCTCTCCCCAGTTCCCAAGTGCATTGGTACTTTTGACCAGTAATTGATACTCCCCGGGCGGTAAATTGGTGTAGGTCGCGCGACGCTCTTTGGTATCCTGCCACTGCTCATCAAACCCCCGCAGTTGATGCTGGTACTTCAATTCTTCGGTTTGTTTATAATCCAATGCGCTGAACTGTATCGTGAAGTTTTTAGAAGCAGGCGGCAGGTCTAACTGTGTTTCACTGATAATGCGTGCCTCTCCATCCACTTCAGCACTAGTAATGGCAATGTTGGGGCGAAATATCCACGGAGTCCACCGCTGTGTATCAAACATGATCACCCCATCCGGGCAGCCTATCAGCAACAGGGTTTGGTAGACCAGATGCCCGCCTTCGCCATAGCACAGCGCATAAAATCCCAAGGCAGAATTGATATTGTCCCAGCGAGACAGCTCAGGATAATAAATGCTGCTGTCGTTCCAGATACGCTGCTGCTGGTCAACCCAGATATTGGCGCCCGCTCGCACATCTGCACGCTCAGACGGCAGCTGCTCGGCCTGAACAGGCCAGGTTTGGGTGTCCAAATAATAAAAACCCTGTAATAACTCGTTGGTTACGATTAACTTACCATTTGGGTGAATGGCCACCCCAAAGGTCGCGGCTTTACCAATCCCACTCGCCGTCTGTGCTTCCTCATTAACCGCTAGCAAGGCCTGCTCTCCTTTACGCAGCAAGTACAAACCCGCGCGCGACGCAATCCACAAATTACCCTCCGAGTCTGTAAGTAACACATTTGAAAATGTTTTGTATGAGGCGGCCTCATTGCTAATTGCCTCAATTTTTTCTAGTGAAAAATCGCCCAGATTGACGCGAAACAAATGGTCTGAGGTACTCAAAAAGGCCTCATCTGTCGAAAACGCAATGCGTCTGACGGCGCTGCCAGAAAATTGCCAGGGCATTTTAGTTGCATTGTGTGTCGTCGAGTCAATCACAAACACCCCGACATTTGTGGCAGCCCACAGCTGTCCGCCAGGCCCAGTGCGAATTGTATAAACGGTGGCCGTATCAAGCTCAGTAGCGGTTTTAAGGGAGACAAAGTCATTATCCTGCCAGGAATACAGGGTGATACCTGTGCCCACTGTGCCAAATGCCAGATAATCATCATTCAATGCCGCAATGGCACGAATATTATTGGTATTAAACGTTTTACTAAGAGATGAACCCGCAACCAACCTTCTGATCGCAGTATGTACAGGATCAAGCGTAAACACACCATCTCCCCAAGTCGATATCCAGGTTACGCCAGCGGCATCACGAAACAATGACTTTGGATTAGTGGACGCCAGGGAATGAGCAAATCCCGCTTCTGCGTGAATAATGCTTTTGACCTGCAATGATTGTGCGTCTATCACCAAAATGCCCACGCGCAGTGCAACAGCCCATATTTCCTGGTCAGACACCTGCAACCAATCTTCAACCTCCACTGGGGCCTCAGATACACTATCTGAAATTTGAGTTACTGTATCCTCTGCTGTATTCAGACGGTACATCCCCGCGGATGCCGTGCCAACCCAGAGCATTCCTTCATCTGAAGTCAGTGATCTGACGGGCAGATCAGCAAGCGCTGCAATTTGCCGTACTTGATATGCCTTTGCCTTGCCTGCGGTGGTTAGTTCACACAAACCAAAATCACCCCCAACCCACAGCGTTTGTGCATTTTGCCAGTGCAGCGTGTGTATGTATTGAGCACTAAACTCTGCTCCGCACTCACTTTGTAGGGTAACGGCGTGTACACTAAACCCCTGACTATCTTCAAAGATCAGGTCCAGTCCGGATGTACTAGACACCGCAACGATGCCCTGATTATTCCCCTCAATAGCAACCACACCATTGCCAGTAAGACCGTTCGGCGGCGCACTCTCGGCATTAATACGAACAGCAGATTCAGTTAACGTATTGAAGACGCTGATCCCTTCTGAGGTGTGTGATAACCACAATCGCGACTGGCTGTCCATCCAGAAGTCATTGACCAGATTACTGGCAATACTCGTCTGATCATCAACATCCAGATTGAATGGTTTAAAGGTGTGTCCGTCGTACCGGTATATGCCCATGTCTGTGGCAAACCAGATCAAGCCGCGTTCATCCTGTGCTATCTGGTAGACCCCCCACAGAGGCCATTTTTTGGTGTCTAGCTTTTTGAAGTGGCGTTGCCCTTTTTCAAACAAAGCGGTGTACTCGTGATCTGGCGAGGCACCTGCAAACCCGACGCCCCCTGTCAGAAATAACATCACCACACCAATGAAAAAAAGCCTTTTCATTAGCTGAACTCTTCAGTCGATAACCCACAAAGCGTAGTCTGCTATATGCCCTAGCGCAAAACATCGCCCGCCCGGCCTGGCTAAATCTGACGCCAATTTTGTGTGTATGAAAAAGCCCTGAGATCAGTATTCAGGGCTCTAGATCACTTGTTATTATCGTTCTTTACTCTTCAAAAACATGAATATAACCATCCAGGTCTGGCACAATCACTTTGCCATACCCCACCGCCGGTGCACCATATACACCACCGTGTACAAAGCCATCGATCATTTTTGGTTGATACTGCCACTGCTGCTGACCAGTCTGACCATCTACAGCAAAAAAGCCTCGCTGCGTTTCAAACCAGCCTGGTTCATCATGGCCCGTTGCGCCAATGTACACAGTGCCATTTTTAACAACTGGCTGACCCCAGCTCCAGCCGCCGGTTTCGAATTGCCAGGTAAGCTCACCGCTGCGGGCATGAAATTTATTGAGTAAATTGGAATCTGAACTGCCGATGTAAAAATGCTCACCATCTGCGGCCGCTGTTGCCGACGACTCCACCCAGGAGCCGCCCGGATAAGCCTGCTTCCAGAGTAGCGCACCACTTTGCGGATCAAGACCATACAAGTGGGTGTCACGAGAGCCAATCACTAGCACATCGTCTACTATCAATGGGCTGGACGTCAGCGCGCCTTGTGTCTCGTATTGCCACACTAAGGCGCCGGTGTGTTTGTTGAGTGCATAGACAGAGCCGTCCCAGCTGCTGATAAAGACAAGCCCCTGATGGTGCGCGGGAGTGGCGCGAATTTTCCCCTCGGTTTTAAAGCGCCACAGCACTTCACCGGAGGTTCTGGCAAGGGCATAAAGATGACCGTCGCCGCTGCCAATAAATACTTTATTACCCTGAACCAGAGCACTGGATTTAGTGTAATCAAACTCCCACGGCGCGTGATTGGCGGGCAGAATGCGTTGTACATCGGCATCGTTTAAACTGGTGCGCCATAGCAACTTGCCCTGCCAGCGGTTTAGCGCATACAGATAGCCATCATCGCTGCTAAAAAAGATCTGATGCTGTTTTATCGTCGGTCTGGAGCGCACCAGGCCGGCGGTTTTATACGACCAGGCCAGCTTGGGCTGTTCAACATTCAGTGCGTACAGGTGGCCATCGTCACTGCCAAAATACGCGGTGTGGTCGCGCAGCGTAATGCCTCCCCAGTTTTCTCCTTTAACCTGATAACTAAACAGATAATCGCCACTGGCAGCCATTGCCGTCTGGGCGACATCATGGCTAAGCCCGGCAACCAGCAAACTGGCCAGTCCAAGTTGTTGCAGTGTATTTATTGCGTTCATGGTGTTCTCCTTATGTGATTTGCCATCACCCTGGCGCACAACACCTAAAAAAGTCCTGAAAGCACTCTGAAACCTTCTTAAAGATCCTTAAAGTACTCATTAAACTACTTATTTTTAATAATTGACGACATGCAAAAGAGATTTAAATAGAATTGAGCGCGCACAACTGATGCAATTTGTAAGGTTGAAACCTCAGCAAACCTGCCAGGATGTGCCTGCTGAGGTAAATATCGATGTTTAGTGGTTTATCTCATCCAGAGCAGCGCCCAGCGACTACCATCTGGACCACCGCGATGGAAGCAACGTGCCGAACCGAGCGCGCTCGAGGCATAGTTACCACGGGCTACCCAACAGTCTATCGTGCCATGAATATCAGTTTGCCAGCCCACAACCGTTTTCGTGGTTGCACTGGTTAGCTTGTCGAGCCCCATACATCCTTCGACTACCTCATCGGAGACGTAGCTGCGTCTGCAAGCCGGCACATCACTATAAGTTGGCATGTAGCTCGCTCTGTCTTCATAGCCCCATGAATAGCGGATATTTTCAAGCTCCAAAGTTGTCATGCTTGTACCATAAGCGCTTTTACCTTCGGCACAGCCAGCACTGCTACAGGCAACTTGTTCTCTTACATCAAAAAATGGCCCCAGATCGCCCTGGAACAACCAGGTAGACTGTGGATCTACCGCTTCTGTGCCCGGCCCGGGAGCATATTCAGAAATATGTGCTTTGCCTCCCGGCGTGTTTTTGGCATAGGCACCTAGTAAGGTCCAACCACCCCCATCGTTCGTCATATCACAATAAACAGAAATCGTTTCGCCACCGCTGAGTATGTCATAAACACCATCGCCATTGCTGACTCCGGCTTTAAGGATTTCATTACAGGACGCATACAAACCCGGTGTGCTCGATTTAAGCTGCCAATCGCCTTTTTCGCCTGTATTCGAGAACCATACTCCCGCGTATTGTTTGTCACTGACTAAAGCCCCGGTGAAGTAGCGGATCTCACTCGTTACTTTATCTGTAGCAGTCCAGTGGATCAGTTTTTCCTGGGTCGAAACATTGCCGGATACAACATACGAAGATTTTTCAGCTATGAAGTGACTCAGCTTACCCGCAAAAACATAGTCTTCAGTTTCGAGCTCAATGAGCTGGCCATCTAGCACACGGTCAAATTCAAGTTTCGAATTATCACCAATAATGCTACCCGCTTGAGCTGTGAACACCGATGCAAGTGCCGCAGTGGCAACTAGCTTGGTACTTAGTATTTCCATATTTTATTCCTTTTTTATTTTATATTACAAAGCATTATGCTTGAAATAATCATACCCAGCTTATTCGACTTAAACAATCAACTTGCTTCAGCATACTCAATCAACAGTGCCACCAAAGCTGCTTTATGTCGGTAAAATAAATTAATATGAATTTATTTATACCGCTTCACATTCTTTGCGCATTTTCTTTCTAGCTTTAAAACAAGCAAGGCGAACAGTCGCTTTGGCTACATTTTGGCACCGTTTCACGACACATCAGACCAGAAGACTAAGATCTGAAGGCAGTCACTAAACGGGCACCGCCACAGAAGGAATATTGAAATGAATGACTTAACAACCAAACAACGCGCCCTGAGCGCGTTTAAATCTCGCGTTATTTCGCAGCTGGGCTGCGATGAGCTGGTTCACGAGCAACTACAAATTGCCACCGACAGCGTACTGAACCCCGACACGCTGAAATACCACATTGGAGGCTTGTTTCACCTGCAAGGTGATTTCTGCCCACAAGACTTGATCAAGCAGATCACCTTAGTATTTAACCACCTGTGCGGTGAAAGCGAGCTGGACTTGGATATGACCCAGGCGCTTGCGGATAAGGCACAGGCCCGGACATTTGCCGAGCAGTTTAAGCAGCGCCCATTTGAATTAGAGCACGGTGCCCTGGTGCGCATTGCACTGCGGCCTGCCTTACAGGGTGGTTACTTTGTGGTACTCATTGCGCATCATATTTTGCTCGACGGACTCAGCCTGTACCGGCTGTTTTGTAAGGCACTGGCCATGTTACCTTTGTCGGTCAAAGAGATAACCACCGAGCTGGCACAAATGCGCTATCACAATACGCACAAACACACAGCCCGACACCTGGCATTTTGGCAAACATACCTGCAAGACTTACCCGACTTTATGTTTGACTATATCCCGCCCGCTCAAGCCGGCACGCAAACCCTCAGCGCCCACTTTTCGGTGCCCAGCACACAGATACAGGCACTGCACAGTTTATGTCAGCAGCACAATGTGGGTTTTCATGTTTACATTGCTCACCTGCTGGGTAAGTTTTACCAGCATCATTTTAACCAATCCGTAGTGGTGGGATATGCGCTGAATAATCAGCGCCGCAATCAGCACAACTATGGTATGTCATCCAAAGTGCTGCCACAGATAGTGAAACCTGCCGGGCAAACCTTTATCGAGTCTATCAAGACGCTGCAGTGGGACTTCAATCAACTGTTCCGTAAAAGTCAGGTGCCCATTGGTGAGATAAATCAATGCGCGGCGGTGTCGGCCAGCGCCCGCACCTTGGTATACGATGTGATGATCAACTACCTCAACCCTGGCGCTTTGATGGATATTGACGGCGTCGACCTTGGCAGTGAAATGCTGGTGCAATCGGATCACAGTCACCCGATTTCTGTGAACCTGGTGCACAATGAGCATAGCAACATGGAAGTCATGCTCAGTGCTAACCCAACCTTTATTGCCCCAACGCATTTACAACAACTTGCCACATTGCTGGAAAACGCATTGCATCTGGGCGCGCAGCAGACCTTGCAGTTTAACGCAACTAAAAACGGCGCAGTTGAAGAGACACCCACCACACCACAGTGGCAGTTTAACGTTGCGACCATTGAGTCTGTCGTTGATGCACCCGTCAGCGCGCCAGAGCAGGAACAAAGCCACGGGGTATGCCTCGATTCACTGGCCTACCTGGTGTTCAGCTCCGGCACAACGGGCGTGCCCAAAGGCATTATGCTGGCACAACGCACCCTGGCGAACCTGTGTTTGCACCATCGTCTGGACCCTAATTTATCTGCACCGACTCAGGTACTGAACACCACAGCGCTTGGGTTTGATGTGGCTATCCAGACCTTACTCACCACACTATGTTGTGGGGGCACTTTGCACCTCACCACGTCAAATGTACGCAAAGAAGCGGCTAATATTCTCGACAATGTTGCCAGCAATCACATTTCCAGGCTGATAGTTACCCCCAGCCTGCTGCATATTCTGGCGGCGCAGGCCAGCTTTAGTACCCACACATTTGACACACTGGAGCAGGTCATTGTATCCGGCGAGCAAATGGTGATGAGCGAGCAGGTGCGTGCCTTTTTAAACCGCTCAGGTGCTACGTTAATCAATCAGTACGGGCCTGCCGAAACACACGTGGTCACCCAGCACAGCCTCCATGATTTGGCCGACCCATTTGCAATGTCAGGCTGGCGATACAACAAAATGCGGAGCTGAATAGTGACAGCCAGGGAGTCTTGTATATCGGCGGGCCCAGTGTGGCACTGGAGTATATCCAGGCGCCGCAACTCAGCGCCGAGCGTTTTGTTCACTTGCCAGTACCAGCCAACTCAGCCCTGTTTTTCAACAGCCGCGACCGGGTTATCACCTTACCCGGAGGCAGACTGTTGTTCAGCGGCCGCGAGGATGACTCGGTTAAAGTACGCGGCCGGTTTGTGAATCTGAATACCGTTGAGAAACTGTTGATGGCCATCGACGATGTGGCAGAGGCCTGTGCAACAACCTATCGCAGCCATGGCGTGATGCGCTTGCTGGCGTTTGTCACCTTATCTGGTCAGCGCAACGATGCGGCCGCCCTGAGCATTCGACAAACACTGCTCGACAACGCACCAAACTGGCTGGTTCCGGATACCCTGGTACCCCTTGAGTGCTTTCCCAGAACCGCCAACGGCAAAGTCGACACCAAAGCGCTGCTGGTCAAGTTTGAGCACATGCAGCAAACTTGCGCCCCAACGCAGGCAGAGCATGCCAACCCTGCAAGCGAAATAGAACAACAGGTGCTGGCGGTACTGGCGCAAAAATGCGGAGTTCATCCGCACACTCTGGATGAGGACTTGCGCACCTGTGGCATGGACTCACTGAGTATCATTATTTATATGACTCACTTGTCTGAAACCTTTGGCCTGCAACTGAATACCGACGACTTTATTGCCCACCCCAGCGTCGCGGCCATTTCTGCCCATATTAGAACGGCTCAGACCAGCGCGCCTGCGACCGTTATAGCGAGTCAGAAAGTCAAAAAACTGGGTAAAAAGCATGCGCCTGCCACATTCACGCAAAGTAATATTTTTCGTCAGTGGCAGCAGGGCAATTTGTACAATATGTTTCAGTGCTTTGCAGTACATGGCTCGGTGTGCCCCGAGCGAATGCGTCAGGCCTTTGCCCGGCTGGTGTCCAATACAGGCCTGTTTAACAGCCGCTTTGAAATGCGCGACGACACACTGTGGTGTTGCAGCAATGACGCCGACGTGGTTAACCCATTTGAGCACCTTGATCTCAGCCACCTGGCGCACGAAGCCGCACATGAAGCGCTGGAACTGCTGTGTAGTCAGCAAAAAAGTCATCGCTTTGCCCTCGAGCAGGGCGAGCTTATTCATGCGCAACTACTTACCTTAGGGAACAAACAACAGTATCTGCTGTTGAATATTCATCACATCATCACCGATGCAGTTTCCAACATTAATATCATCGGCGAGCTAAAGCGTTATTATGATCAGCAAGCTGACAACCAACCCGATACCGAGTCGGTGGACTTTTTTGACTATGCCTGGAAGAGCAACGCTTCTTCTCCTGCGCTGAGGGTCAGCAAATTGTCAGCGACTATCAGGCCGAGTTTAAACACCATTCCCCTTACCCTAAGTTTAAACACCTCAACGGTGCACTCTGGACACCCTCGCTATATCACACTCAAAACTGCACATTACCTGGCTTTTTCGCACACGCTGCCAGCCAAAACGGCGTCAGCCAGATCCAGTCACTGATAGGCGCTTTGTGTGAGGTTTTCTCGCCGCACCTGATGACCCCTGAGATCCTGATGGCAGTCACCTTTACCGGCCGTACTTCTCGCGAAACCCGCGACATGATAGGACCACTGTATAAAGTCGCGCCGCTGCTGGTTAAGCCCGACGACGCCCTCGATTTCAGTGCCTCGGTCGCCTCAGGAGTGGCCAAAATCTACAATGAATGCGTGCCTGAGTTCACTCAGGTTATTGCCGACCCCGCACTGAGTGAGTATCTGCCTTACTTCAAGCTCAATTACATCACCAACAGTAATCAGCTACTGGCGCTCGACTTTGATGGTTTTGAGTTGCAACCCGAAGACCACGGCGATCAGGAAGATGTGATAAAAAATATGGGGGTCTCACGCCGGGTGCCGCTCAATATTGTGGCGGTGCAATCCGGTGAGGACCTGGTGATGCACTGGCATTACGTGGCAGGCGCGTTGTCTGATGCGATGATAGCGGCCATGGTAACCCGCTTTTCAGAGCTGCTAAGCATCACAAAACCTGGCGGCGAACTGAGGTGTTACGAGGCGTAATTGTTGACGAGGTCTGCCAGATAAGTAAGCCAATTTAGGCGGACACTTGTCTGTCAGACTGATTTAAAGCTCGATTACCGGCAAGCGTATCTGCGCCCAATTTGACAACCCGCTCCGGGAATAATTAAATGAAAGTTAACAAAATCAACGCCGGCGCATGTTAAATTAACATTGACAAAATATTACAACAAGTAATACCTTGATTTGAGACAGCTGTTAACAGTTCTTGTGTGCATTATTACTCATACAGAGTGAGATTATGGAACCAAATCTGACGAATAAGGCAATGCCTTTATCTCAATGTACTAAAATTGTTGATGTGTTGTTTGTTTTACACAAGTAACAAGCCTCCTGTTTATGATGGCTGGCATTAATTGCTACCTGAAATCACAAAATCATGAAAGTCTAAAGGATTTATCACAATGAAACTAAAACTGAATAAAAACCATATCAAAACCTTATCTAAAAACTCTAACCGCTTGCCTGTATTACAGACGCCAAATGTGGCTGGTGGCTTTGAAATTGAAGTCACTGATTGGCAAAAATACTGTAATGGTCACACTGACAACTTTGGCTGTACGGGTACTGGTTGCGTAGACGCCTAATCACTTTGCACAGCAATTGCATTTAAAAAGTACACAAAAAGCGGTCATCGAGTTTACAGTTTAATCAGTTCGACGCCGCTTTTCTTCATCTAATCGCCACGTTTTGTATCTTTCCCTAATTCAGGATCCATTGAGCCTGTGTTGCCACCAAGCCCTCATTTATTAAACCAAGTCTCCTAAAAACTTAGCAAAGTGGCCACACACTGTAACCACTCAGTCTATTCACACTTCAGACACCGCACGGGGCGCGCCTTTTAACTGTAGCTGGGCAATCTTATAAAACACCAGGGCCACAAAAGAGGTGAGGGTTGTCAGTACAAACAAGATCACACCGGTTGATAAATCCAGCACCAGGCCGCCTAAAATGGGCGCAAACGCATAGCCCAGAGAACATAATCCCGCAGCGCCAAAATAGCTGGCCTTCAGGTTGTCGGGCGCCAGCCGGTCGATATACACATTGATATTGCTGAACATAATCGCTTCGCTCAGGCTCAGTACAATCATGGCTACTATCCAGCCCCAGGTATTGTGAACATCATTTAAAGCCATCATCACTTGCGACACCGCCAGAATAGCGCCACCCAGATACAGCCTGTGCTCAATAGACCAGTTACGCATCAAATGCAGCAGCGGAAACTGGCAGACAATAATTACCGTGGAATTGGTAATGATCACCGCTGAAATCAACCAGGCAAGCTCAGGAACGTCAGCGCGGGTAAGGTACTGCACCAGACTGGTATCGCACTGGGCATAGACAAAATACACCAGCGTCGTTGCCACCAGCACCACCAGAAAAGTCCGGTCTTTATTGAGGATCTTCAGCCACTGCGAAAATTTTGGCGCCGACTGTGTAGCAGGTGTTGCGCCGTCGCGTCTGGGCCTGAAGTAAAGCAGGGCCACCAGTAAGCCAAGGTAAGACACGGCGGTGTAAATAAAGCTAAACTGCTCACCATTGAGCCCGGCCCATAAACCATAAAGTGGCCCCAGAGCCGCCCCCACATTGACCAGAAAGTACAACAGGTGCAGCGCCAGCTCGCGATCTTTGGGATTGGCCAGCTCTTCGGTGAGCAAAGCTTTGCTGGGTGCTTCCCACAGGGTACGTGGCATACAGGCCAAAAATACCGCAACCGCAAACAGCCATAACGCATTGGCCAGCGCCAGCATGGCAAAAGACACCACCCCCACCAGCACCGCGACATAAAGCATTCGGGTGCGACCAAACCTGTCTGCCAGATTGCCGGTATAAAACCCCAAAAACACCGCCAGCGTAGCCGAGCCGGTTAACAGCAGCCCGACCTCAGTGGCACTGAGCCCATAACTTTCGTACAACATCACAGCCAGAAAGGGCCAAACCATATAGTAACTGGCGCGCACAAAGAAATTGCCGATCAACATCACCCAGACCAGCGGCGTAAAGCGCGAAAGCTGCACTGGTAAACTACTTATATCCATACTTATCCCTATTATCGTTGTTTTTGTGGTGGCCAGACTAATTCCTCAAGTTAAGTTTAGGTCAAGCTTAACGCACGCTGTTTGTTCATATTATTGCGCAAGATTGTGCAAATAATAAAAAAGGCTTGGCGCTTAAGGTGAAAAATGCGGCCGTTGAAGCCGCACAGGTTGGGAGTCAATCGAGACCGGCTGTTACCTTCATAGGGAATAGCCTTAAAGAGCGTGCCCTTAAAGAACCTGCCCTTACAGAGAGTAGGTTACGCTCAGTGCTTTGGTCACAAATTCCGTTTTACTCAGACCCTGCTGAGTGACAACCAGGTCGGGCTGCACCGGGGTCATTTGCTGCTTACCAGACGGACGGTGCAGAATAAAACGCGGAGCAATGGCACGTATGCCGGTATGCTTGAGGGTCAGAAACTGGATCCCACCGCTTTGCGAGCTGCGCCCGCCTGTTGGTGTGCCCACCAGAGTTGCAAAGCCATAGTCCTGAACAGTGTTGGCAAACAGCACAGATGATGAGTAAGTCAGCGGCCCGGTTAATACACTCACCTTGCCTTTGTACAGTTTGGCAGAGTCTGTTTCGGGCTGCGTCATTTTAGTCAGCTCTCCCGATAAGACGGAGCCCACCACCTCGCCCGGGTCACGGTATTTTCCCAAAATTCGCACCTGATAAGTCGAGCCATGGCGATAAGGCGCAGTAGCAATGTATTTCAAAATACCCTGTTTCCAGTACACGTCATCGCCGCCGGTATTATCAGAAATGTCGATCAGCAGGTGCTGAACCTTTGCTTTATTCAGTCGTTCGAATACTTCGGCCATAAACTGAAAATAGGCCTCAGGCTCATTCCAGCCAAACTGTTTAATAGTGAGCAGTGCCTGCTGATTATCGAGCAGTTTCAGGTTAAAGTTGTCTTCAAACGTGCGTTGTTTGATACTTTTAGGCGCCGTGTTGAGCGCCTTTACCTGCGCTGTCTGGCCGCTGCCAAGTGTAAGCGTAAATGTGTCAGTTGCACCGAACATTAGCCGGTAAGTCATGGCGAAACGGCGGGCCAGTAAAGCGCTGCGAAAGGCATAATTATCGCCCTCTATCCGCTTGAGTAAAGTTGCAACGACCTCTGCGGCCGGCACCTCGTTGATCTGTGTAATGTACTTACCGTCGTGAACAGACGGCACGCCGCCTAGTTCACTGACCACGCGCAGCCCTTGCTCATCCAGAGCCACTTCAAACGGAAATAACCTAGCGCCCTGCGCCACCCATTGTCGCCACTGCGCGTTCGAACCATCATCTATGCTCAGGTGGCCGTCGGCCATCATAGCGTTCAGGCTGGCAAACTCACGCCAGACTTGCTCACCCGTCATAGGGTTATTGAGTGTGTCACGTAAGGTGTCGATGCGCGCATAGAATGCATCAATATCATCAATGCTGTGCGTAAGGTCCGGGTGCGTGGTGTGCACCCAGTGCGTCCATTGTTCGAAATCCGCCTGAATTTGCTCAGCACTGTATCGCTCAGAGAAATGGCCCAACGTCTGCTCGGCCACAGCAGTCTGAGCCCCTGTCATCAGGAGCACAGCCCCGGTCAGTACGCTGTTTAATTTGCGTCTGGCCAACGCAGTGATACTTTTAGTTGCTTGTTTGGGTTCCTGAACTGACTTGCTCGCGGACTGGTTAAACATGCCTGACTCCTTTATTTTATGGTTATCGTTTTTGTACTTACTGACATTTGCACGTTACATGCCAGAAAATAAACCCATAAAAATCAAAAGAATAGTAGATTAAGTCTTGCCTGACGGACGGACAGCGGACAGTCCGCGGACAGCCACAAGCCAGGACACTATTTGTCGGACAAATGTAGCTGCCGCATCAGACTCTGATAGGGCGAATAGTCATGCAAAGGGGTAAAAACCGGGTCAACCGCGGCCCATAGCATAGCCTGCTGACGCGCCTCAAACGCCTGGTTCAGATAGGTGACAGCAAGCTCGCGCTCACCGGCCATCACGGCATAACGCGCCAGTGACATGGGCGGGGTGTAATGACCAATCTCTGCGCGTAATGGATCTTCGTGCAACAGCCAGCGGTAAACGCCGGGTAAGCCAGCGCGATTAAATGCCGACTCAGCCTGCGCGATTAATTGCGGGCTGTAACCGGCATCCCGCATCACCCATATCATCTCGGCAAATGCCTTATCGTATTCACCCAGCTGCTCGTAGACCGTGCGCAAACAGGTATGATAAAAGCGGTTGCTGTCGCTGTAGGGCTGCAATTTAAGCAATGCATTCAACGCCGCTTCATGGCGCTGGCTCATAGTGTATACCCAGGCCACACTCTCGCTGGAATAGCCATTGGGCTCTAACAAACGGTACTGCTCAATGTGCTCAAGCGCCCCCTGAAAATCGCCCCGTGCCAGCAAATACTGACCATACCAGTGATGCCCTTGCGCGCTGGGCAACGCCGCTTTGAAATACTGCCCGGCAGAGTGAAGGTCGAAGTCGATGAGCATGATCAGCTGTGCCATCAGCAGATTTGCCTGTACATGCTCCGGGATTTTGGCCAGAACCGATGTCAGCAACGCATGAGCACGGTTGCGATTACGTGCATTACGCTGTGGATCGGCGAGTAGCTGGCGCAAATAGGCATCCGCCAGCCACACTTGTGGCTCTGTCAGATCTGAGCGGGTTAACGTCAGCGGTTGTAACAGGGCAATACTTTGCGCAATGGCAGTGGGGTCGTTATTGAGCAGGTAGCGGGCTTTTTTGAAGTTTTCGGCCTGTTCGGGCGACATAGGCTTGGGCGCTGAGGAGGCACTAAACTGGCTACCCAGCAACACCACGCCAAGTAAGCACAGCGCCGCCGAGAGTATCAGATAACGCGGCAGCAGTGGCTTATCCTCACCGATTTGCGGACCCACCCAGCGATAACCCACACCCGACACCGTTTTAATGTACCTGGGTTGCTTAACGCTGTCGCCCAATAACTTGCGTAAGCCATTCACCGTGACATAAATGGCGTCTTCACTGACCACGCGGCCCGGCCATAAAGCATTGAAGATCTGCTCTTTTGTCACATCCTGGCTGGCATGTGTCATGAGCAAAGTCAGCAGTGCATACTGCTTGTCATCCAGCGAGATCACCCGCTGACTGCTATGCAACTGCTGATGCTGATGATTAAGCACCCAATCTGGTTTGGGAATGATATTGACCGTCGCCATCCCGGCAGCCTCTGATAGAACCCTTTCTGACTACCGATGATAAGGTAAATTTTTTGTAAAGTCTCGTACCGATTTATCGTTCGACTAATCGCTGTTGCGCTCAGCGGGTATATCACTCAGATATTCAACGAATTCCACCTCAAATCCGGCCGGATCGATAAAGTAAACATTTTTACGGTGCGGATGCTCCGCCCCGTCTTTATCCACCGGATACCCGGCCTGGTTGAGCCGCGCTATAACCGCATCCACCGAGTGCACCACATAAGCAAAATGCGCCAGCCCCACCGAATGACCCGTGAGTTCACGGTTGCTGCCCTCACCATGATCGCTAAAGGCAATATAGTGGTAATCATCGCCAAAATGCAGCCAGTTTCTGGCCTTACCGTGCCAGCTGCCGCTGCCCTCGCTGCGTACATGCCAGTGTGGAAAAGCTGCCCGGTAAAAATTGAGTGCCTGTTCGATGTCGTCAACGACTAAATTTACATGTTCCAGATACATAATACGGCTCCTTATTTATTCTGCATTGTGGTGTTAAATGTACGCAGTAACTGCGCGGTAAAAGACGCTTTGGTGAGCATAAACGTTTGCATAATCTGACTCCTTTTTTAATGTGCAGCCAAGATAAAACCTTAAGTTAAGTTGAGGTAAAGCGTTTTTTTAAAGTTTTTGCAGATCGGATTGCCATGATTTTCTGCTGGCACATATTACTCAGGGTGCAGTCTTGCTCAGCGCAAAGAAAACGGCGCTGCCAAACAGCGAAAATAAACAGATAAAGTTGCAGAAAGTGATTTTGTGCGGGGCGTTATTTAGTGAACACTATGACGGGGGCTTGCAGGCAGGCTAAGCCAATATGGCCAGCTTTTTGGGGCTTGCTAAAACTCGTTAAAACAACAACCCCAGACCCTTACCAGCGGCTGTTGCTTCAGGTTGATGCTTTGAATCAATAGACTGCCAGATCTTTACTCGCTCACTCGGCGGCCGGTAAAGCTTATCGCCTTCTTTCACAACAAACGCCTCTTAGAAAGGCGTAAAGTTAGACAGCGGGCCATTGGCACGGAACGCTTCCGGAGCATGCACATCCGTCACCAAGCGCTGACGTAACGCCGCTTCGTGCTTTTTAGTCCGCCAGTTTTGCGCAAAGCCAATAAAAAAAGCGTTGCTCAGGCGCCCGTGAAGGGCGAAGCAAGACCGAAACACCGTTTCGCAGCTTGCTGAGGTGAGGTCATGGGCCCACATGGATTCGGGGAAGTAGAACAATGCAGGAGCAATTATCGAGATGACCGAAGGAGCGATGCTTCATGGATGAAATGCCCGGCATCATTTCAGCTGATGTATTTCAATCCACGCGCCCGCACAGTCCCTCCAAATAAGGAGCCAGCTTGCCTTTTTGGTTCCTTTTTGCAATTATGAGTACAAGGTTATCGACGCTTGTCGGTATCGCTTGACCTGTTAAGGAGGTAATTATGAGTACAGTTCAAATTATTGGTTTGATTCTTGTTGCTATTGGAATGGGGGTCTTTTCTTACACCTTATACACACTCAAAAAAGACCTGTCTGAATGATCCTGATATGAATACTAGGCTGTGCCGCGATGCGCAGCCTGATGCTCTGTCTAATCTGAACTCGGTTCCCCTTCCCTGCTTTTTAAGTGCCCTGGCCGTGAGATCTTAATGTGTTACGACCCCTGCTTTGCACTATAAACCTATTCACCAAAGACGTCTGTGACTGCCTACGCATTTTGCTCGATGATACAGGTATGACGTGTGCACAAAGTCTCTCCCTTCATCAGATACCTAACCCGAACTCTCATGGTTTAACCCACAAACCTCACTTTTTATCCGTATCAAATGCGCGGTAACACAAAGCGACAAACATATTTCAATCCATGTGCCCGTGAAGGACGCGACAAAAGACACTCTTAAAAACAACTCTAAAGAAACGGTTTCAATCCAAGCGCCCGTGCAGGACGCGACGACCCGAAGCATTGCACAAACAGATCCACTCCAGGGTTTCAATCCACGCGCCCGTGCAGAACGCGACCCCGGCCTCAATGTCGTCCAGTGCCAGCCACCAGTTTCAATCCACGCGCCCGTGCAGGACGCGACGACCAACCGCACGCAATCCATGTAGAGACGACTCGTTTCAATCCACGCGCCCG
>NZ_JXYA01000011.1 GCF_000967655.1 Pseudoalteromonas rubra
GTGGTTAGAAATAGTGCTCCAGTCCTGGATTTCACCGTTGTTGTTGCCAGACTGAACTGCTTGAAGTTTTAATACGTTATTCATAATGATTCTCCGTTTATTAAATTGCTCTGTTTACTCTGGTTTCACAAAAATGGCTTGATAATGTTGCTGTTTTATCAAAGCTCAAGCCGTCATTAATTGTTTCATCTTTTTTAATGTTGCTTGATATATTCATCTTTATCTCCAGGGTGATGTTTTGTAACAAACTAGGTTTTATCTTCTTGGCGTTGGCCAGTGATTAAACAATAGCAATAATCGGTTTTTTTATAAGCTGGCTTTTATTACAGGTTTCATTTGTTTGTTAGTTTTTTATTTGCTACCCATATAATACTTTTTCCTAGCTGTATAGTATGACAGGTCGCATTGTCTTAATTCTGTGGGAAGGGAGATGTGTACCTGCTATCGTATGCTGGACACTCTGGCACTGTCACAATAAGAAAGAGCGCATTCGTTACTGACAATACGCAGAGTTAAGCGTTACAATATAGCCACTTAAATGGAGCGGGTTGCCCACGCAATGGAAAGGCACTCCTATGCTCTTCGTGGTAGACAACAGATTAGAAGAGAATAATGTTATGGCACTGACTACAGTTATACTTGCCGCGGGTAAAGGCACTCGCATGCGTTCAAAATTACCTAAGGTATTGCACCCTGTTGCAGGTCGCCCGATGGTACAGCATGTGATTGACAATGCGAGTGCGTTAGGTGCCAGTACCACAAACCTTGTTTACGGTCACGGTGCGGAGCAATTACAGGCAGCATTGCAGCATAATCAAGTAAACTGGGTACATCAGGCAGAGCAGCTGGGTACCGGCCATGCGGTTGCCGTTGCAAAAGAACACATCGCTGACGATGATACTGTGTTGATTCTATATGGTGATGTACCGTTAACGCGCTTATCCACCTTGCAGCGCTTGCTGGATGTAACGCCTGACCACGGGCTGGCTGTACTAACCGTAAACCTTGATAACCCTATGGGCTATGGCCGCATGTTGCGTGACAATGGCAAACTGGTCGGCATCGTTGAACAAAAGGATGCAACAGCCGAGCAGCTGGCAATCCAGGAGATCAACACAGGTATCATGGCGGCTAATGGTGGCTTGTTAAAAAAATGGCTGGGTCAGCTGTCCAATAATAACGCACAGGGCGAGTACTACCTTACCGATATCGTTGCGATGGCACACCACGATGGCGTTGAGATAACCTCTGCACAGCCGGATGACGCGATGGAAGTGGAAGGGGCTAACAACCGTGTCCAGCTTGCCGGTTTAGAACGTGCCTATCAGGCGTGGCAGGCAGAAACCCTGATGCTCAATGGTGCCAGCCTGGCTGATCCGCAACGTATTGATGTGCGTGGTGAAGTGACAACCGGTCAGGACGTTCAGATAGATGTGAACGTGATTTTTGAAGGCCAGGTCGAATTGGGTGATGATGTGGTGATTGGTCCAAACTGCGTCCTGAAAAACTGTAAGATTGGCAATGGGGTGATGATTAAAGCCAACACCCTGATAGAAGAAGCGACCGTCGGTGATGCTTGTACTTTGGGTCCATTTGCCAGACTGCGCCCTGGGGCCGTGATGGAAACTGATTCGCACATAGGTAACTTTGTTGAGATGAAAAAGTCGCGTCTGGGTAAAGGGTCTAAAGCGAATCACTTAACTTACCTGGGCGATGCTGAGATTGGTGAAAAAGTGAATATTGGCGCAGGTACCATCACCTGTAATTATGATGGCGTCAATAAATCCAAAACCATTATCGGGGATGGCGCTTTTATCGGGTCAAACTCGTCGCTGGTAGCACCGGTTGAAATTGGCAAAACAGCGACTGTGGGCGCCGGGTCGGTGATCACCACCACTGTGGACGATGCAACGCTGGCGGTTGCCAGAGGCAAGCAGCGAAACATTGGTAATTGGCAACGGCCGACAAAGAAAAATTAATTAAAACGGGAGCTTGCGCTCCCGTTTTTCATTCTGATGCGAGGGAAATTTGCGCTACCATCTCGTGAGTTCCTTTCTGCACGTCAAAGTGGTACATTACTCGGGGTTAATTAAAATTTAACAATAAAAAACGCAACCAATCGGGTGTTAGGAAATTATGGAAAATCTCTTTAGAAAAGAAGTATTAGAGAGTAAAAGACACCGACTAGAAGGAGCTGTAAGTTTAGTTCAACCACCGGTGTTCAGGACACTGGCTTTACTTATCCTAATCGTCGTTGTTATTAGTATCATCTTTCTGGCAAGTGGCAGTTACGCGCGCAAAGAGCGCGTCTCTGGTGTTATTGAACCTAATACCGGCGTGTTAAAGCTGGTTGCCCCACAAACGGGGATCATTGCTGAGGTGCTGGTGTCTGAGGGGGACTATGTCGAAGCCGATCAGCCCCTGTTGCGCGTTGCTTCCGCCAAGCACAGTACCCAGTCACTGGAATTAAACCAGGCGTTGCTCAATCAATATGGTTTTCAGCTGCGTAATTTGCAGCAACAAATTAGCCAACAAAAACGCCAGCATATCCTTGAGCTGACAGAGCTGCGGCAGCAAAAAGCCACCGCAAAAGCACGCCTGAAAGAGCTAGATAACCAGGCCAGCACGTTCGAAAAGCGACTTAAGTTAAATCAGCAAATGGTGGGGCAGATCAGCACGCTCAAAGGGACCGGCTATATTTCTGAACTCGAATTGCAACGTCAAAAAGACACCCTGCTGTCTTTGCAGCAACAGGCGTCCAGTATTCAGTCGGAACGGCTGACGCTGGCTTCGCAAATTCAGCAATACGACACTGAGCTGGAAAAACTGCCACTGCAACACGATGACCGCCTCAGTCAGCTGGAATCTCAGCAGGCCGATCTGCAGATCCAGCTATCTTCTGTGGAGCAACAACGTCTTGGGGAATTGCGCGCACCAAAAGCGGGTGTGGTGACCGGGCTACTGGGCAAGGTTGGTAAAAGCGTGAATGCGGGGCAAAACCTGCTGAGTATCTTGCCGCAGGGCAGTCAGATGCAGGCGATTATCTATGTACCGACCTCTTCGTTTGGGTTTATCAACCTCGGTCAGGAAACCAAGTTGCGCTACCACGCTTTCCCTTATGAGAAATTTGGTATTTATAACGGCACCATAGAGCAGGTCAGTAACAGTGTGATCCTGCCAGACGAAACCAGCACCCCAGGGGTCATTCAGGAACCTGCTTATCGGGTCGTCGTGGCGCTGCAGGAGCAGCAGATCTCCGCCTATGGCAAAGCAACGCCGCTGCGCGCCGGGATGAGGCTGGATGCCGATATTATTGTCGAAGAACGCTCTTTATTGCGTTGGTTATTTGATCCCGTGTTTAGTATTAAAGGACAGCTGTAGGCTGCAACTACAAGAATAAAAAGGCTTTTTATGCACGTTGAAGACGAATCTCCGGTACAGCAGTTACAGTTCTGGTCAACAAAGTCACTGCCTGTTATTTTGCAATCTGAGGCCGCCGAATGTGGCCTTGCCAGTCTCGCCATGGTGGCGGCTTATCATGGTTATCACAGTGATCTCACCACGCTAAGGCAAAAGTTCAGTATTTCCATCGAAGGGGCAACCTTGCTGGATATTATGCACTTTGCCGAGAAACTGGAAATGAGCTCACGGCCATTGCGCATTGAATTAGAAGATCTCGATGCCCTGCAAACACCCTGTATCCTGCATTGGGATATGAATCACTTTGTGGTGCTGAAAAAGGCCAATGAAAAACGCATCGTGATCCACGACCCGGCGTCGGGCGAGAAAACCTTCACCATGGCGGAGGCCTCCAAACACTTTACCGGGGTGGCGCTTGAGCTGACCCCCACCAAGAGCTTTGAAAAGAAAGAAAAGAAACCCAGCTTACATTTCTCGGATTTCTGGAGCCGCATTACCGGGCTGAAACGCTCGCTGACCCTGATTTTTCTGCTATCTATCATATTGCAGGTGTTTACCCTCGCCGCGCCCTATTATATTCAGTTGGTGATCGACGATGTGATCCTGACCGGGGATACCAACCTGTTGACGGTGCTCGCCACCGGCTTCTTCCTGGTGCTGGTGTTTGAAATCGCCACCAATGCGCTGCGGGGCTTTACCTTGCTGCACTTTGGTAACCAGATGAACATTCAGCTCGGCGCCAACTTATTCCATCATCTGGTGCGTTTGCCCATCTCTTATTTTGAAAAACGCCACATGGGTGACGTGGTATCCCGCTTTGGCTCACTCCAGCAGGTCAAGCAAATTCTCACCACCGGGGTGATTGAAGCAATCATTGACGGGCTGATGGCGGTGATCACTTTGGCGATGATCTTCTTTTACAGCCCCACGCTGTCGGCCGTGGTGTTAGCGGCGGTGGTGGCCTACGCCATTGTCCGGATTGCGATGTACAGACCATTTCGCAATATCAGTGAGCAGGAGATCATGGCGCGTGCGGAGGAGAATTCCAACTTTATGGAAACCGTGCGGGGCATTCAGACCATTAAACTGTTTGGTTCAGAAGTAAAGCGCGAAGGCCAGTGGCAAAACCGCTACGCCAATGCTATCAACCAGAGTATTCGCCTTGGTAACTTTCAGATTGGCTATGACGCCATCAACCGTGCGCTGTTTGGCATTGAGAATATTTTGGTGGTGTATCTGGCGGCGCACTTAGTGCTCGATGGTGGTTTTAGTACCGGGATGCTGTTTGCCTTTATGTCGTATAAACGCCAGTTTATGGACAAAACAGCCAATCTGATCGAAAAGCTAATTGAATTTAAAATGGTGGGGCTGCACTTTGATCGTATTGCCGACATTGCATTGACCGACAAAGAGACTTTGCAACCGGATCAGGTGAAGCAGCATCAGGTGAAGGGTCAGATTGAGCTACGCAATATTAGCTTTGCTTACTCAGATGCCACACCTAACGTACTGAATGAGCTGAACCTGACTATCGAAGCGGGTGAGTCTGTGGCGATCACCGGGCCTTCTGGCTGTGGTAAGTCGACCTTGCTGAAAATTATGCTGGGTCTGAACCAGCCAAAAAGCGGTGAAGTGCTGATCGACGGTGTACCTATGGAGCAGATAGGTGCGCGTCAGTATCGTCAGCAAATTGCCGCGGTGATGCAGGATGATGAGTTACTGTCTGGCTCCGTGGCCGATAATATCGCCTTTTTTGACACCCCGATTGATATGGAGCGAGTCGTCTACTGTGCACAGCTGGCCGCCATTCACGATGACATCAGTCAGATGCCGATGAATTACGACAGCCTGATAGGCGACATGGGCTCGAGCCTGTCTGGTGGTCAGAAGCAGCGTATTATTCTGGCGCGTGCCTTGTATAAACAGCCCAAAATTTTATTTATGGATGAGGCAACCAGCCACCTGGATACCAACCTGGAGTCAGATATCAATGAGGCGGTATCGCGTCTTGATATCACCCGGGTGATCATTGCACACCGTAAAGAGACCATCGCGTCGGCGGACAGGGAAGTGCGTCTGAAAAAAGCGGATGTGCCTGACCCATATACGCAAGAGGAAGAATCTGTGTGTGAATAACGCCTCAGCCCATTGTTTTAATTTTGTAAAGTTTGTGACTTTTTGCGGTTGAGTCAGTAGGTGTTTTAGGTTAACGTCAATTTAGATCATTCAGGTACAGATAACACAGCGTGCATCAGTGATGCACGCGAGTCGCCAATATTATGATAACAATAACGAAAGACGATTAGATTAAGGATGAACATGCCAGAGCAAATTTCATTGTCGACGCAGCAGCGTGACACCATCAGGACTCTTCTGAAGATTATCACTGACAAGGTCAGTACCAATATACAAGATGCCCAGTTACCCAATGGGCTGCTAAGTGGGTTAGCAGGTCAGCTGCTGTTTTTATATAAAGCCTATGAATACGATGCGAGTCTGGTCGACGAGGCCCTGTTCAGTGAGAAACTTGAAGCCTTGCAGGAGGGCTTGGATCAGCAAACCTTTGAGCTGAGCAATGGCCTGGCCGGGCAAGCCTGGATGCTGGAGTATCTGAATCAGGCGGACCCCGAAAACTACGACCCTGAACTGCTAGAAGAAGTAGACGAGTTGTTCCGCGCCTCTCTGGATATTCAGCCCTGGCAGGGTGAAATCGAAATGGTACTGGGGTTGTCCGGGTTTGCACCCTATGCGTCTCGCCGTGCCAAACAATCTGATCAGGCTGCTTTGTATGAGGTCATTGTCAGCGGCCTGGAAAGTACCGCCACGCGCTTGGATAATGGCCATATAACCTGGTCGCAACCACAAGAGTCGGTTTACCGGTTTAATAAAGATGAGCCCACAGAGCCCGAGTATAACCTGGGTCTGGCCCATGGTGTGCCAGGTATCATCGCCGCCCTGCTGCCTGCGGTACATATTCCAAGCTTGCAGGCGCGTGTGACCACCTTGTTATTGGGCGCGTGTGACTGGCTGTTAGCGCAGCAGAGTCCCGACAGCACATCGCAAGCGTGTTTTGGTTCTTGCGCCGGAGGTGAACACCATTCGCGGCTGGGGTGGTGTTATGGCGACCTGACGATTGCCATGACGCTGGCACGTGTTGGTCAGCAGCTGGACCGTCCAAGTTATATCGAGCGGGCATTAGACATTGCGCTGCATGCGGCCGAGCGCGATGAACAGTCCGGTCACATTACGGATGCCGGTCTGTGCCACGGCTTTTATGGTATGGCACTGATTTACCAAATTCTTAACCAGTTAATGCCCCACCCACGTCTTGTTCAGG
The DNA here is from genome assembly GCF_000967655.1 of Pseudoalteromonas rubra. Taxonomy (GTDB): domain Bacteria; phylum Pseudomonadota; class Gammaproteobacteria; order Enterobacterales; family Alteromonadaceae; genus Pseudoalteromonas; species Pseudoalteromonas rubra_A. The sequence continues at coordinate 6,758 of NZ_JXYA01000011.1, forward strand.
CGATGCAATACTGGGTCGATTATTCGCTACAGCAGTATACCGAGCGGGGTGTCGAGTCCCTGTATGCGTACAATGGGTTAGACAAAGACTATCACGAAGACTTTGGCTTTCTAATGGGGTATGCCGGGATTGGCCTGGCTTTGACCACCTTGTTTGATGATGATACCGGCTGGGTTGATTGTTTGTTAATGGCATAGGGAGTAAGTGATGTCTAAACAGCTAAAAAATGAAGACTTTTTTGTAATTCGTACGCCTCGCCTCGGGCTTGAGCAACTGGCGCAATTTGGCGAGGACAATGCCGATACCAATGTCGTGCTGGCTGCCTGGCTGGCCACACCGGGTGTTGAAGAAGCCATTTACCTTGCCAGCCCGTCGTTACTGGAGCGGATCGAGCAGTGGCGCACCAAGCCCGACTCAAAGCAAGGCAAAAAGGTTGCCCATGCGCTCATCAAATATATGGTTCGAATGTGCTCCCGGCCCACGCCATTTGGTTTGTTTTCCGGCATTCATCAGGGCCGCATTGAGCAGCACACCGAGCTGAATGTCGCCGAGCTGACTCAGGATAGCCGTAAAACCCGGCTCGATATGTTTTATCTGAACGCGCTAAAAGAGCACTTTATCAAGCACGCTTCACGTTCAGATACACTGACCTACAAACCCAACTCCTCACATTACTTTATTGCCGAGCAGTGTCGCTACATAGAAACGTATTTGTCTGAAGAGACCATGCAGTATCGCCTCAGCGCCGTGGAAAGTGACGAGTACTTCCGCTTTGTGCTGGAAGCTGCGCGGGAAGGCAAAAGCTTTAATGCACTGGTTGCTCAGTTTTGCGCCCAGTATGACGAAGCGGATCAGGAAGAGGTAGAAGCCTATATCCAGGACCTGATTGATGAAGGGGTGCTGCTGGCAGATATTCCCTTGCCACTGACGGGTGAGTCGCCAGACAGGGCACTACTGAAGTCCATTACGGCCATAGAGGAGTTTGAGACTGCCGACAAACTGGCCACGGCACTGGCGCAAATTGATAGCCTGGATGAACAAAAAACGGGTGACATCAAACCTTATAAACAGCTGCTGGAGCATCTGCAAAGTTTGCCGGTGAAGGTACAGGAGAACAAGCTGTTCCAGAGTGATATTTATCGCCACTTTAACGACTGCCAGCTGGCAGCGCAGGACGTATTGCGACTGCAAAAACAACTGGAACTGCTCGCCGGACTGAGTGTGTCCGATCAGGGCAATGCGTTGAGCCAGTTTATGACCAAGTTTAATGCCCGTTTTGAAGGCCAGTTTGTCGCACTCGATAAAATCCTCGACGATGAGTCTGGGATCGGCATTTCCACCGAAACCGGCTATGAAGCCCCGCTGGTGGCCGGACTAAATCTGGCGCGCAGTGGAGCGGGCCAACAGACTATGCCTGAAGTCAGCGTGCTGGATGGCATTGTGGAAGATGCGCTGAGTCAGCCACAAAACCGCGGTAAAGACTGTGTGGTGCTGCGTGCTAAAACTCTTAAGCAAAAAGTCACGAACAAAGACGCGGTAGCCAAGTTCCCTTACTCCTTTGCGGCCATGGTGAGCCTGCATCAGGATGACAAAGGCAATGCGGTCCATAAGTTTAATGGCTGTTATGGCCCGTCTGCGGCCAATCTGCTGGGACGTTTTTGCCACCTGGATGACGGCCTGAAAGACAATGTGGTGACACATCTGGCTCGTGAGCAGGCGCACAGCAGCGACGTGATTTTTGCTGAAGTGGTGCACATGCCAGAAGGGCGTCCGGGCAATGTGATTGCACGCCCGCATTTACGCCAGTATGAAATTGTTTTCCTCGCTGACAGTGCGTTGGATGATGAGTATCAGATCCCATTAAGTGATTTGTATGTCTGGGTGGAAGGTCAGAAGGTCAAGCTATGGAGCAAGCGGCTTAATAAGCAAGTGGTGCCACGCTTGTCCAGTGCCCATAACTATTCTGCACGCAGCCTCAGTGCCTATAAGTTTTTGTGTATGCTGCAACATCAGGATGGCAGAGCTCCACAGTTTAAGTTGCCTGCGAGTCTGGAGCGCGCTGCCTTTGTGCCCCGTCTGATGCTGGACAATCTTATCCTGAGTGAAAAAACCTGGCGTATCGACCGAACTGAGCTGGAAGCGGTGAGTAAAAAAGGCCAGTTTGATCGTGCTAAATTGGATGCGCTGCTGGATACCTATCAGCTCGACCCGCAAGTAAGCTTTGCCATGTCTGATAACGTATTGCAGCTGGATTTACGTAATCCGGACATGTTTGCGATTTTACTTGCCGAAACCAAGGGCCATCGCCGGGTTGAGCTCAAAGAAGTGCTCAGCCAGCACTATCCGTCCAGGGTGGTCGATGCGCAGGGTAACCGCTACAGCAACGAAGTGATTATTCCATTTATCAATGAACATGCCGCGGTGCATCAGCACTTTAGCGATGATCCTTTGGGTAACATCACCGCAGCGCCATTGAAGCGCCGCTTTAGTGCCGGCTCTGAGTGGTTAAGCCTGAAGATTTACTCGGGTAACTCGCTGGTTGAGCAGCTCCTGACCGACGAGCTGCTGCCTCTGATCGAGCAAAGTGGCGACCTGTACGACAAGTGGTTCTTTATCCGTTACGGCGATCCTGACTGGCACCTGCGTTTGCGTTTTCATGGCGATCCCGGGTTGCTGTGCGGTCAGCTGCTGCCCAAACTGAATGCACTTCTCGACCCGAAAGTAGAGAGTGGAGAGCTGCACAAGGTCGAGCTGATGACCTATGAGCGGGAAGTTGAGCGCTACGGCGGACCTGAGTCGATGGCACTAGTGGAGTCGCTGTTTATGTACGACAGTGAGCTGATAGCGAAAACCTGTGCGCTGATCGACGAACACGGTGAGGATGTGCGCTGGCGCATGGCGCTGGCACAGACGCATAAGTTACTGGACTTGTTCGAATATGACGAGACAACGCGTTTCACCCTGATCAGCCAATTGCGTGACGGGTTTGGCAGAGAGTTTAATGAGACCAGTGTGCTGCGCAAACAGCTGGGTAACCGGTATCGCGATTACGAAGCCCAGCTGGATAAAGACTTTGCCTTGCTCACCAAGCAGACGGACGAGCCTGCGGATGAGGTGCAACAGGCCTTGTTTGCTATCCTGTCTCAGTGGTATCAGGCGGCCGAGCCGGTGGTGACTGTGCTTAATCGTATGCTTGATGAGGGCAAACTCAACTGTAGCAAAGATACTTTGCTGGGCTCTTTGCTGCATATGCACAATAACCGCATGTTCAAGGCCTATGGCCGGGAGCAGGAGCTGGTGATCCACGATATGCTGCGCCGTAAGTACTTCTCGGCAGATAAAAAAGCCGACTAAGTAACAGAGCCGTAAAAAGCGCACTTTGCAGTGCGCTTTTTGTGTTTATGGGGCCCATTGGCTACCCTTGAGTAAAAACAAAATGAAGGATGGCATCATGGCCCGAGTATTGACCCTATGGCTCAGTGCGTTGACTTTGCTGGCGCTAAGCGCAGAGGCGCGTTCAGATGACAACAAACCTGCGCAGCTTGCCAAAGAGCTGGCTGTGTTTCAGTCGTTTTTGGGCACCTGGCAGGCGGATTTTGATGTGCCGGCAGGCAAGCCGCCAATGCGTGATGTCAGTCGCTGGGAGCGTGCACTCAACGGCACTGCGGTGCGCACTTTGCATTCTATCAATGCTGGCATGTACGGCGGAGAGTCGCTGATATTTTGGGATAAAAGCAAAAATGCGCTGGTGTTTTACTACTTCACCACCGCCGGCTTTTATACCCAGGGCACCATAGAGGTGCTCAGCCCCAGTGAGTTTGTGGCCTTTGAAGACGTGACCGGTAATCAGGATGGCATTACTCAGGTGAAATCCATCAGTCGTTTTAAAGATGGCCGCTTTACGGTATCGACCCAGTACCTGAAGCAGGGCAAATGGACTGAACCCGAGTCGCGTACCTATGTGCGCAGCAATGAAGCGGTACAGTTTAAATAACCGCTGCGGTCAATCATTGCGGTCAATATTAACCATAATAAAGAGTTAAACGTGTTCACCTCGCTCAGTATTTCAGGGCTGACTGTGTTTCAGCTGATCTTTGCCTGGCAGATGTGCTTTGCCGCGATCCTGGTGTGGCAAAATCCTCACAGTCGCTGTCTGGTGTTATTTTTTGTTTTTCAGACCTTACTCTGCCTTGCCAATGTGCTTGAAAGTGCAGGCTTTACGCTGGTAGGGTATGTCATCACACCGGCTTTTACCCTGGCCATGGGGCCAGTCTGGTATCTCAGTGTCCGCAACCTGGTCGGGGCATCAACAGGTGGCTTGCAGTCTGCCCGTCATCTGCTGTTACCTCTGGTGTCGCTGGGTTTGACCCAGTATGTGCAGCTGCTGATTGCGCTGGGCAGCATCATGCTGTTGGGCTATCTGGTGGCGTCTTTAAAACTGCTGCGTGACTATCGCGATACAGTGTATCAGGTACATGCCGATGCGGCGACGATGGATCTCAGCTGGCTGACCAGATTGCTCGGCGTGTATGCCGTGCTGAGTGTGACGGATTTTGTGCGCATGAATGTGCAGCCCATTACGCCGATGCCCTGGAAAGCCTACTGGTATCTAGCCCATGAAGTGGGCTTCTTTGGTATTCTCTCGGTGTTGCTGATTGGCGTGATAAAGCAACCGCAGGTATTTAATCGCCTGGCCCAGTATCAAACCCTCAGTCAGCGTGATGATGCTGTACAGGACACCCAGCTGGCGCAGTCGATATTTGCAGCGGTAGACGCACAGGTTCGGCAGCAGGGGCTGTTTTGTCAGCCCCGACTGAGTATTCAGCATATTGCAGATCAGCTGTCACTGGGAGTGAAACAGGTTTCGTGGGCCATTAATTCGGTGTCTGGAAATAACTTCTCTAACTATATCAATGAAGTAAGGCTTGAGCAGATTGAAAAACAATTGGCTGATCCAGCCTACGGCGAGGTATCGGTGCTCGATATTGCGATGAACAATGGCTTTAATGCCAAGTCGACCTTCAATCAGGCCTTTAAAACCCGCACGGGAATGACACCGACGCGTTTTCGACATGGTACGCTGAAAAACTAACCAAATACCCCTTTTATTCGTTCAGGATCCGGAATCTGGACGAATAAAAGTAGTTTATTCAATACATTGGTTCTTAACTTAAGAGGAGAACCAAATGTATAAAGCCGTTTTTGGACTACTCGGACTCATTATTTTGAGCTGTCAGCAGTCACATGCAACCCCATCCCGTGGCACACCCGGGTATCATAACGATGCATATCAAATCCCTGTATTGCCAGGTCAGGTGCGTGACCCACTGGGCTATTACCACAGCAAAGAGCAGCTGTTTACCCTGGTTGAACGTGAAGACTGGCCTGCGGTGGTTAAACTGGCAAGCAAGCTGACCACAGACTATCAAAACGATGGTGTTACCTGGTATCTGCTGAGCCTGGGGTATCGTCAGCAACAACAGTGGCAGGCAGCCATTGCGCCTCTTAAACGGGCGTTGCGGTTGGGCGTGCGGTTAAAGCGTTTGCCGAAATGGCATGACAACCCAAACGATATGATGGTGACCTTAGCTGAGTTGTATGGTGCGCTCAAAGATAAGCGCAATGCCATGGTGTGGCTTGAGCGGGCACTTGATGCGCGCTGGGATGACAAACCGGCACTGACGGGCCGCAGCCTGTTTAGCCGCAAGCCTAATCCACACTTTGCAGCGTTTGCTCAGGATGCCGATTATCGTCGGCTAGTGGGCGCAGAGCCAGTTGCTGAGTTCGACAGAGAGGCACGCTGGCGTCATGATCTGCATTATCTGGCTGAAGAGATCAGGCGTTTACATGTGTCGGCCTTTCACCGCATGAGCGAGCAGGACTTTGAGCACAAGGTCGTACAGATTGATAAGCGCATTCCCGCTTTGAGTGACCAGCAGGTCGTGTTTGAACTGATGCAGTTGCTCGGCATGCTGGAAAATGGTCACAACTTCATTATTCCGGCCTGGGGTAAGGCGGGCAACACTCAGCAGTTACCCGTGCAGTTTTATCTGTTTGAAGAAGGGCTGTTTATTGTGGCGGCCGACTCCGACTATCAACACCTCATTGGCAAACAGGTTTTGACGATAGGCAATACCCCGGCATTACAGGCACTGGAGAAAACCGGGGAGGTAAACCCGCGCGATAATAATATGCAGCAAGCGTGGCTGGGGCCTTACTATTTGAGCCTGACTCAGGTATTGCAGGGACTTGGGGTGGTTGAAGACGCAAGCAAAGTCACGCTGACGGTCCGTGGAGATGATTTGCAAACACAGCAGCTGACGCTGACGCCGCGCGCTATGCAGTTTAATGGCTTTCCAAAGTTGCCACGCCAGCACCCACAGTCAGCGCCTTACTGGTCCAAATTGCTGCCTGAACACAAGGCACTCTATGTGAACTTTAATGCCGTACGTGAGCGCAAGGATATGTCGCTGGATGCTTTTAACCAGCAGCTGCGCGATACCCTGCTGGCCGGGCAGGCGGAGCACTTTATTTTAGACCTGCGTGACAACAGCGGCGGAAATGGCTTCCTGCTGCCCAGTACCATTGCCACCGCAGTGTTGTTTGAGGCTTTGGTACCTAAGGGCAAGCTGATCATCCTGGTTGGACGCAATACCTTCTCGGCTGGTCACGACCTGCTGATGAGGATCAGTAAGCTGACCAGCCCTGTTCTGGTCGGCGAGCCTTCGGGGACCCGACCAAACGCCATCGGTGAGGCGGGCTGGTTCACCTTGCCCTTCAGTGGCCAGATTGGGGTGATCTCATCCCAGTTTCATCAGCAGGGCGCTGCGGAAGACAGCCGGGTGTGGCTGGCACCAGACTTGCCGGTTGCCCTGACGGCCAAGGATTACTTTGCCAATAAAGATGCCGTGCTGGATGCGGCGCTGACCTTAGTGTCCAGCGGTTCGCGCTGAGCCTGCTCTGTCAGCTGCACATAAGCATGCGCCAGCTTGAGTGCAGCTTCGCCGAAGATCCAAAACGGTTTGGTTTTACTGTTGATATTCACCGCCACGCTAAGCTGGTGGTGAGGCACCACAATTAACATACTTTGCGATCCTCGCGATACGCCGCCATGGTGGTAGTAAGTAAACGCGGGCTGACCGTTATGCTGGTACTCATGACGACGCCATCCCAGTGCATAGTTTTGCGGGTTGACCTCGCCATGATTCAGGCGCTGTGGTGTCCAGATCTGTTTGCGCACCGCCGGGTGCAAATAATGGGGGTCGAGATAACCACTGCCGAGCCGCACAAGATCACTGGGTGTGCTGATCAGGCCGCCACCGGCCAGGCGGTGGCTGAGGTTTACCGGGCGCCAGGGAATGTACCGGGCATCTTGTCCGCGACGACTAAAATAAAAGGTTGCCAGCTTATTGCCCTGTGACTCCGTGCCACTGTGGCGCATCCCCAGCGGCGTCAGCACATGCTGCTTGAGCAAGTCGAGATAGGGGCGCTGAGCATGCTGCGCCAGAACCGCACTCAGCAGCACAGTGCCATAGCTGGAGTAATAAAATGCATCGCCCGGCTTGGCACGCAGCGGTCCTTCATCAAACTGCGCAACGGCATCCTGCACCCGATCAAACTGGGTATTTAGGCTGAGCGAGCGATACAGCCCGATGCGATCCTGGTTGCCTTTGTAATGGGGCAGACCGGCGCTGTGCGATGCCAGCTGGCGCGGGGTAATATCCCGCCACGCCGGGTTGGGCAGCGGTGTCAGGCTGTCTTGTAGCGGCGTATCCAGGTTAAAGTTTTGTTCCTGCATGAGTTTTGCCATGAGTGTGGCGGTCACGGCTTTGGAAGTACTGCCAATGCGAAACTGATGCTTGGGTGTGAGCGCCGTTTTGGTTTTGATGTCGGCATACCCGAGCGTACCCTGCCAGACAAGCTCACCACGATGGGCAATGGCGGCAGAAATACCGGGCGCGTTACTTGTCGCTCTGGTGGTTTTAAGAATATCAGCGGCCCGGGTATTGAATGCACCGAGCGCCGGTCCGTGATGTGACTGGTGTGGCAAAGGCCCCTGGGGGAGCGGCGCAGCGCTGGCCAGCACCGGCACTTTTTCCAGGTTGAAGGCATAAAACTGATAGACGGGCCAGCCAAAATAGGCCAGCGCGGTTAAGAGCAGTAATGTCAGCAGACTGAGCAGGCGTTTCATTGTTGATCCTTAATTCGCGATAAACAGATTTAACTATCTGAGAATTAAGCTTTTAAATCTTGTCTAAAGTGAAAAATGCTGGCCGATTGTGAAAAGGTGGCCAATTTAAGCAAAAACTCATGGTGCGCGATATACTCAGCGTATCAGTAGCAGGAGTGAGTTATGGGCAGGCGCTTATTTTTTGGCATAGGGTTGGATGCACACAGCCAGGCGCATATTAATGCCTGGCTGTGCACTGAAGTGCGTGCCCGCAAAGCACCGACTAAAATGGAGAACTGGCATCTGACGCTGGCTTTTCTTGGTCAGGTGACTGAGTCGCAGGAGGCGGACATGGTGGCGTTTGCCCGTCAGCTTAAGGTATCCGGCTTTACGCTGAACTTTGCACACACCGGTTACTGGTCGGGTAACGGGATTTTCTTTTTACGCCCGGAGCCTGAACCTGCGCAGTTAAGTGCGCTGGCTGAGCCGTTACGTGATATGGGGGCCAAACTGGGGTTGCATTGTAACCGCTTGCCTTTTGCACCGCATATTACCTTACTGAGAGGACACAAGGGCGAGCCGGAGGTGCGCTCATCGATTACCCCCTTCACGCTGACTGTCACCCGGTTTCACCTTTATCATTCTTATCGATGCGACACGCGTGGGCTCGTTTATGAGCCCGTGCAATCTTTTGAACTGCTCTGAACAGCGCTCAGGTGTTGTCTGCGGTAGTCCCCTGGTGTCAGGGCATAAGCTTGTTTAAAGGCGCGGTTGAATGGGCCGATGGAATTAAATCCGGCATCGTAAGCTATGCTCAGAATGGCCGTGCGGGCATGGGCCAGGTCGCGTAATTGCTCGGCAGCATAGGCCAGTCGATACTGGTTGATAAAATGAGAGAAGTTTTTGCAGCCAAGCTGCTGGTTGATCAGGGTGCGCAGCTGGTGAGTGGGTATATCAAGGCGCTCGGCCAGCAGACCAATGGTGAGCTCGGGCTCACGATAAATGCCCTGTGCCAGCAGGGTTTGCAAAGCCTCATAAGAGGTTAGCCAGTGGGCAGGCACTGGCAGTGTTTGTTGGGCGGCCTGACTGGGGTTGCCGTTGTCTTTTACGGCTGGTCGGGACAATCCGCTGAGCAGTAACAACAGGCAAAAAATAAACACCGCATTGGCCAGCAGATAAATGGGATCCCGTCGAATAAGGCTGTCACTGAGCTCAAACCCAACCAGCACCAGGCAGTGCAGCAGGGCAAAGGCGGCCAGGATCAGCCGCATGCGACGACGGCTATGCACCAGGTCGTCATTAAAATTCGCCAAACAATAATACAAGGCGGCACACATGGCGAATGCTGAAAGCAGGTGCATCAGTGTATGCCAGTGGGTATTGCCTCCATAAACCAAAAACACACTGCTACTGGCCAGTACAGCACACCCCAGCAGCCAGCGTCCCCAACTCAGCGTCAGCCAGTGCGGTACACGCAGGGTGATCAGATACCAGGCACAGGCACATAAGATCAGAGGCAGCAGCTCAGTACCTGCAAGAAACAGGTTGCGTAATGGGTTAAAGCGCCACTCAGGCAAAGGCTGGGTAAGCAGCAGAAAACACGCCAGGCTGGTGGCCAGGGCTACGCTCAGCAGGCGCTCAAAGCCAGTCAGACGAGGCCAGTTAAACAGCACCAGCGCAATGAGTAAGCCGAGGGCACTAAAGCGAAAGAACAGATCCGCGAGCGTGACTAGCGCCATAATTTACGCCACAGTCGCCTGAGCAATCGAGCTACCAGGCTGTCATTTTTTGACGCTTGCATAAATAGCTGCCGGGTGGCCTGATTGCGGGCTTTGCTGACATGTTTGCGGGCACATTCGTTTGCCGCCTGTTGCCAGTCTTCGCGTTTCAGGGCAGTTAAGAGCTTAGGCCAGCGACTACTCAAATTGGTGGTGCCCAGGTTGTAGGCCAGGTCTAACAGCGCAAGCCGGGCGTTCTCCGGCAGCTGGTGGTATGCCCGGGTGTAACCATTGGCGGGGCAGATCAGACGGGCCAGCTCTTGCTCAAAGGCCCGTATCTGCTCCTCAAGCAGGCGCATACTTTCGCTGTGGGGTAAGTGTAAGGTGCAGTGCTGTTCATACCAGCGAGCCGTTTTCCCGGCTGGCAGTCGTTTTAATGTCGTGTACTCTTGCTGTTTTTGTGCCCGACTGGCGGGCTTGTTGGTGCGCTTGTCGCGCAGGCTCAGGCGGGTAAAGGCATCCTGACTGGCGACATGAAAGCCCACGCCTATGGTGGGATTGCCCCGGGTATCCAGATATAAGTGATCGATTACGCCCTCAAAATGGCAAATATGCCGGACGGCGGGCGATGATGTGCGATGTTTTGATAAAAGGCGTTTCAGCAAACCCGCTAATGCTCCTCTGTGGTCGTGTTATCTTGTTGCGCCAGGGTCAGTTTGCCCTGAGTGCAATCTTCGACGGGTGACACGTGCGACTCGACGGAAGAAATATAACATTGTTTGAGCAGCGAGCAATAACAGGTAAAGACCTCTACCTGCTCCGATATATCGTCAATTTTGTCCCATAAGCGATTGTTAAAATTGCTTTTTTGCATGGTGAAAAGCGGCAGCGTGGCGCCGTCGGCAAGCAATGAGTGTTCGGCCCGGCTGGTAATATACCAGCCAAACTTGGCCAGCACGTTGACCTCGTTGTCGTCCTGCTGCGCAGTATCAAGGGCTTCGCGATACGCGCTGATGTTACAGCAGGCATCGAACAGCGCTGTGAGCGAGTCATAGGCCTGGCCGCGGTAGTGGTATTGCACCCATTCAATCAGGGCGGGGCCGGTGCCCGAGTTCAGGATGCCAATGGTTATCCTGGGCCTTTCTGCCTCAAGGTCAAAGTTACTGTAGCTAAATTGCAGCCAGGGCCAGGTTTCGGCTTCCAGCTGTCGCTCTGCTGCGGCCACTTGCTCCTGTGCGGCCTTGGCCTGCATATAGGTGGCATAAAAAGACGCGGCCGAGATCAGCATGGCGCACAGTGCCAGCACAGTATTCATTTTGGAGCGTGACAGGCGCAATTGCTTACCCCGGAAAAACCGCTTGGGTTTGGCCTGTTGTGTCTCGTCAGGCTGATGAGGGTCGTCCTGTACCGGGGTTATGTGGTGCGTGTTATCCACCTCGCTTGAGGTGGTTTGCTGTTGCGTCATGGGGCGAGTCCTGTCGAAGTACGTTTAAGGGGCCGAAAGATGAATGGCAAGGGTTTCTCCCAGCCTCAGCCGGTTGGTGTCGCGTCGGTTCCAGCGTTTCAGGTCCTTGACCGAGACACCAAACTGCCTGGCGATCCGCCACAAACTGTCGCCGCGTTTAACCACGTAATCCAGTGTTTCTGAGCGCGATGGCAACAGCAAAGTCTGGCCGATGCGGATCATATCGTTGCTGAGCTGGTTAAACTGGCGCAGTTCAGCGACCGACAAACCATGCTGTTTTGCTATCCTGCTCAGGCTGTCGCCACGGCGCACCTCCACCTTTTGCCAGCGAGTATCTGGTAATGCCTGAAAATCAGCGGCTGCCAGCTGCCACTCCTGCGTGCGGGTTGTTGGCACCAGCACGTGGCCTGGCCCGTTGAGTAGCACCGGGAAGCGGCGAAAGCCCGGGTTGAGCACTTCCAGCTCTGCCCAGTTGTGTTGCTCGGGTAAGATCACGGCTTTATCCAGGGCCAGTTGAGTGAAGGCTGGCTGGTTGTCGATGGCCGGAAAATGCATGCGCTGTTGTTTTAGCAGGGCGGCAGCGGCCAGTAGCTTGGGCACATAATGGCGGGTTTGTTTTGGTAATTTAAGCGAAAAAAAGTCGGTCGGCTTACCGGCTTTGCGATTGCGTGCAATGGCATTGGCAACCCGGCCTTCGCCGGTGTTATAGGCGGCAATGGCGTGATACCAGTCGCCATCAAAACGCTTGTTCAGATAGAGCAAAAAATCCAGCGCCGCTTGAGTGGATTGGATCAGATCCTGTCGCCCGTCAAACCAGGGATTAATGGTAACGCCGTAATGTTTTGCGATTAACGGAGTGAGCTGCCACAGCCCGGAGGCGTGTTTTTCCGAATAGGCCTGAGCGTTGAAGTCGCTTTCGATCAGCGGCATCAGCGCCAGCTCAATGGGCAGGCCACGGCGCTCCACCTCAGTCACCAGATAATACAGGTAGGGTTGAGCCCGCTCGCTGATGGTGTGCATATAATTCGGGTGTTGCAGATACCAGTTAACCCGCGCCAGCACTCTGGGGTGGGTAGAAGGGGCAAAGCTCAGCTGCATGCGAATACGCTGCCAGACATCATCGCTGGTATGGGGCGTTGGCAGTGCGGGTAATGGCCTGTCCGGCTCGAATGAGACCTCGGGAGTATGGTGGCTGGTCGCCAGACTATCATCAACGCGGCTATCTGAGCGGGTAGACTGACATCCACTGAGTGTTATCAGGGTTATCAGCAGGGCAAGGATTCTGGCTGGCATCGGACTGTTTGGCATTATTATTATTGGTTTTGATTGTATATAAGTTGGGAATTTTTGCCACTCTTGTTGGTTGTGGTTGATCGCACTGGCCGAACTGTACGTAAATTGAGCTACACTCAAATTTCAGGGTAAACCGCGTTTTGCCTGAATAGTTTGCACCGTCAGGGGGTAGTTATGTTACGTTCCGAGCTAAAAAATGAACTGGATCAAAACCATATGGATGCCGTGATCCTCAGTTATGCCGACTCCAACCATTATTTGGCCGGCGGGCTTGATGCGCTGGGCAATTATCATTTGCTGACCGACCGCGATGGCAAAACCCAGACTTACAATTCCCTGCGCGAAGCCGAGCTGGTGCTCAGTGAACTGGGTGCCACTCAGGCCACCTTTGATATGGAAACCGCTTACGACGAAATGATCGGCAATGTCAGCGATGGCCACTGCCGCTTTGTTATGCCGCTCAATAAGGCCTCACTATAGCAATATTGCGCCTCATCCGGATGATGGGGCGCACGCCAGTGGCGCATGCTAGTGGCGCATGCTAGTGGCGCATGCTAGTGGCGCATGCTAGTGGCGCACGCTAGTGGCGCACGCCGCTTAAAACAACCTCCGGTTAATGGAAGGTTTCGTGGCTAAAGCGTAAATGCTTAGCGTCTTCCATCAGCTGTCGAAAGTCCGACTGATCCAGTTGTAGCAAGTGTCTGTGGTCGCCCGACTCAATATACACATGGGGCAGATTGAGCAACAGGTCGTCATAGACGATATCCAGGTGATAGGCTTCAGCAATCGGTGGTACAGCTCCCGGGCTACAGTCTGCAAACAGTCGATAAACCTGGCGCTCTTTCATCAGGTGAAAGCGCCTTTTCAGGGCGTCGTTCAGTCTGCTCAGGCTGATCTTGTAGTTGGCGGGCAACACCGCCATCAGGCGTTTGCTTTCGTGATCTTCCAGCATCACAGCCTTTGCCAGCTGAGGCAAAGGGATTTGGCTAAAATAAGCCGAACCAAGGGATGACTGGCTCTCAACGTGTTCGATAACACGGTAGGGGATGAGATGTGTGTCTAAGTAGGCACTGATACGATGAGTCATGGGACCTCCTCGCGTTTACTTACAGTGCAACTAAGTATAGACGAGCAGGCCCTGATTGGGTGGAAAATTCGACTCAGAGTTTTTCTGGTACGCTCAGGTGCATATGACCGCGCGCATAATCCAGTGTCACCAGAAAGTGCTTAAGCACATCAAAGCCTACTATCCCTCGGACTTTCCTGCCTTTTATCATGCTGGAGGTGTGGGAGTATTGAGGTAACTTAATCAGTTTTTGGCCTTTTTCAGGGTAAGTTAGTTTGACGTTAGACAGAGTAAATGGGCCAAAGGTCAGCTCGCCGAGCGTGGTGCTGCGTAGCTTGGCAATGGTGTTTGCACCACTCGCCAGGATCAGTTCATCATCCGGATTGATCAGATCCAGCCCATCGGCCAGGCGGCGGCCGATCGTAATGCCACCACTGCTGCCGGTGTCCAGCAGCAGCCAAACTTTCTTGCCTGCCATTTCTACCTGAACGATAGGGTAGCCAGTGCCTTTTTGCGCCTGCGTTTTGATGTTTTCGTGTTTACCCACGTCAATGACATCGCGCGTTGTCATTCGCATGCGACGATTTGGGTAGTCTATCTGGATCACAAACTTGTTGAAAAAACCGGCCCCAATCAACAGGCTATACCCAGGGGTTCCCAGCCTGAAGTTACTTACGTTGAGTGCAGTCTTCATGCCGAATAGTTCAACGTCAACGTTGTTATAAACCGCTTGTCGGGCGCGCCCGAAAGCCCCCTCAACCTCGACATTGCCGCTTTGGGTTAACTGCAATTTATGATGCTCGATAAAATGCTGGTTTATTGCATTGGCGTTCGCGCCGGTGTCCAGTATTGCTTTGCTTTTGATACCAGCAACAGTGACAGGTATCGTGATATTGCCATGGTCCAGTTCGAATGGGATCCAGGGCGTAACGCCGGCATGGGCAAAGCCAGAAACCAAAACCGTTATTAAAAAATAAATGAACCTTGCCATATTAGAGTGTCTTACGTGTGTTTAGCGATAATGAAGGGCGCATTATCGCTGATTTTTTCTGCAATGGGTAGTGCCCGGACGCCAAACTAAAGCTGACCACTGAGCGTCAGGCTCAGCTGAGGCTGTATGGTTTCATCCAGCACGGCGCTGTGCGCCGGGGAGTGGCTGCGATCAGGTTCGAACAGGACTCGGGTATAGCGGTATTTTGCCTTATTAAGCGTGTTCATTTCGGCCCGCAATGATAATCCATCGCCAACCTGAGTCTGGATAAAGGCACTAAGCTCCGTGCCTGCCCGCTCGGTCAACACCTCATTGTGATAGTACTCGCGCAGGCGGGTAGGCAAAAAGGCCTCCACCCCCCAGGATAAAGTTGCCTGATCGCGACGAAACCCGACGATGAATTCGTGTGGGGTCAGATCCGTGATTGGACGCACTCCACTGAGTGGATCGTCAAATCGCGCATCCCGCCAGGTGTAGCTCAGCTCGATACGGCTGGCACTGAGCAGGCGGTCGGTATTGATGCTCCATTCGCTGTCCAGGCCAAAGTAACGGGCGCGTCCGGCATTATTGATGGCGCCATTACCGTCGCTTTGTAGCTGATATTCCTGAATATCTTTTTGCCACTGGTAGAGCGGGCTGAAGGTGAATTCAAACCAGCCGGGCCGCTCATATTGCCAGGTGAGCATCAGCTCAGTGTATTGCATGGGCTTTAACTGAGTGGCACCACTTTGGGTGCGTGAGAAACCGCTGCTCTGAGAGGCCTGAAACAGTGCAAAGTCGAGCTGTTCAACCTGGTGTTGTGCGCTGAAGGTCAGCTGTGAATGTTCGCTGAGGTCATGGCCCAGCTTAAGCTGCGGCTTGAGTAAACGATGTTTCAGCGACTGCTCGGTGTCGATACCCGCGGTCAGAGTCGCCTGCTCCAGCGCGAGTTTGCCCGACAGCTGCCAGTTAGGCGCAATAGGCCAGCTGGCCGCCACAAAGGGCTCAAAGCGCGCTTCGGTGACTTTGCTGTGTTCAATATCGCCCCCATCCCGGGTGTTGGCCGTCACTGAGTTGTAACTGCCTTCAATACCCATACTGGGTTGCAGAGTGAGCGTCGGATTACCATACGCCAGCCTGAGCACCTGCTCGCGCTCGCGCTCATCTTGCTCAAAGGTAATAAATGCCGGTTCCGGGCTTTGCCACTCTTGTATAGACAAGTCGGTTTGTGCTTGTCTGGCAAGGCCTGTGAGCTGCCATTGCCAGTCATCGGGCATGACCGTGAGCCAGTCAAAGCCCAGCTCATATTCGTCTACCTGTTCGTTGTCTGTGGTGCCATCCACCGGGGCAGGCTCAGCAGGTGTCCAGCGATAGCGCGTGCGCCAGTCGGTTTGTTGCGCTGTGGCATTCAGTTGCAGGCTGCCATGGCTCAGTTGGGTTCTGCTGATCAAAGCCAGCTGCACGCCCTGCTCGCGTTCTGCAAAATGCTCCTGCTCGATACTGGCCGGCTGCTGCGACTGAGCATCGGTATACTGGGTGAGCACACCGGATGAATACGCATGGTTGTTTAGCCACTTCACGCTTGCAGTATGTTGCCAGTCAGCGTGGTTGGTTTGCAGACTTAACATGGCTTCGTTCAGTGTGTGGTCGCTATGCTGAGATTGCATGCTGGCACGCCAATCTATAGAGCCAGCCTGCTCTTTTTTAATGATATTTACCACTTGAGTGTATTCACTAAGCTGGCTGAACGGATGCTGGCCACTGTACAACTCCAGCGCGGCTATCTGGCCGACAGGCAGCTGACGCAGCAGGGTTTCGATGGAGTCGGATTTGGACAAGGGCACCGCGCCATCGATCAAGACATTACTGCTGGCCCCGCTGAGGCCGCGTTCATTGTTACCTTCACTCAGTACAAAGGTGGGCAACTGATTGAGCAGATCCAGTGCATGCTGGGCATTAAACTTAGCCAGCGCATTGTGATCAAACACTTTGTCGGCTGGTTGCTGGCCATAGGCAGGAGCCAGCAAAGTACACAGCAGCAACGAAGGTAGCAATACAGGTTTCATCAGGTTCATACAACACTCCTTGAAAGTTGACACCATATTATGACATTCAAACCAAAGGAAACAAAAGCTTAGGGGCAAGTTGTGGCTTTCCGGGATGAGTCGACCGGGGTCGTTTTCTCGTCCCGGATAATGTGGGACGAATGGTGTGTGTGTTTTTTAGGCACTTTGGGTGAAGCGTGCTTTTACTTCCTGCTTGTAGCCTTTACTCAGGGCAACCTGTGCGCCACCGCACAGCTGAATAATGGCGCTGCCAGAGGGCTTGTTTTGGATCCGCTTTATGGCCGACAGGTTAACCGCATGCGAGCGATGGGTGCGAACAAATTGCGGTGGCAGTTGCGCCATTAGCTCTTTCAGGGTGCCGCGCTTTAGGTATTGCTGCGTGCGGGTGTGGATCTCCATATAATTGCTGGCTGCGCTAATATGAGTGATGTCGTTGTAAGCCACCAGGGCTTTATCTCTGCCCTGATCTACCCATAACGCTTGCTGATCCTGCTGAAGGTCGGCAATGGTGCGCAGCTGGGTGTGCCATAAAATAGTGATCACGAACAGCACCAGCAGATGGGAGGGGGCAAAGTAGTAGAGTGTATAGGCAATCGGGTCATCCAGCGCGACCAGATCGAATAAGGCCTGTAACAGCATAGCGATGAAGTAGGCGGCTGTCATGATTTTCAAAAATGTACTGGTGTCTACTCTTGGTGCCGGTTCAAGTCGGGCCAGCGCACGAAATAACGCAGGCGTTAACAGATACCACAAGCCCCATTCCTGCACTGCCCACCACAACGGGTTGTTGAGCCGCTCGCCTTCGGGCACCGACCAGTCGTGCAGCAAGTCAATAAAGGTCAAAAAGCCAATCACCAGCGTCCAGCCACACAGCGACAGTAACCATTCTTGTCTAATCCGAGCCGACACGAAATTTTCCCATATTTGATACACCGGCATATTTTAGCATTCTGCTAACGGATGTGAAGCCAAACAAAACAGCGATCACTCAAGCGTCATAAACATCAGCCCGCACAGCAGGTAGCGTTAGTACGTCTATCCCACAACCGTCTTCCGAGATCCCAGCCGACAGCTATTTCCATCATCCCGGTCAACGAGCCATCTCCGTCATCCCGGCCAATGAGCCGTCCTCCGTCATCCCAACCCGCAGCCGCCTTCCGTCATCCCGGCCAACGAGCCGGGAACCACTTACATCCCGCACGATAGTTAGGTTTTATACGCCCAACCCGCAATCGTCTTCCGTCATCCCGGCCAACGAGCCGGGAACCATTTACAGCCCACATCGCAGATAGGTTTTATACGCCCAACCCGCTGCTGCCCTCCGTCATCCCGGCCAACGAGCCGGGAACCATTCACAGCCCGCACCAAAAGTGCCTAATTCACACCCAAACCCACACCGTCCAACGTGATTAAAATTTAACTTGTTTCGAACCGTAAGTTTCGACTATAATTCCGCAACGTTCGAAACGAAACTTATGACTTAATATAAAACCACGATGACCAAACGCAATACACAGCAACGCAGACACACAATCCTTGCCATGGTAAACGAGCAAGGCGAAGTCAGCGTGGAAGCCTTAGCCAGTGAATTTGCCACATCGGAAGTTACGATTCGAAAGGATTTAACCGCATTGGAAAAAAGCGGCCTGTTATTACGTCGCTACGGGGGCGCTGTGGCGCTGCCGCAAGAGATTGTTGCCAAAGGCAATGATGAGCGCGATACGCTGCGTAAAGTGGCCATTGCCAAAGCCGCCGCAGCGCTGATAAAAGATCACCATCGCATTATCATCGACAGCGGCCGAACTACCGCTGCCATGATCCCGGAGCTGGCGCAAAAGCGCGGGCTGGTGGTGATGACCAATGCCATTAATATTGCCAACCGCTTGTTGGCACTGGAAAACGAGCCTACCTTATTGATGACCGGTGGCACCTGGGACCCCCATTCGGAGTCGTTTCAGGGGCAGGTTGCCGAACAGGTTTTGCGCTCCTATGATTTTGATACCTTGTTCATTGGTGCCGACGGCATAGATGTGGCAAGGGGCACCACCACGTTCAACGAGCTGGTGGGGTTAAGCCAGGTCATGGCCGAAGCGGCCCGTGACGTGGTTGTACTGGTCGAATCTGAAAAGATCGGCCGCAGAATACCGAATTTAGAATTGCCCTGGGATCAGGTCACGACCTTGATCACCGACAACAACCTGGCTGCCGACTTGCGCCAGGCGATCGAGGCCCGTGGCGTGCAGTTGATCTGTGCAGAGGTAGAATGACAACACACAACGTGCAATTAATGGAGAGTTTATGTGTGGTATAGTTGGTGCGGTAGCAGAACGTCCTGTTAACCGTATTTTGATCGAAGGTTTAAAGCGTCTTGAGTACCGTGGATACGATTCAGCCGGTGTCGCACTAAGCGAAGCAGGCACTTTGAATACGGTTAAGGCTGTGGGTAAAGTGGTAAACCTGGAAGCGGCTGTGGCCGAAGCTGGCGTCAGCGGACACACAGGTATTGCGCACACACGTTGGGCTACACATGGTGGTGTAACCGAAGTGAATGCCCACCCACATATTTCAAACAGCGAAATCGCGCTGGTTCACAACGGCATCATCGAGAACCACGAAT
Organism: Pseudoalteromonas rubra; assembly: GCF_000967655.1. GTDB lineage: Bacteria > Pseudomonadota > Gammaproteobacteria > Enterobacterales > Alteromonadaceae > Pseudoalteromonas > Pseudoalteromonas rubra_A. The sequence continues at coordinate 26,123 of NZ_JXYA01000011.1, forward strand.
CGCTGCGCTCAGTACTTAAAGACGATGGCTACACCTTCCTGTCTGATACTGACACCGAAGTCATGGTTCACCTGATCCACCAACTGCGTCAGCAGCACGACTCTCTGCTGGACTCTGTTAAAGCCGCGGTTAAGCAGCTTGAAGGTGCTTACGGCACTGTGGTATTCGACAAAGCCAACGACAACGAAATCATCGTGGCCCGTTCAGGCAGCCCGCTGGTGATCGGTTTAGGTCTGGGCGAAAACTTTATCGCGTCTGATCAGCTGGCACTGCTTGCGGTAACACGCAATTTTATTTTCTTAGAAGAAGGCGATGTAGCACGCATCACCCGCGATACGGTCGAAATTTACGACATCAACGGCGAACCTGTTGAGCGTGAAGTGGTTGAATCCAACATTTCTCAGGATGTCTCGGGCAAAGGCGAATACCGCCACTACATGCTTAAAGAAATCTACGAGCAGCCAATGGCCGTGCGTAACACACTGGAAGGTCGTTTAGATGGCGACAAAGTATCGGTAGATGCGTTTGGCGACCAGGCAAACCAGATCTTCAAAGACGTTAAACACGTTCAGATCATTGCTTGTGGTACGTCTTACCACTCAGGCATGGTGGCGCGTTACTGGCTAGAGCAATACGCAGGCGTAAGCTGTAATGTCGAGATTGCCTCTGAATTCCGCTATCGTGAGTCGTTCGTGCACGAAAACAGCTTACTTGTAACCATTTCTCAGTCTGGCGAAACCGCCGATACGCTGGCGGCATTGCGCCTGGCTAAAGAGCAGGGTTACATGGCCTCTATGACCATCTGTAACGTGCCAGGTTCTTCATTGGTGCGCGAATCCGATCTGGCCTTTATGACCAAAGCCGGTGCCGAAATTGGTGTAGCGTCAACCAAAGCGTTTACCACGCAATTAGTCGGCTTACTGATGCTAACTGCTTCAATCGCACAGGAAAAAGGCCGTGACCAGAGCGTGATCGTGAATGCCATCAAGACGTTGCCAAATAAACTGGAAGAGTCACTGAACATGGCCGACGGCATTGAAGCGCTGGCAGAAGAATTCGCCGACAAGCACCACTCATTGTTCCTGGGTCGTGGTTCACAGTACCCAATCGCAATGGAAGGCGCACTTAAGCTTAAAGAAATCTCGTACATTCACGCCGAAGCCTACGCCGCAGGCGAGCTGAAGCACGGCCCACTGGCCCTGATCGACGCCGATATGCCAATCATAGTCGTCGCGCCAAACAACGAGCTACTTGAAAAGCTGAAGTCAAACGTGGAAGAAGTCCGCGCCCGCGGCGGCATAATCTACGTCTTCGCCGACAAAGACTCCAACTTTGCATCAGACGACACCATGCGCGTAATGAACGTGAATCACGTTGAAGACATCATCGCACCAGTTGTCTATACAATCCCGCTACAGCTACTGTCGTACTACGTTGCCGTGATCAAAGGCACTGACGTCGACCAGCCACGTAACCTGGCCAAGTCAGTTACGGTAGAGTAAGTTGAGTTAGGTTGAGTGAACGAAAAAAGGCGCGAAAGCGCCTTTTTTAATGGGCGGACAATAAAGTTTCACCCCATACAATAAAGTATCATCCAAAAAATCAATTTTACTACTCGAGTTAATGAAAGCTTCTTCTATTTCTTCGTATCCGACCCCAATTTAATGAGTGGCTGTATACTTAAAATTATGAATCTAGTTGATGTTAGGGTTAAAGCAGTTTTACATGTCAAAAATAATCAGGAGTGCCGTTGTTAGGGTTAAATTGACTTGGTCTATTTATATTTGCTTTTTTCAAGAAATTTTGCCAGCCACTCGGTATGAAATGGATAAGCCATACCGGTATTTTTGTAAGCCATCCACGCTGATATTTAACTTTAACCTTACTGTTTTTGGTTATTCTAAAAGGGTTTGGTTGTGTGGTTTTGGGAGCCAGATGGGGGTTAATTGTTGTTTTCAGGTATTAATATAATTAGCTTCTGAAAAGCATACTAAGCACTTTCGCCTGACTATCTGTATTGAGATAAGTGAAGCTAGATTTTTTGTATGGTGGTGTTTGCTATTTTTTGATTTGGATATCAAAACAAGATTCTTTGATATTTTCAGGAAAGTTAGTATTTGTGTTCTTGAGCAGGTAGGGAGCCCTCTTTACACACAGCCCAACCAAAGAGCTGTCCCGTACTAAAATCACCACCTTAAACCGCTTCTTTTCGTTTTTTGTAGTGCCATTATTATTCAAGAAGTGGTGCTGTCTGAGTTTCTTCAGTTGCGGCTTACCATACTGAAACCTGCTGCCAATCATCAGCGCTACTATAGTGTCGCAATCACTGCTAAAAACAAGGCGTCGACAGGATAGTGTTTGATATTGACATCGGCTTTTGGATCTTCAAAGCACGCCAAATGCGTGATTATGCTAATTGCAACGACCCAAAAATTGCGTGGCGCAATCAATACATCAAAGACATCAATTCTCGCCAATCTTAAGTTCTAACTCACCGCTCTTGTAATCCCTAAGTCCTTTATTATTGGACGTAAATTGTACATTTGCTTGCTCGGCGTACCCAAATGTAAGTGTATGTAAATAGTGGGCAAACTTCTTATGGCAAAAAGTTTTAGCATTGGCTAGAATGCGCGTGCCCAAAATGGGGATATGTGATCACTCTAATAAAGAAGCACTGTGATTTTTCTGGTTTCTAGTTAAGCAGCGCCAGCAGCATCAGCTATCGGGCAAGCTCGATATCATTGCTATACAGCAAGATACCCGGCCATGAATTTGGTCAATAAAGTGATGATAATGACTTTCTGGTTACGGAAGTCGCTGAAGGTTTAGTGTAACGCAGTGAAAGAGACTCAGCTGTCCATTAGCAATCGATTCCAACGGTTGTTGACAGGTTAAACGCGGTGGTTGGCCTGAGCAACGAGTGATAGCGAAGAATAGGAATAAGAAATAGGCCTAAGGAGTTTTATGTCACACAGGCAATTAAAATCAGAAACCTTCCCCTTAAATCGTCAGCAGGAAGAAATTTATATAGATTTTACAAATAGTGATAACAAGGCTCTTTTTAATATCGGTGGTTATGTAGATATTAGGAATAGTATCAATGAGAAGTTACTTGAAATTGCGATTGGCCTGAGCATCGAAGAAAACCCGATACTTAAATCGGCCATCACTTTGAAGGGATTGAAGCCTGTACACATAATTAAGGAATCAAACTTTCAGCTGCAAGTTTTTGATTATTCCTCAGGTAATCCGGAAGAAAAGTCAAAAATTCATATAGATAATGAGTTCTGTAAAGAGTTCTGTTTAGATGAGGGACAGCTTTATAAGGTGGGGTTAATTAAAATCTCTGAGGAGAGGTTTTGGCTATATTTCATATCTCACCATATTATTATTGATGGGGCGGGTTATGCAAATTGGATAAGGAAAATATTTGAACTATATCAGCAACTAAGTTTAGGGAAAACTCCCTTAGATTCTAGAGATAAAACGTTTCTACATATTGCGGGAGAACATGCTACTAAAACCAACGCTAAGCGCGCCTCAAAATCAAGCCTATACTGGAATCAAATTTTTCACCAACTTCCCGATGTTCCTTTTCATCCGCTGAATAATTCGACTTGCCCGAGAAAGTCCAGTAGTAAGATAGTACTTACTATACCGCCTCTGGAGTATAGCAGTTTACTGGAGAAGGCCGCTGATAAGAACTTAGCTGTGCTGCCGTTGTTTTTAACTGCTATTTCCACACTTGTGAATCGTATTAATGACACGGATGCACTGGTCATTGGCACGCCTTTACACAATCGTACTTCAAAGGAACAGCGCGGTATGATTGGAGCCTTTATGTCCATGATGCCTGTGAAGCTAAGTTACAGCGGTGACCAGCTGATATCTGATGCGGTGAAACAAACATCACAGTTGCTGAAGTCTGGGTTTAGGAATAGGGAATACCCTTTAAGCGCGCTTTATCGGGATTTAGGTTTGCTTCGGCAAGGCAGAAAACGCTTATATGACGTTGCATTTAACTACCAACAAATAGACTTCGACTTCAGTGAATACGGTGTAAATGCACGCACACATTATCTCAGTCATGGGCAAGAAGAGGTGCCCTTAACCGTCACCTTGTGTGAATACGGGGATAAACAGCCCACCGAGCTGCAGCTGGATTACCGACATGACTTTTTCAGTGCTGCGCATGCGCAGGGGCTATTGGACTCAATCTTTGTGCTGGTTCAGGGGATGATAGAACAGCCGGATATAAGTCTTAATTCACTCAACCTGGTTGGTCAGGAGCAGGCAAAGAAATTAATCGAGCTGGGTCAATCTAAAACTACTGTAGAACAGCCGTTTATTAGCGCTTGTGAGATGTTTGAGCATCAGGTTGTCGCTAACCCAGATGCAACCGCCGTTATCAGTGGTGAGTATTCGCTCACCTATGAAGCCTTAAATGCGCGTGCGAACCAGTTGGCGCGGCGACTCAGAACATTAGGGGCGGGCGCAGATTCCCTTGTTGCGATTTGCCTGCCTCGCTCGATCGACATGATAGTGTCAATTTTAGCCGTGCTTAAGTCCGGCGCCGCCTATTTACCTATAGATACGAGTTATCCTAAGCAACGGATACATTATATGCTCAGTGATGCCGCGCCGCGTGTGGTGATCAGCAGTAAAACGCTTCAGGCCGACTTAGCGCTAGACAGTGAAAATCTGCTGCTGACTGAACACTGGATCGACGGCTTGGTGCAGTACAGTGATCAAAACTTGAGTTGTGAGCAATCGGGCAATGCAAAGCGGGCTCTGGCTTATGTTATCTATACCTCAGGCACCACAGGTGAGCCCAAAGGGGTCATGGTCGAGCATGGACAATTGAGTAGCTTTGTCAATCAAATTAAACACTCATACAAGCTCTCTCCATCTGACCGCATGTTGCAGTTTTCATCCATAGGCTTTGATATCGCGGTAGAAGAGTGTTTCGGCGCTTTGTGTCACGGTGCGGCTCTGGTGCTCAGAAATGAAGAAATTGTCAATGATATCGGAGCGTTTTGGCAGTTCTGCCAACAGAATATGATCTCGGTGATCAGCCTGCCTACAGCTTTCTGGCATCAGTTGATGGAAGTGGGCAAAGCGCCGATAAGTACATCGCTCAGGTTGGTTATCCTAGGCGGCGAAGCGCTTAAATACGCAAAAGCGTGTCAGTGGTTTGAACTGACGCAATCGATTGAACTGCTCAATACCTACGGACCGACCGAAACCACAGTCACCGCCTGTAGTTACAGTATGCGTGGTGCGCCACAGGGAGGGCAGTCGGTACCCATCGGACAAGCGAATATAAATACGCAGTTGTATGTCTTAGACAAGCATATGCAGATGGTGCCCTATGGCGCCAAGGGCGAACTTTACATCGGGGGAGATGGAGTTGCCCGGGGGTATTTAAATCGGCCCCAGCAGACCCGTCAAGTCTTTGTCGAGGATCCGATAAAACCGGGCCGCTTATATCGAACCGGGGATATTGTTCGCTTTCAATTTGACAATAATCTGGAATTTATCAGTCGCAATGACGACCAGGTCAAAATCCGGGGATTTCGCGTTGAGCCTCAGGAAGTCAGTGAGCAGTTGTTAAAACTGCCTGAAATTTCCGATGCCATAGTTCACCCGAGAAAGCTTGAAAATGAACAGCTGCAATTGATCGCCTATGTCACCGGCGAAAAGCCGATTAAGTCCACCGAGATCATAGCGCAGTTAAAGCTGTCGCTGGCCGACTATATGACCCCGGCTGCTGTGGTGCAGGTACCGGAGTTTCCGTTTACACAAAATGGAAAAATTGCGTATGACCAGCTGCCAGTGCCTAAAGCCGAAGATTTTTACGTCAGAGAATACATTGCGCCTCAAGGCGAAATAGAAACATTACTAGCCAACAGCTGGAGTCGCTTGCTGGGGATCGACCTTGCCGGTCGACTGGACAACTTTTTTGAGCTGGGGGGGCACTCCTTGCTGGTGTCCCGCCTGGTGCTTGAGCTCAACCGGGAGTGTGGCATTGAGCTGACAGTCAGCGATGTTTTTAAAGCCAAAACTCTGAGCCAGCTGGCGCAAACAATCGAACAAAAATTGTTAAGTAAAACAATCGCCGATGAAATTAACGAATTGGATAACGGGGGCTGGTTATGAGCATAAGTCATTTGGTAAAAGACGCATATGAACAGGGTGTCTTATTATTTTGCAGCGACGGGAAACTGGGTTTTAAGCTCAAAAATGACAATTTCCCAGACGCGCTTAAAGAGAAAATTGTCAGCCACAAAGAAGAGTTGATAGCGTTTCTCTCTGAACATAATACGACTTCGCAGGCGGGCGTCTCAGATGCAATCGCTGCAATCGCCAGAGACCAAGACAAATACCCCCTATCTTATTCTCAGCAGCGTATGTGGTTTATGGACAGGTTATCGGATGAAAACCAGGCCTATCATATTTTCAGTGCTTTTGAAGTAGAGGGAGAGTTTGATATCCGGGCGGCCGAACTGGCGGTGACCGAAATCATAAAACGGCATGAAATATTGCGTAGTGTGTATTGCGAAGATGATTCCGGCTCCTGGCAGTCCGTATTGTCGGATTTCGAATTCAAAATTGCTCAATTCGACTTAAGTGCAGCGCCTCAAGACCAAACGAAGTCCTGCATAGAAGCCCGCTTAGGGGATGAAATAAGCAGACCTTTCGATCTGAAATCTGAACTTATGCTGCGTACCAGTTATTTCCGCACGGGTTCGAAGCGCGGAGTTTTGCTGTTTAATGTGCATCATATTGCCGCTGATGGCTGGTCAATGCAGCTGCTGGTCAAAGAGTTTGTCGAATACTATCAAACGGTGCGAGGAGGAGGGCAAATTGTTCCGGCGCCTCAGGCAATCCAGTATATCGACTTTTCCAGCTGGCAAAGACAAACACTTACCTTATCGGAGCACAATGTTTCACTGCAATACTGGCTTGAGCAGTTGGCTGATGCGCCGGATGTGCATGAATTGCCATTGGACCACACCCGTGCATCTTTATCGGGCAATAAAGGCGCGGTGCTTCACTTTAATATCGACACTGAAGAACTGGTCGGGTTAAAAAATCTTGCCCGAGACAATCACAGCACTTTATTTATGGTGCTGCACGCCGCATTTGCTTTACTGCTGGCCAGATTGAGCAACAACACAGACATTTTGATAGGTACACCGGTTGCTAATCGCATGTCCGGGCCATTGGAAGAGCTGGTCGGTTGTTTTGTCAATACGCTGGTGTTAAGGGTTGACTGCGACTTACGCCAGAGCACGGAAGCGTACTTGGCGGCCGTGCGAGAAGTCAATATTAATGCGCAGCAACATCAGGCTATTCCGTTTGAATGGCTGGTCGATCAATTACAGGTAACACGCAGTGCCAGCTATCCCCCGTTATTTCAAATTATGTTTGCCATGGACACCAATGAGCGGCAGCCTTTTGAACTAGATGGTCTGCGGTTAACACCTTATAACGGCGACAAACGGCACGCTATGTTTGAGTTGTCGTTGGACGCCCAGGAAACTCCGCAGGGCATCGCATTCAGCTTTGAATATAATACGGATCTATTTGATCGTGGCAGCATAGAATTGATGGCCGACCGCCTGCAACGTCTGCTTGCGCAGATGGTGGCTTCGCCAAAGCAGCCGATAGGGCGACTGGCACTGGTTTCAGACACCGAGCGGCAAGCCTTGTTGGGGATGAATGAGCAAAACCGCATGGCGTATCCTTCGGATCGCTTTATCCCTCAGATTATCGAACAGGGCATGGCGCATTGGTCGGCCAATACTGCCGTCAAGGAGCTGGATAAAAGCCTGACCTATGGCGAGCTGGATCGGCGCGCTAATTTCTTGGCGCATAAGTTGATCACTTCGGGCATTAAAAAGGGAGACATGGTCGGGGTATTGCTGCCGCGCAGCGCAGATATGGTGATCAGCTTTCTGGCTGTATTGCGGGCCGGTGCCGTCTATGTTCCACTCAACCCGGAACAACCAGCACAAAGAACGCACAGTGTGCTGGACGAAGCACAGATTGCAACCCTGCTCAGCCATACTGGACTCATCAAAACAGAGACAACGCAGATCATAGCGTTAGATCAGATCAACTGGCGCGATGAAGCCGTGCAAACGGCGCAGGCTCCGTGTGTTGAGGTCTGTCCTCAGGATCGGGCCTATTGCATCTTTACCTCGGGCAGCACGGGCAAACCCAAAGGCGTACTGGTCAATCACAGGGCCATCGCCAGTCAGTTTTACGCCTGGCGCGAAATGTATCGGCTGGGTCCTCAGGTATCGCAACACTTGCAAATGGCGGGTATCGGCTTTGACGTATCTGTAGGAGACATGGTGCGCGCCCTTTGCTCGGGCGGCACCTTGCATATCTGTCCTAAAGACGTGCTGTTAGAGCCCGCTGCGCTGCTTCGCACCCTGGTAGAAAATAAGATTGATATTGCTGAGTTTGTGCCGGCTACTGTACGCAGTTTGATCGGACATCTGCGCGATTTGGGCCAGACCTTGGATCAGATGAAGTACCTTATTGTAGGCTCCGATGCCTGGAGCCTGACCGATCATCGGCAAACACAAGCTAGTTTGTCTGCCGATACTCGGTTAATAAACAGCTATGGTTTGACCGAATGCACAGTCGATAGCACCTATTTCAGTTGTGAAAACAGCATTACAGATCATTCGGGCATTGCAAATATAGGTAAAGCGATGCCTAACGTGAAAATCTACGTATTAAACGAGTATCAGCAGTTACAGCCCCAAGGGAGCGTTGGTGAGCTATATATAGGAGGCGAGTCTGTCGCCGAAGGTTACCTTAATCTGCCTCAGCTAAATGCCGAACGCTTTTTGGCCGATCCATTTTCCGATGATACAGACACAAAAGTGTTTAAAACCGGTGATCTGGTCCGTTACTTGCCCGATGGTCAGCTAGCCTTGGTCGGACGAAAAGACGAGCAGGTTAAAATTCGCGGCTTTCGAATTGAGCTGGGGGAAATTGAATATCACTTATCCGAATTGCCTCAAATCAAGTCTTGCCGTATTCATATTCATCAGGATGAGGCTGGCGTAAAACGCATTGTCGCCTATGCGATTACCGATGACAATGGGCTGTACGATGCGTTAGAAGCTAACTGCAGGGCTGCGCTGACCGAAAAACTGCCCGAGTATATGGTGCCCGCCGCATTTGTTTTTTTAGATAAGTGGCCATTGTCTATAAACGGCAAGTTGGATCTGAAAAAACTGCCAGCACCCGAGTTCGGCAATGCGCAGTACACAGCACCAGAAACCGAGCAAGAGGCTTTGTTGGCGAGTATTTGGGCAGAGCTTTTACAGTTGAACAGCAACACCTTGAGCGTGACGGAAAGCTTTTTCTCTCTTGGTGGGGATTCTATTTTATCGATCCAGCTGGTTTCTCGGGCGGCTAAACAGGGGCTGCACTTTAAAGTCAAAGACCTGTTTGAGCATCAGACTATCAGAGAACTGAGCAAATGCATTCAGGCTGGAAATACCCCTGAAATCTCACAGGCGCCAGTGACGGGCTCACTTGAGCTGCTGCCGATACAGCGCGATTTCTTTGCCAACCCTCAGGCTATCGATCACTACAACCAGTCGATCATGTTGACAGCGCCGTCGGATATGAACCTGGATCTGCTGACGACCATGATGGAAAAAATATTGTCCCGTCACGATGCCTTGCGGCTGCGTTTTTTCAAGGCGCAGGGTAAATGGCTGGGCGAGCATCAGGCGCTAACGGCGGCTAAGGTGGCGTCGGCCGCAACAACATACGCCTGGCAGGAGCGCGATTATGCACAGTTGGGTGCGTTTGCAGACACAGTGCAGGCGTCTTTATCGATTGAAAAGGGTGAGCTGATTAAAGCGGTCTTAATCCGGCCCGAACATTCTCAGTTGGAATCGGGACGGTTGCTGTTAGTGATCCATCACTTAGTGGTTGACGGCGTGTCCTGGCGCATTCTACTGGAGGATTTAGAAACACTTTACAGTCAATACAGCCAGGGCGAACCACTTGCGCTTGGACCTAAAACGTCGTCCTATCAAAGCTGGGCGACCTTTTTGAGCGAGTATGCAAAAAGCGAACAGCTGGCTGCAGAAGCGCCACACTGGCAGCAAGTTTTCGCAGCACCGGTTGACCGCTTCGAACAGATCGCCGGTCGGGTCCGCAATGGGCAGCAGGCTGTTGCGAGCGAACGCGTCGGGTTTCGTTTAAGCAAGGTCGACACACAGCGCTTACTGAATCTTAGCCATGAAGCCTATGGTACCAATGTCAATGATTTACTGATGGCTGGCCTGATGCTGGGTGCACATCGTTTTGGCCAAATAAAGACGTTAAGGGTTGACTTGGAAAGTCATGGTCGCGATGTCTTGTACAGCGAACTTGCGCTGCACCAGACGGTCGGTTGGTTCACCGCCGTCGTGCCTAAACTGCTGCATATGCCACAGCAGATGGACAACCTGGGCGATGTTATTTGTGCTGTGAAAGAACAGTTGCGTGCAACCCCCAATGAAGGCCTGGGGTTTGGAGTTTTGAAACACCTGGCATGCAGTGAGCTGCTGGAAAACTGTCAGGCCAGCGAGCTGGAGTTTAACTATTTAGGGCAATTTGATCAGGTGCTGAATCAGCAGGCGGCGTTTAAAGTAGCGTCGGAATCAAGTGGTCGGGACGTCAGTGAAGCGCGCGCTGCCAGCCATGCCTTGTCTATGACCGGCGTGGTAATGCAGGGCGAACTGGCATTTAATTTGTCCTTTGATGCCCGTGTTTATCAAAAACAGATGTTGCAAAATCTGATGGATAGCATAGCCGAAGCTTTGACAGATATCGCAGTGCATTGCACACAGGCGCAGGTCAGGCGTTTTACTCCCTCTGATTTTCCACTGGCCAGCGTCAGTCAGGCGGAGCTCGATCTGTGGAGTGAAGATAAAATCGATGATCTGTATCCGGCGACCGCTATGCAGCAGGGCCTGTTATTTTACAGTGAGCTCGAAAAAGACAGTTATGTCGAACAGGTTATGATGCAGTTTGAAGGGCTGGATTTGGCGCGCTTTAAGTCTGCCTGGACTGCGGTCGTTGATAAGCACGTTATTTTCAGAACGGCCTTCAAAGGCGGTATGAGTCAAGCCTATCACCAGGTTGTGTACTCTGACGTCGAGCTGCCGTGGTTCGTGCATGACCTGAGTACACATACTGATTGTGAGCAGGTAAACCAAATCGAGCAAACGCGCTCAGACATCAAACTGCGGGGCCTGGACCTGCAGTGCGCACCTTTGATGCAATTTGATCTCTTTATACTGGGTGATGGCAGCTGCCAGGTCTTGTGGACACACCATCATGCTTTATTGGATGGCTGGTCAATTCCGGTTGTGTACGGCGATGTTATGGCGAACTATAAAGCGTTGAGCGCGGGCGGATGCCTTACACGCGACGTCGACTTGTCTTATCGGCATTACGTCGCCTGGCTGGCGCAGCAAAATACGACTCAAGCCCTGACTTACTGGCGTGAGACCTTGAGTCTGGTAGACGTTGCGACACCCCTGCCGCTGATCACTCAGGCTGACGCTAACCAAGTGTCTGCCCAGGTCCACACCTATCCGATTGAGCTAGACCCGGAGCAGACCCGTCAGCTGAATACTCTGGCGAACGCTTCATGTACAACACTTAGTACTCTGCTTAACGCCGCCTGGGCGTTGTTATTGTCGCGTTATAGTCAGGAACAGACTGTTGTATTCGGCTCGACGGTATCTGGACGACCAGCCGAGCTGGTCGATGTTGAAACAACCGTTGGCCTGTTCATTAACACTCTGCCAGCTGTGGTAGTTGTGGAGGATGATGTACCCGTGGTCGATTGGCTACAGCGCTTACATCGTGAACATAATGTGCGCGACGAATTCGGGTATTTACCCCTGACAGAAATACAGAGGCAGAGCGATTTGGCGGCCAGTCTGTTTGACAGCCTGGTTGTATTTGAAAATTACCCCGCCAGTGATGCGATGGCCGACGCCGTCGCCGACAGCGATATTCGCCTGGTCGATACACGTTTTTATGACGGAACCAACTACAGTGTGAATGTGACTGCTGCGTTGTCATCAACGTTAGCCGTGACCTTAGAAGTCCAGCAACATCTGCTGTGTCGGGATCAGGTGGCGCAAATTGCCGGCCACCTGAAAAACCTGCTGTTGAATCTCGCCGCCGGCGCAGCGCTCACTGTAGGCGAAATCGATATGCTGTCCGAAACTGATAAAGCCCACCAGATAGATGAGTTGAACGACAGGCACATTGCATATCGTACGGATACCTTGATCCATACATTGTTTGAAGAGCAGGTCGCTCAGAGACCAGATGCTACGGCCGTATTCGATAAAGAGCAGACCAGCTATGCGCAGTTGAATCGAGACGCCGAAATGGTGGCGACGTATTTAGCTGGAAAAGGCGTGAAAGCAAGGGATCGCGTGGCGATTTGCATGGATCGCAGCGTTACAACGGTCGCTGTTGTGTTAGGCATTTTAAAAGTCGGCGCCGCCTATGTGCCGCTCGACCCGGAGCTGCCCTCGGAACGCAAGGCGTATATGCTGAAAGATTCGGGTGCGGTATTGCTGTTGACTGATCAGCCCCAGTCGGGGGTTGAGTTTGCGGGTGAGATTGAAACCTGCCAGGTCGAGGTGATCTTGAGCGTGCCTGGCACAGAACTGGTGCACGCACGCGCAAACATAACACCGTCCGATCTGGCCTACATAGTCTATACATCAGGTACGTCCGGTCGCCCCAAAGGTGTAATGGTGGAGCACGGCGCTATGCTGGCCCGCTATGAAGGCTGGCGACAAGCGTTCAACCTGACCAAAACACCGCCCCGTATTTTGCAGATGGCCGGCGTCGCGGTTGATATTTTTCTAGGCGATATAGTTAAGAGCCTGGGCAGCGGTGGTGCCCTGGTGATGTGTAACAAGGAAACCATCATTTCTGCCCCGGCCATGTATACGTTGATCGAGCAGCACCGGGTGACCTTCGGTGATTTTGTACCTTCGGTACTGCGAAACCTGATCGAACACGCGGAAAACAACCAGGTTTTGCTGGACTCTTTTAAACATATATTAGTCGGTTCGGAAGCCTGGCACGGCCATGAGTTATCTCGTTTGCAGAAACTGATCGCGGCTGACGCACAAGTCTTCAATATCTACGGACAAACGGAAAGTGTGATTGACGTCAGTTGCTGCGACGTCAGCCAGATGAGTATTGAGGCGAAACACGTGGTGCCTTTGGGTACGGCGCTGGCCAATACCAGCCTGTTTATCTTAGACGCCCAAAACCGCCTGGTGGCTAAGGGCGCAACCGGAGAGCTATGCATTGGTGGCAGCGGGTTGGCTCGCGGTTATATGAACCTGCCAGACCTCAGCGCACAAAAATTCACCTTAGATCCCTTCTCGGCTGATGGCGGTAAATTATATCGAACCGGTGATTTAGTGAGATACAACCGCAGCAATATTCTTGAGTTTGTCGGGCGCAACGACAATCAGGTGAAGATCCGCGGATTCAGAATCGAACTGTCCGAAGTCGAAGCCAAAATAAGTGCCTTCCCCGGCGTGGAGCATTGCGTAGTTAAGGTACTTGAAAGCCAGCCGGGTCAGAAAAAACTAGTGGCTTATATAGAATCGCCGCGCAGTGAAGAGTTCACTGCATTGTGTAAAAACCTGAAAAACTACCTGCCCAGCTATATGGTGCCGAGCAACTTTATATGCTTGGAGTCTTTCCCTATTTCAGTCACAGGTAAAGTCGATCGTGCGGCCTTACCCGATGTCGATGAGCATGTTTGGAGCAGCAATGAATACAAAGCCCCTGAAGGTGAAACGGAGCAGCAGTTGGCGGCTGTCTGGGCGCATTTGCTTGAGCTGCCTCAGGAGACGATCAGCCGGGAAGATGACTTCTTTGAGCGAGGCGGACATTCCTTGTTGATCATCAAGCTGATCAATGCGGTGAAGGAGCGCTTGTGCTGCGAGTTGTCTGTTAGAGATGTCTTTGAACATAAAACTTTAGATTCTATGGCCGCGTTAATAACAGAGCGGAGCGTCCCGGACGACGCATTGCTCGCTAGCCTGGCTTCTGATGTTGAACACATGACGGATGAAGAAGTTGAAGCCATGTTGGCTGAATTGGCTTAACCGGCTTACCTGGCCGATAGAACCACTGGAAGAATACCCATGAAAAATAATAATGTGTCTAACGCAAGTGATAAAAGACAACAACTAATACAACTGCTTGCCCAAAAGAAGAAAAAGGAACTAGCGGAAAGTAAGAAAATCAAAGTGGCCGCGCAAAGCGCTGCATATCCTTTATCTTATTCACAGCAGCGTCTGTGGTTTATGGATAAACTGCAGGGCAGCTCCGCAGAATACAATGTACAGTCTGTTTTTAGAGTTCGGGGCGTGCTGGATCTGGAGCAGGTCGAGTGGGCGATCGCTGAAATTGTAAAGCGTCACGCTATTTTACGTACCAATTATATTGAGACCGGGGAGGGTGTATTCCAGGCCCCTGCGCACACCTTTAACTTTAAAATTGCCCGGCACGATTTGACCGACTGCGATCGAGATACGCAGTCGGTCAGATTAGCACAGCTTGTGCAAGCCGATCTGAACATGCCTTTTAATTTGCAGCAGGATCTGATGATCCGGGCCATGTATGTGCATTGCGATGCCGTTGAGCCTGGTGGGGTCTTGATCTTTAATCTGCACCACATCGCCTGCGACGGCTGGTCAATGGACATTTTGACAAAAGAGTTCTTTGCCTTGTATCAGGCGTTCGACGATAAAGCGGCCGGTGAGTTTGAACCCCTGGCAATCCAATATACGGATTATGCCTGTTGGCAAAAAGACTGGCTGGATAGCGACAAGCTGGAACAACAGCTGGCTTATTGGCAGAAGCAACTTGCCGATGTTACACCAGTTCACAGTTTGCCACTCGATCGGCCCAGACCCGAGACAAAAAGCCACGAAGGGGCTAAGGTGACGCAAACCTTGTCGGCGACGGTCGGCACCGGGCTAAATAAGCTTGCAAATAAGCTCAACTTAACGCCATTTATGCTGGTGCACGGGGCGCTGGCGCTGGTTTTTGCCCGTCATAGCCGCAACACTGATGTAGTGATTGGCACGCCTCTGGCTAACCGAAGCCAGCCAGAACTGAACAACTTGATCGGGTTTTTTGTCAACACCCTGGTACTAAGGGTCAACACAGATCATGCCAGATTAAGTGACTATTTTGAACACGTCAGACAGACCCATATCGCCGGCCAGGCCAATCAGGACGTTCCATTTGATCAGCTGATTGAATCTTTGAACATTCCCAGAACCTTATCTCATCACCCTTTGGTTGAGATTGTTATGACCTTTGACAGTGCAGGACCTGCGTCAGAGAGCATTTGCGTCGGTGACGTAGAGTTCGAGTATATGCCGGGCAATTTTACTTTGGCCCAGTCAGACTTTGAAATAGACGTCAGACTGAACGAAGCCGGGGTTGATGTTAACTGGACGTATGACAAGGCCTTGTTTTCGTCCGAGCGGGTCGCCCAGTTAAATGCGCACTATTGCCATGTGTTGAGCCAATTGGCACTGCTGGCTGATGCAGCGCAAATCGATGCCGTTGAACTTAATGCCGTGACCTTGTCGTCGCAGGATGAGACCGAGTACCTGTTAACGGCGCACAATCAAACACAGGCTGAAGTCCCGGCGACGAAGTGTATTCATCAACTGTTTGAGCAACAGGTCAAGCTGACTCCAAACAATCTGGCTGCACAGCATCAGCACAGCGAAATCTCATACCGGACGTTGAATGAAAAAGCGAACCGTTTTGCCGATTGTCTGATCAATATGGAAATCGGTGCAGGTGATTACATTGGCATTTATTTGAACAATTCGATAGAAATGCTGATTGCTGTATTGGGCGTGCTTAAGTCGGGGGCGGCGTATGTTGCATTGGATCCGAGTAATCCGGCAGCCAGGATCAAATCCATAATGCAGGATACGGATCTCGAGCTTGTGGTGCTGACTTCGGATCTGTTGGCGGACTTTTCGATTAAAGGCGCAGATATTCTGTTGATGGACGAGGCGCTGACCGACGCCGACTGGTTTGATGAATATGATACCCACGATCCCCAGCAGACGCAGGATCCCGCAGAGACGGCATATGTATTGTACACTTCAGGCTCAACGGGCAAACCCAAAGGCGTAGTGGTTTCCCACGCCAATGTGGTGAACTACCTAGACTACGCGGCGAAACAGTACCTGGAAGCTGAGCTGCTGGGGGCTGTGGTTACTACGCCGCTGAGCTTTGACGCGACCATTACCTCTTTGTTGACGCCTTTGTGTAAGGGAAAAACGGTCGCCCTGTTAGCGCCGTTAAAAGAGGATCTGACACCCGTTCTCAACTACCTGACTTCAACACAGCCCTGGTTGTTTAAACTGACGCCAGCGCATCTTAACCTATTGAATTTCAGGCTGGTCGAGCATCAGGCCGTCGATACGAGGCACGTGATGGTGCTGGGCGGAGAAAAGCTGCCGGTCGCTTGTGTACATCAGTGGAAAACCGCGTTTTTCCCTCGTGCGGTATTTATCAATGAATATGGTCCGACCGAAGCTACGGTGGGTTGTAGTGTTTTCAGAGTTGAAGCGTTAGGCGATTTAGACTTGAGTCGCGACAGCGTGCCGATTGGCAAGCCGATTCAGAATGCACAACTTTACGTGTTGGACGGCGACGCCCGGCTGGCGCCTAAATTTGCAGTCGGCGAACTCTACATCGGGGGAGATGGCCTGGCCGATAAATATCTGGGTCAGGCGACGCTGACGGCACAGCGCTTTATTCAGAATCCATATTTTGATCCGTCAGATCCCAACAGCAGCGAGCGTTTGTATAAAACCGGCGATCTGGTCAGGTATTTGGCCGATGAAAATCTAGAATTTATCGGACGTATCGATGAGCAGGTCAAAGTCCGTGGTTACCGCATCGAATTAGGTGAGATAGAGCACCATATAAACCAGATCGCGACGGTGGATTCGGCAGTAGTGTCAGTAAAAGGCAAAGAGACGGGTGACGAAAAGCTAGTTGCCTACATCCGGCTAGCGGATCCGGTTCAAGGGGAATCGGAGCAAGCACAGCAGCTCAAAGCCATCAAACAGGCGGTGAGTCAGCAGTTGCCAGATTATATGACGCCGTCGGCATTTGTCGTGATCGACAGCTGGCCGGTGACTTCGAACGGCAAGTTAAACAGAGCTGCACTGCCCGAGCCTGACGGCGCCATTTTGCAGGGGCAGTATCACGCGCCTGAAACTGAACTCGAACGGCAACTGGTCGCACTTTGGGCCGATGTACTTAAACTGGCGCCCCAGACACTCAGTGCAACGGCCAATTTCTTCGACTTGGGCGGGCATTCTTTATTAGTGATCAAGATGATCACTGCTGTGCGGGCACAGTTTGGTGTCGAATTGACGGTTAAATCCGTGTTCGATCATCAGGAGCTGCGCCAGCTTGCGGCTTTTATCGAGAAAAGCGCCCCAATCGATCAACGACCCGAGATCACGCGGATAGACAGAGACAGTGGGCCTTTACCTTTGTCCTTTGCTCAGCAGCGATTGTGGTTTATCGATCAACTGCAAGGGGGCAGCCCAGAATACAATATGCCAATGGCGTTTGAGGTAGACGCGCAGTTTGATGCCGATGCAGCCGAGCTGGCGCTGATCCGCGTCATTGCGCGTCATGAGCCTTTGCGCACCGTATTTTCTGAAGGCGCTGATGGCGCTTATCAGGACGTCAGACATGATTTCAACTTCACCCTGGAGCGGGTCGATTTGCGTCATTTAGATGCAGCAGCGCAGCAGCAAGAGATCGAACGGGCGCTGCGTGAGGACAGTGAACAGGCATTTGATTTGAGCCGGGATCTAATGGTGCGCGCCCGGTATCTGATGTGCAGCGAGCGACGCAGCATCTTGATGTTTAATATGCATCATATCGCCTCCGATGGCTGGTCTTTGGGCATATTAGCCGAAGAGTTTGTGCTTCAGTACCAGGCCGCCAGAGCCGGCCAGGCGGATCCGCTACCGGCACTGGCCGTTCAATACGCCGATTTTGCCCATTGGCAGCGCCTGTATCTGAGTGGTGAAAAGCTGAAAACTCAGGAAGAATACTGGCGCAAACAGCTGGCGGGTGTGCCCGCAATGCATAGTCTGCCGTTAAGCAGACCGCGTCCCCAGCACAGCAGCAACGAATGCGGCCTACTCAGCAAACCACTGGCGCCGGCCTTGGTCGAAGCCATTGAAGCGTGCGCTGCAGCCAACAAAATGACCCCTTTTATGCTGATGCACAGTGCATTGGCCCTTGTTTTGTCACGTCATAGCAATAACAAAGACATAGTGATAGGTACCCCTGTAGCAAACCGCTTGCAGGCGGAACTGGAGCCCTTAATAGGATTTTTCGTTAATACACTAGTCCTGAGAGTGAACACCGGACATGGAGATGTCGCCGGTTATCTGGCGCACGTGCGGGATGTACATTTGGGCGCACAGGCTAATCAGGATATTCCGTTTGAGCAAGTGGTTGAGTTGTCGAATTTGCCCAGAAATACACAGCACACGCCCCTGTTTCAGATCATGTTCAGCATGGATCTGAGCACAGAGTCGGATGTGCAGCATCGTGATGCAGGCTTAACGCCTCTGAATACGCAAAACAGCGGGGTGCAGTTTGATCTCGATATTACCCTGAGTCAGACAAACGGGCACATGCAATTGACCTGGATGTACGATCGGGATCTATTCGACAAGGTGTATATTCAAAGTCTGCACACCCATCTGGAGACGTTGTTGGAGGGGCTGAGTAGTCAACAGAATACATCTCTGGGCGCAGTTAACATGCTGCCGAAAGCGGAAGTGGCGCAACTGACGAAGATGTCGGCAAGCGCCTGGGTGGCGTATCCGCAGGATGTGCAAATCCATCACTTGATAGAGCATTATGCGCAGAGCACGCCGGATGCGACCGCAGTCGTTTTCGAGCAGGACAGGCTCAGTTATAGGCAGTTAAATGAGCGGGCCAACCAGCTGGCCCGATTGATTTGTCAATGTTGCGATCAGCCGCAGGGAGTGACGAAAGATACCCTGGTCGCGCTCTATCTGGAGAAGAGCACGGACATGGTGATCAGTATGCTGGCCGTATTGAAATCGGGCGCCGCTTATGTGCCGATTTCTACTGATTATCCGGTTGAAAGGGTGCAATTTATCCTTCGCGATACGGCGGCGCCTTTGTTGATCACCCACAACCGTTATGCTTTGGAAGAGCTGGCGCCCGGGCTGGTGTTGCCCGAGGTTTTATACTTGGACAGTTCGCAGTCGCTACAGGAGTTAGACAAGGCGAACTTGGCTCTGGACATTGAGCACAGCGCCCTGGCGTATGTGAATTATACCTCGGGCACCACAGGTCAGCCCAAGGGGGTGATGGTTGAACACCAGCATATTGCGGGCCGATATTTCGCCTGGCAACAAGCGTATCGGTTGAAAGACCAGCCCGGTGTGCACTTGCAAATGGCCGGTTTCGGTTTCGACGTGTGCACCGGAGATTTTGTGCGCGCCCTGTGCTCGGGTGGGTGTTTGGTGTTATGTGCGAAAGACTGCTTGCTTGACCCTGAGCGCCTGTGGGGGCTGATGCTGGAACATGAGGTGAATTTCGCCGAATTTGTGCCTGCCACCTTATTGAGTTTATGTAACTATCTGAACGAAGTGGCGCTCCCATTCCCGCCGCTCACACACCTGGTGGTGGGGTCGGATAGTTGGAATATGGATGATCACAGCCGGGTTCAGCAGATCTTGCCAGCTGACTGTCGTTTGATTAACTCCTACGGTTTGACCGAGTGTACGGTCGACAGTAGTTACTTCGTTTCTGAGCAACAGGTCGAGCCGGGGGCCAAGGCCAATATCGGCGTCGCATTTGACAATGTGCACCTCTATGTACTGAATGAAGCGATGCAGTTGGCGCCGCTTGGCGTGGAAGGCGAACTTTACGTGGGCGGTGTGGGTGTGGCAAGGGGGTACCTGAATCGACCTGAACTGACAGAAAAAGCCTTTTTAGCCAATGCATTATGCTCAGACGAAGGTGTTCTCAGTTTGTGTCCGACACTCTACAAAACCGGTGATTTGGTCAAGCGCAACGCACAGGGTCAGCTTGAATTGATCGGCCGCAAAGACGAGCAGGTCAAGATCAGAGGGCACAGAGTTGAATTGGGTGAAATAGAGCAGACCTTGCTGGGTTCAAATAAGGTACAGTCTTGTGTAGTTAAGGTACAAGGGGATGAAAGGGGGCATAAGCACCTGGTGGCCTATATTCGCCCCGCTCACAATCCGGCATTTGATCAAGCTCAGTGCAGCAAAGCGTTAAAACACCAGCTTTCCCAGGTTTTGCCCGATTACATGACGCCGACGTTTTATGTGTTTGTCGAGCAGTGGCCGCTGTCGCCTAACGGCAAGATAGATAAAGCCGCACTGCCGGCCACCTCACTGGATTTGACTACGCAGACATATATCGCGCCTGTCGGTGAGGTTGAGCAAAAACTGACGCAGATCTGGAGTAATGTTCTGGGCCTGGCACCGGCACAGATCAGCACAGCGTCTAACTTCTTTGAGCTGGGTGGCCACTCGTTATTGATTATGAAACTGGCGACTGAGATTCAGTTACAGTTTTCGAACAAGATGTCTGTTAAATCCCTATTTCTAATGAATTCACTGTCAGAAATGGCAGATGAAATTGAACGTTTGGAAGCCATCCGCTTGCTTGACTCAAAAATTGAAGCCAGCGCAGACGTAGAGGAGTTCTCATTTTGAGCCAAATTAAAACCCTGCTGGATGACTTCATCAGCAGAAGCATTTTATTGAAAAACAAAAATGGCGAACTTAAGGTCTCGGCCCCCACTGGGGTGATCACCGAGCAGGATAAGCAAGCGATCATGCGCAATAAGGCGGCGATCCTTGAGTATCTTAGCCTGAACCTGAATGAAACCTCTTTGGCCTCTCACGGCAGTGAAACCATACCGCGTAATATGCAATCGGGTCCAATCCCTCTGTCATTTTCGCAGCAACGTCTGTGGTTTATCGATCGGTTGCAAGGCGGCAGCGCACAGTACAATATGCCGATGGTGCTTAGGGTGACAGGTCAGTTCGATATTGATGTGGCCGAACAGGCCGTCAACCGTATCATACAGCGCCATGAATCGCTCAGAACCCTTTTTAACGAGGGCACGTCAGGCGCTTATCAATATGTGCGAGAAAGCTTTGATTTTCGAATCAAGCAGCTTGACCTGAGCCATTTTCAGCACGAAGAGCAGCAGCAGCAACTGTCCGACCTGCTGCGCCAGGACAGTGAAGCCATTTTTGATTTAAGAGCGGACCTGATGCTCAGGGCGTCCTGCCTGAAGCTCAATGGGAATGAAAGCATTTTGCTGTTCAATATGCATCATATCGTCTCAGACGGTTGGTCTATGGCAGTGCTGGGCGAGGAATTCTTTAGCCAGTATCGTGCTGTGTTAGCCGGTCAACCCGATCCGCTGGCGCCGCTTCCGATCCAGTATTCGGATTACGCACACTGGCAGCACAGGCACATGAGTGCAGAAAAACTCAAGCAACAGGAAGCATATTGGCGACAGCAACTGGCCGGAGTGCCGTCTGTGCACGGCCTGCCATTGGAGCAATCGCGCAGTCAAGACCATGACAATAAACTGGCTGTCGTAACCGGACACTTAGACCAGGCTTTGTCTGCCGCTCTGGAGCACTTGGCCGTCGAACGCAATATGACTCCCTTTATGCTGGTCCACAGTGCTCTGGCGCTAGTCTTATCCAGACACAGCAACAGCACTGATATAGTGATAGGTACGCCAGTGGCCAACCGCGCCCAGGCTGAACTGGCGCCCCTGATCGGCCTTTTTGTTAATACCACAGTATTGAGGGCCAATACGGCACACACGGAATTAGACGCTTATTTAGCGCATATCCGGGAAATTCACATCGATGCGCAGGCGAATCAGGATCTGCCTTTTGAGCAGCTGCTCGAAGTCGCCAACGTCCCGCGCAATGCCTCGCACACGCCGCTGTTTCAGATCATGCTGAGCATGGATGTGGAGTCCGGGCGCGATACCTGCCAACAGTTAAATTCAGACGTGTGCTTTGAACTGATTGACAGTCAGGGCGGATTGGCGAAGTTTGACCTAGATATCTCACTGGAACGCAGCAAGGGCGGTTTTGAAGTGTCCTGGGGCTACAATGCCTCGCTATTTGCACGGGACGATATCGCCAGGTTGAATACCCACTTTCAGCGCCTGTTGACTGTTCTGGTGAGCGACCAGGATCTGCGCCGTGCGCATGAGGCCATGTTGCCGAGCCAGGAAGTGCCTTGCCTCTTGCCAGATCCCGATGGGGCATCTGTAGTGGCTGAACACCTGTGCTTCCATACTCTGTTTGAGCACCAGGCAGAACAGACGCCACAAAAAGCCGCCTTGGTGTGCAACGGCAATAGCCTGAGCTATCGAGAGTTGAATGAAAAAGCGGATCAGCTGGCTGCTTATTTGACTCAAAATTACGATATTCAAGCGGATACGCTGATCGGTCTGTGTGCTGTTAAGTCCAGTGATCTTGTCATTGCTATTCTGGGAATACTAAAAGCCGGCGCGGCGTATGTGCCACTTGATCCAGATTATCCCGAGCAGAGACTGGCGTATATTATCGAAGACGGCGGGCTGAACATCGTACTGACTCAGCAAGCTCTGGCAGAAAATCTGGCCTTTAGCCCGGCTAACGTGATCGCGTTCGATAAATTGGATCTGACTGGGTATACGGCTTGTGCGACGCCGGTTGCCGCTGACCCTGCTCAGTTGATGTACGTCATTTATACATCCGGCTCATCCGGCGCGCCAAAAGGCGTTTTGATAGAACACAAAGCTGTCTGTAATTTAGCTCTATATATGCACCAGTTAGAGCTGGGACAAAGCGGAAGTTGGGGCTGGTGTGCGCCTTGTGTATTCGATGCATCAGTGCAAGGCCTGACGCAACTGGCGATGGGGCAAACTTTGGTCATCGTGAGCGACGAAGATAAAAAAGATCTGAATAGCCTTCGCAACTTAATCGAGACATGTGATATCGGTGTACTCGACTGTACGCCTAGTCTGCTGGCGCTGTGGCAGGCGCAGGGAACGGTCGACCAGCTGCCGGAACTGGTGATCGGCGGTGAAGCAATTAAACCCGAGGTGTGGCGGGAGTTGGCTATGCGTCAGGCCCGTGCCTTTAACATGTATGGCCCGACTGAGTGTACCGTAAACAGCACGGTCGCCCGGATCGTCGGTGAGCAGAGCCAGCTAGGTCATATGGTGGCCAATGCCCGAGGGGTGATCCTGGATGCAATGGGACGCCCGGTGCCAACCGGCTGTCCCGGAGAGTTATACATTGGCGGCGCCGGACTTGCCCGAGGTTATTTAAACCGAGAGGCACTGAATAAATCCAGCTTTATTCAGAATAAGGCCTTTCCTCAGGCCGGATTGCGTTTGTATAAAACCGGGGACTTGGTGCGTCTGAACAAAACGGGCGCTCTTGAATATTTAGGACGTAATGACGGCCAAGTAAAATTTTACGGCTATCGTATCGAGCTCGGTGAAATTGAATCGCAGATCTGTGTACTGGATCAGGTGGACTCGGCGCAGGTTCTGATCCACAAAGAAAATGAAAATGCTGCATATCTGCATGCCTTCATCAAACTGGCACTGGCACACAGCGAAGATTCGACCCCTGTGCTGACGCAAATCAAATCACATCTGCAACGGGCGCTGCCTGATTTTATGACGCCGAAGCATTTTAGTGTGGTGACGGACTGGCCTTTGACCTTGAATGGCAAAATTGATCAGGCGGCCCTATTTAAGTGCTCCGCTCAGAGCCAGGTTAGGGAGTACCTTGAGCCCAATACCGAGACTGAAAAGAAACTGGTCTCTCTGGTTGCCCAAGTGCTGAATCTGGGTGAGCAGCGCACAAGTCTGGATGCAAGCTTTTTTGAGCTGGGTGGCAATTCCCTGTTGTGTATCCGGTTAGCTGCGCATATCGAAGAGACGTTTGGCTTAAAGCTGGCGCTGCAGATCATTTTTGACAACCCGACCCTGTTGCTGCTGGCGGGTGAAATAGACAAAAGGGTACAGCAGCGCGGGACGCAAGTGCTACAGCAAAGGAAGATAGCCAAGCGCTCTGAGCGCAGCCAGGCGCCTCTGTCCTTTGCTCAGCAGCGTCTGTGGTTTATTGACCAGCTACAAGGTAGTTCAGCTGAGTACAATATACCGCTTGCATTCGAGGTAACAGGTGCATTCGATACCCGGATCGCAGAGCGGGTCTTGCGTACCCTGATCGAGCGCCACGAAATACTGAGAACTGTGTATTCGAATGAAGGCGAACAGGCGCTGCAGTACATCTGCGAGCGCTGTGATTTTGCGCTCAAACACCTTGATTTAACCGCGTTGACACCCGAACAGCAACAAGCGCAGGTCCAGCAACTAATCGATCAGGATACGCAGACGGCGTTTGACCTGCAATCGGATTTGATGATCCGAGCCAGTTATATTTGGCTACGCAACATCGATCACGAACAGGGTGCTAAAGGCGTGCTTATGTTCAATATGCACCATATTGCGTCGGATGGGTGGTCGATGGAAGTGTTGCTCAAAGAGTTCTGCGCCTTGTACCGTGCGTTCGCTGATGGCCTGCCCAGTCCTTTGCCTGAACTGGCTATCCAATATGCCGATTATGCCACCTGGCAGCACTGCGGATTGCAAGATGACCTGCTCGAATCTCAGTTGCGCTACTGGCAGATGCAGCTGGACCAGGTGCCGCCGCTACATGCGCTGCCGCTAGACAAGGCCAGACCTGAACTCAAAAAACACCAAGGGCAGGCGGTGGTGGGGGTTTTACCTGCCGAGGTCAGTCAGTCTTTGCTTGCGCTTGCTGAGCGTCACAAGCTGACCCCCTTTATGTTGCTGCACGGCGCATTTGCCTTGTTGCTGGCGCGTCATAGTAACTGTTCGGATATTCTGGTAGGTACACCGGTTGCGAACCGCTTACAGGCCGAACTTGAACCTTTGATCGGCTTTTTTATTAATACACTTGTGCTTAGAGTCGATACGGCTTATCAACACTTGAGCGACTATTTGGCCCATGTGCGCCAGGTGCATATAGAAGCGCAGTCCAACCAGGACATTCCTTTCGAATACTTACTAGAAGCACTGCAAGTGCCCAGAACGACGGCGCACAACCCTTTGTTTCAGATCATGCTGACAACGAATACGGACTACGGCCTGAACAGCCATGAGCTGGCGGCGGAGCTTGCTATGCCCGGGCTGAAGTTTGCGGAGCTTGATTCGGATTCGGTACAGGCTAAATTCGATTTGGAGCTTGATTTGAGCATAAGTGAACAGGGTGCACGTCTGAACTGGACCTATGACGTTAGTCTATTTGAGCATACCCGTATTGAGCAACTGAATGACCACTTATGCCGTTTATTAGGTGCATTGGCGCAGATTGAGCCAAAGCGGGACACACCTTTGAACCATCTGCCTATGCTGTCTGACTCGGAAATAGAACATTTAGTATATGAGAGAAACCAGACGCAGGCGCAGCACCCCAAAGACAGGTGCATACATACCTTGTTTGAGCATTGTGCAGCGGCGCACCCGCACCGTACGGCGTTACTGTTTGAAAACACACAATTGACCTATGGTCAGGTCAATGAAAAAGCGAATCAGCTTGCCCGTTACCTGCGCAGTCAACATGGTGTTTTGCCCGATACCCTGGTGGGCTTATGTGTTGAACGCTCGGCAGAAATGGTTATTGCCATACTAGCGATTCTAAAGGCTGGCGGCGCGTATGTGCCCCTGGATCCCGACTATCCGCAAGACCGCCTGCAGTATATTGCAAAAGATACGGGGATTTCCCTGTTATTGACTCAATCCCATTTATCAGAGCCGCTGATACAGTTCAGCGGCAGCCGGGTGATGCTTGACGGATTGGCTGCGACCGAGTCTACCTTGCAGGTTTGCGCGGAGATGAGTCCGGACAACATACCGCAAGCAGAGACAGGCGTGACAGCGCGCCACCTGGCATATGTGATCTATACCTCGGACTCCACTGATCAGCCGAAAGGCGTCATGGTTGAACACTATGGCGTTACTAATCTCTTGTACGCCCAGCACAAGAACTACGGACTGGGACAGGGTGAGGTGGGGCTGCTATTGGCTAGTTTCGCATTCGATGTTTCCGTTGAGCAGATGTTTATCATGCTGAGCAAATCGGGTGCCTTGTTGATCCCCGACCAAGACATGCTGTTATCTGTCGAAAAATTAGGCGGTGCGATTGAACGCCATGGAGTGACGCATATCCACAGCACCCCTTCTTATTTGCTGTCTTTCGCTCAGGTATTGAGTTTGCCTTCGATCAGGCGGGTCGTGTCCGGCGGGGAAGCTATGTTGCCCGGTCTACTCGATTATGTGCACGCCGACTTGTTCTATGTATATGGGCCGTCCGGGGCAAGCGTAACCACAAGTGTCCTGAAAGTGAAGTCGGGCGCAGGCAATCATATTGCCGGGCCGATAGACAACACCCAATTCTATTTGTTAGGGCAGGCGCAGGAGCTGTTGCCGCTGGGGGCGGTAGGTGAGTTATACATCGGCGGAGACGCCTTGGCGCGGGGGTATTTGAATCAACCCCAACTGACAGCGCAGCGCTTTATTAAAAACCCCTACTTTGATCCGACCCGGGCGAACAGCCCACAGCGCCTTTATCGCACCGGTGATCGGGTGCGTTACCTTGCGCACGGACAGCTTGAGTTCATCGGTCGCGCCGATGAACAGATCAAAATGCGCGGTTTTCGTATCGAGCCGGGCGAAGTGGAAGCACAGATCAACCGGTTGCCCGCTGTGGAGTCTGCCCTGGTACTGACAAGTGAAAGGGCTGGCCGCAATCAGCTACTGGCCTATGTCAAAGTGCAGTCGGTTTCCGACAAAGCAGAATTGGTGCAGACACTAAAAGCGACGCTTGCTGAAAGCCTGCCTCATTATATGGTGCCGGCGCAGTTTGTTGTGATCGATGAATGGCCTTTGACACCGAGTGGAAAAATTGACAGACGGGCCTTGCCTCAGCCAGATGTAAGCCTCCTGCAAGCAGAGCACATTTTTCCGGAAACGGAGACGGAAAAAGCACTGGTGGCGATTTGGTCTGAGCTGTTGAATATCGACAAGCAGGCTATCAGCGTCACGGCGGACTTTTTCGACTTGGGTGGCAATTCGCTGTTGGTGATCCGGCTTAAGTCGTCGATTCAGTCGCAGTTCAATGTTGAATTTCAAGTAAAAGATTTATTTAGTCGTTGCAATATCAAAACGCTGGCTAGCCTGTTGTCTGCGCATTTCTTAAAAGCAGAGTTAGATAACGCATCAAGTGAAGAATTGGAAGAGGTTGAGTTCTAAATGGAAAATGTAGTAAGTGTGATCAACCGTCTGGTTGAGCAGGGTGTTGAAGTGTATTTGTCGCAAGGCAAATTAAAAGCCCGTTCGGTGAAGGGGGGGATAGGCCCGCAAAACCTTGAGTTGATAAAGCAGCATAAATTTGCCCTGATCGAATACTTGGAGGGACGTTCTGGCTTAATTAACAACGAAACCGGATGCCAGGCCATTACCCGTGCCGAGTCAAAAGACAGCTTGTCCTTTGCCCAGCAAAGGCTGTGGTTTATCGATGAACTTCAGGGGGGTTCACCTGAGTACAACATGTCTTTTATGTTTGACGTCAGAGGCATGCTGGACATTGAGTTGGTTGAAAAGTCACTGACTGAAATTGTTCGGCGCCATGAAATACTGCGCACTGTATATGTCAATTGTGATGGGGAGGCAAAACAATGCACTCTGGAAGATGTGCAGTTCAAGCTCCGTCTGCACGATTTGAGCTTGCTCGGTGAAGAAGAAAAAGCGTCGCAGCTAAAGCATTTGCTTGATCTGGATGTCGAAACTCCGTACGACTTGAGTGCGGACTTAATGGTGAGAGCCAGTTATATCCAGCTGGTTCAGCAAGATGCAAGCGCACAGCAAGCGCAGCAGGGGTTATTGCTGTTCAACATGCATCATATTGCGTCGGATGGCTGGTCGATGGAGGTGTTGTACAAAGAATTTTTCGCCCTGTACCATGCCTTTTCCGAAGGCAAGCCGACACCGCTGAGCGAACTGGACATTCAGTATTCAGATTATGCGCACTGGCAACGCCAGTGGTTGCAGGGAGAGCGGCTGGAGGCGCAGTTGAATTATTGGGATAAGCAACTGGCCGCAGTGCCGTGCGAGCACGGACTGAAATTGGATTTCCCGCGCCCTGAACCGGGGCCGCGCATTGGCGGGGAAGTATACGGGCAGCTGTCGGCACAGACGGCGGTTGCGTTACAGAATCTGAGCAAAAAGTTCCGCCTGACGCCTTTTATGTTGCTGCACAGTATGCTGGCTTTAGTGCTATCGCGTCATAGTAACAGCAGCGATATAGTAATTGGCACGCCTGTTGCTAATCGTATGCAAACCGAACTTGAGCCGCTGATCGGCTTTTTCGTCAATACCCTGGTGTTGCGCGCCGATACGGACTGGAGCAGTTTAGGTGAGTATTTACAGCATATACGTCAGCTGCATTTAGACGCGCAATCCAATCAGGATGTGCCATTCGAACAGTTGGTTGAACGCCTTAAAGTACCCAGGAATACGGGCAGTACGCCCGTATTTCAGGTGATGTTGACCACAAATACAGATTTTTCCATCAACAGTCAGCAAGACAAATCCGCTTTCGCCTTGCCCGGCATCTGCTTTTCTCCGGTTATTCCCGATACGTCGATCGCCAAGTTTGATTTGGATATCAGTATCGAGATCAATGCCTCTGGGGTGAGCACCAACTGGACCTATGATACGGCGCTGTTTACGGAGCAGCATGTACAACAGCTCAAGGATCATTTATGCCGTTTACTTGAAGGTCTGGCGACATTGGAAGAGACTGGTCTGATTGCCAAGCACACACCACTTAAATCTCTACCGCTGCTGTCGTCACAAGAAACGCACCAGTTACTCAACGAGATCAATACACCTTTGCCTAAGTATGATACGCAGGCGTGCATCCATGAATTGTTTGAAAAACAGGTGCTCCTGCATGGTGATAAAGTAGCCGTCAGGTATTTAGATAGCGCGCTGACATATCAGGCGCTGAATGAGCGGGCGAATAAGCTGGCGCATTATCTGATAGACAAGTATGAGATCAAACCGGATACCCTGGTCGGGATATGCGTTGATCGCTCGCTGGATATGATCCTGGCTATCCTGGCTGTGCTTAAAGCCGGTGCTGCCTATGTGCCACTCGATCCCAGTTACCCCAAATCCCGCCTCGATTATATGCTGGCGGATGCCGAGCTGAGCTTAGTACTGACCCAGAGCCAGGTTACGCAAGAAATCGATTTCAAAGGCCGCGATTTAGTGGTGATCGATGACCAGTCTCACCTGAATACGCTACAGCGTTATTCCTCTGATAATGTTGCCAAGCAAGCTTTGGAGCTTAACTCGGAACATCTGGCCTACGTCATTTATACTTCCGGCTCGACTGGGCAGCCCAAAGGGGTGTTGCAAACCCACACCAATGTAAACCGGTTGTTTACAGCGACCGCCGAGCAATTTAATTTCAGTGATGCGGACATCTGGACGCTGTTCCATTCATTTTCATTCGACTTTAGCGTTTGGGAAATCTGGGGGGCGCTATTGCACGGCGGTACGCTTATTATTCCGACTAAGGACTGCACTCTGGATACCCGGCAATTCATACAACTGTGTCAAACCCACGGTGTCACCGTGTTGAACCAAACGCCCAGCGCGTTCAATGTGTTCTCGGAACAGGTGTTGAATGAATCGCGGACATTGCATGACTTGCGCTACATAGTGTTTGGCGGCGAGCAGTTGAGCCGCAGCCATATTGAGAACTGGGTGGACGAGTTCGGTTACGATACGCCTAAACTGGTCAATATGTACGGCATCACCGAAACCACAGTACATGTCACCTTCAATCTGTTAAACGAACATAATCTGGGCTCCATAGGCAAGCCCCTTGCTGATCAAAGCATCTTGATCCTCGATAACCAAATGAACCTGACACCGGTGGGCTGTGTTGGGGAAATGTACGTGTCCGGAAACGGTCTGGCCCGGGGGTATTTAAACAAACCGGACGTGACCGCTGAACGCTTCTTAACAAACCCATATTTCGAGCTGGCCGAACCCGGCAGGTACAGTGGCAGAGTCTATAAAACCGGCGATCTGGCCCGCTACCTTGCCGATGGCAGCATAGAGTTTGTTGGGCGCGTCGACGAGCAAGTTAAGATCCGGGGGTTCAGAATCGAGCTGGGTGAAATTGAGTCGGCGGTCGGCCGTTATGAGGCGGTGGATAAAGTCAAAGTGGTTCAGCAAACCCAGAGTGCGCTGGAAAAGAATCTGGTGGCTTATTTTTCACTCAACACGGATGAAATCGAACAGCGAACCCGGGCGATCGATAAAAGTGAAGTCAGTCAATGGGAAGAAGTGTTTGACAATACCTATTCTTCTGAAGCCGACTGGGTGCAACCGGGCAGCGATTCGAATGACATGAATAATATTGTCGGCTGGGACTGTAGTTATCGAAAAAGCCCTATAGGGGCACCGGAAATGCTGGAGTGGGTCGAGGGCACGGTAGCGCAGATCAACGCGCTTGCGCCTAAAAATGTGCTTGAGATCGGCGTCGGTACTGGCATGCTGCTGACCCGATATGCGGGTCGCTGTGATTCGGTCACCGGCTTAGATATATCGCAGAATGCGCTCGATTATCTCGAAGGGGTACTGGCGCGAAGAGACATTAATAATGTGGCGCTAATCAAAGGCGATGCAACGTATCTGAGCCAATTTGAAAACACGCGCTTTGACTGCATTATTCTCAACTCGGTCGCCCAGTATTTTTCAAGTGATCTGTATTTCAATCAGGTGCTGGATAACATGTTGTCTTGTCTGGACGATGGCGGAAAACTCTTCATCGGGGATGTCCGCAACCTAGACTTATTGGCCAGTTTCAAGCATTCGATCACTGTTTTCCAGGCCGACGGTGAAGTGAGCAAAGAAAAGCTTTATGACAATGCCAATGCTGCTATACACAGAGAGAACGAACTCTTAATCAGTCCCTGCTATTTTTACAATCTGGTTGAATCTAACTCAGCTGTTTCCAGCGTCGACATCAAGGTCAAAAAAGGCTGTGCGACCAATGAAATGATGCGCTATCGCTATGATGTGGTGATCTATAAAAATGCTCGTAAGGCAGATAGGCTCAGTCAGTGGCAGGAGTGGATCGGCGTAACTGAATTAAGCCGGTTACTGCAACAGGGGGCGGCTTGCTTTGGGGTATCGAATGCCCCGAACAAACGCATCGAAGCTGATGTTAGATTGGAAAACCAACTGACCGACGACAGCACTTTTGATTTTCATGCCGTCAAAGCGGCTATCAGATTGGAGCCGTGTTCGTTTATAGGGGATTTAGACCGCCTGGCGGCTGAAAACGGCTACACGATGGAGTGCACTTGGAGCCAGCTGGCGGCGGACAAGCTCGACCTGATCTTTACCCGCAAAGATGAGGTAACCCGACCGGCTATCTTGTCCAGATACAGCTATAACGCGGTTAAACTAATCAATAAGCCTCAATTAGGCAAGATTTCAAACGTTCTGATCCCCGAAGTGAAGCGTTATATATCAGGCCAGTTGCCCAAACACTTGTTGCCCGATGCCTATATATTGCTGGAAGACTTCCCGATCAATTTCAACGGAAAACTCGATTTGAAGAAGCTGCCAAAGGTAAATGTATTTGATGATAAAGGCTATGTTGTCCCACAAACTGAAATGGAAGGGGTACTTCAGGCTGCCTGGCAGCAGGTCCTGAACCAGGAGAAAGTGAGCGCTGACGCCGACTTTTTTGAAGTGGGCGGCAATTCACTGCTGGCGGTTAGGCTGGTATCTGAAATTCGTCAACACCTGGAAATTGATATGCCGGTCAAAGCCGTATTTGAACATTCGGGTTTGCAAGCTATGGCCGTTTACGTGGATGACTTTATTCAGAGTGCGCAATTGTTGAGTCGTATGAATGCCATGCCCGTGGCCGATAAAGCCGATGAAATCGAGTGGTAATATGAATAATATTAAAAGCATTATCGCATCGTTGGCCGATCAAGGTATTAAAATATACCTTGAAAATAACAAGCTAAAAACATCGAGTGCCCCGGGCGCAATTACGGCGCAAATTGCACAGCAGATCAAAGCGAATAAAGAGGCACTGATAGAATGTCTGTCTGTGCTTTCGTCGCAGGGCAAGCAGGGTAAAGTGACCCGGCAGGCACGCGGCGATACTGCCGTGCCCCTGTCATTCCCCCAGAAGCGGATCTGGTTTATCGACCAGTTGCAAGGTGAAACACCGGAGTACAATATGCCGTTGGCGTTAAAGGTCAGCGGTCGCTTGAATCTGGAGTGGGCAGAGCGGGCGTTGCGCGAAATTGTCCGGCGTCATGAGGTTCTACGCACAGTGTACGTCAAGTACCAAGGGAATGTTGTGCAGACGGTGCGTGACGATCTTGAGTTTAACCTGAGCCGCTATGATCTTACCAATTTACCACTTTGCCAACGTCAGACTCATTTGCATGAGCTGGTGAAAAGGGAGGCTGATAGACCCTATGACCTGAGTGCGGATTTAATGATCCGGGCTACCTACGTCTTACTGGAAAATGAAGCCGCGGCTGAGCCCCAAGGTGCATTGTTGCTAAATATGCATCACATTGCCTCGGATGGCTGGTCAATGGAAGTCCTGTTCAATGAGTTCGCCGGCTTGTACCGTGCGTTTTCAGAAGGCCAAGCCAGCCCGTTGCCACCGTTAGCCCTGCAATATTCGGATTATGCCCTTTGGCAGCGAAACACGTTTCATGGTGCTGCGCTGGAGACGCAGCTGGCGTACTGGGAGGCCCAACTGGCAGGTATGCCTCAGGAACATGGCTTACGGTTGGACACAGCCCGAGGTGATAAGAAAAGCCATCTCGGCGCTGAGGTATGTGATCAATTACCGGCGCAGCAGGCGCAAGCCCTTCTGGCGTTGTGTAAGGAGCACACCCTGACCCCCTTTATGTTGCTGCATGGTGCGTTAGCCCTGTTGTTGGCCGCGCATAGCGGTCAACATGACATCGTGATTGGTACACCGGTCGCAAACCGGACCCAGGCCGAGCTTGAACCGCTGATCGGATTTTTCGTCAATACCCTGGTGCTCAGAGCAGATACGCGCTGCGAAACGGTGAGCGATTACTTTGCGCATATCCGCCGGGTAAATCTGGAGGCGCAATCGAATCAGGACGTGCCCTTTGAGCAGCTGGTAGAGCGGTTGGGTATGCAGAGAAACGCAGCCAGTACGCCCTTGTTTCAGATCATGCTGACAACAGGTACGGATTTTTCTCTTAAGAGCGCAGCCGGGCTCGAACTGCCTGGTGTGACTTTCAGCGGTTTGGCTGCCAGTGCACCGGCGGTTAAATTTGATATGGATATCCATATAGATTTAGATGCGTCTGGTGTGTATTTAAATTGGACCTATGATAAGGCGCTATTTAGCGAAGCCCACATCAAACGACTGAATACGCACTTATGTAGGATATTGCTTAGCTTGGCTGGGCTTGCATCCGGCCACAGCCGCTGTGACATGCCGCTTACACAGTTGCAGATGCTGTCCGATGCGGAGGTGGATCGCTTACTCAATGGCCTTAACGACAATACCCGGGCCTATGACCGCACCTCTTGTATTCACGAGTTGTTCGAACGACAGGCCGCAGAAGCCCCGGATGCGATAGCGCTGGTTTATCAGGAACAGGCCATCAGCTATGGTGAATTGAATCAACGCAGTAACCGGTTGGCGCATTACCTAGTCGAGACCTATCAGGTCAAACCGGATATGCTGATCGGCATTTGTGTCGAACGCTCTTTGGACATGATCATTGGCCTGCTGGGCATTCTCAAAGCCGGCGCGGCCTATGTGCCACTGGATCCCGATTATCCCGCATCTCGCTTAAGTTATATGTTGGACGATGCCGATTTAAAGCTGGTGCTGACACAGCAGGCGATCCAAGACAGGCTGGATTTGCAAGGCCGTCACGGGGTGATCTTAGATGCGCCTCAGCATTGCGAGTGTGTTCAGGGGTATCCGACCGACAACCTGGCGAAACAGGAGTTAGGTTTGACGTCCGCGAATTTGGCGTACGTGATCTATACCTCGGGGTCGACGGGTAAGCCCAAGGGCGTGCTGATCGAGCACCGCGCTTTATGTGGTTCGACGCTCAACCGGCTCGCTACCTATCAGAACATCGATGCTTTCTTGCTGTTGTCTTCGTTTTCCTTTGACAGCTCGGTCGCGGGCATTTTTTCCACCTTGTGCAGTGGCGGCAAACTCTGCCTGGTGGCGCAATTTTCGAATAAAGACATAGCACAAATTACCTCGGCGTTGGCCGAGTTTCAGATATCGCACTTTCTGACGGTGCCCAGCTTGTACGAAGCCCTGCTCAGGTATGCCAAGGGCGACGCGCTGAGGCATCTTCGGCAAGTGACGGTAGCTGGAGAAGCCTTTTCTTCACAACTGGTGGAGTTACACCACAATTCAACGGTGTTTTCAGGCGCCGCTCTATTTAATGAGTACGGCCCTACTGAGGGCACTGTTTGGTTTTCAGTCAAGCACTTGTTGCGCGGCGCTCAGGTCTCTATTGGAAAGCCCATCGCCAATGCCCAAGCATTTGTTTTAAATCAAGCGCAGCAGCTGGTGGCACAAGGCGTGGCGGGGGAGCTCTATATCGGCGGTGAAGGTTTGGCGCGCGGTTACCTCAACCGGACTGAGCTGACAGCCGAGAAATTTATTCGCAACCCCTTTGCCGATGTGATGAAAGTGGCTTCCAGCGCCCGTTTATATCGGACCGGCGATTTGGTCAGGATGCTGCCAAATGGAGAGCTGGAGTTTATTGGCCGTACCGATGAGCAGGTTAAGGTACGGGGATACAGGATAGAAACCGGTGAAATAGAACAGCAGCTGATCGAGCGGTCCGAGGTGCGTACCTGTGTGGTCTGCATCAGTGCGTTACAGCAAATCCGGGCGTATGTAGAGCTGGAGTCAGGGGTGAATGAAACTCAGGTCGCGGATGCAGCGGCCGAGCTTAAACACCACCTTGCACAGAACTTACCCGAATACATGGTGCCCAGTTCTATTCTAGTTGTGGATCGGTGGCCGCTGACGCCTAACGGCAAAGTGGATAAAAATGCCCTGGCGCAGTTAAACGACAGCTTTGGGGCGCAGTCCTATATTCCACCTGAAAATGAAACTGAATTGGAGCTGGCATCTATTTGGGCAACCGTTTTAAATCGGCAAGTCGATGAGATCAGTGCCGATGCTTGTTTTTTCGAACTGGGTGGGCATTCGCTGCTGACACTTAAGCTGATGGCTGAAATAGAGCTGCGCTATCCGAATACCCTCTCACTGGAACAGGTATTCAAGTTCAAAACCGTACGCCGCCTGGCCGACAGGATCAATCAGGTGAGCAAGGGACACAGTGATGAAGATACAGCGCCAGCGCAAAGCCAGTTGGTTGTAATTAAACGCCATGACTCGAGGGCTAAATCGGTCTTCTTTATCCCGGGCATTGCCTCTTTATCCCATGTGTTTGCTGAGGTATTTCAGGCACTAGGCAACAGCCCCCTCAACCTGTTTGCATTTAATCACCCGGGTATAGTTGACCAGAGCCCGGTGTTTACCTCGATAGAAGACAATGTAGCCTGTTTTAGCGAAGCGATTTTAGCTGCAGCAGGGGGCGAGGAAGTTGTCATCGCAGGTCACTCATACGGCGGTGTGCTGGCGTTTGAAATTGTTAAGGCCCTGTCTGAAAAAGGCGTAAAAGCTAGGCTTGTCTTGTTGGACACCTACTTAGTTCAGCAGGGGCGGGTAATATTTGACGATCTGAACGAGTCGGACTGCGAGGCGGCATATGCAATGGCCGACTGGCGACGTGTGTCAGACAAGATCAACGCCAGCTATCGGATCCAAGCGAGATTGTTAGAAGCCTATCAGGCGCAAGCGTTTGTCGAGGAAAGCAAACCTATAATCTTGTACTCGAACGATCAAAAAGATTCTTACAAACAACAGCTTAATGGTGTTTGTTCGCTTTTCCCAGGAGGGGTGAATAGCGTCCGCGTCGCCGGTGATCATTTCTCCATGTTGACGGGCGAAGGCGCTCTGGCGATCGCGCAAGAAGTAAAAAACATAATCTAAAGTCAAGCAGGCGGACACCGCCTGCGTTAAGGAAGCAGTATGGTTTTAAACATAATAAAGAAATACACCCGACAAATTGTACTTTGCAGTATTGTCGGGGCGGTCAGCGCCTTTTTCAGCATTTGGCTGATCTCTCTGATCTCGGAAAGCCCCCTTGAAAGCATCAATGCCGATGCACAGCGCTGGGCACTGCAGTTTTTCCTTGGCATCGTCGGGCTCTTTACCATCAGCTCACTGGCCAATTACTTTATGACAAAACTAAGTGTGAATATCATATTCGAAGTGCGGGATAACTTAGTTAAACGCATATTGAACACTAAGTTTTCTACCTTAGACAAAATTGGAGGACACAAGGTACTGGCGACTGTGTCCTCGGATGTGAGTGATATCTCCCGCGCCATCTCAGCCATGCCCCAATACATTTATAACCTAGTCACTGTGTTGGTCTGCTTAGGGTTTTTAGCCTATAAATCGCCAGCCCTGTTCGGCGTACTGGTCGCGGCTTTGCCATTCGGCCTGGCCGTCTCGGTGCTTTTGGTCAATCGGGCGGAAAAGTACGATGAAATCTGGCGTGATAACTACGATGTTATGTACGAGCAGTTCAAGTGTTTGGCCGACGGCGCAAAAGAGTTAAACAACAATCAAAAGCGCAAAGGCGTTTTTTACAATAATGGTTTTATCCCTTCATTAAAGCAAATCAAGCAGTCTAACCTGAATTCGGAGCTGCTGTGGAACCTGAGTGAAAACTGGGGACAAACCTTAATTTTTATTCTGCTGGGTGTGATTCTGCTGTCACACAGCGTTTTCGGGCTCGGCGAAAGCTCAGCCATATTATCTTTTATCTTTGTTTTGATCTTTATTCAGGGGCCTGCAGATGTATTGCTGTCACATCAGGAGTCCATCGCAAAAGCCTTTGTTTCTGTACGCAAAATAGACAGCCTGGATATTTCCGAAGACACCCGCATGCATGAATATATAAAGGATGAAGCGCTGTGCGGAACGTTTGAGACCCTAAAAATAGAAGGGCTGAAATTCAAGCATGACAGCGAAGACTCAGTGTTTGAAGTGGGGCCTGTAGATCTTAACATCAATAAAGGGGAGTTGCTGATCATCAACGGCGGCAACGGCTGTGGTAAGTCCACCTTCGGCAAATTGCTTGTCGGTCTCTATGAGGCAGGTTCTGGCTCTATTTCTATCGACGATCTCAAAGTCGAGGAACACAACAAAAATCAGTATTTAAACTTGTTCAGTGTGATCCATTCCGACTTTTACTTGTTCGACACCTTGATCGACCGCGATGGCAATACACCTTCGGACGCTAGTATCGGCAAATACCTAGAGAAACTGAATCTGCACGACAAGGTCACCGTGGTGGACGGTCGCTTCTCGACTACTAAATTATCTCATGGTCAGCGTAAGCGACTGGCACTGTTAGTAGCCTATCTGGAAGATGCGCCTGTTTACTTCTTCGATGAATGGGCGGCCGACCAGGACCCGTACTTCAGGGAGTTCTTCTATATGGAGTTATTACCCGAGATGAAGAAAAACGGCAAGACCATCATAGTGATCAG
This sequence comes from Pseudoalteromonas rubra, assembly GCF_000967655.1. GTDB lineage: Bacteria > Pseudomonadota > Gammaproteobacteria > Enterobacterales > Alteromonadaceae > Pseudoalteromonas > Pseudoalteromonas rubra_A. The sequence goes on from NZ_JXYA01000011.1 coordinate 64,110, forward strand.
CCACGACGATAAGTACTTTCACATTGCCGACCGGCTTGTAACTTTCGACGCTGGCAAGATCAGCCGCATTGAAACGAACCAGACCGACCACAGCAGCGAAATGTCTGTATCCGCCTGAAAAATAAACCGGGTTAAACCTAGTGTACCCAAGGAATAACCAGAGCAAATTATGAGAAAGGAGTAATTATGGAAGCAGTACTGGATTTTCATCAACACAATCTTGCTACCGACATTCAGACCGGCACTAATGCTTGTACGCTGAGCAAGAGCAGCCTGGCTGAAATACTCAGTGCCATCCGTGCGGAAAAATTGAGCTATACGAATGAAAATTTTGAAGAGTTCTATTGGCAGTGCTTTTATGCCTCATTCAAGCTGCCAGTGGATTTTCAGAAGTTTTTGTTTGATTTTAAAGCTCTTGAAAGTGAGAGCTACTTGCATATCAAGGGGTTGCATATACCGGAAAACTTGGGGCCGACGCCTTTGTCATTTGCCCAAGCCAAGAACGTCAAAGTGAATGAAATCAGAACTTTAATGTCAGTCATTTTATCCAGGTTTGGCCTTGTTTACGCATTCAAAGGGAAAAAGAATTTCGATTTCATTGATGATGTCTTTCCTATTGAAGCCCATAAAACCGAACAGTTGGGCACTAATAACAGCTTCCTCGAATGGCACGTTGAAGACGGCTTTCACGATGCTAAGGCTGACTGGGTGGCCCTGTACTGCTTAAAAGGGGATCTGGACGCACAAACGTATCTGTTTCAAAGCAAAGACATAAGGCTGGATGAGCAGACCATGGCAGAGCTGCGCAAACCCAATTTTGAGATCCAAGTTGATCCGACCTTCAGTGGTGCAGGCGCGCCGAATAAGCGAGTGGCGATCTTGAGCAGACACGCGGAGCCTGAAATCGTTTTCGATCCGGCTTACATGGTATGCCTGACCGAAGAAGCGCAGGCGGCGCTTACTAAGTTGCAAGATTTTATCAATGAAAATAAGCGGAGTATCACGTTAGCACCGGGGGAAATGCTGGTGTTTGACAACCGCAAAGTGGTGCATGCAAGAAGTGAATACCAGCCGTTATACGACGGCACCGACAGGTGGTTACTAAGAGCTCTTGTACTGGAATCTAAATTTAAAGCCAGAGAGTGTTTTTCTGCTGGCACACTAATGGTTGAGTAGAACAATGAAAAAAATAAACGGATTAAGTATCAGTGCTGCAGCACTGATACTGAGCGGTTGTACTTTTGCGGATCACAATAAAACGCATGTAGCATCTGATCAGCAAAACACAGAGGGTTACCAGGCAAAAATTATTAGAACCGATTTTGGCGTACCACACATCTACGCCGATTCCCTGGGCGCACTAAGCTTTGGGAACGCCTATGCACAAGCGCAGGATAATATTTGCCTGTTGGCTGATAACTATATCCGGGTCAATGGCGAGCGCTCTTTATATCACGGTCCGGATCGCAAGGAGACAGGTGACAACCTGAACTTAGTGGGAGATTTCGGCTTTAAGTCCCTTGAGCTCGTTGCCAAAGCTCGTGAATTATGGCCGGGCCTTTCAGCAGACTCGAAGGAAATCGTTTTGGGGTATGTCGCCGGTTACAATACTTACCTCAAAGATATCGAGCTGAAAAATGCATCGTTACCAGCTGCCTGCAATACGGCGGCCTGGGTTAGGCCAATTGAGAAAGAAGATGTATTGGCACACCTGTTCTCAATTGCGATGATCCCGGGTATCGGCCAATTTTTTGATGAGCTGTATGCGGCGAGTCCGTCACACAGTGATGTGCAGGTTGCGCGGCGACTGATAAAACAGCAGCCTGCGCTCGGCTCTAACGCGTGGGCGATCGGCAAGGAGAATGCGCAAAACCACAACAGTGTATTATTGGCCAATCCGCACTTTCCCTATGAAGGCAGCCTCAGGTTCTGGCAGGTTCATCACACTTTAAATGATGGAATGGATGTGATGGGTGCGTCCTTGATTGGATTCCCTGGCGTCGTGAATATCGGGTTTAATCAGGCGATCGCCTGGACCCATACATTTTCAGAATCCGAACATTTTGTGCTATACAAAATGCAAACCGGCGGTGTGGATCCAATGCACTATGAAATTGACGGCGAAGTCAAGCATGTCTCTAAGAAACGAGTGAGTGTAAAAGTAAAAACCTCGCAAGGAACTCAGTCGGTAGACAGGGACTTTTATTATACGGATGTAGGCCCCGTTCTTGTAAATGATGACTTGCCATGGACACAAGACAGCTTTTTTGTGATCAAAGATGTGAACTTGTACAACACTGATATGATCGATCACTGGCTGGCGCTGAACCGTTCAAACACAATAGCCGATGTACAGGATGCGTTTAAAAAGTACAACGGGCTGGCGTTCAACAATACGCTTTTGACTTCGAAAAGTGGAGATGCGCTGTATTACGGGGATGTGTCTGTTCCTAAGTTATCGCAACTGGCCATAGATACTTTGACTGAAGAAGCGGAGCTGGCGTATATACGCCAGCATTATGGCGTCACTGTGTTGCCCGGTCACGTGTCGGCGTTCATATTTGATGGGTTCGAGGACTATACAGGCACGCCCAAACTGCTCAATCAGACGTATGTGCAAAACTCCAACGATTCTCATTGGCTGACAAATCCACAGACGCCCCTGACCGGCTTTTCTCCGTTATTCGGAGATGAAAAGGCCATTCAGTCATTGCGAACGCGCATGGGGCTGAAGCTATTAAAAGAGGAGTTGAACGACCCCGAAGGGATCTCTGTGTCTGACGCCCAAAAAGCGTTGTTCTCGCAGCGAGCGTACTTATCTGAGCTGATCCTGTCGGATTTAAAGGCCTTGTGCATTAAAGCCAGTACGGCTGAGTTGAGTCAGACCGTTCGCGCGCAGGTCAATGCAGGTTGCGATACGCTGCGGACCTGGGACGGCGTATTTGATGCAAACAGCCGGGGCGGATTTGTGTTTCGGGAGTTTGCATTTTTATTGGACCAGCGGGCTCATTTTGACGTGCCGTTCAACGTCAATGAGCCGACAACCACCCCCAGACAGTTAAAACAGGACCCTACTGTACTTGAAGTCTTGGCCAGAGCAGTGGCGAACATTCAAGGGTCTGGTCTGGCATTGGATACGGAAATAGGTGCACTTCAATTTGTTCAAAGCACAGATAAATCGGGTGCGCCGTTGAAGGCGATCACAAACTGGCCGGGTTTGTTTGAAGAAGAAGGTGGCTTCAATATGATTTCTTCTCTGAACTGGAACAGCTCAGTGTTTCCTCAATATCAGCACCCTGTTGTGTACGACAGTGTGACACGAGAGCCTCTGGCTTCCGGCTTGACAGAGCGCGGTTATCACATTCGCTTTGGTCCAAGCTGGTTGATGGTGGTCGGATTTAGCGATCAGGGGCCTGAGGCGAAAGGCTTGCTAACCTACTCTCAATCGACACACTCTGAGTCTGCATTTTTTAAGGACCAGACCGAGTTTTATGCCGAAAACAAGACGTTGCGAAAGCTTCCATATACTAAGGAAGAGGTCCAAGAAGCTAAGATTTCTACAACACTCGTCAAGGAACACACACGTTAACTGGAGCTAAAAAGGCTGCGCCGTTATCACTGATCTCCGGTGCAGTCAGAAAATTGAGTATGAACAAGAATAACTATGTTGAAGAGGTGTTTGTCGCACGTGAGACAGACGCAATTTGTTATGCACAGCGCTTAGTGGCGTTTGAATCTGTGACCCCTTCAGACGGGGGCAGTCATCAATGGCTTAGAGAGCGGCTGGAAGCCATGGGGGCCAGCGTTGAAGAGTGTAATCGTAACGGTGTCAGCAACCTCATTGCTTGTATAGATAAAGGCGAAGGGATGAACCTAGCCTTTTGTGGGCATACGGATGTAGTGCCTGCTGGCAATATGCAAAAATGGTCATTTGCGCCGTTTTCCGCAACGCTCCACAATGGCTATCTCTATGGCCGCGGCGTTGCCGATATGAAAGGTGCGATTGCCGCTGCTCTTGATGCGTTGGCATATTGGGCTGAGGATGATGCGGTTACCGGAAAATTCTGGATGTTAATCACCAGTGACGAAGAAGGGGAAGCCGAATTTGGCTCCAGAGAGATTATCAACCTGCTGCGATCCAGAGGGGTCACACTGGACTACTGTATTGTTGGTGAACCCACGGCGGACCGATATTCAGGGGACCTAATAAAAATAGGGCGCCGGGGCTCCGTCAGTATGGACATCGATTTATATGGCAAAAGCGGGCATGTTGCGTATCCGGAGCAAGGTGTGAACGCGGTCCACAAAATGAGTCAGGTGGTGGCGCAGCTGGCAGCTATCGACTGGCAGGATGAAACTGCGGAATTCAACGGCACCAGCCTGCAAGTTACTTATATCAACTCGGGCTGCTGGACAGATAATGTGATCCCGGAAAAAACCTCGATCAGTTTGAATGTCCGTTATGCACCAACAACCGATGAAGCGCTCATCACAGAAAAAGTGACTCAGGTGATCCGGGAAATTTGGCCACATTTTGAGCTCAAAAGCTACCGCAGCTGCGTGCCTTATCACTCAGTGAGCGTGCCACTGCAACACCGCAGTCTGATTGGTGCCGCTGCAGAATCGATCCGCGAAACCGTCGGCATCGAGTGCCAGTACTCGACCTCGGGTGGCACCTCGGACGGGCGCTTCTTTCAGGAGATTAGTCATCAGGTAATCGAGCTTGGCCTGCCCAATAAAACCATACATCAGGAGAATGAAAGGGTGGCGGTGACGGAAATCGAAAATCTGGCCAAGATCTATAAACAGTTATTCAGCAAGTTGACACACATTTAAAGTGGGTATCTGCGCAGTAGAATTAGGAAACACAATGAATTCAGAATTACATACCAACCCAGGCGAGCCGGTCGACTTTAAAAGTAATCTAAAGTTGTTGCAGGTTGAGCGAAACGACATGAAAACCATGGAATGGGTGACTGAAAACGGTGCTTTTATTGAACAGCAATTGAAGCAATGTGGCGCCTTGCTGGTAAGGGGGCTCAATGTGTCCAGCAGCAAGCAGTTTGCGGGCATACTTGAACGGGTTTTCGGCGGCGAACTGATCGATTATACGTACAGATCGACGCCAAGGACCGAACTTAAAAGCAAAATTTATACAACGACTGAATACCATGCCGATAAGCAGATACTGCTTCACAATGAAAACGCGTATTCTAATCAGTGGCCGCTCAGGATAGGTTTCTTGTGTATGTTGCCTTCGCAGACGGGTGGGGAAACCCCAATCTGCGACAGCAGGGTCATTTATAAGGCCCTTCCCAAAGAAATCGTTGAGGAGTTTGAGCGTAAAAAAGTGAGATATGTAAGAAACTACGGCAGTATGGATTTGCCTTGGTCTGAAGTCTTTCAGACCGATAATAAAAAAGAAGTGGAGCATTTTTGTCAGTTGAATAATATCGGGTTCGAGTGGACGGGGGAGAGCGAGTTAAGGACCTTCCAAATTAATGAGGCGAGCAAAGTGCACCCCCATACAAAGGAAAAGGTGTGGTTTAACCAGGCGCACTTATACCATATCACTAGCCTGGATGAAGATGAAAGAAACAACCTGCTCACAATAGTGGGAGAGGACTGCCTGCCGCGCAATGCGTATTTCGGAGACGGTACCGATATTGACCCTCAGGTGCTGGACATCATTCGAAACGTTTACAAAGAAAATATAATAGCCTTCCCGTGGCAAAAAAACGATTTATTGTTGCTGGACAACATGTTGTTTGCGCATGGTAGAAACGCGTATAGCGGGGAGAGAAAAGTGTTAGTGGGCATGTCACAGCCTTTCTCGGCAGCATAAGGCGATCACGCTTTATTATTAATCTAAGAGCGGCGAGTTTGCTTAATCTCAAAGCGCAGCCAACTTCATGTTTAACTTCAGGCTTCAACCTGAGTTGTTGGTCATGGCGGTTGCGCACTCGACCGACTACAAGAGAAGTACTATGAAAGAAATTGATACCTTGCTCCAGCAGCACCAAGTGCCAAAGGGGCCGGGTTATTCCGTCGCTGTTTATCAAAACGGTAAGGTGGTTTATAGCGGTGCGGCAGGTCTGGCGGATATAGAGCGAAGCGTGAGTCTGACTGCGGCGTCGGTATTTGACATTGCCTCGGTATCTAAGCAGTTTACTGCCGCAGCCTTGGTGATACTGGAGAAACAAGGCTTACTCAGTTTGGACGACAGGCTGGTCGATTATATCGATGGTTTGCCCGAATACTGCAACAGCATTAGCCTCAGACACTTGCTGAACCATACCAGTGGTTTGCGTGATTACAACGAGTTGCTGTTTCAGGCGGGTGTTCAGCTCGATCAAGCCGTGAGCGACAGTCAGGCCCTGGCCATGATCAAACGTCAGTATGCACTGGAATTTGCGCCGGGAGAGAAATTCGAATACTCAAACACAGGGTATTTTTTACTCGCTCTGGTGGTTCAGGTCGTGACTGGCAAAACGCTTAGCCAGTTCAGCCAGCAAGCGATCTTGACGCCCCTGGAGATGACCAATAGCTATTTCTGGGGAAGAGCAGGCCAGGATCAGCCCCCGGTGGCAAAGGCCTATTGCGACGAAGGTATCGGCGGTTATGAGCCACAGATGGGCAACTGGCAGACGCTGGGAGACGGCGCGCTTTGCACAAATACGCAAGACTTGCTCAAGTGGGACAACATTTTTTACACGCAAGATCCATACTGGCGGGATGTCGCCGCGCGATTGCAGCAACCGGGTATGCTCAACAATGGAATGCCGACAGAGTACGGGCTGGGGCTCGAGTTTAGCTGCTATCGGGGCCAGCCAATCGTGTTTCACGACGGTTGCTGGGGTGGTTATTTGTCGCAATATCTGCGTTTTCCCGAGCAACAGCTGTCCGTGATTGTGTTGAGCAATGACGCAGACGGCGACCCTATTGGGCTGGCTGAAAGTATCGCTGATATTGTGCTTGCCAATGACCTGGTCGACGATCAGGTCCTGCCTGAGTTGGCGCAAAGAGAAGCGTTTAGCGAGTCTATGCTGCAAGCCCTGCCAGGCAGGTATGAGTTTTTGCATGAACCTGAAAACGGCTTTGAAATTGTGCGCAGTGGCGAGCAAATTACTTTGCTGTTTGGTGGTGAGCAGGTTTTATATCATGCAGGCGACGGCCAGTTAGTCAACGACGCTGGCCAGTTAACGGTGATATTTGATATGCAACAAAACCAGGTTGTGTGCTGGTTAGGCGCACGCACCGGCAAAGCCTATAAAGTTAGAAAAATTAACTATTTTCAACCTTCTAAGGCAGATTTAAATAGACTGGTTGGTCTTTACTTTAGTGAAGAGTTGGACACTCAACTTGAAATTAGTCATAACGGGCGAGCATTAGTGATGATCAGCGCTGAAGAAGTGTACCAACTGGAATATAGCGAGTCAGATTTACTAAAGACCAGTCATGAGGATATAAGCAGGTTGAGAATTCAACAATGCCAAGGCACTGTGAGTTTGTTCACGGGTGTGCATAATGTATTGAATATAGAATTTGTTAAAATTTAAATGCTGTTGAGTGAGCTGTGTTGTTGAAGTTTCGCAAAGAAAAGCTCTATTTGCTGCCCGGTATGATTGACCACAACAAAGACGCTCAGCGGCAGTAGCTAAATTCAGTTTAGTTAATTACATTGTAAAAACCGCTCTGTGATTTAGAGCGGTTTTTTTGTGATCTTTGGCTGCACTTGTTTGTGACTTAGGTTTGGCACGCCTTGGTAGTCTTTGCAGGTGTGTTTCAACTCACCCCATCAGAACTTTCCATCAAAACTTTCCATTAGAAAACGCCATTATCATTTTGAATATCGCCCCCGCTGAAAAGTGAGTAAATGCGCATGGACAGGTCCAGGGCCTGGATTGAGTCCCAGTGTTCTACAATGCGGCCGTCTTCGATGCGCCAGGTGTCGATGATGTTGATGCCTTTTTGGTCATTGCCGCGGTGATCTTTATCCAGCGTGGCGTGGGAGTGAAAAATCACGAAGTCGCCGTCGGCGTAGATGTGTTTTACGTCGTAGCTGTAGTCCGGGTAATCCTCTACAAATTCTTGTAAAAAGCCGACCAGACCGGGAATTTTATCTGGCAGGTTGCGGTTGTGCTGCACATACGCACTGTCGTTGTAATGCTCTAATACATAATCAAAGTTGTGGTTGTTCATCAGGTTTTGCACAAAGTCGGTGACCAGGCGTGCGTTTTTCTGCTCCTGCTCGCTCCAGTTTGGCTTTTGTAACTCGCTGAAATTAATCGTCGGTGCGTCTTTACCTGCGGCAAAGGTCATGGTGCTTACCAGTAAAAGTAGGGTGGCGCTTAGGGTTTTCAACATGGGGTGCTCCTCAGTTGCAAAATTGGGCTTTAAGTCTCATCTGGTAACCATAGTAATTATTAGTAACTTCCTTTGCAAGAAGGCACAAAATGCGTACCAGGGCACTTTTTGGTAACCCAGGTTGCTAGCAATTGGGGTGATTGAGTGTACGCTGGCGCTGCGTATTGCACCTTAAAAAAGCATGACGGAGTAGGCCATTGTGGTGGATTTTTTGACGTAAGATTTTGAAAATATTTGAAATAAAAAGAAAAGCCGGACTCAACTAAACGACATAAGTACGATTCTGTGCCTTCACCCGTTCACTGAGCCAATTCAAGCCAGACAAAAATACACGGCATACCAATACGCGAGGTTTTTTTGATGGCTGGGGCTTTAGTGCTGAGCGGTTCTGCCGCCAGCCGGGTGTGCCGAGCTGAAAACACGACAGCGTATCTGGTGCCAAAAGCAAGCACCGCACTAAAGCTGTTTTATCAAAGCAGGAGCCGCCTCGATTATGCCAATGGGTAAATTTGGGTACACATTGCGTACCCGTTGTTGTATATTTTTAAGGCTGAAAAGATCAGCAGATATGCATACACCGCCCTTAAGACGGGTAACCGGTCGTCGGTAGTACAGGCGATACGGGTAGCAGGCTAAGGGCTATCAGGCCGGTGCGCAGCACTACATCACAGGGCCAAATTGTTGGCTGGCTGTGTTGTTAGCCTTTAACAGGCTAAGTTGTGTTGCTATGTACTCGGGCAAGGTCGTTATTATCGGCAATCTGTTTGGCCCTGAGCCACACGCTTACATGTAATTGGTCTCTCTGTGAGCGGCCGATCCAGGGGGGGGGTTGGTGCTGGCAGTGTTGGTGCTATCTGGGTTTCTTTTTGCGCCCGCTTTTGATGTATAATAAGTCATAAAATCATGGGTTTATTCTTATATATTCGAGTAGTCTGGTGTCGGTTTAGTGCACCGAGTTGAATTCGGGAATGACAAAGGAAGGTTTAACGGATGCACAGTGTCGATCCACTCAGTCTATTTATTTCACATTTGGCGCCTCAGTGTGAGGTGTTTTCGCATGTTCAGCTAAGAGCTCCCTGGGGGATAGAAGAAAACAAGCAGGATAACTGCAGTTTCAGCTTTGTGAAGGAAGGAAGTTGTATCGTTGAGCTGGCTACCGGCAATACCGTGCAACTGAATTCCGGGCAGTTAATGTTGCTGCCTTATGGCACCGCACACAAAATCATGAGTGATCATGGGGTACACTGCCAAAATAGCAGAGAGCTGTTTGTTGAAAGCGCCACCAGTGCTGCTGATATGGTGATAGGGGGACAGGGCAACCCCTGTTACATGATGTGTGGCTGCTTTGTGTTTTCTCCCATTCAGTATTGGGGTGGCACGCAGATGAGCAGCTCTTTGCCTGAAGTGATCATCATAGATGCGCCGCAACACGGTAAGCTGGACACCATCTTGTCGTGGATTTATGAAGAGAATAAAACGCCGTCGGCCGGGCGTTATTTGGCGCAAAAAGGGCTGCTCGAATTGTTGCTGGTCGAAGTGCTGAGAAGCCTGGATCGCACGTCTTTTAATCCCAGCTGGCTGCAGGCTTTACACGATAGGTTTTTGGCACCTGTGATGCTGGCAATTCAGGAGCAGCTGCAAAAAGACTGGAGTCTGGAAGAGCTTGCAAGCATCGCAGCGCTGTCTAAATCGTCTTTTTCTACCCGTTTTAAGCAAGTCACCGGTATATCTCCGCTTAACTTTGTGCGGCAATGGCGTTGCCTGGTGGCGGCCAGGTTACTGGCATCTACCAACCTGCCTCTTAAAAAAGTGGCGTCAGAATGTGGCTTTCAGTCACCAGATGTACTGATCCGAAATTTCCGTCAGTTTCATAATCTAACCCCTATCCAGTTTCGCAAAGTACATCGGCTAGATACCCCCTAGCCGATTTTTAAACTCTTAATTTAAATCAATATTTGTATTTACTGGCTCTTCATTCCAATCGCCAGTGCAACTGCATATTGTCTGCAAAATACAGTGTACCCCCTGTCGTTGAGTTGGCTTAACTGAGGACGACCAGACACCTGCTTTGTGATTTCAACACGAAAAATCGACGTTAAATTCAAATTTGTAGATGTAAAAAATTAGTTGCACTTTTGGCAGTAGTAATTTGGGAACGGCTCAAGTTAACGTAGCGCCATTAATTTTTTCATGAGATTAGGAGCATGTATGTCAACTATCAATTCAGCATTTGTGACAGGTGGAACAGGGAATATCGGCAGTGCAATTGTGCAGGAGCTGCTGGCGCATAAGTACCAGGTCAAAGTGCTATGCAAGGATGAAGACAGTGCGGGCAAGGTCACGCAGATGGGCGCAACACCGGTGTTAGGGTCGTTAACCGAGCCGCAGGCATGGGTGAATGAACTCTATGAGTGTGACGCGTTTATTCATACAGCCTGTACGTTTGACGAGCACATGGCCGACGTTGACCACGCAGTGATGCAGGCCATTGCCAACAATGCGTTACAGCGCATCAATCCGCTGATCGTCGTTTATACCGCCGGGTGCTGGACATACGGCAGTCACGACGCCGTGATCACGGAATCAACACCCAAGCAATCTGTGGCCGACTTCCAGTGGATGCTGGATAGCATCGAGTTTTTATCGGGTAAGGAAAACATTGATCTGCGAGTGGTCAGCCCGGCAAACGTGGTCAGCGAGGAAGAGCACTTCCTGCCGCCTATTCTGAGCTGGGAGCTAGAGCGTTGTGGCCATCCTGCGCTACCAAAAGAGGCAACCCAGACCTGGTCACTGGTGGAGCGTAAAAATCTGGCGCAATTGTATCGCCTGGTGGCAGAAAACGGCCGCAACGGAGAAGAGTATATCGGTTCAGCCGAGCACCGTGCTCCGCTAAAAGATTTACTGCAAAAGCTGTCGGATCAACCGCTTGAGTGTGGCTTAGAGTCACAGTGGGCAGAAATCTACGGGACCTGGACCGAGGGTTATAGCCTGACGCAGGTTTTTTCAAGTGACAAGGCGATCAGGGAACTTGGCTGGCAGCCAAAGACGTTTTTAAGTTAACAGTACTATCGGAAGTTTCAGTCAATAGTAACCATTATTATTTTAAGGGGTAATATTTTGAAAAAGCATAAGTATGTCATTATTGGCGCAGGCCCAGCAGGTTTGCAAACCGCCTACTTTTTGCAGGCGTTAGGTTTGGATTATCTGGTTCTGGATGCGGCGCCTGCATGTGGAGCGGCTTTTGTTAAGTACCCGGTACACAGAAAGCTGATTTCTATCAACAAGGTTTTTACCGGAAGTGATGATTATGAGTTCAATTTACGCCATGACTGGAACTCTCTGTTAACCGACGATCAGGGCATTAAGTTCTCTAATTACGATACTAACCTGTTTCCGCATGCGGACAGCATGGTGGAGTATCTGAATGGATTTAAAGCGCGTTATGACCTGAATGTTCAGTTTGACTGTCAGGTAACCAACATTCGTAAAACGGACAAGTTTGTTATTGAGACGAAGGCTGGCGATGTCTTTGAGGCAGAAATATGTATTTACGCGGGTGGTTTTACCAAAGCGAATCTGCCGGAGAATATTGATGGATACGAGCACGTAGTCGATTATTCCGACATGGATATCGAGCCAAGTCACTATAACAACAAAAGGGTGTTAGTGATTGGTAAAGGCAACTCGGCATTTGAAACCGCCGATCACCTGGCGGGCAATGCGGCGCTGATCCACATCTGTAGCCCAGAAAAGCTAAAGTTTGCCTGGCAGTCGCATTACGTTGGTCACTTGCGCGCCGTAAATAACAATATCCTGGATATGTACCAGCTGAAATCTCAGCATGCCATTATGGACGCCGACATCAGTCACATCAAAAAGGTGGGCGACCAATATGCCGTGACCTTCCACTACAAGCATGCCAACGGCGAAGTCGAAACCATTATGTATGACACTGTGTTGTCGTGCGCCGGGTTTAAAATGGCCGACGATATCTGGGGCGAAGGCTGCGAAGTTAATACGCAGTTTAACGGCAAGTTCCCGTGTCTGAAGCGTAATTTTGAATCGAGCAATATCAGCGACCTGTATTTTGCTGGCACCCTGACACACGTGCTGGATTACAGAAAAGCAACGTCCGGGTTTATCCACGGGTTCAGATATTGCTGTAAGGCGTTGGTAAATATACTGGCCAAACAGTACGAAGGGGCCAGCTGGCCGGGTGAGGCTGTGCCAGCATCGGCAGCAGACTTTACGCAATCCATTATTAAGCGTGTTAACCGAGCCAGCTCGCTGTGGCAACAACCGGGATATTTTTCTGATGTGGTCCTGGCTGAGCAAGGACAATACATTAGCGACATTCCGGCTGAGTATGCGATTGAGCTGTTTAGCAGCAAAAGTGTCTATTTCGTTGTGACGATGGAATATGGTCATTCCGAATCAGGTGACATTTTTGAAGCTGAGCGCATCAACAAGGATGCCTACAACCAGGGCCAGGAAAGCCTGTTCTTACACCCTGTGATCCGTGAGTATCACTTTGGGGTTCAAACGTCAGAGCACCACATTATTGAAGATTTGGAAGCAGACTGGACAGATCCGGAGATGGTTGAGGCACTTGAGCACTACCTGACGCAATGTATGGTTGCTTTGAGTGAACAATCCACGCAAACCGCGGATCCTGAGCGCTCTAAACTTGGTGAGGATGCATAAAATGTACACCAGTGTTTATCCAATTACTTACTATTTTTATCCAATACTCGAAGTGTTGTCGCGCCCGTCTTTGCAGCAGGACTTTGAGAGGACCTTGGATAGTGAGCGTAACCACGATGCGGAAGCTGTGTTATATCTGCACATCCCGTATTGTCAGGATCTGTGTAAGTTTTGCCCGTTTCACGTTCGTGTGCAAAACAGAGCGGAGATCATGTATCGCTATGTAGATGCGATGTGTGCTGAAATTGACATGCTGAGCCAGCGTCGTTATACCGCCGATATTGAATATCAGGCAGTGTATTTTGGGGGGGGCTCTCCGTCGACCCTGCCGCCAGAGTTGATTGAACAGCTCATAGTGAAGTTACGCAATACCTTTAAGTTTAAACCTGACTGTGAGTGGAGCTTCGAAGGCGAGCCAAATACACTCTCCGACATCACGCGATTGAACATCCTTAAAGAGCACGGTATTTCCCGTATTTCTTATGGTGTTCAGACGTTCGATCCCAAAATGCGCGATCTGCTGAACATTAACGCCGACCTGGAGAATGTACACAAGTGTCTTGAGCTAGGCCGGAAACTGGAATTCAGCGATATCAACATTGATATGATGTATAACCTGCCGGGACAGGATATTAATCAGCTGAACCTGGACTGTGCACAGCTAGAGCGCGACCAGTACGACAGCATCGACTATTACAATTTGCACTATTATGGCTTTCCCAAGTCATTTTTGAGCCGCATGGACAGTGGCGATATCCCGCCAAAGCCTTCTGAGTTTTCTCAGGTTGCTCAGTATTTGCAGTTAAAGCAACGGCTACAGGAATTGGGTTATTGTAACCCGGCCGATCAGCACTTTTCGAAGTTTAAAACGCTTAACCACTTTATGCGCCTGCTGTGGGGTGGGGGTTATGGTCAGCACAGTGCAGAAACGGTCGCGATTGGCTCTTCTGCCCGCGGTTACATTAATGGCCAGGTGTACCTTAATGAAGAGCGCGATTCCACGTATGTGAAGCGTGTGAATAAAGGTGAATTACCGCTGATGCGCTTCTCTGACTCACTGGAAGTTCCGGCGAACCGGGGTGCCTTGTTTGGGCTCAAATTCTTCAGAATTGAGAAACGCTTCACGGACGCGATCCGCAGTATCCCTGCCGGGTTGATCGAGCAGTGGATGAAAGAAGGCTTAATGTACGAAACGGCTGAGGCATTCCATGTCACTGAGCAAGGTAAGCTCTGGCTTGTGAACATGGGTTACGACCTGATGGAAGACCGCCAGACCGGGCTTGCGGGTATGTCACGGGAATCGCTGGAAAGCTCAAGTGCAACCAGAACAGGGACTTTCTAATATGGCGCACATCGTTACTATCCACGCGTATCCAAATAACTATTTGGTGTCTGAACTTTTACGTGTTGCTGATCGCTTAACCCTGGTCGTACCGCATGGGTTTGACGCGAGCGCGTTGCAAAATGTAGACGAAATTCTGTTTTGCGATTTGGACAATGACGAAGACTTGCTTCGGGACATTCGAGCGCTGCATGCTCGGTGTCCTGTTGAGGCCATCGTGCCGATTTACGAAGGCAGTGTGCTCAGCACTGCCTTGGTGGCGCGGGATTTACAGTTGCCGCATTGCGCGCTTGATGCTGCCAAAAAGAGCCGTGACAAATATGCCAGCTATCAATGCTGGCATCAGGCAGGTTTACCTGTGCCTTTGACATTTCCCGTCGGACAGCTCAGCGATCCCGATATGAGCTGGCAATCCCAGTTGCCGTATCCGGTGATAGTTAAGCCGGTTGACGCGATGAGCAGTCAGGGGGTTGTGAAGGTCAGTTCAGATCAGGCGTTTTTGGCGGCTGTTGAGCAAATTACGCAACATATTGGCCTGCAATCACGTGGTTTTGAACGCAGCTTATATAAGTTTGGTCAATTTGAACTGCCCCTTATCGTACAGGAATTTTGCCCGGGTGAAGAGCTGGGGATCGACTTGTATGTGGATGGAGATACTGAGGTGCTGTTGGGGGTTTTTCAAAAAGCCAACGCACAAGGCCCGTATTTTCCTGAGTCTATGTCAGTGTCTCCCAGCAACTTTGAGCCCGCTCTGGAGCAGGCCTTGTTTGAACTGGCTGCACAAGCCGTGCGGGCATTGGGGCTTACCTGTGGCGTTGCGCATGTTGAAATTCGCATGACAGACAGCGGCCCGAAAATCCTGGAAGCAGGCCTGAGACCGGGTGGTGCTTATACGGCCGCTGCCATTGCCCTGTTACTGGGCGTCAGCTCGCTGGAATTGCAGGCGCGTTTATACCTGGGTTTGTCTGTCGAATTACCAGAGCGAACCAATATCGGTGCCGTGTTATATGGTGGGGTTTTGTATCCAGACTCCGGCACATTGACCGGGATTGAAGGGTTGGAGGTGTTTGAGCAGCTGAGTGGAGTGAAAGAAGTGAAGCAACTGAATCAGGTTGGAGATGTTGTCAGAGCCATGCCTAATTCCGCCCAGCCTCACCTTTTATATTACCTGTTGTCGTCGGCGACACGAGAGGACGCTTTGCAGATACACGAGCGTATTCAGAGTCAGGTGCGTCCAATCATCTTGCCTGATAGCGACCGGATCAGCGCTTAATATATTAATAGAAGGATCAAAGCATAAATGAACATTCGTTTACTCAAGGTTTTCGTGGTTGCAATGTTGGCACTGTGGAGCTCGCTGACATTTTTAGAAAACGTGGTTAGCTACTCTTTGCATAAGGGGCAGGTTGCCGACGTGATGGCGATGGGCAACATACCTGACGTGTTTTTGTCTGCGCGTCCTTTTGTCAGGGAGCTGAGCCCTGATCTGGCGCTGCTTGGCATCATGATCGGTAAGTTTATTGCTGCTGTCTGCTTTGTGCTGGCAACGGCAAAAATGTGGTCTGCAAGAAACAATGCCCAGGCATTTAAGCATGCCAAACAATACGTACTGGCGGGGGCGGTGTTTGTCAGTGTTATGCTCTTTACTATGTTCTTTATTTTCGCCGATATTGTTTACATGATCTGGTTGCAAGGCGCTGAAGCCGCCATGGTGCAGCAGTATGCGTTCATGTATATCCTGGCTATTTCGGCACTCACTATGATGGTGATGCAGAATGAAGACGACAACATGCAACTGACTGGTGGAGAAAGACATGGCTAATTCAGCTCTTCTTGACCAGTTGGACAGTGTACTTGCCCATTACCGGAACACTCATGACGATGTCGAAGATGTCGTCTGGGAGGTGATGGATGAACTCAAGTGGATGCTGGTCGAAAACGATTCGTTCAGGTTCGCAGTGAGTAATGCATTGAGCTGCGCAATAGCCAGCTCCTATGGGTGGCCCGAGTCACCCTTACACACTGCGCAGCACAGTTCCTCACTGTGGATTTGGCGAGAAAAAGAGGCTGTTGATTTCTTCACATTTTTTATCGCGTTTTTGGTCAATATCCCAACGCCACAGAGCAGCGTGTTGTTTTATCTGTGTCTCTATGGCCTGTTTCACCAAAACCCGGCCGCATCCGAACTCTTCTGTCAGGGGGAGGGGTTGCAGTGGAGCCACCGTTTTATCCGCGCCAGAGGCCGGTTTATGGACAGCTCTGCATCCTGGTCGATAGAGTGCCAAGCGGTGTGGCGAAAGGCGATGGGTGAGCAGTCCTGGCAGCGCTTTGCTATTCCCGCGAATGGGTTTGAAAGTTACAACCAGTTCTTCACCCGCGAGCTTCGCGACCCCATTCAGCCAGCCAGTGACGAGGAAAGCCATTATATTGCGCCTTGTGATGGCATCGTGAATGTCGTTAATCAAAACCTTGGCCCTTTCTCTCAGTTGGGTACTAAATTTGAAACGTCGCTGGATGTGACCACCTTGCTGTATGGCAGTGAGCACAGTGAGGCTTTCTACGGGGGGACTGCAACCTCAACGGTGTTACTGCCTACAGACTATCACCACATTCATGCCCCCATCAGTGGCACGATTGTCGAATCTCGCCTGGTCGGTTGTGACAGTGGCGTGGTGTTCGGCATGTCCGGGCAGTTTGAGCGGTTTTACAACGACGGTAATGTTGGCGGTTACAAAACGCATTATGGCGCATTTGGCGTGTACCACCGTTACTACATCATTATTGAAAACCCGGTGTATGGCAAAGTGGCGCTGATAGCAATTGGTCTTGACGATGTGAACTCGATTGTTTTTAAGGATCACGGTCGCACCCAGTCTTTGGCTGATGATCCCCCATTTCCAGTGGGCAGTACCGTGCAGGCCGGGCAAAAGCTGGCATGCTTTCAGTACGGTGGTTCAACCGTGTTGACCTTGTTTCAACAAGGCGTATACCCCGCTATTCGAGTTAAGCAAGGTGCATCGTTAGGCGCGCTGAGTCCGATCTGAGTTGTCCAGTATTGGAGCCGATCACATTTCATACTAATTTTACTTATGAGAGAGTCTATTTATGGTCATTAAACGTTGGCTGCTCACACTGATCGCGTGCGCATGTGTTGTGGGTTCCCTGACCACATTCAAAGTACTACAAATACAGCAAGCCATTGCTTATGCTGAGTCTTTTCCTGAACCTTCGGCGACAGTAGAAGCGGTTAAACCTGTCTCCAGAATGTTACAGCACAGAATTGAAACCATTGGCGAAGTTATCACGCCGCAAACGATTGAGTTGCGCAATGAATTGGAAGGGCGTGTGGTTGCTGTGAACTTTGATTCTGGTCAGAAAGTCAAAGCTGGGCAGGTGTTACTGCGTCAGGATACGTCAGAGGAGCGCGCGCAGCTGGCGGCATTACGCGCGAAATCCAAACTGGCGAAAGCAAAACTGGAACGTACCAAGCGGCTGGCCGAACAGAACACAGCCAGTGCCGACCGGTTAGATAATGACCGCAGCGAATACCTGGTTATCCTTGCCGAAATCGAGGCGCTACAAACGCGCATTGAACGCAAGACCCTGGTTGCCCCATTTGATGCAACCGTTGGCTTGCATGAGCTGGCAGTCGGTGAGCTATTGTCTGCCAATACCCATATTACCACTTTGGTTGGGGCGCAGGATTACGTCTGGGTTGACTTTAAAGTGCCCTACAGAAGTACAGATCAGTTTGCTGAGCGCAAAGTCTGGGTCGAATTTACCGATGGCCGGCAAACACACGCTGAGGTGATTGCTAAAGAAACATTGTTGTCTGAGTTTTCCAGAACACAAAAGTATCGTGCCAGGTTACCTGGGGTGCTGCCAGCAAATACGCCACTGAGAGTATTTGTCCCGCTGGGAGAGCCAACCAGTGAGCTTTATGTACCGAGCAGTGCGGTATTGCAAGATGGCATGGGCCATTATGTGTATAAGCTCGAAGGTGAGCAGGCACAGAACCAATACCGGGCAGTTCGCCAGCCTGTGACACTGATACGCAGTGAGCAGGAGCTGGCGGTGATCAGTGCCGGCGCAGATCTCAATGAAGCGCACCTGATAGCGGCCAATGGGGCTTTCAAACTGCAAGAGCAGTTGCTGGTGTTTGTCTCTGAGCGTGAAACCGGCAAAGGGGCAAATCAGTTATGATGAATACTCAAAAGCGGTTTGTCGATGTGTTTGTCAGGCGGCCCATCTTGGCCGTGGTGCTGTCATTATTATTACTGCTGCTGGGGCTGCGTGCGGGGGTAGAACTGCCTATCTCGCAGTATCCTCAGGTAGAAAGTTCCTCTTTGGTTGTGACCACCACTTATGTGGGCGCCTCAGCTGAGGTGGTTGAGGGCTTCATTAGTGCGCCGATTGAGCGGGTGGCTATGACACTGCCGGGTGTGGATTATGTCGATGCCAAAACGGTTGAGGGGCTCAGTACCGTGACAGCCTGGATGAAGCTGAACGAGGACAGTTCCACGGCTCTGGCTGAGTTAGCTTCGCGGTTAGATCAAATCAAATATGAGCTACCACAGGGAGCGGAAGATCCGGTTGTCAATGTTGTGCGAGCAGACCGGCCTGCGGCGGTATTTTATCTCGATGTGGTCACCGATCATTACTCACGCGCCGAAGTAACGGATTATCTCACCCGATATGTAAACCCCTCACTGGCGTCTATTGAAGGCGTGCAACGCATTGGCCTGGAAGGGGGCCGTAAGCCTGCGATGCGAGTCTGGCTTGATCCATCAAAAATGCTGGCCTTTAACATCAGTGCAGAAGACATCAACAGCGCGTTGCAACGCAACAATGTGATCTCGACCCTGGGGCAAAGCAAAAACCAACAACGCCGCATTAATATTCTTGCCAATACAACGCTCACCAGCGCACGCGAGTTTGAACAGATGGTGATCCGTGAGCATGAGAATGCGCTGGTGCGTCTGGCCGATGTCGCAACGGTTGAGCTGGGCGAAGAGGAAGGGGCGCTGAATGCGCGTCAAACACAAAGTGATGCGGTGTATATTTCTGTGTGGCCCTTGCCGGGTGCGAATGAATTGGCAATTGGCAATGCGTTATACGACCAGATTGAAGAAATCAATCAGACGTTGCCCAGCGGGCTGGAGATCCGCATTGGTTTTGATGGCACCTTATTTATGCGCGATGCCATCAATGAGATATTCATCACGCTCGTTGAAACCATCCTGCTGGTAGGCGTTGTGGTTCTGCTTTTGATGGGCTCCTTTCGCACCGCAGTTGTGCCGCTTATTACCATCCCCATTTCTATTTGTGGCGCGGTAGCTGCGATGTATTTAATGGGTTTCTCGCTCAACTTACTGACCATTCTGGCAATCGTACTGAGCGTGGGCTTGGTTGTGGATGATGCCATTGTCATGGTCGAAAATGTCTCCCGATATATGAGTCAGGGGGTGCCTCGCATGCAAGCCGCGTTAATGAGTGCCCGCCAGTTACTCAATCCCATCATCGCGATGACCATTACTTTAGCCGTGGTTTATGCGCCTATCGGGTTTTTATCCGGGCTGACCGGTGTGCTGTTTAAAGAGTTTGCGTTTACTCTGTCTATCTCCGTGATTATTTCGGGCCTGGTCGCATTGACCTTGTCGCCCGTACTGAGCGCATATGTCTGTGCGCCCGGTGGTAAGGAAAGCTATTTGACACTGCGTGTGAACCGCTTGTTTGCTCGTCTGACGAATCGCTATAGCAAGATGCTGAATGTCGTTTTTAAATGGGATGTGCAGATCTTGTTTGGTGGCGTCATTATTGCGCTGCTGGTGGTGCCTTTCTATATGTTTTCTCACAAAGAGCTGGCGCCCATCGAGGACCAAAGCAGTATCAATATTATCTTTGAAGCTGCGGGGGACTCGTCGCTGGAGTACACCACGGATTATATGCAGGACGTGACAGCGAGTATGATGCAGGTGCCTGGCGCCAAATCCATGTGGCAACTGATTGGCCCTGGAGGCGGGTTCGGCGGTATTGAGTTCGTGGACTTTGCTGATCGCGACATGGCTGTACAGGACATGCTTGAGGATATCTATATCAGCGCGTCACAAGTCACAGGGCTGACGGTATTTCCGGTGCTGTTTCCCGCGCTACCCACTGCCGGTAACTTTGATGTTGAGCTGGTGGTACAGTCCGGCGACTCCCGGGAAGAAATGCTCGAATATGTGCACAAAATGATTGGCGCGGCATATCAAAGCGGCCAGTTCCTGTTTGTCGATACCGATCTGAAAATAGACTTGCCACAGGTGGAGCTGAAACTAAACCGCGAGCGTATTGCCGATTTGGGCATGGATATCGCCGATGTGAGCCAGCAGCTGGGGGTGTTAATGTCGGGCGATCACGTTAATCATTTTGAGCTGGCGGGCAAAGCATATCGCGTTATTCCCATGATAGAAGGCCATGCGCGACAATCGCCGGAATCACTGCTGGCGCTCCATCTGCGTGCTCCATCGGGTGAGCTTATTCCCGTGTCTATGATAGCGGATATCGAGCATGTTGTTGCACCACGCGCGCTGGGTAAGTTTCAGCAGCAAAATGCGTTCAGGATCTTCGCAGGGTTAGTGCCCGGTACCACCAAAGAGCAGGGGCTGGCGACCCTGGAGGAAGCAGCTAAAGGCCTGTTGCCAGAGACGTATAGCATTGATTATGCGGGAGAGTCTCGTCAGTTAAGGCAAGAGGGCAATACCTTGTTTGGGGTATTATTGTTGGCCTTGCTGTTTGTGTATTTTGTCTTGTCGGTACAATTTAACAGCTTCCGGGATCCTCTGATTGTGCTCATCGGCTCTGTGCCGTTGGCTTTGTCGGGTGCTATGCTGTTTCCTTTCCTTGGGCTGACCACCATTAATATTTACTCGCAGATCGGGTTGATCACCCTGGTTGGCCTTATTGCGAAAAATGCCATCCTGATCATTGAGTTTGCCAATCAGTTGCAGCGTGCCGGTAAGGCAAAAGCCGATGCCATTGTTGAAGCCGCCAATACGCGTTTGCGACCTGTGTTGATGACCACCGCTGCAACGGTGCTGGGTCACTTCCCGCTGGTGCTGGTATCTGGCCCGGGAGCTGAAGCACGTAACAGTATTGGTATCATCCTGGTGTTTGGCATGCTGATAGGCACCATCTTTACCTTGTTTGTGTTGCCATGTGTCTACCGGCGTCTGGCTGAAAACCACCATGCCGCTGAGGATGCGGAGTTTGGGGGCACTGAGAAAACGCAAGGGCTGGCAAGTGCCTAGTAATCACTGCCACTGATTTTGCCGATAGGGATCTGCCGCAGTGATGCTGTCGGCAGATCCCATTTAAGCCAATCCCAGAGTAACTCGTGAGTAACTCATGAGTTACTCAGCCCCTCTTTGCTCGCCTTACTTATCGTGTGCTGCACCTTGTTTATTATTGTCTTCCGGTTGCGGTACATCATCGGGCTCTTGTTCCGCTGGATCGTAGTCACGGGGCTGGGTGTCGCCCACTTCATCTTCATCCACAACCAGCATTTGTTCATGTGCTGTGGTTTCTTCAATCCGCGGGTCCATGGTGGCGGCCAGCGGTGAGTTAGTGACATCGGAGGTGCCCACCACGTAGTCGCTTGGTTCGGGGCGCTCGGCTTTTTGTCGTGAGTTGATGTACGTGAGCAGGGTAAACATCAGCACCGTGAGCAGCGCAATCGAGGCATACAGCGCCTGATGACCAAAGGCGGCCATCAGCTGGGCATTGACCGCAGAGCCAAGCGCTGCACCGCCACCAAAGGCGACCAGCAGCGCCGAAGAAACGCCAACCCTGTCTTCGTCATCAACACGCGAGTTTGCCAGCGCAGATGACAACGGATATAAGGTAAACGCAAACAGACCAAAGATAAAACTCAACACATAGGCGGTTTGCTGCGAAGCAGGCAATAAAAACAGCAGCAGGCTCACCATACCAATGATCACCGCGTTGCTGCGCAGCAAAATACTACGGCGGATCTTGTCTGAAATGATACCCATCGGCCATTGTGCCAGTAGCCCGGCAAAAATGGTGATCGACATAAACAGGGCGATTTCTTCTGCGTTAAAGCCTGAAGAATGCGCGAAGGTCGGTGCAAGGCCATAAAAGCTGCCGTTGATGATCCCGGCAAACAGAATGGCAGTCATTGACTGGGGCACCTTACGGATGTAACTAAATAGGCTGACCTGAATGGGTTTGAGTGGCTTGGGGTGGATCCTGCGGGTAGTTGAAATCGGAATGATCCCGACCGACAGCGCCATACAAACCAAAAACAACGGTGCGTAGCCCAACTCTGGAAAGTGCGACAGCGCATATTGCCCCGCCACCATGCCCAGATATGAGGTGATCATGTAAAAAGAGAACACCCGGCCACGGGATTCCGGTGCTGCCTGCTCGTTCAGCCAACTTTCGAGCACCATGAAGTTACACATCATCCCGAGCCCGACAATTAAGCGCAGCGCCAGCCAGATATAAATATTATCGCTCACCCCGTGGGCAGCCACACAGGCGGTGACCGCCGCGGTGCTGGCTGCAAAGGTGCGGATGTGCCCCACCGATTTGATCAGGTGATAACCCAGTTTAGAGCCCAGTAACAGGCCCAGGTAATAACACGAAGTCAGCAAGCCTATCCAGAAGGTCGAGACCCCTTGCTTGCCCAGATATAAAGCCAGATAGGTGGTCAGTAAACCTGTACCACCGATCAAAAACAGGTTGGTAAAATAGAGCGACGGGAATGATTTCATTTGATTATTATTTATACGCCAATACAGTCACATAGTAGATGAACAATGGCGCTTTGACTAGCAAACTTTAGGTCAGAAAGGGTGAGTACCTGCGCATTAGCGTCGGGTCAGCGGGGGCACCGGCCCCCAACACAATGACACTCTTACAGCGCCCGTGCAAACATTGCCCAAAACATCACCCGGACGTGTGATTTGGCTACAATATCAAACTCTTCTTCTCTGCCCGCGCGGTACTTTTCTGCCATTTTAGCGTGCGCAAAGTCGATCACCTCATTGGTATAACCGGCATACCAGCTGAAAGGCGATTCACCCTTAAAGTGCTCGGCAAACTGGGCTTTGGCCAGTCCGGCATGAATAAAGGTCTGCACATCCCGGATATAGTCCTGAACGAACTGCACATCGGCTTTGTAGCCCAGATTGCTGTGGCCGGTGACCATCACGTCCCAGTCCAGCGCCATCAGAGTATCTATGTCATTTTTGTAGGCAATAGCGTCTTCAACGTTCGAGAAGCTGCGAAATTCTAGCTGATCCGGGTGGACCAGATCGATGGCATGGATGATGGTGCGTCCCTGATCCTGAATTAATAACGCCGTGTTGTCCTGAGTATGACCATTAAAGTTGCTAAGTGTTTTAAATGTGTGGCCTTCGAACTTAAACGTGTCGCCTATGATCTGAGTGACTGGCGCGGGCGCTGTCACCTTGTGAGAATGTAGTGCATCGCGTACCTCTGCGGTGGCGTAAATCTCAATGTGGGTGTCGGCCAGTGCTGTTTGGATAAGCCTGGAGTCGCCCACATGATCGGCATGGGCGTGGGAATAGACGATGCCACTGAGCGGCTTGTCAGTGAATGATTTAATGGCGGCGAGCAATTGTTTGCCTGTGCCGTGCGGGGCATCGATTAGCAGCACACTGTGCTGGCCTATCACCGCCGTGACATTGTAATTGGCCACGGATATCCAGTACACATTCTGGCTTAGCCGCTGCACTTCATATGGTTTCACAAAACGTTCTCGGTGGCTGCCTGCTACTTTCTGATGGTGTGCTGCTATCTCAGTGGCAGAGGCGGGTTTGTAAATAAAGTCACCAGCCAGAGCGGTGGTGGTTGAAAGCATAGCCAGTGCGCCGAATAAAGCATATTTTGATGTGGTCATGAGTGTTTCCTGATGCAGTCGTGTTACGTTTCTCAGGGCCAGCCAGCACAATATGTGCCCTTAAAACTAATAAAAGTATCAAAATGGCCCTTAGTATCTTTTTGAAACTATAGAGTTCAGATATACTCAGATCAAGTAAGCACCAATTTGTAAGCTAGTATGGCTGGGGTAACCAATGACAAAAAACAAGGCGTTACGCACAGAAGAAAATGACATTAATTTAGGTGGCTGCCCGATGACCTCAGTCATGAACGTGATCGGCGGCAAGTGGAAGGTGATCATCCTGTTTCACCTGCGTGACAACACGCTGCGTTTTGGTGAGTTGAAAAAGCGCATTCCAAAGATCACGCAAAAGATGCTGACTCAACAGTTGAGAGAGCTTGAAGCCGACGGATTGGTCTCTCGTGAGGTGTATGCCGAGGTGCCGCCCAGGGTGGAATACACCAGTACTTCATTATCGGATGAGCTTAGGCCAATTCTGGATATGCTGTGCGAATGGGGCCAGCGGCAACAGCGCCAGAAAAACTAAAAAAGGCGACACCCAGGTGTCGCCTTACATCTTACTCTCAATATCACTTTGTTTGGTGTTTAGTTACAGGCACCTAAGTCTGTCCAGTAATTCCAGGCATTACCCACATTGGAGTTTTGCGCCGGGTTTTTGCCACGGTGCCACCAGTTGCTGTGGTATTTGTGGCCATTGTAGGCTACTTCATTACCTGAGCGGTAAATCTTGCTGGCCGACCAGGTTTCCAGGCCGCTGCAACCGCTATTATTATTGCCATCTGTGACAGAGACTGACTGAGTCACGGTATGCGTCGCGCCAGCATCATCGGTCACTGTCAGAGACACCTGGTAGCTACCTGCATTAGCAAATGCATGGTTTACGTTTGCACCTGTGGTTGCGAAGCCGTCAATATTCCAGTCGTAAGCAACAACCTGGCCATCCGGGTCGCGGCTGGCGCTGGCATCAAAACTACAGGCAAGGTCGGTACAGCTTGCGGTAAAGCTGGCAACCGGCAGCTGGTTGTCTTGCGCGCCGCTACAACCGTTGGTGGCAATATAATCAGACGCAGCCTTGGCTTGCACTAAGCCATGACCGTACTCATGGTCACGACCGGCTGCACCTAAGTCGATGGCGGTGGCATTCAGGGCGTTACGGATATCGACATTGCTACAGCTTGGGTGCTGGCTCCAGACCAGCGCGGCAACCCCGGCTACGTGTGGGCTGGCCATCGAGGTGCCGGATTTTTCATCGTAATCCAGAATGGCTTCAAGCTGCACTTCGACCGTGCTACCCACAGATGACAGAAGGGCTGTACCGTCTTCCTGCGACAGAGAAATCACCGGAATGGTCACGCCATGTACGCCATCTCCTAAGGTGCCACCAAAGGAACCCGGCGCATTGTTGTACACTATGGCTGCGACACCGCCACCGGCCTGGCAGTTGGCGGCCTTGTCTTTAAAGGACGCGCCACCACGTTCAATTAAACATACGCTTTGCGTTGCGGCGCAGGCACTCAGGCCCTGACCACAATCAACCAGTTCGGCACTGACCTTACCTTCAACCGAGTTGGTCATGCCACCGCCTTTCACAAATACGCCGTTGGCGGTCACGCCAGCCGTAATACCAGTGCCACGCGGTACCGTTGATAAAATGTTGGTGCCAGGTGCGGCAATCTCGACCTGCGCATTGTACTGAGATGAGCTGTTCTTAACCCGGTTTTCATCAATGTTGGCCACCGATACCACAGTATCATAGCTGGCCGGGTAACTCAGGGTGGCGTCGCCGCCGTTACCGGCTGCTGCGATCAGTAGTACGCCTTTGTCATAGGCCGCCTGCAGACGCTCCTGGAAATATTGGCTGGGGCTGCCACCACCTAAGCTCATATTGATGACTTTAGCGCCATTTTCAACACAGTTATCGACGGCACGAGCAATACGTGAAGTTAAACCTTGCTTGCCGTCATTGTCGAATACGCGCACGTTATGCACGCCAATTTTGTCATTGGGCAACACACCAACCACACCCTGGCCATTTTTCAGTGCCACTATGGTTCCGGCAACGTGAGTACCGTGACCTGAGCCATCCTGATACCAGGTCAGGCCGCCCGGCAGATCGGTAAAGCCAGTGGCATTTTGTGGCAAGTCCGGGTGACCCAGATCATAGCCAGAGTCAATCACACAGACCTTAAACAGATCGGCGTTGGTGTCTTGTAATAGCGACGCCTGTACTTCGGCCAGACCATAAGGCGACACTTCAGCGCTGGCGGTCGACGTGAAAGGCACGTATTCATAATCTTCTTCAATGTAGGCATACTGGCCAGAGGCTTTTAACTGAGCAACCTGCTGTGCAGTCAGCTCCATGGTGACCACAGTGCCATTGTCGTCATTTGACAGCACTTCAGCCGCCGGCTCAAAGGCAAAGTCTTGGCTGATGGCGGCGCGCTCAAAGCGGCTGGCTTGTGGTGCAAAAATCGCTAAATCGCTTTGCTTGAGAATGTATTGCTTGGTTTCCTGTGCGTTGACGGCGGTTGATGACAGTGCTGATAGCGCAAGGGCTAACGAGGTAAGTCTGAATGTATTGGTCATGTTACTTCCTACTGATATTTTTGTTGTTGCTACTTGTTATTTTTGCTGCATCCAATGCAATGAGGTTTGATTTATTGTCTATTTTGTACCCCATTGAGGATCAAACTACCCCTTGAGATTGTTATTTGCAACCCATTGTTAATTAAAATTACACAAATAAGTAAAAATGGTGACCGTTTGAGGTACTTACTCATGCCGAGGTGTTTTTATAAGGAAGCTCAGAGTTGGGCTGTATGTTGCTGGCATGTGCCTGTTGTGGCGGATAAGCACATATAGTCCAGGCACTGGTAAACCTGGTGGGCGTGTAGGGAAATCTCACGACTGTAAATGGCGTATAAAGTCGAGCACGCGCAGTGCTCGTCGTTGTCTATACCCGCTGAAGTGGTGCTACGGGCATTCAGAGCATAGTCTTGAGTAAAAAGAACGCGCCCATGCTGGCCAACACCACAATCAGCGTGTTTTTTACCAGCAGGCTTAATACGATAGCCAATATTCCCCCCAGCAAAAAGGGGTTGATTAGATCATGCGTATTGAATGTTACTTCGCCAAATATAATGGGGGCAGCCATCGCAGTTAAAATACACGGCGCGGTAAAGCTTAAAAACCGCTGTACTCTCATATCGAGTTTGATGGGCAGCTTTTCCATGAAAAAGGCATAGCGCATAAAGAAGGTGATCAAGGCCATTAAAAAGATCAGATCATAACTCATAGTGCGCCTCCTAATCGCTTTCTTTATCTAAACAATAACCGACGACCATACCGACCAGCGCAGAGAGCAACAGATCGTTCGGGACCTCGAGTTTATGAAACAAAACTGCGCAACAGGCTGAGACCAGCACCGCGACTAACACTGGCGAGGATTGTATATTCGGGACCACCATGGCAATAAAAGTGGCAGCAATAGCAAACTCGAGCCCCAGGCTTTCAAGGTTTGGAATACTGGTACCCGCCACAATGCCAGCCAGTGTTGACAGGTTCCAGATGGCATAAAACGTGGCGCCTGAGATCAAGGCATAGTAGAGGGGAAAGTAGCCCAGCTCCTTACGCTTATTCTCCGTGACGGCAAACATTTCATCGGTCAGCAAAAAGGCCATCAGCATTTTGTGATGTAAAGGTAAGCCCATGGCATGACTGCGAAAAGTGGCTGAGTAGAGCAAGTGGCGTGAGCTGATCACGGCTGTACTGCCCAAAATGGTCGCGATACCCGCACTGGCGCCCGTCAGGGTCAAGGCAGACAATTGTGCTGCGCCGGCAAAGACCAGCAGCGACATCAGTTGTGACTGCAGCGGACTCAACCCCACTTGAATGGCCAGTGAACCACATAAAATCCCCCAGGGGATCACGGCAATGGATAAGGGAAGAATGTCAAAAAATGCGGCCAGTTTGATTGACCTGACCGGCTGTGCTTGCTCCGTGCTCATAGTACCTACCTAAATCTGTGAGTGGCATGACAACCTGCGCGGATGACAATGAAGACTGAATGGGTGTTGTCGCGAAGGCTGCTTGTTTTTATTATTTTAGATTCAGAATGTACCTTGAACAGAACCTGTGAGCAATAATTAAGCACTAAAACTTCATCAGGTTGTGGGCTTTATTGGAGCACGTTTACTGTCGTTAAGTGTGTTTATTGGTAATAGAGAGGTCCGGCTGTGAAGGCCAAGTCATTGGATAAATCTCGGTCAGTACGGGCGCTAGTCACTTGATTTGGGCAGCACCAGTGTAAATTGGCAGCCCTGATCTGGCTCACTGTGGCATTCTATGGTGCCCTTGAGCTTTTGCGTCACAATATTGAACACAATGTGCATCCCGAGCCCGGTGCCACCGTGGCTGCGTCGGGTGGTGTAAAAGGGCTCAAAAACTTTATCCCGTGTTTCTTCGCTCATACCGGCGCCGTCGTCAGTAACAATCCAGGTGAGCTGCTCTGGTGTGTCCTTTATGGTAATGCGGATGGTGCCGGGCTGTGTACCTTCATCAAAGGCGTGTTTAATGGCGTTGTCGACCAGGTTTGTGAGGATCTGGGCAATTGCGCCGGGGTAGGTCGATAGGCGAGCCTCCGAGGGAAAATCGGTTTTTACTGTGACTTGAGTGTGCTTCCACTTGGGGTGCAAGCTGGTTAACACATCGTTGAGATAGTCCGGCAGGTTGATGGTGCTGAGCTCTTCTATGGACTGATCAACCGCCACTTGCTTAAAGTTTTTCACCAGCTGGGCTGCACGACCCAGATTCGACTCAAGCAGTTGCAGGCTTTCTTGTAAGGTGGCAAAAAACTGTTCCAAGTGGTCTTTGCTAAGTTTGCCACTGGCCAATTTCTGCTCGCATTCTGCCAGTGCTTTGCTGGCGTATGAGCCTGCGGTTATGCCAATGCCAAGCGGGGTGTTAATCTCATGGGCAACGCCAGAGACTAAGCGGCCAAGGCCGGCCATTTTTTCCTGTTGTACCAGTTGTTGTTGAGTAACTTTGAGGTCTTCATGGGCGGTTTGCAACTGGTTAAAGGTACTTTCAAGCTGCGCCACAGCATCGGCGTTGGCCAGTGCAATGGCGGTATAGTTAGCGATAGTGCGCAGCATTTGCACATCGTTGTCGCTAAATGCATGCGGCTGAAAACTTTGCACGGTTAAACAGCCGATGATCCGGGTATCAATAATCAGCGGCAGATAAACCAACGACTCACTCTCGGCGCCGCTGACCGGCGCTGCAATGTGGTCGACGTACTGCGTCAGCTCACTGATCTGATTGACCCTGAGCTCTTTTTGTTGCGTGACGCACCACACGGCAGGGCGCTGGGTGTCGGACAGGGCATATTCAAATTCGGGCAGCTTTTGCCCTTTTTCAATCGCCAGTCGACAGGAAATACGCTGATTTTCACGGTCGAGGATCCCGACTACAAAGACGTCTGCGCCCATCAACTCATTCACGTGTTTATAGACACGTTCCAGCACCGATGAGAGATCTAACGTAGAGGTAATGTCTTTGCCTATGGTGCCCAGCATTGAGATATTGGCGGTGCGCGATTGCACTAGGTTATCGAGGGCGACTTGTTGTTGTTTGAGCTCTTTAATGCGCCATAAATACGCCAGGTATAACAGAGAAGTGATCAGCAGCAGTAGGCCCAGGCGAAACCACCAGGTCTCATACCAGGCCGGTAACTGGATCACTGCCAGGTTTAACTGATGCTGGCTCCATTGTCCCTTGCGGTTGCTGCCTTTGATCTTGAGTTGATAGTGACCGGGCGGCAAGCGGGTGTAGGTAATATGGCGTTTACTGGCATCGACCGGGATCCACTGCTCGTCATAACCGACCAGCTGATAGGCGTAACGATTGCTGTGTGGTGCAGTAAAGTCCAGCGCGGCAAACTCGACGGAAAAGCTGCGGGTGCTCGGAGGCAGCACCAGTTGTTTGGGTACTGTGACGGGCTGATTATTGACAGCTAGCTCGCTTATCACCAGTGGCGGGTGATAGGTCCAATGCCTCCAGCGCCCGGGGCGCAGTAACAGGATCCCTTTTGTGCCACCAAATACCAGCGTGCCATCGCGCAGTTTGGTATAGGAGCCCGTCCACATGGTCCCGGTGTCCCAGTCATCGGCAACACCCAGGTCTTCAAAGCTTTGCGCTGACGGGTCCAGCCAGCCATAGCCATTCCAGATCCGTCCCTGCGCATCTTCCATCAGGTTTCCTGCGGTACCTGTGGGTCTGCCCGCCAATTGATCCAGTGACTCGAACTGTGCCTGATGGCCATCGAAATGAACCAGTCTGTCGAGCCCGTGCGGGGTCGCGACCAACAGGCGCCCCTGGCTGTCAACCAGCAAGCTTTTGATGTAGTTGTCTGAGAGCGTGTCAGTGGTTTGTGCCCGGGCACTGATCTCGGTCACGGTTTTCGCTTTCAGATCAAGTACCAATAAACCAATGCGGGTGCCGACCCACAGCAGATCCGGGGCCATATAGGCCATCGTCAGGACCGGCTTGCCTGACAGCAGAGTATGATTTTTAAAGGCGCTCAGTGGCTGTAGCTGGCGGGTTTTAATGTCCATCAGCGCTAACCCTTCGTCGGTGCCAACCCATAGCTGTCCATTGGCGGTTTCCTGTAACATCACAACCTGATAACCGGGCAGACCATCGGCTTTGCTGTAACGTGTAAACTGCTGACTCAGAGGATCGAAATGGTGCAATCCGGTATTGGCCGATCCGGTCCAGACGCTGCCATCAAAGGTTTGCCGGATCACCCGGACATAGCCGTCGGCGAGCTTGCTTGGATCGCCAGGATCAGGCCGGTGACCGGCTACCACACCCATGCTGGGATCTATGATATCGATCCCTGTTTGTGCATTACCAACCCAGATCTGGCCATTGTCCAGCTCCGTGATGCTGCGGACATCTTCATGACTGAGCGAGTGGGGGTAGGACAATCGCCGAACAAACGTTCTGAACGCACCATTGTGCGGGTTATGGCGATTCAGCCCGTTGCCCCAGGTGCCCGCCCAGATCAACCCGGAGGCATCAACAAGCAGGGCCCCCATAGAGTCGAGGTTGATACTATAGGGGTTAAGCGGATCATGGCGAATATGTCGGATCACCGCACCGCTGTTGGCATTAACCACAGTGATCCCGCCTCCGGAGGTGCTGAGCCAGATATGCTCGGGATCTGGCTGTATAATGCCATTAACCCAGTGGTGGCTGAGGCTGGTTGGATCGCCTGGGCGATGGTGGATACGGGTCACCTGATCCGAGCCCGGCATGAAAAAAGCAGCGCCATGATCTGTGGTGCCAACCCAGATAGCGTGATTGGCGTCCTGAAACAGGCGAAACACATTCTGTTGATTAAATGCAGCCAGGGTTTCACCACTCAGAGGTTGCTGCCAATTGGCCTCCCCGGAGGCGTGCCCGTTTGGTAAAGTGACGCGGCAGAGGCCCGTTTTACTGCCCACCCACAGTGTGTTTGTGCCCCTGAGTAACAGTGAACGCAGGCGCGGCTGGATAAGCGGCTGATCGCAGCCGGTTATTTTGAGCCGCGAGACCCGACCTGTGGTGGCCTCGATGTGATTCAGGCCGTTGTCCGTTGCGGCGTAAATGTTACCCTGATCATCTCCGCTTAGCGCACGTATCGTGTTGTTATACAGGCTGTTGTTATCGGAGGGGTTATGCTCAAAACGTTTAAAGCGTCCTGTTGCAGGGTTGTAGACGGATATTCCATCAGCAAAAGTCCCTATCCAGACTCGACCATCCGGTGCCACCCATAATGATCTGATAAAGCTGCCTGACAGGCTGGTATCATCCTTTGGGTCATGCAGAAAAGTCACAAAGCGGTAGCCATCAAAGCGCAGCAGACCAAACTGGGTGCCGATCCAGATAAACCCGTCCCGATCCTGCGCCAGCGCGGTAACTACCCCCTGAGGAATTTGTTCGTTGTCGCCTATGGTCTGAAAAATTAATTCGCCCAGTTCGAAAAAAGAGTTGCCGGTCGCCGGTTGCGACGGGTGTACGCTTGTCTCAGTTGCTGTGACTGCTGTAAAGGGCATCAGATAAGTACATAACAGTAATAATAAAGCCACTACGCGCCGCAGGCCTGGTAATCGAATCACTTATGCTCCCCCAGATTTAATGCGCTGAGGTAATACCGGTATATGCCTATCCAGTATAGATAACCCGGCCCGGTATGCGCCGTGTTTATTGCGGCTTATTTTGCTTGATGGCTTCAAGATAGCGGCTCTCAACAAAGTTTTTCTCTTTACTCAGATGGGTTAGCTTTTGCCGGGTCTGTTCCAGCTCTGCTTTAAGGGCCGCGACTTCTGCGCTGCTGCCGTCGCCCTCATGTTCTACAGAGAGTTGATCTATCAGTTGATTTTGCTCCTCTATCTGGCGTTTGTACTGGTTTAGCAGGGTTTGTGTTTGCTGGTCGCTCATCGCATTGGCAGGTGCCCCTGCTTTGTCTTGCCGAAGTTGCTCTATTTCTTCTTGTAGCTGGGTATTGGCCTGGCGCAGTGTGTCGGTGGACTGGAACTGATGTTCCAGTTTGGAGCTGACATGACGCAGTTTCTTGCCACTATTATCGAGTTCGCCTTTAAGGCGTTTGATGAGTTTATGGGAGCGGATCAGTTTTTTGTTGAGCTCGTTAATGGAGCCTTGTTCTTCTTTGGTGATGTGGTCGGCGGTGGATGCCCGGATCTGCGAGAGCTGATTTTCCAGCGTCATCTGTACTTGCAACAGCTCTGAAATGGTCTTGCTGTGCTGCTGAGTAAACTGGCTGGCCCGCGCGACTGATTCGCGACACTGCGCCAGTAATTCGTCGTTCTCTGGTGTGCTTGGTTTGTGGTTTAAAAAAGCCCCGGCAAAGTGGCGAAACTCTCTTAAAATCAACAATAAAATATAAAACCAGGCCGCCAGGATCAACAGCCCCACATTCACTGCCAGATATTGGTAAACTTCGAGAGGAACCATACGCTGAGTTATGCCGCGTTTGTTTATCAATAAGATAAGTTTAGTTTTCGTTCAGAATTCTGCCTATACTGAAGAAGAATAATTGCGTTAGGGTAAAGAATGAAAGTTCTGATCGTTGATGACAGCCATGCAACCTGTGAGATCATCCGGCGGGCCCTGCAACAGTTTGAGTATCGCAAGCTGTTGTTGCGCTGTGCCAGCCGTGTTGATGAGGCGATGACGCTAATAGCTGATTGGCAGCCGCAGATCATTCTGACCGACTGGCATATGCCGGATAAAACCGGCATTGAACTGCTGGAAACCCTCCGTGTCAGCCACCCCGAGCTGCCGGTCGCGATGATCTCGACGGTGGACGATGCAACGCAGATTGAGTACGCCACCTCACTGGGCTGCGCATTTTTTCTGTCCAAACCTTTCAGCGATGATGCACTGCGCAGCGCCATCATGCCCTTGGTGCTGGAGCAAGAAGCCAACGAAGTGATTGCCGAAGATGAAGCGGTACCGCTTCGAGAAGAGCTGGCTTTGCCTAAAACAGACTTGCTGGAACGCCTGATGCAGAAAAACATCAGCGATTCTCTGATGTTAAAACCTATCCAGGCACAGCAATTAGATGAAAGCAAAGTGCCCTGCGTGATGGTAGTTTACGCTGAGCGCGGCAGTCAGAAACCTCGGGTAATTGGCGTGTTGGATGTATATGCGGCCTGTGTGCTGGCCAGCAGCCTGCAAGTGATCCCGCAAGAAGAAGCCCACAAAGCCATACATTTAAATCAGATAAATCCAGAGATTATGACGGCGTGTAAAGAAGCGCTGGCAAAAACTGCGTATGCATTTCTGGATAAGCAAAGCAAAATGAGCTTGTTCGTCAGAAGCTGCACCATTTTATATCAAAGTCACCCCAAACTTGAGCGCTTATACCAGTACCCGCTCGACAGTCGGCTTGATTTAAGCTGCGAGCGCGAAGGGATGGCGCAGGGTAAGATGCTGATCGTTGGGGTGTAAGGCCGGTGTGCCTTGGTGAGAAGAGACATTGACTCTGAGCCGCATTTAGATATTATGTGCTCAATATTGACGGAAAAACACCCAGGAGGACGATGATGATAGTAACCAAACCGACCGGGCAGACTGGCCTTAACTAATCTAACTTAAAATCGAATTTAGTCTAGCCAGCACTCCTTTTCGCCCGGTATCTACCGGGGCAAACAGCCCCTTTCTCAGTTATTAACATCATTGTTAAGGGGTCGTCATGACCAATTTTCAGAACCTGGCCAAAATAGGCTGGACACCTTATTTTCAACAACAACTGACACTGCAAGAGTGGAGTGATGCTCATCCGCTACGGATCATCTCGCAGCACAGGTCCTGCATCTCAGTACAAGGCGAAGCGGGGACCTATTCTCTGCCACTCACACCGGCAATGGACGCGCTCGTCGTGGGCGATTGGATCCTGGTTGATAGCGAGCAGCGATATATCAGGCTGCTGGAGCGCTACAGTTGCTTCAAGCGCAAGGCGCCGGGTACGCACGTGGCGTGGCAGTTAATCTCGGCGAACGTTGATACCGCCTTTATATTGTGTGCACTGAATGAAGACTTTAACCTCAGCCGGCTGGAGCGATACCTCGCTCTGGTTCACAGTTCGAGCGCTCAAGCCGTGGTAGTGTTAACCAAATCCGATCAGGTTACGCATGCCGAGCAGGCGCTCGATGCGGTACGTCGGCTTGACGCCGCTTTGGATGTGCTGACTCTGAATACGCACGCCCCCGAGTGCGTTGAACGTTTGTCTCCCTGGCTTAGCGAAGGCCAGACGGTGGTATTACTTGGTTCCTCTGGGGTTGGGAAGTCAACGCTGACAAATACCCTGATGAACACACAGCATCAGCGTACCGGCGGGATCCGAGAGGACGATGGCAAAGGACGCCACACCACCACACATCGAGAGCTGGTGACACTGCCATCGGGCGGATTGTTACTCGATACGCCCGGAATGCGGGAGCTGCAACTCGGTGGTTGCGAGACAGGGATCAGTTCGGCATTTGCTGACATTGAATTGTTGGGTGAGCAATGCCGATTTAATGATTGTCGGCATGAGCAGGAGCCGGGCTGTGCAGTACAAGGCGCGATTGAGTCTGGCGCACTCAGCCAGAGGCGGCTTACCAACTACCTCAAGCTGAACCGGGAAAATGCATTTAACACATCCAGCCTGGCGCAGCGGCGTGCTAAAGAGAAGTCGTTTGGTAAGATGGTGAAGCAGGTGGTGAAAAACAAAGCCCGTTTAAAAGACGGCTAGTTCTGGTTTAAGGTCGTGCCTTTGGCATGACCTTATAATACTTTAAATAGCTCAATTAGTTACATATCTTATCTAAAGGTGCATTATGGCTTTTAAGAACCGCAATGTAAGGCTCTGTCTTTCAGTCCTGTTGCTTGCTGCTGGTATCACAGGCTTGGTTGCTGGGTGTGCAACAACGGATGAGCAAGTGAATAGAGCATCTTTGGTGCATCGTTACACAGATAATCAAAACGGCATAGATGGACTGGATAATGTGCGCCGCCTGTTATTCGATGACACCCGCAGGGTGCTGTACGCGGTCAGTGCGGATGATGACTCTCTGGCTGCGTATCGCGTGGCGGATGATTTATCACTGACTATGCTGGATATGATGTCGGGCAATCAAGCGCACGGCACTTTGGTGGGGGCGTCGGATATGACATTTTCTGGTGCTAACCGAGATATCCAGGTGGTCAGTTTCTATAGTGGCGCGGTTGCGCAGTTTCGTTTGCAGGACAATGGATCGCTGCATTTAGTGTCTTATGTAACCGATAGTATTGATATCCAACGGGTATTTAAGCAAAGTAAGCCCATTTCTGCACAGGAAGATACGCTGGCGCTCTTAGGCCCTTATGCCATTGCCGGTAGTCGCAGTGGGATCAGTTACGTGGCCTCCAATGTGTCGCAGGCTCTGGTCAAAGTAACCTCAACGCAGGGCAAGCTGAATGTGAAACAGATCCTTCGCGCCAGTCAGGTTAAAGCGCTGGCGGGGGCGGTATCGGTTGCCTTGTCACAAGATGAAAGCCAGGTCGCGGTAGCTGGCATGCAGGCGAACCAGGTCGCCATATTCAAGGCGGGGGCCTCTCAGGTACTCACTTTGCAACACACCTTAGGGGATGAACAACACACAACCCTGGCAGAACCCGTGTTTGTGGCGTTTGTGCCGCAAACAGCAGGCTTGATGGTGGCAACGCAATCAGGCGTTTATCATTTCCAGCAGGACCCCGCTGGACGCTTTATGCTGTTTGAGCAGCTCAGTGTTGCCGATCTGCAGTCACTGGCTGGTGTAACGCGCATGGTATTTTCGCCTGACGGACACTGTTTGCTGACATTGTCAGAATCGACTGATCAGGTCAATGTGTTTGCTCGTCAGGCAAACGGGCGTTGGCAGTTTTCTGAGCTGATTCATGTCGCGGGGGCAAAATCGCCAACCTCAGCGGCTTTTCTTTCCCTCACTCAGGTGGCAATTAGTTTCGCAAAAAGCGATATGCTCAGTATCTACGCCAATGTATGTACTTACCAACATGGTGAGCGATAAATCAGCAGCGCGTTTCAGACGCTGGACATAAATTAGTGAAGTACGGCAGATAACCGCATAGAATTTCTATTTTTGAAATAATTCGTCATATTTGTAACAGGTTTTAACGCTTAGAGTGCGGATATTGTCGGGTTTTTGTTGAACTTCATTTCTTTTCCCTGTTAGTCTAGTGCTCTGTGATGATTTGAATTTGTAAAATATTCTTTTTTATTGAAATAATGCCTTGCCAGAGGTAACTTCATTGGCCCTGAGTAATCACTTGGTTTGGCTGATTATCGTCTATCAATTATTGGAAAGTTAACCGCTTTGATTGAATGCCATGTCTTCGCTAAAAGATATTAAACTGACAAAACTCGGAGCATTTGTTCTGGATCTGAGCGATCAGGTTTTATATCGCGATGCTGACGAGGTTGCTATTGAGCCTAAGGTCATGGCGTTATTGCTGTATTTGTACGAAAATCGCGACAGATACGTAAACATCGAAGAGCTGCACCAGGAAGTTTGGTCAGACCGCATTGTGTCTGACACTGCGGTACGCAGTGCAGTCAAAAAACTCAGGCTAATTTTAGGTGATAATGATATCGCCAATGCGCGTTATGTGAAGTCGGTTTCAAAACGTGGCTACAAACTCGTTTGTGAGGTAGCGCCTGTTGATAGTCTTGAGTCAGGCGACGTGCCACCTAACGACGTACTCATCAATGACACATCACCCGGGGACGCTAAAGAGAGTGCGAAACCGAACCCCAATCCAACCTCTGGCGCTTCTGAACTAACTCTCGGGCCTAATAAACCCGCTGGTGAAAGGTGGTTTACTACTTGGCTGGCTTTTGCCATGGTGTTGGCCACGGTCGTGGGTTGGGTAAAGTATGATGCAATTAGCACCTTTATCAAGGAAGCCCAGGTGGTGAAGGTGGCCGATTTAGATCAGGTAACGTCTTTTAATGGTGAAAAGCTGGATCTTTCTGTTTCTATCGATGGTCGTTATGTTGCTTTCAGCGGTCGTACCTCGATACAGGAAGATCGTCAGGTCTATATTTTTGATAGACAAAATGGTACCACCAGGCAGCTAACATATAATGCCGTGAATGTTGTCTCTGTACAGTTTGCTCAGAACGACAAGGTATTGGTGTATGTAGATTTTGTAAACGGAAAGACAGCCTTACGTTTGCTTCCTCTGACTATGGCAGAGCCGGAGCAGGGTCAGATTACCCTGCTTGAAGGTGTTGAGTCTATTGGTTCCCTTTCAGAAGGGCGTCACCCTACTGAAATATTGTTTCCCATGATCCAGGCTGGGGCAGAAGATAGTATGCTTTACGCGCTGGATCTACAGTCTCGCCAATACTCTCGATTATTCACCCTCAGTGAGCCTAATGAAGCTTTGTATGATGTCAGTATTTCTCCAGATTTGAGACACTTAGCTTTGTTAAAAGCAGGCCAGGGACATCATCATGTGGTACTGCTAAACCTGGAAAATAAAGAGCAAACGCTAATATATAGCAGGAAGGCACCGATTCGTAAGGTGGAATGGAAAAATCTGCAAACCCTATTGCTACTGGGCAGAACGGGCCTTATCCAGCTCGACCTGGAGACAGGAGAAGAAATCAAACTGATTGAGGACAAAGAGACATTGTTGCGTGCTATGGATTCGCACAATGGGACCGATATTTTCCTGACTCAACAAGCGTTGACTCGGGCCAATCGTTTGTATCTGG
Organism: Pseudoalteromonas rubra; assembly: GCF_000967655.1. GTDB lineage: Bacteria > Pseudomonadota > Gammaproteobacteria > Enterobacterales > Alteromonadaceae > Pseudoalteromonas > Pseudoalteromonas rubra_A. Next base: position 102,768 of record NZ_JXYA01000011.1, read on the forward strand.
AGCAATCGCTTGGGGCACAGAGCCAGGTTTTGAATGTCATTGATACAGAACCTCAGATTGTAAACATGTACTATGATGACAGCTCTGAAGCGCATAAATGGGTTTTAATCCTGCAAAATGAGACCTTTACAGTAGGTCGGATGTCACTTGATACACGTAAGGTAGACCCTTATTTGGTCAGTAACGAAGTGCTGGAGCTGTTAAACATTTCTCATGCTGCCAAAGGCATACTGCTGAAACAAGGGGGCAAGTTAGCGCTCTTATCTATGGAAAGCAGGGAAGTTGAGTACATCACTTCCTCATCAGAAATAACCAGTGATGCCGTATTTAGTATGGATAACCAGCATATCTACTATGGCGTGAACGTCGCTGGGGCATGGGAAATACAGAGTTACAGTATCGAGACTAAAATGAGCGCTTTACTGCTGCCTAAGTACCGCTCTATCCGCCCGGTTGGCGATGGATATATAGCAGCTAAAGCAACCGCAGGTGATGGCCCACTGTATTACTTCAGTGATTTGGACAGTGAAGCAATCGCCCTTAATCATAAAATTGACTTCAGATATATTTGCCGCTGGTATGTCAGGGGGGATCTTGTTATCTGGAGTACATTTGATTCCCGCAAGACTTACCTTCATACACTTAACTGGCGTACCGGTGAATACAGCCATGATGCACATCGCCTTTACGCATTTTATCCTACCATATCCGCAGATGCCGCTGGCAGCAAAGCCTTGGCCTTATCTGTACAAATAAATGATACCGCTGTTGTCGGAATGACAATAAATCACTAACATAGATCCCTGAAAGAGGTCCCCTTTCTAATAACTATTATTGACCTCTGTTTGTACTTTACCCAATCAAATAAAAGGATCATCATTTTGACTCAAGCAATTAAAAGCATTGCCTATGCGTTGACTGTGGTATGCGCATCAATGACATCGACAACTTCCTTAGCTTCCAATGACGATAATGTAGGCCCAGTCAAAGAGTGTCGCGTAGGGCCTTTCTGCGAATGGCCTGTACAAGGGGCTAATCCGAAGGAATAGCATTGCTATTATTTCTGAATAGAAAAAGAAAATAAGCCTTTGATATAAAGGCTTATTTTTTTGGTTATAAAAAATAGATGTAACAGTTGTTTAGAAAATTGAGATAAGTTTTTATATTTTCATCCGAGTTAGCAACAACCGGGCAGGGATTGATGAAAGGTTGTAACTGAGTTTGCAGTCTGGCGCAGTTTGCCAACACTGTCAGGGAAGATGGTTGACATGCGACAATGTCTCTTGCAAGGAAAGGAAGAGATAAGTACCAAGCGCACAAGGAACGAAAACGCAGTGCTTGGTGTTAGCTCAATAGAAGCCTCAAAATTGGTTTGTTGTCTTTTTCGGGGTTTTTGTTTCACTCCGTGCAACATATAGGCGCAATAACAATAATAACAATAATGTCCAGAGCAACACAGGGAGAGCAACAGGGACAGTGTTGAAAGCGCTGAAGTGAGTGCCTGTCACATGCAGTATCAGCGCTCTGGGGTTTTTTACAAGGATAGATCGATGAGCGTCAGGGAGTGATTGCCGGCGATGCAGTGGTCCTACTGCCACTGCATCGCTGGTCAGATTCATCAATAGCATTAACAGGTTATGCTTGCTGTAACAGGAAAATTGTTTTCCGTACTAAAATAATAATAACAATGTCATCACTATATGTAGGGTTGTCAAACAACAAGTCGTCACAGCTACTCGTCAATACGCCCTAATCGGCGTTCGTTTGTCAGCCCTGTTTTTTCTCGTATCCAGGGATCTGCTCGTGGATCACCTCGTCAATCTGAATGGGTTTCAGGAATTGCCTGGCATACTTCAGATACACTTTTGACTCAACAAAGACGTCAAACAGATCCGGGTCTATGTGATCACCCAGTTTCATTTTTCCCATAATAAATAAGCACTCACTGAGCTTTTTGGCATCTTTATAGGGCCGATCTGCTGCCGTCAGCGCTTCAAAAATATCTGCTATGGCCATGATCCTGGCGGGTATGGACATCTGCTCGCGTGTCAGTCCTCTTGGGTAGCCTGTGCCGTCCATTTTTTCATGATGGCCGCCAGCAAATTCCGGTACGCGACGTAAATGTTTAGGAAAAGGGAGTGCTTCAAGCATTTCCAGCGTGATGTCCATGTGCCGGTTGATGATCTTACGCTCTTCAGTGGTCAATGTGCCGCGCGCTATACTGAGATTATAGACTTCATTGTCAGTCAGTAAGGGGTGCTCTTCTGTGCCGATCCGGACCGACGTTTGCTCGGCGATGCGCTTAACGCGCTGCTGATCTTCTTCACGCATAAACTCACCTCCTATGTTGGCATGACGCAAAAATTGTCGATCTTGCTCTAACTGGGTGAGTTTTTCTTCTAATTCCGCGCTTAGCTGGTTAACCTGTGCTTGTTCATCATCTCGCTCAAAACGAAGTATGCGCTTGGTGTAATCGAGTTCGAGATCCCGCTTTGCCAGCTCAATTCTGGTATCAATCAAGGCGATTCTGTCGTTCACCGACTCCAGTTTGGTGGCTTTATCCATCACATACTCGGGGATGGCAATCTTGCCACAATCGTGTAGCCAGCCTGCTAAAGATAACTCGGCCCTGTCGGCTTCGCTCATTGAGAAGTCAGCCATAGGACCTGATTGTGCGTCGTGCACCGCTTCGGCAATCATCATAGTGAGCTCTGGTACCCGGCGACAGTGACCACCGGTATAGGGGGATTTTTCATCAATGGCTTTCGCTATCAAGCGGGTAAAGGCTTGAAACAGTGTTTCCATACCATCGATCAACTGGCGGTTAGTCAGTGCCACAGCGGCCAGTGCACCAATAGAGCAAATCATCTCCGTTTGCTGCTGAGAAAACGGGACTATTTTGCCTTTACTGTGCGGGTTAATCAGCTGTAATACGCCGTTGAGCTCTTGCTCATGGTTGAGTAACGGGATCGTCAGTACTGACTGAGTGTGGTACCCGGTTTTGGCATCCATTGCCCGCGCCGCCGAAAGGTCATATTCCTCACACTGATAGACGTCGTCTATTTTGATCACCTCGCGTTTTGCCGCAGCCAGTGCGACCAGTGCGCTTTCATTACACAGACCATTTTCCAGATAAATGGGGATGGGAGGGAAGGGGATCGGCTGCTTTGAAGTACCGCCCATATGCATATCCAGAGGACCGTTTATCAGCGTGGCAAACTGCAATTGCATGTCGTCAGATACAGAATAAATTGTACCGCCGTCGGTGGCGCTGAGCTCCATCGCAGAGAGCAGGATGTTTTCCAGCAACCTGTCGGTATCGTGCTCAGATGCCAGCTCAATGGCCAGTTTGAGCAGATGTTGTAGTGCAACTTGCGAGCCTGCCTGCTCAAACTTACTTGCGATGTTTCGAATATGCTGTTCCATAACTCACCTGCTATTTCGATGTATGGGTGTAGCTGCCATCCCACTGCGCACCGGGCGGATTTGCCTGTAATACCAGGATCCGCTCTTTCATTAGCGTATAAATTTTTCGCTCTGGTGCGCGTTCTTTAAGTTTAGTAAAAGCTGACAGTGCCTGCTGCCATTGTTGCGATAAATAAAGTGACCAGGCCTGCTTATGGGCCTCCAGCTCATCGCTTATCTCAGGGGTGATCGTATCTTGGCTACAAATCGGCTCATACACAGTCACGGCCTGGTTTTTACCTTTGACCTTCACCTTATCAATGGGGCGACATATCAGGCCCGGACATTGGGCATGGGTGGTTTCATTGATCAGGATCCCGACGCCATAGAACTTGGTCAGGCCCTCAAGGCGGGAGCCCAGATTAACGGCATCGCCCAGAACGGTATAGGCACGACGATATTCAGAGCCCATATCGCCCACGTTCATATCTCCGGTATTAAGGCCAATGCCAATTTTAAAAGGAGGCAAGGACTGCTCGCGCATTGGGGCCTGGAGCGCCTCCACTTGTTCTTGCATAGCCATGGCACAGCGTACAGCCAGTTCCGGATGTTGTTCAACAGGCAGTGGTGCGTTCCAAAAGGCCATCACCATATCACCGACATATTTGTCTATGGTGCCCTGGTGCTCGAAGATGATCCGCGTAATGGGCGAAAAGTACTGGTTAAGATAAGACTTGAGCCGCCCGGCATCGAGGGATTCTGAGATGGTGGTAAAGGAGCGAATATCGGCAAACAGCACAGTAATATCACGCTTTTCACCTTCCATTGAAACGCTGTCCGGGTTATCCAGCATGGCCTGAATATGGGCCGGTGGCACATATTGGTCAAAGATTGATTTGATCTGGAGCCGCTCCTTGTGTTCCCTAACAAAACCCAGGCTGCCGAGGATCATCGCCTGACTGACTAACATGGCCAGAATGGCAACTTGAGGTAAATCCAGCCTGAGGGCAACCCATAAGTAGATACTCAGTACAATAAATAAGGCGCTCAGGCAGAGTGTAAAGATCGCTATCCCGAGCACCTCGAGTCTGGGCAAAACCAGAACGCACAGAAAGCCCAGTAACAACAACAGCATAATGACGGCGCCATCCATCCAGTTTGGTCTGCTTGGTAACAGCTCCGGAAACACCAGGCCTTCAAGGACATTCGCATGCACTTCCACACCGGGGTATTGCACGCCCACTGGGGTTGTTCGCAGGTCGGCGTGGCCAACGGCAGACGTGCCGACAAACACAATCGCCTGATCAAACAAATCTCTATCAATTTCACCATTCAATACGTCTGCGGCAGAGACATAGGGAAAGCTAAAAGCCGGGCCACGATAGGGCACATTTACCCGGCCATAGTCATCCGTCGGTATCAGTGCAGTACCCAGCCTGATCCCGGCCACACTATGCCCTGTACCAAAGGGCTTAGTGACCACTTCAACCTGCTCGGCCATGGTATAAAGCCGCGCGGCTTCCAGTGCCAGTGCCGGATAGAGCTGCCCCTGATGTCTGGCCAGCAGCATAGAATTGCGAATAAACCCATCGCTGTCGGGCGCGCTGTTAATAAAGCCACTCCCCGGGCTATTTTGCTGTAATTCTGTGACATTGGCGACATGTCCGGCAAAGGACGGAACGGGCAAGGCAGTGGCAGAAATGGTGCTGAAAAATATGGTTTCAGGCAATGTGCCTACCTGGATCTCAGGTTGATGCTCAAACAGCAGGCCAAGTACGGTATCTGTATCCTGAAGACGGCTGGCAAATGCCTCGTCGGCGTCAATGCTCGGTGCCAGAGCGTTTAATGCGTGTGTAACGTCTGGCGTAGCCGCATTGCTGAGGTGCTCCAGCACTTGTTGTGCAGGGTTCAATTCCGGTTCGGAAAACAAGATATCGTAGGCAATCACAGCGACACCAGCATCGGCCAGCTGAGATTGCATGCGTGCCATCACATGACGGCTCCAGGGAAAACGGCCAATTTGTTTCAAACTGGGCTCGTCAATATCGACAATCACGATCGGTAAAAAAGAGCGAGACTGCATAGAGAGTGTTGATTTAAGGCGCAGATCATAACCCAGACCTTCAAGACGTTTCAGTGCATCGCCATAGGGCGAGGCGGGAGACAGAGTCAGCAGTTGCAGCAGGATAAAAAGGGCGATAAGGCAAATGCCGCACAGCCATTGCTGATAGTATTTACGCCACAATCGCGGGAGGCTCATGGCAGAGTCAGTCCCTCGCGTGCCAGAATCGTGGTAAAGGGCCTGTTCTGACGCTTAATATCCGCCGCTATCTGATCCAAGGCTGTGTCACTGCGGTCCGGGTCGTGGCTGATTAAAACAAGGTGCTTCACCGCGCCTTGCTCGGCCAGCAGCAGGGCATCTTTGATGAGGGAATGTCCCCAGCCATGTTTGAGTGGGTAGTCATCCGGTACAAACTGACCATCGTGGATCAAATAATCTGCGCCTTTGACAAAGTCCACCCATTGCTGAAATGAGGTGACAGGCAGGCCAGGTGGATTGAGCTCATTGTCGGTAGCATAGACTACGTCAATGCCGTCAGCGGCTATCCGGTAGGCGCTGCCACCGCCTGGGTGGTTCATTGCGCAGCGTTGAATATCAAAGCACTCGTAGTGCCAGTGGTCCTGAGCCTGCGGCACAACCTGAATGTCAGCCGCTAAAGTGGTGTGCGGCACGGGAAAGTAGCTCCCCAGCATTTGTTTTAAGATGGCGTCCGGGGCGTGCTCTTCGGTGACACCGGGCACTATGGTGATCTGACGCTTGGCAATGTATGCAGGAATAAAAAAGGGAAAGCCCTGAATATGATCCCAGTGGTTGTGGCTCAATAAAATATAGAAAGGCTGGCGGACATGCATCAACTCCTGGCCCAGTACCCTCAGCCCGGTGCCCGCATCCAGAATGATGCGCTTACCGGCGTCGCTCTCAAGGGTGACACACACTGTGTTACCCCCATAGTGCACGGTTGTTGGGCCAGGTGTGGGGGTTGACCCCCGCACACCATAAAACTTTATTTTCATACCTAACCCTTTGGTGACGTTTAACTTACTTTGTCACTGTTGAACTACCTGGCCGGCTTGTAAACTCACCCTGGCGGGAGACGACTGCTGTATCACAAAGACAAACTCTGTACTGCTGCTTTGTTGTAGTACCGTTTTCAGCTCGCCACTAACTGTGCTACTGAACAACTGGGCGCCATCCTCATCAAAGCTGGTATCCCAGCTACCTGGTGATTCGCTCAGAAGTAACTGTCCAACATATAAAGCGTTAGAGCTGCTGGATTGGGCAAACAATAATAATTTGCCGTTGCTATCTATCCAGGCCTGATGCAGTCGCACTGTTTCACCTGACAGTTGCTCAAACTTAAGCACACCACCATCGGCAAAGCTGGTATCGAGTGCCCCGGAGCTGGTCACCCGCACTACAAAGTTACTGTTCCCCGCGTAGCCAAAGACAATAAAACCCTGGCTGGCATCGACCACCGATCCTTTCAGGGTGATGTCATCTCCCGCGCTCAGGCCAATATCCAGCAAGGCCAGGCCGTCTGTACCAAAGCTGGTATCGGGTGTGCCTGTCACGCTGGCCTTGGCAAGCAGCAACTGCGGCGGTGTGGGTCCCGGCTGGCTCTGACCAACGCCAACCAAGGCGCTCCCTACAGTATGGATCATAGATACTTTGTGTGCATTGGCGCTGCAACTGGGTATACCAGGAATGGTGTATGGGAAGAAATTAGACAAGGCTCCTGAACTGGAAATGATAAAGGCCTTGCTGTGGGTGTAGCAGCTGGTTATGGCCTGACCAAGGGCCAGAATATCCCCACTTGGTAGTATCGTCAGCTGAGTGAGGTCTAGAGCTGTGGCTTCAGCCTGGTAGTCGCTGGCCTTCAGGCTCAACACACCGCTACTGGCAAAGCTACTATCGAGCGCACCTAGGTTACTGAACTTGACTAGCGTAGCCATCGCCTGTTCATCACCTGCCGATACAGACACGGTGCCCGAAGCGCTCAGTAAAACAGACCCATCGCTGTTTTCGTTAAGTGCGCCAACAGTGGAACTGGACATGAGACCCATGGTGGTTAACGGCACTGTGGATACTAGGCCCAGGTTGGCAAAGGAATTGCTCCTTTGCCCGATATTATCCAATTTCAGTACATAGGGCACGGCCTGTGGGGTGCTTTGCCAGTTGTTGGCCTGACCGCTGAGTAGAAGATGATCCAGTGACCCACTAAATGTGGAGGATTGTCCAGCGACAAATTCCTCATCACGACGCCCAACACTGACAGTGCGCTGACCAAAGGACCCAAAGTTCTGGTTCAGCTCTGCTGCTGTCGTCACTTCACCCAGCCAGTGTTCTGACAGGTAATTGTTACCCAGGTAGGTAAACTTCTGGCCAGCGAACAACAGTCCACCTTGTGTTTCGAGTAAATTGAATGCCTTCAGCCCGGTACCGTGGTAGATGCTGAAACCATTGCTGCCCGGCAGCCAGTTGGTGTCTATCTCACCATTAAGTCCCACCTTGACCACTTGCACAACCTGATCATTACCAAAGATGCTGCGCTGAAGGCCGAGGTAATAGGTGTCACTGTCTGCAACTATACCGATACCGGAAGCGCTATAGTCTGATATGTCGTTGGCTGAATCTGCCGGAAGTTCGCTGAGCTGATAGACGCGCTTGCCAGTGCCCGCAAATGCGCTATCCAGCACACCGTCCATGGTTAATTGCAGCAAATATGCAGAGCGCACTTCACCGGATTCATCAAGTGTTGTCAGCCCTGTGACCAGCAGCGTGTTACTGTCCTTCACTAGTACATGGCGGGTAGTGTCATTAAATGCACTGCCATCTGGTACGCTATCTGGTACATCGGTAATGTTGATTTGTAACAAGCCACCCTCCTGGAAGCTGGTATCCGGTGCCAGAGTGCTGCGTGTGAGGCGCATTAGCATCACGTCCTCACCTGTTTCGGTCGACGTGATCTCGCCGTATACCAGGTAATCACTGGATGGTAAGGTAACCATGCCGCGTGCATATTTGGTGGGTGTTTCTGCCAGACTTTGGGTTGCAGAGACTTCGCCTTGTGCCGTGATCCTGGATAGCGTGACTGTGCCTGAGGTGGCAGTGCTGGTGGCGCTGATATTACTCAGGACAGTGACTGTTTCATTGTCTTCCAGCGCAATGGCAACCGGGGTCACAAAGACATTGCTGCCCAGCGGTAACGTCATATAACCATTACCATTGGCATAACTGGTATCCAAAGTACCGTTACCCAGTAAACGGAACAGCAATAACTGCTGCGAACTGACCGTTTCATTTGGTTCTGCGAAGCTGACATACCCGGCGACATAAATACGCCCTTGATCGTCGATGGTTGCAACTTTTGCCCAAACATCATGAGGTATGCCGTCAATGACGATACCGAAGTCACTGTCAAAGTTACCCGATACGGCAAAGCCATTATCCGGCTGGCCATTACTGAGCTGTCTGCTGACGTACGCACGATGGATATTGCGTTTGGCTGTATCATTATAATGACCTACGGCTCCGACACTCACTAACTTGCCATCGCTTTGTAAAATTGTCTGCCCCGGGCTATGGAACTCAAGGCTGGCATTTAGCGCTAATGTTAAGCTGCCATCATTGCCAAATTCACTGCGCTTAGTCGCAACGTAACGCGGTGCGGACTGGGTAACAACAATACTGATCTCGCTTTCGGCGCAGAGCTGGGGTGTGCCCAAGTCACAGACGGTGACCGTCAGCACATAGGTTTGTGCGCCATTGCTGGCAAGTTGTTCGGCATCGGCCACGGTGACTTTACCCGCGCTATCAACTGAGAACAGCGCTGCATTAGTACCAGACAGCTGATAGCTGAGGGTGTCGCCATCCGGATCTGAGGCACTGATCTGCAAAACCAGCGCTCCGTTGCTGATATTGGTCTCTATCTCTGCCGACCCGGGCTCCACAGAAGGCGCGTAGTTTTTGTCGCTCACGGTGATGGTGACCGTCGCAACGTTGGAAATTTCGCCTAGGTCGTTGCTCACCACGTAACTAAAACTATCACTGCCTACGAAGTTAAATTGGGGGGCGTAAAAGGCTATGCCATTGGCTGAATCTATTAAGGCACTGCCATGGGACGGTTCAATAACAATCATAATGCTATTGATCAGCAGATCGCGTCCTTTGGCCAGATCATTGTTCAGGATGGAGATGCCCACATCCTCATTTTTGTCGGTTTGCGCACTGTCATTCACGGCCACCGGGGTGGTATCCGGGGTCGTGATGGTGACGGTCACGGTGGCGGTGTTAGAGAATGCGCCCAGGTCGTCCTGAACACGATAGGTAAAGGTGTCTTCCCCTTCAGAAGTACCGGTATGAATATAGGTAATTGTCCCGTTGCTACTGACCTCTGTGCTACCCATTTGCGGGCTTTGTACTATTTCGACGGTGCCAGCTTGCACTGTGCCATCGGTGTCACTGTCGTTATCTAGCACTGCGATGGTAACGGATTGGGCAACTTCGACGGAGGCGCTATCGTTGCTGGCTACGGGGGCCATATTCAGTCGCTCAACCGTGATAGTCACCGTTGCCGCGTTAGATACACTGCCTTCATTGTCCTGTACCTGATAAGTGAAAGTATCACTGCCCGAGAAGCCACTATTTGGGGTGTAAATAAAGCCACCCAGGCTTACCGTATCGAGTGCCACACTGCCGTTTTCTGGTGCCGTCACCACGTTCAGGCTGTTGTAGTTCAGGCTGCCATCGCTGTCGCTGTCGTTGGCCAGCACATCTATGGTAACTGGCCTCTCTTGCTGTGTTGTTGCGCTGTCATCTGCGGCGACCGGGGCGATATTGTCTCCCGTCACTTCAATAAACACATTCGCGATATTAGAAACGGCGCCCAGATCATCCTTAATTTGGTAGGTAAAGCTGTCACTGCCGCGATAGTCGGCGTCACTTTGGTAGATAAAATGGGTATTGTCGCTGCTCAGGCTGACGCTGCCATGGCTGGGCCCTTCAACCAGGGCCAGGCTGGTCAGGTCCAGGCTACCGTCAATATCCTGATCATTGGCTGCCACCAAAACGCTGATGGATTGTCCCTGTGCCACTGTCACACTGTCGTCGCTGGCCAGCGGCGCGTCATTCACCGCAATAACTTCAATTATCACAAATGCTTGTACGCTGGCTGTGCCATCGTCTATCTGATATACAAAATAGTCTTGTCCGTAACTGTTCTGCTGCGGGGTGTAGCGAAAACTGCCCGTTTCACTGAGCTCCAGCGTGCCCATGTTGGGCTGTTCAATAATTGATAAAGCAAGCGGATCGTCATCGGCGTCGCTGTCGTTTTCCAGCACACCGGGGAGCTCGACAAACAGCTGCTCGTCTTCGTTGGTTTGGTAGGTGTCATTCACAGCAACCGGAGGGAAGTTACTGACTTCGGTTTCGATAAGCAGCGTGATGGTGGCCGTGTTTGAGCCGCCATTGCCATCCTCTACCCGGTATTCAAAGCTGTCTGTGCCAGTAAACTCCGGCTCGGGTTGGTAGCTAAAACTGCCATCCGAATTGAGTGTCAGCGTTCCATGTTGCACATCCGTCACTGGGGTGGTGTTCACCGTGAGTGTATCACCATCGAAGTCGAAGTCATTGACCAGTAACCCTGTGCCGCTGACGGTCAGTACGCTGTTTTGTGCCAGTGCATAGTGATTAGCAAAAGCGATGGGATCCTGATTGACACGTTCAATCAGTAAACTGACCTCGGCCTCGGCAGTTACCCCTTGGCTGTTGTTGATGCGATAGCGAAAGCTGTCTGTGCCAAAAAAGGCCTCCCGGGGTACATAGGTAAAGCGGCCGTCGGCAAACAGCGTCACGGTGCCGTTTTGCGGAGCCCGTACTGGTGTGGTGACCAGTGTCAGTGGCGTCAGGCCATTGGCGTTATCATTGCTAAGCAGGTTGCCTGAAATAGACTCAAATTGTACGCCACTAAAGCTGTCTGTAACGGCCACCGGGGTGATTAGATTGGTGGCTGCCAGCATCCGTGATTCGCTAAAAGCGCTTTCACCGCTGCCATCTATGCCGGTGATCCGGGTGTAGTAGTGTTTTTGTGGGTCCAGGCCGCTAAAGGTATGGGAGGAGTCAGTCAGGGCTATGACCCGCTGAGCGCCCGGCAAGGTGGTAATGGCGCGTACATCATCAATGGGCGACTCTGCCAGATACGCGTTATAGCGCAACAAGCTGGGCAATGGCTGCCAGTCGAGCGCTGCATTGCCGTCACTGCGTGGGGTGCTGTTAAATGCGATGCTGCGTGGTAACCAGGTAATTTGTTGGGTGGCAACGGTGCTCAGGTTGCCGCCATTGTCTTCTACCCAGACCTGCAATTGCAGGCTGCCGGGCTGTTGTGAGAAGTTGGCCGGGTTGACCCCTGTTTCAGTAAATGCGAATGGATCGCTGCAATTACCATCGCACAAAACCTGTGCCTGTTGCGCGTTTTCAAAGCCAAGCAGCACCCGGCTTACCCCATCGGGATCAGTAATGGCATCCAGAGAGACGGTCAGGTTGCCCCGGTAGGTGCGCTGATTATCGGGGAAAAGGACTGTGCCGGTGCCATTGACGAATTGCGTATTGACTACCTGACGGGCGGCCAGGTTACGGTTAGCAAATCTGGCCTGATAGTCAAAAGGGATCAGATTGGCTTGGCCTGATGGCGCATCTGGTTGCTGATCGCTGTGATCTTGTGCTGCAGGTGTGTCTGCATCAGGGGTTGCTGATATGGTGGTTGTCTTGTCACCATCGCCTGAACAACCCGTTAACAGCCCAGTGCAAAGTAGCGTCAGAATGCCCAGTTGGTGTAATTGCGAGCGCTTCATCCCCCATCCCCCTAAGGTTGACTCAAAATAAACAAGCCCGAAGCGGTGACACTCGGCTCATCAATTTCATTCAAATTAAAGTTGCCACGTAACTTGTTCAGCTCATCGCTAAACTGGGTATCGATCGTGCCTTCAGCGAGGTTTTGCCCGTGTGACGCAAAGTTCACCCCTAAGGTCATGCCGTTGGCATCTATCAGGCCATTAAAGGCGGCAAACCACTCGCCTTGTTGATCGTTAAAAGACAAAACGCCTTGTGGCACGGTGCCGTTGTCAAAGTCGACGTTGATTTGCATTTGAATGTTGCTGACGGCACCTGCGGAAGAGCTAAACTCGGCGCGCTCCAGCTGTGAATACAGTGCAGTTCCGGTGCGCTCAGCCAGCAGATCTTCGAGTGGGTCAATCCCCACGGTGTCGAGGTTTTCCTCGGTGATAAAGCTGTTTTCTGAGATATCACGGCCAACATCCGGTAAGGCGGCTTCAAAGGCAGCTTCAGTGGCGGGAGCTGTGGCTACCGGGGTTTGTGCTATGGCCAGTGTGGTTGTCTCGCCAGGGGCATCATCCAGATCGCTGGTGCCTGAAGCATTAGCTGCATCGTCTTGTGCATCCGGATCGCTGCCGCTGGTGGCTGCCTGAGCGCTTGGTGTCAGGCGCGACAGTTGTTGCGGTGGCGCGAGCAGGGGAGTGACTTCGCCACTTTGGCTGACCGTGGCAAAGGAAAAATTACCTTCCTGGCCCAGCAGCAGTGGCTCGTCATTGATGTCCACCTCAATGGTGCCATCCCAGACGGCCAGCAGTAAGGTATTGCTTTGCCATTCCACTTCATAGTGGGTGCCACGGATCCCGATACTGCCCACTGGGGTGCGTAGCTGGTAATTGTCTTTATTGCCTTTTATTTTGCCCGTGATAGTGCGCAATCCGCCCGTTACCAGCTCCATCACCACCGAGCCATCCTCCTCGGAAGCACCGGTATATTCATTGATAATGAGCTGGGTGTTTTCTTTCAGCGCGATGAGGGCGCCATCTTGCATACGCAGCTGCGCATTGCTTTGCTGGCCAGTATTGACCACATCAACATCAAATACCGGGCTGCGGCGTTTGAGCGTCCGCTGCGCGGCGCTGTCGCTGGCGGTCGCTACCACCTGCCCCCGTGACATCAGGGTTTTGCCCGCCGGGGCTGCGATACTGGTATGGGTTATGAGCAAGCTGGACAGCAGTAAAGTCAGCTGTGTGCCGTATCTGAGTGGCTGCCAGCGGGTGCGAGGATTAGAAATCATAATGTACTCCTAAAGACCATTCAGTGCGATCATAACTGTACAGTTGCAGTGAGCTGTCTTTGTCGTAATAAGCCAGCTTGGTTTCCAGGCCCCAGGCGGGGGTGATCTGGTATACCCAGCCCAGGTGAGCGATGTGGAGCGTTTCGTCCCGCACCTTTAAAAAGAAAGGATGTGCTGCGCGATGCTCTATATCACGGTACTGCACCCTGGCGTTAAGGCGGTGTGCATCATTGAGCCGATATACCAAAGCGGCGCTTATGTGAGCGTAATCGCGCGCATAGTGCTCTGCTGTCGGCTCTTCTGCTGGCTGCCAGGTGTACCCTGCGCTGACACGGACCAGCCAGTTGCGGGCCGCACGACTGATGGCGAACCCGGAGGTATAAAGACGACTGTCGAGCTCGCTGTCTCTGACGTTATTTAGGTTAAACGCGCTGATATTCAGTGTGGCTGCCCAGTGTTCATCAATGGCATATCTGAGCGCGCCAAACACGCCGGCATCCTGCTGATAAGTTGCCGAATCGAGTGACATTACGCCCAACTGCGCGCCTAGATGAAGCTGCAGGTCATCGATATCCTGAACATAGCTGACATTGGCGCTGAGCTGGGTTCTGTCGAATTCATCACTGTCCTGATGGCGTTGATCCGACAGTTGTATATTGGCCCGCCATGCCTGGTGCTGAGTTTGTTGCCAGCGGCCATCAAAACGGTAGCTGGTGCGGGCAAAGGCATCTGAGGCTTCGCGACTGCTGTCATCGAGTAAAATTGGCAGGCCGCCAATCACAATACGGTCATCGGTGGTCCCACTGTTGACGTTACTGTCGTGACCCAACGCCAGTGATACCCGATGCTTGAGCTGTTGCGCCATACTGGCCTGATTGTCCTCAATGGCATCCAGCGCGCGCTCAACTCTTTGTCTGAATTCATCGCTGAGTGAGGTCGCGAGCAGGCTATTGAGTGTGCTGGCAGCTTGTGGGTAGTTCTTTTGCTTGTTATAGGTTAAGCCAAGTAAATACAGGCTCGACTGGTGGTTAGGCTTGACTGCTAGCACACGCTCAAGTGCAAAAACGGCCTCGTTATAATGGCCCGTTTCGAGCGCGGCTCTGGCGTACAAAAAGTCGAATTCAGCATCGCCTGCGGCGGTTTCGAAGTGTGACTGCGCCAGTGCGTAGGCTTGTTCAAACTGGCCCTGATCCAGTGCTGATTTGAGTTGTGTGAGCGGCGTCGCTGCGGCCAGAGCGGCACTATTGTGCAGTCCAACCAGTAAAACGACCGGAATAAACGCGCGATGAAGTAATAGCTGCATAACAGATCACCCAAGGTTCGATTATTCTCTGGTACTGCCGGTCAACTTTGTTTGTAAGCATTATTTAATACTCAGGCGCAGTGCAGCGGCGACCTTAAGCTGCCATATTAAGCCACCGACAACACGCCACAGTATCACTGATAAAGGCATAACCGCTTAATCTCTATCAGTTTTAAGTTAACGGACCAAGAGAGTGTGATTAAATTATAGACAGTGCTTGCAATAATTCACTCGAAGTTACGGGTACAAATCATGTTTGTGTGATGATCTGAGTTTATTGAGGCTGGGTGTTGGCTGGCTGGCCTGCTTTGATCAGGGGGTAGTGTGCGCGCAGTTGCTGGTAGGTGCCATCCGCGATGATATCGCTGAGGCCCTGATTGAACTGCGCGATAAGCTGACGAGCACGCGGGTGGCTTTTGACAATGCCAATATGCAGTGGCCAGGATGCAACCACCTGAGTGTGTAAGGTAAAGGTGTCATGCTGAAAATGATGGCTGATGGCATAGGCCGCTGCAATGCGATCGGCGAGTAAACCATCGACCCGGCCAAGGTCCAGCTGGCGCAGACACTCAGTTAAATGCAGTTGTGTGATAACACTGATATCTGGGTGTCCGCTAAGCAGGTTTTGATAGGCAAAACCACGGATCATGCATACCCGTCTGCCAGCCAGAGAGCTTAGTCCGGAAAAAGACAGAGCCTGATCAGCACGCGAGATAAATATCAGCTCATTGTGTAAGTAGGCGTCGCTGAACAGGAATTGCTCTGATCTTTCGCGGGTATACCAAAGCGCCGGGATCAGGTCTATCTCGCCGTTTAACGCTAGCCGCATTGCCCTGCTGAACGGGGCAACTTCCAGGGCAAAGGTTTCGCCGCTGCGCGCAAAGGCGGCGGCAACAATCTCATAGCTGAGGCCGCTATCATCGCTGTGCACATAGGGGGGCCACACGCTATGGCTCCCCAGCAGCATAGGTTTTGCAACGAGCGGGAAGGCGTTAAGCAGGCATAAAAACAGTGCCATGAATATCAACTTGCGCACAACAACCTCCCTACTTACAGACTGATTTTAGTGTAGCTGAAATTGTCTCAATTGATATGCGCTGGCAAGTATTACGCGTAATTGTAATCTTGTGTTTCGGATCTGCTAAACAATGTAGATTTCACTTTGCCCGTCATGCCGATGTCACAATGGGCGTTTTATATTGGTTTATGGCCAACAAACAAAGACAACACATGATGACAACAAAACAGCGTATATATTGGGTATCACTGATAGCCGGAGCGGGTCTGTGCCTGGATCAGCTTAGCAAATGGTTTGCCGGCTATTACCTCAATGGCTGGCAGATGACCAGCTACTGGTTTGATCTGGTGCGCCTGGGATATCGGGAAAACAGCGGGGTGTTTCTGAGCCTGGGCAGTGAGTTACCGCCGCCACTGCGCAGCGTCTTGTTTATTGGGGTGATAGGTTTGCTGCTTGTAGCGATATTAATGTACACGCTAAAAGGTGCTGAGCTAAACCGCAATCAAGTCACGGGCCTGTCTTTGGTGTTGTCAGGCGGGGTGAGTAATTTAATTGATCGGGTGCTGAACAATGGTGCGGTGATCGACTTTCTTAATCTGGGGCTTGGTGAGTTGCGAACGGGGGTGTTCAATATTGCCGATGTTGCGATCCTGTGCGGTGCGGTGATGGTGATCCTCTTCACCAGTCACAATCAACATGTGGCCACGCAGAAAACCTGACATCAGCCACCTGCTTCATTGGCTGACGGGTAACTCGGAAGGTTTACTGAGCAGATAGGCCATGACCAGCAGCTCGGTCAGCGCCACGCCAAGCAGCACATACCAGGGCGCTGTAGTCATACACAAGAGTATGAACCCAAACAACATACCCAAGCCTGCGCCCCATTTGCCTTTGACCGGTACCACCTGATGGGTGTGCCAGGCATGCAGTGTGGGACCAAACTTAGGGTGAGCCAGTAACCAGTTGGCCAGCTTAGGGTTCGAACGGGTAAAGCAGGCCAGCGCCAGAATAAAAAAAATGGTGGTTGGCATCACTGGCAGGGCCATGCCAATAAAGCCCAGTGCGACGCATAAGATCCCGGCAAGATGCAACCAGAAGCAACGGTTAAAGAGTTTTTGAGCGTGTTTTTTCATCGCTGTCCTTCCCGGTTTTATCCCATGGGTTTATCTAGCTGTTACTTTTTTCATTATAGCCAAAAACACACGCACGAGTAGGCTGTGTAATATTTCTGTGCTGCGTGTAATATTTGACCAATTTGCGCAGGGTAAATCGGATTGTATTCCAGGGCAGGATTGCAGAGGTCACATCTGGTGGTGTCGCTAAGTGTTAAAACGCAGGAGGAAGCAGCAGCCGATGGGCTGCTGCCATGTGGGTATTTAGAAGTAATAACCAATATTGATATTAAAACGACGCTCCGTTTCATCGCTGTTACCCGCGATGGAGCCGCCCACAAACGGCTGATTTTTCGCAAGCACATAATCGATATAGGTAAAGAAGGCACCGGCAGAGAGTGACACGCCAGTCACGTTCATCCAGGTGTCTTCGCTGTCGTCCGACTTATCATAGATAATGCCGTAGTCATTGTAGAATTGCAGGCCTGTGATAGGGCCAAATTTCACAGGCAAGCTGTAGGCTAGGTTGGCATTGCTCATGGTTGCTTCGGCCGCAATGGAATCGAAAAATGCATACGCGCCAACCGCCATGCGTGTAGCTGGTGTGTCGACGTCATACTCGTATTCGCCATGCTGCAATTGTAAATTCCAGGGGCCATAGTTACCGTTCAGGTGAATTGCCCAGGCCATGTAATCACCGGCACTGTCGGTGCCATCATGCAGGCCGCCACTCAGGCCGGATACGCCCACCTCTGTGGTGCCCCCTTTGTGTTTAAAGTGATAGGCATAACGACCTGCAAAGGTGTTGTATTCGCCCAGCGGCTGCGTGGGGTCATCGTATACGCCGTCTCCTGCTTTACGAAAACCGACGATGTCGTAGGAATAGCGGTCGCTGCGATCTTCGACATAGCCGTCCACACCACCGAGTTCGTCATTCTTAAAAAAGCCCAGATCCAGCTGCCAGTTGTCGGCAACTTTGCGCTTAAATAACACACCCATATCGTGGTCGTCTTCTAACCCAATATAATAAGTGGTGTTAAAAAAGTAATTGTGAGAATTATAAGGCCAGTTACCAAAGGGCACTTTGGTCATGCCCACCTGAGCCTGCCAGTCTTTGGCAAAATCATAGTGTAAATAGGCATACTTGACTGCGGTCATGTAGTCGAAAAAGCGGATCTCGGCGTTGAGGCCAAAGCCACCCACGTTGCCCGAAAAGTTCAGTCGAAAAATATCGAAGTCAAAGTCACCGCCACGATTTTTGTTGTCGTCATCGTAGGAGGTGTGGCTGAGGTTGGTCCGAACTGCGCCACCCACTTTAATACTGGGTTTGGCAGGCGCCGTCTGCTGTGCCTTTTTATCGGCCTTTGCTTGTGCTTTTTCACGTGCTTGCTCACGTTCCATTTTATGAACTTTCTGCTGGAGCAGTTCTAGCTGCTTCTTTAGCTGTGCCAGTTCATCTTCGCTGGCAATGGCAGGGCCAGAAGACAACATCATAGCGCCGCACAGAGCCGTCATGAGTCGAGAGAGTTTTAGCATGGGAGAACACCCGTTTGTTTGAGTTAGTGAGAATAAATTACCTCTAAATAGCCTAGACTATCCGCGCTCAGGTTCCAAGTAATTGGCCGTGGGCGGAGGGAAATTTCCTGAATCTTTGGATAGTTGCACAACTATCAACTATATTTTCGACTAGTATCGTGCGCTTTAATTAGCAACAGTCGGTATGCGCGTTTTCAGCGCGTTGGCGCAGTTAATTAGCCCTGTGAGGAATCCACCCTATGACCATTTCGCAAAAGCTCAGGCTGGCTTTTATCGTTGCCATCGTCTCGCCTATTTTAATTATTGCCGTTTTGATTGTGACCCAAACCCGACAACTGGCGCTCGATAAGTTTGTTGAAATGAGTGGTCGGGAAGCCTTACAGGTTGATAACGGGATTGGCATGTTTTTCGATGAGATAGCCAAAAATGTGGAATTTTTGGCCACTAACCCGAAACTTACCCGGGCACAAAGCGAGGTGCAGGTTTACACCAATAAAAGCACCGCCAGTCAGCTTAACTCCCGCGCAGGCAGTGAGGTTGAGCAGGCCGTCTACGACCTGTTTGAGCGCTTTGGTGATACCCATCCGGGCATCGCTTATATCTATTTTGGTAACACCGAAGGGGGCTATATCCAGTGGCCACAGGGCGAGGTAAGCGCAAACTACGATCCGCGGCCAAGGCCCTGGTATCGCAGCGGACAAGCGGCCAATGGTAAAACCACCATGACTGATGCGTATTATTGGGCCCCCGATGACATGGCCATTGTATCAACCGTGCGCTCGGTCAGATCGAATGGCCGGGAGATTGGCGTGACGGGCATGGATGTGTCTTTGCAGGGTCTGACCAAGATCATTCGGGAGGTTAAACTGGGCGAAACGGGCTACCTGATGCTGGTGGAAGACACAGGTAAAATACTGGTTGATGCCAAACACAGCGACTACCGTTTTAAAGACGTAAAACAGGTCGAGAATGGTTTGTATAAGACCCTTGCCGCCAATCAGTCTGGCTTATATGAAATCCAGATTGAAGGCGTCGACTACTTTGCCAGCATTTATACCTCAAAGAAACTGGGCTGGAAGTTCATTGCCTTTGTGGAGCAAAGCGAAGTGATGGCCGCAGCCAATGCCATGACCTGGACGCTGGTGGTGCTCAGCGTGGTGCTGGTGGCTTTGTTTGTAGTGCTGGCGAATTACATTGCGCATGTGTTATCCGGTCCCATCGTAGAAGTCAGTGATGGCCTGACCATCATTTCTCAGGGCGGGGGAGACTTGACCCAGCGCCTGCAAGTCGACAGCAAAGATGAAACCGGCAAGCTGGCCGATAGCTTTAACAGTTTTCTTAACCTGATAGCACAACTGGTGATTGACATTAATGCCTGTGCCCAGCAGCTCAATCAAACCGCGCGTGCGACGGCGACGGAGTCGGAAGAGCTGACCAGCTCCACTGCCCAGCAGCAGCAGGCGCTGGAAATGGCTGCAACGGCCATTAATCAAATGGCGGCGACTGCTAACGAAGTGGCGTCCAGCTGTGCCAATGCCGCTGAGCTGGCGACGCAAACCCAACAGGCCTCGGAGCTGGGCCAGTCTGTGATGTCGGAAGCGGTAGACAGTGTGGCGGCGCTGTCGGATGTGATCAAACGGGCCACGTCTGACATTAACCAGCTGGACAGTGAAAGTGAGAACATTATGTCGATCCTGAGCGTGATCAGAGGGATTGCCGAGCAAACCAATTTGCTGGCGTTGAATGCGGCCATTGAGGCTGCCCGGGCGGGTGAGCATGGTCGCGGCTTTGCAGTGGTTGCCGACGAAGTCAGGGCGTTGTCGCAGCGCACCTCAGAGTCGACCGAAGAAATTGCCTCGCAGCTCGACAAGTTGAGAAAAATGACAGAAGGGGTATCGCAGGATATGCGCAGCAGTTTGACCCGCACAGACAAAACGGTCGAGCTGACCGGCTCTGCGCAAAGTCAGTTCAGCGAAATCACTCAGTCTATTCAGACCATCAGTGATCTGAACACGCAAATTGCCACCGCAGCGGAGGAGCAACAGCACGTTGCAGAAGACATTAACCGCAATGTAATTGAAATAAAAAATGCCGCAGACAGCGTGAGCGATGTGGCGAATAACACCAGCGAAAATGGCGATAAAATGCAGCGTTTATCTGAGCAATTAACCCAGCTGGTTGGCCAGTTCAAAGTGTGATGGCAGCCCCACGTGATGAATATCACTCATATTCGCTGGGTGGCTCTTACGCCGCCCAGACATTTTAGGTAAGGTAGTGCCAGTTTTAGTTTAAAAATAGGTGTTATATGGAACTTTCTGCCTCAGTAAAATTGGCACGTACCGAGTCCGGCCTGGAGTATTTTGACGTTAACGGACCGCTGTGTCAGGCCAAAATTTATCTTCAGGGTGCACAGATCACCGAATTCATTCCAGCAGGGCAGAAAAACCTGCTGTGGGTCTCCGAGGACGAAACCTATCTCGAAGGTCAGTCTATCCGCGGCGGTATCCCGATTTGCTGGCCCTGGTTTGGTGTACATGCTGAACCCGACTGGCCGGCACACGGTTTTGCGCGCAAGCAGGTTTGGCGTGCAGAGCGGGTTGAAGAAGACGAGTCGGCTATCCGCATTGTCTTGTCTTTACCAATGGTCAGCATAGATCGCACTTTCTGGCCCCATGAATCCAGTTTGACGGTCGAGTTTGTGCTCAGTGATCAGCTTGAAGTCAAACTCACTAATACCAACACCGGCAGCGAAACCTTTTCATTGACTCAGGCGCTGCATACTTACTTTCCAACTCCGGCAATAGCGCAAACCCGCGTGGATGGCCTGCAAGGCGCACAGTATATCGAGTTTGGTGAAGGGCCCTTTACTCAGGATGAAGTGGTCACTTTTGCCCGCGAAACCGATATGGTCTATACCCAGGCACCTGAAGTACAAATCATTGAAACGCCGGACGGCAAGATTGAAGTCGGCCGTGAGCATTCAAGCTCCTGCGTGTTGTGGAACCCCTGGATAGAAAAGTCGAAACGTCTGAGCAACTTCCGTGATGACGAATACCACACTATGCTGTGCCTTGAAGCGGCTAATGTGATGGACGACGCCGTCACCCTGGCCCCGGGCGAATCCCACACCCTAACCACCAAAATCTGTTGGCTTCAGTAAGACCGAAGCAACGCTTCGCAGCGATCGTGCAAAGTCGCGCTTTAGCGCGGCCTTTGCGCAAGGGTGAGCAACGTCTCGAATCTTGTGAGTGCGCGCAGCAAGATTAGTTGCAAACGTGAGGCCGCGGATGGCCGAACCGGACGCCTCCCACATGGATGTGCATCCACTCGTCGCTATGTGACACGTCTTTGTGGATACCACATTGGAACGCTGCGCCATTCACCTTGAACTGATACCTTAAGACCCGAACCTGATGCCCTCCACATGGAAGTGTGCCCACTTGTACCTCAACACAGACCGAAGCAACGCTTCGCAGCTATCGTGCAAAGTCGCGTTTTAGCGCGGCCTTTGCGCAAGGGGGAGCAGATCCCGGCTCGCGGGCCGGGATGACAGTGTGCTTCGCAGATACCTTGTAAAATCATGTTTTTACGCGGCCTTTGCGTGAGATGAAATGGGCTTCTTTAGCTAGTGCAGCGCCGTTTGCGATGAAACCCTACGCTGCTATCTTACACTCGACACTTCGTCATCCCGTGCTCGACACTTCGTCATCCCGTGCTCGACACGGGAGCTACTTAAAGCCATATAGCTGTTTGAATACTCAGCAAACTAGTCTGTCAGCAGTGCCCAGCTCGGCGTCCCCAACTCGGCGTCCCCAACTTACGAATGCAAGCCACAGATAGGACAAGCGCCTGTCAGGTGCTTTTCGTCTTTGCCAATTTCCCGTATTCTGCACACAGTGATAAACGAACAGGGAATACGATGGCAGTACTGATTGTTGATGACAACCCAGAGGTGCGACTAAGCGCTGCATTTTTACTTGAAGATCATGGTTTTGAAGTGTTTGAAGCCGAGCATCCGGAGGTCGCTAAGCAATTTCTGAGCTGTAAACAGATTGCGCTCATTTTGCTGGACATGAACTTCACCCGGGACACCACATCCGGTAATGAAGGACTGGCCTTTCTGAGCTGGCTACAGACTCAGCCCCGGCCACCGGCGGTGATCTGCCTGACCGGCTGGGGCAGCGTGACACTGGCCGTCGAGGCAATGCGTCTGGGGGCTGCTGATTTCATTGAAAAGCCCTGGCAAAACCCGCAACTGCTGGATGCCATCCGCAAGCAGAGTAAACTCAGTGTATTGCAGGCAAAGCGCAGTGAAACTTTGGATGCTGAGGTGGCGTTGCCCGCTTATTCATGGCGCTCTGCAGCAATGCAAACGCTGCTTGGTAAGCTTGAGCGGATCGCGGCCACAGATGCCAGTGTGTTGCTGTGTGGCGAAAGTGGCTGTGGTAAAAGCCATCTGGTGGAAACGCTTCATCAACATTCGGCACGCAGTGGCGGGCCGCTGATCAGCGTCAATATGGGCGCGATCCCGGAAAGCTTATTCGAAAGTGAAATGTTTGGTCACACCAAAGGGGCCTTTACCGACGCCAAGTCACAGCGTAGTGGCCGTTTTGAGCTGGCCAGTGGGGGCACCTTATTCCTCGACGAGGTGGCGACTATTCCCCTGACCCAGCAAGCTAAATTGCTGCGGGTGCTGGAAAGCGGTGAATATGAACGGGTAGGGAGCAGCCGTACTGAGTGTGCCGATATTCGCCTTATCTGTGCCACGAACAGCGACCTTGAGCAGGATGTGGCACAAGGGCGTTTTCGCAGCGATCTGTTTTATCGCATCAATACCTTTACCTTTGAACTGCCGCCATTGCGTGCCCGGCTGGATGATATTGTGCCTCTGGCAGAGCATCTGCTGGCGCGTCATGCGGCGCGGTATAAGCTGGCTACCAAGCCACTCGACAACGAGGCACAGGCCGCACTGCTGGCGTATCGCTGGCCCGGTAATATTCGTGAGCTCAGTCATGTGATGGAGCGGGCTTTATTGCTCAGCGAAGGGGCACAGATCTGTGCTGCCGACTGTCAGTTACGCTTAGCCAGCCCTAAGCCTGAGCAGGTGCACAGTCCGGTGTCACCTGCGCCAGGCGCTACGCTGGCCGAGGTCGAGAAAGCACTGATTGAGCAAACACTGGCGCTCCATCAGGGGCAGGTCAGCGAGGCAGCTAAAGCGCTTGGGCTGACCAAGTCCTCCTTATATCGTCGTCTGGATAAATACGGGTTACGCAGTGAAAGCTAACTTTGAGCGCAGTTTGCACTGGTATCTGGCCATGCTGGGGCTGGCAGTCGTGGCCTTGCTGTCCGGGTTGTTGTGGCAACTGGCGCTGCCCTGGTGGCAGATTGTGCTCGTTAGTGGCGCAGTCAGCGGGGTATTGTGGCGTCTGCATAAACAGCGGCTGGCACAGCTGAAGCGTATTTTTTCCCGCGCGCACTGGCAGCTAGAAGCCATGTTGCAGGCGGATTTTAGCCAGCAGCTGCGGCCACATTTTGAGTCCGGTCAGGTGGCGGCATTTGAACAGCAACTGATTGCCCTTAGCGAACAGTTACATCATCAGAAATCGCGTTATAACTCACAGATATTCGTGATTTATCAGCTTATCGACAAGCTCAATGCACCAATTCTGGTGTTTACCGAGGATTCGCGGTTAAGCTATGCAAATCAAGCCTTTGAAAGCTTGTATAGACAACCTTGGCAACACTATAAAGGCGCCACGGCCACTTCGCTTGGGCTGGAAGAAGCACAGCAGGGCTGGCAGTTTATCAGTCATGCCCAGGCGGCCCGCTGGCAGCTCCACAGCAGCTACTTTTACGAGCAGGGGGCCCGTCACAGTCTGCTGGTGGCGCTCGATATCACCAAGGCACTGCGGCAGAAAGAGCTGGCGGCCTGGCAACAGCTGATCCGGGTGATCAGCCATGAAATTCGTAACTCACTGACGCCGGTCAGTTCACTGGCGCAGAGCCTGGCAGAGCGTGCAACATCCGCCAGAGAGCAACAGGCACTGAGTGTGATTGAGCAGCGTTGCCTGCATTTACAGCACTTTGTGGCGCGTTATGGTGAGATCAGCAAAACCATAGAACCGCAGCTCCAAAAGATCCAGCTGGGGCCCTTGTTTGAGTCGGTCCGCGATTTGTTTACAACGCAACACCCCACACAGCAGATTGATCTGGACTGTCAGGCCCACCAGTGTCACTGCGATCCTCACTTGCTGGAGCAGGTACTGATCAACCTGGTTAAAAATGCCATTGAGGCGAATCAGTCGGCCAGTCCGGCGGGTCAAAGGGTGAGTCTGCGCAGCTATTATCTCAGCCCGGCGGTGGTGATTGAAGTTGCAGACGAAGGGGGCGGGTTTGCCAATCTCGACAATGTCCTGACACCGTTTTACTCCACCAAGGTCGATGGTCAGGGTATCGGCCTGACGTTCAGCCAGCACGTGATCGAATGCCATGATGGTCACTTCGAGGTGGCCAATGTCAACGAAGGTGAGCGATCAGGCGCGGTGATCAAGATGACTTTACCTAGTTGATAATAATTATCATTTGCGTATAATAAAGATCAGACTGATCTTAACCTGCGCTGACGCCGTATTATAAGGCCAGCAAACCCTGACCCGGGAGTGGACTGTGTTGGTTTTAATTCCTTTAATCTTATTTATTATCGCGACTGCGTGTGTCAGCCAGCTCAGGCTGGCCAGTCTGATGACGGCCAAACTCAGGGTATTGCTTGCCTGGAGCAGCGCGGGCATCCTGGCACTGGCTAAGATTTACGCAGGGCTGAGCCTGCCCGCCGCGCTGGCGGTGTTTGCTGTGGCGGGGGGAATATTGCACATGATAGGCTCATCGGATAAGCACACAGATGCCTGACCTAAGGCATAACCCAAGTTGTTTTAAAGTGTTTCAAAAGATAAATACCTACTGATTTTCAAGCACATTGTTTGCCATACTTAAGCCTGTTTAGGATCACTCAATCGAGGATGAGCATGGCTGTGCGTTTGACGACGACCCACTTTGTGGCATGGTACGCTGCATTGTTGTTACTGATATTCACTACCCACACGCGTGCCAGTGACTGGCAAACACTTCATACCGAGCATTTCAGAGTACACTATACCCCGGCTCAGCAGGCCTGGGCGCGCTCTGCCGCCACTGAGCTGGAACTGGTCAGAACATTGGTGCTACGGCAGCAGGGTCGGGCGCTGGATAGCATTGCCGATGTAGTGGTCTTTGATCCCATCAATGGCGCCAACGGGTTTGCCCTGCCAAGTACCGACACCCCTTTAATGGCGCTGTTTACCACGCCGCCTCAGTCGGACTCCGTCATTGCGAATAGCCCCGGCTGGCAGCAATTGCTGATCCTCCATGAGTATATCCATCTGGTGCATTTGTCTCAGCCCAGTCGCAGTCGCTGGCGTCAGCACTTGCGAGACTGGTTCGATATCTATGACCTGTCCAGTGCCGTGTTGCCCCGCTGGGTGGCCGAAGGCTATGCCACTTTGCTGGAATCACGACTGACGGGGCGTGGCCGCCTTTATGACAACTACAGCGAGGCCCTATTGCGCGCCTTTGCCCGCCAGGGGGCGCTGTTGTCTTACGGCGCGCTGAGCAATGGGGATGGCAGTTATCGCTCCAGTGCCATGGCTTATTTGCTGGGCGTGCGCTTTCTGGCCTGGCTGGAGGATAACCACGGTAAAGAAACGCTGGACGGCGTCTGGACGCGTGTACACGGGGTGCACAAGCGCAGCTTTGAAAGTGCTTTTAAAGGCGTATTCGGGCAAAGTGCGGCGCAGTTGTATCGTCGCTTTATTGCCGAATACACCTACCTGGCGATGACCGAAGAGCGCTCGCTGAGCGTGCTGAACAGCCCCTTATGGCTCGAATTTGACTACGCGGCGAGCGATCCTGTGTTATCCCCCGATGGGGCACAAATGGCAGTCACTGAGCGCAATCAGGACGGCGAGCGTTGGCTCAGAGTGTATAAAACCGAAGAAAATAGTGCAGCAAAAAAAGCCTTTGAGAGCGCACAGCAAGCGATTATAGATGCCGACCCCCAAGACATAAAAGATAAGCCGCCCGCTGTGTTTAAGCGTGAACTGGTGGCGGAGCTGGCCGCTATTGATTTTGCCGGAGCACAGTATCCGCAGTGGCACAATAAAGAGACCTTGTATTTTGTGGCCCGTGCCCGGGTGAATGAAGCGCGCGGCAACCGGGTTAACGATCTTTATCGCTGGCATATCCCGACAGGCGAAGTCACCCGACTCACCAGGGAGCTTGGGATCCGCCGATTTACCTTGCTGGATGGCGATACACTATATGCTGAACAGGTGCGCGATGGTTTTTCTGAGCTGGTACGCGTTGAGCCAGGCAGTCAGACAGTGACGCCCCTGAGCGAGCGTGATCTGGGCACGGTTTACGACTATCCTCAGCTTGCCCCGGATGGACGCCAGCTGGCCTATCTCAAAACCGCCCTCAATGGCAACTGGCAGTTGTATATACAAGACTTGCAATCGGCCACAATACGCCGCGTACCAATGCCTAGGGGATATCAGTATCTGACCGCGCCTGCCTGGCAGCAAGACGGGCAGGGGATCTACTTTATCGCCGGGCTGGACGCTCAGCTGGGTATCTATCGTTACGACTTAACACACAACCGCCTCTATCAGGTGACCTCCGGGCAAGCCGTTTTTGAGCAGCTGGTAGTGCGTGCCGCGCAGCCGCTGCTTTATGCCCACTCTACGCCTTTGGGTACCCGATTACATGCACTGGATAGTCAGGTCAGTGAGCAGCGAGTGACCGCGCTCAGCGAGGATTTTGCGGTGCCGCTGGGTAAGACAGATCCGGTGGTGCTACCCGATGCGCAGATCTATGAACCCGATGATACGGCTGTGACGCACAGTGACTATCAATGGCTGGCGCAAAACGCGTCGGCGGCCATATCAGCCCAGGCCAGTACGGCCAGCAGTGAGCTGCTGAGTGTGGGTCTAAAAGGCAGCGATTTGCTGCAACAATTGTCCTGGCAGGTAGGGCTGGTCCAGAGCAGCGATAATGTGCTTAATGGCAGCTTTGCGGCCCTGCGCTACCGTTCGGGAGACTGGCGTTTTGATGTCCATCTGAGCGACTATCGTTTTGATAGCCACCGTCAGCACGGTGAGGCGCAGCTGGCAAGATTAAATGGTATGGGAATGAGTAGCCGTCTGAGTCATGAATGGCGCTTTGATACTTTGACCATTGCGCCTTTTGCCGCGCTCACCCACTACGATGATGACGGCCAGCAGGCCATCACCACGCAGTGGGCCGGGTTAGATCACGGGTGGTATAACTACCGCCAGGATTTTGCGCTGGGGTATCGGGTTAAGGGTGCGTTGCTCAGTGGCGATGCCACCGGGCATGGTTATGACTGGCAGGGGTTTGGCAAAGCCTGGGACTGGCCCTGGTTTGTGGGTGTGCAGTCTCAGTATCGTACCTCGCAGGCCATGCGGCTTGGCGGATTTGATAACAACCTGCTGAGCGGGCGTACACGCAGCGATCTGGTGTTAAGTCCTGAGCTACCGTTTCAGTTTGCAACGGGCCGGCATTACTATGGCTATGAGCTTGCATCCAGCTGGAAGCTCGGGCAGCCCAGAGTGTTTATCAAGCATCACCGTTTTGATGGTCAGCGCATTGCCAAAAGTTACGGCGTGAAGTGGCAGCTCGAGTTGAGCCAGCAGGCGCTGGGGTGGGCAAACTGGTTTGCGCCTGCCGGGGTGACCGATCTGCGCTTTGATTTGGGCATTGCCCGGGTAGAAAGCGACCTGGCCGACGATACCTTACGGGCCTGGCTGGGACTGTGGTATGCACTTTAATTAACGAAAAAAGAAAAAGGCAGCGGAGGCTGCCTTTTAGGGAGAAAAGTTTAACGCAGTATTACTGGTAATTCGCAACCAGGCTCAGGCCTGAATAAGCGTTGTAGGCACGAATACCCACCCAGTAACGGCCTGCACCATCGTTTTGCGTGCAGTTTTCCGTGTTACCCCAGCGGTAAGGACGGCAGTCATAGACTTGTGTTGTAGGTTGCTCACCTTTGCGTACGTACAAGTCTGCATCACCGCTGCCACCTGAGATATCAAAGGTGATGTTGGTTGCGCCAGCCGGTACGTCGAAGTAGAAGTAAGTCATTTCACCGCGTGCCGCCGACAGGCCTGTTTTAGCAACGCCTTTTTGCAGTTGATCTTCACCACCCGGGCCATACACAGGCACTTCTTTAGTTGTGGTTGCAGTGGCGCCGGTGTTGTCTGTGATGGTCAGTGAGACGGTGTAGTTACCCGCTGCGGCATACGTGTGGTTGACGGTTGCACCGAATCCAGTGCCGCTGTCACCATAGCTCCACTCATATTGAGAGATTGCACCGTTTGGTGAGCTTGAAGCGCTGCCGTCAAAGCTACACGCCAGTTCAGTACAGCTGGCCGTAAAGTCTGCGGTGGGAGTTGGCTCGCTGTTGTTGTCGCCATCCGGGATACCATTGAAGTGGCTAGATACCTGAGGCCAGATCTTGCTGATCTTAACGCCCTGGTTAGTACAGCCACCAAAGTGGTGCAGTGCAATGACCTTGTTGCTTGCAGCCGCCAGTACCGGTGAACCAGAAGAGCCGCCTATGGTGTCACAGTAGTAACCCATGTCTGTACCTGTACCACGACCGTTCGCTGTCACTACGTCTGCCTGACACAGGCCGTTGCTGTTCTGATCAGATTCAATCGCCAACTCTTTGGGGTTACCAGCGCCGTGCTGAGGAATGTAGATGCGCTCGCCCTGAGTGGCATCGCGAACATCCAGGCCAAAGTAACCAAACGGCTGGGCTTTGTTGAACTCGTTGATGGTGAACAGGGTGTAGTCGAGCGTGTAGTCAGAAGACAGGAAGTCTTTACCTGTGACTTTCACGACTGTTTCAAGGTTTGAGCCATTACAGCTGGTGTGCTGATAGTTGAACCATACTTCAGTATTCGACAGCTCAGACGCCGAACCCACGCAGTGTTCGTTGGTGAACATGCGGTTGTCCGGGCCAACACGCCAGCCGGTACACAGGCCGCTGCCGTTCATCAGCAGGCGGGCAACCGGGCGAGTACGCTCAAATTCTGTTGGGTTTGAACCTGCCCAGCACTGTACGTCACGACGTTCGTTCACGCCACAGGTCGACTCAATACCTACATCCGTTGACGCATTCATGGCTTCCATCATCGGGGTGTTTTCGGTGCCGTGGTCATAGAAATCGATGACGGCTGGCATCATCGCCTGGGTTGCAATCTGCTCTGAGCCTGACGCGGTGCCCGGGGTGTATTCAACCACTGCGGTGTCGGCAGAGATAGACATCGCCGAGAAGCTGCTTACGCCGTCATCGCCCAGCTTGCTGTTAACCGTTGCGGCACGCATATTCGCTTCGGTGTACTCGTAACGCTCACTGCCATCAACCGAGCGCACAACCAGCTTACCGCCATTGGCCAGATTGACATTTTTGAAGTGTAGTTTGATGTAGCTGGCATCCGGGTGGCTGATAGTACGGCTAATAACCGTGCTGCCTGTGCTGCTCAGCGTGACAAATTCCTGACCGAGCGAAATATTGGCATCGGCACGGGCACCAATGATGGCCTTACTGGCCTTGCTGGTGTATTGCATCATTTGTGCTTCCGTCAGTGGCGCGGTGTTTTGAGCCAGTGCAGCGGTAGAGAGTAAGCCTAGCGCAGAGACAAGATAGGTGAGTTTCATTGCTGTTCCTTTTTCACTTGTTGTTGAATAATTTTTAGAATAAAAAGTTATTGAATAAATTTCGCACAGGTACAAAGGTAATCACAAAAAATGGTATTGTAAAGAAAGTGATAATAAAAAATTAAATAAGTAAATCATCACTCGCTTTTCAGGCTGTGTGGCGTCGTACTATGGGGAAGGAATTTTTATCCCGGAGGGGGAGCTACTCTTAGTTGTTGCAAAACAGTACGGAAAAAGCAGTTAAATTCGCCAAAAAGAGGTGAAATGTTTGAAACTGCCTTTGTTTTCTAAGTTGTATCAGAAATCATAAATGCGCGCCAGAACTTGACTGTTACACTTAACTAAAGATTTACATAATCAAGAGGTATGGGAGTGCAGGGGAGAAAACCAAAGATAATAGATTACCGTTTGGATCGTCATAAAAGATGACTAGCCAATCTGACTCAGTATGAGCGGTTGCTGGATTTATGCCTCCGGCCGGCATGCAATTCTTATTAAAATATTCATAAAATATCCCTTTTATAGATACAGTTTGTTTCCACAGTGTTAGCCTTTCATTTTTATATGGATGTATTATCTGTAAAGTAGGTGTTAATTATACAGCCAAATGCTTGCTGCCAGTTTAGCCAAGTCCAATGTTGTCATGTGGTTTAATGGACCTGGGGTAACTTGCAATGAAGAAAATAACGAATTAAGAAATGACTGGACTAACCTGCAGAGCAAAGGGTTCTATCAGCTCAGGGTCCGGTAAATCAAGACCTCAGGTTTAAGTATTGTCGAGCCATAAACTTATCCACAGTTAAGTGGTGGCTCACATGATTAACCAAACCACTTACAAAACCCACCAGCTTCATGTCAAACACAAAAAACAACACTAAGAAATGAAAAAGGACAAGGATGAGAGTTATAAAAATAACTTTTGTTTGTAAATTGATAGTCGCCAGCCTGCTGGTGCATTTCAAAGCACACGCAACAACCGAGCCAGTTGCCGGTTACGAATACAATACAAATTCAAACTTTACAGTAGCAGCCAATGAAAAGGCCAGTAGCGATTTCCTGATAGTCAACGGTGACTCAGAAACCACGGAGCTTACTTTTGAGCGCTTTGAGGTCAGCAATAAGCCTCTACTCATTAAACTTTCAAACACCAGTCAGGTTAAAACGATAGTGATCAATTCTCGCTATCTCAAGCTTAGAAATAGTATTTCTATTATTGGTAAATCAGTAAACTTAATGTTTGTATCAACTGATGGAACTCTCGAGTGTACCCGCTGCGTTTTCGATAATGCGGAGCGGATCACACTGGTGCATGGCTCTTACCAGCACTCGGATGGTGGTCTCATCAAAGGCCGCCAAGTTGATGGTAGTTTTGGGGGGAGCGCACTCAGCAGTAAACCCACTCAAACAAAGTTACCAGTAAGAGGAGCAATAAGCGGCAGAATAACCACTAATGCATCCGGACGAGTGACGATTAACAACCTCAGTGCGCCAGGAGCACACTCACTCGAAGTGATGGCCGACCACATTGTTACATCGGGGACGATTGATCTTAACCTGCGTGCACAACGCCATCCTCAGGGCGGGTTTATCTTTGCCGAAAATGGCAGCTATGTGCTTGGCTCGGGTGGGATTAATTTGTATCCAGGCAGACTGACCATTAAATACAGTGATCTGGATGTTCTGTCAGCGAGCACAAAAAATGAGGTCTATCAGCCTGGCGGCATATTTAAGGCGGCGAGCATAGGTATCGTTGCTGCTCAGCCTGTCACTATTCCTTCAGCGACTGAATTGAATACCATGTCCGATGCACTGGCAACCAGCACGCGCCAGGGGCATTTTCATGCGCCCGCTGAAGGTGTATTTATTCAGGTAGCTAAGCATGAAAGTGCTTTGCTGACAGTACGTGGCAAGCTTTACAGCGATAGGATCGTCACAACCAAAACAATTGGTGGTACAACTTTTAGTGCCGACGCGCGCATTATGGCGCAAACGGTAAAGGCTTTTGGGGATGATTACATACTTAATCATGGCTATATTGATGCAGACAACATAAAGGTTGACGCAGAACGATTCATTAATACTGGAACGCTAAATGGCTCTGAGGTGGTTATTGAAACCAATGGTGATGTGCACAATGCCTTTGGCGGAGTAATTACAGCGGGCAATCTCAGCGCAGTATTAACAAACGGTATGTTCACCAATGGCTCAAGAACAAACAGGTCAATCCAATCCGCAAGCATGCCTTTGATGGCGCCCTCTATCAGGGTCGACAGCACGAGTCACGGCCCCTATTCCCTTTATGACCAGGCGGGAGTTATTCAAAGTCGATTGAGTGCCAAAATTCATGCAAACACGATAACAATCGCCGCCAAGGCCATTGAGAATATTAACCCTTATCATATTTCCGAGCCGCGCGGGGTTGACTGGAGTAAAGGCATAAGGGTGAATACCGTACAGGCTGATCGGGTCTCGATTGCAGCTGAATCTTCACTGGCTTTGAAAGCGCAGGAGTACATTCGTAATACGTCAGCCATTATGCGCCTGAACCAGGCGGGTTTGTTCCAGATAGACACCCCGCTCATGTTTAATGACAGGTATCGTCTTGAAACCACCTCATATGTCGTTTCTCGTTTTGCTTATTCGGGAGAAAACCTGGGCAGTCACGATATTGTTGAACAAGGTCACGGTACTAAAATTTCGGCCTACTCGCCGCCAGGTCGGGTGATCAGTTTTGGCCGGTTTGATGTGGGTAGTAAAAATGTCCCTTCAACAAGACGACGTTTCGTGAATGCGTTTTCTTATATTGAATTGTTTGGAGAGGCGCGCTTTCAGAAGTTAGATCTTGAATCGATTGGCATTTTGCTAAATGAAAGCATAGTACAAGAGCATGTGAGCGCACTTAGGCTATGCGTTGCTCATCGTATTTGTGACGGCGGGCAGTCCAATACTCATGTAACCACCTCAGTAGAAGGGGAAACGCTGCTATCGATACATGGCAACGTATACGGTATTAATCCGAATGTTGACACGCAAAGCCAGTTTTCAAAGACAAACGTAGACTCTGATGATGACAACCTCAAAGAAAAAATTAACGAATATTTTCAGCAATATGTCAGCAGAACAGATGAAGATACTTATCAGGGGTATTACGCACCACGGATCATTGATGAGGGCACGGTGGTTCTGGTGCATTTGTATCGATGTGACGGGTATCGAATCGTTGAGCATGGTCTGATTGAAGAAAGAAATTGCGATACATATGACACCTTGAGGGTGCCCCTGTCGACAGTGATAGGGTCTAATTCCGACGCAGATTTCGGCGGCACTGGATATACCTTTGCGGCACTGAGCGACGCCGCCAAACGTTATGCCAGTACACGTTTGCCAACCCGCTCTAAAGACTCTCGATGTGAACCACAAATCGGCAGTGACGTTCTGTATTCCTGTACCGCTCAAGGTTATCAGTATCAGGATGTTGTGGTGATTGGCGAAGGTGATCAGGTGACTATTCGTTATCACTACCAAATTTACATTGAAAAAACATGTGACACGAAATGTGACAACAAGCGTACGACTATCGCGGTTACACACAATTTAACCGTCAATGTAACAGAACTCATGGCTGCGCAGTAAAAGGAGGTCAGTATGAACAAAAACGAGACACCAGATAAACCGGTCCCCTTTTACAAAAAGGCGATAGCCTATGTAAATATTTTTATGCTGCTGGGGCAGATGAGCTTACCGACCCTGGCATACGCTTACAATGCGTTTGATGGTATTGATGCGGCTCACATATTGAGAAGCTCACCTGAGTTTACCAGGGGCACAGAGTTTGGGCAGCCATTTTATATCAAGTCTGAGCATGTTGTTGAGCACCCTTTAAGCAGGTCAGTACAAACGATTGCCGGGTTTCATGCTGTGCTAGCAGCCAATCGGGAACATGTCTTACCAAAGCCTCGCTTTACGCCTGCCATGTACGGTGTTATAGCTGTTCCCGTAACGCGCCATCAAGTAGGAAAGCAAATTGGCGACCGCTTTGTACAGACGCGCCTGATCCGCTCCCAAATCTATGCCAAGCTGGACAGGAACATGATTTCGCCGGCCTATGCTGATGAAACCGACCAGATAATCCAGCTCTATCAAAATGCCTACGAGCTGGCTGGCAAAGGTGGCATAATCTTTGGTGAGAAAGTTTCCAAATCTGTTTATGACAGCTTTGGCAAAGATTTTATCTGGCCTGAATTTAGAGAAATTAACGGAGAGCAAGTGCTGTCTCCGGTTGTACACCTCAGTGCAGATACATTGAAAACGCGATCCGTTAACGGACACCTGGCCGAATTTACCGGTAGTGATGTCAACTTCAGAGATATTACCGTCAATAGCGGTACTTTACGCATCGGCAAAAATACCTATCTGAGAACCGCCCGCGATTTAACTGTCAACCCAGGCGCACAAGTGGCCTCAGACGGCGACCTGAACCTGTTTGTTGGCGGCACGCTCAGAAACCACTCCGGTAACCTCAGCGCCGCACAAAATGTGCAGATTATTGCCGGGCAGTATGAACAAAAAACCCTGGTACACCGCTTTTCAAATCGCTATGAGCAAGGCACCCGATTTGGCCAGGTAGCGTCTGTGAATGGCGAGAACATCAGCATTTACAGTATGGACGACATTGTTGTTCAGGGTGGCACCATCAATGGCAATAACATCAGCCTGCGTGCCGATGGCAATATTCGTTTGCTCTCTCAGCAAACCAGCTACGTGAACAACGCGCCTGTTGGCAAATACGACCACACAAGCAGTGAAATTGAACACCTGACCACTAAACTCTCCGCCAACGACAGCATTTACCTGATGGCCTCCGGTGCGATTGAGCTTAAAGCCGCAGAGCTGCATGCCGATCAGGGAGTGATAGATATTCTGGCGGGCCAGGGTGTGTATATTCTGAATGAGTTTAACCAGTCACAGAGCAACAAAAGTGGCAAGTGGGGCAAAACCACAGAAGAAGAGCAAGAGTTCCAGACTATTGCTATCCGCTCAGCGCTGGAGGCCGGTAAAGGTGTTCGAATTGCCTCTGAGTTTGGTGATATCACCTTAAAGGCCACAAAAATAACCTCAGGCACCGGCACCAGTATTGATGCCCGCAACGGCCGGGTAAACCTGCTACTGGCCACAGAGCAGGACCATTACTTCTATAACAAGGTCAAAAAAGGCACCTGGAAAATCAAGACCGAAACCAAACAGGATGAGGTCGATACAGCGGTATACAACCAGATCATCGGCGGCGTTAAGGTCAATGCCACCCATGGTATTACGCTGGAGCTGGGGCAGTATGAGGGAGAGACACTCCAGGATACACTGAACGCATTTAGCGGTGATGAAAGCCTAAGCTGGATGTCAGACCTGCATAACGACCCGGAGTTTGCAGGCAACATCGACATTGCTTATAAAACGCTGGTTGAAATTCACAAGCATGAAAAGAAAAGCACCCTCAGCCCCGCAGCCATGGCCATTATAGCCATTGCGGTATCTGTGGCGATGGGGCCGGCTGGTGCAGGGTGGATTGGTACTGGCACTAATGCGATTGGTCCTGCGTTAAATGGTATGATCTCAGGTGCTGCTATGCAGGCCGGTGCAGTAACTCTGGCCACTCAGGCTGCAACCAGTATCGCCAATGGTGAAGGCCTCGACGGCGCGATGAAGAAAATCTATTCCAGCGAAGGCTTACGCTCTCTTGCTATTTCTATGGCAACTGCGGGTGTTCTGAACAGCGAAGCGTTCACTAACTCTCCATTCTTCGGCAACGCGGATGTAGGGTCTGTGTTTTTTGAAAGTCAGCAAGCCATTGATATCGCCAATCAGGCGACACAAGCACTGGTGACGTCCACTGTCAGGGCAGGAATATCGACCATTATTAATGGCGGCGATCTGGCCAGCTTCAAAGATCAGTTCGTAAGCTCACTGGGCACATTTGCCGTAAATGAACTCAGTAAAACGATGGCTGAGCAGATCAAGGCTGCTGATTTTGATACCGCAATAAAGTATGTCGCCCATGCAGCTGCGGGTTGCGTTATTGGGCTGGCAACCGCTGAAGCCCAGAACCAGTCGGGCTCTTCAAAATCATGTGGTTCAGGCGCGCTGGGTGGCGTGGTTGGAGAATATGTTGGTGAACTCACTCGCGAAGAAATTGAAGCTCGAATTGAGAAAGTAAAGGGAACGCTGGGTACGTCACTTAATTACGCCAACGATCCCGATTTAACACCGGAAGACATTCTCAGCTATTGGCAGACTCAACAAGCGGAGATATTGAACTTAAGAGCTGCGGGTATTGATATCGCCAAGCTGATGGGTGGCCTGTCTGCGTTATTACTCAATGCCGATGTTAATATCGCTGCTAATGCATCTGAAAATGCTGCAGAACATAACGCGCTGGGCGCTGTTGATAAATTAGTTAAAGCACTTGGCAAGGTTGGGGCTGGCATTGTTGTTGGCATGCGTATCGTTGATACCGTGGATACCGGCAGGGCACTGATTAAATTTGGTAAAGCACTTAAAAAAGGCGACAAAGCCGAAGCTGCCGACATGTTAGCCGAGCTGGCAGCCGACGGATTAATTGATTTAACACTCGACAGGTTGATCCCCGGTAATAAGCATTTTGAGAAAGCCATTCAGAAGCTCAGAGAAAAAGGCAAGCACCTTTGGGCAGACGACTTAGAACATTATGCAAAGAATGCTCCCGGCGGAGAACTAAAAGGCACGCTGGAACCCGGCAAATACTCAGCCCCAAAATCAGATGTCCCTATCGATCCCTGGCTGCAAGGGGTGGATACTAGTAAGGCATTTAGTGGGACTACGGGGAAACATGAATCTTTAAAAAAGAAGTTTTCCAATAGAGGATCTGATGAGGATGTACATCATGTTATTCCTTGGACATTTGGATCAACTAATAAGCATCCTTTAATCGATGAGTTGAACTTTAATTTAAACGACATGTTGAATGGTAAGGTAATCAAAGCAGATAGAGCTAATAAAAGCGATGTGAAGCCCAAAAATCAATTACACGGGGCTCACCCTGCATATACTAAAGCGATGTTAGAGATGTTAAACAGAATACATGGTTCAAAGCAGACAAAGGAAGTAAAGAAAGAGATGCTGATAGAGGTTATTGAGCGTGCTAAAATTCACCTTGAAATGAATGAACCGCCATTAATGAAAAAGCATGGCTCAACAGTTGAAAAATGGATAAAGGTTTTGGAGCCTGCAATCAATCGGAGAACGGGGTAATGCTGCTAGACTATCAAGAAATAGGGTCTGATTCGGTAAAACGAGAACTGGGCCTGGTTCAACAGGTTTACACGCAAGACGTCTTTTTGAAAGGTCTTTTCTTGGGAGCTCGTTTACCCGAAGATCTTGAAGGGTTTAGAGTTTTTAAAGATCCCATAAATTTGGATATGCGAATTCAAACTCCTGATTATTGCTATGATGAGCCAGAAAAATGGGATTTTCAGCATTTCACATCCATTTTAGAATGGAACGAAGGAGATCCAAGTTTATATTTTAGATTTTATGATAACTACGATGATGTTCTGGCAATACAGAAGGAATACAAAAAAATACTGTACGGTTTTGCAGATGACTTCTATGAACCTATTGTAAATAGAATCCAAAAGTTTAGGACAAATGATCAGGATGATGCGATGAAAAAGAAATACTCACTAACAAGTACCAATTTAGAATATATATATGCGGATTTGATTCCGAACATTGTTTTAGATCATTTTGTTAGGATCGTTGATATCGTGATATTTGGAGGCCTTGAGCGCTCACCTATATGCAAAAGGTTACTCGATTGCTACCGGCTTGGTGGTATGCCGGGTGGCTGGGTTGGCCCTTTACCTGAAGATGGCGGGACACCAGAGCAATGCATGGAGCTATATCATCTCGGTGAATAGCATAATCACTTTAGCGTCACTGGTGGTAAGTAGATTTGGGTTATTGTCTTCCGATTTGACCAACTTATCACCAGTGAGACAGGGTAAGGAAAGCTAGCGATGCTGCTCAATTATCAAGAAATAGAATCTGATTCGGTAGAACGAGAACTGGGCTTGGTTCAACAGATTTACACTCAAGACGCCTTTTTGAAAGGCCTTTTTTTGGGAGCTCATTTACCCAAAAATCTTGAAGGGTTCCGAATATTTAAAGACCCAATTAATTTGGATTTTCGCATTCTGACACCTGACTATTGTAACGATGAACCGGAGAAGTGGGAGCTTCAGAATCTTCCATATATTTTGGATGATGAGCAAGGAAGAGTTACGTCTGAGGGTGTATATTCAGATTTCAACTATAGATTAGCTGTACAGGAAAAGGGATAGAGTTACATAGACACCCACCCCAAAACTGGCGTACAGAATGTGCGCCGTCTACCTTTAGGTAATACTCAATGGATGAGGATAATGGACTATGCCAATAGCAAGGAAGCGGCAGGTTAGCCTATCGGATACCAAATACTACCACTGTATTTCACGTTGTGTACGACGCGCATTTTTATGTGGTGAAGACCGCTTAACGGGCAAGTCATATGAGCATCGCCGGGACTGGGTAGAAGAAAAACTACTGGCTCTCGCCAAGGTGTTTTGTATTGATGTGAGTGGCTATGCAGTGATGAGCAACCACACGCACATTGTACTGTATGTGGATGATAACAAAGCGCAAAGACTGACTGATAAAGCGATAGTTATTCGCTGGCATAAGCTGTTTAAAGGTAACTGGCTGACGCAAAAATACATCAATGGCGATGAACTGAGTGTGTCGGAGCAGCGCATGCTAGCGGATGATATTGCTGAATTCAGATTACGGCTTGCGAGTATCAGCTGGTTTATGCGGGTGCTCAATGAAGACATTGCCCGCAGAGCCAATAAAGAAGATGGTTGTACAGGCCGGTTTTGGGAAGGAAGATTCAAATCACAGGCATTACTGGATGAAGCGGCGCTGGCTGCATGCATGGCTTATGTTGACCTGAATCCAGTCAGAGCCAAAATGGCAGAAACACCGGAAACTTCAAACTATACCAGTATCAAAAAACGCATTGAGTTCGCACGCCAGGGCAAGCAACCGAAAAGCTTGCGGCGCTTTGCAGGCAATTCAGGAGCAAATATGCCAAGTGGGCTGCCGTTTGACCTGACTTACTACATTCAGCTAGTTGAACTCACAGGTCGGTGCATACGTGCAGATAAACAAGGTTACATCAGCGATAGCCAGCCACTGTTGGCAAGACTACAAATAGAGCCAGATAACTGGCTAAAACTCACCACACAGTTTACCAAGGTATTTCATGGGGCAGTTGGGCGAAAGCAAGCGGTGACAGATTTCTGTGAGCATCTTCATAAAAAGAGAAGAGCCAATCTAACTCAGAGTGAGCAATTGCTGGGCTAACAGTGTTCATTTGATGGAATTTCGACTCATCCAAACTCAGGTCTGGGTGCGTATTCGCATTGTTCTAACCTGACTACTTTCACTGCTCAGAGCGTGCACGAAGCAAGAGGCCTGATAATTTTACATTTCCAAGCTGAACCTGCCTACCTGCTGTATTGCTAACTTAAACGATAGTGGTGCACTTCAAGTTGAACCTACCTCGGGTTCGGCTCTGTAGTTTAGGGTGGGTGTCTTCGGTTTTCCGCGTTCGGTTTTCCGCGCTGCTCAGAGCGTGCACGAAGCAAGAGGCCTGATAATTTTACATTTCCAAGCTGAACCTGCCTACCTGCTGCATCGCTAACTTAAACGATAGTGGTGCACTTCAATTTAGAACATAGCTCGGGTTCGGCTCTGTAGTTTAGGGTGGGTGTCTTCGGTTTTCCCCAGATCCATTTTCTCTTAATGTTAGAATACCAACAGGTAATGAACAAGGTGCAAACGAACTTTGGATACCAGGTGGTAAGGTCACGAACGGAAATCATGAAGCGCTTGTAGATGAAATACCGATAGGGCAGTATATGGAGATATCGTGGTCGGAAGTATTGAAAAAATTTGGAGATTAGAGTGAGAGTGTTGGCAAAAGAAAACTGGAATTATACGCTTTATGAAATGGATGATTTGAGCTGGGTAATTACGGTGTTAGTTCACCGTCCCGGAGCTGAGACGCAGATGTCTTTTAAGTTAACTGATTCAGAAATCCAGTCGATTGAACGCGATAAGGCGTTTTTGCCAGAATTAGCTAAAAGCATTGCTTTTAGTCAATCGTTATTTTCGAGTCGGAAAGTGACACCCACGGTTACAATGTCAGATCTGGAAAATGGTCGGCCTGACTTCAAGAGATAAAAAACTCCATCTCAGAGAAGGCTTATTAGGAGAGGTTTTTTAGAAGACCGAGAGCTTGCGAAGGACCCGCTGCCTACCTTTGGCTGATACTCAATGGATTGAGGATAATGGATTATACCAATAGCAAGGAAGAGGCAGGTTAGCCTATCGTACTTTAGAAGACCTATATGGACGCTCCAGCGATGTCAAGCCGAGTAGGCCTGCGAGATAGCGAATTTTCGTTATCTCGTTCGTTATTTTATCCACTTCGCCATGTCTGATGTTTGGTCCAGTTCGCTATAAAGGGAGAATTTAGGGAGACACCCACCCCAAAACTGGCGTACAGGATGTGCGCCGTCTACCTTTAGGTAATGCTCAATGGATGAGGATAATGGACTATGCCAATAGCAAGGAAGCGGCAGGTTAGCCTATCGGATACCAAGTACTATCACTGTATTTCACGTTGTGTACGACGCGCGTTTTTATGTGGAGCGAACTTGGAAGACACCCACCCCAAAACTGGCGTACAGGATGTGCGCCGTCTACCTTTAGGTAATACTCAATGGATGAGGATAATGGACTATGCCAATAGCAAGGAAGCGGCAGGTTAGCCTATCGGATACCAAATACTACCACTGTATATCCCGATGTGTTCGCCGGGCATTTTTATGTGGCGAAGACCGCTTAACGGGCAAGTCATATGAGCATCGCCGTGACTGGGTAGAAGA
This sequence comes from Pseudoalteromonas rubra, assembly GCF_000967655.1. Classification (GTDB taxonomy): domain Bacteria; phylum Pseudomonadota; class Gammaproteobacteria; order Enterobacterales; family Alteromonadaceae; genus Pseudoalteromonas; species Pseudoalteromonas rubra_A. The sequence continues at coordinate 144,125 of NZ_JXYA01000011.1, forward strand.
AAAACTACTGGCCCTCGCCAAGGTGTTTTGTATTGAGGTGTGTGGCTATGCAGTGATGAGCAACCACACGCACATTATACTGTATGTGGATGATAACAAAGCGCAAAGGCTGACTGATAAAGCGATAGTGATTCGCTGGCATAAGCTGTTTAAAGGTAACTGGCTGACGCAAAAGTTCATAAAGGGCGATGAACTGAGTGTGTCGGAGCAGCGCATGCTAGCGGATGATATTGCTGAATTCAGATTACGGCTTGCGAGTATCAGCTGGGTTTATG
>NZ_JXYA01000012.1 GCF_000967655.1 Pseudoalteromonas rubra
ATAGAACACTTAATTAAGCAAATTGGTATTACGTGATGATCATTAGAACGGGCAGGTATTTCCGGGGATCAAAGCCCAGGGCTGAGGGCTCGCTGCTCGCGCCTGCAACAAGTCGTGCAACGCGTTGAACGAGGCACGCGTATTACGCAGCGCCACTTTATCGACAAACCACTGCGGCGCGCCGCCCTGTAAATCTGCCGATATTTGATAGTCTATCTCAACGGCGTTGTCTCGCTCCGTCAGCCGCCATTGCACAGTCACAGGTTCAATGCGGATCACACCCGGCGCAGGTGCAGGCTCAGCAACTGAGCGTATCTTGAGCAGATAGCTGGCTTTGGACACTTGCAGTAAACACGCATGCGTGAGCATGTCCCGTTTACGCAGCGGCCAGGGTAAGTCAAAGTGCGTCAACACTCGGGTCTGGTTTGGCGCTGGGCGGGACAAAATGGAGACGGTACTGACATGCTTAACCCACAGCGGAACACTATCAATGTCGTTTAGCAGGTTGATCACCGACTTGGCACTGATCCCAGGCCACTGTCCTGTCACCCTAATCTTTAAAGGCTGATCAGCACGCTTTTGATAGGCCACAGAAAACAGCTCGCCATGGTGCCAGGATTGCCAGTTTTCAGGCGCCTGTACGGTGTGGCCAGGCGCTGTGTAGCCGACCAGCCAAAACAGGATGCACAGGCAAGCTAAACGTTGCAGATTACCAGTAAGGTTCACTGTTTAACGATGCCTGACGACTTTGCTCCATCGCACTGACAAGAAAATCGGCTTTTTGTTGCAGCCAGACTAAAATGCCCTGCAACGCTTCATTTGGCTGGCCCTCGCACAACTGGCGAAGATAAAACAAGGTCTCCAGCTCATAAATACCATAGACAATATCAACCCAGGGGGCTCTGAACGCCCGACGGATTTCTTTGTCGTATAGTTTGCCCAGGCAGTGACCACTGAGCAGCATGTTTTCCAACGGCTGACGACACTCCAGATACTCTTTCACCGTCATAGCACGATCGGCCGGAAATAAAGTGGTTAATTTATTCCAGTCGTGATCATAGGCCCGCTTAGCAAGCGCCTCAACCGGGCTTTGCGCCGCGGTAATGGCGTTCTGATCCCAGTTTTTACGCCAGGATTTGTCCAACAACCAGCGGGTAAGCGCCAAAATCAGGCGGTTGTATCGCGAGCAGTGAAATAAGTCTTCAATGTCGGTCACGGTTGGCTGAACGTCTTTCATATCAGCAATCACCTGAGCCAGCTCGGGCGCATTAGAGATCCGCTTATAGTAAGCATGGCGCTTAGACGTATAGGTTTTTAAATGAATGGCGTTTTCGACCCAGCCTAATTCAGACAACAGCCATTTAAGCTCTTTGCGCAGAAACTCGGTTGACGATTTGTCGACAAACTCTTCAAATAACCAGAAGGCGTGCCGGATCAGGCTCACCCCGTCTATCAGGCGTTTCAGGGTTTTCAGGCTTGGCGCATCCAGGTAACACTGCTCGTGCTTCTGCACAAACTGAATACCGTGATTAACGGTGGCCACCAGCGCCTGCTCTTGCGTACAACCGCGGGGTAACTTGATCACACCCAGGGTTTTATTGGCTTTGAGTGGTTTATCATCAGCAATACGGTAGCCCCTTGCCGCCTTGGAATAGAGCCCCAGTCGCAGCCCAATGTGCTGTAACAAATGATCGGCGAGTAGAAATAAATCGTCTTTGTCACCCTCGATCAGCTCGATTTCGAGCTCTGAAATGGGTTCAACAATCCCCTGTGCACTGATCTCACCTTTATCGAGCACCACTTCTATTTCGCTGCCAGCCTCAGTTTCAATCAGCCAGGTACGACGAATAAAATTGGTACTAAAAATCGGGTATAAGTTACTGGCTATCGACTCCAGCTGCACACCCATAGGCCAGATACTGGAGTCAAAAGCGTGAATATCGGGGCGACTGCCCTGCAGGGGTAAATTGTACTCTGGACGCTGATGTAATCCCCCAACCACCTCACCGGCCAGCTTAATGGTCTGCTCGCAGTCGTCATCATTACAACGCGTGCGCAGACCGATATCGAATGCACGCAGCTCACGGCTGGGCGTATCGAAATAAGCATTTTTCAGATTTTTAGCGGGTTTGTTGCTGACTTTTTTCGCAAACTGGGTAATAAGGGCTGGGATCAGCGGAACTTCATTGTCTGAAACCAAAAATTTCAGTTCTATCTCAGTGTCCATCGGGGGTGTGATTTACCTATGTAATTTTCGAACCCCCAAAATATACAAAGGGTCCGCACTTTGCAAACCTTTTAGTAATTATTAGCGCATAATCACCACCAATGCCAACCGGTTTGTTCAATTACAGGTGTAAACATGTGCTCACGCCAGTGCCCGGATTTACTCGCAGTTTAAGTTAAAATCCGCTCGTTTGTGCGTTATCCGCAAAACCTGCCCCTTGCCTTTGCCTCGGGAAATCCCTACTATTTTGGTAACTTTATAACGATATCAATATTTAAGGCCTGCGAATGCTGAAAAATATCGCTTTGCCGCTGCTGCTGTCTGTGCTCTCACTGAGTGCAATGGCGGAGCAAACCGAGCTGCAAAATGAGCCTGCACAGGCGCAGTCAGCAACCGACAATAACGGCTACATTGTCGACGACTTATACCTCTTCATGCACACCGGACCGGGTAAGAATTATCGCATCCTGGGTTCGGTCGAAGCCGGAACTGCGATCACTATCCTAAACACAGAGCAGGACGACTTTATTCAGATAAAAGATGACAAAGACCGCGAAGGTTGGGTCCAGAGTCAATTTGTCACCTCTGAACCGGGGTTACGTCAGCGACTGGAAAGCGCTAATCAGGCACTGAGTGATAACAATGCTCAGCTCAATACTTTACAAAGCCGCATTCCCCAACTTGAGCAGGCCAACTTGCAGCTACAGCAAGACAATACAACGCTCAAAAATAACATCACCGAGTTGGAGCAAGCCCTTGAGGCGCAGGTACAGGCAAGCCGCAATAAGGTACAAACAGAGCAGCACATGCTGCTGAGCTATGGTGGCGGCATTGGTATCGCGGGCATTTTAATAGGCGTGATACTCACCCTGGTGCTGTCAAGACGTAAGCGCTACGACGGTTGGGCGTAAAAGCCGCAATAAAATATATGCATAAAAAAAGGCCTTATCGGCCTTTTTTTATTACTTGCCTGCGATGGCGAGTAACTCAACTTCAAATATGAGCAACGAGCCCGGTGCAATTTTCCCGGCCGCCCTGTCTCCGTATCCCAGATCCGGGCCGATAAAAAAGCGAAACTTATCACCCACAGTCATCAGCTGAACGCCCTCAGTCCAGCCCGGTATGACCTGGTTCAGGCCAAAACTGATAGACTCACCGCGCACCACGGAGCTGTCGAACACAGAGCCATCCAGCAAAGTACCATGATAATGTACGGTGACTTTGTCTGTCGCGCTCGGATGCTCAGTCCCGTCGCCTTTGTTTAACACTTCATATTGCAAACCAGAGTCGGTTGTTGTGACTCCGCTCTTTTGCGCGTTTTGCGCCAGAAACTCTGCCGCCTCTATGCGGTTACCTGCCGCCGCCTGCTTTTGCTGTTTACCGTTTTTAAAAATCAGCCAGCCCAGCACGACGATGACCAGCACAAGGATAATATTGGTTGTTGACATAGTGACTACCTAAATTATGAATGATCTTTTTCTTGCTCGTTTGGCGCTTCGCCTTCGGCGTCTTTATCGTCGCCATTCACCACATCGGCAATTTGCTGCAAACGGGCCAGTGCCAGTGCATTGATACTCTGCTGCGGATACTCGCCATTGATAAGCGCCCCGGCTTCACGCTGCATCAGCAAAGACAGCGCCTCGTCGACTGTTGCCACCGCGAAAATATGGAAGCGACCTTGCTGAGCCGCCGCCAGCACTTCGTCATCCAGTACCAGGTTGATCAGGTTAGAACGAGGAATGATCACACCCTGACGCCCGGTCAGGCCGCGCATTTTACACAGCTTAAAGAAGCCTTCGATTTTCTCATTCACGCCGCCGACAGCCTGCACCTCACCGTGCTGGTTAATGGAGCCCGTCAGTGCCAGTGACTGATCTATGGGTAGCTGCGTAATGGCAGAAATAAGGCCGCACAGCTCCGCCAGCGACGCGCTGTCACCGTCAATAAAGCCATAACTTTGCTCAATGGCAATGTTAGCGCTCAGCGTCAGGCTAAAGTTTTGCGCATATTTATTGCCCAGGTAACCGGTCAGCAGCATAACGCCTTTAGAGTGGATCGACTTACCTAACTCGGCTTCACGTTCCACGTCTATCACCCCATCGGCACCGGCATACACAGTCGCGGTGATCCGCGCCGGCGTACCAAAGGCGGTATCACCAATGTGCAGCACCGTCAGACCGTTGACTTTACCGACCGCCTCGCCTTCTGTGGCGATCAAAGTATGGCCTTCTTCAATGTCACTGAGCATGTTCTCACTGAGCTGGCCGGTGCGATATTGCTTGCCTACTATGGCTTCGTCGATATGCGGTGCGTCGATTTCGCTAAGGCCGTCCTGCTTGGCGTAATAACTCGCCTCTGCCACCAGCTCAAGCACATCCGCAAAACGTGCCGAGAGCTTGTTCTGATGTTCAGCCTGGCGATAACTGAACTTCAATAAGCGCGCCAGTGCCTCGCCAGTTAAAGTGCATTTCAGGGTCTGCTCACAGTACTCCTGCACTTTAGTGACAAACTGATACTGCAGCCGATCACTGTCGGGCAAATAATAGTCAAAGTCTGCCAGCACCCGGAATAGTTCACCAAACTCTTCGTCGTATTCCCCTATGGTGTAATACAAGTCACGCGAGCCCAGCAGGATGATCTTCACATCCAGCGGGATCAGCTGAGGTTTAAGGGTAAAGCTGCTGCCGACTGAGCTGTCCTGATAAGGTAAATCGTTTTTGATCTGGTGCGTCTTTAAAGACAGTTTGAGCCCGTCCCAGACCTGCGCATTGGCCAGTACTTTGTCGGCATCCATGATCAGATAGCCGCCATTGGCACGGTGCAGTGCCCCCGGCTGAATAGAGCGATAGCTGGTGATCAGCGTGCCGTGGGCATTGGCATACTCAATTTTGCCAAAGATGTTGCCAAAGGTCGGGTTCGGCTCATACACCACAGGCGCCGCCTGCCCTTCTTTGAACTCCACCAGAATATTCGGGGCAAAGAAATCACTCAGCATGCCCTTGGCATCAAAGTCATCTTTATTTTCGTCTCCTGCGGCACTGTCATCGTCCAGCCAGTCGAGTACGGCATCGACAATTTCCACTCGCAAGTCTTTAAGATAACGGATCACCCCAATGTGGCTGGCATACTTATGCTCCAGCGCTTTGAGCAATGGCTTGGTCGCCAGCTCTATGGTGGTTTTCTTCAGCTCGCGCAGTTTCTCTGATGATTCGCGCTTCCAGCGTGGCAACTCAATCAGTGCTTCAATCAGGCAATCTTCGAGCTTTTCAATGGCATCAAAAAAGTGTTCCTGAACGGCTTCTTCCAGCGCCATAAATTCAGCATCATCAAGCGCTTTGCCATCCACCACAGGGGCAAAACTCACCACCCCTTTTTCTTCCATCATGGCAACGCTTTTCTTCGCGGCCAGCTCTTCCACCGCACTCAGGGCGGCGTTGTATTTGTTGTCAAAGTCTCTGTCGAGCGACTTTTTCTTGCGCTGATAACCCGGGTTATCAAAGGCCGCAGGAAACGTATCCACCACTTCGTCTAAGAAGGAGTCAATGTCATCAGCCAGTACTTTGCTCTCGCCCGCCTGCATAAACAGGGCTATCGGCTCTCTGTGGTCGTCGTAGTTATTGACATACAACCACTCTTTGGGGGTTGGGCGGGTTTTGCAGTGTGCTTCGAGCTTGTCTTTGACCATAGTAAAGCGCCCGGTTGCCGCTTCGCCCATGACAAACACGTTGTAACCCGGCAGCTCCATGCCCAGCGCGAAATCAAGCGCACTTTGCGCCCGGTTCTGGCCGATAAACGGCAAAGGATCCGGGTAGGGGTTTTGCATGCAGGTGGAGATGTGTGGCAAAGACACACTCGGAGCCAGCTGTTCGCTGCTCAAAGGCTTAATGGTTTTCGTCATTCCTAACTTCTTTCTCTTGGCCGGCCGCGCGCCACTTGCACACGGGGCTGTGATTAAGGGGTAAGTGCCTTACGAGCAAACTCACCGTGCCCACATTCGCTGCACGACGGAATTTCCAACGCATAATAGACATTCGTTTTATGGCCGCAATTTTTACACACTAATTGCCCCAATGCTATCCATTCCCCTTGTTTGTAGATGCCATCGTGTTGAAAGTCCTGTACTAATGCCTGCCATTCAAGCTGTGTGCGGTCCTCCAGCTGAGCCAGTTCGTACATCACACTGGCCTTAAGCTCTTCCCAGGCAACATCGTCATAATGCTCCTTATGTTCGCTGAGGTGAGCCAGGTCGCGTTTGAGATAATAGCGATAATCGGCCAATTTATCTTTCGAAAGCTGCTTCACCGCTTCCTGCGCGTCCATAAACTCTTTGACCAGCTTTTTAAGCTCATGCTCTTTGACGTCTTTCAGCCACACTGAAAAGTCATCCAGCCAGCGTTTGTAATCTGCCATGCTTACCTCCCGACTCAGGCTATTTTGCAAGGTATTTACTCTGCCTTTGTCTCAGTATAGTTCAGCTGACGTCACAGTCCTGAAACAAATCACCACCACAGCGCCAATTTACGCTGATAATTCCGCTTTGAAGCGCTGTGATCAGCGCGTTTTTTCGGGTATGCTATCGGCAATTTTCTAATTAGTTTGCAAGAAGTCTGGAAACGTCAATGCAAGAGCAATACAACCCGCAAGAAATCGAACCCAAAGTTCAGTCCCATTGGGAACAAAACAACAGCTTCAAAGTAGTTGAAGACGAATCAAAAGAAAAATACTACTGTCTGTCTATGTTCCCTTACCCAAGTGGTCGTCTCCACATGGGTCACGTTCGTAACTACACCATAGGTGATGTGGTCTCGCGTTTCCAACGACTCCAGGGCAAAAACGTGATGCAACCTATGGGTTGGGACGCATTTGGCCTGCCTGCGGAAAATGCCGCAATCAAGAACAACACGGCGCCGGCTAAGTGGACTTACGAAAACATCGACTACATGCGCAACCAGTTAAAGCTACTTGGTTTTGGCTACGACTGGGACCGTGAAATCGCGACCTGTCACCCGGATTACTACAAGTGGGAACAATGGTTCTTCACTAAATTGTACGAAAAGGGCCTGGTCTACAAAAAAATGTCAACGGTAAACTGGGATCCGGTTGACCAGACGGTACTGGCCAACGAGCAGGTTATTGACGGCCGCGGCTGGCGTTCAGGTGCCATCGTTGAGCAAAAAGAAATTCCACAGTGGTTTATTAAGATCACTGACTACGCGCAGGAGCTGCTGGACGACTTGGACCAGCTTGAGCACTGGCCTGAGCAGGTGAAAACCATGCAGCGTAACTGGATCGGTCGTTCAGAAGGTCTGGAGATCGACTTCAAACGCGCTGATAACGACGAGCAATTCACGGTTTACACAACCCGCCCGGATACCTTTATGGGTGTGACTTACGTGGCTGTGGCTGCGGGTCACCCTATTGCTCAGGAAGCGGCGAAAAACAACGCCGACATTGCGGCGTTTGTTGAAGAGTGTAAAAACACCAAAGTCGCCGAAGCCGACATGGCCACCATGGACAAAAAAGGCATCGCGACTGGCTTCTACGCTATCCACCCGCTTACCGGTAAACAGGTGCCTATCTGGGTTGCTAACTTTGTACTGATGGATTACGGCTCAGGGGCCGTCATGGCCGTACCTGGTCACGACCAGCGCGACTACGAATTTGCCAGCGCTTACGGTCTGGAAATCAAGCAAGTGATTGCCCCGGCTGGCGACAGCGAACTAGAAGCAAACCTGGATGAAGCCGCATTTACTGAAAAAGGTGTGTTAATCAACTCAGGCGAGTTTGATGGCCTGGACTTTGAAGGTGCCTTCAATGCCATTGCCGACAAACTGGAAGGCATCAATGCCGGTAAACGCAAAGTCAATTTCCGCCTGCGCGACTGGGGTGTGAGCCGTCAGCGTTACTGGGGTTCTCCAATCCCGATGCTGAACAAAGCAGACGGCAGCGAGCTGGCAGCCAGCGAAGACATGCTACCGGTCCGCCTGCCAGAAGACGTGGTAATGGATGGCGTAACCTCGCCAATCAAATCCGATCCTGAGTGGGCCAAAGCAACCGTTAACGGTGAGCAGGTTTTCCACGAAACAGATACCTTTGACACCTTTATGGAGTCATCCTGGTACTACGCGCGCTACTGTAGCCCGCGTTACGATGAAGGCATGTTAGAGCCGGGCGCAGCAAACTACTGGCTACCGGTTAACCAGTACATTGGTGGTATTGAGCACGCTATCCTGCACTTGCTGTATGCGCGTTTCTTCCACAAACTGCTGCGCGACTTTGGCCTGGTTAATTCCAGCGAGCCGTTCGAGCGCCTGCTGTGTCAGGGCATGGTACTGGCAGAGACTTACTACCGCAAAGATGAAAAAGGCGGTGATATCTGGATCTCACCTACCGACGTAGAAACCGAGACCGACGACAAAGGCCGCATCACTAAGGCGTGGCACAAAGACGACGGTGAGCCGGTATTCTCTGCGGGCATGAGCAAGATGTCTAAGTCAAAGAACAACGGTATCGACCCGCAGATCGTTATCAAGCAATACGGTGCCGACACCGTGCGCTTGTTTATGATGTTTACTGCACCACCAGAGCAAACGCTGGAATGGTCTGATTCGGGCGTAGAAGGCGCACACCGCTTCTTGCGTCGGGTCTGGAAGTTTGCAGTCGATGTTAAAGCCGCCGGTACCGCCGAGCTGGATCTGAACGCACTGAGCAGCGCACAGAAGACATTGCGTCGTGAGATCCACAAGACCATCGCGAAAGTAACCGATGATGTTGAGCGTCGCCAGACCTTCAACACCGCCATTGCGGCTATCATGGAGCTGTCAAACAAGCTGGCCAAAGCACCGCTGAAAGACACGCAGGACATCGCACTGGCCAACGAAGCGCTGGAAGCCATGATCATCATGCTGGCGCCAATCACACCGCACCTGTCTCATGAGCTGTGGGAACAACTTGGTAAGCAAGGCGACATCTTGGATGCGCGCTGGCCACAGGTTGATGCGGGTGCTTTGGTTGAAGACGAGAAACTGATCGTGGTTCAGGTCAATGGTAAGCTGCGCACTAAGCTGACTGTGGCGGCTGACGCGACCCAGGAGCAGATTGAAGCGCTGGCGTTTGCCGATGAAAACGTACTGAAGTTTACTGAGGGTAAAACCATACGTAAGAAAATCTACGTACCGGGTAAACTGTTCAATGTGGTAGCCAACTAATGGCTACCCTGCTGAATACCCCATTATTCAGTATGATGCGACGCTGGCAGGGTTTTATGCTGGCGTTGTTTACCTGTATGGCGCTGTCCGGCTGTGGCTTTCAACTGAAGAAAGCCTCCTACCTGCCGGACGACCTCAGGGCACTTCACCTCAGTGGCACCGACAGTAAGTCGGCGCTGTTTATGAGCCTCAAGCAAGAACTTAAACGCGCTCAGGTCCAGCTGCTGCCCTCGCCTAAGCTTGGCAATGGCGAAGATGCGGTTGAACTGCACCTGTACCGGGACTCGCTTGAGCGTCAGACGCTGAGCCTGTTTAAAAATGGTCAGGTGGCACAATATGAGCTGGCCTACAGTGTGCGCTATCGTCTTACCCGCCCGGGTTATGAACCCGTCGAGCAGGAATTTGAACTGTACCGCAACTACCAGGATGACCCGGACAATGCCCTGGGCAAATCTCAGGAGCGGGAGATCATCCTCGGCGAACTGCGTCAGCTTGCCAGCCGCCGTATTATCCGTGAATTGTCTCAACTCTAATGCGTTGTTATGCCAATCAATTAGCAGGCCAGCTTAAACAGGGCCTGCAACCATTTTATCTGATCTTTGGTGAAGAGCCTTTCCAGGAGGCCCAGTGCGTCAGCGCTGTTCGCCAGATGGCTAAGCGCCAGGGATTTGATGAGGTGATTAAGTTCAGCTTACTGCCCGGCTTTGACTGGCTGGAGCTGGTCAATCAGTACAACAGCATGTCGCTGTTCAGTGCTCAGACGCTGATTGAGTTCGACCTTAACCAGCAAAAACCGCCCACCCAGGGCGTAAACATTTTAAAAGAGCTGGCGGCAAACCCGAACCCGGATGTGATTTTGATCCTCAAAGGCGCCAAAGCCTCGCAGGATATTCAGCGCAGCGCCTGGTTTAAGGCGCTGGATAAGCAAGGCCTGTTTGTGCCCTGCTACGCGCTGACCGGCTACCATCTGCAACGCTGGCTCGATGATGAATGTAAGCGGCTGAAACTCAACCTCAATAACGACGCCAAACGCAGTCTACTACAGGCAACCGAAGGCAACCTGCTGGCCACGCATCAGGAGCTGGAAAAGCTCTCTTTACTATACAAAAGTGCGCCAATCGATCAGGAAAAGTTGCTCAGCGGGCTGCTCAATCAGGCCAAATTCGACATCTTTGACCTGAACGACGGTTTGCTGCGAGGTAACCCGAAAACACTTATCAAGGTGCTCAACAAACTGGCACACGATAATGTCGAGCCCGCCAGCATAGCCTGGACGCTGCACAATCAGGCCCAGCTGTTGCTGAACCTCAAACAGCTGATCCAGTCGGGCACACCCACACAGGATGCGTTCAAAAAGCACAATGTCTGGAAAAATCAGCAGCAGAATACCCAGCAGGCGCTGGACCGGCTCAATACCACCCAGCTGGAACAATTGTTGGTCCTGCTGGCTGAGTTCGATTCGGCCTATAAGCGCAACATTCTGGTTGCGCCCTATCAGGCACTAGCCCATATTGCACTGAGCTTTTGCCAGTCGCTGCCTTTTGCCCTGCCCTATGAGGAGCTGGCATGATAGCCCTGTTTGGCGGCACCTTTGACCCTATCCATCTGGGTCATATTAATATGGCCACGCAGTGTGTAGATACGCTCGGCCTGTCTGAGCTGCGCTTTATTCCCAATGCCGTACCGGTGCATAAGCAGGGCCCGGCCATCAGCACCGCAGACAGACTGGCTATGCTGCAACTGGCCATTGCCCATGAACCCAGGTTCAGTATTGACCGCCGGGAGCTGGAGCGCGATACCCCTTCGTACTCTTTGCTTACCCTTCAGGAGCTGAAAACTGAGTATCCGGATCAGGCGCTGGTCTTTTTAATGGGCATGGACTCATTTAACAGCCTGGATAAATGGTATCGCTGGCAGGATATTGTGGCGCTGTGCCATATCGTGGTCTATCAACGACCGGGCGATGCGTTTGCTCCATCTGAGGCTTTGCAGGCGTATCTGGCACGCGCGCGCTGCACAGACACCCAAACGCTGAACACCCAAGCCGGTGGCCTGTGTTATTTTTTGCCGGGTCAGCCCTTTGAGGCTGCGTCCAGTACCATCAGAAACGCGATAAAACACCGCCAAGCTGTTGAACCTTGGCTGAATAATACAGTCCTAGATTATATTCAGGCACACCAATTGTACCTAAGCAGTAGCGACAACCCGTAACCCGGCGCGCAGTGGATAGACAGACTTGAGTTTCCCCCTGCTAACCGTGTTACAATTGCCGCTTATTTGTAGCAAAGAGACAGAGATTTGGATTCAAAACAACTACTAGATTTTGCATTAGACAAAGTCGACGACATGAAAGCCCGCGATATTGTTCACCTTGATGTAAGAAATACCTCTTCCGTCACCGATTATATGGTTATCTGCTCTGGTAATTCCAAGCGCCATGTCCAGTCCATTGCCGATCATGTCGCCAAAGAAGCCCGTCATGCAGGTGAAACACCATTAGGGCATGAAGGTCAGGATACAGGCGAATGGGTGTTGGTAGATTTGGGTGATGTGGTGGTGCATGTCATGCAAGACCAGACCCGCGATTTCTATGACCTAGAAAAACTCTGGGGTTAATGTGAAGATCCAGCTCATTGCAGTCGGCACCAAAATGCCTGGCTGGGTTGAAACCGGCTTCCAGGAATATCAGCGGCGTTTCCCCAAAGATATGCCGCTGGAGCTGATTGAGATCTCCGCCGGCAAGCGGGGCAAAAACGCCGATATCAAACGTATTTTGCAGCAGGAAGGGGAGAAAACCCTGGCCGCCATTCCCAAAGGCAATCGCATTGTCACGCTGGAAGTCACGGGCAAACCCTGGGACACCCACCAGCTGGCCAGTAATATGGAAAAATGGCAACTGGACGGCCGTGATGTCAGCTTGCTGATAGGTGGGCCTGAAGGCCTGGCGCCGGAATGTATCGCCGCTTCCGAGCAAAAATGGTCATTGTCCAACCTGACACTCCCCCACCCGCTGGTGCGCATTGTGGTGGCAGAAAGCCTGTATCGTGGCTGGAGTTTAAATAACAACCATCCTTATCACAGGGAATAGTCACCATTATGCTCAATCACAGGCCGACGATCCGCGACCACAGCGCAGAAGCAAACCTGTTTGCGCGTCGCGCCTTTATTGGCTTTGTCTTCGTGGTGACCCTGATAGGTATTTTGTTGCACAATGTCTACAAGTTACAAGTCACTGAGCACGAGACCTATCAGACCCGCTCTAACGATAACCGCATTAAAGTCATTCCGGTCGCCCCTAACCGCGGGTTAATCTATGACCGCAATGGCATTATCCTGGCCGAAAACCGTCCGGTTTATAACCTGGAGGTGATCCCTGAGGACGTAGATGACCTGGAAACCGCACTGACCCAGGTGCGCACCCTTATCGACATCAGCGACCAGCAGGTCGAAGAGTTTCGCAAAGACATTCGTCATAATCGTCGTTTTAAAAGTCAGATCCTCAAAGGCCGGTTGAACGAACAAGAGGTGGCCATCTTTGCGGTCAACCAGCATAAATTTCCCGGCTTCAGTATTGAGGCACGGCTGGCTCGTTACTACCCCTACGGCGATACCCTTACCCATGCGCTGGGGTATGTTGCCAAGCTGAATAAAAAAGAGCTCGCCGAGCTGGAATCAGAAGGTAATGCCAGCAACTATCGCGCAACCCGGGATATCGGCAAACTGGGCATAGAAAAGTTTTATGAGTCACGCCTGCACGGCGTGGTCGGCTCACAGCGCGTTGAGGTCAACAACCGTGGCCGGATCATTCGCACTTTGGGCGTTGAGCCACCGCAGCCCGGTGAAGATTTGGTCCTGACCATGGATATTGGCCTGCAACAGATCGCCCAAAAAGCGCTTGAAGGCGTGCGCGGGGCCATTGTGGTACTCGACCCCAAAGACGGCGGCGTGCTGGCCATGTACTCCAATCCCAGCTATGACCCGAACCTGTTTGTCCACGGGATCAGCAGCAAGGACTATCGCGAATTACTCAACCCCGACAGGCCGCTGATCAACCGCGTCACCCAGGGCCGCTATGCGCCGGCATCTACGGTTAAGCCCCATCTGGCTATTCTGGCACTGGAAGAAGAGCTGGTCACAGAGCAAACCAAACTCTGGGATCCGGGTTTTTTCCAGATCCCCAACGTCGATCACCGCTGGCGTGACTGGAAGCGCTGGGGACATGGCCATGTAGATGTATACAAAGCCATTGAAGAGTCCTGCGACACCTATTTTTACCATACCGCTTATCAGCTTGGTATCACCAAGATCAGTAACTTTATGAGCCAGTTTGGTTTTGGTGACCTCTCAGGCATAGACATCCATGAAGAGACCTCTGCAATCATGCCCACCACAGACTGGAAGCGCCAGCGCTTCAAAGAAAACTGGTGGCCCGGCGACACCATTTCCGTCGGCATTGGGCAGGGTTACTGGACTGCCACCCCTATTCAGATTGCCAATGCGGTGTCTATTTTGGTTAACAAAGGCGCGCACCGGCCACCTCACATGGCTCAGGTTGCTCGCCATGACAATGAAGTCACGCAAATGTACACCGATGAAAAGCCGCCCGTGGTATTGAAAAACCCGGATCACTGGCGCATTGCCCTGGAGGCCATGCACAACACTGTGTATAAAACCACCGGCACGGCCCACAAAGCATTCAAAGGCGCAACCTATGATCCGGCCGGTAAAACCGGTACCGCACAAATCGTCAGTATTGCCCAGGGTGAAGAGTACGACGCTGAAAAATTGCAGGAACGGCACAGAGATAACGCCATTTACACCGGATTTGCCCCCTATAACGACCCGCGTATTGTGGTCGCCATTGTGGTTGAGAACCAGGGTGCAGGTTCATCTATAGCTGCCCCCATCGCCAGACAGCTGATGGACTATTATTTTGCCACTTACCCCAGTGACACGGAGGGACAATGAGTCCGTTGAATCAACAACGCACCATCTGGCAACGTCTGCATATCGACCTGCCACTGCTGCTTGCCATGCTGGCGATGATGGTTGGCAGTATCACCATAGTCTACAGTGCCAGTGGTCAGGATATGGACATGATGGTGCGCCACAGCAAGCGTATGTTTGCCGCCTTTGCGGCCATGCTGTTGGTGGCCCAACTGTCTCCCAATACCTTAAAAAGGCTGGTGTTTCCCATGTACACCGTTGGCCTGCTGATGCTGATTGCCGTCCTGTTTGTCGGGGTCAGCAGTAAAGGCGCGCAGCGCTGGCTGGATCTGGGCATTACCCGCTTTCAGCCATCCGAGATCATGAAAGTCGCCGTGCCCATGATGGTTGCCTGGTACATTGGTCGCCACCATATGCCGCCGCGTTTTATCCACATTATTGTTGGCTTTGCGATTGTGCTGGTGCCAACTTTGCTCATCAAGGAGCAACCCGATCTGGGCACCTCTATCCTTATCGCCAGCTCAGGGATATTTGTGCTGTTTCTTGGCGGGTTGAGCTGGAAATTGATTGGCTCCGGCATGCTGCTCGCCGTGCCCGGTGGCTTTGCGCTGTGGCACTTTGGTATGCACGCTTATCAAAAACAACGGGTCCTGACCTTTTTAGATCCAGAAAGCGACCCGCTTGGCTCTGGCTATCACATCATACAATCGAAAATTGCCATCGGCTCTGGTGGCATTGAGGGTAAGGGCTGGCTGCAAGGCACTCAGTCGCAACTGGAGTTTTTGCCCGAGCGTCATACTGACTTCATTTTTTCCGTGTTAAGTGAAGAATTCGGGCTCACCGGTGTGGTGATTTTACTGAGCCTGTATTTGTTTATCATTGGCCGGGGGCTGTACGTTGCCGTCAACGCGCAGGATGCCTTCAGTAAACTGCTGGCCGGCGCACTGACACTGACCTTTTTCGTATATATTTTTGTTAATATCGGCATGGTTTCGGGCCTGCTCCCTGTTGTTGGGGTGCCACTGCCGTTGATCAGTTATGGCGGCACCTCCATGGTGACCCTGATGGCCGGGTTTGGCATTATTATGTCGATAGCCACAGATAAGAGGATGTTATTGAAGTGATCAAGAGGACGTTTAAACAAGCTGCACTACTGGGCTTTGTTGTAGTATTAAGCGCCTGTAGCAGTCGCTATCAAGTGAAGCAGGACAAAGCCCCGTTGCGCGCGCCTACGGAACTGGAGATGCAGGACGCACTGGTGACCAGCGAAGCCAAAAGTGTCAGCGCGGGTCGCCCCTATGAGGTACTAGGCAAGCGGTATACGCCCATGTCAGATGAAAAAGGCTATCAGGCGCAAGGCACTGCGTCCTGGTATGGACATAAATTCCATGGCTACTACACCTCTAATGGCGAGGTGTTCAACATGTTTGATATGACCGCCGCGCACAAAACACTGCCGCTGCCAAGCTTTGTGCGCGTCACCAATGTCGACAATGGCAAAAGCGCCATTGTCAGGGTCAATGACCGTGGACCCTTTCACGATGACCGGCTGATTGACTTATCTTATGCCGCCGCCTATAAACTGGGCTTTCATCGCCAGGGTACAGCACAGGTTAAGATAGAAGCCCTTACCATAGCGCGCGATACGCCCAGACTAACCTATGTGCAGGTTGCCGCCGCCAGTAACATTGAAAATGTACAGGCGCTGGCCAGCACCTTGTCGCAGCAATTTCAGCTTGGCACACCCATTGCCTTTGAGGACAATTTATACAAGCTAAGACTTGGCCCGATCACCGACGATAATACCGCGCAAAAGCTCTTAGAAACGTTGCGCCAGGGTGAATTTAATCGCGCCTTCTTGCTTTACACAGAACATGAACTTTAAAATATTCAGTAATGACATTTAAACATGCCGATCAACAACCAAAAAGCGAGCATAATGACAGTTTTCAAACCTAAATTTATTAAACACTTAGTGGGTGCCGTGTGTTCGTTCACCCTGTTTTCGGCCAGTGCACAGATCTTGCCTTCACCACCTCAGGTCAGCGCCAAGGGCTATTTCCTGGTGGATTTTACAACCGGTAAGGTGATTGCAGAAGGCAACCCGGACACCAAACTGGCCCCGGCGAGCTTAACCAAAATGATGACCAGCTATGTGATTGGTACCGAGCTGCTGGCCGGTAATATTGCCAATGAAGACATGGTCACCATCAGTGAAAAGGCCTGGGCGAAGAATTTCCCGGAATCTTCCAAGATGTTTATCGAAGTGGGTAAACAGGTCAGTGTTGAAGACCTTAACCGCGGTGTAATCATTCAATCAGGTAACGACGCCTGTGTTGCGCTGGCAGAGCATATCGCCGGCAGCGAAAGTGCCTTTGCCGATCTGATGAATGCCCATGGCGAGAAACTGGGGATGACCAACACCCATTTTGTAAACAGTCATGGCCTGGATACCGATGAGCATTACACCACCCCAAGAGACATGGCGACCCTGGGTGCAGCGCTTATTCGTGATGTGCCGGAAGAATACGCCATCTACAAAGAGAAGTCGTTCACCTTTAATGGCATTAAGCAGTACAACCGTAACTCCCTGTTGTGGGATGCCAGCCTGGACGTCGACGGCATTAAAACCGGTCACACCTCAGAAGCGGGCTACAGCCTGGTAACTTCAGCTACTAAAGGCGATATGCGTCTGATCGCCGTGGTCATGGGCACAGCCAGTGAACGTGCTCGTAAAGTAGAGAGTAAAAAGCTCCTGAACTATGGCTTTCGCTTCTTCGAAACCATTACCCCTTATAAAGCAGGCGACAGCTTTGCCGACCAACGGATCTGGATGGGTAATAAGGAAACCGTATCACTGGGTATTGCCGAGGACACACCGATCACCATTCCACGTGGTCAGCGTAAAAACCTGAAGGCCCACTTTGAGCTGGATAAAACCCTCGAAGCACCACTGGCAAAAGGCAGCAAGGTCGGTACTTTATTCTTGCAACTGGAAGGCGAAGACATTGCTCAGTACCCGCTGGTAACGCTGGAAGAAATTGAGGAAGGCAGCTTCTTCAGCAAGATTTACGACTACTTACGTTTACAGATCATGCAATAACCCCGGTTTTAGTGGGTTTATAAACCAGTACGCCTCCCACCGGAGGCGTTTTTTTTTGCCGCAAAAATGCTAGAATGCCCGCCAAGATATGTAGCGTGCCAGGGTCTGTTCAGGCCCAGCCAAGTAGTGAGGATACCGTTGTGGTAACACCTGTAAAAAATACTAAGTTTGACGAGTACTTAGAGTTCCCTTGCCCGTTTACCTTCAAGATTATGGGTCTGGCGAACGTCAACCTGACCGATCAGGTTGTCGCAAAGATGCAAACTTTGGCACCCGGTGACTATGCACCAAAAACCAAGCCAAGCAGCAAAGGCAACTATGAATCCGTCACTCTCGTTGCCACTGTGACGTCAAAAGAGCACATTGAGCAGATCTACACTGAGATAGGTTCACTGCCAGACGTTCGATACGTGCTATAAGGCGCAAACCAGATATGAGCAACCGCAGTATCATAGTTCGTCAGCTGGGCCGCCAGGCGTATGAGCCAATCTGGCAAAAAATGCAGTCCTTTACCGACACCCGTGATGACAACAGCCCGGATGAGATCTGGCTGGTAGAACACGAGCCGGTCTTTACTCAGGGTCAGGCCGGTAAAGCCGAACACCTGTTGGCCCCCGGTGATATTCCGGTCGTTAAGGTCGATAGAGGTGGTCAGGTCACCTACCATGGCCCGGGCCAGCAGATGATGTATGTGCTGTTTAATCTGCGCCGACTCAAGATTGGGGTCCGCGAGCTGGTCACCTGGCTTGAAGAAACCATCATTGACATGCTTAAAGACCACGGCATTGAAGCTTATGCCAAACCGGATGCGCCCGGCGTTTATGTCAGTGATGCCAAAATCGCCTCACTGGGGCTGCGGGTCCGTCGGGGTTGCTCGTTTCATGGTCTGGCGCTGAACGTCAACATGGATATGAGTCCATTTTTACGCATCAACCCGTGTGGCTATGCCGGCATGGAAATGGTGCAAACCAGTCAACTTAATGGCCCTGCTACGCTTACTGAAGCGGGCAATGGCCTGGTAGAACACATGCTCAAGCGCCTCGCGGCCGAGCAGGTTATACACACCCAGGGGTTTGAAAACGAATGAGTAAACCAGTGAAAATTGAGCCAGGGGTAAAGCTCCGCGACGCAGAAAAAATGGCGTTGATCCCGGTTAAAGTAATGCCAACCGAGCGCGATGAAATGCTCCGCAAGCCGGACTGGCTGAAGATCCGTCTGCCAAAATCCAGCGAGCGTATTGATGGCATCAAACAGGCAATGCGTAAGCACGGCCTTCACTCCGTCTGTGAAGAAGCCTCATGCCCTAACCTGTCTGAGTGTTTTAACCACGGTACTGCCACCTTTATGATTTTGGGTGCAATCTGTACCCGTCGTTGCCCATTCTGTGACGTGGCACATGGTCGTCCGCTCAAGCCAGATGCCGCAGAGCCAGAAAAGCTGGCACTGACCATCAAAGATATGAAGCTGAAATATGTGGTGATCACCTCGGTTGACCGTGACGACCTGCGTGACGGTGGTGCCCAGCATTTTGCCGATTGTATTCGCGAAATTCGCAAACACAACCCAGGCATTACCATCGAGATCCTGGTACCGGACTTCCGTGGCCGGATGGACCGCGCACTGGAGATCTTAACCGAGACGCCACCAGATGTGTTTAACCACAACCTGGAAACCGCGCCACGCCTTTACAAAATGGCGCGTCCGGGTGCCGACTATAAATGGTCACTGGAACTGTTACGTCGCTTTAAAGAAGCGCACCCTGAGGTGAAAACCAAGTCTGGTCTGATGGTTGGTCTGGGTGAAGAGATGTCGGAAATCGAAGAAGTACTGCGCGACTTGCGTGAGCACAACGTCGACATGCTGACCGTTGGCCAGTACCTGGCACCATCTAAGCACCACCTGCCGGTGAAACGCTACGTGCCACCTGCGGAATTCGATGCGCTGAAAGAATACGCCGACGAAATTGGCTTCAGCCACGCCGCCTGCGGCCCGTTCGTACGCTCCAGCTACCACGCAGATCAGCAAGCTGCGGGTAAAGAGGTAAAGTAACGGCAAATTTGTCGTTACCCTCGCCAAAGAAAAGCCGCACTTTTGCGGCTTTTTCGCTTTTTGCAGCTCAAACGCCACAAATCACTAATTTAACTTCCTAAATTGCTGCTCAGATTAGCTTTTTTCGCGGCAAATTTATTTCGCAACCCAGTTTTTCTCACTTCCCTAAGATAGTCCCTGTCGACAAAACGCGGGCAGATAGCCCGCTCAACAGATGTACAGGGCGCCATGTGCATTTTTCATTATCTAAGGAGTCACTATGACTTATGTATGTGAATTATGTACCGAGAACAATTTTGATTTAGCAGTAAAAGTGCAACACAACAATTATCTGGCAACATTGGGCAGTATGAAAGTTTGTCCGGACGAATTTCGCCAAAAGGGGATTAAACTCTTTCTTATCAGTGTCATTGAAGGCGATAAGAAACACCCCGTGGCCACCTTCGGGTTGCAGGCAAAATTCATGGAAGAAGCGGTCTGGGAGGATGTCGCGGCTGGCACAGATATCCAGTTTAACCCACAGACCGATGTCGTCGTTGGGCAACTGAGTAACGCAAAATCCCATAAAATGTCTATGCAACTGCTCTACGGCATTATTTATGACGCTGTACAGAGCATGGGGTTTTCCCGGATGCTGTTCTTAATTCGCCGCAGTGTTATCTTTTACCAGGGCAAGCTCAATGCTATTTTACTTAAAGAGCATTGCAAATATGACATAGGGCAACCGGCCAACGTCAGGGCGATGTTGATCAATGTCAGGGAGTTTTCAGGTAAAACCTGTCGTTATATTTCCCGACTGGCAAGCAATCAGTTTAACCCAAGTCAGCCGGTGATCAGTCAGAAGGAATTAAATGTGTCACACTGGGACAAATATAGCCGTTCATTCGACAGTATATTAACCCGGCCACAAAGGAAGCTCTACCAGGACGTTGCAAAGTCTTGTCGGGGCAACCTCATAGATATCGGCTGTGGTAACGCCAACCTGGCAGCGTTTTTAATACCTGGTCGTCACCAGTATGATGGCCTGGATGGCGCGAAACAGATGGCACACTGTGCGAAACAGAACCTGAGTACACTGGATAACTCAGTGGCTGGTGATATTTATCATACTCCGGCTGAGCAGTTTTATCCTGAGCACCGCTATGATGTGGCATGCAGCATTAATAGCTTATATGCCATGGATAATCCACAAGCCTTGTTCCGGCATGTTTTTAACATGTTGCGAGAGGGCGGGCAGTTTATTGTTGCCAACCCTAATGAGCGGATGAGTCAGGCACATATCACGCGCCTGCTGGATAAATACTGTGCCGAATTTGCCCATTTGCCCGAGTGCGCGGAGTTCAGGGCCATGAACAAAGCCTTTGTTGAGCAATATCAACAGCGCTTTTATCCGGCCGATGAGGTCGTGCAGTGGTTAGAGCAGGTCGGCTTTCGCAATATCCAGGTTGACCAGCACCACTATGACGGGGCCATGAACCTTTATACTATGGTCCGCTAAGCGCGCATAACAGCACCGCCGCCTTTACGTGGCGGTGCTTTTCCTTATCTGGGGGCAAAAAACGCCCCAACATTCATTCCATCTTGCTATGAACCGTACTATATTAAATGCGGAAAATGTAATAGTCAGTAACCAGCAAGGATAGGCAAAATGTCGTACCAGCATTTAATTGCACTGCTTAATGCCACCGATACAAACAGCTACACGGCGGCATTTTATGCCGCTATACAGGAAATAGGATTCGACAGCGGGGTCTATGGTTTTTTACCCAGCCCCGAGTTTCTTAAAGCCCACAATCAGGAACCCGTTTTTGTTGCCACACCACAAGCGCCCAGCGATTATCTGCAAGCATATCATGCCCAACAGATCGCCAATGACGACTTTATCCTCGCTGCGCTGCAACGTGGCGAGCTATCGCCAATTAACTGGTGGCGGGACAAAGACAAATATCAGCTAAGCCCGGCCCAGTTTAAGGCACTCAATGATACGCGTACGCGTTTTGGCATAGAAAACGGTTACACTGTACCTGTGATGAGCGATCATCGCGGGGTTGCCTGCACCACGCTATACAGCAGTAAACCCGAAGCGGCATTTAATGCCATGATTGACGAGCACGCTGAGCAGATTGAGCTATTCAGCCAGACACTGCACAGCCGGATCTTCTCGAACCCGGATCTCGTCGCCCAGCTTTATACCAGTTATATTCGCATCTCGGACAAAGAACGCACTGTATTGCGATACTTGATTTCGGGCAAACCCCTTAAGTGTATAGAGGATCACACCGGCGTACCCTACAAATACGCCACTAAAGTGCTTGATACATTTCGTAAAAAACATGGCAATGTGCCCAAGGATGAATTGCTCTATTCACTTGGGCACTTTTTCAGTTAGGGATCAGTCGGTTTCCAGTAAGTAGATGTCAGGCCGGGTGTTGGTGCGTTTGTCGCCCTGGATAAACACCCCGTGCCCCTCATCAAACAAAATTGGCCCGCTGCTTTGTCCATAAGCTTCCATCACTTGCTGATATTCACCCTGAACCGGCACCAGATTAAGGTAGTGGGTTAACCCAGGATTGAGCTGCACCACCCAGTTGTTCGCGTTATCCAGCTGCACCACGCCCTGGTTGTAGAGATTGTAAAAGCCCAGTTTCTCTTGCCACTGCCAGCTGTTGCTGTCGGGGTAATAGTGGCCTGCCGCAACATGCGTGTCGACCCCGTGAGTCAGGATCCCAAGCACTCCGCTGGCATTGTAGTCCAGGCTGATAAAACGGGCCCGCAATAATTTGCCACTGGGCAATTCAGGTGACAGTAAAAAAGGTGCCTGCCAGGTATCGCTGCTGGCCTGATAAAAACGACAAAAGGCCCGGTCATTGGCTTCGAAACACCAGGTCTGGTTACCCTGATTATCCTCAGCCGTGGCCTGGAGCGTTATATGACGCAGCTCATAGTCTCCCTGCTCCAGCGGCTTAATGCCGGCATCACCAAACGCATACCAGTGCGCACTGCCATCGTCTTTGCGCACCAGCTGCACTTGATGCTTACCCAGCGCACTGAGTGTGCTGACTCCGTCATAAAACTGGCCAGCCTGCAGCGCCTCTGGCAGAGCCAGCGAGTTTTCTTTCAGGCGCATAAAAATATAGCCATAGGCGTCTAAAGCGGGCTCGTTGTCTGGCGTTGAGTCATATAAAAACAGTGCGCTGACCCAGGGTTCATCCAGCCAGGGCTGATAAACCGTTAATTCATCTATCCGGCCCTCAAAGCCGCCATAACTAAACGCTCTTGGCAGCTGCCACTGCTTAACCGTTTGCTGGTAGTCCGGTGCACTTGCCGATAAAGTCACCGACTGCAAAGTGGCCGTGATCTGCCAGCTTGTTTCGTCTTTGTGGATCTCGACAGCGTGATCACGCACCCTGTCGCCAACTTGCTCCGGGCGTTTAAACGCCCCCAGATGGGTACTCAGAGTATCGCTGAATTGCAGCGCCTGCTCGCCCGCTGCCGGGTCAAACACATAGGCCAGCGGTGCCTCGCTGACTTCCGCTTTCAGTAATACCACCAAGGTATTGTCTTGTTCATTCTTCCAGCTGTTAATCGGAGAGTTAGGGTCGACCGGGGCCGGAAACTCTCCCCATAAACTGACTTTGTCTATTGCTTGCTGGCCGGGGTTTGGTGTAAGCAGCTGCCATTGATTGTCACGATAAGCCAGCTCAAGCGCACTCCAGTCAGGCGTATCCTGTGCCCCTGCCCAGTCCTTAATAAGCCCGGCAATTTGCTGCGCATCAGTAAGCTTTTGTGCATCATCCAGCGCACTGAAATAGACTTTTTGTAACGCCATGGCCACCGCCTGGTATTGCGCATTTGCTCCGGCCACATAATCCATCGTCAGGTCAAATTCGGCCATACCAAAGTCGCTGGCTGCCTGCTCTGTGGCTTGTGCCTGAGTCAGACCGCTTTGCATCAGGTCGGCGATGTAGTGCGATAAAGGCGAGATCACACTGGCCATGGGCGGCGCTTTAAGTTGCTGGGTTTGAGTAAAAGGCGCGTTGTTGGCCGCATCAAGCGTGACGCCTGGCAATAAGTCGGCATACAAAAAGTGCTGTTGTTCATCACCGGCCTCAAGTTTCAGGGTGAGGCGCCCCTGTGGATCACTAAACCCGCGTGGCTCAGACTCATCAACACTGCGATCGTCGTCAAGGTCCACAAATACCCGGGCATTTTGATAATAGCCAAGCACCGTGATCTCATGCTCTACATCCGTATTATTCCCTGGGGTGCCGCCCGAGTCATTGTCATTCCCTGAATTGGATGGATCTGGATTGCCCGGCTGTTTATCGCCATTCTGAGTGCTGTTGTTATTGCTATTGGTGGTATCTGGCGCATCATCGCTGCCCCCACAGGCCACCAGCGAGGTTGCAATGAGCACCGCCAGTGAAGCCAGTTTAAATCGTCTGATAGTCATATTCCCGGTCCTTTTTGTCTGGAATCCTGAGCAATCATGGCGCTTTTTTTGCTGCGCGTCAGGGTGGAAATTTCCACCTTTCGCCCGCCACCACTATTTGGCAGACTGCCTGCTAACCACCTGAACCGTAAGGCTTACTTGCATCATTTTGCAGTGCAGCCTTAGCGCCCATGACAAATTTGTCGTTGCTCCGCAATGTTTTAACCGGTGGATAATAAAAAAACATCAGACAGGAGATTACTCTATGAAACACTTACTTTTAGCCGTAACCGGTATGTCACCCCAAGTGATAACCGAAACCCTTTATGCCATGCACCAGCAAGGTCAGCACGTGGATGAACTTAAGGTGATCACCACCAGCCGGGGACAAAAAGAGATCTGGCTAAACCTGATGGTCGGCGCACCGGGCTGCCCCGGCGTGTTACAGCAGCTGATTAACGACTACGATCTACCGGCGGTCAAATTCAACCAGGACAGCATTTATGTAATAAGCGACGCCCAGGGTAACCCGCTTAGTGACGCCAGAACCGAAGAAGAGCATGATGCCATGGCCGACTACATCACTAAGGTTATTCAGCAAGAAACCGCCAACCGGGACCAGGTGATCCACGCCTCACTGGCCGGTGGGCGTAAAACCATGACCTTTTTTATGGGCTATGCCATGAGCTTGTTTGGTCGTCCGGGAGATACCCTGAGCCATGTGCTGGTAGAAGAAGCCTTTGAGAGTTCTAACTTTTTTTACCCTACCCCCTACTCCAAAGCAATCAAAACCCGAACAGGTCGTACCGAAGATGCCAAAGATGCCAGGGTTTCGCTGGCCAACATCCCTTTTGTGCGAATGCGCGACGAGATCCCCGCTCACCTGCTGGACGGCAAACTGGACTATACCGAGGCGGTGAATATTTTGAATATTGCCCACGAAGATCACCCGTTGATCATCGACCTGATCGACAACAAGGTTTGTATTGCCCATCTGGAGGCCAAGCTAAGCCCCAACGACCTGGCCTTTTATATCTGGTTTATTAAGCAACAAGCTAAAACGCCCGAAGGCGTGGAGCGCCCCAGAGCAAACACAGTGAATGCACAATACGCCGACAGCTTTTTAGACGAATATATGAACCTGAACAGTCCTAAAGACGGCCTGCTGGGCGCCATCATAGATCCAGAAGCCGATCTGGAGTTACAGAAAAAACACCGTGCGGCCTTTGAGAGAGGATCAGAAGGCTATGGAATGACCATGAACTACTTCTCGGAAAAGCGCACCAATGTGAACAAGTCGCTCAGGGCAGCATTTGGTAAACAGCTGGCCGAGCAGATTGGCATTATGAACGAAAAACGGGGCCCCTATTCACTGGCCATTCCACTGGAACGTGTGGTGCTCAAAGGCATCGACGGCGAACAAACAGTGGTGTAGCCTGAAAACAAGCCTGCTCTGTCGCTTTTAGTGGACTAAACACTCATCCGCCAAGTATCAAAGGAAATAATTATGTTGCAGGCGATCAAGAAGTTTTACCATCAAAAAGTCACCCTAAAAAACCTGACCTCCTTCCTGTGCGGCCTGCTGGCCTTGGTGTGTTTGGCCTGGCTGGGCGATCAGAGCTATTTTTACATTACCCGGTTTACGCTAGGCAAACCCCACCCGGACTGGGACAGTGTCGCCTGGTGGGTCGCGCTGTTTGGCGTTTGCCTGGGCAGCCTGCTGACGGCCTATTTGTCTTTTAACTTTGTAAAGGTACGCCATTTGCAAAGTAGCAGTGCCAAGGGCACTTACAAAGCGCTGCTGCTCACCACCTCCCCGGCAGATGCACGTGACAACCAATGGCAGATTGTTAAACACCAGGGCGTATTTAAACTGTTCCAGGTTGACCCAAAAACAAAACAGACAGTCGAAAAGTTTCCATTCAGCGGCTACCTGACTGACGACATAGCATTATTCACTGAAAAAAAGGTACGTTGCAGCTGGCAGCAGGTGCTCAGAGCCCTTAGAAACCACAAGAACAATGTGGAACAAATCTATCTGGTTGTGACCGAAGAAATGCACAAGCTCAAATACCACTGCGGCGACCAAACCCAGTCGGAAGCCCAGTGCCTGCGCGACTGGATAGCCTTTTATTTTAACGATGCGCTACAAGAGACGCAGGTTAGTTTGCACCGCCGACCGGTCAGCGCCAACGAAATGCAGGACTACTATCACGCCTTTGACGAGTTGATAGACACCCTCACCGGCACCTATCAGGACAAAGAGATCCTCATCGACATCACCGGCGGCCGCGTGCCCGCCAGTCTCGGCGGCTGCCTGGCCACCCTGCACAACAACTGCCGCATGCAATACATAGATGCAATCGCACAGCCCAGCAAAGTACATATCTACGATGCCACCATTAAGCAGATAGACTAAGCAACAAGCCAAAACACACATTCCCACACCTGTCATACCGGGCTTGCCCCGGTATCTGCAGACCGGCAAATGGGTGCTTGATTGAGCTTGCTTATTTAAACACAACGCAAATACCCGCACCTGTCATACCGGACTTGATCCGGTATCTGCTTACAGGCAAATAGATGTTCGATTGAGACTGCTTATTTAATCACAACGCAAATACCCACACCGCCGTCATACCGGGCTTGACCCGGTATCTGCAGACAGGCAAATGGGTGTTCGGTTGAGAGTGCTTATTTAACCACAACGCAAATACCCCACCTCTGTCATACCGGACTTGCCCCGGTATCTCCTTGCTGGCAAATAGATGTTCGGTTGAGACTGCTTATTTAATCACAACGCAAATACCCACACCGCCGTCATACCGGGCTTGACCCGGTATCTCCTTGCTGGCAAATAGGTGTTCGGTTGAGACTGCCAGTCTAATCACAACGCTATTTCCCCTATCAAACGGGGAGCATCCAATAGGTCAGTAATGTGCACATTGATTCGTCCATGAAGCAGTAACCAGCTCGGCGTCCGTTGCCTCGCGTTCACGCCTGAAAAAGCGATGCTTTTTCCGGGCGGCGTTCACCCTATAAAACGGGGAGCATCCAATAGGTCAGTAATGTGCACATTGATTCGTCCATGAAGCAGTAACCAGCTCGGCGTCCGTTGCCTCGCGTTCACGCCTGAAAAAGCGATGCTTTTTCCGGGCGGCGTTCACCCTATCAAACGGGGAGCATCCAACCTCTTACTTCCAGAGGCCTTGCCAGCCGTGGACTCGGACAGTGGATAAGTCGCTAGTATCGTCCAGTTTGTCAGTCAGTACCAATTGCCAAACCTGAGCACTAAACCAAATACCCCACTTCTGTCATACCGGACTTGATCCGGTATCTGCTTACAGGCAAATAAATGTTCGGTTGAGACTGTCAGTCTAATCGCTACGCTATTTCCGAGTTGCTTGTTGGTAGATTCCGCAGCGAGTGCGGAATGACTGTGAATGGTTGGTAATCACGATCCACAAGCAGGGAGTATCTAAACAATAAAGCTTTTGCTGTATACAGTAAAAACATTCGGTCTTAATCCCCTATTAAACGGGGAGCATCTAATAGGTCAGTAATGTGCACATTGATTCGTCCATGAAGCAGTAACCAGCTCGGCGTCCGTTGCCTCGCGTTCACGCCTGAAAAAGCGATGCTTTTTCCGGGCGGCGTTCACCCTATCAAACGGGGAGCATCCAACCTAAGAGGAAATAATATGAACGCCAATAAACACAGTCTTAATCCCCTATCAAACGGGGAGCATCCAACCTTTTGGTAATGTTAATTTAGTAGAAGCATTAATTAAGTCTTAATCCCCTATCAAACGGGGAGCATCCAACCCGCTGGCTTCTTAAGGTTTGATTCAGATGGTTTTTCTTAATCCCCCATCAAACGGGGAGCATCCAAACCCTTGCTTTCAGAGTTATTGCCAGCCGTGAGCTCGGGCGATGGATAAGTCGCTAGTATCGTTCAGTTTGCCAGTCATTACCAACTGCCAAACCTCAGCACAAAACCAAATACCCCACCTCTGTCATACCGGACTTGATCCGGTATCTGCTTGCAGGCAAATAGATGTTCGGTTGAGACTGTCAGCCTAATCGCTATGCTACTTCCGTGTGGCTTGCTGGTAGATTCCGCAGCAAGTGCGGAATGACGATGAGTGGTTGGTCATCAATGTGAACAAAGTTGGATAGTTAACTGGGGAGTATCCAAACAAAGCTTTTTTATGAAGTGAGCACTGCAGTTTATAAGTCTCAATCCCCTCTCGTGCGGGGAATACAGCCGGAAAAAACTGAGGCGTTTGTTACGGAGTATATGTCTCAATCCCCTCTCATACCGGGAACGCAGCTTTTGACATTGCAGATGTCATCTACCGAATAGACGTCTTAATCCCCTCTCTCGCGGGGAATGCAGCGGCTTGTTCCTCAGCCCATACATCACACTCATACTCATAAATAGGTACACTTTGGTACATATTTTCCGAGCGTGTACATTTATTATTGCGCTAGATACGCATTATTAATTAGATGGAATAAGCATGAATTCGATATATGCCAGAGCGTGGTTACGCGTTTCACTGGTTTCGTTACTTGTTTTGAGTTCTCATTCGGGGTTTGCTGCGCAAGAAAGCATGCAAAGCGAGGACGATGAAGCGCTTGAGGGCGGGTTTGTTAAGCTAGGACTTGGCTACCGGGCCTCAACGCCAAACAGAGCGCGGGATCATCAAGGAAGTGGGGCTTCAGCATTTATCAATGCCCGTTATCAGTTAGCGAATGGCTTGTTTGCTGAGCTGACTAATTACAGAATGCTTAATGATGGCACGCGTGTTGGGTATAATTTTTACAACCCCGACGGTTGGAACTTTGATGTTATCACCCTCAAGGCGCATCAAAGCCTTGACTTTCCCGGCTGGCAGAACAATAAGCCGACCGTACATTATCGTAAATCAACCCAAATGCTGGGCGTGCGGGCCACAGGTTCTTTTAACAAAACCACAGTCCAGTTCAGCTGGGCACCATACTCGTTTAACCGGGAGTATGATGATGGCATGTTTGCCTCTTTATGGGTCGATCAATCTTTTCAGTATAAAAACTGGCAGCTGTATGCCAATACGGGGTTAGTTTATCGCTCGGAGGAAATCATCAATTACTATTTTGGTGTGCCCAAGGAGATAGCGACGTATATGTTTCCTGCCTATTCCACTTCCTCCGGGACAGAGGTTAGTGCAGAAATTGGGGCGTTGTATCCCATTTCACAACACTGGATGTTTGAAACCTATTTTAAATACAGCCATATGCCGCGCAGTATCAATAACAGTCCGTGGGTAGCTATGTTCAACAGAGCTGAAAACCGTGATGGACATGTATCTGAGCTGGGGATTTTAGTGAGCTTTGTGTTCTGACCAAGTTGAAAGTATCTACTGTTATAGCGTTATGAAAAGAATTCAAAAGAACCGAGCCGGTTTGCTCATGATCCTGTGTTTTACATGTCAGGGTTGGTTATTGTGTGGCCATCTTCAGGCAAAGCCTGATGACCCTGAGCTGAGCAGACACCGACTGGAATTATCGCCAACTCAGTGTGTCTCTGTTACGCAAGGAGATAAATGTCACGTTGATGTGAAAGTGCAATGGCAGACACAAGCAGGAGGTACGTATTGCCTCAAATCCTCTCATTCTCAGGAGGTGTTAAAGTGTTGGATAGGGGCACAAAGTGGCTATATTGAACAAACTATAGTGACCACAGAGCCTGTTGTATTTACACTTTACCAAGGAGATGGCGTGGAACTTGCCAAACGTGAACTCAAGCTGATGTGGGTATACAAACGTTCGGGCCGTTCACCTGCGTCATGGCGGATGTTTTAATCCTATATTTGTAAACAGCGTATCTTGATACACTTTGATACACATTGGTAGCCCTTGGTACACCTTCACATACTGACTTCTTTTAGGATGGTTTCACTTAAGCAAACTACCTAAAGGATATGCAATGCAACTTACATCAAAGATAAAACATAGTGTACTGATGGCGTCGATTTGTCTTGGTCTGGGCGCTTGTGGCGGTTCAGATAAGCATACAGCGGCAATTCAACCAGAGCCGGTAAAAAAAGCCGAAGTAGTGCAGGCTGAGAGTAAAACTCTGGATTACCAGGCACTGATAGATCAGCTGGTGTCGGACGAAGTGCCAGGAATACTGCTGTATGTGAGGACCCCCGAACACGAATTCACAGGAGCTGCGGGGGTCGCAGACCTGGAGCGGCATACCCCGATGGATATTAGCAGCAGCTTTCATATTGCCAGTTCTGGCAAAATTTTTACCGCGCTGCTGGCCACCATGCTACATGAAGACGGCATGCTGGATCTGGACAACACGCTCGATACCTGGTTACCAGCCACTTTGCTGGATCAGATCCAATACAGTGACCAAGTCACACTAAGACAACTGCTTAATCACAGCAGTGGTATTTACAACTATTCAGATAAAAATACCTATGTAGAAGACAAACTCGCTAATCCGGCGTTGCCTGTCACCAACGAGAGTCTGACAAAGTACGCACTGAATCACCCCGGTTATTTTAAACCCGGTACCAGCGTTCATTATTCCAACACCAATTACACACTTGCAGGCATGATACTGGATAAAGTGCTGGGATATCATAACGCCATTGAGATACGAAACCGCATTATTACGCCTTTATCACTGGATGCAACATTTGCTATCGGCTATGAGCAGGACAAGGGCGAATTAACGCCGGGCTATGATTATATCGACGGCGAGTTCATGAATGTCGGCCCGCTGTTTAGTTCCATCTGGTCAAACGCAACACCGGTGGCCTCTTCGGTTGCTGATCTGGCACTGCTCACCCGTAGCCTGTTTAAAAATCCAGACTTTGCGAGTGAGTCATTACATGGGTTATTGCGCGGCCGTGATAGTCTTGTTCGCGAAGATGACAACACTCAATACGCGCTGGGTATGATGAAACACACTTATCCAAATGCCACCGTATACGAACATAGCGGCGGTAACCATGGTTACTCCACTCAGAATGCCTACATTGAAAGTCACGATACCAGCATTGTGCTGTTTTTGAGCTGTGGGTTTAGCAGTGAGGAATGCGTCAATGCAGAATACGGATTATTTGACTTTCTGCTTACAGAACTGACAAAAGCCCCGGCTGTTGAGTAGGAGTAAAAGGGGGCTGAGAGTATTGCCCCTTTTTAACAGCTGTGCAGTGGCAGAGTGAATTTGGCCACTACAGGGAGTATTCAATAGCTCCACAATGTGCACTTTGATTCATCCATGATGCGCCAATCTGCTCGACTCTACATCAAAGTAATAAGCTTATTAATCAAAACCTTAAACTCACTTTGCAAAGCTGAGAATGTTTAGTTTGAAAAACCAAAAGCAGCCGAATTTTCTTAGCAGAATTAAATCAATCAAAAATCAATGCAAAATCAGGCAGTAAACAACCAGTACGTTACTGTAGAGGCTTCATCATCTTATTTAAGCCATAAAAAGCCAGAAAAATAAGGAACCGCCATGCACTTTGTTCATCGAATTTTTCCGTTATTACTTGCTACATTGACAACCAGCCATAGCAGTCATGCACATGCTCACACGCCTGAATTTAAAGGCCCTTATCTTGGCCAACCTTCTCCGGGGCTGACACCTCAGCCTTTTGCGCCCGGGGTGATTTCAACCGACAGACACCTTGAATCAGAAGTGTTGTTTTTACCCAACATGACTGAACTGTCTTTTACCCGCTATGGCGGTGAATACGGACGAGGCACATTAATGGCAATGCAATACACAAGCAACAACTGGCGCTGGAAAACAGTCCCTGCTGATGAGGCCAGCGCCTATCAGTCGCGCTATAGCCCGCCCGTATCAGAAATAAAAAAAATGGCACCATTTGAAGATATTCCTATTATTGGCTATGCCCGCTCGGCTGCCGATACCATTTTCTTTTACGTGTTAAATTTTGACGACGGCAGCGGGCATTTAAGTTATTCACGCCGGGTCAATGGTAAGTACGAAACACCGATAAAAATGAGCAAAGCGGTCAACAAAGGCAAGTACATTGCCCATCCTTTTGTTGCACCAGACGAATCGTATCTTATGTGGGATGCTGAAAAGGACGGCGAAAACACACCTGATATTTACATCAGCTTCCGACAGCCAGACGGCAACTGGGGAGAAGCCATCAATATGGGCGACAAGATAAATACGCCACTTTACGAGCAACGCCCCAAAGTAACGCCGGATGGTAAATACCTGTTCTTCTGGCGTGGTGAGACTAAAACAAGAGAAGACGGCAGCCGCTATTTTATTGGCGGCCCCTATTGGGTGGATGCGCAAATCATCGAGCAATTCAGGCCCAAGTTATAAACTGGCTGTCTGTACCTATGCTCAACCGCTGCGTTTGCCCAGTATTTTGGGCTAGCGGAATATGGCTGAGTTTGGTAGCACTCGATCATCACACCTTTGTTATACCGGACTTGATCCGGTATCGACTTGGCTAACGACCAAATGGACGGATGGGCCTGAGCATTCTGTTATGTACCTGAGCGTTGCCAAACGTGCAATCTCAAGAGTTTGAGTTGGCATTGATTAAGTCTTAATCCCCTCTAATGCGGGGAACGCAGCGCCGACATGTTCGAAGGGGATTATGCAAACAATGTCTCAATCCCTCTCGCGCGGAACGCAGCGACACCTTAGTTGTACCAGTCAATGACATACCAGCTGTCTCAATCCCCTCTCGCGCGGAGAATGCAGCGCAACCTCAGACCAGATAAATCAAAAATTATCTGTCTCAATCCCCTCTCGCGCGGGGAATGCAGCTGCGCTCAACACCGAGCATGGCACTGAAACCGTGTCTCAATCCCCTCTCGCGC
>NZ_JXYA01000013.1 GCF_000967655.1 Pseudoalteromonas rubra
ATAGAACACTTAATTAAGCAAATTCGCTATCGTGCAACTGAGCACGAAGCGGCGTGAGATACTCATGCCCAATATGTGAGCAGGTATGGGGCTTAGCCTATAAAAAAACCCCGGCTAAAGCCGGGGTTTTCATTGATTCAATTTTAGCTTAAATCACAGCTTGTCATCAAGCTCAGATCCTGACACCGATGTATTGTCGCTTTTTTCAGCGTCGCTACTAGTGCCAGCAGAAGCGCCCGTATTACCACTGTCTGTTGGCTTACGGTCATGGGCATCTCTGGGTGGACGAACTTCTTTTCTTTCCATCAAGTCGTCAATCTGGCCCGCATCGATTGTTTCGTACTTCATCAATGCGTCCTTCATTGCATGCAGAATGTCCATGTTGTCTTTCAGAATTTGCTCCGCTCTGTTGTAGTTGCGAGATACAAAGTCTTTAATTTCAGCGTCAATTAGTTTAGCTGTTTCATCAGACACACCTGCCATGCGTGATGAACCACCACCCATGAACATTTCACCTTGCTCTTCCATGTACATCTGAGGACCCAATTTAGGGCTTAAGCCCCATTGCGTGACCATCTTACGCGCAATGTCGGTAGCCCGTTCAATGTCATTACTGGCTCCCGTCGTTACTTTGTCATCACCATAGATAATGGCTTCCGCGATACGACCACCATACAAGCTCGATAGCATTGACTCCAGGTGCTCTTTAGAGTGGCTTACCCTGTCTTGCTCCGGCAGGTACATAGTGACACCCAAGGCTCGACCACGTGGAATAATAGACACTTTGTACACCGGATCATGTTCTGGGACCAAACGACCTACGATGGCGTGACCCGCTTCATGGTAGGCAGTCATTTCTTTTTCTTTCTCAGACATAACCATAGACTTGCGCTCGGCGCCCATCATGATTTTGTCTTTCGCAGCATCAAACTCAGCCATGCTGACTTTACGCTTATTACCGCGAGCCGCAAATAGCGCAGCCTCGTTAACCAGGTTTGCCAGATCGGCACCCGAGAAGCCAGGCGTACCACGTGCAATCACAGATGCCTCAACATTTTCGTCAAGCGGTACTTTACGCATGTGAACGTTCAGGATTTGCTCACGACCACGGACATCAGGTAAGCCAACCACAACCTGACGGTCAAAACGACCGGGGCGAAGCAATGCCGGGTCAAGTACGTCCGGACGGTTTGTCGCAGCAATAACTATGATACCTTCGTTACCTTCAAAGCCATCCATTTCAACCAGCATTTGGTTCAGCGTTTGCTCACGCTCATCGTGACCGCCACCCATGCCAGCACCACGTTTACGACCTACCGCATCGATTTCGTCAATAAAGATGATACATGGTGCGGCTTTCTTAGCCTGGTCGAACATGTCTCGCACACGCGAAGCACCCACACCAACAAACATTTCTACGAAGTCAGAACCGGAAATGGTAAAGAATGGCACTTTCGCCTCGCCAGCCACTGCTTTAGCCAGTAAGGTTTTACCCGTACCCGGAGGACCTACCATTAACACGCCTTTAGGAATGTTACCGCCCAGCTTCTGGAACTTAGATGGGTCACGCAGGAAGTCGACCAATTCGGTAACGTCTTCTTTTGCTTCATCACAGCCTGCGACGTCGGCGAACGTCGTTTTAACCTGATCTTCGCCCATCAGACGCGCCTTACTCTTACCAAATGACATCGCGCCTTTGCCACCACCGCCTTGCATCTGACGCATGAAGAAAATCCATACACCGATTAGCAACAGCATCGGGAACCAGGAAATAAAAATGTTAGCCAGGAAAGATTGCTCTTCTGGCGCAACCCCTTTTACGTTTACATCGTTTTTAAGTAAATCGTTGATCAGGTCATCATCGTACAATGGCATAATGGTTTGGAAGCGCTCACCATTGTTTTTGATCCCTGTAATTGTGCCAGCTGTCCGGTCGATGTTGACATCGCGGACAACACCGCTACGCACTTCGTTCACAAACTGAGTGTAACTAGTCTGGCGATCTGCTTGTTCGCCACCATTGAAGCTCTGAAACACGGTCATTAGCACGACTGCTATCACCAACCAGAGTATTAAGTTCTTCGCCATATCGCTCAAGGGGTTAACCTCTTGTATCTAAAATAATTCAAATTCGTCTTAAAAGCGTTTCAACTGTACTACAGTTTGTAGCCCGTCGCCACTATATATACTTCACGGGATCGAGGACGAGACGCTTTTGGCTTGCGGATCTTAACCACTTTAAAAGCATTACGCACGTCCTGCACAAACTGATCAAAGCCTTCACCCTGAAATACCTTCACAGCAAAAGCACCGTTAGGTTTGAGTACCTGGTGACACATATCAAATGCCAGCTCAACCAGATACATGCTTCCCGCCTGGTCAATCACAGTGTTGCCACTCATATTGGGTGCCATGTCCGAACATACCACATCGATATTTTTACCGCCAATTCTGTCTAACAAGGCATTAAGCACGGCTTCTTCACGGAAGTCACCTTGCAAAAATGCCACGCCTGGCAGTGAGTCCATAGGTAAGATGTCGCAGGCAATCACCTCACCCTTATCACCAACTTGCTCAGCCAAATACTGAGACCAGCTCCCCGGTGCTGCACCTAAATCAACAACATGCATGCCCGGTTTGAACAACTTATCTTTCTGTTGTATCTCTTCCAGTTTGAAAACGGCACGAGAGCGATAGCCCCGTTTTTGTGCCTCATGAACATACGGATCTTCAACATGTTCTTTTAACCAGCGCTTAGAGCTCGCTGAGTGCTTTTTATTTGCCATATTAACTGCAACTCATTAGTAATATTCTTTAGATGGCGTTAGAATAGCGGTAATTCAAGCCTTAATTAGTAAATTGTATCAATATGACATTATCAAATAAACAGAAGCAGTACCTAAAAGGGTTAGCACATGACCTAAAACCCGTTGTTTTGCTCGGTGGCAACGGGCTAACAGAAGGAGTTCTGTTAGAGATTGAGCAATGTTTAGACATCCACGAGCTCATCAAAGTAAAAGTACCGACCAATGATCGCGAAACCAAGCAACTGATCTTCGACGCCATCGCGCGTGAAACAGGTGCTCACAAAGTTCAGGCGATTGGCCACATCGTCGTTTTGTATCGCCAAAGCGAAGATAAAAAAATCCAGCTGCCTCGCCAATAGCACAGGCTGGCTGTCTAAGTATCAGATTGTGCTTTGGCAGCCCTGCTAAATTCAATGGCCTGACGAATAAACTCGGTACTCAGGCCGTTGATAACGCCACTTTCAGCGTTCAGCAGCAAACTAAAGCCAATTCCTAACTCCGGCAATACCGCAATATCCGTTCTGTATCCCTGAACCCAGCCACTGTGGTAATACATGAGTTCACCAGAAAAGCTATAAATACGCCAGCCCAAGCCGTAATGCGCCTGCTCTACATAATTACGCCATACCCTTCTGCGGAGTTCTCGCTTAGTGCGGGTATAAGGACGAGACTGAATGGTTAACGCGTCCAGCGATAATACCGATGGATAAATCCCCAGTTGTGCCTTAAGCCATTGGCTCATATCTGCGGCGCTGGCGTTCACACCCGCAGCAGGGGCAACTTTATAATAATGCGGTTTGAGCTTTGCGGTGTGCCAGCGTTTAGTACCACGCACATGGGGCGCGGCAAAATTATCATCGCGGGTCATGTGTGTATGCCCTAAGCCTGCATCTTTCATCCCTAACGGAGCAAAGAAAAAGTGTTCAAGCCAGGCTTCATAACTCAGCTGTGTGGTTTGCGCTATCACATCGCCAATCAGGCTAAACATGACGTTTTGATAACCATAACAAATCCCGGGCCGGCAAATATGCTCTACGTCGACCAGTCGTGGATAAATTTTGTCATACGTCATCCGAGACTCAATCAGATTGTCATAGGCATTAGGCACCAGACCACTGGAGTGGCTGAGTAAGTGATATAATTTTGCCTTGCCGTAGGCACTTTCACTGAAAATAGGCAAATGCTGAGCAACGGTATCTTCCAGGTTGAGTATCCCTTGCGCTGCCAACTTAGCGGTGAGTGAACCGGCAAAGGTTTTAGACACCGAGGCCAGGCGAAAACGGGTATTGGCTGTGACCTGGCGCCCTTTTCTTACTTTGGTTTTCCCCAACCCGGCAATATGATCGCCATGCTGGCGGTGCACAATGCTCAAAGCAGCGCCCGGTATCGATTTTTCTTTTAGTTTTTGTTTGAGTTGCTTAGAATATGCGTTCACAAATTGCTCCCAGCGCTGCTGCTCGCTGCCTGGGTCAGCCTGAACGACGCAAGTCGTCAGTGCGAAAGCAAGAATAATAAGGTGATGCAGTGACTTCATAATGATCCGATTCATTAACACGCTGCACATAATATCATGAAGTTTGGTACTGCTCACGCAGACAATCCAGGCTGAACACAGAAACTTTTCTGTCTCACCCTTTGGAGCGTACCAAAGAATTTGTCGTGTTTTAATGCAGCTAAGTGCTGATCTATAAAACTAAATTTAGAGGTATAAGTCATGCGCTGTTTGCTTTCAATTATTGCCTTGGCCGGACTGACAGGGTGTATTGCAACACCGCCAATGGCGCCCAAACTGGACGTGCCGAAAAAGCCGCTATTAACCAAGTCGGTTTATCAAATATCATACAGTACCGAACTCGAGTCTGCCCGGATCAAATCCGTGCAGCTGCCCGCTCACCCAGTCAAAAGTGGCAATACGGTGTACATAGATACCAGTAAAGTGAGCATGACGGATACTTTGCGTAAGCAGATTATCCAATTGTTAAAAGACAAAGGTTTGACCGTGGTCGCACAAAAAAGCAGCGACTACCACCTGGTGGTTCAACAACTGGACCTGTCATTTGGTAAAGACAAGGTCTATGTGTTAAATAAGCCCGAAGATCCGCACCCCTATATAGCGCAGCTCGCTCAGACCATTCCAAGCAAACAATGCAGTAATATCATTGCATCGTTAAGTATGCGACTGACGCATAAATCATCATCCGATGTGATATGGTTTGCCAAATCGTCCATCAACAGTGCCGGGTATCAGGGTATTCCACTACAATACACATTTACAGAAACTGAAAAAGTGGCCAATGAGCACGCCGTCATTTCCTATATCGTTGAGCAAAATCAGGAAGAAGCGCGTCGTGCCCGATATAACCAAAGCGTGAAAATCCCGCCTTATCAGGTAGAGTCGCAAATATCTCCTCTGGTCAAAACAGCGGGAGCTTGTAACAAAACAGAGGTGAGCGCACTAACCAGCGATATGATGCATTATCTCAGCAAGGGTCTGATAGAAAAACTTAATGTCTTGCTTTAACTGAGGTTATTAAACAAGAACACACACTTAATTACACTTTTTACGTGATTCGTACTTATAATTGCAGTCAAGAACATAATTCAAGCAAAATAATGAACGTCTTGGCCGGCAGCATGCAAGGCAAGCGCAATAAAGGAGAAGTCAAATGGAGCAATACGGCACAATTTTGTTGGTTGAAGATGACGAGTCACTCGCTCAGTGGGTTGCCGATTACCTGAACAATCAGGG
This sequence comes from Pseudoalteromonas rubra, assembly GCF_000967655.1. Taxonomy (GTDB): domain Bacteria; phylum Pseudomonadota; class Gammaproteobacteria; order Enterobacterales; family Alteromonadaceae; genus Pseudoalteromonas; species Pseudoalteromonas rubra_A. Next base: position 5,557 of record NZ_JXYA01000013.1, read on the forward strand.
CTACACCACAGAGTGTTGTTATCGCGGTGACCAGGTTGTCGGTATGGTCAAGCAACATGAGCCAGATCTGGTGTTGCTGGATATCATGTTGCCCGGGCAAGATGGCATCAGTGTGTGTCGCGAGTTGCGCCAGTTTTATAGCAAGCCCATCATAATGCTGACAGCAAAAGACGAAGAGATGGACGAAGTCATTGGACTCGAAGTCGGTGCCAGTGATTATGTCATTAAACCTGTCCGGCCACGTGCTTTGCTGGCGCGGATCAAGGCTAATATGCGTGTTTCTCAAGATAATGAATCAAATTCAGATGCCAATGCGCTGATGCTCAATGTCGGGAATCTACGCATTGATACGCAGGCACGCAAAGTCATCGTGGCAGAGCAGGAAGTCAATGTCTCCAGCGCCGAGTACCTGTTGCTGCACTTCCTGGCCAGTAACGCTGGCGAGGTTGTGTCTCGGGATGCGGTATTTAAAGCGACGAAAGGCCGTGAATACGATGGCCTGGATCGCAGCGTCGATGTGCTTATCTCGGCATTGCGTAAAAAGTTTGGCGATGACCCTCAGAACCCGGAAAAGATCAAAACAATCTGGGGAAAAGGCTATCTACTTGTGCCTTCGGCCTGGTAAGCCACATTGCTACCTGATGGCCCGCTCACAATGGTGCGGGCCTAAGCCTCTCTTCTCCCCTGCCTGATGCAACGGTACTTATCTTTGGAGTAATGGATGAGAAAGCTCTATCTTTACCTGCTCGCAAGTGCGCTGATCTCAATTGTGGTGCTAGGCTGGTTACTTGACACCCTAAGCCAGCAAGCTGAGCCCGCAGAAGACGCCTTTGCCTGGCAGGCCAAGCTACTGTATGGCGTTACCAACCAAAGTGCCTCCATACCTGAGACACTGCGGGCGGCCTATATGGAGCAAGTGAGTAAAGATTTTGACCTGCCCATTACCTACAGCTCCGGGGACTCTCTGGCATTACCTGTGGAGCTCAAAAACCAAATGATGCAGCCAGAGGGCTTACTGCTTGAGGATGATATAGGCTATTACCTGCTTAAATCAGCCCCGTCACTGGCACCAGACTACCTTGAACTGAGGCTTGAAAAGCCCCCCGAGCAATATGATTCCGATGTGTTTTTGACACTGGCATTTTATGCCGGCATTTGCACCTTCATGTGGGTTATCCTGGCACCGCTTGCTAAACGGCTTACCGTGCTGGTGAGTGTCGCTAAACAGTTTGCCAGTGGTAATTTAAGTGCCCGTATCGAAGTAAATCACTTCACCTATATTAAAGATCTGGAACTGACCTTTAACCGCATGGCCAACCAGATAGAAAAGCTGCTAGCTGAGAACAAACTCATGGCGTCGAGCCTGTCTCACGACATTCGCACCCCGGTTGCCTGTTTACGGTTTGGTTTTGATGCCGCGTTTGAGGAAGATGACATCGAGCAGGTCCACGCTCTGATGCATCGTATGGAGAAAGATCTTGATCAGATGGAAAATATGCTGGCCAGTTATTTAGCCTTTGCCACCCTTGAACAAAAATCACACCTGCTCAAGTTCGCCCCGACAGAGCTGGACGGCTATATTCGCAATGTCGTTGAGCAGATGGCCCCTAAATTGACCAACAAACAAATCAATGCCAGCGTCTCTGTCCCTGCACACTTGCAAATGGATGCCGATCCGCACTGGCTGGCCAGAGCCATCTCTAATTTACTGAGCAATGCCTGCGATTTTGCTGATAAACAAATCATCGTCAGCGCCCAGCAATTGGATCATCAGATTGAAATACGTGTAGAAGATGATGGGCCTGGTATTGAGGAAGAAAACTGGGCTAAGGTATTCGATCCTTTTTTCCAGGAGCAGGGACATCGAAACCGGGCCGGTAAGAGCTATGGCCTCGGCCTGGCCATTGTTGCAAAAGTGGTCGACTGGCACCATGGCCGGGCCAGAGTTAGCAGATCCGACCTGCTTGGCGGCGCCAAATTCACCTTGACGTTTCCCTGTAAAGCACCAAGAAATACTGTCAAGGCTGACTGACAAGCGTTAGATTTGTGCTATAAATCAGCTAGATACTAACGAATGGCGAGCACAGCACTGGATTTTTCGGATTACGCTTAGAATTTGCGCAAAAACTTGTGTTAGATCAAAGCAATTTAGGCCTTTTTATTTCCTTTTAATTACAGTAGATTGTTGCCGCCGTCTTTAAAAATGAGAAGTATAAGAATATGAGCAGTGTGCGCGGAGAGTTCAGCTCTCGCTTCGGATTCATAATGGCAGCAGCGGGCTCAGCTGTTGGCCTGGGAAACATTTGGGGTTTCCCAACTCAAACCGCCAGTAACGGCGGTGCCGCTTTTGTATTGATGTATTTGATCCTGGCGTTTTGTCTGGCTTATCCCGCATTGATGGCTGAGCTGGTGATTGGTCGCCATGGTCAGGCAAACGCGGTGTCTTCACTACAAAAACTGGGCAACAACCCGGTGCAAAAGAAATTTGCATTTTTCGTCGGGTTTGGTGGCATTATCTGTGCCGGACTGATCTTAAGCTTTTATGCCATCGTGGCAGGCTGGATGCTCAGCGCCACTCTGGAGCCGGTCGCAACAACAGTAGGCGCAGCTGGTGCTGCACAGTGGCTGTCAGAGCAGTCTCTGGTAAGAGATCTCAGCTTTACGCTCATCTTCGTGGCTCTGACTATCTCTATCATCAGTAAAGGCGTCGAAAATGGCATAGAAAAATGGTCCAAACGCCTGATGCCTGCGCTGCTGGTCATTTTATTTTCGTTGATTGCTTATGTGCTGACTCAGGAAGGGGCAACGACGGGTTTAAAAGCCTATCTGGTGCCTGATTTTTCTTCGCTGCTAGACCCGGGTTTGCTGGTCAGTGCGCTCGGTCAGGCATTTTTCTCGTTGTCGCTGGGTACCAGTGTCATGATCATTTATGGTTCTTACATCAGTAAGCAGGAAAACCTTGTTTCTCTGGGGGCATACGTCACGCTGATTGATGTGTTTATTGCCTTTGTTGCGGGCCTGCTGATCATTCCTGCTATGTATGTGGCACAGGCTCAGGGCGTCGAAATTTTCTCATCAAGCGGCCAGCTGCTGTCTGAAGACACGTTAGTATTCCAGGTATTACCAGCCTTGTTTGAAGGCATGGGCGGTGTGGGTGTCTTTGTTGGCTTTGCTTTCTTTGCCCTGATGAGCATTGCAGCGCTCACCAGCTCTATTTCGATGCTTGAAGCCCCGGTATCTTATGCTGTCGAAAAATTTGCACTGGCCAGAACGCAGGCAACCTGGATCATTGGCGGTATCATCGCAACCGTAAGCGTGACAATCATTCTGAACTTCTCAGCTCTGTTTGGCCTGGTTGTGCAGCTGACCACGCAATTCGGTCAACCCCTGCTTGGCATGCTGTGCTGTATTTTCGTTGGCTGGATCTGGCACCGTAAGAAGTTACTGAGCGAAATTCAGGAAGGCCACCCGGAAGTCGCGTCATCTGTTTTCTGGCGGATCTGGCCCTGGTATATCCGCTTTGTCTGTCCGCTGGCCATTGCGCTGGTATTTATCAATTCCCTGTAATTAATAGAAAAAGAGAGGCAACACAGCCTCTCTTTTCAATTTTAAAACACACGCTCGAGTTTCCGAATTCAATCCATTAAAAAAGCACGCCGAAGCGTGCTTTTTGTCTGTTGTAATTCTGTTTGGCTAATTAAGGGCACCAAAACACGCTAAGCGTTAGCTCAGGGTGATTTAACACCGCGCGCAACGGAATGTCGAGCTCAGAGCCTGGTTGCTTGGCTTCTTCGTATACCGCGCGTTTTGCCTCGCCGCTGATCAAGAGTACGGCATGCTTAGTATTAGCAATACCAGCCAGCGTCAAGCTCATGCGCTCTGTAATACTGCCCGTGACTTCACTTTGCTTTGCATTGATGGCACACACCAGCTCAGACGTTTGCAGTGCCTGCTCCAGCCCTTGTGCATGCGGGAACAATGACGCAGTGTGCCCGTCCGGGCCCATGCCAAGGATAGTGATATCAAACGGAGCTTTTAATGCCGCATAGGCGCTTTCGCATTCATCCTGACCTGCTTGCGCCGTGGCTGCGGCGTTTTTCATGGTCACGAACTCAGCACCACTTGCTTCGTTTTGTAACAGTGTCGAGTTGATGAAAGCTTCATTAGACTTTTCATGCTCGGCGTCAACCCAACGCTCATCAACCATAGCCACAGTGACCTTATCCCAGGCCAAAGGCAGGTTTGACAAGTGTCGGTATGCAGGTGCCGGCGACGAACCACCCGATACCAGCATAGTCGCACGGCCATCGGTGGTAATCGCATCGCTCAACGTGCTGCTCAAAAGCTCAGCCAGCTGTGCGGTCATTGCGTCTTTACTGTCAAAAAACTGTTCGTTCAGCTGTGCCATTATGCTTTCTCTCCCACGTTAAACCAGGCATGATTATTCTCTTCCAGCAGCTCATCAGCGGCCTCAGGGCCCCATGAGCCGGCACGATAAAGCGAAGGGGTGCCTTTTTCTTGCCAGCGCGCGATAATGGGGTCAATCCACTGCCAGGCTTCTCTTACTTCATCACGATGAATGAATAACGCCGGATTATTTGCCGCGGCATCCAGCATCAGGCGCTTGTAGGCATCTGAATGAAAACCTTTACTGTATTGCTGACTCAGCTCGATATTCAGCGTCACAGGTTCCAGTTGCATCTCCAGATTATCCAGGCGCTTAGACATCAGTGTTAGCTGGATACTTTCTTCCGGCTGCAAACGGATCTCAAGGCGGTTAGGCTGAATTGGGCCCACACTTGGACCATATACATTGTGAGAAACCGGCTTATATTCAACCACAATTTCCGCACAGCGCTTTTTCATGCGCTTGCCCGTTCTCAGGTAAAAAGGTACACCAGCCCAACGCCAGTTATCGATATGCGCACGGATAGCCACAAAGGTTTCTGTGGTGCTGGACCCTTCGCCTAGCTCTTCCAGATAACCCGGGACCAGCTTGCCGTTCAGGTCGCCCGGCACGTACTGACCACGCACCACGTTATCGTCAACATCTTCGCCAACCAAAGGACGCAGCGCTTCTAGTACCTTGAGCTTTTCAGCACGAATGCTGTTCGCATTCAGCTTTGACGGAGACTCCATCGCCACCAGGCATAAAAGCTGCAATAAGTGGTTCTGTACCATGTCGCGCAGAGCGCCGGCTTTATCATAAAACCCAGCTCGGCTCTCAAGACCCACCGTCTCAGAGATACTGATCTGGATATTGTCGATTGATTTGGCATCCCAGAGGTTTTCAAACAAGGCGTTAGCAAAACGCAGTGCCATCAAATTCTGTACGGTTTCTTTACCTAAGTAGTGGTCGATACGGAAGATCTGGTTCTCATCGAAGAACTGGGCAATCTTACCGTTAATTTCTTCTGCCGATTTGCCACAATAGCCAATCGGCTTTTCTACCACCACGCGGGAGTTGTCTGTGATCAGTCCCTTTTGTGACAACAGCTCACAACAGGTACCGTAAACCGCAGGCGGCAAAGATAAATAGAATACACGCGATTTGTCTTCGCCGTCAGCATCGAGAATGTCTTTCAGAGCGTCCCAGTTGTCATCGGCCTCGGTCACGTTAACGACCACAGGCACTAAAAACTGGGCAAAAGCCTGCCAATCTTTAGCGTTATACTCTCCCTCACTAAGGTGAGACTGGAGTGCCTGCTCAGCCGTGGCAAGGTATTGTTCTTTTTGTTCTTCTGCACGGACAGTTGGAAGTACGCGTGAGCCTTCAGGTAAATTACCTTCTTGATACGCACGATACATTGCAGGTAACAACTTTCGTAACGCTAAGTCGCCGCCCCCACCAAAAATTACGATATCAAAAGGATTAAGCATAATTATGTCTCACAAGGTTAGGCGCGTAGCACCAAAGTGCCTCACACGCTCGTTAGTTAAAACCGTTTTCCAGTCTGTTCAGACTAGCAAACTCTGCTTTCTTGCTGGATTTGAATTCGTATGCACAGCACATGGAGCCAGTCAGGAAACCATGGGGCTGTGCCGCAGTGAGGTCGGGGGTGGTAACGGGTAACCCGTTTGAACCATGTATGCACTTCGTCGTGACGACTACGTCATACATCCCCAATAAGAGTCTGCTCCGTCACTGCTCGTTGGCTGTTAAAGCCAGTTTACCCGCCTGCCACTTACCGGTTGTGACAAGGCCAATAAATTTGAAAAAATGAGCCTTAGGGGCACTGTAATTCCTCTCACAAAAATACAGGCCCTAAGCACTCCAGCGCTACCCGTTCAAAGGTATTCTTTTCTCTTGTGCCCAAATTAATTCAGGCACACCACACGCAAATCACTTGTGGTTGTTATCTGTTTTGTTTGTAGTACGCAATCAGCCCGGCTGTGGAGCTGTCATGTGGGTGTGTTACCCCATCCTGAGTCAATTCTGCTTCAATGGCGCTTGCCAGGCCTTTACCCAGTTCAACACCCCACTGATCAAATGAGCAAACCTCAAGTATAATGCCCTGACAAAATATTTTATGCTCATACAATGCGATAAGACGCCCAACCGCTTTAGCATCTACTTCATCCAAAATCATGGATGTAGTAGGTCGGTTTCCTTCATGGATCTTATGCGGCAACAGGCGTTCAATTTCTGCTTCTGATTTACCTTTTGCACTCAAGTCAGCGCGTACTTGTTGCTCATTTACACCGGCCATCAGGGCTTCTGTTTGAGCAAAAAAGTTAGACAGCAAAATATCATGGTGTTTGGCCACGTCGCGCTGCGGTTTCAGTGACGCAATAAAGTCAGCTGGGACGATTACATTCCCCTGATGCAGACACTGATAAAAAGCATGCTGACCATTAATACCCGTCATGCCCCAGATCAGCGGCACAGTCGTGTAAGGCACGGTTTGTCCGGCAAAGGTCACGTGTTTGCCGTTACTTTCCATTTCACCCTGCTGTAAATAAGCAGGCAGCATGTGCAGTGCCTGATCATAAGGCAAAATAGCCTGAGACTGGTAGCCAAGGAAACTGGTGTTCCAGACGCTCAGTAACGCCATGATCAGCGGAATATTCTGATCAAAAGACGCATTTTTAAAATGTTCATCAACTTCGTAAGCCCCTTCTAAGATGGCCTCGAACTTGTCATAACCTAAATATAAGGCAATGGGTAAGCCAATCGCGCTCCATAATGAGAAGCGTCCACCTACCCAATCCCACATGGTGAATACGTTTTCGTCGCTAATACCGAAAGCACGTGTTTTCTCAAGGTTGGTGCTCACAGCAACAAAGTGCTTAGCAATTTCAGCTTCATTTTGTGCAGCGTTCAGGAACCAGGTAACCGCAGAGCGCGCATTGGTCATGGTTTCTGACGTCGTAAAGGTTTTTGACGAAATCACAAACAAGGTGGTTTCAGGGCAAACTTTATCTAACACCTGAGCCAGCTGAACACCGTCAACATTAGAAACATAATGTACGTTAAGGGTATCGTCAGCATAAGCGCTCAGCGCTTCAGTCACCATCTGAGGACCCAGGTTTGAACCGCCAACGCCGATTGCAACCACGTCTTTAACTGCTTTGCCCGTGTAGCCCAACCAGTCGCCACTGCGCACTTTGTGGCTGAACACCTTCATTTTTTCAAGTTCGCTATTCACCTGATCCATGACGTTTTCGCCATCGACATAGATTGGTGTGTTACCACGATTGCGCAGTGCAACGTGCAATACGGCACGGTCTTCAGTGATATTGATCTTTTCACCGGCAAACAACTTGTCACGCCACTGGGCCAGATCACATTCTTCAGCTAGCTTAACCAACTGTGTAAAGGTATCTGTATCAATAAGTTGCTTAGAGAAGTCAAACAACAAGCCCGGGATCTGACGAGAGAACTGTTCAAATCTCGTCACATCTTGCTCAAACAATGATTTAAGATGTTGTGTCTTCAGTTGTTCTGATGCTGTTGTTAAAGCCTGCCAACTCGGTAGTTGTGTACGGCAACTCATATAAATTCCCCTAGTGACGATGCGTTTTCAAAACAATAAAAATTGTAATTATCACAAGTGTTAGACGGTGTAATGCGTTAAACATAAGTTAAAATGACAACGCTGTCAAATAGCTAATATTCAATTTTACATTGCGCATAATACCCCAATTTTGACTTTTTGACACCGGTATCATTAATTTATTTGGTAGAATTTTTACTGCTAATTTGAGAGCAAATTGGATAGACTAGAACCTGCAAATGATCATTTTATGAAATCAAGGCACGGACTATACCGAGTGAATACCTGAGCACAAGTCATCAGGAATGCGCAATGATCGCGCTAAAAAGTGCGCAGCTAGGCACTTGTACACATTATAGTACCACCTTCTCTCACAGAAGAAAAACAAGATGAAAGTAACCATCAATGATGTAGCAAAACACGCTGGCGTATCGATGAAAACCGTATCGCGCGTGATTAACAAGGAACCATCGGTACGCAAAAAAACCTATGATCAGGTGATGCTGGCCGTGAAAGAGCTCAATTATCAACCCAATACTGCCGCAAGGAACCTGGCGGGGACGTCATCTTTTGCCATCGGTCTGGTCTATGACAACCCCAATGCCTACTACATCATAGACATGCAAAATGGTGTGTTGTCCCGTTGCAAAGAAGAAGGCTATGAGCTGGTGATCCACCCCTGCAATGCGCAGCAAGAAGACATGCAGGCAGAAATTGCCACTATGATCAAACGCTCTCGCCTGGCTGGCCTGGTGCTGACTCCGCCGCTCTCTGAACAGCAACCTATTATAGACATGCTGGACGAACTGGGGGTCAGTTATGTAAGGCTGCTTTCCGGACATAATGAAGATGACGCAGAAAAAGCAAGAAACTGCATTTATGTCGATGACTTTGCCGCCGCGTATGAAATCACCGAACATCTGATCACACTTGGACACAAGCACATTGCTTTCGTTTGTGGTGATGAAGAGCACAAATCAACCACCGAGCGTCTGGCGGGCTACAAACAAGCTCTAGCCGACCATCAGATAGCCTTTAATGAAGCGTTCGTCCACAACGGCACCTACTCTTTTGAATCGGGTGTGCAAGGCGCAAAAGCCCTGCTTGAAGATGGCAATCGCAAACAGATCACCGCAATTTTGGGCGGTAACGATGAGGTGGCCGCCGGTGCGTTGTTTGCAGCGAGATTGATGAACATTGAGATCCCGGCGCAGCTGTCTATTTCCGGGTTCGAAGACTCTCCGTTCTCTCGCCAGACCTGGCCAAAGCTCACCACCGCCCATCAGGCAAACGATGTGATTTCTGAACACGCCGCACGCCTGTTGTTTTCAAAAACACGTGGCAGCCGCAATCAGGATAAAGACATCATCACCACGTTCACACCCAGCATGGTGGTCAGAGAAAGTACGGGACCTGCACCACAGTAAGTGGCTTTGCCCCGGTTTGACCGGGGCAACCATCCATTAATTTAATGCCAGCCCGCCTTGCAAATTGGCAACCCGATCAAAACCCAGCAACGCCAGCGTATGCCCTGCCTGCATAGAACGATTACCGGTACGACATACCAGCAGGTAATGTTGCGATGGATCCAGCGCCCCGTTGCGTAATACGTCCGTCATTCTGCTCAGTGGAATATTAAGCACCCGCCCTGTTGCCAGATTGCCGAACAGATCCGTGATCCCGCGCCGAGACACATCCGACTCATAAGGTTCACGACAATCAATGATCACCCCTTTATGACATGCCAGCCAGTCTTGCGCTGCCGAGCGGTTTAGCGCTTTCACGGCAGGCACCGCAGCATCAATCAGCGCATCGAGGAAACGCTCCCTAAATGCACTGACGTCGCTGTCGATACCGACTTTTTGGTCAACAAACTCAGCGGTCGAACATGCCCCATTTAATAGCCGACCCAGCAACGGACTTATCTGCACCTGAGCATGCCAGTTAATTGCAAAGCACTGCTGATAATCCAGCGCACTACAGATCAAGCTGTTGTCATCCAGCAGTTCATTCAGACGTAACAGAGTCTCGGCCATTGCCGCGGCGCGCATCATATCCCCCTGACTGTCTCCCAAACCTTGCGGCAGTAATAACTTACCGGCAAAGCAGGCTGACACATCTTCACCTTGCATTAATAAATAGCAGCGGTTTTCAATCTCGCTCTCAATGTCCGGCAACTTTGCCAATGTGCCCTGCAATAACCCCTCTGCGCAATCCACAGGCCAGCCAAATGCGTCTAACGCTTCGTCATCCTCCAGGTTGTGGGCAAGTAAGTGCACCGCATCCTCTGCCGACTGACTCAGGTGGGTTTTAAGCACGGCCCTGCAAGCCAGTCCCTGCTTATCAAGCAAGCGCTGTAAACGAGGAACCAATTCAGGAACGGGGTCTACAATCACTGCCTGCTTATCAGGTGTAACATACAGCCAGCAACAGGCTCCCTGATGACGCAGCTGAGTCAGACCCACAGCACAGGCCTCCTGCTCCGGTGCAGTGCTATCTGACACCACCAGACAGTTGTTCTCCAGGATAGGTTTCAGGCTTTTAAGTGCGTCACATGCTCGGCGGATCTGCGCCTCGCTGTCTGCAGGACCAAATGACAGCCTGATGGCATTTTCGCTTTGCCAGTCGGATGCATTCATCGCATCCAGTACAAAACTGCGACTTGAGCCAGAGCTACAGGCAGAGCCCCCGCTGACCCGAATACCCGCAGCATCTAGCAAATCAATCACTTCTTTACTGGTGAGGTGATCAACCGAAAAGTTCAGTGTGGTGGGCACTGAAAGCGCAAAATCGTGGTGAAAAGTGACTTGCTTAAACGTCGATTCAACGGCGTCAGCCAGCATGCTGCGATGTTTCTCAAGCTGTGCAACCGGATTGAACGGGGAGTTTTCCTTATCCAGTAACATATCAAACAGTGTACTCAGTGCAGCAATACCGGGAATATTCTCTGTGCCTGAGCGCATTCCCGACTCCTGACCACCACCGGCGATAAAGGGTGTGTAAGGGCTGCCACTGCGAATGTACAAAAACCCGATCCCTTTTGGTGCATAAAGCTTGTGACCAGAAAACGGCGCGTAATCTATCGTGGTTTGTGATAGCTTCAGAGGCAATTTTCCCAAAGCCTGAACACAGTCAACCATCCAGGCTGTTTGACTGTTCCCTTCGCGGATCACTTGCTCAAGTCTGCCAAGGTCTTGCTTAATGCCGGTTTCATTGTTGGCCGCCATAGTGCATATCATTACCGCCTGCTCAATGTGCTCAGCAATAAAGTCCAGATCCAGCAAGCCTGTCGAGTCGACCGGTATCTCCAGGATCTCGGCATTCAATCCAAGTAGCCGGTTCCAGTGTTTCAGGGTATTCGGTACCGCTTTATGCTCTGTTGCGCCATACATCAGAACCGGATTTATATATCGCTCGCTATGGTGCTGAACATAATCACTCAAAGCCGAAACGATGGCCGTTTGGATCCCTTCTGTTGCACCAGAGGTGAAGAGCAGCTCGCCGCTGGTCGCCCCTATCACCTCTCTGCCTTTATTGCGCGCCTCTTCCATTAGGTGCTTGGCTTGCACACCAGTAACGTGGGCACTCGAGGGGTTGCCGAAACACACCTGCATGGTATGTACCACGACTTTGGCAATCTCGGGTAATACCGGCGTAGTGGCATTGGCATCGAGGTAGATAAGTTGGTCTTGCTCAGACTGGATCACACGGCGCTCCTTTATAACAATATAGAATATCATATTCCATTCTACACAAAAGACCGAGCAAGCATAATAATCATTTGCTGTATAAATGAAGCTCGTTATTCCAAAATGGTACAAGATAACATTCGCGAAGCGACGGGAAGAGCACAGGCGGTGCGGCCGTACCGCCTGTTAAAAGAGGTGTTTATTCCGCCTCAGAGGCTAGATATTCCTGATGTTGTGTAGACCAGGCATTCAGCAGTGCTTTTACCAGCGAGGCCAGAGGAATGGCGAAAAAGACCCCCCAAAACCCCCACAAACCGCCAAAAAATAGCACGGCGACTATGATATATACCGGATTCAGATCAACCGCTTCAGAGAACAGTAACGGCACCAGCACATTGCCATCCAGTGCCTGGATCACGCCATATACGGCAAGGACAGTCCAAAACTCCGGCGCTAAACCAAACTGAAATAGCGCCACAGCGGCAACCGGCAAGGTCACCACAGCCGCACCAATAAAGGGAATTAAAACCGAGAAGCCAACCAGCGTGCCAAGCAGCGCCGCATAGCGCAAATCCAGCACAGTGAAAGCAACAAAGCTGGATATGCCCACAATGGTAATTTCAAACACTTTGCCGCGAATGTAATTCATGATCTGATGGTCCATTTCTTCCCAGACCTGATTAATGAGGCGTCTTTCTTTTGGTACCAGCTGCAATAAACCGGCCGTGAGCTGGCTTTTGTCTTTGAGCATAAAAAACACCAGCAGCGGCACCAGCACCAGATAAATCAGCCAGGCCACCACGTCTTTAATCGATGTTAGTGACGCAGAGACGACCTGCTGGCCAAATTCAAACAACTTTGTTTCAACCGCACCCACCAGGTTTTGCACCTGTTCTGCGGTGATCAGGTTCGGATAGTTATCGGGTAAGTGCAGTAAGTAATATTTGCCCTCTTCAATCATAGTGGGGGCTTCTTGCACCAGGTTACTGGTCTGCGCCCACAGCACGGGTACAATACCAAACATCAGTGCCAGCATCACACCGACAAAGATCAGCATCACCAAATTAGTCGCCATCTGTCTGCTTGGCACCACCCGCTGTAACCGTGTCACCGGCCAGTCCAGTAAATAAGCGATCACAATGGCCACTAATACAGGAATGATGAAAGTCCCAAAAAAGTACAGCAGCGCAGCCAACGCGAGCAGCATCAGCAACAAGGTCACTGAGTTAGGGTCTGAAAACTTGGCCCGATACCAGGATTTAATGAGTTCAATCATCTAAGCACTCCACTTGGATAAAAAAGGGTTCTGACTGTTGATTATGCTCAAACACGCTGTCTTGATCGTTCAAATAGCGCAATACATCTCGTAAGTCTTGTTCTTCTGTGTAAAAAAACCGTACGGCCTCTGCCTGGGTTTTCGCCAGTTTAAGCTGCCACTTAAACTGGACAAAAAGCTGCGGACACTGAAAAGGTCGCAAATCACATTCAATCACTCTGTTTTGGGCCTTCTTAAATTTTACTTTCAACCTGTTACAACTGTGCGCCTGTGCCTCAATACTGTTCGGTTTTGCTCTGTGCGAAAACCGTATAGCCTGAACCCGGGCAATGCGTTATCCTTATAATAGAGATAGTGATTTTTCGGATATTCACATGCCTGGTGCAAACAACAAGGCGCGTTTGCCTGACAACCCAACCTTAAAAGAAATAAACTGGTTTAAAAAACAAATTAACTGGGGTGAGTTGCCACCATTTTATCACCTTGTTGCCTCTTCAGTTAGTGAAGGCGAAGGTATTTTTCAGCATGGCTTTGACCATGCCGTTAAACGTCTGTTAGACAAACGGAACTGGAATCTATCCCTGCTCGGCGGATATGAAGACAGCAACGGCATGATCCACTGTGATAAAGCCCCTGCTTTGTCGCTTCATCAGGTGTTCACAGACCGTGGCTTTGAATTATGGGCCTACCCTATCGCAAAAGGCGTTAAGGTAGACCGTTATCTCAAAGACAATAAATATCTTGAGTTTAACGTCTGGGACCCGCATAGCATGAAGGTACTGCTGCGCTTTAATCAGCTGCACAAGTTTATCGCCTTCTATTTTGACCGTGGCGATACCGCAGACAAAGCGCTGATCTTGCATGCACATAAAGTGGTACATAAAACCTTGAGTATACTGCAAAGAGAATTGAACGTTATTAAGGTCGATGGGGTCTCAATTAAAGATTTTTATATGTTGTGCGAAAAAGACGCCCGAGCATGCAGCGATGAAGTAGACATTGCCAAGATCATGCTCGGCGACGAATTGAATAAGGATTAGAATGCAGTTAAGAAAGCTGTTTCAGTCATCTGTGTGCGCCCTGGCTCTGAGTATTGCCATGCCCAGCCAGGCTCAGTCGACATTCAAACTGCCAGATTTGGGCACATCTGCGGTGCAAGTGCTACCGATAGATAAAGAAAAAGCCATCGGCGAGATCATGATGATGCAGATCCGCTCTGGCTCTAAACTGGTTCAGGACCCGGTACTGGACGAATATTTATCAACCCTGGGCAACAAACTGGTTGCCAACGCCAACGATGTGCGTTTTCCCTTCTCGTTCTTCTGGATTGACAATAAAGACATCAACGCATTTGCCTTTTACGGCGGGCATGTCGGTGTACATACTGGCCTGATGGCCCAGGCCGACAACGAAAGTCAGTTCGCTTCTGTACTGGGCCACGAGATAGCCCACGTGACACAACGTCACCTGGCACGCAGAATTCAACAAGCCAAAGACAACAGCGCGCTCACAATTGCCGGTATGATCACCGGTATTCTGGCCACCGTTATCGCACCCGATGCTGGCATGGCAATTCTGTCGGCAAGCTCCACGCAGTCCGCGCTGAGCCAGCTAACCCATAGCCGCAAGGCCGAGCAAGAAGCCGACCGCTTTGGCATGCAAACACTGTACAATGCCGGGTTCGACCCGCACGCATCAAGCGAGTTTTTGAGTAAACTGGCCGCTCAGGTGCGCTTTAAGAATAAAGCCCCGGTGTTTTTAATGTCTCACCCGTTACCCGATTCTCGGGTCTCGGACGTCCGCTTACGCGCGCAGCAATACGAACAACGCTATGTGCCCAAAAGCCATCAGTTTCAGCTCGCAAAAAGCCGTGTAATCGCCAGATACCAGCTCGAAGGCGAGTCTGCACAGGCCTACTTTGAGCAAGCGCTGAAACACTCGTCAGATTTGGACAAAAGTGCACTGGAATATGGCCTGGCCATTACCTATCTGGATCAGAAAAAGCTGGACCAGGCTCAGACCGTTATGGATAAGCTGCTCAGTGCTGAGCCAAACAACCTGTTCTACCTGGACGTGTACACAGACTTACTGCTGGCGAAAAAAGACTATAACGGGATCACCAAGTTGCTGGGCGAAAAACACCAGTTGCGGCCAAACAACCAAGTGATCACCCTTAACTATGCCAATGTCGCGTTAAAGAGCGAGCAATATGAATTGGCAGAACAACTGCTTAAAGTCTTTTTACTCGAGAAACCCGACCATGTGTTGGCCCGACAACTGCTTACCGACACCTATAAAAAAATGGATGCCAAAGCCAGTTATCATGAAAGTCAGGCCAGCTTGCTTAGCCATTACGGTGCCTTTATGCGCGCTGCTGACGAAATTCAAAAGGCCCTCAACCATGTGGAAAAGGATGAAACCGTACGTCGCCTGCGCTTAAAAGCATTACTCTCACAATATCGTGACATGCAAAAAGAGCTTGCGAAACTTTAAATCGAGCGCGGTGCTGCCCGGGGTGCTATCAACTTAGTAAGCCCGGCGCAGTGCTTTTCGCGGTCTAAAACACGCCTGATTAACAGCTTATCTTGATACCGCGTTGACCGACTCACCTAATCGAAAAACATAGGCACGACAGGCAGGATACGGTACAATTTACGCTGAATCACATAAGTATTATTACCGTAAAGGATCTTGTATGTCAGTTACGATTTACCACAACCCGCGCTGTTCAAAATCTCGTGAAACCCTGGCTTTGCTGGAATCACGCGACGTTCAACCTGAAATCGTCGAGTACCTCAAAACCCCTATCGACGAAGCAACTCTGAGCACCCTGTTACAAAAGCTTGGCTTTACCTCTGCACACCAGTTGGTACGCAGCAAAGAAACGATTTACAAAGAGCTGGGCCTGAGCAAAGACAGTGACGAAGCACGTATTCGTCAGGCTATGCTGGAAAACCCTAAGCTGATTGAAAGACCCATAGTGGTGAAAGGCGAACAAGCCGCCATTGGCCGTCCACCTGAATCGGTATTGGATATTCTGTAACGCCATGCCTGAGATCTTAGTTTTATATCATTCGAGCCATGGCTCTGTTGCAGCAATGGCACATGAAATTGCAGAAACCCTGGCGTTTCATGGCGCACAGGTCAGGCTGCGCACTTTTGTTGCCAAAGAGGCCCATGACATAGTGGTGTCAAAGCAAGATCTCATTGACTGCGACGCGCTGGCATTTGGTACGCCCACACGCTTTGGCATGATGGCGTCGCAGGCAAAAACCTTCTGGGAAACCACCAGTGATATCTGGCTCAAAGGCCAGCTTATCGACAAACCGGCGTGTGTGTTTTCTTCTTCCAGCAGTATGCATGGCGGTAATGAAGCCACTTTACTTAACCTGTCGTTACCTTTGCTGCACCATGGCATGCTGTTGATGGGTGTACCCTATGATGTGCCTGAGCTGCTATCGACCACCAGTGGTGGCACGCCGTATGGCGCAACCCATGTGGCCGGCATGGACAACAGCAACGAACTGACGGACACAGAACTGAAAATCTGCCGGGCACTGGCAAAACGACTGTTTACCATTAGCAATAAGTTATCATGAGCAAGATCCCCAAAAAACCCGTGACAAAACGCTTTCAGGCCTCAGCCCTTATTGGCTATGTGGGCCTGTTAATTCTCATGCCCTTGTGGTTGTTTGTGTTGGCACCGCGTGAAGGCTACAGTACCGGCTTTGTGTTTGCCGTCTACATTTTACCTTTGCTGTTGCCCCTTAAAGGCATTATTCAGGATAAGCCTTATACCTATGCCTGGGCCAACTTCATTGTGTTGATCTACTTTACACACAGTCTCACCCTGCTGTGGGTGTCTCCCGAAGAAATGCCGTTAATTTTACTCGAGTTGTTTTTTGCCACCTGTATGTTTATTGGCTGTACGTATTACGCCAGACACAGAGGCCAGGAGCTGGGGCTGAAGATCCGTAAGCTGAAACAAGACCTGGCGGATGAAAAGGCAGCTTACGAGCAAGGTGAACAGAAGGACGAAGACAAATAAATCACTCAGGCCACAGCGCATTAATCAGTGGCCTGATGTTTTATAAGCATTAGTTCGACAGCGGGCGGCCACCGGTTATTTTATTGGCACGCCCTTCCTCTTTGGCTTTTTCAGCCCGGCGACGACGCGCTTCTTTAGGATCGGCTATCAACGGGCGGTACACTTCAACCCTGTCCCCGGCACGTACCACGTGATTCAATTTAACGGTTCTGTTCCAAACACCCAGGCTCAGATTGGTCGGGTCTATTTCAGGGCAACGCTCCAAAATACCACTTTGCAGCACAACCTGCTCTACCGAGGTGCCTTCAGCTACATCAACACTGACCGTTGTGGCCTTTTCGGGCAAGGCAAATACCACTTCAACCTGGATCATGAGCGCACTCCGTATACAATTTTAGCTCGCTGTGTAAAGGCCGATACCATGTTCTTCGCCACTTCATTGAAAATACGACCGAACGCCAGCTCAATCAACTTGTTGGCAAATTCAAACTCAAGCTTCAGGCACACTTTACAGGCCTGCTCATCCAGCTCAATAAACTCCCAATAGCCGTGCAAAGACTTAAACGGGCCATCTACCAGCTGCATTCTGACTCGGTTCCCTTCATACTGATTCTTAGTCGTAAACCATTTGGTCAGACCGGCCTTAGAGATTTCAAGGCTGGCAGTCATGCCCTGATCCGAAGTATCAATCACCCGCGCCCCGGAACAATGAGGCAAAAAAGCGGGATAAGCGTCAACATCATTGACCAAGTTAAACATCTCTTGTGTGCTGTACATCACTAACGCACTTTTTTCTACTTGTGGCATACGCTCTCCAAACTCTAACAAAGCGATTTTACCAAGGTTTTCAAGATTTATCTTGTTTGTGACAGTCGACTGGGAGAAAATAACCACAATTTTTGATCCGCGCCGATATACAAGGTAGACTACGCCATTATGGCAAAGAAAAAACCAAACAAATCAAATAGCAATACCATAGCGCTGAATAAAAAGGCGCGTCATGAGTATTTTTTACACGACAAGTTCGAAGCCGGTATTGAACTCCAGGGCTGGGAAGTAAAAAGCATCCGAGCCGGTAAGGTCAATATCACCGATACTTATATTCACCTCAAAGACGGCGAAGCCTTTTTGCTTGCCAGTCAAATTCAACCGTTAAACAGCGCCTCAACGCACGTTATTTGCGATCCTATGCGTTATCGTAAGTTGCTGCTTAAAAAACGTGAAATTGACCGCCTGATCGGTGCCACCGAGCGTGATGGCTTTTCACTGGTCGCCACCGCCATGTACTGGAAAAAGTGTTGGGTAAAACTTGAGTTCCATCTGGCTAAAGGTAAGAAAATGCACGATAAGCGCGCCGACATCAAAGACAGAGACTGGTCGCGTGACAAAGAGCGCCTGATGAAGCACAAAGCTTAACGGCTGTCAGACACCCATAAAAAAACCGCCTTCAGGCGGTTTTTTTATGGGTTAATGGCAATCGCCATTAACCTTTATACTTTTGCATCACCAAAGTCGCATTGGTGCCGCCAAAGCCAAAGCTGTTCGACATCACAGTATTCAGCTCGCGCTCGCGCATTTCAGTCACAATATCCAGACCTTGTGCCTGCTCATCCAGCTCATCGATATTGATAGACGGTGCAATGAAGTTATTTTCCAGCATCAGCACTGAGTAAATTGCTTCGTGAACACCTGCAGCGCCCAGCGCGTGACCTGTCATTGCTTTAGTGGCACTGATCGCCGGAGAGTTATCACCAAACAACTCCTGGATAGCACCCAGCTCCTTCACATCACCAACTGGCGTCGATGTACCGTGCGTGTTCAGATAGTCGATTGGACCTTCAATATCCTGCATAGCCTGCTTCATACATCTCACAGCGCCTTCACCAGACGGTGCAACCATGTCATAGCCGTCAGACGTTGCGCCGTAGCCAACGATTTCAGCATAGATGTGTGCGCCACGTGCCAGTGCGTGCTCAAGCTCTTCAACGACCACGATACCGCCACCACCAGAGATAACAAAGCCATCACGGCTTGCATCGTAAGTACGTGATGCCTTTTCTGGTGCTTCATTGTATTTAGTAGACAATGCACCCATCGCATCGAATTCCATAGCCAGGGTCCAATGCAGCTCTTCACCACCACCGGCAAAGATCACGTCTTGTTTGCCCAGCTGAATTTGCTCTACCGCATTACCAATACAGTGTGCTGACGTTGCACAGGCAGAGCTGATTGAATAGTTTACACCTTTTATTTTAAACGGTGTTGCAAGACAAGCTGAGGCAGTACTTGCCATGGTACGTGGTACCATATAAGGACCTACACGCTTAACGCCTTTCTCGCGCAGAATGTCGGCAGCTTCAACCTGATGCTTAGACGAACCACCGCCAGAGCCAACGATAAGACCCGTGCGTTCATTAGACACCTGCTCAGGTGTCAGACCTGAGTCTTCAACCGCTTGCGCCATTGAAATATAAGAAAATGCAGCTGCATCTCCCATAAAGCGATGTGCTTTACGGTCAACCAGAGACTTCACGTCAATATCCAGCTTGCCCGATACCTGGCTGCGCAGATTCATATCTGCGAACTCTTGGTTAAAAGCGATACCACTTTTACCCGCTTTCAAAGATTCTAGTACTTCTTGCTTGTTGTTACCGATGCTTGACACTACACCGATACCCGTAATAACGGCTCTTCTCATGGGTAATTCCCTTAGGACTTTTTAAATTTACGCGTATTCTACGCTGAAACCAGGCACCAAGTGGTCAGCTTTCCAGCGTACACACGTACTCTGAACTGATATTTGTTAAAATGCAACGGACGAACGCAAATAAAATCCGTAAAATAGGCATCAATTTAGTAGCGAACTTTTAGACACATTATGATACGCAACGCCCAGATACACTTTAACGACGCAGGCACGCCGGTTGCCGACAGCTTTGACGATGTCTACTTTTCCAACGATGACGGCCAGGCAGAGTCAGACTATGTTTTTTATTCACAAAATAGGCTCAATACCCGACTACTCAACCATGACCGGGACCACTTTGTGGTTGCCGAGACCGGATTTGGCACCGGCCTGAATTTTCTTAATACCTGGGCTCAGTTTCAGCGTTTGAAATCACAACGCAACGTTCAACGTCTTTACTTTATTTCATTTGAAAAATACCCGATCAAGATTGAAGATTTACGACAGGCCCTAAAAGCATGGCCAGATTTATCGATTCAGGCACAACAATTGTGCGCACAATACCCGGATGCCGTTGAAGGCTGTCATCGCCTGGAATTTGATGAGGGTGATGTGATCCTGGATCTGTGGTTTGGTGATGTTCATGCGTCTTTGCCCAAACTTTCTTATACGCCAGATGGCCTGGTAGATGCCTGGTATCTGGATGGCTTTGCTCCCAGCAAAAATCCGGATATGTGGCAACAATCTCTGTTTGATGCCATGGCAGCGCTGAGCCGGGCCAATGCGACCTTCGCGACTTTTACCGCTGCGGGCTTTGTCCGTCGGGGCTTGCAACAGGCCGGCTTTGATTGTCAAAAAGTCAAAGGCTACGGCCGTAAGCGGGAAATGGTGATCGGTCAGTTCAATGAAGCGGATCCGCAAGCAACCAACCCGGAATACTATCGTCACCCTACTCGCAAGCTTGAGCGCGTCGCCATCATAGGTGGTGGGATTGGCTCGGCCTGTTTAAGCTATCAGCTTGCCAAACGCAACATCAGCACCACCTTGTTTTGTAAGGATGAAACCCTCGCCGGCGGTGCATCGCACAATCGCCAGGGCGCCGTTTATCCCAACTTGCAGGCCGAGTACAGCACCACCAGTGAGCTGTATGCTTTGAGCTTTTTATACGCACGGCGCTTTTATCAGCAAATTGAAGCGGCTGGCTTTAACTTTGAGCATGACTGGTGTGGCGTGCTGCTGCAAAGCGTGACCGATGGCAAAAAGACACAACACCAGAAAATAGCCAACAGTGATTTATTTCCAGAGTCATTAATACGCTATGTCTCGGTAGCAGAGGCACAAAAGCTGGCCAACATAGACACCCCATTCGATGGTTTGTTTATCGAACAGGCCGGCTGGGTGAGCCCGCCGCAACTGACTGAGGCCGTGTATAACGCGGCACAAGCAAAATGCCCTGGCCAGCAATATTTTAACGCGGATGTCAGCGAACTCGACAAGCGCGAGGATGGCTGGTATTTGCACGTAAATAAGCAATGGCAGGGTCCATTTTCCGACGTCTTTGTTTGCGCAGGCGAACACAGCGATGGGTATACTCAGACTCAGCACTTAGGGCTACACGGCGTGCGCGGTCAGGTTTCTCATATCCAGGCCGGCGAAGCCTCTTCCGGGCTCACGACGGTGTTATGCCACAAAGGATACTTTACACCCAGTGCACAGGGCGAGCACTGTATGGGCGCGACTTTTGAGAAATACAGTAAGGGCCGTGAAGTTACCGAGCAGGATAACGCCACCAACCGTGCTCAGCTACAGGGCTTTTACGGCGATACCCAGTTTGATCAGAGCCTGGGGGAGATAACAGGAGCCAAAGCGGCGGTACGTTGCTGTTTTAACGATCACTTCCCTATGGCAGGCCAGGTGCCAGATCCAAACAGTCTGTGTGACGCCTTTGCCAATCTGCGCCGTGGCAAGCACGACGACTTTGCGCCACTTGCTCAGCCCCACGAAGGCCTGCATGTTGTGACCGGGTTTGGCGCACGCGGATTGTGTAGCGCACCTTTGGTGACAGAGCACCTGGTGGCAGCGCTGTGCGACGAACCCCGTCCGTTCAGTGAGCGGCTGAATCAGGCACTGCACCCTGCCCGCTTTGTGGTCCGGGATTTGATCAGAAATAAAATTTAACGCGGTTCTGAATTAGCTGCAGGCTCCCAAAACGGGAGCCTTTTTTATGGTTTGGAAATTTGAATCACAACGCGGCGGTTTTTATCACGCCCGATCGGCGTGTCGTTTGGTGCAACATGGCGCTTTTCACCAAATCCGTCAGTGACTATTTTATCTTCCGGTATGCCCTTTGACGCCATGTAAGTTTTAATGGCTTCAGCCCGTTTTTTCGACATCGCCATATTCACCGAGCGGCCGCCGTAGCTGTCTGTGTAAGCCGAAATGTAAATCGACTCAATTTCAGGGTCATTGTTGAGATATTCCCCAATCATATCCAGCCGTTTTCGCGACGACTTAGTAAGCTCACTGCTGTTAAACTTATAGTTCATCACGGTAAAGGCAATGTCTTCGAAGCTGTAAGGCAGCAGATTATCGCGGCACTGCAAGAACTCCCAGTAGGCATTTTTAAAATTCACTGAAGACAGCGCCACTGAGATTTGGTCGTGCTGATTTTGCCAGTCCTGATAATAAAAAGTGGGATAATAGCCCTTCTCGAGCTCTGTCAGCATTTCCCAGCTGATGTCGTTGGTCAGTTCACCATCAAATTTCTTCAATAGCTTCATCTGGCCCATCACCCGTGCCGGTAACCCGGCTCGCCACGCAGGCGGCACCGACTCCAGCCCGGCAAAATCGTAGCTATCAGGCCTGACTACCATATCCAGATTGAAGGTAAGATCTTTGTTTTTACTCGCCGTTGCCGAGAAAATGGCTTCGCCGTAATACGGCACTTCATGTGATAAAGCGCACGACAACCGAGTGGTTCTGTCGACAAACCACTGAGAGCTGTCTGCTGTGGCAGAGTATTGCCGCATTGCGCCATGCGCCTGAAGCGTTAGCATACTCAGGGTGGTCGCAATAATCAGATTGGCTTGAAACTTCACACTCTTACTCCGCTTTAAACAAAAATACCGAACCGGGCACGCTGACAAAGTGGCCAATGCCTTGGTCAGTAAACACCTCACCGGTTTATATCGCAATAATCTCAAGCAATAATCATGCCTTTAAAACCGGGCTTTTGTGGCAAAGTTCTGACGCGCACAGCCTTTACGGTGTTTACCTTGCTTTACGTGCAGGAAACACGCCACTAAATTCGCATCTTTAGCTCTGATCAGTATAATAGGCCGCTCATTTTAGTAAACCAAGCAGATTATGGCAGAACAAGAGCAAACCCTATTCGCTAAGCGCTTTCGCGGCTTCTTTCCGGTCGTCATTGACGTTGAAACCGCAGGCTTTAATAAAGACACCGACGCATTGCTGGAAATTGCCGTCAGCATGCTCAAGATGGACGAACAGGGCCTGCTCAGCCTCGACCACACGGTACACTTTCATGTTGCCCCGTTTGAAGGCGCCAATATCGAGCAGTCGGCGATTGACTTTAACGGCATTGACCCTTTCAGTGCGCTGCGTGGCGCGGTCGCGGAAGAAGAAGCCATTAAAGAGATCTGTAAAGCCGTGCGCAAAGCGCAAAAGGCCGCCGGGTGTCAGCGCTCGGTGGTGGTGGCCCACAATGCCGCATTTGACCACGGGTTTTTAAACGCAGCCATTGAGCGCTGCAAAATCAAACGTACTCCGTTTCATCCGTTTGTGAGTTTTGATACAACCTCGCTGGCCGGACTGGCACTGGGGCAGACCGTTTTGGCCAAAGCGTGTCGCACGGCGGGCATTGAGTTTGATAACAGTCAGGCGCACTCAGCGCTGTACGATACAGAGCGCACCGCGGAGCTGTTTTGTCATATAGTTAATAAATGGCAGGCTTTGGGTGGCTGGCCTTTACCGGAAGGTGACGAGCCAAGCGACGACGAAACCGCATAGGCACTGTAAATGCGCGATACCCACCAGAGGTATCGCGACACCACTATCCGGTCGCGAACTCCTGCGTGATCTTCCCTTCATCCAGCAACACAGAATGCGGCGGATAGATCCGCGAGAAAGACTTACTGTCGCGGGCAATGGTCAGCTCAATCCCCGGATGCATGAGTTCATTAATCTTGATCCGACTCATTTTCAACAACCTTGCCAGCTTATGCTGCACCAGCTTCATGTTGCGCTGATTGCGCGCGTAATGCTTACTGAGTTGCTTTTCATTCTGAGCCAGTTTAGTGAGGTAGGCATCGCGCTTGATAGAAGCCGGCGCTTTTTGTGCCTTGATCTGTGCCCGTTTCAGAGCGAGGGTTTTATCGGCAAGGCGTTTTTCAAGATCTTTAAATTCTTGCTGTTTTTGTTTTAGCATGTGCCAGTCCTGGGCCAGCGCAATGCGCGTTCGGGTACCCGAAGGTGCGCCCACTTCACCGGCTTCAATGCGCATTGCATCGAATACAGTACCGCCAATCAGTTTGCCTCTTGGCGTATCGCCTTTTCCGACCCGGATCATGCGTTTAGCCCTGAGGTCGCAATGCAATACCTGGCGCTCTATCAATAAGTCCTGCTCAGATTCAATATGGCAATACTGCGCATAGCCAATAGAAACGGTACGCTTTGCTTTTATGCAACAGCTGAAGTCTTCACCTTCTTCGCGCTTACGACCAATCACACCCAGCATTACCGTCACCGCGCCATTGCTTTCAAGGTGCGCTGACTCAACAAAGCCAATCACCGTAATATCGCCAGAGGCTTTGATCTTCATACCGTCTTTTACATCGCCGCTGACAATCACACTGCCATCGAACTCAATATGGCCGGTGGTCACATCCACCTGGTCATAACACAATACATCGTCGACCCGGATCCCGCGCGGGATAGCCACGGGCACCCCCTTGGAATCAGCGATTAACAAATTAGGGTCGTCAGGAGAAATTTTGGTGCCTTCCGGTACTTCCAGCGCAAAGTCTTTACCCTGTTTGGGCTCAAGCACATCACCGAATACTGAATACCCTTCTTCACCGGGCGTTGGTGGCACACGCTTCATCAGCGGACTACCGGGACTGACAGTGATAATGGCGCCAAGGTCTCGCATATCGACCTTGCCACCGTCTTTTTGTTGCGGGCTCAGCACTCTGTCCTGCGCTGTCATACACAAACGGACGAATCTGGCGTCAGTGCCATCTTTAGCTCGCTGACCGTGGGCCACAATGCCGCTGTAAACACTGCCGGGAGACTGCTCAAACTGCTGTCCAAGGAAGGTATCCAGCGCTTGCTTACTGATCCCCCGTTTTACACCGGCTGCTTTAAGCGCTTCGCGGGCCTGGTCCATAGTGACCATTTTACCGCCACGTGCTGTGGTCAGTCGTGCCTCTGCCATCATATTGTTGTCGTCCACCCGGACAGACAACTCGGCATCAACCGCCTTAGCAACTATTAAAGAATCCTTTTCTCTATCATCCGACGGCGAAAACAACTGCCCGATATTGGCATGTATGATATCAAAGTCGGCATAAGGAGAGCTTTCCAGCGCCTCAACAAGCTGCGCGGAACTGGCCGGAAATCCGGTATTTGCAGGGTGCTCGTTAATTGAAACGTACCCCGACTCCTCATCAAAATGAAACAAAGACATCACTTACTTCCCGAAAATTATGCATGATGTTATTAAAATTATTATGCACTACCAGGTCTATACATAGGACAAGCGCCGCTGTGTAGCCTCTTAATACTGTATTGCATCCTTGCTGACAATCTGTATAGAGCCTAAACAGAAAACAGCCTGTTATGTCATCGCCATAAAAACATGTGTGCTTTTAAGTGCGCTGACAGCAAGTCCCATCATTTTACAGTTGTACCTATTTATTTAAGTTACTTTTGGCAAACAACAAAAATAATTTGGAAAAAATACAACCAAAGTGCTATATTTCCCATAATCTAAGATGCAGCCAAAATTCAAACCTAGCTAAAACAGGTACGAACCAGTCAAACTGACCAACAACAGTGCGTTAAAACAACCATTGCCTCGCCTTATTTGAGCACAACCTTGTCTAATTGTTAAGTCCAACCAGCCGCTCAGTTACACAAAATATAAACGATTGTAAATGAGACTTGAGTATAAAACCGCCAAGTAGCTATTATCATTGTACTTATCGGCAAACTTCGCTTGAGCTTTAGGGATTTTATTGGGTATAATCGCAATTACTGACTGAAAGAGATTTCAGGGGCTGATTAGGATTCGACAGGATTCATGAAGCCTGAGGTGCATGTCGAGGGGCGGTTGGCCTCGTAAAAAAGCCGCATTTAAAGTAATCGCAAACGACGATAACTACGCTCTAGCGGCATAATAGCCCGCTAGCACTCCTCCATGAAATGCTTGTGGTTCTGGTTCTGGAGTGTCACCCTACACAAGATCGCTACGGAAACCCTGGCCGGGGTTGAAGGGCTAAAACTAAGCGGCCTCGCCTTTACTTATCGTGTTCGTCCGAGACTTAAAGGTTAACCAAAAGACGATACTAAACATGTAGGACCGAAGGTCGACGCTTTCTGGACGGGGGTTCAAATCCCCCCAGCTCCACCACTTTAAAGTGTTATAAAACAGCCAGTTAGAGAGGTAATCTTTAACTGGCTTTTTTGTGCCTGATGGAAACATCCAATTTTCATCCACTTTTTTTTAGGCTTATCAGGACTGCGATTCAACTTATCACGCGCAGTTCAAATAAATCTCGCAGTCACCCCCGGAGAAAAAACAGCGGCGAACCACAAATAAAAACCCTAGCGTTTGTGATACCCGGGTTTAAATATCAAT
The DNA here is from genome assembly GCF_000967655.1 of Pseudoalteromonas rubra. Lineage (GTDB taxonomy): Bacteria > Pseudomonadota > Gammaproteobacteria > Enterobacterales > Alteromonadaceae > Pseudoalteromonas > Pseudoalteromonas rubra_A. Next base: position 32,133 of record NZ_JXYA01000013.1, read on the forward strand.
GGCACTGGAATGCTTATCACAGCCTTCGGCTGTCCTGCTCAGGTGTATCTGATTTTTAATAGTGGTGATTTGTGACTTGTGTGACTTAGGGGTGATTTGATTGATTGAAATTCAACAAGTTGAATTGCAATCAATCAAATCACCCATTAAAGAAGAGGCAGCACCTTAGCGCTTGGATGTGGTAGATTCATTTATTTCTAATCGAAACAAATTTGTTTGTATTCATGTCCCTGGCAACAAGCATAGGCTCACAATGGCGGTTACGCCTGAAAAACTCGATTAACTCCCGCAACTCAGGCTCCATTTCTTCAGGTAGCCACACAGTCGTCTTTTTCAATCCTTCTGACTTGAGCTTGTCTTCATATCGATTTTGTTTAGTCATGTGACCACCTTAGTTACCAATATCACTTTTAAGGTCGGGTGCAACATCATCAGGAATTTGCCTAAACACATCCCGATTAGGCTTGTACCTAAACACCGCAGCGAGCACGTCTTTGTAATACGCCTCGATGCCTAGTTCTGTTTTCCTGAGGCGATACCCGAGCATCAATAGTTCGTTGCGGCTAAACACATCAACGGTTTGGCGGGACGCTGTTTGGACAACGAGTAACAAGTCAACTATCTGCCCCTTGTAAACCTCTTCGTATGTGATGTAGGCGGAGTTATTTTGTATGGTCTCCCTAATTTTTTGATATGGGTGTACAGCTGATTTGGGAGCGTCGTTAAAATTCGGCTGAGTGTTCGGCGTGTGTTTTACACTGCTGGTTGTGCTGGGTTGCGGCTGTACAGCCTGCTGTGATTGGGGTGTTTTGGGGTCGCCATTTACCATGCCCACATCACCGGAAAACAGACTGACCAGATACCAGATAGCAGCAATAACCACACAAACGAATACAGGCAGATAAATTCGAAAGGCAGGGCTTTTAAATATATTTACACGGTCATCACTATATACATCTGTATTATCTGTTTCAGCCTGATGCGATGCATATAACCCGAAATATTTTTCATCGTATTTACCGGAACCTGATTTTATTTTGTGAAATACAATATCTCCCTTTTCACCATTTATAGAGCCCTGATACATTTCCCACTTGTATTTATTATCAAGACCAACCATGGATAATTTGAGGAAGGTTATTTTACGCTCTATACGTCTGCGCCATGTTGTATGCACATCAGCCAGCGCCTGACCCATACCGATTATATCTATCCCTCTATGCCTGTGTTCGGCAATAAACTGGGTCATTTCATCGGTGAGTTTCTGCCTACCAGAACGGAAAAAGTTTTGCATTTCATCAATGATGACGAGACTGTCATTCGTGACAATCTCAGGGATTTTCTGTACATCATCTTCACTGATTTCGATGTACAGGTCGCGTACCTCCTGCTCTGACTTGTCAATGAGCTGAGCGCACATAGCAAAGTTAAAGCCATTGAGTCGGGCGTAAACACGACGGCCCGACTTGAGCGCTGGGAGTATGTGAGCAACTGTTGCCTCGTAGGATTTACCAGAGCCTGGCAAACCCTCATGGAATATAATCATTGCAATCTCCTACCATTGACCAAGCGTAAATAATTTACGGGTTAGTCTGAATGTATAACCAAGGCCAATAATGGCGAGCGCATTATCAAACCCGGTTGCACCCAGTAAATAGGACACGTCAGCAGGTATGCTAGATGTAAATGCGGATATTCCAGCAGATATAAATTCAGGCGGGTCAATCAGCGAAAAAACGTGCCTGATACCCTCCAAAAATAATGAAAATATTTGCAGGGCAACCCACATAAAGGCATTAACAACAAACAGTATAATATCGTAACACCAGTCTATAATTGCCTGCCACGTATCACGCAGCCATGTAATAAAATCACTCAATTGCTATCCTCCATGCAAAGAAACCAGCGCACAATTGCAGTATGGCCGCGATATAAGGCAGGATGCCCTGAACAGCAGGCGAACAAAACTGGTCTATGTTTATGTCAAATGACGCCCCCATGACGTTAACAGACGTGCTCCATGTGGGGCAGCTACCACCAAATGAGGCATCAAAAAAGCCGTCTACTGCTGAAAAGATTGGTTGGGATTTAATCTCATTCACGTGATTTTCTAGGACCGTGCCGAAGTTCTCATTCTCCCAGTCGAAATTGGCAATTTCAGACCATGCATCAGGTCTGTCAGAGGTGTTGAGTGTGGGCAGTTCTCCATCGCCAGTACCGCCTAGACCCTCTAAAATCTCGGTTTGTTTGGAAAGCTCTTCGATAATCCCATCTTCATCGACACCGTTTACCTCGGCAACAGAGCCATCATCGCAGGCAATACGGGCATCATGACCGTTAACACGACTAACGGAACAGCTTTTGCCGTCTTCCCCATCTTCGCCCTTTTCGCCGTCCTCGCCATCATTAACCGCGACGGATGATTCAGCGCATGTGATAGTTGCGCCATTAGGTGTATTTACAACTGAGCACCCTATCCCATCCTCGCCGTCCTCACCATCACGACCATCTAAGCCACGCAAACCTTGCTCCCCCTGCTCACCTTGCAAACCTTGCTCCCCTTGCTCCCCCTGCTCGCCTTTCAACTGGCCTGAAGCGGCCAACTGGTTGAGCTGTTCCTGAGAGATATATGACGCCTCGATTGCAGCAATGCGCTGGTTGTCCAGCGCTGATGCTTGAGCTAATCCCTCTACTGTGTTCCAGTTGATGGCAATATCACTGGTTGGACATTCAACACGTATAATGCCGGATGATGATGTGGTGGTGCAGAACCGGTCCTCGTAGTCTCCCATTGGGGACTCCGCATTGTGACAGCTGGCACCTGTAAACGTACCACCCCCGACTGGGCTCCAGTAGGTGTGAGAGTCGGTAGAGTACTGGTCTATCCAGACCTGAGATGTGACCTCGCAGTATTTTGTTTGGCCAGTTGAATCGGTGCCATTCTCGACGCACCGCAATTTACTACTATCTGGATGGGTGGCATTATCGACCTTTACACCATAAAAGCCATCATTATTACCAACCATGGATGAGCAGCTTTTAGGACGCTCGTTCTTATCCACTTGGCTTAATTTTTTGTAGCACATTTCAGGTTGAGACGAGTCTATAAAACATTCATCGCCGATGCATGACACAGACATTTTGTGTCGATGCAACGGTGAGTCATCAGGGGGGCATGTTTTGCGCTGTTCTTGTCCACCCAATCCCTTAGCAGTTCGGGCCATACTAATACTGTATCTAGATAGTGGGCAATGTTCCTGCGTCCCCCTGCCTACTGTGTATATAGCGTCATAGCCGTCAAACTCAACACTCCACGCGCAAAATTCGCCGTCAGGCTGAGCACCAAAGATGCTATGCCAAGTAGACTGGCACGCGGCGAGCATCGACGTTCCGACGGATACACCTGTCGATGACGTATGACATTGATATTCACCCACCGTTTCGATTTTTGGTGAGAGGCCCATCAGGTCGTATTCATCGCGCAAATTAGCCAACGCGCCGAACGAAAAAACGGTAAACAATATTAAAACAAGCCACGTCTTCAACAGTAAAAACGCCGTTCTGACCGGGTGCCTGAGCACAAAAAGCAGTAAAATAAGCGCCTTACGACTCATTAAAGCCGCGAACGATAGCAGCCGCACACGCGATACCCAATGCTGCATAGTAAATCCCCCAAATCATTTTAATGTCTCCCAGATCTAAAAAGCCCCACTCGGGGGCTTGATTTGTGTAACGTGTATCAACTAGCCGAACCAGCCGATAACCTTGTTGTATCCCCACTTAGCAACGCCGGGAAGGATTTTGACAGCTGCAATTGCGGTGATGGCTGAAACAATGGTTGTTGCGTCTACTGCTGATGTAACATTGGTAAAGTCCATGATGTGTCTCCTTAGACATTAGTTTTGGTCGTGTTCCGGTCGGAACCAGTTAATAACCGTCCCGTATCCCCACGATACGAGATAGCAAATCAATACCAGCGAGAACCCAGCCATAAACAATTGCTGTGCGGTCGCTTGGTCGATAACGCTGGGGTCAAACAACGATGACCCGAGCAAAAATTGTTGGTACTCGGTAGGCTCCAGCAAAACGAATCCGCTACAATCCTCGATGCTCTGAGCAGTGGGTGTTAGCTGGCCGTGTTGTAGTTCTACGCAAGTCGCCATTAATTAGCCCGCCTTTTTCAATTCAGTTGCAATCGAATTTAAGCGGAAGCCATTCCATGCCATTTGGCGTGCAACGTTCGCGCCCTCGTAATACTCAAGGTTGAGTAGCACAGGCTTTAGTCCCCAGCCGTTTGGGTCAGACTGCAACGATTCAAGCTGGCGATACGTACCATCAGCCACCTGCTCGGGTGTGACCTTAACTGTCCAGATACTCGCCGGGTTTTTCGTATGAAATTTAAACTCACCGGACTGAGGCAGCGGCGCGCCCTTGTCGTCGGTTTTGTTTACTAAATTCACATCGGTGATAGCGCCTTCAATGCTAGCCATGTCTATTGCTCCTTTATGTAGCTTTCAATTAGTTGATACTGAGATGTCAAAAAATCTCGTAGTTGTACCTGATAGTTCATATTCGCCTCTGGGTTACAGTTAATGACACAAGTCCAAGGTCGCGACTTCGTCGCTCTGGATAACAGAACCCAAAGCTTCGTAATCCATGAACAAACACATATTCTGATAGTCCTCGATAGCGCAGGATTCGAGGAACGCCATTTCTTCTTCACTGGGTTGCATGTAGCGGCCATCATCTATCCAACTTTCGATAGATTCGCTAACACCAGCCATAATCTTGCGTTGTGCGCTTAATTCTTTCTCAGTCAATATCTGACTGGTGCCTCTGCGCGTAATAACAACAACTGAATCCCATGCAACGCCCAGTATCCTGTTGGCCGGAACGTCACCATATTTAGTCGTGAAGTAAGGTGACTTCGACTCTGAGCGACTTATCTCACCTGTGATACGGTCAACAATGTCAGATATTTGATAATGTATTCTCAGGGTTTGGTCTTTACGTTTAACCTGCACACCGCCCATTGCAATACAGAACGCCGCCCAATCTGATGCATCAGCAGCCGCACGAACCTTTTCCAGCGCGTACCGTGATACCGTGTCTAAATCTGTGTTCATGCTATTTGCCACCTCGCATTTTCCGGTTTCTCCCTGACCTAGTTTTCTGAGTTCGCGCCATGTGGTGACGCTGGGACCGCCGATTTGTTGAAATCGACGAATGTTGAATGTACTGGCCCATGTACTGGCACGCTCTGCGGCATCAGCTGGTAAAACAGACATTTCGCCTGCCTGAGAACAATTTACTGATTCGATGTTTGAGCCTGTAACAGCCTTAGTTATGTATTTAGCGATGTAACCTGCGGCTGACCCTTTTTTGGGGTCTATGGCAATTGCCTTAAAGCGGGTTGATGATGTTCGAACTTCTGACGGTGTATCCTGCATGGATATCTTGCGTAATATTTTTCGTGCTTCCATGGCCTGACCATCAGCAAAGAAAAGCAGCATATGCCAATGCGGGCAGCCGTCATGATGCGGCTCCACGACACGAAAACCGTATGGCCGGATTTTCTGCTTAGCGAACTGCGCTCGGGCGCGCTTCCAAAGTTCGTTGAAATATTCCTGCGCGTCATTCGGCGTCGAGCCATTGTATTTGTGGTTCGGAATACCACTAGCATGAACCGAGTGAAAACGACTCGGAGCGGTCAGCGTGTAGAATTCACCACGATGACCCAATGTTTTAGCACACTCTTCAAAGCCTCGAATACGGACCATTAATTCAGAAGCGAGCTGATAACCACTGGAAGAGCTACGAGCCGCCACATCATGAAGGGTTTCAAAATCGCGATATGGGTTAGAACCTTCGGGAACAACATACAAATCAGACATCAGGCGGTCAGATTTGCTTTTGCGTTCACGCTTATTTCGGATTGTAAATTCACTGATATATGGCGATGATTTTTTGTGTACGGTTCTCAAATCTCGCGCCAGCTGTTCGATAACCAGAGCTTGCTTACTGCGCAACCGTCTCCGCCACCAAAGTGGACACGCCATACGGTTCAAAGCACCCGTTAAAAGGTTCATCACGCTGGCGACATATTCAGGTTTGAGTTTAGAGCGCTGACAAGCATCCATGGTGAAGTATTCATCATCGAATGTTGGCGGCTCAATATTGTAACGCTGCATAGCCTGGCACAATTCGAGATAAAGCTTGTAGGTGTGAATTTGCAATTTAACCTTCAACTCGAAAACGCGCGCTTTTTCCTCTGCAATATCACATAGCTCATCATCGCAAACACTGAGATTGATGCCGCCGAGCGTTAACGCTCTGTCGGCATTCATCAACCTATCGCGAGCCTCGGCGTAACCGAAAAACTTCTCAGTTACTAAGTAACCATTAGCGAGCATGATTGATAGTGAACTGTGACGGGTAAGTATTTTTGTTCTAGCCTCCAGACTGTTTAGCTTATCATCCGCAAAACGCTCTTTTTTACCCATGCGTGCGCGGTTAGCAATAGCCTGAGCGCTAGTATCTCCCTGCAAGTCTGCCAACGCGTTAACTGCGGACTGAGTTGGAAAAATACGCTCATACACTGGCAGCGTATGCTCTGAAAGCTGATTAAGCGGTTTCTGCTTTGGTGTGCGAGTCTGGAAAGCCATGACCGAAACCCCTAACCTAAATTGATTTCGATACCAGCTTGCTTTGCAGCATCAGCAAACAAAGCAACCATGTTTATATATTTTTTGACCTTGGCTGGGTTCTCGTCTGGACTTGTCGGTGGTTGGTATACCGGAAGCCGTCCACGCGCAACGGCATTAACAACATCCCTGACATTCTGACCTTGCAAATCTGCGTATGCGTCATACGTTAGTATTGGTGCAGGAACTGATAAAATTAGTTGCTGTGTCATGGTATAGTCCTTGTTTGTCTGTCTGAAACTAACGAAACGAAGCTTAAGTGCTATTTTTTACTACGTCAAACTAAAATTTACGCACTTCAAATGAAAGGTATAACACTTTGGAAGCAAAAGCATCAGAAGTTTTTGAAAAGCTTAAAGATTTGTACGGCTACAAAACACTCAAAGAAATCTGCGATAAGTTCGGGAAGAACAAAACGTGGGCGGGACAAATGATTAAAAACAACTCAATTCCGTTCCCTCAATGTTTACAAGCATGTAATGAGCACGGCGTATCACTAGATTGGTTAATACAGGGAAAGGAAAGTAAATCCTTCGAGAAGTCAGAGCTGCTTAACGCAATTCAAGAAGGACTCTTTGAGTGCAAAGAGCTAGCAATACTGAAAGACCTGTCATTTGAGCAGCTTACCGCTGCATCTGCTTTGATCTTCAAGCAAGTTGAGAAGAAAGCTATTGTGACTGACAGCCAAAAGAGCGCAAGTGATGAGATAAAGCGTGCATAGATAAATTTAACGGAAGTATTCTTGAGATATATTCTTGGACATTTCCGAGACTAACTCAGCAGGCTTGTACGTGCGTGACGCCTGAATAAATACAATAGGCAATGCAGCACTATCACAAGCTTGCTGTAAAAATTCATCTCTGTCCTGTCGGTTTTTCTTATTGTGTGATTTGTCATTAAGCTCCACAACAGCAATAACCGACATGTCAGTTGATTTGCAAATTACAAAATCAAAGTGTTTCCTAGATATTTTATTAAAGCTTACCTGCCAAAGAGATTTGTCTGAGGTTACAGGTAACATAACATCCGCAACGCGCATCTTTGACAATACGATTGCTTCATCAGTAAGTATTGACTGTAAAACCTTATAAAATGATATTTCTGCTGGTGATAGAACACTACCCACAACTTCGTACACAAGGGAATCAGGCGAGCCTTTTTTCTTCTTTGCAGCGGCAATAAAAACTAATAAAAGAAAAGGTATCAATATCAGAAAATACGATATATATGGTGTATCAGTAGTCATTTCACAGCCCTCAGAACACCTTTATACCTCTCCACTCGCTGAGAATCTGATCGCTCACAAAAGATAATAAATTTTTGTTCCCATTCTTCATAGCGCTCTGTTCTATGCTCATATGGCAATGTTCTAATATCTCTAAATTCCAAAAGCAAAAGCATAGCCAAATCATCTAAAGACATACTTTTCACATCAACACTTTCTTCTGCCACACTGAAAAAAGCCAGAACGGACAAAAATATAAATGCTATCGCTATTAATAACTCAATCGACATTTAATATCTCTAAGTTTAAATTTCAAATCAAAGAAAAGTACAAATGACATCAACACAGAAACAACATTAATCCCAGTTGAGTAAAAAGTGTAGAACCAATGCCATTGATATTTCATAACAAAGGCTAAGTAATGCATATAAACATATGAAACCATACAAACTATGGACATGAAATATACACATCGAACAGCGCTTGAGTGCCCTACTTTCATATAGGAATGAAGGAAATATATTGAAAGAAAAGTCGACGACTCATAAAGTGACCAATTCAGATAATAGGAGCTAGAAGCAAAATGATTTACCGTATCGGAATCAATCACGCTCGAGGCGTTACCTAACAGGTGAGAAAACGCATATGCACCTAAAGCGATAGAGTTTGATTTTGCATTAGCGTAATTTTTCCTAACAGTAAAAGCGAAAAAAAGAAGAAATAAGAAAAATACCACCCACGATATGATAATAGACGTATCCCAGCTATTAATTACATCAACACGAATCATATTATGGCTTCAAACAGTGCTCTGAGACTGATTTGACTTGGTTAAAGGCTTGAGTAACCACTACAAGTCCACCACCTCTGGACCCGCCTATATGCTTGAGGTGTGTTTTACTCAAAACTAAACGAGGACGAGAACTAGCCTGTTTACTTGACGTTTTGTGAGACATCGCTTTAAGCTCCTTATGTTGCGATTAGCGATATATTAATTTTTTGTATCATTTTGTCAATAGGATTGAGTCGTATGCCTATAAAAAAAGTGGAAGGTGGGTATTACTTAGATGAGAGACCTTGGGGCTCATCAGGAAAGCGCATACAAAAAAAGTTCAAGACAAGGGCCGAAGCCCAACGTTACCTGAATTTTATAGTAACTGAAGGTGAACAAAAACCGTGGACCAAACAACGAGAAGACAAGCGCAGATTGAGTGACATCATAGATAAATGGTTTGACGTCCACGGGCGAACCTATACAGACCCGGAGTCGTCAAAGAGGAAGCTTGATGCTATTGCGCTAGCGCTCGGTAATCCCATTGCATCACAACTCACTGCAAACGATTACAGCAAATACAGAGGTAAGCGGCTAGAGTCTGGTTTAAAGCCAAAAACAGCGAACAACGACCTAACGCTGTTAAAAGGCGTCTACAATAAGCTGATAAGTATCAACGATATTCACTACCCTAACCCGATAGCAAACGTTGAAAAAATAAAAGTCCATGAACAAGAACTCGCTTTCCTGACTCATGAAGATATCGAGAAACTATTAAAGGCCATCGAATCGGCAAGACATCCCAACCTGGAAATAGTTACTAAAATTTGTCTAAGCACTGGCGCCAGAATATCAGAAGCATGTAATTTGAGAGGGTCCGATATTATAAAATCTGGCGACTCTTTTAAAGTGACCTTCACCAAGACAAAAGGAAAAAAGAACCGCAGCATCCCGATTAGCAAATCACTCTACGACGAGATACCAAAGAAAACAGGACCACTATTCACTGATTGTCGAAAAGCATTTGAACGCGCAATTGACCGTGCAGGAATAATACTCCCCCAAGGGCAGTGCACACACGTAATGCGACACACCTTCGCAAGCCATTTTATGATGAACGGTGGCAATATCCTCGTGCTACAGAAGATACTAGGTCATGCTAAAATCGAACAGACAATGGTATACGCACACTTTGCCCCAAGCCACTACGAAGATGCAGTACGGCTTAATCCGTTAACCAGCATAAACCTGTAACCCGCACAAAAACATCCAATTTCCATCCAATTTGATGAGTCCCCATGAGTACCAGTGACACTCTATGAGATTCCAACCCTTTGATAACACTGTAAGTTATTGTTTCTATTAGAGGGATTCGAATATCGACGCTTTCTGGACGGGGGTTCAAATCCCCCCAGCTCCACCACATAGCAACACCGAAACCCCATCAAAGCACTTGTTTTTGATGGGGTTTTTGTTTTTATGGTGTTTCAATAGTGGTTACAACGTGCTGAAAATGTGATGCCAAATATCACATTATCATCACGTGATATTGGTGTGCTTTTACGCCCTACAGCCAAAAGACCCAGAAAATAAACCAGCCTGTCAGGCATCCGCATTGCATTTTTGAGAACATTATCAGAGCGACTTTTTTGCTCTGAAGGAGGAAAGATCCACAACTTGACCAAGCTGCTTTTGAGGCTCTTTATAGGCAGTATCGACTACCGGCCGCCCATGCGCATTTAGTGCCAAATACACGCCATCATCACACCAGACGCCAACAAAATCACCCCGAAGATCTACCCAGTCGCTGAACCCGGTCTCATCCCCTGTAATCCCGATCACATCATGCATGGTGACACAATCAAAGTGCCTGGTACGCAGCTCGCTGGTAAAACCTTTAAATGGCAGGCGCCACTCGTTCCCTTTGCCATCGGTGCAGCGCACAGTTCCCTGGTTGACACATTTGGTGGATCTCAGCAGCCCACCTGTAGTCAGCAATATATAGCCATAATTATGGCGATAACGAATAACGGGCATATATAAAACACTGTATAAATAAACAGTGCATATCGTATCACCTGATCAGGTATTTTGTTAAGAGACTTTGTAGGTAAGCCTATTTAACGAACAAAGGAATTTAGACCATGGGTATGAAGCGTGCTTTAGTAGCCATTTCTCTATTGGCTATCGCGCATCAGTGCGCAGCTGGAAGCGGTGGTGGCGACAAACCAACTCCACCTACTCTATCATTCAGCTCAGCGAAAAAGATTCTCAAAGAAATTTATAAAGTGCATCCTCAAACGTTTTACTGTGACTGTGGCATTGAGTGGCAAAGCAAGAAAAAGCTGGTTCCTAACACTGCTAATTGTAACTACTCACCCCGGAACGAGCTAACTCGTTCAGGCAAAGTGAACAAGCGTGCACAACGTATCGAGTGGAAGTAAAGGCTCAGGCCCTCGCATCACAAACAGCGGTGGCATAATCATTAAGCCTAGCCTGGCAGATACAGGCGGCATTATTATCATTGATCCAGCATCACAGGTACTCGCAACAACGGGTAACGGTGATCGAGGCGGAAAACCCACCGTCGCTTAATGACGTATCAAGCGCTCATCACTGGGCGCTTGCTTAACACAGCTGCCAGATCTTCGGTCGAAATCACCCAATACTTGTCCACTACCTCTTTAAACCCTAACCGGCTTGCGAAAGCACTGGAGTTAATGTTTGTTTGCTCCAGGGCGATGCTGCGGATACCGTACTTGCCTGACACGGCGCATAAAAATCTGAGTAGATCTGAGCCATGCCCCTGTCTTTGCTCCTTAAATGCGAGCCGCGCAATAACCAGTTGGTTTTCACTGTAATAACCTGACTTATACCTCAGGTACATTGAAACGCGGCTTCTGTCTATGGATATAGTTTTGTGGTTCAAGGCGTTCACTTTACCCATTGCCTTTTTGTAATGAAATCTCGCTTTAAGGTACGCATGAAGTTCATCAAAGAACAAATCGACTTCCAGTGCCTGCCCCTGCATTATCGCTCACTCCCTTCTATTGCAACACTTATTTCTGATCAAGATATTTTCCCAGCTCATCCACAATCGGGAGAAGCGGGCTTTCTACAGGCTGACAATGCAGCAGTTTAGAAAGCTCTAGCGTTTTCTGCGCGTCTGGGTTTGCTATCATATCCCTCACTTTTTCAAGCACTTCTCTTTCAATTTGCTTGTTCAACTCAGCTTGCTGGCTAATTAATGCTCTTAACTTTTCCATTTATTCCTATTCCAACCTATCTAACTAGCGTTAATCGAGTGTGATTTTTATCATGCTGCTCAAATGAAATAGGCGGTAGCGCTCCAATCTTTTCACCGTGAATTTCTATTTGCTGCATCACTGTAAATTGATAGCGATTGTGTATAACCACTTCCTCACCGTTACGCAGCTTTTCAACTATCTCAATAACTGTAGCCATGATTAATCCATCTATTTCCAACGGTACTAT
>NZ_JXYA01000014.1 GCF_000967655.1 Pseudoalteromonas rubra
TATTAAGTGAAATTGGTATATCTACTTTTGCAATTTTAGCTGAGCGCCTTTTAATCTCTGACGAACGTTACTGATCTTAGCACGGTTTTTGGCGCGCGCTTCACCACTGGCCTGATTGCTCGGACGGTTAGTACGCGCCTTACGACGCTGATGAGACGGCTTCTTAGCCAGGTTTTCAATCAGGTTTTCGCGGCTGGCGACCTCATAACCCGGCAGGTAATAGCGCTTTATTTTCTGGCCAATCAAAGTTTCAATATGAAGCAAAGTCTGCTCTTCTTCTCGTGCCACAAAAGAAATTGCCTGACCCGAGTTCCCCGCACGGCCGGTACGACCAATACGATGCACATAGTCCTCAGCAAGGTAAGGTAAATCGTAGTTAATTACGCGAGGCAGACCGTCAATATCAATGCCGCGCGCCGCCACCTCAGTGGCAACCAATACTCTTACCTTGCCTTCTTTAAACTCACGCAATGCCCTGCGACGAGCGCCCTGGCTTTTATCACCATGGCAGACTGTTGCACTGATCCCATCAAGCTCCAGCTCTTTGACCAGCTGATCGGCATCGTCTTTCATATTGACGAAAACCAGGACCTGCAACCAGTTTTTCTTGCCGATCAGCTCAGACAGCAGCTCCTGCTTACGCTTTTGCTCAACCGGATAAACAACGTGTCGTACGGTTTCTGCAGTGGTATTTTCTTTTGCCGCCTGAACTAATTTAGGCTCACGCAGTACTTGTTTGGCAAATTGCTTAACCGCAGTCGGGAAAGTCGCAGAAAATAACAGTAACTGTCTGTCTTCGCTGACCATATCGATGACCTTTTGCATATCCGCAACAAAGCCCATATCCAGCATACGGTCCGCCTCATCCAGCACTAAGTACTTTACCTGTGCCAGGCTGACAGCACCCAGGCGGATCAAATCTAACAGACGCCCAGGTGTGGCAACCAGAATATCAACGCCCTGAGCCAGGCGTTGTGTCTGTCCTTCAACGTTAACGCCACCAAACACGGCCTGTACGGTCAGTGGAGTATACTGGCAAAACGCTTGACAGTTGTTGGCTATTTGCTCTGCAAGTTCTCTGGTTGGCGCAAGGATAAGCGCGCGCGGTGACTTCAGTGATTCTCCCTCCAGCAAACGGTGGATCACAGGTAGTGCAAACGCCGCTGTTTTACCGGTTCCGGTTTGCGCTGTTGCTAACACGTCATGGCCGCGCCTGACGACGGGGATAGCCGCCTGCTGTATCGGTGTCAGGGTATGGAAATTTAATTCATCTAGCGCCTGTAGTAAGGCATCGGGAAAACTGAAAGACTTAAAATTCATTGCAAAAACCTGCGACCAATAATGAAGGGCCGCAGATTATACGCTATTTAATTGCCCGGTGTCACCTGCATGTGGTTAATATAGCTTAACATCGGCAGGATTAATCACATCGGCAACGCCGCCAACCACTGTTTCAGCATTAAGCTGATTGATCAATTCAACACCCGTTCTTTGCTGGGATTCACTCAGTGGTACGTATGGCAAACGAAACACAGGTAATGCAGCACCCGTCATGGCCAGTGCCGTGTTGATTGCAATCGGATTGGGTTCGCAAAACAACCAATTCATTAACGGCTGCAATTGCGCATTCAGCGGCTCATTTGGGCTGTCTATCAGTGCTCGAAACAACTGCGGAACCAGGTTTGACGTGACCGAGATAACACCGTGAGACTGATGAAGGTGACGGCTGTCATGGGCCTGGTCGTCATTACCCGACCAACAGGCAATGCCTTTTTGTTCATAATAGGCTATCCGCTCGTGCCCGGCACACTCTTTCATGCCAACAAAATTGGCGTGACCGGCCAGCGGTTCGATGATTTTGGGGGTCAGATCCTGACCTGTCCGCCCTGGTACGTTATAAATAAACGCAGGGCCGATATCTAATACACGCGCGAAATGCTCCGACAAACCAGCCTCGGAAGTGCGGCCATAGTATGGATTGATCTGCAGTGCCGCATCCATACCTGAAGCAAAGCCGTATTCCGTCGCCTTAACCGCTTCACGCGTATTATTACTGCCTGTGTTGCCGACGATCACCAGCTTGTCGGAAAATTGATTTACACTGTGGGCAATAAGCATCAGGTGCTCTTCCCAGTTCATCAACTGGCCTTCACCCGTCGTGCCACCGACGACAATCCCATCAACGCCCGCCGCAATTTGTGCCTCAACAAGCGCGTCAAAACCGGCAAGGTCAATATTGCCGTGTAGATCATAAGGTGTTTTGATAGCCGTAATTAAACTGGCTTTTTTAATCGATTCTATGTTGCGCATACAAATTTCGTTTGATTCATTGTTTGGCGCTAAGTTTTAACACAAATGAAAGTCAGATCCGAGGGGCAATTGGAAAATTTATAAAACAGCTTGCCTAAACTCGCTGTTTCGGTCAAAATAAAAACACTGTATATATAACCAGTTATTTTATTTATGCGTCTGACACACCATCTCAGTACACACTTTTTCAGCGCTGACGAGCTCTGTAGCGCACTTGGAGTCACATCTGATCAGCTTATGCATTGGCAGGAAATGTGTATTTTTCCTAACGCCAGTTATAGCCTGGAAAACCAGATCAAGTGCAGTTCCTACCTCGGCCTCTATGAATGCGTTGAGCATACAGATTACTACCCGAGAGGCGCTGAATTATGGGGTCAGCTACTCCTGAAGCATCAGGTGGAGCAATCATCCCATGCTTACGAGTTGTTTCAGCAAAAGTACGTTCAAGTACTCAGTAAGTGTGCACAACAGGGCCTGATAAGCCAGGACAGCCGCTTTAATGAAGACCTACCTGAACATATACAACAAAGCTGGCAACAATTCCTGTGCAGTAAATACGGTGTGATTAGCCAAAATGGGCTAATAGAAGAAATTGTGTATATAGACCTGGGGCGCGCTCTGGTAGACGCACTAACCGAGGATCGCACCGCCAGCCATATCCCGGCTCAGCACCGAGCTGAGCTACTTAGCGCACTTAAGCTGTTAAATCGTGCGCTCAGCCACCACATGGAACACGAAAAGCCCATGTCCATGCGTTACAAATATATTGAAAGCCTGATTGCAAAGTACGACTTATCAATTCGCTGAATACGACTGTGCCGAGAGGCCTTAAAACCTCTTGCTGTCGGTCTTTATGACTTAATGGGCCTGCTCATAGTGGGCTCTGAAGATTTCAAACGCCTTCAATACCCTCAGCTGGTCCTGGCATAAAGCATCGTACCAGGCATCAAACTGGCTATCATCGTCTTGTTCACTCAAAGCAAGATACTGTGCTAGTAACTCGATAATATCGCCATGTGTGCAGCTCAGATTATCCAGTTGTTTCAATTGCTCTGAATGATCTTTATTTTGTAATTCAGCGATGACGCTATTATCCAATTGTTGTGTTTTGTCCATCATGACGAATTCCTGTTTCTCAATCCATAGCTAGTTATATCAGTCTATTTCGGAATATCCAGTGCTTTATATACCGTTCGCTCAATCTATCAACAATTTGTTATAAAAAGTAACCTTTGACACAGCCATCAACATCAAATAGCTAATTTTTACCCTTTACCAGGATACAAAAAAGGCGAGCCAGTTTTCACCGGCTCGCCTTCTGATATATCAACTTATATCTATTTACGCCTTCTGCGCAGCATTGCCAACGGCAAGCTCAGCAATGCAAGCCACGAGAATGAACCTGAATCACCGTCGTCGTCATCGTCATCATCGCCACGCAGGTCTCTGATTGTAACATGCACTTCAGTATGGTTAGACAAGTTACCGTAGGTATCTTCGGCTTGAACGCCAAAGTAAACCTCTTCCTGGAACTCAAAATCTACCTCTTTCGCGACAATTACTTTACCCTCAGCGTCAACACTAAATAAGCTGTTACCATAGACATGGAATTTTTCCACTGGTGATACCTCGGCATCTGGATCGCTGAATACCAATTGACCGACTACAGTACCGATTGGTGTATTCTCAAGCACTTCGAAGCGCTGATTTGACTCGATAACAGGAGATGCGTCGTAAATATTGACTGAGAAGCTTGCTGATACCTCAAACTCACCATCCGTCGCATGTAGCTTAATATCGCCGCTGAATACACTGCTGGCAACACCGCTCAGCACACCTTGCGAAAATCTCAGACCCGGGATCTGCGGTTCAATAGACAGTGTTAATGTTTCACTGTCGATATCAGAAACCAGATCATTAAAGTCAATCTCAACAGGCTGACCTAGCATCACTTCAAGGTTTTCAAGCTCTCCAATAACAGGCATGTCATTGACGTTTTCAACGTTAAGCTCAACTGTGACCTCTTGTCCAGACTCAGCCTTTTCAGCAGTACCGGTGAATTTGAAGACATCTTCTCCAGTAAAGTCGGGATCTGGCTTGTAGATCACCATGTCAAACTTATCCAACGCAACAACAGAGCCCACAGTCAGTAACTCTTCTTCCAGCATCAGTTCGCCTGATTGAGGTAGCTCAGCAATTTCAATCGATGCAAAAGTATTTAAGAATCTGTCTGCAAACGCTGGTGCTACATTTACTGAAGTGTCCTCATCCAGCGTAAATGCGTAATGTTCATATGTGGCAGCCGAAACTTTATATGCACTACGTCCATGAGTAAAAGCAAAAATCTCATTGCCATGGAAAGTAACCTTAGCGACATTGGTATTAGCCAGGCCAGAACCATCAGCGAACCAGTTTTCACCACCGTCAGTAGAAATGAATACGCCTAAATCTGTACCGATAATAACGCGCTGAGCGTTGTTAGGATCAACCGCCACAGAGGTCGCAGGTACGTTTGGAATATCTTTGTCGATAGGCAGCCAGTTCTTACCGCCGTCTGTGGTTTTCCAGACATGTGCCTGATCAAAAGTCGAAACTGTCGCATAGGCAATTTGTGCATCTGTTGGGTCAAACGCGATGGCGCTGATCGTTGCACGCTCGTCTTCAGCACCAATTTTGAAACTATGCCAGGGCTGCTCAGCATCTGCTTCTCCGGCTGCGTAATTAATGTAGATGTAACCTTCTCGCGTACCCGCCGCTACGATGTTCTCATCCTGTGGAGCGATACCGATTGCATATACAGAACTATCTAATACAGGACTGCCAGCTACCCAGTTTTCGGCCTGATCAGTTGTGCGCCAAAGCTGATTACCACCTATCCAAAGAACCTGAGGGTTAGATGGTGCCATTTCGAAGCGTGTTATGAACGGGAAGCCGTCGCCGGTTATGCCATTGAAAGAATCAGCAAATGTCACACCGCCATCTGTCGACTTCTGTATAGATAGGTTGGTATATTCGGTGAACAGTACGTTTGGATTTGTTGGATCAACCGCTGTCCAACCGCCGTCACCACCTGTGATTTCGCGCCATTCGTTAAATCCGCCATCTTCACCAAGCAAAGTACCATTATCCTGAGTACCGCCAAAGTAGGCAGTGCCATCTGGCATCACTGTACCATGATAGAATTGTGTTACTGCATAGCCATTGTTTAGCGTCTGCCAGTTTACTTTGCCTGCAGGTTCACTGCTCGCACCACATACCTGCGCAAGGTCTAGTCGCTCATCCAGCGCATTGTCAGTTCGTTGAATACCACCATCGTTACCTACAAACATTGTCGTGTTGTTCACGCCATCATACGCTGGGTGAAAAACAATCGTATGTTGGTCTGCGTGGGCATACAGCGGATGATCCATGCTAAACCACCAGATACTGGTGGGTACGAACGTTTTGCCGCCGTCATCTGAGCGGAATGTATCGATGCCGCCCGTCCAGACTACATCGGGGTTGACGGGATCAACAGCTATGATGTTGTCATACCAACCCTGGTTGTAGAACTGAGGCTCAGGGCCATAACCACATTGCGGGAACAAACCATACACCGTGTTACTCAGTAGCAGTTTACTGTAGTCGTCTGCCGAGTCACGAGTTACCGTCGCATTCCAGGTTAAGCCCTTATCTTCCGATTTGTATACAGCTTCCATACCATGATCATTGATGTTAGCCAGTAAGGCGTACATGATGTTGTTATCAGACGGTGCTACAGCAATGGTAGAACGGCCCTGATTTGGAACGGCCAATACTGCTGCCCAGTCATCACCGCCATCCGCACTGCGGTGAATGCCGCCGGTGTCAAAGGAACCACACGCAGTAACTAAGACATCTTTATCACCATCATCAACCAGCGTCAGATCAGTACACCCAACGGCTGCGTCTTCGGCAACAAATACGGTCTCCCAGCTTGCTCCACTGTCTTTTGAGCGCTGTACACCTCCACGCGTTGCGGCATAAAGGGTAGACGGATCATTTTCACTAAATACAATCTTGTTTGTGTAGTGGAATAGCTCATTGCCCGCGGTTGCCTCAAGCTGCTCCCAAGTTACACCGCCATCGGTAGATTTAAAAATGCCGTCTCCGCGCAAAGCATCGGCATTAAAGAAACCTTCACCCGTTCCTGCGTAGATGGTATTCGGGTCGTTCGGTGCGAATGTCAAAGTAGTCACCGCCAGGTTAGTCGCCAAATCGCTCATTGGCGTCCAAGATTGACCAGCATCGGTGGTTTTCCAAACACCTCCAGCCACACCCGCGGTGTACATGATGTCATGCTCTGTTGGGTGGATGATCAAAGTTCTCGTACGGCCACCGATATTACCAGGCCCCAGCTCCTCCCACTGGCCGATCTCTCGATTGATGCCATCAACAGAGTTCACTCGAGGTCTGTAATCAAAAACAACTTTGTTGTCAGCCAGAGAGTAGCGCTGCATGGTTTTAATCTGAGCCAATGCTTTCGAGTATTTTTCGGTCGGCAGCGTTTGTGCACCTTTCGGCAGGCGCTGTGCAATATAAAACTCTTGCGCTTCTTTAGGCTTATCGTATCGCTTTGGTGACTGGGCTTTTTTCTCAGCCTTTGCAGCCAGGTAGTCTGCCTTTTGTTCGTACATGCTTGGTTGCGTATTTTGATACGCCAGATAACTGGCACCGCCCAGCGCAATTGCAACGGCCAAGCTCACAGGGTGTAAGAGTTTCATATTTATCCCTTTTTTAAAGTAGTTATATTTTTAATAAAATGTAAGTAAACAGCTTTATTGGCACAGCTCCCCAACCGTTCACCGATTAAAAAACATTAACAAAGTTAAGCACAGATGCGACAAGTTACAAATTGCGTTATTTCATCGCATACCACTTAACGCAAACGTCAATTAAAGGTACATTCAGTTGTAACAATAACAGAAATTCATCAAATATGAATAAACTCTTAACGAGTCAAAACAACTAATTTAGGGTTAGCTGTACATGATCCAGTTTTTACTTTTATCCACGATCGCGGTCCAAAGCAGCGCCATTGAAACAATTGAAGTCATTGGCGGTAAAAATTTACTGGCCTCAGAGCCATTTACAAACGTTAACATAGAACATTTAGGCAAGGACGACCTCCATGGTGCGAGCAATACGATTGCAGATTGGATTGTTCAGGTACCGGGCGTCTCATTAAACGGCCAGGGAGGCCTCTATCAGAGCTATAGCATCCGGGGCCTGAGTCGCTGGCGGGTAAGAACTGAAGTCAATGGCATTGTGTTGCTAACAGACCGGCGCGCAGGTAACTCAGCTTCCTTCATCGACCCGGGCTTGTTGCAACTGGCCAGTGTGCAAAAAGGCCCAGCTGCTATGCTCTACGGTTCTGAGGCCATCGGTGGTGTCATCTCCATGAATTCGGTTCAGGGAGAGCAAGAGACGCTGGAGCTGGGTGTCGAAGACACAGGTAACGGGCGACGTATCCTCGCTATCACGGGTGAAGAAAACTACAACCTGGCATTTGCGTACAGAAAGAAAAACAGTAGCCACGCACCCAATGGTGATGTACTCAACAATGGCTATGAGCAGTTTTCTTCCAGCATCCGATATAACCATCAGCTGGCAGATGATATTGAACTGAATATGTCGTGGCTCCCTTCCGTTAGTAAAGAAGTTGGAAAAAACAGTGTAACCTACCCTGAAAGTCAAATCGCAATGTATCCGGAAGACTTGCACAGTCTGGCACAAGTATCTGTTAAATCTGATCAGTGGCTGGTCAATGTGTTTCACCACTACCAGAACTGGGACAGCGCCGTGCAGCGCATTGGCAAACGACATAATTTAACTGAATACCAATCTCATACGCTTGGCGCAAACTTGTACCAGGAATTTAACTGGGATAACCTGCCGATGCGCGCTGGCCTGGACTGGACAGCCCGGCGCGGGGTTTCGATCACAGATCAGGAAACCAATCTCAAAGCCACTGCCAGCTCCACTTTCAATACCTTACTGGATGGTCAACAAGATAACTTTGCGGCGTTTATTAACGGTATCTGGGAGCAGCAAAGCTGGCGAGCTGACTTCGGCGCCCGCTTTGATCACTTCACAGCCAGTAACTTTGGGGTCAGCAAATCCGACACTCATCTCAGCCATAGCCTTGGTCTGAATAAGCAGTGGCAGGCACACAGCGTGTCGCTCAACTATGCTAATGCGTTCAGATTTCCAACCCTGACGGAGCTTTACTTTAATGGGGTCACGCCGCGAGGTAACACAATAGGCAACCCGCATCTTGACCCGGAAACCAGCCAGGGGCTAGAGTTGACCTATCGCGTAGACAGCCAGCAAGCCCAGACCACCCTGAGCTTGTTCCACACGCGCCTGGATGATTATATCGAGCGCGTGAAACTGGCATCAGGTGACAGAACCTATCTTAACCTGGACCAGGCAAGCATTTCTGGCGCCGAAATATCAACGCTGGTTGAGGTGAGCGATGCGCTTTCTTACACGCTGGGGTACACACATCAAAAAGGCGAAAGTGACACGGGTGATCACCTCTCCGATATCGCTCCGCGTAAGTTGAGCCTATCCGGGCGCTATACATGGCAGTCATTTGAATTCAAAAGCGCGTTAAACTACCAACTGGCGAAGCATCAGCCGGGTTCAGGTGAAACAGATCTGGACAAAAGCCTGGTAGTCGACTTTAACGTTAACTGGTTTGTAGATGAACACTGGACCTTGCGTGCGGGCGTGCTAAACCTGTTCAACCGCCTGTACAGAACGACCGCTGACGAAGATGCACCATTTCATACCGAGCGCACTATTAAATTTGATGTCAGCTGGACTATCTAAACGTCAAATACGCAGAATGCCGTTATCACACGGCATTCTCCAATTAAAGTAACACAATTAAGGTAGGCTATTTACCGAATAAAAGCTCCCAGAAACCCGGTGGTTCGTGTAATTCGTGGTACTCTTTTCTCAGCTCATCTACCTGCTTGAGTAATTGTTTGGCCTGCTGTATTTGCGCTTGCGCAACTAAGCTTTGTGCCTCGCGGATAATATCGGATACCTTGCGCAGTCCTTGCAAAGATTGTGATTTAACATCCGCTTTAAAGTGATGTTGTTTACTCTGTTGGAGTAACAATAGCATGGTATTCAGGTGCTTGTTGACCTCGTCCGGCTGTTGCGCCTCCATTGCTTGTTTATATGCATGCCCCATGTTTTTCATGGTCTGGTTCAGATCCTGGCCTTCCTGTGCGCTTACCACTTGGGCAAAACACATAGAAAAAAGAAATATTATCAAGCGTCTCATTTTTCCCCCTCTAACAAGAATGCGCTAGTATATAAGTAAATGTGCAGCAAACAAACTGTTCGACCTGTCATTGAGGAGCACAATGAAACAAATTATTACGCCCGTTGTACTGCTGCTCTTCGTCACTTTCACAGGCTTTGCACAAACCATCACGGTCACCTTTGTCAATCCGGGCAATCAACGAGATAACCCGACAGGCGCATTCTGGCATAACGTCACAAAAGTGATGGAGGCCGCCGCACAAGATCTCGACATAGAGCTAACGACCCTTTACGCCGAGCGAAATCATATTGATATGAAGAAGCTGGCGCAGCAAGCACTCAGATCCTCTGCCGATTACCTGATCCTGGTTGATGAAAAAGGCGTGATAACGGATGCCTTACTGACGGTCCCGGGGGAACATAAGCGCATAGCCTTTCTGCTCAACAGCCCGGACAAACTCGCACTCAAGCGCATTGCAGCAAAAGGGATCGGTGTGCTTGGCTCGGTTACGCCGGATAATTATCAGGCTGGCAGGATCCTTGCGAAATTACTGCATGAGTCCTTGCCCGAGGACAGCAGACAAACGACAGACAGGCACATCATGCTAGCGCTACTAGGTGATGTCGCCACCAACGCCGCCATTGAGCGCGAACAAGGCCTGCTAGGCTATACCAACCGCACTTATGGCGTAAACTTAGTAGAGCGGGTCGACGCACAATGGTCCGAACAAAGTGCTTATGAATTGGCCAGCGGACTGCTACAAAGATTTCCCGATACACGACTGATCTGGTGTGCCAATGATGCAATCGCACGAGGCGCAGCGCGTGCCGCAACCGACCTTAAGTTCAGAGACCAGTTACATATCGGGGGCATTAACTGGGATCAGGGTCATGAAAATGTCATCGATATTTCACTGGGCGGTCATGTGTTGTTAGGTGGCTATTTACTGACAGAGATTAGAAAATTCCATAACCGTAAGATCAGTGCTATCGGCGAGCAAAAAATTGCTATTTTTCAGCCATATTCTGAAAATTTCAGACCTTTATATCAGGCTATCCATGGCACTGGCTTGAACAAGATTGACTTTAAACAGTTCACGACTGGCGGCCAAAGTTACAGTATTAAGACACTGAATCAGCAATTAAAATTTTAATTTTTTTATCCGGCTTCTGAAAAATAAAATATCAATTAAGTTGCATTTGCAACAAAAATCAATCTACAAAACCCACCCGTTAAGTATAAATTTTGCACAGCACAATTTTCCTTATTTTTTCATTATTGACAGCGCTAACATTCCCTGTTTTAGTTATAAGGGTTAACAACATGTAATATAGGTAAACTTATGAAAACCAAAGTTCTAACAAGCGTAAAATACTCACTGCTCGCACTGGGCGTTACTGCTGCACTTGGTACAGCACAAGCCGCAGAGACGCAGCGTGTCATTGTCACAGTTAAGGATTCGGCAGTCGCCAATACGCTACCAATGCGCGTATCAGCCGCTGAGCTGGCTCAGTTTAAAGCACAGGAGCTTGCCAGTGTTGCTACTCAAGCGAATGCGCAAGCTATCGAGACCCTGCCCAGCGTCAATGCCGTTGTCATGGAGCTGACGCCTGAGCAGCTTATCGAGCTGGAAGCAAGCGGCAGCATTGAGTCTATTGAGGCCGACCCTAAACGTTATTTGCCAGAGGTGAGCAGTGAATCTGTTGTACCGTATGCAGAATCGGTTCCATACGGCATTAACATGGTGCAGGCGAACCTGGTTAGCGATGCCAGCGCGGGTAACAAAAAAGTGTGTATCATGGACACGGGTTATACACGCGGTCACCCTGACCTTCCCAGCACAGGCATCACCGGAAATGACGGTCATGGCTCAAACGACACAGGTAACTGGTATCAGGACGGCAACGGCCATGGTACACACGTAGCGGGTACCATTGCAGCGCTTGGTGGCAACGGACAAGGTGTGGTAGGCGTCAACCCATCAGGTCAGCTTGGTTTGCATATCGTTAAGGTCTTCAATGACCAGGGCCGCTGGGCATATGGCTCAGATCTGATTAAGGCGATTGAGCAATGTGAAGCTGCTGGTGCAGATGTGACCAGCATGAGCTTAGGTGGCAGTGGTAGCTCAAGTGCAGAGCGCAACGCGTTTGCATCAAGCGCACAGCGCGGCATGCTACACATTGCAGCCGCAGGTAATGGCTCAAACAGCTCATTCAGCTATCCGGCTTCTTATGACGCCGTGGTATCCGTAGCAGCCGTAGACAGCTCTGAACGCGTTGCGTCTTTCTCACAATACAATAGTCAGGTAGAAATTGCCGGTCCTGGTGTAGGCGTTAACTCAACATGGAATGACAATCGCTACAAGAGCATCAGTGGTACGTCAATGGCAACGCCTCATGTATCGGGCGTAGCTGCGCTGGTCTGGAGCAACTTCCCGCAATGTAGTGCTGCTCAGATCCGCTCTGCCCTGAACGCCACAGCAAAAGATAAAGGCTCGGCCGGCCGTGATAACTACTATGGCCATGGTATCGTACAGGCGAAAGCCGCTTATGATTACCTGGTTAACGCTGGGTGTAGCGACCAGCCGGTTTTAGTTGCAGACTTCAGCGCCACGCCAAATGGTCTGAGCGTTCAGTTTAGCAACAAGTCTAGCTCAGGTACTTACAGCTGGAACTTCGGTGATGGTAACTCCAGCGCTCAAACCAATCCAAGCCACACTTACGCACAAGCCGGCACCTATAGCGTTACCCTGACAGTGACAGGCGCAAACAACAAAACCGCGTCAAAAAGTCTTAATGTTACGGTTACAGATGGCGGCAACGGCGGTGGTTGTAGTGGCGTAGAAGCCTGGAATGCAGGTACTTATTACAGCACTGGCGACAAAGTATCGTACAGCGGCTATGAGTATCAGGCGACCTGGTGGTCACTGGGTGCACGCCCTGATATCTTCAGCAATGTATGGCGCAAAGGCGCACAATGTAAATAAGCCAGTATCAAGACAGCGCTCAGGGATGAGGTTGTCGCATCGGGAGCAAGTTAAGTGCTTGCTCCTTTAATACAAAGAGAGAGTCCCTGCCAAAATGACAGCAATACTAAACCATTGATAACCTTTTAGGGTTTCCTTGTAAAAATAGACGCCCAGTAATGCCGCACTGGAAATACCAATGGCGCGTTTGATAGCCTCCATCACGCCCGGCTGCAACTGTTGCAAAGCGAATAACTGACATAACACGGCCACCGCAAAGGCCAGCGCCGCACAGGCCCACAACCACTTCGAGCTCAATAGTCGTTTAACCGATAAGGTGGGTTTAAACACCATACCGTTGATCAGCACCACAGATACCGTCAGATAAATCAAATGAAAGCTGACTTCGCTATACTGCAGGGCCTGTTTATCAAACACGATACACATACCCCAGCACAGCGCGGTTACCAACACATAGCCAGCGCCTTGTTCGCGAATTGACAGTCTGCCCCCTTGCAGGATAAACGAGCCTAAAGTAATGGCACCGAGCGCGATAACTTGCGCCTCTCCAAGCGGCTCACCTAACCACAACCAGGCAAAAGCACCAGACACCACAGGTGTAATAGACAACAAAGGCAACATCACAGCAATCTTACCCACGGCCAGACCACGAATAAAACATACGCTACCAATTGCTGCAAGCAGGCCACTGACTGTGCCCGGTACAAAGTAGCCAGCCTCTGGCAAAGGCGCTTGTAACCATCCCCAGTAAATCAAATATCCGGGTAAAACTAACAGGCTGAACATAACAGACATCAGCGGGGCACTAAATTCCTGCGCCAGTTGTTTGCGCAAAAAATCAAAGCACGCCCAGCACAGCGCACTCAAAAGTGCACTCAGCATGGCGACTCACCAAGTTGTTTCAGGCACAACTCACTTTGACGTAACATGTAGGATGTAAGTTTTTGATGATCGGGCTTCCAGCCCAGTAAGAAGCGCTGGAAGTCAGCCCAAACAAATGGCCACAGCAAACGCCAGCTCTGTTCAAGCGCCTTAATTTTTGTCTCGGACCAGTGCGTACTGAGTGCCTTGCTCAAGAATTCAAAATATTGGTCCAGGCACGTTTGTGCACGCATCTCAAGCTGCGGATCACTATATAAACTGGTCAGCAGCAACATCACGTCACTGATCCCAATGCCTTTGCCAATGTGTTGAAAATCGTAACCCAGTGCTTCTTTGTCAGAAAAAGCAAAGTTGGCCAGTTTTGCATCACCATGAATACAGGTCTGGAAGGCACATTGATTCAACTGATGATCTATCTCGGACGCATATTGTTTTAACTGACCAGAAGCCATACGCGCATATTCATCCGGGCGGGTGTTCAGATGCCAATAGTTCCCTTGTAAATCCATGTCTGTCAAAGCCGCTGAAACAAGACCGACAGCATGAAAGCGTGCAAGCCATTTTAGCATCAACTCAACCTGTTCTGAGTCAGCTTTACTGACATTGTGATATCCCTGAGACTCAAAATCTGTAAACACACTAATAAACACGTCGTCCTGCTGGGCCAGCGCTTTCAGCTCCGGTAAAGAGCAGGCATGGACATAGTGCCTGGCAGTTTGGCGATAAAAGTTAAGCTCCTTGCGATAAGAGCGGTATTTGCGCCGCAACGAATGCTGGCTTTGAGTGATATGACGATGTGTCAGTTGCTCTGGTACCGCGGCTACTTTGGCAACGAGCGCTTCGTTTTGATAAGTGAATTTGTAAATGTGACCACACCCACTCCAAAGCGCCTGGCTGTGTTGTGAGTCAGGCAGCATGGCCAAGACATGGGAAATCAATGCGTCAGTTGACATAGCGCTCCCTCAAATCTCTGTGATGTTAAATAGTTATGCTTTTTAATAGTGTAACATGTCTGCCTTTGTCTACCCAGTTGTGAACAAACACACAAAACAAAAAAAGCCCCGAATCAACGGGGCTTTACAGAGACTAACTAATAATTCGTACTATTGGTTAACAACCGATTTTACTGTGCCAGACGCGGTGCTCTCGTCCAGCAAGTTCAAATCAAAGTCAAACTCGTCAACGCGGATAGCTTTTTCGCGCTTACGGTTATAATCAATCAACTGTGCGTACTCGGTCTCATTGATAACCTTGGCAATCAGCGCGTTATCCAATGTTTCGTAGAAGCGCACACCCGCTTTGATTTCGCGTTTTTTAAGTGCTTTTTTAACTTTACCCAGTAAGTCCAGACACGCAATTTTGGCTTTATAGGCCTGCTCGTTGATGTCATGTCCATCGCCTGCTTGAGGCTTAACCAGGTGTGTCAGTTGCGCTTTAAACGCGGTGTCTAGCTGTGCCGCCGTCGCCAGTTCACGTACCATGTCGTCGTTGATCTGCGGCATTGAATGGCTGAACTGCATTGTCAGCACACGCATAAATTTACGCGTACCTGGTGCCGGGAAGTTATCCAGGAACTTATGCAGCGCCTGCTCCGCTTCTACCAACGCATAGCGTGTCGCATAGTGGAAATAAGGTGCTGCGGCTTCACGGTCGGTTACGGCCACTTTTTGCTCGTAATATTTAATTGAAGCCATAGCCGCGTACAGATAGCTCATCACGTCACCCAAACGCGCAGACAACATCTCAGCTTGCTTAAGCTTTCCGCCCAAGACCAGCAAGGAGAAATCAGCATACACGGCCAGCTTAGCAGACAGGCGTTGCGCCGCCTTCTCGTACGGTTGTACTTCTGGCAGACTAGACTTACTGCTTGCGGTAAATGGTAAAACACCCAGTTTAAAGGCACGCAGGCTGTTCGCGACACTATAGCCCACTGTTTGACGCAAAATCTTGTTAAAGGTTTTGTCGGCGTTCGCTTCTTCGCTGTGAATGGCTTCAACCATAGATTGCAGGTATGGGTGACAGCGCATTACACCCTGACCAAAAATCATCAAGTTACGGGTTAGTATGTTGGCGCCTTCTACCGTAATTGCGATAGGCTGAGCAACATAACCACTGGCCAGCGTATTTTGCGGACCATTCTGGATAGCTTTACCGGCCAGAATATCCATTGCCGAGTCCAGTACGTCACGGCCAGTTTCCGTCATGTGATATTTCGCAATCGCGGTTACGACTGACGGTTTCAGACCCATGCCCAGACCTTCTGTGGTCAATACACGCATGGCTTCTTGCAGGTAGGTTTTACCAGCAATATCGGCCAGCTTTTCCTGAATACCTTCGAACTGACCGATGGCCAGGCCAAACTGTTCACGCACCGCTGCGTACTCAGATGCCGATTTTAGGGCAACCTGACTGGTGGATACGCCCAGTGCAGGTAATGAAATACCACGACCAGCGCCCAGACAGCTAACCAGCATTTGCCAGCCGCGGCCAATGTTCTGCTGGCCACCAATAATGAAATCCATTGGAATAAACACTTTTTCGCCACGAGTTGTGCCGTTATAAAAACGGATCCCCATAGGATCATGACGATTGCCCAGCTCGACACCAGGGTGCGATTTAGGGATCAGGGCACAGGTGATCCCCAACGATTCTTTACCGCCGAGTAAACCTTGCGGATCGAACACTTTAAATGCCAGGCCCAGTACGGTCGCGATAGGCGCAAGAGTGATGTAACGCTTATCCCAGGTGACTTCCAGACCCAGTACTTCTTCGCCGTTATACTGACCCTTAGTGACAATACCTTGGTCAGGAATACCACCGGCATCCGAACCTGCCTCAGGGCTGGTCAATGCAAAACATGGGATATCTGTGCCATTGGCAAGGCGCGGCAAGTAGTGTGCCTGCTGCTCTTTGGTGCCGTAGTGCATCAACAATTCGCCGGGACCAAGCGAGTTTGGAACCATCACGGTCACAGCAACAGCCGAAGATTTAGTTGCGATAGTGCCCACTATAGTTGAATTCGCATAAGGGCTGAATTCTCTGCCACCGTACTCTTTAGGGATGATCAAAGAGAAGAAACGCTCTTTTTTCAAAAATTCAAGGATATGCTCTGGCAAATGCTTTTCGTTCTGTATCACAGAATCGTCAATCATCGCCATTAGCTCTTGCACAGGACCGTCCAAAAACGCTTGCTCTTCACTGCTTAATTTGGCTTCAGGTACCGCACGCAATGCGTCGAAGTCTGGTTTCCCGCGATAGATGGAGCCTTCAAGCCATACATCACCCGCATCGAGTGCTTCTTGTTCAGTCACCGAAATGCTTGGCAATATTTTTCTTAGTTGTGTTCTTAAACTCATAATAAACTCATCCGACCAGATTGATATAGTTACATTACGGCACAAAATTTCGTTTAGATCAATTACTCTATGTTGCTTTTTAACGGGTTTTTTACTGAAAGGTCTGAGTTGTTTAAAAAATTTCTAAATAATTAATAGCTTACAGGTGTTCGCTGAACTTAAAATTTTGAGTGATTTTTATACTAAAAAAGTGTCGAAGAGAAAATTTTCGTTGCCCGCCGTTGCACGGGCACAGATTGGATAAACAACAGAAGCGCTAAAAATCAGCAACCTGAGCTAAACACAGTGCTTTAATCGTATCCGGGCTGAGCGCTAACTCCAGACCGCGCCGACCGCCGCTGACATAGATGACCTCATAATTGAGTGCGGAACTGTGCAGCATCACGGGTAAGCGTTTTTTGTGTGCAAACGGGCTGATCCCACCTAACTGATAACCCGTTGCATTTTCAGCCTGCTGCTGCGTTGCAAGCTGCGCCTTTTTTCCTTTGCAACTCTTAGCAAAAGCTTTTAAATCAACCAGTTGAGTAGAGGGTGTAACGGCTACAACGAGTCGGCCATCAACGCTTATCACCAAAGTTTTAAACACTTGTTGCGGCGCCAGGGCCAACGCTTCAGTCGCCTCCTGAGCAAAATCTGTGATGCCCGGGTCGTGGTCAAATTTGAGTATGTCGAAGCCTGCTTTGTGCTTATTGAGTAGTTGGATAGCGGGTGTCATACCTTGTCGTCCTGTATCTGGCTGTCTTAAAAAATTCAATGGGGTGTCATAGAGAATAACCCCAATTTAGGGTAGACAAAACGTCAAACTAGACTAAAGTCTAATTACCTCTACACGCACAGTATTATTGCGCCGGGGAGTCGTTATGAGCAAGCACCTTGTTCGTATCGCAGCCGTTTGTGCGGTTAGCTACGTGGCATTATCTTTTTTGACTAATGAGTATTACTTTTGGGAAAGCAGTGTGGCCTGTACGTCCAAGTGCAAACGATTGGGCTGTACCGATGGACTTCTTTTAACAGGGCACAGTCGAACAGTGCTGGCATGTAAATGCACTGGGGATATGGATCATCTCATGCTATTAAACTGAGAGAAAACGGCGCCGTTAAGCGCCGTTTGTTTTTCTTAAAAATAAGCTGAAAACACGTTAAACGCGTACTTACTTAGTCAGGTCATCAAAGAACTTTTTAACACCGTCAAAGAAACCCTGCGCTTTTGGACGATTTTTGCCAGCGTCGCTGCCCATGCTCTCTTCAAGCTCTTTCAGTAGCTCTTTCTGTCTGTCGTTCAGATTAACCGGTGTTTCGATCACGACTTTACAGATCAAGTCACCAACAGCACCGCTGCGCACAGATTTCACGCCTTTACCGCGCATTCTGAACATTTTTCCTGTCTGGCTTTCAGAAGGCACTTTGAGGTTTGCCCTGCCATCAAGCGTCGGTACTTCAATTTCCCCGCCTAACGCTGCTGTGGTGTAGCTGATAGGTACTTCGCAGTATAGGTTATTACCATCACGGACAAAAATCGGGTGCTCTCTCACGCTCACCTGAACATACAGATCACCAGCTGGCGCACCGTGCATACCCGCTTCGCCCTCTCCTGACAATCTGATACGATCACCGGTATCAACGCCAGCAGGGATTTTAACAGACAGAGTTTTGGTCTTCTCAACGCGACCCTGACCATGGCAACTATCACAGGGGTCAGAGATAACCTGGCCGCTACCCTGACAGGTAGGACAGGTTTGTTGCACCGCGAAGAAACCCTGACGCATTTGCACCTGGCCTGCACCGTGACAGGTAGAACAGGTCTTGGGCTTAGAACCAGACTTTGCACCGCTGCCATCACAAGGCTTACAAGATACCCAGGTCGGAACCTGGATCTCGACTTCTTTGCCTCGTACCGCATCTTCCAGGCTCAGATCCAGGCTGTAGCGCAAGTCTGCTCCGCGCTGTTGGCGTGACTGACGTCTGCCGCCTCCAAAAATATCACCGAATACGTCCCCGAAAATGTCACCAAAATCAGCACCGCCGCCAAATCCACCATGGCCTGCACCACCGTTTTGTTCAAAGGCAGCATGGCCGTATTGATCATACATCTGGCGTTTTTGACTATCAGTTAAGACTTCGTAGGCTTCTTTTACTTCCTTAAATTTTGCTTCCAGCTCAGCATCGCCCGCCGTTCTGTCTGGGTGATACTTCATTGCAAGGCGTTTATAGGCCTTTTTAATCTCACGTTCACCGGCGTCTTTTGATACCCCAAGAACGTCGTAATAGTCTTGTTTTGACATAGTTCTCACACATCTTACTGAGCGATCAGCCACTATGATGACCGCCTGGCGAATAGGTGTTTAATTGTGCCACAGATGAGGCTTAGTGCCTCTGTTCTTCCACTTATCCGCTCTAATTTAAATACGTCAGAGCCTGCTTACCTTTGCCATTCGCGAGAACTTGAAGGATAAACAGGCCCTGTTTAGCACCTCAGGCTAGGCCTGTGTGCGCTTACAAGTCAACAATTACTTGTCGTCTTTTACTTCTTCAAACTCGGCATCTACTACATCGTCGTCAGCTTTGTTTGCTTGCTGTGCACCTGCGTCACCGCCAGCTTGTTGTTGCGCCTGCGCTTTCGCCTGAGCAATTTCCATTAGCTTCTGAGATTTTTCTGCAAGTGCCTGGGTCTTAGCATCGATTTCTTCTTTGCTTTCGCCTTTAATCGCTGTTTCCAACTCAGACAGTGCCGCTTCGATTGCTGTCTTGTCGTCAGCTGGCAGGTCGTCGCCGGCTTCTTCAATTTGCTTGCGAGTAGCATGAACCAAAGCATCAGCCTGGTTACGAGCGCCTACCAGCTCTTCGAACTTCTTGTCTTCTTCAGCATTCGCTTCTGCATCACGAACCATGTTTTCGATTTCATCGTCGCTCAAACCTGAAGACGCCTGAATCGTGATCTTCTGCTCTTTACCTGTGTCTTTGTCTTTCGCAGATACATGCAAGATGCCATCCGCGTCAACGTCAAACGTTACTTCGATTTGTGGTACGCCGCGCTGTGCAGGACGAATACCTTCCAGGTTAAACTGGCCAAGAGACTTATTGTCGCTTGAACGCTTACGCTCACCCTGTAGAACATGAATCGTTACCGCAGACTGGTTGTCTTCTGCTGTTGAGAAAGTTTGCGACTTCTTAGTAGGGATAGTCGTATTTTTCTCAATAAGCGCAGTCATCACTTGACCCATAGTCTCAATACCCAGAGACAGAGGACAAACGTCTAGCA
Organism: Pseudoalteromonas rubra; assembly: GCF_000967655.1. Lineage (GTDB taxonomy): Bacteria > Pseudomonadota > Gammaproteobacteria > Enterobacterales > Alteromonadaceae > Pseudoalteromonas > Pseudoalteromonas rubra_A. The sequence continues at coordinate 20,094 of NZ_JXYA01000014.1, forward strand.
GTAGTACGTCTTTTACGTCACCAGCAAGTACACCACCTTGAACCGCAGCACCAACGGCTACCGCTTCATCAGGGTTAACGTCTTTACGAGGCTCTTTACCAAAGAACTCAGCAACTTTCTTCTGTACCAGAGGCATACGTGTTTGACCACCCACCAGGATGATGTCATTTACGTCGCTTACAGACAGATCTGCATCAGCCAGGGCACGCTTTAGCGGCTCGATAGACTGTGCAACCAGGTCTTCAACCAGAGACTCAAGTTTTGCACGCGTCAACTTCACGTTCATGTGCTTAGGACCTGTTGCGTCAGCAGTAACATAAGGCAGGTTCACCTCAGTTTGCTGTGCAGATGAAAGCTCGATTTTCGCTTTTTCAGCTGCTTCTTTCACACGCTGCATTGCCAGCGGATCGGTTTTCAGGTCAATGCCCTGATCTTTCTTGAACTCAGCAACCAGGTAGTTGATTACGCGGTTATCGAAATCTTCACCACCTAAGTGCGTGTCACCGTTAGTCGCAAGTACTTCGAATGTGTGCTCACCTTCAACTTCATCAATCTCGATGATTGAGATATCGAATGTACCACCACCCAAGTCATATACTGCAACAACGTTGTCGCCTTGTTTTTTGTCCATACCGTAGGCAAGTGCCGCAGCTGTTGGTTCGTTGATGATACGTTTTACATCAAGACCAGCAATACGACCGGCATCTTTTGTTGCCTGACGCTGTGAATCGTTGAAGTAAGCAGGAACAGTGATTACCGCTTCTGTTACTTCTTCGCCCAGGAAATCCTCGGCAGTCTTTTTCATTTTCTTCAGCACTTCAGCAGAAATCTGAGGTGCTGCACGCTTTTCGCCACGTACTTCAACCCAGGCATCGCCATTGTCTGCTTTAACAATTTGAAATGGCATGATGCCGATATCGCGCTGTACTTCTTCGTCTTCAAAACGACGACCGATCAAACGTTTGATTGCATACAGTGTGTTCTGAGGGTTAGTCACAGCCTGACGTTTTGCCGGTTGACCTACTAGCGTTTCGCCCTCTTCGGTAAATGCAATAACCGATGGCGTTGTACGATCCCCTTCAGCGTTTTCGATAACGCGTGTCTTATCACCATCAAGTACCGCTACACAAGAGTTAGTAGTACCTAAATCGATTCCAATAATTTTACCCATGTGAATCTTCTCCGACTTCAAAAATTCGTTGTTCTGTTAGATGACTTGATAAATAGGGGCGGCAATTTGTAATTCAAGCGTCACAACAAAAAAAAAGTGATTTTTTTTGAAATTTTTTCGCTATGCCGTTTTTTTCATCAAAAAAACGGCATTTGACATTTTTATCGTGGTATGACCAGATAAGTAACTCTAAAAACGAACCAAAAGTAAACGCGATGACATTTGATCAACTTATTTCTCTGCCTGTCTTGCAAAACACACAGGCCGAACTTTCGCTACCAGCCAGCTGGGGTCAGGGCAGAACGGTGTTTGGTGGCCTTTCTGCGGCCCTGATGCTGCAAAGCATGTTGCATCAACTCACAGAGCAAGACAGGCGCCTGCTTTCTTTCAGCTGTAACTTTGTCGGCCCGCTGTTGAGCGACGAGTCATTTGAACTCAGCACGCAGCTGCTCAGATCGGGTAAAAATGCCACTCAAATGCAAACCACCATTACTCAAAATGGCCAGCCCTGCCTTGTTGCACTGGCTTGTTTTGGTAAACCTCGTACATCGGCAATCACAGTGCGCGCTGACGATACCTGTACCTTAACAGAGCTCAATGACAAGCAAACGCTACCGTATATAGACGGAGTAATGCCTGCCTTTATCCAGCACATAGACCTTAATCTGCAACAAGGCGCTCTGCCGTTTAGCGCGGCAAGCTCTAGTAACCTAGGCGGCTGGATGAAGTTCAAGGCGCCAGCCAAGCCAAACCTCTCTGTGCTACATCTACTTGCACTGGCCGATGCCTGGCCCCCTACTTTGCTGCAATTGTGTAAAGGACCGACGCCCGCCAGCAGTATGTCTTGGTACATCGAGTTTTTAGATGATATTGCATTAGCGGGTGATGAGTGGTTTGCTATGGAGGCGGTGACACACCAGGCTGAGCATGGTTATGCCATTGAAGATGCCAAGCTCTTCTCACAAGATGGTAAGCTGCTGGCACTGAGCAGACAAACGGTCGCTGTATTTGACAGTTGATTAAAACGCTTTAGTCACTCACACTATGTGGCAGGAGTAAGTTTAGGTATATTCAAACAGTGATAGTTGCCTGTCAGCATTGTGATTATTTAGTATCCATTCAAGATTTGGGCGAGCAGCAACGCGCTGTTTGTCCCCATTGTGGCAATGTGCTGGCTACCACTGTGCGCAATTATAGCCAGTGGATAGCCGCATTTAGCCTTTCGTCTATTATTTTTTTATTGCTGAGCCTACAACCGCACTTTATTTCTTACTCACAGCACGGTCTGAAACAAACCATCAGTTTAATGGCTGCCATTATGCAACTTGCCGAACACTATAGTGTGTTTTTGGCCGCGTTATTGAGTACCAGTATCCTGATATTACCCCTGTTAGCCAGTGCCCTTATTTTACTGGTGCATACGCCGGTGTGGCAAAAATTAAACCCGCACAATGCCCGGGCAGTCGCCAAGTTTATCATGGCGCTGAGGCCCCTCAACCTGGCCGATATTTTTCTGGTCGCCGTGCTGATCAGTGCGTTTAAGCTAACCACCTTCGCCGAAATCGAAGTCGGCCTTGGCTTTTGGGCTTATATTTTATTCGTACTGTGTTTTATCGAAACCCTGTCTTTGCTGAGTCAACATCAGTTGTGGCAACTACAGCAAGCGCATTTTACCCCGACTATCGAACACTGTGCCAAACGCGCCAGCACCCAAAACCTAAAGCAATGTCATGTGTGTCAGCAGATCAGTCGCAGTGAGCACTGCCCGCGCTGTCTGGCCAAATTACGTTACCGTAAAAATAACTCTGTCGCGCGCAGCGCAGCCTGGATGCTCACTTCTTTAGTGTTTATGGTACCTGCCCTGTCTTTTCCAATCATGGATACCATTAACCTGGGGCTACACACCCCGGCCACCATTTACAGTGGCGTAGAGGTGCTATGGCAAAATGGCTCCTATCCCATCGCAATCGTGATTTTTATTGCCAGTATCTGCATTCCTCTGTTAAAAGCCGGTACGCTGTTTTATTTGCTGTATCGTGTGAGGCATCCGGTTAATCCAAAAGTGACCGCTAAGTTTTACCGCGCCCTTGAAGCGGTCGGTAAATGGTCAATGATCGACGTTTTCGTCGTGATCCTCTTGGTTTCTCTCGTACAGCTTGGTACTGTACTGAGCGTAGAGCCACAGCCGGGTATCGTCTTTTTTACCGCCATGGTCATTTGTCAAATCTTTGCTGTGAACAATTTTGACCCTCGTTTACTTTGGGACTCTCTAAAAAAATATGAATAAAGAAGCGCATATCGAGCCCAAGCCCAGGCTTTCCGTAATCTGGATCGTGCCCCTACTTGCCGTTCTAATTACCGGCTGGATGCTATATCAGCATCAGCAAAACAAGGGCCACCAAATCTACATTAAAATGAAAAATGCCGACGGCGTTATCGCTGGTAAAACAGAAATTAGAGTCCGCAGCGTTAAAATCGGCATAGTCGAAGAGTTGCGCCTGCAAGTAGAACAAAAAGCCGTAGTAGCCACAGTCCGTATAGAAAAACACTATGATAACTTACTGACGCAAGACGCCAAATTTTGGATAGTGAAGCCGCGCATTGATCAGTCGGGGATCAGTGGATTGAACACGCTGTTATCGGGCGTTTATATTGAATTATTGCCAGGGGAGAGCAAACAGCGAACAAGCCTTTACACGCTTCAGGAACAACCCGCGCTGATCTCTACCGATATAGAAGGCCTGCGCTATCAGCTTAGCTCCACCAGTGGAGAAGTGTTAGATGTCGGTACGGGGATCTTTTTTCGCAACTATCACGTTGGCCAGATAGAAAGTGCGGTGTTCAATACCGACTCGTTAAAGATGGAATATGGTATTTTTATCCACTCTCCTTATGACAAGCTCATCACCCACAATGCCATTTTTTGGATCAACTCAGGGGTCGAATTGTCTCTGACCAGCGAGGGGATTAACGTCAACACGGGATCGCTCGCAAAAATGATTAAAGGCGGGATCTCTGTCGATTATCCACCGGGCCAAAGTGCCGGTGAACCCGCAGCAGAAGATAAACCCTTTACGCTACACCAAAATTTTGCCGTTGCGCTGGAACGGCGTTTTGATTTATTTGATCACTACTTGGTAGAATTTGAACAATCTATCCGGGGCCTTAAGCCAGGCGCGCCAGTTGAATACCGGGGTATGAGAGTCGGCACAGTCGAGCAAGTGCCAGCCAGGTTAGAGCGCAATGGACAGCCACTCTACTTTCAGCAGGGTAACACCTCGATCCCGGTGCTAATCAAAATCGAGTATGGCCGCATTTATGAAGTTGATGCGAAAGCCAAGCAATACTGGCAGGAAAATATAGAACAATGGGTTAAAAATGGCCTAAGAGCATCACTAAAAAGTGGTAATATTTTAACAGGTGCGGTATATATAGAACTTGATTTTTACAACTCAACCCCTCAGACCAGTTTAGGTATGAATTTCGAGTATCCGGTATTACCAAGTGTTCCGAGCGGGTTTACGGCCTTATCTGAGCAAGTTATGGCCTTGTTGAACAAACTCAACAAGCTGCCGCTGGACAGCTCGCTCGTCGAGGCACAAAGAACAATGCAGGCGTTTAGTGCATTAGCAGCCGAAACGCAGGCACTGGTAAATAGTTTCAACACAACGAAAGTATCAGAAAAAGTGGAAAAGAATTTAACACAACTACAAGGAACGCTGGCGCAACTCACAGCGAGTCTGAAGCAATTTGAGAAAACGCTGAACAACTATCAAAAAGGCTCCGGTATGGTCGAGCAGCTCACAGATACATTGCAAGAGCTGGAGAGCCTGAGCAATTCACTCAAACCCGTTTCAAAAGGGCTGAACGAGCAACCTAACATGTTGTTGTTCGACAAAGAAATACAGGCAGATCCAGAACCCAGGAAGCAACGCTAATGAAGGCTGTGATTGGTTTATTGGTTATCATTTTGGCAGGATGCGCCGGCTCGGAACCGGCCCAGTACCAGTACTACCGATTTGGCTCAGCGCCTGTCACCTCAAGCCAAACCAGTGATGCAGCCGAAAAGAATACTCATCGGGTCTATGTCGATCAGGTAAATATCATAGGCGTTGCTGATCAGCAGGCGCTTATCCAATATGTAACACAACATAAGGTGCACATTGCCAATTACCATTACTGGGCAGAGCACCCCAAGTTACTGTTGACCAAAGAAACACTGAGTTCCCTAAATAATGCAGGCTTCTCCCCGGTGCTCTCAGCCCATGCCAGCGATATCAAACCTGGCGACTACAGATTGCTTATTGAAGTGTCAGATCTGGCAGGTCACTATCAGCAAGGGGCCATTTTGAAGGGCGCCTGGCACTTGTATCAAATCACAGAAAACGGTAACGAATTACGCCAGGTCAAACACTTTGAGTTTGAATCAGCACTCTCACAAGATGGTTTCAATGCGCTGGTATCGGCCCATCAGATAAACTGGAATAAGTTAATGGGCCAACTACATACAGAACTGGCCCAGTAAATACTAATCCCGGAGCATATTTACATACAGGTTGGTCGGTCCCATGTCTGGCGCCAACTCAAGCGTGCCGACTAATACAAAGCTCAACTTGTTCAGCAACTTATTGCTGGCCAGGTTGTTAGGGGCTGTGATCGCTCCCAGCGCCTTATACTTGCCACATTGGTGTACAAACCTGAGCAATGCGTCTGCCGCTTCAAAGGCGTAGCCTCTCGCGCAATACCTGTCCAGAAATGCATAACCCAAATCGGGAAAAGCCAGATAAGGACGCTGATACAGGCCACAAATGCCAATGGCCGTACCGTCATTCAGAGTCACAATATAAGGGCTCGGCGCGCGTGAGTCATAAGGCGTGAAAAACGCACTTTCTATGTACTTTCGGGCGTCAGCTAAAGTTCGGATCTGCTTGTCAGCAATATTGTCTATGAAGCTTTGTTGGTTGAGCAACTCGTAGATAAACTCAGCGTCTGTGATTTGTGCCCTGCGGATAATCAATCGCTCTGTATGCGTTATGATATCAGACATATGAATACATCCTTAAAAAGTGGGGCAATTTGCCCCACAAAATAGCAGTCATTTACTCAAAACGCGCTTTTTTATAAAGCTCCGTCATCGAATTGATTTTTACTTCATTTTCCAAAGTAGCAAAGGGCTTGTCGGCAAACTTCTTACCCCGGATCTGTACATTCAACCTGGCAGCATCGGCATTAAGCATACTCTGCTGATAATAAGACTGAATATCCGCCAGTGTTACTTGCTCTGTTGCAACAATCAGCTTGGCTTTCGAATCAAACGCTAAGTTATCGCGATACCAGTCGCTCAAAATAGGCTGAGACTCTTCTGCCAGATTTTTAGGTACTTCCTTAAGAGACAACAAAGCAGCCTGCTTGAGTTGTGTAAAGGTCTCTTCATCGAGTGCTTCGAGTGCCTGGGCATACTCCTGACGATAGCGGTCAAATCTTGCCTGCATTGACTGCACATCTAACACCGGCGTCTGAATATAAAACCCTAATGCAGAGTGTTCATCAATACTCTGAGCGACTGCCCCAACCGCGTAGGCGAGTTGCTCTTCCGTGCGCAGTGCATTAAACAAGTGGCTACTCAGATGAGACTTTAAGATCAGCGCCGCCGCTTTTTGCGGATATCCGGGCTGTGGGTGCACAAACATATCAACAATCGAGACATCCGCCGTTTCACTGTCCTGTTGCCACACCAGTGTTTGTTTAGCCTGTGGCTGCAAAAAGTGCGCTCTCACGTAGTCATTATGCTCTGCCGGCTTGTTAAGCGTGCCTTTTACCTTTTTTACAACTTCTGCAAGGAAGTCCTTGTTGTAGTTACCATAACCAAAAATACGGACTGTATGATGATTTAATAGCGCATTTTGAGCTTCCAGGAAGCTATCCAGGGTCATTTTAGTGGCGGCTTCAATCTGTACTTCTTCATCAAAGTTACCGGAGCGCACCAAAGATTGGTAACGGCCAAATGCCTGATAAAAAGGAAACTGCTGGCGTTGATTCTGAATATCACGAACAAAACGATCAATGGCTTGCTCTAACTGCTTTGCCGTGGGTTGTACTTTCAAGCCTTCTAACGACTGAGACAGCAGTACCCCCTGCTTGTCTGTAAACCCTGATAAAGTCAGTAACAAACCGTTATTCACACTCATACGCATTCCCATGCCCGCAACCCCGGCTTCCGTTTGCAACTTGGCTTTGTCTATCGCGTATAGATCTGCCCAAAGTGCTGCAGCAACCTGGACCTGCACACTGTCTAAAGTAAGCGGAGAATTAATATGAACTTGCAGGCGCCCCTTGGGTTGCTCGCTGTATTTATCACTGGTTTTTTGCCAAACGGCCACCGAATTATCCTGATAAATCTTGTTAACCGTTTTGGATGCCTCGCCTTGAGTGACGATATCAAACTGCTCCGGTAGCAAGCGGTTCACACTAGGTAGCGCCAACTGAGGGGCGGGCTCTGCCTGCCAGGACGCAATTTCTTGTTGTGGAATGTCCGAGACCTTATAGCGACCGTCATAAAAGTGCAGTTGCTGATCGTGTGGCTCTTGCTTGCTGATATACCAGACACGCAGACGCTCGGGATTTAATTGCGCCAGTACATCTTTGACTGCTTGCTCGTTAAAATCAGCAAAATAATATGGCGCGTTAATCGCATTATTTAGCGGATACTTTTGCATGCTGTCTGCAAGACTTGATACGTAACCAAATTCATCACCACGCTCTAAGAAACGAAACTGGTTGGCAAGTGCGGTTTTTATCTCTTTAAAGTACTTAGCGTCGATCCCCTGCTCTTTGATCAGCCGAATATATTGCATCACGATAGCAACCGCCTGTTCACGATGCTGCATGCCCAGATCTGTCAGTTGGATATCGACCGACAAGGTACCATAGTTGCCGTACAGATCCGGCGATGCACTGCCCGTTAGCTCAGAGATCCAGCCTTTCTGTTTGAGGACTTGTGCCGGACTGCCCTGCATTTCGTTACTCAGCAGGTAAGTGACAAAATAGTTCGGCTTAAACGCAAATTCGTCGCGATTGTTGGTAATCGTGAAGTCCAGCTTCAATGTTTTCACGTCTTCATTCGGCACGTAATGGATACGCTTCTTGCCCAATTTCGAAAAGTCTAACGCAGCATCAACCTCAGGCTTATCGATTTCTTTATTTTCTATCGAAGCAAAGTGTCGCTGTGCCTTTTCAACCATTTCGGATAGCGGTAAATTGGATATCATCGCCAGCTTCATGATGTTCGAAGAGTAATACTTATTGTAAAAAGCGACGGTTTCCTGGTGTAAGTTGCTGCCAGGTTTGTCGCCCAGGGTTTCCAGATTACCTATCAAAAACCGATTGGCTGGGTGTGTGCCCATCATACTGCGCGACAATTTATACTGACCGAAAAAATCTAGCTCACGGCGCATCGACCATTCCGCATTCACCGCACTCTTCTCTTTTTCTGTGTATTCGGGGTAGAGCTTGGGTGCCTTAAAGAAGTCGGAAAAGCGATCCAACGCCTCATCGTATGCCTGATTGTTTACTTTGAACATGTAGTTAGTGATATCTAACCAGGTATAAGCATTATGTGAGCCACCATTACGGCTCATAAAGTCTTTGTAACCCTGAGTATCAGGAAAGCGCTCCGTTCCTAAAAACAGCATGTGCTCCAGATAGTGCGCCATGCCCTGTTGCGACATCGGGTCGTGAAGCAAACCTACTCCCACACTTAACGCAGCCGCTGATTTCTCAACTTCAGGATCTGAGACAAGAATAACCTCTATGCCATTTGATAAAGTCAGTGTTTTATATTGTCGGTTATCATTCGGGCTCACCACGAGCGAAGATGTTTCAGCAACCGTCGCTGACTGACCAGCTCCGTATTGAGTTGCCGTACATCCGGATAACAATGCCAGGGTGATACTGGCCACTATCATTGTTTTTTTCATTCACTTTCCATCTTAAAAAATGAGTCTGGTCCCGGCTTATCTGGGATCCTATGAGATACTCAAACGCTATCATCTATCCTCGGTACAATTCAATCACCATCAAGCATTTTAATGACTTACGGTGCAATCTGCGCTATTTGCGATCAACGTGTAATCTTTCCTCAGCCTTGTTCTTATTCCCATTAGTAATAACAAGAAGAAAATTTAAAAGAATTTTTTATCACAAATGTTTATCCATTTGATAACATTGGGGGCGAAATATAATCATAAACACAGATCATCAGGGGCTAACAATGGACATTAATCAACCGATCTGCGATTTCGGGCTGCACAGTGGCGAACCCTACTGCAAACTTCCCGCAAGCTTTTTAAACTGGATGGTCGCAACGGGCCATGCTAAACAGGCGCTGGCCAAAGACGAGCTCACCCGCAGACACAACGCAGTTTGTGACTCAAGAATGAAATCAAAAGTTCAATAATGAGCTAGGTTTACTATGGCTTTTTAGTTTAAACTACAGCGCATAGTTCGTCCCCATTGAAGTAAACTTATGCGCTTTATCATACCTTCTCTTTTAGCGCTGTCGCTGACAGCGTGCTACTCTACACAACAATCAACAACCCAAGCCGCCGACAACACAACCCGCTATCTGACTGTGCTGCACACCAATGACCATCATGGTCGTTTCTGGCACAACGAAGACGGTGAGTATGGTATGGCAGCAAGGAAAACCTTGCTGGACAAACTTAGAGCACAAGCTCATGCCAAAGGCCACAGTGTGGTATTACTCTCCGGAGGCGACATCAATACCGGCGTACCAGAATCTGACCTGCAACATGCTGAACCAGATTTTAAGGGCATGAGCATGCTTGGCTATGACGCCATGGCGATCGGCAACCACGAGTTTGACAACCCGCTGGATGTGCTGGATAAACAAATTGGCTGGTCCAACTTTCCGCTGCTGTCTGCCAACATTTTACATAAGCACAATGGCGAGCCCGCCTATCAGCCTTATACTGTCATCGAAAAGCAAGGGCTGAAAATTGCCATCATCGGCTTGACCACAGTTGATACGGTGAAAATCGCTAACCCGGAGTTTGTCGGCGGTCTGGATTTCGTTGACCCAGCCCCTGTAACGACGCAGCTATCCGAGCAGATCAAAGCGAAATATAGCCCGGACGTAACAATCGCAGTCACTCACATGGGCCATTATCATGATGCCGCCTACGGTATTAACGCACCAGGTGATGTCACGCTTGCGCGTAATGTCCCGGCCGGCACACTAGATATGATCATCGGAGGTCACTCACAGGAGCCGGTATGTATTGATGAAAACGGCGCAGAAGACAGTGCATATGTGCCTGGCAAAGCCTGTCAACCAGATCAGCAAAACGGCATCTGGATCATGCAGGCACATGAGTGGGGCAAATACGTAGGAAAGGCCGTTTTTGAGATTTCACAAGGCAAAAAAACGCTACAAAGCTATGAATTATTGCCAGTAAACCTCAAAGATGAGCAAGGGCAATGGGCAACCAACTATATCGAACATGACCCTCAAATAAAGGCCTTCCTCGCGCCTTATCAAAAAGCCGGTGAAAGCAAAATTTCAGGTGCTGTTGGCGAAGTAGATGCCTTTTTGGATGGCCGCAGAAACACGGTGCGTTTCAAACAAAGTCCGCTGGGTGACTTAGTGATCAAAGCGCAAATGGCCGCGGTTGGCGCCGACTTTGGCCTTATCAGTGGTGGCGGGATCCGTGCCAGTATTAAGGCAGGTGAAGTGAGCTACAAGGATATTCTGAAAGTGCATCCTTTCAGAAATCGCATTACCTATATCGATTGGCGTGGTGAGCAGCTGATTGACTACCTGTCTGTGGTAAGTCGTTTCCCGCCGGATTCAGGCGCTTACTTGCAGTATCACGGTATTGAGTTCGATATTCAGGGAGACAAGTTAACTAACCTGAAAATTCAGGGCAAGCCTGTTGAGCCGGGTAAAACCTATCGCATGAGTATTAATAGTTACAATGCGGCAGGCGGAGACGGTTACCCGGTATTAACGGATTTACCCGGTTTCACAGCAACCGATAGTACAGATGCTCAGGTTCTCAAAGACTACATTGAACGACACTCACCTATCAAGCGATCAGCACTGTAAACACTTTCTCAGTGGCGGTACACAAGGTATGCACCGCCACTGTCTTTACTTCCCTATTACTTCAACGTCATCCACACCCAGTGCTTTTAGCCCATAGCTGTGCAACTTAGAGCGTGACCCTTCACCATGCGCTTTTGGGGGATAGAGCTTGATTTTCAAGTCGGGCTGATGTGTCAGCAGTTCATCCAGAGCTGCGCGGATCTCGCTCAGCGTCTTCTCCAAACTATTGGAGAAGTTGGGGCGCTTTCTGATGGTGTGGCCGAGTGCAACTAAGCGATGAAAATATTTGTCAGCAATATCCAGTAACTCCTCGGGCACGTCTTTATTTTGATTCAATGAGACTTGTGGATTTTGCAAGCAAAACTCGAGTAAAGCGAGATAGAAACACAATGGTTTGTTCGCCAGCTGAACCTGACAAGTTTTATCACGACTCAGGCACAATGTTTTGGAGTACAGATCAATAACCAAGTGCTGAGGTTGAGGCTTTGTGGCCGTTGTTGTGGCAGTTTGTCGTTTTGCCTGCTCTCTTTTTCTGGAAACCGATTTATAAAATGCCAGGTTTAGCAAAGCAATTAATAAGGGGATGATATACAGCCATTGATTGTGGCTGGTATTAGCCCGATAGCCTATTACTGTTGCGCCCTCCGGGCCGGATAACAGCAGCTGGTCCGCCGAGATGTCTCCATTACTGGTGGCGATATTAACAATTCGGATCCTGCTGGTCTTCTTCTGCAAATTGTCGTTTAGCAGATCTATATATGCCTGAACGCGTGTCGCGTCCCCAGCGTAATTCAGGACAGGGTCAGCAATGGGAAGACGATTTTTATCCAGCGCGACTCTGAGTTTAATGCTGTCCAAATCTTGTGCAATGGTATGTCGGATCGCCTGCTCATGCGCAATGGTAAAAATGAGCAAGAAAATGATACTGTAAACAATAAATGCAAGTATACCCGTTTTACGACTCATCTGTTTCTCCAAGAAAATAAACTGGTAATTCATTACATTGCCAGTACAAATCAAGTTCATCGAAATAACTTGAGCCATTATTTTTTGCGACTTGCTGCAATTGCTGCTGTAACGCGCAAGCCAGATCTGTATTGTCTACGTCCATTTTCATATACCAGCGACTGCCGCTGATGTTTTCACCAATAGGGGTTATATAATTGGCCGAGAAGCGACTTTCATCACTCTCTTGCCAATACGTAGCAATGATATCCAGCTCACCGGATGAGAGTTTTTCTCTAAGCACCTGATGAGAGCTGACGTATTGGATATCCAGTACACGCATATCTAAGTCAAGCCGTTTAAACATTTGCTTGGGTATGATGTGGCCAGAGCGACTAGTGGGATAATCCAGCAGGCCTATTTTTTTATCCAAAAAATAGGCTTTGTCTAATCTTGGCTTTTCGCGAGTTGAGATAAAAAAGGCGGTATAGGTCGGATAGCCCACGACTGGCATGTAGTTGTAGGTTGACTGAGCTTTTAGCGCTGCCATGACATTATCTTTCGACAATGTCAGATCAGCGAGTCCCTTTGCGATATAGTCGATTTGTTCAGCTAACTCACCACTATAACGCACTTCCACTTGCCCGTACTGCTTTGCGACCACATCGTCGCCGCACAATGCAGGCGCGAGTCTGCGAGCCAAGGGCTCGACCGGAACATGAACCCTAAAAACAGCCATATTACTGGTTGAACGTGTCTTACAGGAAACACTACTTTCGACCAGCTTTGGCAGTTCGCCAACAGGCTTACCAGTGAGGTTACTGGCAAGTAACCAACAGCACCAGACTGAGAGAAACAAAACTGTAACAATAGTTGTTTTATTGCTTAGAGAGTGATTATTTTTCAAAACATCGTATTTCTTAGGTTGCGCGCCCCTATATTAGATCAATTTTTCTTACTTATTGCAATAGGTAAGCTTACTAAAAACTTATAAGCCAATGTTTTTACTACTTTATTAATAAGAAATTATGAATCTCATTGAGTCCTTTTCTTTTTCTGAAAAATCCGGACAATTGGCCGCATTCCAAACGTGTAAACAATACCCAGTTTGGGTAATGAGAGATTTTGATGTTACGAGCTTCTTTAAAGGGTTTGGCGTTGTCTGCACTGCTTATAAGCACCAGCGCCTGGTCCTGGGGTATGAACGGTCACAGAGTGGTTGGTGAGATAGCCCAACAACACCTCACCCCGGCTGCAGAAAAAGCAGTAAAAGCCCTGTTAGCTGAAGATTCACTGGCCGAAGTGTCTACCTGGGCAGACGAGATGCGATCCAGCCCTGAAGACTTCTGGAAAAAACAATCTGGCAAGTGGCACTACATCAATATCGAAGATCCCAGCAAAATGGCACAGCACGATAATCACGCTGTTGAACACAAACATCAGGTGTCACACATCCTGGACGGAATTAACTATTCAGTTTCTACATTACAAAACCCCAAAGCCATCAAAGAAGACAAGCTGTTTGCTTTAAAGTTCCTGGTTCATTTGGTCGGCGACGCTCATCAACCATTTCACGCAGGGCGCAGCGAAGACCGCGGTGGTAATTTAATTAAAGTCTCTTTCTTTAACGAAGAGACTAACTTGCATTCCGTATTCGATACAAAACTCATTGAGCACCAGTCTTTATCCTATCGCGAGCTCAGTGACTTTATCCTTACCCGCGACAAACAGAAGATCGCACAAATGTTAAACAGCCGCCCTGCCGACTGGCTTTTGGAATCTAATCAAGTAGCTGAAAAGATTTATGACAGCAATGAAACTGACATCAGTTGGGGGTATATTTACAGGTACACCCCTGTTGTTAAATCTCGACTACTTCATGGTGGGATTAGACTGGCAGGATTGCTAAACCAAATTTTTGACAAAAATTCAAGGCCACTTGACACTGCTTTAAAAGCAGCCAAGTGATCTTGGGGATGATTATTTAATAAACCTATAACACGGGAAACAACATAATGAAAACGCAACTACGCAAAACGGCTCTATCGCTTGCAGTTATTGCAGGCATTGGTGCTAGTGGTGCTGCATTCGCTAACGAAACATCTTCATCTGTAAAAGGTCAGATCGTTGGCCCTAACGGCAACCCTGCCGTAGGTACAACTATCACGATCATGCACTTACCAACTGGCTCAACTAAAGTCACAAGTGTAAACGATGCGGGTTACTTCAGTGCCAAGGGTCTGCGCGTTGGTGGTCCTTACCAAATTATCGTTGATTCAAACAAATATGAAGATCAGCTGCTGGAAAACGTTTATCTTTCTCTGGGCTCAGACTACCCTGTAAACGTACAACTTCAGCCGCAATCAAGCATGGAGCAAATCGTTGTTACTGGACGCCCTATCAGCCAAATGGCTGGTGGCACAGGTCCTGCAGCAACTTTTACACTTGAAGACTTACAAGAAGCACCAGCTATCAACCGCGACCTGAAAGACATCGTTCGTGCAGATCCACGTGTATACGTTGATGAAAGCCGCGGTGCTATCCAGTGTGGTGGTGGTAACCCTCGCTTTAACGCGTTGACACTAGACGGCGTTCGCATGAACGACAACTTCGGTCTTAACGCAAATGGTTACCCAACAATTCGCGCACCATTCTCGTTTGACTCAATCGAACAGGTTGCTGTTGAACTTGCACCTTTCGACGTTCAATACGGTGGTTTCACGTCTTGTAACATCAATGCCGTAACTAAGACTGGTTCTAATGAAATCCACGGCGGCGTATTCTACGACTACACCAGTGATTCAATGAAAGGTGATAAGTCTAAAGACAGAGAATACGATAATGGCGATTACGATGAGAAACGTTATGGTTTCAACGTTGGTTTGCCAATCCTAAAAGATAAGCTTTTCCTATTCACCTCTTATGAAAAGCTTGAAGGTGTTCAGCAGTTTAGCTACGACCCACTTGGCTCAACTGTTAGCCAAGCTGACTTGAACCGTATTATCGACATCACTAAAAATGTCTATAACTACGACCCAGGTACTATGGTACCTAGCATGCCAGTTGAAGATGAAAAGCTACTTGTAAAACTTGACTGGAACATCAATGACTCTCACCGTGCAAACATTGTTTACAACTACAATGATGGTTTTGCACTTTCTCAGTCTGATTCTGGTAGTCGTGAGCTGTCTCTGAGCAACCACTTCTATGAGCGTGGCGCAGAGTTTACCTCAATCGTGACTTCAATCTATTCTGACTGGAATGATGAGTTCTCAACTGAAATCCGTGTTGGTAAAGCAGACCTTGATGCACGTCAACAGTCACTGGATGCAGCAAGTGGTTTTGGTGAGTTCCAGGTAACTGCTGCTGATGGTGGTAAAGTCTACATCGGTCCAGATGACTCTCGTCAGGCGAATGACCTTGACTGGGATAACTTCACGGTAAAACTGGCAGGTACATACTACCTTGACCAACACACTATTACTGCAGGTTATGAGTATGAAGATCTAAACGTATTCAACTTGTTCATGCAGCATGTACAGGGCGAGTTCCGTTTCGACTCTATCGAAAACTTCGAAAATGGCTTGGCTCAGCAGGTTTACTATAACAACGCTGCAACCACCAATGATCCGAATGATGTAGCGGCTAACTTCTCTTACCAGCAGCACACATTCTACATTCAGGACGAGTATAGCTTCTCTGATATCGATGCTACGTTAACTTATGGTCTTCGTTACGACAGATATACCAGTGACGACACACCAACTCCAAATGCACATTACGAAAGCATTTACGGCTTCTCTAACACCACTAACATGGATGGTGTTGACCTTGTACAGCCGCGTGTAGGTTTCAACTGGTATGTTGATGATGCACTAGAAGTACGTGGTGGTATCGGCCTGTACTCTGGTGGTAACCCGAATGTTTGGTTGTCAAACTCATACTCTAGTGATGGTGCAACACAGGTATTTACCAGCCACAAAAAAGACGATAAAAAAGGCATCGGCTATTACGACTTATTCGCCAACGAAATGACTAATTTTGACGGCGGTACACCTGGTTTTGACGTACCTAAAGAGCTATTCGACAAAGTTGCTGCAACAAAAGTTGAAGACGGCAAAGGTTCTGTAGACGCAACTGCGCCTAACTTCAAAATTCCTTCTGAATGGAAGATTTCTCTAGGTGCAACGTATACTACAGAAAACGAATACGTCATCAGTGCTGACTGGTTGTACACTGAGAAGCAAGACTCAGCAATCGTCCGTCACATTGGTTACAAGCTTTCTGACGAAACAACCTTCGATGGCCGTCCTATCATGGTTGAACGTGACCCTAAAAACCCTCGCGGACGTGACTATTTACTGACAAACGTTTCAGGTCCAGATGGTGAGTCACACGTAATGTCATTGTCTGTTGCAAAACGCTACGAAAACGGTATTAACTTCACCCTGTCGTATGCTTACACAGACGCTAAAGACATTACACCAATGACTAGCTCAACGGCGTCTTCTAACTATGGCAACATCGCGCTAACTAACCCTTGGAGCCCAGAGCTGGCAACTTCTGATTATGAAGTACCACACCGCTTTACGCTGCAGTTAGGCTACAAGCACGAGTTCTTCGATGGTTACGCGACTAAGTTCAACTTATTCGGCCAAATCAGTGAAGGCCAGCCGTACAGCTTCACATTCAACGAAAGTGATGGCATCTGGGGCGATAGCAACTCATCTGACGGTCGACAGCTGCTGTACGTTCCAATGGAAAACGATCCTAACGTTGAGTACGACATGACTGCTGAAGAGCTGAAAGAGTTCAACGACTTCATCGCTGCTGAAGGTCTGGAGCGTGGCACTATTCTTAGCCGTAACTCACAGAACGCTAAGTGGATGACTAAAGTTGACTTCAAAGTGACTCAGGAACTACCTGGTTTCATGGAAGGTCACAAAGGTGAAGTATTCTTCGTCATTGATAACCTGACAAACCTACTTAACGATGACTGGGGCACAATGTACAAAGGCGGCTTCGTAGGTAACCGTGTTGTTGACGCTAAGCTGGTTGACGGCAAGTACGTTTACTCTAACTTCAACGATGGCGCTATCGCACCAACAATCCAAAAAGATGCGTCTCTTTGGGAAATGCGTGTAGGCGTTAAGTACACTTTCTAATATCTAAAACACGTAATTAGATAATCTCAAAGGTCAACTTCGGTTGACCTTTTTTATTCTGACACTGTGATTAATCAAGGCTGTAAGCAATGAACTATCTAGAAAGAAAGTGACCTTCCAGTTTTTGCATCATCGCCAGCAACGCTTGCTTCTCATCGGTATTTAGCTCACTCAGCAGCTTACTTTCCCAGTCAAGCGCCTGCGGCGTTAGCGCTTCGTACAAAGCCTTCCCTTGTAACGTTAATGACATTTCAGTCGCCCGCTTATCGGTCTCACTTTGCTTAGCAACCAGCATGTCCTGTTGCTGTAGTTGTTTGATGGCCCGTGACACGGTTGATTTATCCATGCTCGCCAGGTCACACAACTGCTTGGCGGTTGCCCCCGGATGCTGAGCCAGATGTACCAACACTCGCCACTGAGGTATGGTCAGCCCGGCGCGCTCATACACCTCAGAAAAGGCCTCACTCATGGCATTCGCCAGTCTCACCATGCGGTAGGGAAGAAATTCATTAATATCAAACGCCATTATCAAGCTCCGGGTACACCAGCTTCATTTCTGTATATAAAAATTTACACATAAATATGAGTCAAAGATTGAAAATACTCTCACATGAGAGTATCTTTACAAAAAACATCAACGGAGTCTATGCAAAATGAGTGCAGAATTCGAGTACATGAGTGGTTTTGGTAATGAATTTGAAACCGAAGCCCTGCCTGGCGCCCTACCCGTCGGCCAGTTTTCACCACAAAAAGTAAAATATGACCTATACGCGGAGCAATACAACACAACGGCTTTCACGGCTCCGCGCGCTGAGAATCGCAGAAACTGGTTTTACCGTATCCGTCCGTCGGTGGTACAGGGTGATTACCAGGCAATGGACAATGGTCTGCTACGTACAGCACCTATCACTGAAGTACCTACCCCGCCCACTATGCTGCGCTGGAACCCGGTAGAAGTACCCGCTGAAAAGACTGACTTTATCGATGGTCTGGTCACTATGGCCGCAAATGGTAGCGCCAACGGTCAGGCCGGTATCGGGATCCACGTCTATGTTGCGAATGCCTCAATGGAAGGCCGTTACTTCTACAATGCTGACGGTGAACTACTATTTGTTCCTCAGATGGGTGAATTGGTGCTACACACTGAGTGCGGTAAGCTGGCCATTAAACCTGGCGAAATCGCGGTGATCCCGCGTGGTATTAAGTTCCGCGTCGAGTTACTGAGCGAGCAGGTACGAGGTTACATTTGCGAAAACTATGGTAACCCTTACATTCTTCCTGAGCGCGGCCCAGTTGGTGCAAATGGCTATACCAACGAACGCGATTTTCTTTACCCGGTTGCAGCGTTTGAAGATCTGGAAGGCGATTTTGAACTGGTTGCCAAATTCAACGGTAATTTGTTCCGTTGTGATATCGGACATTCTCCACTCGATGTGGTTGCCTGGACAGGTAACAGCGCTCCTTATAAATACGATCTGGCCCGTTTCAATGTGATGAATACAGTGAGCTTTGATCACCCGGATCCATCGATTTTCACGGTACTGACTTCGCCGTCCGGTACACCAGGTGTTGCCAACGTTGACTTTGTTATCTTCCCGCCACGCTGGATGGTTGCAGAAGATACATTCCGCCCACCTTACTACCACCGCAACATCATGAGCGAGTTTATGGGTCTGATAGAAGGGGTTTACGATGCGAAGGAGCATGGTTTTGTACCTGGCGGTATGAGTTTACATAACTGCATGTCGCCACATGGTCCTGAAGCAGACGTATTTGAAAAGGCATCGAACGCGGAATTAGAGCCACAACGTTATGAAAATACATTGGCCTTTATGTTCGAATCGCGTTATGTCATTTCTCCGACCAAGTATGCCCTAGAAGGCAAAGAGCGCCAGCCAAATTATCTGGATTGCTGGAAAGGCATCAAAAAGTATTACAAAGGTGCCTAATTAATAGATAACGGACACAGAACACAAAGCGGGCTGATATGCCCGCTTTTCATCGTGTCTAATTCACCTCGAATACGAAACTACTAATACCAATTTCACTTAATACCTGTTCAATTTGACGGAGCAAATATGACGCTAACGGCGTTAAAAATTTCTCATTTAGAACAACTAAATA
>NZ_JXYA01000015.1 GCF_000967655.1 Pseudoalteromonas rubra
GCTCTGCCTTTTCTTTGGCCAGACGCTCGGCTTCTTCACGCTCTGCCTGCTCTTTTGCCAGACGCTCGGCTTCTTCACGTGCTGCTTGCTCTTTGGCCAAACGCTCGGCTTCTTCACGCTCTGCCTTTTCTTTGGCCAAACGCTCGGCTTCTTCACGCTCTGCCTGCTCTTTTGCCAGACGCTCGGCTTCTTCCCGTGCAGCTTGCTCTTTGGCTAAACGCTCAGCTTCTTCACGTGCTGCCTGCTCTTTGGCTAAACGCTCTGCTTGCTCTTTGGCTAAACGTGCAGCTTCTTCACGTGCTGCCTGCTCTTTGGCTAAACGCTCAGCTTCTTCACGCTCTGCTTGCTCTTTGGCTAAACGTGCGGCTTCTTCACGCTCGGCCTGTTCTTTGGCTAAACGTTCGGCTTCTTCACGCTCGGCCTGTTCTTTGGCTAAACGCGCGGCTTCTTCACGTACTGCCTGCTCTTTGGCTAAACGTGCGGTTTCTTCACGTTCAGCCTGCTCTTTGGCTAAACGCCCGGCTTCTTCGCGTTCTGCCTGCTCTTTGGCTACACGTTCGGCTTCTTCGCGTCCTGCCTGCTCTTTGGCTACACGCGCGGCTTCTTCACGTTCTGCCTGCTCTTTGGCTAAACGCTCGGCTTCTTCACGTTCTGCCTGCTCTTTAGCTAAACGCTCGGCTTCTTCACGCTCTGCTTGCTCTTTGGCTAAACGCGCGGCTTCTTCACGTTCTGCCTGTTCTTTGGCTAAACGTGCTGCTTCTTCACGTGCTGCCTGCTCTTTTGCCAAACGCTCGGTTTCTTCACGTGCTGCCTGCTCTTTGGCTAAACGCTCCGCTTCTTCACGCTCTGCCTGCGCTTTGGCTACACGCTCGGCTTCTTCACGTCCTGCTTGCTCTTTGGCTAAACGCGCGGCTTCTTCACGCTCTGCCTGCTCTTTGGCTAAACGCGCTGCTTCTTCACGCTCGGCCTGCTCTTTTGCTAAACGCTCGGCTTCTTCACGCTCTGCCTGCTCTTTTGCTAAACGCTCGGCTTCTTCACGCTTCGCCTGTTCCTCGGCTAAGCGAGCGGCTTCTCGTTCAGCTTCTTGCTGTTTTTTATCTGACTTTCCGAACCCTAACCAGGATAGAATTTTGCTCTTTTTACCCATAACTCGCTAAATACCGTTTTAGTGTGCAATCAAATTAGTGAGAACTTATTGGCGCAGATGATCCATGCGCACAGGCGCTGTGGTGGAAGACCTGACAGGCCATGTACATGGCTGATAACAAGCTCTGTCATTATTGCCCGACAGTGTACCATGTTCCAATAGGATGAAAAATCACAGCTTAATGATATCTGCGCGGATCGCACCCAGGCGCAGCAATAAACCTTGCTCCACCTTACCCTGAATGCGGTATACTGGAAGCTGTCATTTGCGTGTAGTGGGTAAAAAATGAGAAAGCAGCAGTCAAAAAAGCCGGTATCCGGGCATATTCGTTTGATCAGTGGTCGATTTCGCGGGCGTAAGTTGCCCGTTAAAGATGTTGAAGGGCTCAGACCAACCACCGACAGAGTAAAGGAAACCGTGTTCAACTGGCTGATGCAGGATGTCAGAGATGCCAAGGTACTGGACTGCTTTGCCGGTTCCGGCAGCCTTGGCTTTGAGGCCTTGTCACGGTTTGCCCACAGTGGTGTGTTTTTTGAATTTGACAAACAGGTAGCGCAGCAGCTGCAAGACAATATCGCAACGCTTAAATTAGACAATGCCCAGGTCGAGCAAGGCGATACCTTAGCTAAACTGGCTGTTCAGGCTCCCCAGCAATTCGACTTAGTGTTTGTTGACCCGCCATTTCGGCGCGATATGGTGCAAACCAGCTGTACGTTACTTGAGGCCAATCAATGGCTCAGCGAAGACGCCCTGATTTATGTCGAGTTTGAACGCGAAAATACCCCAGAATTCCCTGCAAACTGGACCCTATTAAAAGAAAAACTCGCCGGGCAAGTGTGCTGCCGACTCTATCAACGCGCTTAATGGTCACCGTACAGCAAGGCTAAATAGCTGAAATAATGGGCAGTTTAGTATAAATGCTCGCGCCCGGTCGCGCATCTGGTCTCGAGCATGACAGTTGCGGTAATTTTAACTATAATTTGGTCTTTACATGCGGTGATGCTTCGGCTTACAATACCGCACCATTTTTGAACCAATTGACCGTTTTTTGGTCGGTTAGAGCAAAGCTCACTAATTAGGTAGGTGAATTTTTAATGCCAGTAATTAAAGTAAGAGAGAACGAACCGTTTGACGTAGCACTTCGTCGTTTCAAGCGTTCATGTGAAAAAGCAGGTATCCTTTCAGAAGTTCGTCGTCGCGAGCACTATGAAAAGCCAACAGCTGAGCGTAAGCGTAAGAAAGCGGCTGCTGTTAAGCGTCACATGAAAAAGCTTTCTCGCGAAAACGCACGTCGCGTTAAATTATACTAATCGCTGCGAGTCTTGCATATGAGCCTGTTAGCTACGTTAAAAGACGCGCAAAAAGCAGCAATGAAAGCCAAAGACAAACCTCGTCTTACCGCTATTCGTGCTGCCCTTGCTGAAGTTAAGCAACGAGAAATCGACAACCAAACGACACTGGACGACGCAGGTATTACCTCCGTTTTAGTGAAGCTGGTAAAGCAACGCCGCGATTCTTATACTCAGTATAAAGACGCTGGCCGCGAAGACTTAGCCGACGTAGAAGCTGGTGAGATCACTGTGCTGGAGTCCTTCTTACCTCAACCTTTGAGTGAAGAAGAGATAGCAACATTGATCGATTCTGCAATTGCCGATACCGGCGCCGCTGGCATGCAGGACATGGGCAAAGTAATGGGCGTGATTAAAGCAAAAGCTGAAGGTCGCGCTGATATGGGTAAAGTTTCAGGTTTAATCAAACAGAAACTTAGCGCATAAGCCCCGCATCAAGTATGATTATGAGTAAACCGAGCCTAGCGCTCGGTTTCTTCGTCTAAGCGATAGGGTAAAAATGGCAGGAAAAATTCCAAGACAATTTATCGACGACTTGTTGGCCAGAACCGACATCGTTGAATTAATCGATAACCGTATCGGTCTGAAAAAAGCCGGCAAAGATTATCAGGCCTGCTGCCCTTTTCATAACGAGAAATCCCCCTCTTTCACCGTCTCTCGTGACAAGCAGTTTTACCACTGTTTTGGCTGTGGTGCTAACGGCAACGCGATTTCATTTTTAATGGAATACGACAAGCTGGAATTTGTCGACGCCATCGAAGAACTGGCCGGTCAATTCAGCCTGGAGATCCCCAGAGAACAAGGCCTCGGCGGGCCACAACGTAGCTTTGAAGAAAAAAAATCCGACTACGATCTGATGCAGCAAACCGCGCGCTTTTATCAGCAGCGACTTAATCAGCATCAGAAATCCGCAGAGGTTAAAGCCTATATTGCTGGGCGTGGTTTATCCCAGCAAACCATAGATAAATTTCAAATGGGCTTTGCGCCGCCCGAGTGGGATCAGTTGATCCGCACGCTGGCGCGCAACCCGGCGCAACGCCAGCAGTTGGTTGAATTGAAACTGGCAACAGAAAAATCACCGGGCCGTCAGTTCGACTTTTTCCGCGACCGACTGATGTTCCCAATTCGCGATAAGCGCGGTCGGGTGATCGCCTTCGGTGGCCGAGTCATGGGGCAAGATCAGGGCCCTAAATATCTCAACTCGCCGGAAACTAGAATTTTCCATAAGAGCTTTGAGCTATACGGCTTCTATGAAGCCAAACAGGCTCACCGCCAGCTGGCGCAAGTGTTGATAGTCGAAGGTTATATGGATGTTGTAGCCCTCAGTGAGTATGGCATCGATTATGCGGTTGCTGCACTGGGTACAGCCACCACAGCAGAACATATGCAGACCTTGTTCCGTAACACCGATCAGGTTATTTGTTGTTATGATGGCGACCGGGCCGGTAAAGATGCCGCCTGGCGCGCGCTGGAGCACGCCCTGCCCAATCTGAAAGACGGCAAATCACTGCGCTTTGTGTTTCTGCCTGATGGTGAAGACCCGGATTCCTTAGTACAAAAAGAAGGCAAAGACGCGTTTGAGCAGCGACTAAAAGACGCCGAAGACTATAGTAAAGTGCTGTTTTCCCGGCTGTCGGAACAATGCGACTTAACCACGGATGCCGGCAAAGCCAAACTGCTCAGTGAGGCACTGCCGCTGATCGAAAAAGTGCCCAGCGAATATTATCAGGAGTCGTTGCTAAGCACGCTAGCACGCCTGATCGGCCGTACCCGAGAGCAACTGAGTGCCAAACTGGCAACGCCGCGAAAGCAGCATACCATTGAGCGTAAGTTTAAAGTCACGCCCATGCGTCGAGCCATTGGTCTGCTGTTGCAGCACCCGAGCCTGGCATCGGTGGTAGAGCATCTACCTGAGCTGGCTGAGCTACCCTTACCGGGTATGCGCCTGTTCCTGACATTACAGGCCACCTGTTTATCTCGACCCGATTACACCACGGCGCACATCCTTGAAGCATTCAGGGATACGCCTGAATATTCGGCCCTGAACAAGCTGGCAACCTGGCAGCATAATATAGATGAAGAAAAGCTCATCGATGAATTTAAAAATACTTTTCAGTTTATTGAAGATCAGTGTTTAAATTTGCGCCTTGAGACCTTATTAATAAAAGACAAAACCGAGGGCTTAAACAGCGATGAACGGCTTGAATGCGCACTCCTGACTCAAGCGTTAGGTGCGCGAAGAACTGGTCAAAAATAATTTTTGCTGTTATAATGTTCTATTCACTGCGTCAACCAAAATAGTGTGGTTTTTAGCTGACGCCCGTTGTAACAACTTTATCAGAGTGGAAGCAATAATCTCTATGGATCAAACTCCTCAGTCACAACTCAAACTTCTGATTCAGAAAGGTAAAGAGCAAGGTTACTTAACTTTTGCAGAAGTTAACGATCACCTTCCACAAGACATCATAGATTCGGATCAAGTAGAAGATATCATTAGCATGATCAATGATATGGGTATCCAGGTAGCAGAGTCTGCACCGGATGCCGATGAACTGATGATGCAGGAAACCACGACCGACGAGGATGCAGCCGAAGCCGCGGCTGCCGCATTGGCAACGGTAGAAAAAGAGATCGGCAGAACCACAGACCCAGTGCGCATGTATATGCGTGAAATGGGTACGGTTGAGCTGCTGACGCGCGAAGGTGAAATTCAGATCGCCAAACGCATCGAAGAGGGAATTAATCAGGTACAGATCTCGGTTGCCGAGTACCCTGAAGCCATTACTTACTTGCTTGAACAATGGGACAAATACGAAGCCGAAGAGATGCGCCTGAGCGACATCGTCTCTGGTTTCTTCGACTCGTTAGAAGACGATGAAGCCCCTATTTCAGCGACTCACATTGGTTCTGAGCTCAGTGAAGAAGACCTCGACGATGAAGACGATGATGGCGATGAAGACGACGATGATTCGGACGACGCAGATACGGGTCCGGATCCTGAAATTGCGCGCGAGCACTTCGAAGAATTAAGAACCCTTTACATCAATGCACGTAAGTGTTTTGAAGTAAAAGGCCGTGCACACCCGGATTCACAAGCAGCGATTGCCGAAATCGGCGAGCTGTTCCGTAAATTTAAACTTGTGCCAAAACAGTTTGACCGCATGGTTAACAACATGCGTGACATGATGGACCGCGTTCGTGTTCAGGAACGTATCATCATGAAGCAAGCGGTACAGATTGCAAAGCTACCGAAGAAAACCTTCATCAAGCACTTTGCAAACAATGAAACGGATATGGCCTGGGTCGATGCTGAAATTGCAGCAGGTGATAAGCACTCTGCAAAATTAGCTGAAGTAAAACCAGAAATCGAACGTTGTGTGAACAAGCTGAGCGCCATCGAAGAAAGCACAGGCCTGAGCATTGAGCGTATTAAAGACATCAACCGTCGTATGAGCATTGGTGAAGCCAAGGCCCGCCGTGCGAAGAAAGAAATGGTTGAAGCCAACTTACGTCTGGTTATTTCAATTGCGAAAAAGTACACCAACCGTGGCCTGCAATTCCTGGATCTGATCCAGGAAGGTAACATTGGCCTGATGAAAGCCGTTGATAAATTCGAATACCGCCGTGGTTATAAGTTCTCGACTTATGCAACCTGGTGGATCCGTCAGGCTATCACCCGCTCTATCGCTGACCAGGCACGTACTATCCGTATTCCGGTGCACATGATTGAGACGATCAATAAGTTGAATCGTATCTCTCGTCAGATGCTACAGGAAATGGGTCGTGAGCCAAGCCCGGAAGAGCTGGCTGAGCGCATGATGATGCCAGAAGACAAGATCCGTAAAGTGCTGAAAATTGCCAAAGAGCCAATCTCCATGGAGACGCCAATCGGTGATGATGAAGATTCGCATCTGGGTGATTTCATCGAAGACACCACGATTGAATCGCCGGTGGATTCAGCGACAATGGAAAGCCTGCGCGGCGCGACCAACGAAGTACTTGCTGGCCTGACGGCCCGTGAAGCCAAAGTACTGCGTATGCGTTTTGGTATCGACATGAATACCGACCACACGCTGGAAGAAGTGGGTAAACAGTTTGACGTAACCCGTGAGCGTATTCGTCAGATTGAAGCAAAGGCTTTGCGTAAGCTGCGCCATCCATCACGCTCTGACTTACTGAAGAGCTTCCTGGATGTGAAAGGCTAAGCGCCCATTCAAAATCATCAAAGGCCGCATTTGCGGCCTTTTTAGTTTACTCTGGGATCGATAGACCCGAATTATAAATAGGTAACAACTTATGGCTTGGATCCAGATCCGCATTGATGCCGACAAAAACAGCGCCGACCATTACAGCGATCTGCTGATGGAGATCGGCTGCCCGTCTGTCACATATATCGACGGACAAAACAACCCCATCTATGAGCCTAAGCCCGGTGAAGTGCTGCTTTGGCCACAAACCATAGTGATTGGCTTGTTTGAGGCCAACCACGATATGCAGGCGGTTGTAGACTATCTGAAGACCGCCAGTGATGCCCCACTTAAATACAAGCTGGAGCAGCTCGAAGACAAAGACTGGGAACGCGAGTGGATGGATAACTTCCACCCGATCAAATTTGGTGAGCGTTTGTGGATCTGCCCCAGCTGGCGTGACGTACCCGATCCGGATGCCGTCAATGTATTACTCGATCCAGGACTGGCTTTCGGCACGGGCACCCATGCCACCACAGCACTGTGCCTGAAATGGCTGGAACAGCAAGACTTGAGCGGTAAAACCGTGGTCGACTTTGGCTGCGGCTCCGGGATCCTGGGGATCGCGGCGATCAAACTGGGCGCAGAGCGGGTGATCGGTATCGACATCGATCCACAAGCACTGGTTGCCAGTCGCGATAATGCCGCGCGCAATGGCGTGGCCGACCAATTAGAAGTGTACCTACCTGAGAATCAGCCGGAGTTTTCTGCTGACATAGTCGTAGCCAATATTCTGGCACAGCCGCTCAGAGAGTTGCATGAGGTGATCCTCGGTTTCCTTAAACCAGGCGGCGAAATCGCCATGTCGGGCATACTGGAAGAACAGGCGCAGTCGGTAGCCGATGTCTACGCCCCTTTCCTGACACTTGAGGCCATTGCTCAGGAGGGTGAATGGACCCGAGTGAGCGGCAAAAAAGGTTAGTGCCTTATCACGCGTAAAGCCCTTAATTAACAGGCTTTACGCATTTTTTACAGTCCCTTCTTGCTCGCTTTGAAATGACAAACGGTTAAATTTAAAACAATTCTGACCTTCAGTCAGTTTGTTATAAAAAGTCAACCCGTCAAGCTCAAAAAAAAAGCACTTATGTTCAATTTATAGCCTTTGATTTTTGCAAAAAAAACCGTAAACTTAGCGCCCCTTGAAAAGAGGCGGATTGAACAGCAGTGCGTATTGGTCCTTACCAACTTGAAAACAACTTAATGGTCGCGCCAATGGCGGGGATCACCGACAGACCTTTCAGACAATTGTGTCGGCGCTTAGGGGCCGGACTGGCGGTGTCAGAAATGTTGTCTTCAAATCCAAAGGTATGGAAAACCGATAAATCAATGAACCGCATGGATCACAGCGGTGAGTCGGGTATTCGTTCCGTGCAAATCGCCGGAGCAGATCCTGAGTTGATGGCGCAGGCGGCGCAGTTCAATGTCAGTAATGGCGCGCAGATCATAGATATTAATATGGGCTGCCCCGCGAAGAAAGTGAATAAAAAGCTGGCAGGCTCAGCGCTATTGCAATACCCGGAACTGGTGGAAGAGATAGTTCAGGCTGTGGTCAACGCAGTCGATGTCCCGGTCACTTTGAAAATCCGCACAGGATGGGATCCGGAAAATCGCAATGGCATTGAGATTGCTCGCATTGCCGAGCGTAATGGCATTGCTTCTTTGGCCGTACATGGGCGCACCCGTGCATGTATGTATAAAGGCAACGCCGAATATGCCACGATCAAAGCGATCAAAGCAGCGGTTGGCATTCCTGTAGTGGCAAACGGAGACATCGACTCTCCACAAAAGGCCAAACAGGTACTGGATTATACGGGCGCAGATGCCATCATGATTGGTCGAGCTGCCCAAGGTCGTCCCTGGATTTTCCGGGAGATAGACCATTACTTGCGTACTGGAGAAACGCTTGCAGCCCCGGAGTTATCCGAGGTACGCAGCATTTTGATGGAACACCTGGTGAATCTCCATCATTTCTACGGTATGCCAATGGGTGTACGCATCGCACGCAAACATGTGTCCTGGTATTTGCAGGCCCATGACCAAGATGGTCAATTTAGGCGAGTATTCAATGCTCTGGACGATGCCAATGCGCAGGTCGAGACATTAGAACACTATTTTGAAACACTAGCAGCTAACTAAGAAAGAGACATAAAGATGTTCGAACAAAATGTGACTTCTCCATTTATCACTAACGCTCATGTTCAGTCACAAGAGAAACCGCAACCACTTCGCGATGCAGTGAAAAAAGCTGTACACCACTACCTAAAACAGCTTAACGGTCAGGACGTACAAGACGTTTATGAGTTGGTTCTTTCTGAGCTTGAAGCACCACTACTTGAAGAAGTAATGACTTACACACGTGGTAACCAAACTCGTGCTGCCATCTTACTGGGTATCAACCGTGGTACACTGCGTAAGAAACTGAAAAAGTACGGCATGAACTAATCGCTTCCTGTCTACATTGAAAAAAGCACCTTAGGGTGCTTTTTTTGTTTCCCTACTTGCTCGCAGATTGTTGCCGCAAACAAAACACTTACCAGCCATTAAACAAGGACAGCGAAAAGCAACCTTTGTTTTTCTCAATCTCACTCACGCATTTTCAATCGTTTTCTGAGCCAAGTTAAGCTAAAATACAGCCCTTCTAAGCTAGCCCTTAACTTATCATTGAGGAAACCTGAACCATCATGGATATACATCGTCCAATTCGTCGCGCGCTGCTGAGCGTGTCTGACAAAACCGGTATCGTTGAATTTGCCCGCGCCCTGAGCGAGCAAGGCGTTGAACTCTTATCAACAGGCGGCACCTGTAAACTTATCGCCGAAAATGGCATTCCTGTTACTGAAGTATCTGACCACACTGGTCACCCGGAGATCATGGACGGCCGGGTCAAAACCCTACACCCGAAAATCCACGGTGGTATTCTGGCCCGTCGCGGTCAGGACGAAGGCGTGATGGCAGACAACAACATCTCAGCCATTGATATGGTGGTAGTCAACTTATACCCCTTTGCACAAACTGTTGCAAAAGCTGACTGCTCACTGGAAGATGCGATTGAGAACATCGACATCGGCGGCCCGACTATGGTGCGCGCTGCGGCGAAAAACCATAAAGATGTGACCATCGTTGTGAATGCAGCCGACTATGACCGTGTTATCAACGAGATGAAAGCGAATAATGGTTCAACTGAATACAAAACGCGCTTTGATCTGGCCATCGCAGCCTATGAGCACACCGCACAGTACGACGGTATGATAGCAAACTACTTCGGTAAAATGGTCCCGGACTACACCGAAGAAGCCGCTGAAGAAAGTAAATTTCCACGCACCATCAATATGCAGTTCACCAAGAAGCAGGATATGCGCTACGGTGAAAACTCGCATCAGGACGCAGCCTTCTACGTTGAGAACGACATTGAAGAAGCCTCAGTGGCGACTGCGAAACAAATTCAGGGTAAAGCACTGTCTTACAACAACATCGCAGATACCGATGCGGCCCTTGAATGTGTCAAGAGCTTCTCAGAGCCTGCCTGTGTGATAGTCAAGCATGCCAACCCGTGTGGCGTAGCAGAAGATAAAGACATCCTGAGCGCCTATGACCGCGCATTCAAAACCGATCCGACCTCAGCATTTGGTGGCATTATTGCCTTCAACCGTGAGCTGGACGCAGATACGGCAGAAGCCATCATCTCACGTCAGTTCGTTGAGGTGATCATTGCGCCTAAGATCTCTGATGCGGCGGCACAAATTGTCGCAGCGAAAAAGAACGTGCGTTTACTGGAATGTGGTGAATGGCAAACGGCAACAACCGGTGTCGACATCAAGCGTGTCAATGGTGGCGTTCTAATTCAGGACCGTGACCAGGGCATGGTGCAGGCGAACGACCTGAAAGTCGTGTCTAAGCGCCAGCCAACCGAGCAGGAGCTCAAAGATCTGATGTTCTGCTGGAAAGTCGCTAAGTTCGTTAAATCCAATGCCATTGTGTATGCCCGCGATGGCATGACCATAGGTGTGGGCGCCGGCCAGATGAGCCGCGTGTACTCTGCGAAAATTGCCGGTATCAAAGCCGCCGATGAAAACCTCGAAGTCAAAGGCTCTGTGATGGCCTCCGATGCCTTCTTCCCGTTCCGCGATGGCATCGATGCCGCAGCCGAAGCCGGGATCACTGCGGTGATCCAGCCTGGCGGCTCAATGCGCGATGAAGAAGTCATTGCCGCCGCCGACGAAGCGGGCATGGCCATGGTCTTCACCGGCATGCGTCACTTCCGTCACTAATCGATGAGCGCGAAACCTTCACCGTTTCGCGCTTTTTGTTTGCGCTAATTTCCAGTATTGTGAGTCAAAGACAATCACAATAATGACAGTGAAGGAACTGACTATGAAATTTGCCATTAAATCTATCATCGCAGCAGGTATTCTGACCGCCCTGAGTGGCTGTAACAGCACCACAGACAGCGGCGCATCCAGCGAGATCACCTCGGCGGTTGCCAGCGCAGAACGCAAAACGGATAACCGTGCACGTGACCAGTATCGTAACCCAGAGCAAACCCTGGCGTTTTTTGGCTTACAGCCAAATATGACGGTAGTTGAAATTGCCCCGGGTGGCGGCTGGTACAGTGAAATTCTGGCACCCGTTGTTAAAGGCCAGGGCACACTCTACGCAGCACATTTCCCGGCGAACAGTGAAGGTTACTTCAAGCGCTCACTGGATGGCTTTAAACAGAAAGTGGCAGACGATGCACGCTTCAGTGAAGTCAAGATCACCGAGTTTGCACCTGGCACGCACACCAATATTGCACCTGCGGGCAGCGCCGATATGGTTCTGACTTTCCGTAACGTGCACAACTGGTATATGCGCCAGGGTGACGAAGGTGTGCTGTCGGCATTTCAGTCATTTAACAAAGCACTGAAGCCTGGTGGCATTCTGGGTGTGGTAGAGCACCGCTTACCTGAGCACCGCGATGATAAAGACCAGCAACGTTCTGGTTATATGAAGCAAAGCTACGTCATCGACCTCGCTAAACAGGCTGGATTCGAATTAGTTGCAAGCAGTGAAATCAACGCCAACCCGTTGGACAGTGCCAACCACCCGAAAGGCGTGTGGACTTTACCACCACGTTTAGCTCTGGGTGACGAAAAGGCCGAGCAGTACAAGGCCATCGGGGAAAGCGATCGAATGACCCTGAAATTCAAAAAGCTTTAATAGGAATCAATTGCCATGAATATACTCGTCATTGGCAGCGGCGGCCGTGAACACGCTCTGGCGTTCAAGGCTGCACAAAACCCATCTGTAAAAACGGTCTTTGTTGCCCCGGGTAACGCAGGCACGGCGCTTGAGCCAAAATTGCAAAATGTCGCCATTGGTGTGGAAGACATAGATGCACTATTGGCTTTTGCCAAAGAAAACAAAGTTGAGTTGACCATTGTTGGCCCTGAGGCGCCACTGGTGATCGGCGTAGTAGACCGCTTCCGTGAAGCTGGCCTGGCTATTTTCGGTCCGACCCAGGGCGCCGCTCAGCTGGAAGGCTCTAAGTCTTTTACTAAGGACTTTTTAGCACGCCATCAGATCCCGACGGCAGCCTATCAGACCTTTGAAGAAATTGAGCCTGCGCTGGCTTACGTGAAAGCACAAGGCGCACCCATCGTAGTAAAAGCAGATGGTCTGGCTGCCGGTAAAGGCGTGATCGTGGCAATGACCGAAGCCGAAGCCGAAGAGGCCATTCGCGATATGCTGGCCGGTAATGCATTTGGTGACGCCGGTAGCCGCGTGGTGATTGAGGAGTTCCTTGAAGGTGAGGAAGCCTCGTTCATCGTGATGGTTGATGGTAAGAACGTATTGCCATTCGCCACCAGTCAGGACCACAAGCGTGCTTACAATGGCGATGAAGGCCCGAACACAGGTGGCATGGGTGCCTACTCTCCTGCCCCGGTTGTGACCGCAGATATCCACCAGCGTATTATGGATGAAGTGATCACCCCGACCGTGGAAGGTATGGCAGCTGAAGGCCATCCTTACACCGGCTTTTTGTATGCTGGCCTGATGATTGCCGCAGACGGTACACCGAAAGTGATTGAGTACAACTGTCGCTTTGGTGATCCTGAAACGCAACCTATCATGCTACGTTTGCAATCAGATCTGGTTACCCTGATTGAAGCGGCAAACCGTCAGGAGCTGGACCAGACTGACATTCAGTTTGATCCTCGCGCCGCTGTGGGTGTGGTGCTGGCAGCTAAGGGCTATCCTGGCAGCTATCCAAAAGGCGATGCCATCTCTGGACTGCGTGTTGCTTACCCGGAAGGTGAAAAAGTTTTCCATGCAGGCACCAAGCAAGACGGTGACGCTGTGGTTACCGCAGGCGGTCGTGTATTGTGTGCCACGGCTTTAGGTCACACAGTAACAGAAGCACAAAAGCGCGCGTATGCGCTGGTGCAGGAGATAAACTGGGACGGTGTTGAATTCCGTACCGATATCGCCTATCGCGCCATTGCTCGCGAGCAATAAGTACGACTTATACAGCGGCTCAGTATTACGCTGGGCCGCTGCCTCATCAATCTCTGACCAGCCAATACGTTATAATTTGTAAACTGCCGCACTTATCTGTTGTATATTTAGGCACTTGCCTCTACCCTAGCCCCAGAATAACACCCCATAAACAACAATAATGAAAGGAAGATCTATGAAATCGCGTAGTTTATTGCCTATATTGGCCTGCCTGACACTGTCCACTCACGCTTTAGCAGACAACTCGCTCACAGTCGGCACAGGCTACCAATACGGCGGAGTGTTGGGCGCACAGTACAGCGTCAATAATGGCAAAAATCGCTTTTTTGGCTCACTGGGTCTGTTTGGTGCTGCCCTCGGTTATCAACGCATTATTGGTCAGAGCAATCACCACACTGTGGGTGCTATGTTCGGCTCTGAGGTCTTGACCAGCGAGAAAGGCTTTGTCTCAGTCACTTACAATTACTATACGCAGGGTGTTAACAATAGTGGTTGGGTATTTGGATTGAGTGCCGGGGCCAGAAGAGAAGACAGTGGCAGTTTTTTTGCCGCAACGGAGGATTCAGAAACCGAGGGCTATGCCTGGTTTAATGTGGGCTACCAGTTTTAATAAAGCCTCCCCGACGATTACGCTTCACCTCTTAAACCGGCTTTGTTAGGATCGCCGTTTAACATCATCTTTAGGGGCGTAAAGATGCAAGGTACACTGCGTAAAATGCAGGCGACACTGGGCACAGCTCAGGGCGCGTCTGTTCAATATCACCTGCCGTTGGGTGATGAACTATTGCCACTCAATGAATTAATTGGCAAACCCATTACCCTGACTTTCAGTGGTAATATCTTCTGCTGTAACTGTGGTAAAAAAACCAAGAAAAGTTACTCTCAGGGCCACTGTTTTGTGTGCATGAAAAAGCTGGCCAGCTGCGACATGTGCATCATGAAACCTGAAACCTGCCACTATGATCAGGGCACCTGCCGTGAACCTGAGTGGGGTGAAACCCACTGTATGATCCCGCATTATGTCTATCTGGCGAATACCTCAGGACTCAAGGTTGGCATTACTCGCCACACTCAGATCCCAACCCGCTGGATAGATCAAGGTGCTACACAGGCAGTGCCTATTTTCAAGGTCCAGACCCGTTTACAGTCTGGTTTAGTGGAAGTGGCATTGGCACAGTTTATTGCCGATAAAACCAACTGGCGCAATATGCTTAAAGGCATTAACCCTGAACTGGACCTCAAAGCATCCGCAGCAGAGCTTATTCCACAGATCCAGGCTAAGCTGGATGAACTGGCGGAGCTGTTTGGTGCCACGGCGATTGAGCGCCTGGATGAAGAAGTGGTCGACCTGACCTTCCCGGTTACCAGCTATCCGAGCAAGATCAGCTCCTTTAACTTTGATAAGGAGCCGGTGGTCAGTGGTATATTGCAAGGCATTAAAGGTCAGTATCTGATCTTTGATACCGGGGTTATCAATATCCGTAAGTTCACCTCTTACGAAGTCTCGGTCAGCCTCGACTAGATGACACTGACGGGCGCTTAGCGCCCGCCTGCCAGACGCTGCAGCGGGGCAGCTTCAAGCCCCCGCTGTGAGCGATAAAAATTCAGCCAGTCAGACTGAGGTAATGGGCGGCAATAATGATAGCCCTGCATGGTATGGCACCCCAGCTTTTGCAAAAACTTTTGCTGCACGGATTTTTCGACCCCTTCCGCCACCACATGTAGATTAAGCGCCTTAGCCATTGCCACAATCGCCGTGACAATCTCGCTGTTACCATATTCATCGGGAATTTTAGCGATAAAGCTGGCATCGATTTTTAGAATATCAATGGGCAGCTTGGTCAGATAACTCAGCGCCGAATAGCCCGTGCCAAAATCGTCCAGCGCAATCGAGACGCCCAGATTCTTAAGTTTCTTGAGCAGCACCTTGGCATCGTGCAAGTTACTGACAAAGCTGGTTTCGGTCAGCTCCAGCTCCACATAACGACCGTCCAGGTTATGCTGTTCCAGCGCTTTGGCCATGGTCATTACCAGATCGCCCTGGCTAAGATGGCTGGCCGAAATATTAATGGCAATGCGGCGTATATCCAGTCCCTCTTTCAGCCATTGTGCCATTTGTCGGCAGGCTTCGTTGATCACCCACTGATCGACCTTCACAATCAATCCCAGTTCTTCGGCCAGCGGGATAAACTGAGCTGGCGAGATGGTGCCCAGGTTGGGATCTTGCCAGCGCAGCAAACATTCTACACTCATGATCCGGCCACTGGTCAGACAGCGCAGTGGTTGATAATGCAGTTCAAATTCGCCCCCTTCCAGTGCACTTTGAAAGCGGCTTAGCATCGACAGTCGCTCTAATGAGCGGGCGTTCATCGAGGCTTTATACAACTGAAATGAATTACGCCCCAACTCTTTGGAGCGATACATGGCAACATCCGCATGTTTGAGCAAGCTTTCACTGTCAAGGCCGTCCTCCGGATAGATGGCTGCCCCCAGCGATGCTGTGGCCGCGACATTCAGCTCCCCCAGCGCAAAGGGCACGCTGAGCTCACTGAGCACCTGATCGGCAAAGCTGACCACGTCGTCCATCTGCTCCACTTCGGTGAGCAGCACCACAAACTCATCGCCGCCGAGCCGCGCAAGCGTATCGCCCGGCTTAAGGATGGCCTTGATCCGCTCACTTACCTGACTGAGCAGCTTATCCCCGGCACTGTGACCTAAGGTGTCATTGACCTCTTTAAAACGGTCCAGGTCAATGAACATCACGCTGAGCTTATGCTTATCTCGCTGCGCCGAGGCCAGTGCCATAGACAATCTGTCGTAGAACAGGCGGCGATTGGGCAGTCCGGTTAATTCATCAAAATAGGCCAGCCGGGCAATTTTTTCCTCGGCATTTTTACGTTCGGTAATGTCGCTAAAAATGGCCGCATAAAGCACATCATCGCTATAGGGTTCATTGATCTCAATAATGGTCAGCCATTCAACATAGACTTCGCCATTTTTACGCTTATTGCAGATCTCCCCCTGCCAGACGCCTTTATGGCGCAACTCCTTCCACATGCGCTCGTAGTAATCCTGGCCATGCACACCTGAGCTAAGAATACTGGGGTTTTTACCCAGTACCTCATAATCCTGATAGCCCGTTAACGCGCTAAATGCAGGGTTGATCTGGATGATCTCGCCATTGGCGCGGGTGATCATAATGCCGTCGAGTGACGCGTCGATGATCCGGTTCGCCAGATAGAGATTTTTTTCTGATTTTTGCAGTGCCAGGTCTCGCTGTGCAAGGACTTTTTCCAGCTCGCTACAATAGGCCGTTTCAATTTCTGTCAGCACATTTTTTAGCGCCAGTAGGCCCATCACCGCATCTGAACCGGGTTCGCGGATCACCAGATGGCGAATGGAGCGGGCCGTCATCAGGCGGTAAGCATCAAACAGGCTGTCTTTGGGTGTCATGGACTCCATGGGATAACTGGCCAGCTCCCAGCAGGGCATACGCCAGTCCTGGTTGAGGATCACATAAGCCACATCCCGCTGTGTGATAATGCCGTATTCAGCCAGCGCTTGATTGTACACCAGTACCGCTGTGGTTCTGTCTCGGCGCATCGCATGAATGGCTTCGGAAATACAGGCCTCAGCATCTAAGGTGCTGATCTGAGATTCGAAATGATCTTCAATAGGCCGAAAGTGCAGGTAATGGTCCAATCCCTGATTGCGCACAATATCAGACAGAGACACAACCCCCTGCGGCTGATTATGGGCATCTTTCACCAGCAGATGGCGGATCCCCAATTGATGAAACTTGATGGTGGCTTCACTGAGCGTTTGGTTGATTAGAATATCATGCACCGGCGCATTCATGATGTTGCCAATGGCGGTCTGTGCCAGACCACTGTGTTCAAAGTCCAGACTCACGCAGTCGGATTCCGTCCAGATCCCGACAATTTTACCGTCCTGCTCAATAAATATTGAACTGACTCGCCGCTCTCGCATCAGACTCAGCGCGTCGTATAAACGCGTGGTGTAGTCACAACACAATAGGTTGTGAGAGTAAACATCTTTAATTTGCAGTTGACGTGTATCGCCCATCATAAGCACAGCCTCGCTTTCAGCCAATCTAATCGAGTATAATGGAGACAATTTAAACAACCTTGACCAAGAACAAATAATGACAATAAAGTCCTACCCGTTCCTATTATGGTTAGACCAAAGTCTCGCT
Source organism: Pseudoalteromonas rubra (assembly GCF_000967655.1). Classification (GTDB taxonomy): domain Bacteria; phylum Pseudomonadota; class Gammaproteobacteria; order Enterobacterales; family Alteromonadaceae; genus Pseudoalteromonas; species Pseudoalteromonas rubra_A. The sequence goes on from NZ_JXYA01000015.1 coordinate 17,455, forward strand.
TATGTCCGCAGTGAAGATGAACTAACTGAAATGTGCCATTATGCGGGCCCTGACGAGGGGATCTGCATCTATTCTGACGGCCGTTATCTAACCCGCTCAGGGCAAGCGGTAACGCCCTTGCCGGCCGATGCACTCACCCGTTTAGTGCAACAAACCTTAGTGCAGGAAGGCCAGTGTTGTGTCTCCAAACTCAGTGAATGTAGCGTAGAGGATGCTTTTAAGCTGTTAGAGGATATTCGCTGAAGAGCAACCTCAAGGTGTCTAGGCTTCTGCCAGCGCGCGGATATGGCATTCCACACTACGGCCAAGCGATGACAAGTCGTAACCGCCTTCAAGGTAGGAAATGATCCCCCTGCAAGATTGCGCTTTGGCCAGGGCGATCACTTGCTCGGTAAACCAGATATAATCCTGCTCAACAAAGCTCAGGCCCCCCATATCATCCTCCAGGTGGGCATCAAATCCGGCGCTGATAAAGATCAGCTGAGGAGCAAACACCTCGAGTCTGGGCAACCACTGTTGTTCAACCAGCGCCCGAAAGTCGCGTCCGTCACTGCCCGCAGGCAACGGGGAATTTAACACTGAGTCGGTATTCTCAATCGCCGTATTCGGATAAAAAGGGTATTGAAACAAAGAGCAGAACAGCACCTGAGGGTCGTCGCGGACGATATCCTGCGTGCCATTGCCATGATGAACATCTATGTCCAGCACCGCGATACGCTCCACCCCCTGTTGTTTCGCATAAGCGACCGCAATGGCCAGATTATTGAATACACAAAACCCCGACGAACTATGCTGGTTGGCATGATGACCGGGCGGGCGCACGGAACAAAAAGCCGCGTCCAGCTTACCTGCAAGCACCTCATCAACGGCCAAAAGCCCGGCTCCCACAGCGCGCTCAATGGCTTTCATGGAATCCGGACACAACCAGGTATCACCGTCCAGCTCAGCCAACCCAGACTCGGGCAATGCCTCAAATACACGATTGATATGTGCCTGGTCGTGTACCCGTGCGATGTCTTCTACTGTCGCCTTAGGTGCTGTTTTATACTCAATGGCCACATCCAGACCAGACGCCAGGATGCGATCGGAAATCGCGTCCAGCCGCTCTGGGCACTCCGGATGATCCGCAATCATTTTATGTCTACGACAAAGCGGGTGTGTGATCAGGGCCGTACGCATAGCAAAATCAATCCTTCGTTGAATGATAATCTGAGTGTATCAGAGCAACGTCAGAGCAGCTCTGATACTTTGGTGTAAGCTGAGACTTAGCTTTCGGGCAGCGGCTTCGCCCGCAGTTGCAGATTATGAAAATCAAAACTGAAGTCCGTGATATCCGGGTTCACCCAGGACATGCTGGCAGCTTCAACCTGTTGCGAGGGGGACAAAGTAAACTGGATATAAGCATCGGCTTCCAGCATAGGTTGCTGCCACTGAACGACAAAGGTATTGCCACTGTGATGCACCAGCTTCCCTTTCAGCATCGCTGTGTGGGTAAAGTCGATATGCAACTGGCCATCCAGCTCTTCGACAATCACCTCACCATACCAGGGGCTGATCAGAGTACCCGTATATACCTGATCGGCCAGCGCCGGTTGCGGGTTGTCGACTTTCACCACGCCTGCTTCGCGATAGGTCTCTGCGCGTTTGGCATAATAGCGCTCAGCGGTTTCTTTTACCCAGTCCCGCTCTGGCAGGCCCAGTGCGTCTTCAAACACTTCATTAATGATAGCGGTCAAAGCCGGGTAGACCTGCTGATTAGACAAGACCACCACGCCAAGCTCTTTGCCCGGTATCATGGCAACCTGAGAGACCATGCCCAGGATCCCGCCGCCGTGTCCCACTTTTTTATGACCAAAATAATCTTCAATGGCCCAGCCCAGGCCATAGCCCCTGAATTGTTGCTGGTAGTTTCTTTTGCCCTCACTGCTGGGCTTGCGCATAATGTGCGGCAGCCACATCTGGGCTTGCTGTGCGCCGCTGAATAAACGTTTACCATCAGGCGTTTGCCCCTGAGACAGCTGAGTGAGTAGCCAGCGGCTCATATCATTTGCGCTCGACGCAATCGCGCCGGCACCGCGAAAATCTTCCAGATAGTCGACGAAAAAGGGCGTCAGCTGCCCTTCCCAGTAAATACTGCCAGTCGCCCAGTTTTTATTCTGCTTAGGGATCCGGGCAAACCCGGCTTTGGATGTCTGCATACCCAGAGGCTTGAACATACGCTGCTCGACGAAAGTGCGCCAGTCCTGCCCTGTTACTCTGTGTACCACTTCGCCTGCGACCACAAACATCAGGTTGTTGTACGCATATTCGCTGCGAAAGCTGCTGTTTGTCGGTAAATGTGCAATCCCTTCGAGCAACTGATCTATGCTTTTATCCGTATCTGGCCAGATCATCAGATCGCCAGCACCTTTGCCCAGCCCACTGCGATGGCTCAGTAAATCCCGGATGGTCATTTCACGTGTGGCGTAGGGATCGGCCAGCCGAAACTCAGGGATATGTTTAATCACTTTATCATCCCAGCTCAACTTACCTTCATCCACCAGCATAGCCAGCGCCGTCGCCGTAAATGCCTTACTGTTAGAGGCAATACCGAACAGGGTATCTGCATCGACCTTATCCTGATGGTCAATATGGCGCACACCAAATCCCTTGCTCAGCACCACCTGGCCACGCTCGACCACGGCCAGTGCAATGCCCGGAATATGGAATGTCTCCATGGCCTCAGCCACCGCTCGCTCGACATCTGCAACATTCACGCCAGGCACTTGCTGCTGCGCCAATGCCGGGGTACTACTCACAGACAAGAACGCGGCTGCGATCAGGCCTTTGCCAAATTGGTACTTCATGTGTAATGCTCTTCCTTATTGATAAATAGACAGCTCCCGCCGGGTTCTGAGGTAATCCAGGTCCAGGATACACGGCTGCTGTGCAAGCAGCTGCTGATACGCTGCGGGAAATTGATGATGTTGAACGCCCCGCAGCACGTGCTCCAGATACCAGGAAAACGGCAGCAGGTCGTTATGAAGTTGTTGTGTGATATAGCAGTGCGCCACAGTTAAGGTGCCGCAGGCACGCACTACCTCGACGCGCTGGCGCTGATAACCTTCGCCTTCAATCTTATCCAGCTGCGCCATTTCTTGCTCAGTTAACGCATAGAGCACACCATGTACCTGCGCGTCTGCCCGGCTATCAGGTTCAATAGAACATTTGGCCGAGCCATCCTGGCCGAGGTGGCGAAAACCCAGTGTGTAGCCAGGTAAATGAGCCGTGCCCAGCAATTGAGCGTGTGGCAAACGCGCCTTCAGGCGCGCTGGGGTTAAATTTGAACCAAAGGCAAAATTCAGTAATGCTCTTGATGCCATGTCTTCTCCCAACGTTACAAAACCAACCTGAGCGCCAGCAGAAGCAAAATCACGCCGATCCCGCGATCAAACCAATGTCCGGCACGCTGAAAAAAGCGCCGAACCGCCGCTTTGCTCAGCACCAGTGACAGGGATGAAAACCATATCCAGGTGGCCAGCGCCATATACAATCCGTAGAAAAGTTGTACGGACTGCGGCGTGCCGGGATCAATTACCAAAGTAAACAGCGAGAGGAAAAACAAGGTGGCTTTTGGGTTCAAAGCATTGACCAAAAAGCCACGGCGCAGCGCTTTCATTCCACTCTCCTGAGTGAGCGGCTCTGCTTCTGCGGACTGTGGCGCGGTCGGTGCTGCGCTTGCGCGCAGTGCCTGGATCCCCATATAGGCCAGATAAGCCCCCGCCAGATATTTAAAGGCATTAAACAGCTCTGGTGATTGCGATAACACCAATGCGACGCCGAGCAGGCAATAGGTTACATGCACCAAAATCCCCAACCCGACCCCGGCGCTTGTCATCAGCGCGTTGCGCCGGCCGTGGCTAATACTTTGCTTGAGGACGATGGCAAAGTCGGGCCCGGGACTCGCGACGGCAAAAAAGTGTGCCAGCGCTATCAAAATAAACTCATCCAGGTAAGGCGACACGGCTGCGCTCCTCGAGTGCCAGTAAAACCGGGTCCGGGGACGATTTGATGATCCCCCGCAATTGCTTTTGGGCCTTCTTATACAAGCTTTTAAGGTGTGGTTTAAGGTGTTTTGCACCTTGGTATTGGGGCTTAAAATAGCACACCAGGGCATGTACAAACACCGTTTCAGCCTCACTGAGCGCGGCTTGCCGGTTAGCGTAGGCGTTATAACAGGAGCCGCACCCACCTCTGAAGTGATAGGCGCTGTTGCTTAACATCACTCCAAAGCCCATGAACACGGCCAGCACATCGGCTGCAACAGGCAAGTGTTCCTGACCTCCTGGCGGTAACTTACCTACCTGATGTATTAATATCATAGCCAGGGAGCCCGCTAAACTTGCAACCATATCCTGTGGCTGATTAATCTGGTTGGGGTTATACGACAACGCAATCGGCAATGCTGGCTGCTGTAGCACGGAAACATGTTCACCGCGTAGCCCCCCACTTAACGTAAAACTGGGGAAATTCTGCTGCATCGGCATTTGTTGAGGTGGCAGCAGTGCAATTGGCCAATGCTGCAACCCGGCATAATCACGCACCCGAGCAAAAACGGTGTGTGCCATCTGTTCTACGCTGCTAACCTGATCCGGGAAATCTTGCACGGTAGGCTCAACAATGCGTGTGTGTTTAAGAAAGAAATCCACATCAAAGTGCTCCACCGCCCAGCCAAACAATGCGATTAACTGCTGAGCCTGAGCCTCATCCAGTAGCGGTTTAGATTTAAATATCGCCAGCATACTATCCTGTTATCCGTATAACTGCCTGCCATACTCAAGGCGCCTGTCAGGAATGCCTGAATGCCTGATTGCCTGACTAATCACTTGGCAGTGCAAGAAAAGATTCATATCATATTGCCATCTTAGCGATAATTATCATGTGATACCATGCCTCATCTCATCATTGAACATTCAGAGAACCTGAATATACCGATTGCTCAACTGATTCAGGCTGTCCATCAGGGCGCAGAGCGCACCCAGCTGTTTGACCCAGCAACTATCAAAACCCGGGCCATTGCCTACGCCAATTATCAGTTGGGAGGGCCACATCAGGGCTTTATTCATGTACAGGCGCATATCATTGCAGGCCGCAGCCTGGCACAGAAGCAACTACTGAGCGACACCCTGTTGAATGCGCTGCACAGTGTGTGCGGTGACGAACCGCTAAATCTCAGTGTACATCCCTATGATCTGGAACCCGAGATCTACCGCAAGAACTAGCATATAATGTCGCGTTTCTGAGCTGATCTCAGCTCTCCCGCAGCAACCGGCGGGTCGCATCCAAATTAACAGAGTAACTACTATGAAATTCCCCTGCCGTTTAGATAAGTTTGTCAGCCACACCAGTGAGCTGCCACGCAGTAAAGTCAAAATTGGGATCAAAAAAGGTCTGGCCGTTGTCAACGGCGAACAAGTCAGCAAAGCCGACCATACGATCCAACAAAGTGATACAGTCGAATGGGAGGGAGTACAGCTGGTTTACCTGGGTAAACGTTACTATATGCTGAACAAACCGACCGGTTACGTGTGTGCCAATCAGGACGACCTGCACCCCACCGTTTTCGAGCTTTTAGACGAGCCCAACTTAAAAGATTTTCATGTTGCAGGGCGACTAGACTTAGATACCACCGGGCTGGTTTTGATTACCAATGACGGCGACTGGTCTCATCAAATTACCTCGCCGAAGAAACAAAAGTACAAAACTTATCTGGTTGAAACACAAGAAGCGCTCAGCGAAGAAGCCCTTGAGCAGCTGCGCCAGGGGGTGGCCCTGCACAACGAAAAAAACCTCACTCAGCCCGCCATAGCGGAGCAGCTGGATAAGTATGCACTGCGGTTATCCATTTGTGAGGGTAAGTATCATCAGGTAAAACGCATGCTGGCCGCGGTGGGTAATAAGGTTGTGGAGCTACACCGTGAGAACGTCGCAGGCATCGAACTGGATAGCCAACTGGCTGCCGGAGAGTACCGTTTACTCACTGAGGACGAAGTTAACATAATTAATGCAAGGTAAAACGCTGTCACCCCCTATAGTGAGGAAAAATCATCTAAAATTCCGGGCTTAGTGATGCTTTTCAGCTTTTCACAATAAGGTTTTCGTGTTAAATCATTAAGTCAGGTTCTGCTACAGGGGCATCACGTGTTTTCATCATTCACTTTAAGAACAAAAATCATTCTATTTGCAGCCTCCATTTTTATCGCGCTCATCCTGGTTGCGATCGTTGGGCTGCAATCTCTCAGACACGCGAGCGAAACTGATAATATTGCGCGCATCAATCAGCTGATGAAAAGCACCGCCAATATCGTGTTGCAGTTTGAAGGGTTCGTGCGCAGCGGTGACCTGACTGAGGCACAAGCGAAAACCCTGGCCTCGCAAATCCTCAGGGAAAATAAATATCACGACTCCGAATATGTGTATGTGGTCGACAGCAAGCTTAACTTTATTGCCGCTCCCCATGACCCCCACCTTCACAATACGAGTTTTAACGACTTCAAAGATGCCAGTGGCAACAGCATTGGTCGCATGGTAGAGCGCCTGGTCGGCTCACAGACGAACCGCATTATTACCTACAACTGGACATCAGAGCGTAACGGCAGCGTAGCCGCCATGACGTCGGTAGTGCAAAAAACCCCTTTGTTCGGCTGGTATGTCGGCACCGGGATCAGTTATCAGGAGGTCGACGAACGCTATTGGGATACGGCAATCTGGTTGGCATCTTTATCTTTACTCATTGCCGTTGCACTGACCTTCGCATTAACTCGCTTTGGACTGTCGCTGTCTAATAAACTGGGCGCAGAGCTGGATGACGTGTTGCTGATTGTTCAGGATGTATCCCGTGGTAACCTGACATCAAAGATCCACAGTGATAACGCAAAACCAGACAGTATTCTGGCGGGAATGGAATACATGCAGCAGGGTCTCAAAGGCGTGGTTGGCGGGCTCAAGTCGGTCAGTGATTCATTGAACGAGCAAAGCCACAATGGCGAAGCACGCTCGAATGAACTGGAATCACTCACCCGGAGCCTGAGCGAAGAAACTCAGATGGTCGCCTCGGCCATTACCGAGCTCACGGCCTCCGCTCAGACTGTCGTAGAGCATGCCGAGCAGGCTGCTGAGTCTGTACAACAAGCCGAGTCCCAGGGACAAAGCGCCGATAAGCTGACGACCAAGGCATCAGAAGCGATTGCCTTGTTGGAACAGCAAATTGACAGTGCCGGCAATAATATCCAGGTGCTGGATGAAGAAGTAAAAAACATTGCCAATGTACTGAGTGTGATCCAAAGCATTGCTGAGCAGACCAATCTGCTGGCGCTGAATGCCGCGATTGAGGCTGCCCGAGCGGGTGAACAAGGGCGCGGCTTCGCCGTTGTGGCCGATGAAGTCAGGCAGCTGGCACAACGCACACAAACCAGCACGGAAGAAATTCACACTATGATTGGTAATCTGCAATCCGCAACGCAAGAAGCCAAGGCGTCGGTCACACTGAGCATCGCCACCAGTGAAAAAACCGTGACTATGTCGAGTGAGGCCAGCGGTGCACTGAAACGGGTCGCTGAGTCGCTCAGTGCCATATCGCAAATGAGCGACCAGATTGCGCAGGCAGCCAAAGAGCAGCTGGCAGCCGGAGAAGACACCGCTCAGCGCGTTGTGACCATCTCAGATACCGCCAGCCAGACTGCACAGGTCTCGCACCATGCCCATCAGGCAACCGACAGCATTACGGCATTGACCCACCAACTGGAAAAAGAAATGGCAAAATTTAAAGTTTAGTTTTTTGGTTAATATTAAGATTTTCAAGTAAAAAAAGTGAAACCAACAAATAAATTAACATTAAATTAAAGTTATATGAAAAATTTCATTTCACTTTTCTGGTCTTGGTGGTAAATTTATTAACCAGAGCTTAATAGACTTATGTTGTGTTATATGAAAATTATCATATATGATAGGTCTGAAAGCACACCTGATTCATCAGAACTGCGTCGCCGTAATTGCACGTAATTCGATGATGAACGAGCAAAGGCGGAAGCTGTGCCTATACTCTAAGAAGCTGACTAGCCAGTTTATGTAGTCGTTTTGGTTAGGCCAACAACAATGACATAAGGAATATCAATATGAAAACTCTTTCATTTACTGATTGCCAAAAAGTCGCTGCCGGTTCCAGTGTGTTACACCCTGTTCGGCCCAATGCCCAGCAAACTCCCCAAAAAAATGAGATAAAACGTACTTCGACATGACAAAGGATTTATCGATCAAAGACCTACTACTACCATACGTCGTGATGGTAGTAGTTATTTTTATTATGCAGGATGCAACTTATGTGTTCATCCTCTCTTGTATTGCAATCATCTCACTGGTGTTCCTGATAGGATTAAGGATTAAGGACATCAATATTTGCGTGCTTGCAATGATGAACTTATCGTCCATTCTGATAGAAAACCTGTTGTTTTCCACCGGGCTGATCAGCCTGTATTCCGATGAAGAAAACCGCCTGCTGCAAAACAGTGTGATATTCGGCCTCTCCATGGCCAGGGAGCTATTGATCTTAGTGTTGCTCACCTATCGCGTTGAAATCACCAAATGGCTGTTTCCCAAGCACCAGATCCGTGCCACCTTTGCAGACAGCATGATGCCCTGGCTTTACCTGATAGGCGCGGCCATCAGCTTTTTCGCTTTAATAGAAAACTATTTTCGCAATGCCAAAGGCTACGATATCACCTTCTTCTTCTATGCCTTTGAAATTACAGGCTACCTGATATTTTCGACCCTCTGTGCCATTTTGGTCGCACTGACCGTGATCTCATACAAAGAAGCCTATGAATTAAAAGTACCTTCAATCAAAAAGCGCAGTTAAATTGCAAAGACAAACCTGTATAATCAGTCTGTGTGGAAGAACGGGTTGTCGAGATATATCGGCCGTGCAGTGCTCAAAAAAGAAAGTTCAAAGTAACGTGCCAGTAGCTGCTGATACTCACCACTTTCTTTTAGACGCGATAATCCCAGTGCCAGCTTTTCTGCCAGCTGTGGTTGTTGCTTGTTCACAAAAAAGTAGAAATGTGCCGGGTACGACAAATAAATACCGGGGAGTTTGACCAAATCCGTGGCCGACTGCGCCGCCAGCTCTGAATCTACCTCGATCACCGAGCGGGGAAAATAGTCCGCTTTTTGCGCCAGGATCAAGTCAAACATCGCCTGATAATTCACAATCGGCCTGACCTTTAAGCCATTGGCTGCCAGTATTTTTGTATCGGGCCAGTCATGCCCTTGTACAGCAACCAGCTTGGCCAGTGCCGCTTTATCCTTCACAGCTTCAAAACGAGCCAGCTGTGCGCGATGGACCAGCAAAGCGCGCTTGCCGATCAGACCGTCAAACAGGGGGAATTTAACCGCAATCGCCAGCTTTTCTCGCGCCGGACTCGACATACTCCAGTGTAAGTCGACTTCGCCTTTACTCAGCGCCAGCAGGGTGCGTTGTTGATGGGGGTGTACCTTAACGTGCTGGATATCAACCGGATAGTTCGCCGCTTTGAGGGATAAGTCGAGCAGTTCATAAAGGAATAAATCGCGGTCATAGAGGGGACGCATTTCCTTGGCAACATAGATGCTTGGTTTTGCTTCGGCCACCACACCAAGCAGTATTAGCATCAGATAAATAACCCGTTTTACCATACACCACCTAGCCCACATTGAATGGTCAGTGCTGCAATTTGGCATCCCAGGCACTGACGTTGCTGACTTTCAAACTACACCTTAGCGTACTGAACTGCAACAATACTCAAGCGAAATTGGTATTTATACGCTGCTGACTGCATCCAGGCGTACTACGGGTGCGCTGGGTTTACGGCGGTTGCAGACAAACAGATAACTATTGCGGTATCGTTTGGCCTCTTTCTTGGCATCCGTTGCCAATGCGGCAACCTGATGACTGTTACTACAGGATTCTGCGTCCGGAGAGACCAAACCGATCGATAACGTCAGTAAAGGCACAAATTGTTTCTGTCCTTCCCGGTTACTGGCCCAGTAACCGCCGGCGGCGACATGCTCCGGGGTGAAAAATGCTTTAGACTGGGCTTCAAACCGTTGGATTATCTCATGACACAAAGTCTCAGCATCGTCATTGTCAAACACCACCATAAAATCATCGCCGCCGATGTGGCCCACAAAACAATGGCTGTGCTTGCACACAGCCACAGTGACTTCGGCCAGCAGCTTAATCACGCTGTCACCACTGGCGTACCCGTACAGGTCGTTAAACTGCTTGAAATGATTGAGGTCGATATAGGCCAGCGAAAAGCTGTGCATGGCACGCAGGCGCTGTTCAATTGCTTCATTGATAGCCACATTACCCGGTAACATGGTCAGCGGGTTGGCATGTTGCGCATGACGAATTTTTTCGTCGGTAATATGTTTGAGAATATCCCGCAGCGGTGCCAGGCCCAGATAGCGCCCTTCCCGGGTAATAATAATGTGCCGCCGGATATCAAACTCATGTTCAGTGATCAGCTGGCTGACACTGTCGAGCTGCTCCTGCTCATCTACAATCAAAGGTTGCTTATCCATCAGCTCAGTCACAGGCTTTTTATCGAATAACGCGTGGCCATAAGGGGCTGCGAAGACTTCGGTGAGCTGATCACGATGCAGTAAACCTACCGGTTCTCTGGCGTCATTCACAACCGTCAAGCTCATCAGCCGTTTATCCCGCTCAAAATGCCGATGTGCATCGAGACATTGTGTACAGGTGTGGATCGCAGCGACATCCTTGGCCAGCCAGCCAATCGCAATGGACTGCTCAAACGGGTTGTCTTTATTGTCAGTATGGCGATGCTGGGCCAGATTAATCATCTCGCAGTTAGGGTGTTCACTGGGTTTGGCCAGCAGATACCCCTGCGCATTCACAATCCCCAGCTGCTCCAGCAAAGCGAGCTCTTCCATACGCTCGATCCCTTCTGCAATGACCGCGGTGTTGGTTGCTTTTGCCAGCTCAATGATAGATTTCAGAAACTCTCGTTTGACGATGCTCTGGTCGCAATAGTCAATAAAGTAGCGGTCCACCTTAACAAAATCAGGGCATAACTCAGACCACTGTTTTAGTCCCGAATAGCCCGCACCTAAGTCGTCAATGGCAATAGTGAACCCCAGCTGGCGGTAATGGGCAATGGTTTTTAACAGTAAAAAGCCATCATCCACTTTATCCTGCTCAGTCACCTCAATCACGATGCGGCTGGCTGCCAGCCCGGCCTGTTCAACCAGATGTAAGGTTTCGCCTTTGGGATGACGTGGATCCAGCAATGCTTTTGGACTGACATTTAGAAACAGCTTACCGGGGAGTTGTTGCGCTACAAATTGCGTGATCGCTCTTTGGCGGCATAATAATTCCAGCTCGGACAGCCGGTCATAGCGACTGGCAGCCGCAAACAGGCTGTCTGGTTGCTCCAGCGCAGAGCCTCGCTTACCACGGCTGAGCGCCTCGAAGCCGAGCACTTGCTCCTTTGCCAAGTCATAAATTGGCTGAAATGCCGTGTATACGGCCTGGTTTGCGATGATTTCATCCAAAAGGATCTGCGTTGAGTCCACTGCTCGATGACCAAGATGAGAGTTGATTGATAATCGAACAAATTAACAATTTTACATGACAGTTATATGTCAAAAGGACGATTGTACCTAATTTGTTGTTGAATCATTTGCAACTTCCAATGACTCAGCCGCTGTCTTGGCGCGCGTAAATGCCAGCCTGACTTGCTCAACATGGGCCATTAATTCGACCAGATCCAGTTCAGCATCCAGATATGCCTCATCATCGCTCAGCCCAGCTTTAGCCATCACTGCCACTTTGGCGGGGTGGACCAGTAACTCTTTAGGGTGATAACACACGGGATCAGCCAGAGTCGGCAATGCTTGTGCTTCATGATAGTTCTGCTCAAGCTGCTGTAAGGTCAGCGTCGGTAGCGTTTGGGCTGCACCAAGCACGGCATCCAGGTAAGCCCCGCATTGGGGATAGGTCTGGTTAAAGTGTGCCAACACGGGGCCAGCTTCGTGCATCAAATCCTCAGCCTGTTGTGCTATGGCCTCAGCCGATGTCTGGATCCGAATATTGGTAAGCAGATCGCTGGCGATCAGCCGGTAGCGGTGCAGTGTATCCTGCGGCTGGATGGGTGTTGCTGTACTCGCATTTGCCTGCTCGGCTTGCTCCGAGCAGCCAAGTAGCGCCAAGCCGATCAGTGCTGTTAATTCCTTTCGCATTCGCTGTGCTCCTGTGGTGACAAAAAAGCCGCGATACAATCGCGGCTTTCTATTACATTGCAGGTTGATTATGGCATGGCATCCAGATCGGCGCCTTCTTTTTCCACTTCAACCGGGATCAAATCTTCTTTACTCACGCCCATGGCCACCGCCACAGAGCTGGCCACATAGACCGACGAGTAAGTACCGATGAATACACCGAACAGCAGCGCTGTGGCAAAACCATGGATAGTCTGACCACCCCAGACAAACAAGGCAACCAATACCAAAATGGTCGTGATTGACGTCACTAAGGTACGGTTTAGCGTCTGAGTCAGTGAGATATCGATGATCTCCAGCGTATCGTCAATGCGCACCTTACGGAAGTTTTCACGGATCCGGTCTGATACTACAATGGTATCGTTGAGCGAGTAACCTATCACGGCCAGGATAGCGGCCAGAATGGTCAGGTCAAACTCCAGCCCCAACAGTGAAAACAGACCCATAGTCAGGATCACATCGTGGAACAAAGCGGCAACCGCGCCCACTGCAAAGCGCCATTCGAAACGAAACGCAACATAGATAAGGATACACAGCAGTGCGGTCAGCATTGCCAGACCACCCTGCTCTTTCAGATCCTCACCCACACTCGGGCCAACAAACTCGATGCGGCGCATCTCAACATTGCTGTCTACCTGTTTCAGTGCGTCAACCAACTGGTTACCCAGGATCTCGGCTTTCACGTCATCGCGCGGCGCCAGACGTACCAGTACGTCCTGGCTTGAACCAAATAACGTCACCGACGCATCCGGGAAGCCATTGTCCGCCAACGTGCTACGCACTTTAGGTAAATCAGCAGGCTGAGAAAAACCCACTTCAACCGCCGTACCACCGGTGAAATCCAGACCCATGTTCATGCCTTTGTATGTCAGGCTGAAAATCGATGCCAGGATCAGTAGCGCAGAAAACGCCATCGACACTTTGCGCGCCGCCATAAAGCGGATAGTGTCTTTGATTCTTAATAACTGCATGTCCGTCTCCTAGATTGAAAGCGAGTTAATACGCTTGCCACCGATGACCGCATTGATCACCGCACGGGTACCGACGATAGCCGTAAACATCGACGTTAAAATACCAATGGCCAGCGTTACAGCGAAGCCTGCTATCGGACCTGTGCCTACAGAGAAGAGGATCACGGCCGCGATCAGCGTGGTAATGTTGGCGTCGAAAATAGTGCTGAAAGCACTGTCATAGCCATGGTGAACCGCTTGCTGAGGACTGCGTCCTTCTGCCAGCTCTTCACGAATACGCTCAAAAATAAGCACGTTAGCATCTACCGCCATACCGACGGTCAGTACGATACCGGCGATACCCGGCAAGGTCAGCGTCGCACCCGGGATCATCGACATAACGCCCACAATCATGACCAGGTTGGCAGCCAGCGCCAGGTTGGCAACCAGACCAAAGCCTTTGTAGTACATCAGCATAAATGCCAGTACGAAGGCAAAGCCCAGCACAACGGCTGTCATACCAGCCTGAATGTTTTCCTGACCCAGGCTTGGACCCACAGTGCGCTCTTCAACGATCTGAATAGGCGCAACCAGTGCACCTGCACGCAACAACAGGCTCAGGTTATGGGCTTCTGCTGGCGTGTTAATGCCGGTGATCTGGAATGAGCTGTTCAGACGAGCCTGAATGGTGGCCACGTTGATCACTTCTTCCACTTTAATTGGCGGCAGAGCCTTACCATTTTTGTCGACTTTACCCGACGGCTTGTATTCGATGAATACGGTTGCCATAGGCTTACCAATCGCGCGCTTGGTAAAGGCACTCATTTTCGCACCACCTTTGCTGTCCAGGTTGATGCTCACTTTTGGACGCTGATACTCATCCAGGCCAGACTGTGCACCTGTAATGTGCGAGCCTTCCAGTACCACACGTTTTTTCACCACGACCGGGTAACCGGCCTGGTGCATAATCACTTCTGAACCCGGTGGTACACGACCTTGTGCCGCGGCACGGGCATCGGCATTTTGATCTACTTCACGGAATTCCAGTGTTGCCGTCGCACCTAAAATCTCTTTGGCACGCGCGGTGTCCTGTACACCCGGTAACTGAACGATAATACGCTCAGCGCCCTGACGTTGTACGTTAGGCTCAGCAACACCCAGCTGGTTAATCCGGTTACGAATGATGGTTTCATTTTGCTTGATGGCGTAGTCACGCAGCTCTTTGATTTTTGGCTCACTCAGCGTCGAGAAAAATGCCAGACCATTGCTGCTGTCGTTGATAAACAGGTTACCCGGGTAACGATTTTTCAAAAAACGCTCAGCCGCATCGCGGTCTTCATCAGAGCGCATGACCACCTGAATACGATCGCTGTTGGCAACACGACGAATAGAACGATAACGTAGTTTTTCTTCTCTTAGATCGCTCTTATAGTCCTGCTCCATTTGCTCAAATGCTTTGTCCATGGCAGTCGCCATGTCGACTTCCATCGTGAAGTGAACACCACCGCTTAAGTCCAGGCCCAGTTTCATTGGGTTAGCACCCAAGTTCTTTAACCACTCAGGCTGTGCCGGGGACATGTTAATGGCAGAGATATAATCGTCACTCAGGGTATTACGCAGCAGGTCTTGCGCTTTAAGCTGATCTTCAACGTTGGTGAAGCGGATCAATACCTGGCCATCTTCAAGGGCCGTTGATTTAACGGTGAGGTTGTTGTCTTTAAGTGTTTTATTTACCTGGTCGAGCACACTGAGATCGGCATTGGTACCTTTAGTACCAGAAACCTGTATGGCCGGATCACGGCCATACAGGTTAGGTGTAGCGTATAAAATACCTACGGCCAACACAGCGAGCACAAGTAAATATTTCCACATTGGATACTTGTTTAACACTGGATCATCCTTATTGCTGGTTTATAGCGATTTCATTGTGCCTTTCGGTAACACTGCTGAAATCGCTGATTTTTGTACCGTAACTTCGGCCTGATCATTCAGGGCAATCACGATAAAATCTTTGTCTTCTGCAACCTTAGTGATTTTACCAACCAGGCCACCCTGAGTGAGCACTTCATCACCTTTGGTCAGCGCACCCATCAGATCTTTGTGCTCTTTGACACGTTTTGCTTGTGGGCGGTAGATCAGGAAATAAAATACCAGACCAAAAATACCCAGCATGATCAACATGCTCCACTCGCCACCGGCTGGTGCTGCGGCTGCCGTGCTGGCATGCGCGCTAGACATAAATAAGCTCATAGCTCTTCCTCATTTAATTTTTATTGCAAACTATTATTCGGTGTCGGCCAACGGCGGAACCGGTCTGTCACGTCGGGCATAAAAATCGGCCACAAACTGATCAAACGTACCGGCAGCAATAGCCTCACGCATTCCTTCCATCAGGCGCTGATAATAACGCAGGTTATGGATGGTATTAAGACGCGCACCTAAAATCTCGTTACACTTATCCAGATGATGCAAATAAGCACGTGAGTAATTTTTACAAGTGTGGCAATCACACTCTGGGTCCAGCGGACCTGTATCCGTTTTATGCACCGCGTTGCGGATCTTAATCACGCCACCGGTAATAAACAGGTGACCATTTCGCGCGTTACGGGTTGGCATCACACAGTCAAACATGTCGATACCACGACGTACAGCTTCTACTAAGTCTTCCGGCTTGCCCACGCCCATCAGATAACGCGGTTTTTGCTCCGGCATCTTATACGCACAGTGATCAAGAATGTTGATCATGTCTTCTTTAGGCTCACCCACTGACAGGCCGCCTAGGGCATAGCCATCAAACCCAATGTCTTCCAGTCCAGCCTGAGATTCGGCGCGCAGCTCAGGGTACATACCGCCCTGAATAATGCCAAACAGTGCAGACGGGTTATCGCCATGGGCTTCTTTAGAACGCTTTGCCCAGCGCAAAGACAGCTCCATTGAATCACGCGCTTCTTTTTCCGTCGCAGGATAAGGCGTACATTCGTCGAAGATCATCACGATGTCAGAGCCCAGATCACGCTGTACTTCCATCGCTTTTTCCGGAGACAACATGATCCGCTCACCATTGACCGGTGACTGGAACAGCACGCCTTCTTCGCTGATCTTACGCATTGCGCCCAGACTGAATACCTGGAAACCGCCTGAGTCGGTTAAGATTGGTTTATCCCAGTTCATAAAATCGTGCAGATCACCATGCTGTTTGATGATCTCGGTGCCCGGACGTAACATCAAATGGAAGGTGTTACCCAGGCAGATGTGTGCACCGGTGTCTTTCAGCTCGTCCGGCGTCATGCCTTTTACGGTGCCATAGGTACCTACTGGCATAAATGCGGGTGTTTCAACCACGCCCCGGTCGAAGATCAGGCGGCCACGACGCGCCTTGCCCTGTGTACAATCTAATTCAAATTTCATACTTACCTCTGGTCGGAAAAACAGTCCAACTTACTCTTAACCGGGAGCCAGACCCGGCGATACTAAAAACCGCCCGATTCTACCATAACGGCAATAATATTGGGGCGAAAATAGCACTTTAAAGCGCCGGGCCACAGAATTCAGGGATTAAAACAGAAAAACCCAGCCTTAATGCTGGGTTTTCATGATTTACGCCTTATCCTGTCGGGTCAGGAACATGGCATCACCATAACTAAAGAAACGATATTGCTCGGCAATCGCCGTCTCGTAGGCATGCATGATATGCGACTGACCGGCAAAGGCACTGACCAGCATGATCAGGGTTGATTCGGGTAGGTGGAAATTGGTGACCATGGCATCGACCAGCTGGAACTGATAACCCGGATAAATGAAGATGTCTGTATCGCCGTAAAATGGCTTTAGCTCATCCGGATGCGCTTTGGCTGCCGACTCCAGCGAACGGACTGACGTTGTGCCAATTGCGATCACTCGTCCACCACGCTGGCGCGCAGCAGCAATCGCATCCACCACTTCCTGCGGCACTTCGATGTACTCAGAATGCATATGGTGATCGTTGACATTCTCAACCCGCACGGGCTGGAAAGTCCCCGCGCCAACATGTAGCGTAACAAACGCCATTTCAACGCCTTTGTCTTTCAACTGGGCCATCAGCACATCATCAAAATGCAGGCCAGCAGTCGGCGCAGCTACGGCGCCTGGCTTTTCGCCATACACCGTTTGATAGCGCTCTTTGTCTTCTTCTTCATCCGGACGATCGATATAAGGCGGTAACGGCATGTGACCGATTTCATCGAGAATTGACAACACCGATGAATCACCGTGGAACTTCAGCTCGAACAGCTCGCCATGACGGGCCACCATAGTGGCTTTTGCTTTGCCTTCAAGTATGATCTCAGCGCCTTCTTTTGGCGATTTACTGGCGCGTACATGGGCCAATACGCTGTGCTCATCCAGTACCCGCTCAACCAGCACTTCCAGCTTACCGCCGGTGGCCTTTTGACCGAACATACGAGCCGGGATCACTTTGGTATTATTGAAAATTATGAGATCTTCCGGATTGATCAAATCGACAATATCCTTGAACACTTTGTGCTGTAATTCACCAGTGTTGCCATCCAGTGTCAGCAAACGACTGCTGGAGCGTTCTTTTTTAGGGTGGCGAGCGATCAGCTCATCAGGGAGTTCAAAACTAAAGTCAGCAACGCGCATAGAAGACCTCAAATTAATGCAAATAGGCGCCAAGTCTAGTGATCCGCCTACGCTAAATCAAGTGTTGAGGTAAAACTATGTAACGCTTGTCAGTGCCCCAAAATAGCTTTAATCTAGTCGCTATTGTACGAAATTTCGCAGCTAAAACGGTGCCACACAGTGACCTCCCGGTTCTGGGATCCTTCAAGGTACACAGCGCAATACAGATCACTGACAAAAAGGGCAAAAACTTGTTTACTTATTTCATGGGTTTAAGGCAGTAACACCATGGCAAAGCAACTCACATTATTGCTGGTGAATGCAGATCAACAGGAGCGCCAGCTGGTCGTAAAAACCTTGTCTTCACTGAACGTGTTTCGCATCGTTGAGCACAGTGACACGCAAACTGCGCTGGGTGTATTAAAGCGCCAGGCTGTTGATTTGATCATTACCGGGCTTAATGTTGGCAAAATAGATGGCTGGCGATTCTCGCGTATGGTGCGCTCCGGGTTGCTAAAAACGCCTAAAAATACCCCGATTGTACTGACGCCTCCCACCTATTGTGAACGTATTGCCGAAACCACAGCACGCAGTTATAGCATAGACGCCGTATTGCCTTTGGAGCGTCAGGATGTACTGCCGCAGGTGCTGGCGAATGTGTTATCCACTCACCTTGAAAAAAGCAGCCGCTTAAACCTGTTATTGCTTGAGCCGGACCAGGCCCGTGCCGATGAGATCTGTCAGCATTTATCCCTGAACTTTACCACCACACACGTCACCACCACCAATGGGGCGCTGTCGCAGTTTTTGCAAAGTGAGTTTGCCATTGTGCTGCTGGATGCGACGGCAACACACAGCGATGCCGGCAAAGAGCTGGTGGCCAACATTTTGCAACATAAACCCAGCCAGGCCATTGTAACCATTATAGATAACCGCGATGCGGATTATGCCGAACAGCTGCTGTTGCTGGGTGTGACCGACTTTGTTCGTGCTCCCTATGATCTGTCTTTATTGAGTAAAGTGTGTGACCACGCGGCGCGCCGTGAAGACTTTATGGTCAGCTATGCCGAGTTTGCCGAAAAAGTTGAGCAACTGAGTCGCAGTGAACGACGCTACAAAGACCTATTCTCGGCACACCAGCGCATTTTGCTGCACCTTAATACCGTTGTGATGGAACTGGATACCGCCGGGGTGATCCGCTTTTTAAACCCCGCCTGGGAGCAACTGGTGGGGCACAAATTGAAAGCCAGCCTGCATACCAGTATGTTCGACTACGTGCTGGCAGAGCACCGTGACAAACTGGCATCGGTGCTGACCAAAGTACAACAAGGCGAGCAGCAATCGGCGCTGCTCGAGCTGCAAGTGATGCAGAGCAACCAATGCCCTATCTGGGTTGAGTGCCGCTTTCAGCTGATTAAAAATGTCACCAGTACCGCCACTATTACGGCAACCATAGACAATATCCATGAGCGTAAGCAGGCAGAATTGCAGCTGCGCCACCTGGCATTACATGATACGCTGACCGGCCTGCATAACCGCTATTACTTCGACCAGCAATTGAACCTATTGTGCGAGCAGGCTAAGCAAGATGCACAGCTTGAACATGCGCTGATCTATATCGACCTGGATCACTTTAAGATCATCAATGACAGTAAAGGTCACCAGCAGGGTGACATTGTACTGAAAGAAGTGGCGCAACTGTTTGGTGAACACATTGCCGATGAACACCTGATCTTCCGCATCGGTGGCGATGAGTTTGCGATTTTACTGAAGCACACACCACTGCTGGATGCCCATATGCTGGCCGAGAGTGTCTGTAGTGCCATTGAGCACCATCAGTTTCATTCCGAGGAAGCCAGCTATACCATCAGCTGCTCCATTGGTTTAACACAGATCACTCACCAGAACAGCGATCCCAGTGAGTGCCTGAAACAGGCCGACATCGCCCTGTATATTGCCAAAAACCTCGGCCGCAACCTGGTACACTGCTACAGCAAAGAAGATGCCCAGAACAGTACCCTGCAAACCGGGCTGGAATGGGGACACAATGTCCGCCAGGCGCTACAGAATAACCATATTGAGCTGCACTATCAGCCTATCTGGGACTTTAAACGTAACCAGGTGGCCTATTTCGAAGCCCTGCTGCGACTGCGTGTTGACGACAACCTGGTTTATCCCAATCAATTTATTCCGGCACTGGAATTACTCAATGATACCTACCTGATGGACCAGTGTGTGATCCGCGAATGTATTCGCGCTATTGCCTGCCACCGCGAGTTGCACCAGGTCTCTATTAACCTGTCGGCCCAGTCATTTCTGGACGAGCGTTTGCTGCCGCATATTCAATCCTGTCTGGCGGAATTTCAGGTCGCTGCCAGCGCCATTATTTTTGAGATCACGGAATCGGCCAGTATCAATAATCTAAGCGCGACGCAGGCCATGATAGCCAAACTCAACGAACTGGGATGTCACTTTTCTATCGATGATTTCGGCACCGGTTTCAGCACCTTCAGTTACTTAAAACAGCTGCCAGCACAACATGTTAAGATTGATGGATCGTTTGTACGCGACATGCTCAACGACCCCATAGACCTAGCGCTGGTAAAAGCCGTGAATGACATCAGCCACTCGCTGGATAAGCGCTCTGTGGCTGAATATGTGGAGAGCAAAGAGATCTTTGATGCACTCAAAGAGATAGGCATTGATTACGGTCAGGGCTACTATATTTCCCGCCCATTACCGGTTGAACAGCTCAGCGCCATGCTGAAAACTATTTTGTCTGAGAAAACAGCCTGCTAGTATTTTTGTACAAAATTCGACCCAAAACCCACATTGCAACCTCGTTAACAGCAGACTAACTATCGCCGATATAGCTGCGTGTATATCACACACCCTGCGGACCACGAGGTCGATGGATACGACCACACTGGTCAAACCGATGCGACCAAAAAATCGGTGACATACGACCAGAAACAGCAAAGCCCCGGCGGGGCCGGGGCTTTGGATTGGGTGTCTTTTATATTTTCGATTTAGGATTTGCTCAGCCAAATTTAAATATTAACTTTCTCTATAGTAAATATACCAACCAGTATCTCCAAGATGGGTTAATTCACCATTATTGATCTGCTCCTTAACACGGGCACTTTCAACAACGATGAACTTTATTCCTTTACTTACCCCCGACACTGATAAGCCAGAGTTATATAATGGTAATGTTACAGAAACAAGTGGAGCGTTAACCTTGCTATAATCCCTTGCACAAAACATAGACTCGATCCCCAAATCATTCATCACTAACCTAGTATTCTCAACAGAAAAACCATCTAAATCCGCATCTGATTTGGATGATAAATCGATGTCGTTCACTCCAAGCCATCTCACTCTTTTTTGCAAAGCACAGAACTCAACAAAGCTTTCAATATGTACTTTATTTTGTGTATAAAAACTCCTAATACTGTCATTTGAGGGAGGTTTATTTTCTCCTGAAGAGTCACACCCTAAAATACTTACTAAAGTAACAGCAAACATCACTTTCATTAATTTATCTTGAATCATGATAGTAATCCCATCCATTCATTATATTTATTGAATCACCGGGGTTATCACCCCATGAGAATCCAAAGTTGGTTGCCGTTCTTGATACAAAGTCTGGCAACAAGTATCCTCCGCCACTATAAGCCAAAATAGGGATTGCTAAGTGTAGTTGTCTAGGGGTACCACCCCCTTGTCTGAGAACTTGGTTTGCACCAGCCCCAAACATACTACCTTCAAGATTAAAACCATATGCAGCTGCAACTACTCCAAAATGAAAGTTGCCGAAATCATCAAGCAGCTCTGGACTAAAATCATAATCAGTTAGACTATTTTTATAGTCCCATTTACCACCTGTTTTAACTGCTGCCTCCCACTTTTCAAAAGACATACTCTCTGCTTCAGCAATATTCAGTTCTAAGTCAATCCCAGCCGTCTCAAGAACCTCCTGGAACCTCTCAGGGACCTGTGCCTTTTTCTTTCCATGCTCCATCTCATCATTAAACATCCT
>NZ_JXYA01000016.1 GCF_000967655.1 Pseudoalteromonas rubra
CAGATTTGACAATAGCTCTGAATATATCCAGTGCAGCCACTCTCACGCTCCAGCTAGTTTCTACAAATTGAGCTATTTGCTACCGTCAACGGTGCATTACCAGGTAAAAGCTCAGTATACATCAACACGCTCCCCATCAAAGGGGTAGCAAATATTCCAGCAATTGAAACGCCCACCGCAAGCATTATCAAGCCACCTAGGGGAAACATGGACACCCAACGTAACCTGATCCTGTACTGGGTCTGTGAAAACAAGCGCTTCTGCTAATAATTAAGCAAAAAGTTTCATCGCAATCAACACAGACACCCAATCAAAAGCTGTCCTACATTTGGGGTCTGATTTTGGGTGAAAATAGCACGGACACCCAATCGAAAATAGCACGGACACCCAATCAAAAACTGCCCTTAGTAGTCAAGTCATATTCGCCATTTCAGCGTCAAGGTTTAAGGGCGCACGGCCAGTACTATTTTCCCAACTATTGGTTTGTATCGGTGTTTCATTTGGCTGGTGTTCAACTTACTCAAGTACAAAACCCAAACTAAGGTGTTTTCAGGCTTTCTTTAATCAGTTAAAGTACTTACATAAAAACAAATTGGGTACATGTCGGTTGTTAATAAAAGCTGTTTAAGCTTTGGCAGCTAACAAACCAATAACGGTAAGGACGCAAAAAGCATGGCTGCACTCGTACCTCGCTAATTATAGCCATGCATTTTGCGCCCATATCGGAGCGTTATGTACCTAAAGGGAGCCAGTAAGTGTCGAAATCTGTTGCGATTACCATTGAAAGCGAATTCACCAGGGTAGAGTTCTTGAAAAATAGAACACCTGAAACTACAGATGAAGAAGCCAAAAATGTATTTGCACTGCTATCTGAATATAGAGATGGCGGAATATACGTGGCTCACTATTCTGGTTATAGTGAATGGGAAAGGCATGTAGATGGTGACGAATTCGTTCAGGTTTTGGGCGGTGAAACGACATTGATTCTTTTGAGTGGAGAAAAAGAGCAGCGCAACGAATTATCATCTGGTCAAATGCTGGTTATCCCTAAAGGTGTATGGCATCGGTTTGAATCACCTATTGGTGTGAAAGTAATGACAATTACGCCTCAACCAACGGAGCACAGCATAGATAAACCAAACAGTACATAACAAGCCGTTGCAGGCAGGGACTTTTAACAGTTGGCTTCCCTCACTGCGTTCGTTATTTTAGCCAACTATTAAAAGCCCCTGAACAGGGCGTTGTGTTTCAGCCAGAGATCGTAGATAGATTTGAGAATTGATAGATTTGTATGGGTTCTAGCTTGCAGCTTATGTGCTGTTACTACGGCCTCTCTGTTTATTCCTACTTTGGCTAATTTATATTTTTCATACGGCCGTTACTTTATCTATGCAGCTTTCTTTGTTGGCTTGGTGGCCATACTGTTAACTTGGTATCGCTCAATTAGGCTAAAAGGTTGGCGTCACCATGTAATGGCAGCAATTAAAACTATTGTTCTTGCGGGCGTGTTTTCTGCGTCTTTTGTAATATTGATTGTAAGCCATAGTGGTATCTAGCAATGAAACATAACAAGTTGCTCAATTACGTTCCGGCCGCCAATAGCGCGGCCTCCACGGGACGGGCCTCCACGGGACAGCCTGTGCGTTGCTTCGGCTGCCCATTAGCAAGGCGATATAAATCGCGGAAGGACTAATGAAATATTTGATATTTATAATATTGTTTGTATTTCAACTGAAAGTCTACGCTTATCCGATTACTTCCACAAATGGCGAACACTGGGAAAAAGTTTGCTTAAACACTCATCCTGACTTTGACGAGAAATCAGCTACAGGAAGTTGTATGATGATGTTGCTCGGATTCCAATATGGTTCAAAAGCTCAGGCTGAAAATGATAAAGCGACCAGAGGCTATTGTTTTGAGAAGAACATTTATCATTAAATAGCACAGACATCCAACCTTACCTGTTCTCGTTACGGGTCTGTGGACAATGAGTACAAGCGCAACTGCAAGTAAATAAGTGAAAACTTTCAGAAATCAGGCTTTACGGATGAGCACTTTCAGTTGCAACAGTAGTTATTTGGTATTTTGGGGCACAGATAAGCGCTGCCAGAGTAAGACAGTCACCACTTGAATTTAGGATAATGACAACTCTATCCTAATAAGCGTTCACAATTTGCCAGGTTAGGGCGCCGCTTTTTTTGCAGGTGCTCACAAAATTCAGTCAAGGCTTGCTGGCTGCCGACTGCGCCGTGGAATACTTTGGTGAATCGTGTAGTGAGTTTGAGCCAGTTTTCAGGCTCTATTTGCAATCTGGTGAGGATAGGATGGGCATCGCAGATGTGGCCTCGCTTGTCTGCACGAATGCACCGGCCTGTTAGCTCAACCAGTTCAATGTAGTATTCAAGCTCAAAGGGCAAACCTTTGGGCATGTTTTGCCTGGGGTTGCCAGCAAAGCGCAGAAGGCTTTTGGGTTGTTTGCCATGCTGTGCGTGTTCAATGCGCTTTTTGATACTGGTGAACTCGGAGGTTTCTGGTGTGGTGGCCATTTTAGCCCGGATAGGGTTCAGGTCAACGTAGGCCATGCAGGCGGCAAGGGCTGCTTCATCGAGTAATGCCTGAGACTTAAACCTACCTTCCCAGAACCGACCTGTACAGCCATCTTCTTTATTCGCACGGCGGGCTATATCTTCGTTCAGTACGCGCATAAACCAGCTTATACTGGCCAGTCTTTCGCGATATTGGTTGATAATGTCGTCGAGTAGAATGCGTTCGGACGGAGTGAGCTCGTTACCTTCCACGAATTTGTGTGTCAGCCAGTTTCCCTTAAACAGTTTATGCCAGCGTATGACGACAGCTTTGTCAGCCAATCGGTTGGCTTTTTTATCGTCCACATACATAACGATGTGAGTATGATTGCTCATCACAGCGTAAGCGCAAATATCAATGCAGAAAATACTTGCCAGCAGAAGTAATTTTTCTTCAACCCATTCACGACGATGTTCATAAGATTGGCCTGTTAACGGGTCTTCACCACATAAAAAGGCGCGTCTTACGCAGCGAGAGATGCAATGGTAGTATTTTGTGTCAACTAAGCTGACCTGGCTTTTCCGTGCCATTGGCATTTGGTTCATCCTTATCCTTGGAGTAGGTTAAAAGCATAGAAGTTGAAAGTATGGCCGACCAGTTTTGGAATGGGTACTTGTTATTTCTCTGTTATTTCGTTTACTTATGGCACAATGGTTTGGCTGAGGTGTTAGAGTTATTCACACCTTAAATTAAGCGTTAATCGTTAGATTTCAGTAATTTTTAAAAGGAAATTAATGTAATGATATTTGAAATACTGAAGCATACTCCTAGGTGGCTGTTCGGTTTATTTCTTTTTTTAATTGTGCTGGGGTTTCAGCAGTTAAAAGATAGAACAGTTAATAAAATTCTTATATTTCCGCTCCCTGTTGGTATGATTTTTATGTCGTATGCTGGAGTTCGGTCAAGCTTCGGATTCTCATTGGGGCCTGTTGGGTTGTGGTTTTTTGGTGTGGCATCTACAACAGCTTTCCTGGCTAGTATGTTTCCTGTCAAAGGTCTCAAGTATCATGCAGATGTGGGTAAATTACTCATTCCAGGTAGTTGCTTCCCCCTCGTGTTTATGATGGCAATTTTTTTCACAAAGTACATTGTAGGTGTCATGAATGTACTGGCGCCAACATGGGTTAGCAACATATATGTAATATATCTATGTAGTTTTGTATATGGCGCTTTTAGTGGTGTTTTTTTTGCGCGTGCCGTCAGTATGTGGCTTGCTTGTAATCCAATGCGCAAAGAACTAAGTGTTTAACAAGTCATAAATACCCAATCAAAAACAGTCTTACGTTTGGGTTTGTTGGATTGCTTGGGCATCAGCCAGTTCGTGCTAGCGTATTTGATGTCAGTGTTGCTGGTAAGAATACAAGGGACGTGGAGATCGCTGGCGGGAAAAAGGAATACGTAGGCACCCAGTGTTATATGTTCCTTTTATGGGGGTTTAGTAAATGAAGGTGAGTGCTTTGTTGCGTAAAGTGGGGAAAAAACACGGAAAAAACACAGACACCCAGCCTTATCTGTTTTGGTAAGGGAGACAGGTTCAACTCGATTAGCAACGCACATGCAAAACTGCACCTTTAAGAGCAATTAAAGCTTACCTTCAAAGGCGCAGGTGATTGGGCTTAAAACCTAAGCGTTAATGATAATCTGTGATGATTATTTAGTAACACAACCGTGCCAGGTACCATCTGTCCAGCAAATAACGGGGTTTGTTGGTCTGCATTGTGGGTAGATAGAGATTTCTGCACCACCTGCAACTTGCGGCGTTGCTTGGTTTGCAAGTTGATTGCTTTTGTTCAGTGTTTTTAGGTTTTTCTTTTTTAGTTGTACTTTCATTTTATATTTCCTTATTCCGGATACATTATTGGTAATCTACAAATAGAGCCCTGATCGTAGCGCACATGATTAACATGTGCTCAATAAAAGATCAGCACTTGGTTTACCCTACTCAATTTGTACGATAATTTAAAGCCGTATTTTTTAGCAATTGGGAGCACTCGGTGTAAGTGCTGTGGTAAAAGTATTATGAGCCAAGCTGTTTCACTTTTGTCCAGTTACTTGTTCAAAGGGCATTGCATTAACAGACTTGAAATCCGAATGGACACACGTAACACAGTATCAGAGTGAGTTGCTATCAAGTGCGGCTTTGAAAAAGAAGGTGTTTCTCGTGGTGCTAACTACGTACATGGTCAGCATGTTGATATGAATATATATTCTTTGCTACGAAGTGAGTGGCAAAGTCTGGTTTAAGAAGTAAAGGCAGAGAAAACACACAAAGTGTCCATCACATTGACTGTAAATATGAATATCTGGGGGCCTCACACGGCGGCGTTATTTACCTATGAAACTTAAGCGTGTAATTTACGAATTGTATGAAGTTGACTTCGGGTTGCTTAAAGGAGAATCGGAGTCAGATTCACACGAAATAGATCGTGAAATATATTTGGAATTTGAATCTGGTGAAAAGGTTTATTTCTCTTGGTGCTATGAGCCTGTTCAATATTGTATTGGCTTTCAATCTATCAGGTTTAACGCTCACGAACCTGATCATATTGTTGAAGCGACTGACTGGAATGTTTGGCGTGATTTAATTGGCCAAGAATTGAGCTTTGTGTTTACTGATGAGTCGCACCAAATTTTAGAGCTAAAAGGGCAAACTTCATCCGTTTACTTATCTAGTCAGGAACAAGGCTCGTGGGTGGCAGATGTATTACATGTATCAAAAGGTTTGCCAGTAATCGACAGCTAGAAAGTCACTCAAAAAGGCGCAAAACGCTTGGCTTGTGCTCTTTTTTCATTAGTTTGAGCCAAGCATTTATACGCCCATTTGTATGTCGTAAGGTAAACAATGAAACTATCAAAATTGCTGATACTGCCAATCTTTGTTTTGTTTTTTACTTCTTGTAAAAGCACAGATGTGAATAGCCAATCTTTAAACGTTGGCCATGCTTGTTTTGAAGAACCAAGCGATGCAATGTCGGGTAGTGAAAAATATTACCTATGTGTATTTGAATTAAATCGCTCTAGCCCATTTTATGATGATGCGCCTAGGTCTAAAAAAGTGAACACATTTATGAGCACTCTAAAAGGCAGCTGTAAAACTATAAGAACTTGGGAAATGATTGACGCCATAGATCATGTGGAGCACTCAATGTTTTTAATAAATTACAGAGTGCGGTGTACCTAAAGAACACTAAGAATGCGCAAAGCGTTTGGCTTGTGCACCTTCGACGCCAATTCTAGCCAAGCATGCATTCGTCCATCGAACTGGGCGTTATTCGTCAGAGGTAAAAATGCACATAAGGAAATACGCAGAGGGCGATTTTCAGTCCATTGAAGAAATATACAACCTGTCTAAATTAGATGAGCTGGCACAGGAAAACGCAACATTTACTTTATTGCCTTTGTCAGAAGATAAAGTCCGCAATGAACTGTTATTTGAATCTCAAATATTTGTTTATGAACTTGATTCTGTGGTTGCTTTTTGCGCTATTTTTGGAGCTGAAATCAGGGCATTATTTGTGCATCCTGATCATCGAGGTCAAGGCATTGGCAAAGACTTACTTGAACACTTAGTTGCCTTGTCTTCGCGAGAAGTGAGTTTGTATGTTGCCGCTTCAAATTCTTCTGCGATTGAAATGTATAGCAAGTTTGGCTTTGTGATCACTGAAACATTCGAAACCACCTACAATTCAATGGCTGTAACGGCAAATAAAATGCAAAGAACTGGCGCATAACACAGGGCTATCACGCATTCATATAATCAATGATCACGACACTTACGTTATCGTGACTTTGGTCGCCCAGTAAGCAAGTTTTTCTGTGACTTTGGCGGGCTCAATGGGTTTTGTGATGTAGTCATCCATTCCGGCATCCAGACACTTTTGCTTGTCTCCCTGCATGGCGTTTGCGGTCATGGCAATGATGGGAATATCGGCCTGAAGGCTGCCGGCTTGTGAGGTGCGAATACGTCGGGTGGCTTCATAGCCATCCATTTTGGGCATTTGGCAATCCATCAGCACAAGGGTGTATGGCTGTGTTTCGTCAGCTTCGCGCAGTTTCTCCAGCGCTTCCAGGCCATTTTCTGCAATGTCAGTTGTAACACCCAGGTGCTCTAAAATCCTCACAGCAACCAGCTGATTCACTTTGTTGTCCTCAACCAGCAGTACACGGGTGTGTTTGGCCCACGCATAAGTAGTATGGTCGTCATTGTCACCGAGGCTGTCAGTGCTTTGTTCTTCTGCGTTGTGGCCGCTCTGGGCTCTGACTGTAGACAGTGCCTTTAGTAAATCCTGTTGTGTGGCAGGTTTTGTAAAATAGCCATCGAGGGGGACCGAGCTCGATTCTATTGCGTCGAACTGTTCATCCAGTAAGGTCATCATGATTAACTTAATATGACTCAGCTTAGGGTTTTGTTTGATTTGCTGAGTCAGGGCCTCGTAGTTCAATGTGGGTAGTGCTCTGTTGAAGAATACAATATCAACAGATTGGTCGCTCAGCACTTGCAGTGCCTGTTCT
Source organism: Pseudoalteromonas rubra (assembly GCF_000967655.1). Taxonomy (GTDB): domain Bacteria; phylum Pseudomonadota; class Gammaproteobacteria; order Enterobacterales; family Alteromonadaceae; genus Pseudoalteromonas; species Pseudoalteromonas rubra_A. The sequence goes on from NZ_JXYA01000016.1 coordinate 7,099, forward strand.
GCGTTGGAGGCTTCACTGACTTTAATTTGCCACAGCTCAAGTTGTTTTTTGATGACTGCGTTGCTCGAGGTTTGCGGGTCAACTATCAGCGCGTGTAAATTGTCGGGCTCAAATGAGGGGGGATCTTGCTCCGGAAGTGCACCTTTAGTAACCATACAGGTAAACTCGAAGCAACTGCCTTCACCTACCTTACTTGTTACATACACATCGCCTCCCAGCAGCTGACAGAGCCGTTTAGTGATGCTCAGCCCCAGGCCCGTCCCACCATATTTTCTGGTGGTTGATGCGTCAACCTGAGTGAACGAGTCAAACAGGCTTGAGAGCATCTCCTCGGGAATACCTATCCCGGTATCCTGAATTCGGCAGGTCATCACTGCCTGATGGTTATCTTTGGGGCAGGCCAGTGATGCACTGAGAATAATCTCACCTTGCTCGGTAAATTTAATTGCATTACTTAGAATATTAGCCGCGATTTGGCGGATCCTGCCTGGGTCTGAATTAACCATGGCTGTTTCAATACCCGTTAAATCGAGTACTAAGTCGACGCCCTTGGATTGTGCCGCAAGGGCCATGGACTCGGTTAGTTGCTCGAACAGCTGCCGGATATCGAAATCGATGAAATCCAGCTCCAGTTTGTCGGCTTCAATCTTTGAAAAGTCCAGGATATCGTTGATCAGGCTGAGCAGAGAGTGAGCGCTGTTACTGGCAATGCCCACCGAATGTTCCTGCTCCGGTGTCAGTTCGCTGTGTTTAAGCAGCTCCAGCATACCCAGCACACCGTTCATCGGTGTTCTTATTTCATGGCTCATATTGGCCAGAAACTCAGATTTTAGCCGGGTTGCCTGTTCTGCTTTTTTTAGTGCGGATTCAAGCTCTTTGGCTTGTGATTGCAAAGACGCGGTTTTTTCCGAAACTTGCTCTTCCAGCTGCAACACAAACTGCTTTTGCCGGTCTAACTCAGCTTTTTGCATACGGGTACGCAGGTAAATCACGGTAAAAATCACCAGAGCACACGCCAGGGCATATAAGGTGTAGGCCCACCAGGTTTTCCAGGGGGGCGGGGCAACATGCAGGTTAACCGATAAAAGTTGCTCGCTCCACTCGCCGCGACTGTTGGTTGCCTTGACCTGGAATGTATAAGAACCGCCATCCAGGTTGGTAAACGTGGCCGTATTGCGGTTGCCGATTTCAATCCAGTTGTCGTCGTAACCTTCGAGTTTATAGGCATATTGGTTTTTATTAGGGGATACAAAATCGAGCACGGCAAATTCCAAGGAGAAGATGTAATCTTCGTAGGACAGGTCAATATCGGTAACGTAAGAGTAGGGCTTCTCAAGGTTGACGGGCTGGCCCATTTTATTAAAGCCAGTCAAAATGAGTATCGGGTCTTTCAGGGTGGACTGCAAAGGCCGCGTACTAAAATACTCGATGCCGCGCTGGCTGCTGGTAAACAATAAATCTCGCTTTGCTTTAACCAGGCTGTCGGGGTAGTAATTTAGCCCGAGTAAGCCATTGTGGCTGTCAAAGTTACTGACTTTGCCACTTGATGGCGAAAATTTAGTGACACCCCGGTTCGTGGTTAACCACAAATTGCCTCGCTGATCGTCCGAGATAGCACGGATCAGATCGCTGGGCAGGCCGTTTTGGGTGCTAAAGTGCACGAAGTTGTTGGTTTTAGCCTGATAGAGATTAAGACCCTGCTGGGTCGCAATCCAGAGCTTGCCATCCTGCGATTGATAGATGTCCTGCACTATACTGCCAAGCAGGCTGTCTTCGCGATAGGGGTTATTCACAAAGGGCTGAAATATTTGCTCTTTCTCCAGCCACAAATTGACACCATTGCCCGTACCAACCCACATGTTGTGGGTGTTGTCTTTGTATATCGTCAAAACTTCAGGGTGCGACAAGCCGTAAGAGGCGTCGAGGTGCCGGAATGTGTTTGAATCGGGGCTGTAAATATAGACCCCGTTTTTATAGGTGCCTACCCACAGGTTGCCTTGTTTATCAACGGCCAGCGCTCTGATCTCTCTGAATTGTCGATGGTTTGGGTCGTCTTGTGGATAGCGGATCAGCTCAACAGCGCGGGTATCCAGGTTAAACTTTGCCAGGCCTTCATCCTGCGCTATCCATAAAGTTGTCTCACCGTCTAGGTGAAGTACCGGCCGCTCCAGCAATCGGTTCTCGCTAAACCCATTCGAAGCGTTAAAGAGTGGCGCCGAGAGCGGGTGCAGGGTTTGTGATGCGACATCCCACCTCAGCAAGTGCGAGGTCGAATTCACTATGAGTATGTCGCCGTTTCTATCTGCGGTAATACCGTTGGGCGCTTTGAGCATTGAGCTGTTGATGGATTTAAACTTACGATGCGGCACCAACTTAAATATGCCGTGCACTTCGTTGGTGATCCATAAGGTTCTGGCATTGTCCTCAAAAATAATCCGCATGCCGCTGTTGTGTTCAAGGTCCAGCTGAACTAATTCCGCATTTGACGGGTGTTTTCTGAATACTCCTTTACCGGTAACAAACCAAATATAGCCGTCTTTGTCTTCAATCATGGAGTTAACTTGCCCCAAATGGGCACCGCTACTTGGGCCAATTTTGCTAAATACACCACTGTCCGGGTCAAAGAGAAAGGGGCCTTGCTGGGTTCCAACATACAGTTTGTTGTGCGACGTCTTTAAAATATGTCTGATCTCATTAGTGCCGGTTGGGGTGGTATTGGTTGGATCGGGGAAAAAGTATTGGACGTTTTTTGATTTCTTATCATAGCGGTTCAGACCATAACTGGTCGCAACCCAAAGGTGGTCCATGCCATCGTTCCCGATATCCCATATTCGATTGTGAGATAGGCCTATGACCGGCTCTGAGGTTTTTTTGATGTGCTCAAAGCGATTTTCTCCAAGATAACGGTTGAGGCCGCCATCATAAGAGCCTAACCAGATTGAACCGTCCAGATCATGATATAAAGATTGGATCCGGTTGGCAGAAATAGAGTCGATGCGTTTAGGGTCGTGAAGAAAGTTCTCGAATTGCCCCGTTTTGGGGTTATAGCGATTCGCGCCACCGCCCCAGGTGCCGATCCAAATGTCGCCATTTCGGTCTAACATCAGGTTGCCGGCATCATTGTGCGACAACCCCGTGTTACTCTGGCCATCGAATTCAAACAGGGTGACCTTACGGCCATCGTAGCGCATTACGCCATTTTCGGCGGTGCCAAACCACAGCAGGCCTTGTTTGTCCTGGATGATGGAGTATATCTCGGAGGAGACAAAGCCGTCCTCTGCGGTTAGTTTCTTTACTGAGTACTGATTGGCGAGTATGGGAATATCGCCAAAACACAGCGCAGGCAGCACAGCCATCATGGCGACAACCAGACGGATGAAAAAAAACCGTTTACCCACATGCATGATTGGCAACCATGGAAAATGCTTAAAAATGCAACTCGTTTTCTTAGGCTAGTTGAATTTGCGCTTAATTTCTACGCATTTGATTGTTTGTACGGTAAAAAGATCATTGCGTCATCGCGCCTGCGTTATCCGCAGCGCTCGCGATTTGGGCCCTGGCCAGGCCCTTTCTTGTTTTAAAATAGCTTTGCTTTTAACTTGCCTGCAGATTTGGACAAAGGGCGACATGTCGCCCAGATTTAAGCCATTTCGCTGAGGGATTGCTCCATCGCTTCACGCATTTTAAATTTTTGTAGTTTACCGGTGACCGTCATAGGGTAGGACTCAACAATACGTAAATGTTTGGGGACCTTAAAGTAGGAAAGTTTGTCTTTAAGGTAGTCCCGCACTGTTTCTTCAGCTATGTAATGCCCGGGTTTTAGTTGTAGCCAGGCACAGACCTCTTCACCATATTTTTCATCGGCTATGCCAAATACAGCGGCGTCTTGTATATCCGGGTGATGATATAAAACTTCCTCAATCTCTCTGGGGTAGATGTTCTCGCCGCCGCGGATGATCATGTCTTTGATGCGACCTACGATGGTCACGTAACCCTCGTCGTCCATCACACCGAGATCGCCAGAGTGAAGCCAGCCTTCAGTATCTATGGTTGCCTGGGTTTTGGCATCGTCCTGCCAGTAACCTTGCATCACACCATAACCGCGGGCACACACTTCACCGGGTACACCCCTTGGGGCCAGCTCACCGCTTTCGTCTATGATCTTTACCTCGGTATGGGCGATGGCCCGGCCAACCGTCGTCACCCGTTTAATCAGTGGGGCAGAAACCTCGGTAATATGGTTAATGGGGCTGCATTCAGTCTGGCCATAGCCAATTAAGATGTCCGTCATGTGCATTTTGCTTTGAACATCTCGCATGACCTTTTCCGGACACGTGGCACCGGCCATAACCCCGGTTCTGAGTGAACTCAGGTCAAACTGATTAAATTGCTCATGCTCCAGTTGCGCGATAAACATGGTGGGCACGCCATGCAGCGCAGTACATTGTTCGGCCTCGACGGTTTGTAATGTCAACAGCGGGTCGAATGCGTCATTGGGGAACACCGCACAGGCCCCCTGACTGAGGCACACCAGGTTGCCAAGTACCATGCCAAAGCAGTGATACAGAGGCACCGGAATACAGAGTTTATCCTGTTCGGTCAGTTGCATGGCTTGGGCAACCAGATAAGCGTTGTTGAGAATATTGCGATGGGTTAACGTTGCGCCTTTGGGGTTGCCCGTGGTCCCCGAGGTAAACTGGATATTAATGGCGTCGTCAGGGCTTAATTGGATGGCAATGGTTTTTAGCGTGTCATAGTCTTGCGCGCTCGCCAGTGACAGTAATTGACTGAAATCACACAGGCCTGCAGGAGTTGGTTCATCGGGATTAGGAATAACGACAACATGTGTGAGATTTGGCAAGCGCGAAGCTTCCAGCTCCCCAAATGCACAGCTTTGCAGTGTGGGAGCCAGCTCTTTGAGCATATCAACATAGTGGCTGTGCTTAAACTGGGTGGCCATAATGATCATTTTGCAGCCTGCATTATTGAGCGCAAATTCCAGCTCGGCAGGACGATAAGCCGGGTTGAGGCACACCATAATGGCACCGATCCGCGCGGTGGCAAATTGCACCAGCGACCATTCAAGGTTATTGGGTGACCAGAGTCCAACTCTATCGCCTGGCTGGATCCCACAATGCAGCAGGGCTGCGGCCAGCTCATCAATGCGCGTCAGATAGTCGCGGTAGTTTAATCTTTGTTGCTGATGGCGAACCACAATGGCGTCGCGTTCGCCATATTGCTCAACAATATGCTGCAGGTAATCGCCAATGGTGTAGTCAAGCAGAGGCGGGTTAGACACGCCACGGTGATAGCTAAGCGCCGGGTTATTTACTGATGTTGTCATTATCTATTCCTTGTTGTCAGTGTGCTCGCTACCAGGCACACCCGCTAAATCCACCAGCGTGCCTGAAAAAGTAATAAGCTATAACATTAAGAAATAATAAAGTGGTGCCTAATGCAAGCAAGAGCCGATGAAATGACATGAAATTAGACTAAAGGCTAATCGCATGCAGTGTGTTGCTAAAAATGCGCAGTTGCATCTTAACTAGAGGTTGTGGCCAGCTTTGAAGCCGGTAACGATGACATCTTATCTCGTTATGAGCTGGCACGTAAGGATGACCAGTATTGGGTTCGCAAAGCGGGCATTGAAGGTGACTGGTTCAAATTGTCCCAAAGCGACTTTGCGGCGCTGGAATCGTTAAGTGACCCTGAGCAACTGTTGGTTGCTGATACTCCTCAGCAAAACGCTTCAGAGCAAACGTCTGACTAATCTTTTTGTCTTCATAAACAAAAGCGCCGGTGCTCTTTGAGTCACCGGCGCTTTTATACGTTCTGGCTGCTTATGCCAAATCTTCTTTCGTATCTACGTGCTCAGCTTTGTGCTGCTGGGCAATTTCTTCGCAAAGCTCGTGCTTGGTGCGTTTCTCTGCCACACGCCTTGCCGTCAACCAATAGAAAAATAGCGGCAGGAAGAACACGGCCAGGAATGTGGCTGCGAGCATACCGCCCATCACCCCGGTGCCAACACTATGACGTGCACCCGCACCTGCACCTGAGCTCAGTACCAGTGGCACTACGCCCAGAATAAAGGCCAGTGAAGTCATAATAATGGGGCGGAATCTCAGTCTTGCCGCTTCCAGTGCAGCCGCAGCCGGGCTCCAGCCTTGCTGTGTCTTCATCAGCGCATACTCAACGATCAGAATGGCATTCTTACTGGCCAGGCCAAGCAAAGTAACCAGACCAATCTGGAAGTAAACGTCGTTGGTCAAACCTGCAACCCAGATTGAGATAAGCGCACCAAAGGTACCAAAGGGCAGTGCCAGCAACACCGAAATAGGCAATGACCAGCGTTCATACAGCGCCGCCAGGATCAAAAATACCATCACAACGGCCAGCCCCAGTGCCAGACCAGTTGTGCCTGAACTGCGCTTTTCCTGGTAGGCGGATGCCGTCCATTCAAAGGTCATATCCGGTGGCAGAACCTGTTTAGCGATACGCTCAAATTCAGCAATGGCCTGGCCAGAGCTGTAACCGGGTGCGGCATTACCCATCAGCTTAACGGCCGACAAGTTATTGTACCTTTGCAGAGTTTCCGGACCCCGACTGTACTCAATGTCAGTGAACGCCGAAATAGGGACCATTTCACCCCGGTTGTTTTTCACATAAATGCGGCCAACGTCTTCGGGTGACATACGGAACTCAGCCTCGGCTGACAACAGCACCTGCCAGGCACGACCAAACTTATTAAAGTCGTTGACGTAGTAATTACCCAGGTTGGCAGCCAGAGCGTTGAACGCCGAGTTGATGTTTACGCCCATCGCACGCGCCTGCTCTCTGTCCATATGGACTTTCAGCTGTGGTGCATCTGGTCGCCAAAGCGTCTGAATACCGGCCAGGATGGGGCTCTTTTGAGCTTCGCCCATCAGCATCTGCATGCCTTGTTTGAGGCGCTCAGGATCGGTTCCTGCTTTGTTTTGCAGGTATACCTCAAAGCCGCCGGTGGTACCCAGGCCAAAAATGGCAGGGGGGTTGAAGGCCAGTACCAGCGCTTCGTTGATCCCAGCGGTCTTCATAAACAGCTCACCAACCAGAGATTTAGTATCAATTTCGCGCTCATCCCAGTGTTTCTGAGTGATGAATAGGGTCGCTGCACTGTTTTTGTAACCGCCACCGATAAAGTCAAAACCGGTAAAGGCCACCACGTTTTCATTGGCCGGGTTAGACTGCGCAGCTGCAACCACTTCTTCCACGACTGCAGCGGTGCGCTCCAGTGATGAACCATCAGGCAGGAAAACGGCAGCAATGTAAAAGCCCTGATCTTCATCCGGAACCAAAGATCCCGGTGTTTTTTGCCAGATAAACACGGTTGCGCCAACCATGGAAGCCATAAGTACCAGGCCAAGCAGGCCGCGGCGGATCATAAAGCTCACGGAGCCGACATAACGGCCGGTGACGCGCTGGAACCAGTTATTGAACCACAGGAAAAACCCTGCAGTCTGCTTGTGCTCATGCTTGAGGATCATCACGCACAGCGCCGGAGTCATGGTCAGTGCGACTACACCCGACAGGCTCACCGAAATCGAGATCGTAATGGCGAATTGTCTGAATAGCTCACCGGTTAATCCACCCAGAAATGCGATGGGGACGAACACTGAACACAACACCAGTACAATTGCGACCACCGGTCCGCTGACTTCCTGCATCGCTTTGATGGCGGCTTCGCGGGCATTCAGGTGTTGTTCGTGCATGATCCGTTCAACGTTTTCCAGAACAACGATGGCATCGTCGACTACGATACCAATAGACAACACCATGCCAAAGAGTGTCAGGGTATTGATGGAGTAACCCAACATATACAGGCCGGCAAAAGTACCAAGCAGAGAAACCGGGACTGCCAGAGTCGGAATTAAAGTTGCGCGCCAGTTTTGCAAGAACAGGTATACCACCAAAAATACCAACACCATGGCTTCAACCAGCGTGATCAGTACTTCACGGATCGACACCTCAACAAAACGGGTTGTATCGTATGGAATACCGTGGTCAAGCCCGACCGGAAACTGCTGACGCAATTCAGCAATTACTGATTCTACTTCATTTGCTACATCCAGTGCATTGGCGCCCGGTTGCAGGAATACACCCAGCAATACTGCTTCTTTACCATTGAAAGTACCGGCAAAGTTGTAATCCTTGGAACCCAGCTCAACACGTGCTACGTCTTTAAGGCGCAGGGTTGAGCCGTCCGGGTTGGCGCGGATGATAATCGCCTCAAACTCTTCAGGCGTAGACAAACGGCCCTTGGCTGTCACACTGTACACCAGCTCCTGTGGCTGGCTGCTGGTAGGTGTGGCACCGATAGTACCCGCTGCATACTGTGAGTTTTGTTCACGGATGGCTGCGGTGATCTCCTCGACGGTAACGCCTAGCTGGCTCATTAAATCAGGGCGGATCCACACACGCATGGCGTAATCTTTGGCACCAAAGATTTGTACACTGGTGGTGCCGGGAATACGCTTAATGCGGTCAAGAATATTCATGGTGACATAGTTCGACGTCCACAGGCTGGAACGCGTACCGTCAGGCGAATAAAACGCATGAACCTGCAAGAAGCTGGAGGAGCCTTTCGCCACCACAACGCCCTGACGGCGGGTTTCTTCCGGCAAACGCGCTTCAACCTGCTTGACCCGGTTGTTGACGTCGACCGCGGCCTGGTCAATGTCGGTACCGATTTCAAAGGTGACTGTAATAGTGGTTGTGCCGGAGCTGGTACTGGTTGACTCCATATACATCATGCCTTCAACCCCGGTGATGGCATTTTCTATCGGGGCTGCAACCGTTTGTTCCAACACATCAGCAGATGCACCAGGGTAAAAGGCGGTTACCTGAACCTGAGGCGGCGCAATTTCCGGATACTGTGCAATGGGCAGGGTGCGCATTGCTGCCAGACCTGCCAGTACTATGACAATGGAGATCACAAAGGCAAATATCGGGCGATCGATAAAATACTTAGAGAACATACAATTATTCTCCTTCACCGCTCACGGCGACAGGCATGCCAGGGAAGAAGATCCTTGCCATACCTTCAACGATCACGGGTTGGCCGGGCGTCAGGCCTTGTCGTATCACCCACATATTTTTACCATCTAAATTCACCCATTCACCCACTTCAACAGGGGCGGGTAAAGCAACCGTCATGCCTTGCTCGTTCTCAGTTGCAATATAGACAAACTTGCCTGTGCCGTTATCCAACACCGCACGCTGTGGCAACACGATAGCATTGTTGCGTATCGCGCCTGACAGGCGAACGCGAACAAACTGACCTGGACGCAGTTCACCGTCTGGGTTATTGATGCGGGCTTGGAGTTCACTGGTACCGGTGAAGCGATTGACTCGCACATCCGAGAAATCGACTTTGCCTGAATGAGCATAGACAGAGCCGTCCTGCAGCACTATGGTGGCGTTGAACTCGTTGTTTTTGGGCAAGCTGAGCGTACCATTTTCGACATCCTGGCGCATAGCCAGCTGCTCTCGCTCGGAAAAGCCAAAGCGGGCGCGCATCATGCTGGTGTCAGTCAACTCACTCAGTAGTACGGTGGGGCCGGAGACATAGCTCCCTTGCGAGACAAACTCCCGACCCATGATACCTGAAACAGGCGCTTTAACCTGAGCATATTCCAGGTCAAGCTGCGCTTCACTGAGTGCTACTTTGGCGGAGTCGAGGTTTGCGATGGCCACTTCGTACGCAGATACGGCATTATCGAAATCGCGCTTCGATACTGAACGCTCGTCTTTCAGGCGTTCCAGGCGGTCTTTCTCGCGCTTAGCCTGTGCCACATTGGCCTTGGCGGCGTTGAGTTCTGCTTCGGCTTTTTCAAGCTCCAGCTGAAGTGGGCGAAGCTCAATGGTAAACAGAGAACGCCCGGCCTTAACATACTGACCTTCTTCAAAGTTTCGGGACTCAACCAGTCCCGACACGCGCGCCCTGATCTCCACTTCTTTATCGCCTGCCAGGGTTGCTGGCAGCTCGATATTAAATGGCACACTCTGGGTTGTGACCTTGTTAATACTTACCTGCGCGGGTGGCATAGACGGGCCACCTTGGCCTTGCGGTGCCTCGGAGCAGGCGGAAATTACGAGTGCAGACAATACCGCTGTTGCCAGGTGTACTACACGACTGCTTTTATGGGCTGGATACATGTATACTCCAAATCCTGATTAAAATTTTTTATTCCTGAAAAGAGACGAATTGGCCTCTCATTTATTGGGTTTACTTTTGCATTTATTCGCTGACGTGTTCACAAACCAATCGAATAAGTGTAGCACTGCTTTTATATTTACGTGTGCCGATTTAGTAACTCTCGATCTAGTCCTGAAATCAGTGAATAGGTTGTCGTGCGGTGGGCTGTCTACACCATAACAGGCCAAACCGCGTCACTGTTAAAGCACCAACAGCTGCTTATCTAATGTGGTTTATGTCAGCGATATAGTGCGGAGATGAATCGACAATATTGCAAGTATACGCAAGTGTATACCTAATTTTTCATCAGGTAAACGGTATCGTGTACTTTTTTGATAAGGCGATATACGGAAGCGTCTACTTTCACATTAGCCCTTTTTAAGTTAAACTACTGTTAATTTTAAACAGATGTCCGAGTCGATGACCGAGCTTACTGAAAAACAACAAGCAATACTAAGCGCAGCGGTAGAGGAGTTTGCACAGCGAGGGCTGCAGGCTACCACCATGGAAGCGATCTGTGCCGCCGCAATGGTATCCAAACGCACTTTATATAAGCATTACGCGACCAAAGAAGCCCTGTTTGATGCTGTGGTTGTTTCTCTAATCGAAAGAATACAGCCCATTACGACCATTCAGTTTATTCCCAACTACGACTTTGAAATTCAGCTGCGCCATTTGGCCGAAAGTGCCGTTTCTCTGCTGGCGGATGAAGACTACATCAAGTTGTCGCGCATTGTAATGATTGAATCTATGCGCTGCCAGGCGCAGGCTAACAGGCTTAATTGTAAATTCAGCCAATGTGAGGCATCAATGAGCCTGTGGTTTGAAGAGGCATCCCGTGCCGGGTGTCTGGGCACTTTTTCAGCGCCGTTTGCAGCGGCTTTTTTCTGGGGCGCGCTAAAGCGGCTGACATTTTGGGATCAGGCTATCCGCTGGCAGGCACCACTTCAGACGGACGTGCTTGACGAATTTGTCGATCAGGCTTGTAAGCTATTTTGCCATGGTGTTGCTACTGGGTGTTAGTATGTACCTTTAATGTTTTATTTTTATGCCTTATTGGTTACTATACTTTTGCATTGCGTAAGGAAGCCGTGTAGAAAATGCAAATCTAATCTTGTCTTTGTCGGCTTCTTTTATGCTGTCATCACAGTTGTTTCACCTTATGCTCAGGCAGTTACGAAATGGTTGTGTGTTTTGTGTGCAGCTCTCACTCTCAAAAACAGCGAGCTCAATGATATTTGAACAATACGCGATTGCGTTGAGTAGTTGCCACGAGCTTTATCTGCTCAGGCGAATTTAAAAAAGGACTATTAATATGGCAATAGGTGGACTGGGAATTTTTGGTACTTTAGTCACTTTACTAATCACAGTGCTTTTGATGGCACTCCCATTTTATATCATATATCGCATCGTCAAGTTTGCGGTACGAAAAGGCATTCAAGAAGCAGAGCGCACTAAATAACGCGCCTGCTTCAGCTGTATTATTCAACACCAATAAACCCGCCGGTCTGATGCGCCCATAATTTTGCGTAGATACCATTTTGTGACAACAGGGCATCGTGTGTGCCTTGCTCAACAATCTGGCCCTGATCCATCACGATCAGGCGGTCCATTTGTGCAATGGTCGACAAGCGGTGCGCAATCGCAATCACGGTTTTACCCGTCATCAGACTGTCTAAACTATCCTGAATAGCGGCTTCCACTTCAGAATCCAGTGCCGCGGTTGCCTCATCCAAAATCAGAATAGGGGCATTTTTTAGCAGTACCCGTGCAATGGCGATACGCTGGCGTTGTCCCCCTGAGAGCTTAACACCGCGTTCACCCACCTGGGCATCGAGCCCGGTATTACCCAGACTGTCTTCAAGCCCTTCGATAAACTGACTAGCCTGCGCTTTATCAATTGCGTCCAACAGCTCGGCTTCACTGGCATCGGGCCTGCCATACAGCACGTTATCACGGACACTGCGATGCAACAGGGCGGTGTCTTGTGTGACCATGGCAATGTGTGCGCGCAAGCTTTCCTGGTTGACCTTTGCAATATTTTGCCCGTCAATTTCAATACTGCCTTGCTGAACATCGTAAAAACGCAGCAGCAGATTAACCAGGGTTGATTTACCTGCGCCCGAGCGACCAACGATACCTATTTTTTCTCCTGGCGAGATAGTCAGGTTGAGTCCCTGAATAACCGCATGCTGCTCGGCATGTTTTTGCCGTTTGTAAGCAAAATGCAGTTCGGTAAACTTTATCTCGCCCTGAGTGACTTGTAGTGCGGGTGCATTGGGCTGGTCCTGCACATCTAATGGTCTGGCTAAGGTATTTTTACCGTCAATGGCCGTGCCGATGTTTTCAAACAGGCTGGACACTTCCCACATTATCCACTGCGACATGCCATTAAGGCGCAACGCAAGGGCAATTGTGATTGCAATTGCACCGCTGGTGATGGCGCTGAGTGACCACAGATAAAGAGAACCGGCGGCGACACTGAACACCAAAAGAAAGTTGAGCGTCTGGATACTGACGTTTAACTGGGTTGCCAGTCGCATCTGGGCATAGACAGGTTGAATGAACAGGTCCATGCTTTCCCGGGCATAGACCTCTTCTCGCTTATTATATGAGAACAGCTTCACTGTGGTGATATTCGTGTAGCTGTCGACCACGCGACCTGTCATCTGGGAGCGGGCATCGGCTTGTTTACTGGCAACCTGTTTGAGCCGGGGGACAAAATAAAACTGCATGCCTATGTACAAGGCCAGCCAAATTAGCAGTGGGATCATCAATCTCATGTCATTGTCGCTCACCAGCGCAAGCATAGCGCCAAAGTACACAATAACGTAAACCAGCACATCCAGCAGCTTCATCACCGCTTCTCGGATGGCCAGGGCCGTTTGCATGACTTTGGTTGCGATGCGTCCGGCAAATTCATCCTGATAAAAAGAAATACTTTGTTTTAGCAAATAGCGATGGGCCAGCCAGCGAATGGCCATAGGGTAGTTACCCAGCAGGCTTTGGTGCAGTATCGCACTGTGGAAAAATACCAGGGCGGGCAGACCGACCAAAGTGATCACGGCCATAACGGTGAGCTCCTGGCGCTTGACTTCGAACAACTCCGCGGGCGTGTAAGCCTGCATCCAGTCAACCAGCGTGCCCATAAAGCCAAACAACATCACTTCGAGTGTAGCCAGGATGGCAGCTGCCAGCGACATCAACAACAGAGGCCATTCCATGCCTTTGGTATAAAACCGGCAAAATGCTAGTAAACCTTGTGGTGGCTGGGTTGCCGGTCGCGCTGGGAATGGGTCGGTAAATCGTTCGAAAAACTTTAGCATATTGCCTCCTGCATGATAACAGTGCCGGTTCGACCCTGCGCGTTAATGTGGTGTTCGTAGGTTTGTTCAGAAAAAGCGCATGCGCCTTGCGTACTTATAACGCAGAATACGACTGAAAACCAAGTGACAATTTGGAAAAAGCGAAATAAGAGAAAGTGTTAGCGATGTGTAGTGGGGTTAAAAAGCCCGGCCTATGTGCCGGGCGAGAGGGTTATTCCGCCTGTTCGGCTTCTTCATGACCATAGGTTTTACGCATTATGTATACGTAGGCGTTATGAAACGCTTGTTCCTGGTACTTTTTTAACCCTGTATCGGCGAAATCGACAGGCACCGGATTACGCTTAAGTTGCTCTTTAACTTCAGTAGAAGACAATAACTTGACGTCTGAGCCTTCGATAAGCTGCATCGCTGTTTCCATTTTAAAACCGGCCGCGCTGCCCGCGAACTTGCCTTTGTGAGCACGTTGACGGATGGCAATAGAGTCAATTTTGTAATCTTCTACCAGCTTGGCAAAGTCGAAGTGGAATTTGCGCATCGCTTCTGTGTCCTGGCCAATATTGCCAAGGGTAAAGCGTGTCTGGCGAATATCACGAATATCAAAAACGTCTTCTTCTTTGCTCAGCAGGCACAGCAGGGCCTCGCTGCCGGTAATCTCTACACCGAGTGTTCTCATTGTTGGTTTCCCATTAACTGGTCAAATAAATCGTTACAGGTAAAGATCATATCACAGCTCGCGATGAGCGAGAACTCATTGCAGTATCATTTCGATGGCAATGGCGGCGTGATCTGAATAGCGAATATCTTCCTCATCGCGGTTGGGGTCTAAGTGCGATGCATAATTATGATAGGTCAGGCGCCTTACTTTACTCTGCTCAAGGTTGGGGTTGAACTTTTTAGAAGCCAAAATGTAATCGAGCGTATTACCTGTACCCTGATAATAATGTGTTGGCGGCTTCTGACCAAAACTAAGTTGATTGTCCGCCAGGCAAAAGCTGTCGAACAGCCCGACGCTGTTAACATCCTGATGCATGGCACTGGTTGGGAACTGCTGAGTCATAAAAGACAGAGCCGGACTGGCAATATGGTCGTTGAAATCACCCATCACGAGTGTTGCGGCGCCTTTCTCGCGCTGTGTTTTGAGGGCATCGTAGTAAACAATAGAGGCCTCCAGTGAACGGGAGATCTGCGACTGCATGGTGCCCACGGTCTGATGTAACAACGTGAGCAGAGGATCTTCAACGGAAGCATTGCCCAGCATATGGGCCATAGAATGGACGCGCTGCGATTTAAAATGCACTGCATAGACGGTTGTCAGACCAAAGCCGGGTAACTCAAAGCTGCACTTTATAGGCGTGCGGTTAAACTTAAACTGGTGCTGGTTATTAAGGTATTCCAGGAGTTCAGGGCATGGCTCCAGCGGGGTAAAGCTCTTAAACGGGAATTTACTGGCAATGGCAACAATGGGGTTAAACAGCACATTAGGATAAACCAGGTCGGGTTTGGGCGTGTCGACGGTTGCAAAATAGGGCAGTCCCAGATCTTCGCATAAGGTGGCCAGTGTTTCCGGGCTAAAGACTTCCTGAAACACAATGACGCTTGGGTCCATATGCTGGATAAGACCCGTGATAAACTGAGTCTTAGTCAGCCATTGGGTGTCATTGTAGGATTCATCGAGCTGATAAAAAGAATAAGGGGGCGCAGCAAAGTTCAGCAAATTGAAGGATGCAAACTTGTATGTGTGTTTCTGTGCCATGGTTTTCCTCGTCATTTTACCCAAATCCCTGCTTAATCTTAGTCTTTTCCTTGCAACTCGCCACGTGAGCGTTCACAATGGGCGCTGCGTTTGAAAGTCCCCAGACTCTGTCAGTATATCACTGTTCAATCAATGCTTATTCGTAAAAGCGTTGATGGGCGTCAAATTTAAAAGAATTAACTTAACTAATACATGTGATGCGTTGTAGGTGTCACCACTGTAAATAGGAATTATCATGCCAGTAATTACTCTCCCTGACGGCAGTCAGCGTATTTTTGAAAACCCGGTTACCACTTTAGAAGTTGCTCAGGACATCGGCCCTGGCCTTGCGAAGGCGACCATTGCCGGTCGTGTGAACGGTGTGCGTGTGGATGCATGCGACCTGATTGAACAGGACGCGCAGCTTGAGATCATCACCGCAAAAGATGAAGATGGCTTAGAGATCATCCGTCACTCGTGTGCGCACCTGATTGGCCACGCGGTTAAGCAGCTTTTCCCTGAAGCCAAAATGGCAATCGGTCCGACCATTGACAATGGTTTCTACTACGACATCGACATGGAGCACTCGCTGACTCAGGAAGACCTCGATGCCATCGAAAAGCGCATGCTTGAACTTGCTAAAACTAACTATGACGTTGTTAAGAAGAAAGTAAGCTGGCAAGAGGCACGCGACGCATTTGAAGCGCGTGGCGAAACTTACAAAATGGAAATCCTGGATGAAAACATCGACAAAGATGACCGTCCAGGCCTATACCATCATGAAGAATATGTGGACATGTGTCGTGGTCCGCACGTGCCAAACATGAAATTCTGCCAACACTTCAAAATTATGAAAGTGGCTGGCGCATACTGGCGTGGTAATGCAGAAAATAAAATGCTGCAGCGTATCTATGGTACTGCGTGGGCAGATAAGAAGCAGCTTAAGGCTTATCTGAAGCGTCTGGAAGAAGCTGAGAAACGCGATCACCGTAAAATTGGTAAAGCGCTTGATCTGTGGCACTGGCAGGAAGAAGCGCCGGGCATGGTTTTCTGGCATAACGACGGCTGGAGCATCTACCGTGAGCTTGAAGACTTCGTGCGTGAGAAGCTACGTGAGTACTCTTACGAAGAAGTTAAAGGTCCGCTGATGATGGACCGTGGTCTGTGGGAAAAATCAGGCCACTGGGACAAGTACGCTGATGCGATGTTCACCACAGAGTCTGAAAAGCGTGAATATGCCATTAAGCCGATGAACTGTCCGGGTCACGTGCAAATCTTCAACCAGGGCCTGAAGTCGTACCGCGACTTGCCACTGCGTATGGCTGAGTTTGGTTGCTGTCACCGTAACGAGCCTTCGGGCGCACTACACGGTCTGATGCGTGTTCGTGGCTTTACCCAGGATGATGCACATATCTTCTGTACAGAAGAGCAGATCATGGATGAAGTATCAGCTTGTATTAATATGATCTATGATACATATTCGACGTTCGGCTTTGAAAAGATTGTTGTAAAACTGTCTACACGCCCTGAAAAGCGTATCGGCGACGACGAAATGTGGGACAAAGCAGAAGAAGCGCTGGCGGATGCACTTAAAGCAAACGACATCGAGTTCGACTACCTGCCGGGCGAGGGCGCGTTTTATGGTCCTAAGATCGAGTTTACTTTGTACGACTGTCTTGAGCGTGCTTGGCAATGTGGCACAGTACAGCTAGACTTTGCTTTACCGGGCCGTTTAGGCGCGACATATGTAGCAGAAAACAATGAACGTAAAACGCCAGTGATGATCCACCGTGCTGTACTGGGGTCACTGGAGCGCTTCATTGGTATTCTGACTGAAGAGTATGCAGGTTTATTCCCGACCTGGCTTGCACCTAAGCAAGTGGTGATCATGAATATCACCGACAAACAGGCCGACTATGTGCAAGAAGTTGTACAAAAACTGAATAAACTTGGAATTAGAGCTGGTGCTGACTTGAGAAATGAAAAGATTGGCTTTAAAATCCGCGAGCATACTTTAAAACGTATCCCGTATCTCCTTGTTGTTGGAGACAAAGAAGTTGAACAACAAGAAGTAGCGGTAAGAACACGCAAAGGTGAAGACCTGGGCAAGTTCTCTGTTGATGAGTTCATCGCTAAGATCAGCGAAGAAATCAAAGACAGACGTTAAATTAACAAACCTGTGCGAAAGGCTTATTAACTAACATAAAACGCTTTTCGCACAATATATTTTTGACTTTTTGGAGGATCGTACCATTAGAGGCGGCAAAAAAGGGCAAACTACTGCTCAGAAAAATCGTATCAATGAAGAAATCACAGCGAAAGAAGTTCGCTTAATTGACGCTGAAGGCGAACAGGCAGGCGTAGTTTCAATTAGAGAAGCAAGAACGCTTGCAGAAGAAGCCGGCCTGGACCTGGTTGAGATCAGTCCGAATGCAGAGCCACCAGTCTGTAAAGTTATGGACTATGGTAAGTTCCTTTTTGAAAAAGCAAAAATACAAAAAGAACAAAAGAAAAAGCAAAAACAGATCCAGGTTAAAGAAATCAAATTCCGTCCTGGCACGGACGAAGGCGATTATCAGGTCAAGCTGCGTAACCTTCGCAAATTCCTTGAAGCGGGCGACAAAGCGAAAATCACCATTCGTTTCCGCGGCCGTGAAATGGCCCACCAGGAAATTGCCATTGAAATGCTAAATCGTTTGAAAGCTGATTTGGAAGAGGTGGCTCAGGTTGAGTCATTCCCGAACCGGGTTGAAGGCCGTCAAATGATTATGATGATGGCACCTATTGCGAAAAAGTCTTAATCAAGGCATAATACGCGCCGATTTAACGATCGACAGAATTTAACTCAGGTTTCAAGTGCGTAAGCCACCTGAGTTAACCGGTACCTAAGTAAAGGTCACGTGTGGCTTTTCACCGGAGTTAGGGTGCATACCAGGCCAATAAAGTGATGTTTATCATCCGCCTGCTTGCATAATGTTAACGCAATATCATTTGGAGTTATTGCAATGTCTTACAAACTAAAGACACACAGAGGTGCTGCTAAGCGCTTCAAAAAGACTGCTTCTGGCGGTTTCAAGCGTAAACAGTCGCATCTTCGTCACATTCTGACTAAGAAATCTTCTAAGCGTAAGCTTCACCTACGTAATAAGACTATGGTTCATAAGAATGACCTGGGTCTTATCAATCGTATGTTACCATTCGCTTAATAGAGGATATCAGAAATGGCAAGAGTTAAACGCGGTGTTATCGCACGTGCACGTCACAAAAAAGTATTAAAGCAAGCTAAAGGTTACTACGGAGCACGTTCACGTGTTTATCGCGTAGCTTTCCAGGCAGTAACTAAAGCAGGTCAATACGCTTACCGTGACCGTCGCGCTAAGAAACGTACTTTCCGTCAACTATGGATTGCACGTATCAACGCTGCAGCACGTCAAAACGGCCTTTCTTACAGCCGTTTCATCAATGGCCTTAAAAAGTCATCTGTTGAAATCGATCGTAAGATCCTAGCTGATATCGCAGTATACGACCAAGTAGCTTTCGCAGCACTAGTTGCTAAAGCAAAAGAAGGTCTTGCAGCTTAATTCTTTTAAGCTAAGCGATTGAAAAGAAAAGGAGCCAATGGCTCCTTTTTTTGATCCTGAGTGTTTAAAACAAAGCGTTATACCAATTTGCTTAATTAAGTGTTCCATTTTGAGGCGAGAAAATATCGTCGATAACAAGGCAAAAATTTTGCTATTTAGTTGTTCTAAATGAGAAATTTTTAACACAGTTAGCGTCATATTTGCTCCGTCAAATTGAACAGGTATTAAGTGAAATTGGTATTACTACCTATTTTTTAGCAAAACCTTGTCCAGCCAGGCTGAGCTGAGCAGGCGTTTAAGGTAACCCATCAGATAAGTTGGGAAGGTCACATAATATCTCGGTTTAGCACGTTTTGCTGTGAGCGCATGCAGCAATTTTTCATAGACAGCCTCTGGCCCCAGCGTAAATTTTTGTGGTGTAGATTGAGCGTTCAGGCGAGTTAGTTGTGCCTCGTATTCGGTTTTGTGCGCGCTGTTTGCAATCTCAATGTGCTGCTCAAAGGCGAGGCGTGCATTGCGGCGAAATTCGGATACGATAGGACCTGGCTCTATCAGGCTTATCTGAACATTGGAGCCATTTAGTTCCATCCGCAGCGTATCTGTCAGTCCTTCAAGAGCAAATTTACTGGCATTGTAGGCGCCGCGATAGGGTAAAGCGACGAGCCCCAGCACAGATGAATTTTGAATAATGCGGCTGTCACCGCCGTGGGCCCTCATATGGGCAACCGCAAGACACGTCAGGGTATGCCAGCCAAATAAGTTTGTTTCAAATTGCGCGCGCAACACGTCCGTGGGCAAGTCTTCGACTGCGCCAGGCTGACCATAGGCACCGTTGTTAAATAGGGCGTCCAGTTTACCGTCGCACAGTGCAACGGCCTCATCAAAGCCCTGTTTAATTGAGGCATCATCGGCCAGGTCCAAAATGATGCAAGGGATCCCTATTTCTTCAAAGCGTGCCAAGTGTTGAGGATTGCGCACTGAAGCCACAACGCGAAAGCCACCATCATGGAGTGCTTTTGCACAGTAATAGCCAATGCCGGTGGAGCATCCGGTGATTAAAATCGATTTTGTCATGTGTTTATCCATGTTTTTTCGCACTGTAAAAAGTCAGCTCGCGATTAACTGTGAATTTTTGTAGAATCACCGCACATTGTAAGTTGTTAATTTAAATATTGATATAATCATCATATCGATAGATAAAAATAAAGATTGTTTATGAATTTAGGCATTGTTTTGCTAAGTGCAACAGTAAATCTGAATGGTCATTTACCACCGTTACAAGACTGGCAAGGAAAAAGTGTTGGCCTGATGCAGGAGCAGGGACCACTCACCACAGATTTTGAACTGAGCAAGGGCCTGGAAAGTCCTGACTATGCAAAAACGATGGCATTTATCGACCGTTTGGTTGCCGCAAACCCGACTCAGTTTAAGGCCCTTACTATAGGGCGCAGTGACGCAGGGCGCGATATTAAAATGCTGGTCGCCTCAGAAGCCAATCAGTTCAGTCCGGCGATGATAAAAAATAACAATAAACCGACGTTACTGATCCAGGCTGGGATCCATGCGGGTGAAATTGATGGCAAAGATGCCATGTTTATGCTTTTGCGCGACATTGCAACTGGTAAACGGCGTGATATTCTGAACAAAGTAAACCTTTTGTTTATCCCCGTCTTGAATGTCGATGGCCATGAAAGGCGCAGTGCCTACAACCGCATTAATCAGCGCGGCCCTGCGCTCATGGGTTATCGTACTAATGGGCTGAACCTGAACCTGAATCGTGACTACACCAAACTCGATACCCCTGGCGTTCGGGCCATCATGCAAGTGGTTAATCAGTATCAACCCGCTATGTATCTTGATTTGCATGTAACCGATGGCGCTGATTATCAATATGATATCACTTATGGTTTTAACCCTAGTTTCGCCAGTGAATCACCAGCGGTTGCAAAAGTGCTTGAGCAGCACTTTACCCCAATGATAGACGAGAAGTTGCGTGAGCAGGGCCATGAGCCTGGTCCATTGGTATTTGTGATGGATAAGCGGGACTTCAAGAAAGGCCTTGCTGGCTGGGTTGCCAGTCCTCGTTTTTCAAATGGCTGGGCCGACATCAAGGCGTTGCCCAGCATCTTGCTGGAAAATCATTCACTGAAACCTTATAAGCAGCGTGTGCTGGGCACCTATGTTTTTGTCGATGGCGTCATAGACGCACTGGCTGAACATCAGCAAGCGCTGGCCAAAGCGGTTGAAACAGAGCAACACTTTGTCCCAGGTGAGCTGGTTGTTGAGCGTAGCTACGCAGAAAAGCCAGACCCAATTGCATTCAAGGGTATTGCCTACAAGCGCTTTGAGAGTGCGCTGTCAGGGCAGATGGAGGCTAAGTATCTGGGAGAGCCTAAACTGTATGAGCAGCTGCCCGTATACTGGCAAAAAGTAGAAAAGCGCAAAGTAAAAGTACCCAATGCGTTTTATATTCCGCCAGCGTACACACATACAGTCGATAAATTAAAGCTACATGGCATCACTGTAGAGCAACTCAATACTGACGTGCTGGCTGATGACCTTGTTCAGCTTGCTATTAAATCCTATAAATTCGCTGATACACCTTTTGAAGGCCGTTTTCGTGTCAGCGCTGAGTTTGAGCAGCAAGCCGTGCCACCGACTCTAAATTTGTCAGGCTGGTATCGGGTGTCTACGCAGCAGGCAGGCGGAGAGCTTGCCACGCATTTGCTTCATCCGAGTGCTCCAGATTCGCTGTTTGCCTGGGGCGACTTCCCGGGTGTATTCCAGCGCACAGAGTACGTTGAAAATTATGCGCTTGAACCTTTTGCCCGGAAAATGTTAAAAGACAACCCGGCAATGGCTCTGGCGTTTGACAAGAAGATCAGCGAGGATAAAGCCTTTGCAAACGATCCTAAAGCGCGGATGGAGTGGCTCTATCAGCGCACGCCTTATTATGATCAGGCTTATTTGAAGTATCCGATCCTCATGTCCTTTAAGGAAAAATAAATGCAGGTAATTACCATACCCGTTACGCCATTTATGCAAAATTGCAGGATAATTTGCTGCCCAGTCACGGGTCGGTGTGCAGTGGTTGACCCGGGAGGCGATGTTGATAAACTATTGTCTGTCATAAAGGAACGCGCACTCGATGTTGAAATGATTTTGCTCACTCATGGCCATTTGGATCATGTAGGTGCCAGTGAAACCTTATCTAACGCGTTAGGGGTTGATATTGTCGGCCCGCAGCGCGAAGATAAGTTCTGGTTTGATGCACTGCCAATGCAAGCTCAGATGTTTGGCTTTGCACCACACGCAGCGTTTTTTCCGAACCGCTGGCTAGAAGACGGTGACTGTGTTGAGCTGGGTGAATTAAAATTAGAGGTGCGTCATTGTCCTGGCCACACGCCGGGCCATGTGGTTTTTTATGAACCACAAAGCGCCACTGTGCTGGTGGGGGATGTGTTGTTCAAAGGGTCGGTAGGCAGAACGGATTTTCCGAAAGGGGATGCGGCACTGTTAAAGCGCTCTATTGAAACTCAGTTATTCACGTTGCCAGAGGCAACGCGGGTAATGAGTGGCCACGGGGAAGATACCTCGATTGGTTATGAACAGCGCCATAATCCTTTTATGAGCGGGCGGTTTGGCTGATAACTGAGTCTATCGGCACTTTATTCATTTAACTAATTAAAAATTAAGAAAAATATGTCATTAAATCAGGTTGATCGTCAAATACTCGCGCTGTTACAGCAAGATGCAAGTCTGTCTACGGCTGAAATAGCCGATAAAGTGGGGCTGTCACAGTCACCGTGCTGGCGCCGCATTGCGAAACTCGAGCAAGATGGGTATATCAAGGGCAAAGTTGCTTTGTTAGATGAAAAGCAGCTTGGTTTCGATATGCTGGTTTATGCCCACGTAAAACTATCAAACCATGGCCGTAATAACCTTTCTGAATTCGAAAAGTTGATTATGAGCTATGATGAAGTCACTGAGTGCTATACCATGGCAGGCACAATGGACTTTATGTTGCGCATTATTTCGCGTGGTATAGAAGGCTATGAGCAATTTGTCAGAGACAACCTGCTTAATCTGGAATATGTTCAGGAAGTACACTCAAACGTCACCATGACGTGTGTTAAGCGGACTACAGCCCTGCCAATCTGATTGTCATACATCAGACCCGAAACTCAACTATAATGTATCACATTTGTTAAAAGCGCTGGATTTTGCTAGGATCCAGCGCTTTTCTGTCGTAGTAATAATCTTGGGGATTTAAATGTTTAATCTAATAGGCAAAGCGCCCAGCTCTGCTAAGAGCGACATACTGTCAGGATTGACCGTCGCTCTGGCGTTGGTACCTGAAGCTGTCGCATTTGCGTTTGTCGCGCATGTCGATCCATTAGTCGGCTTATATGCCGCGTTCATCGTGGGCTTAATCACCTCAATTTTTGGTGGTCGTCCGGGTATGATTTCTGGCGCAACCGGCGCGCTGGCGGTTGTGATGGTCAGCCTGGTGATTGAACATGGTGTAGAATACCTGTTTGCGACTGTGCTGCTTATGGGGGTACTGCAGATCCTCGCTGGCGTGTTTAAACTGGGTAAGTTTATTCGCATGGTACCGCATCCGGTGATGCTGGGCTTTGTGAATGGTCTGGCGATAGTCATCTTTTTGGCTCAGCTTGGCCAGTTTAAAGTAATGGATGAGTCTGGCACATTACAATGGATGCAGGGGCAGCAGCTCTACATCATGGCTGGTCTGGTCGCCCTGACTATGGCAATCATTCATTTTCTGCCAAAGCTGACGACGGCTGTACCTTCCAGTCTGGCCGCCATTCTGGTGGTTACAGGCTTGGTGATTGGGCTTGACCTTGACACACGCAACGTACTGGATTACCTCAAAGACATGAGTGGTAATTTGGATGCGACCATTGCTGGTGGTTTCCCTGAATTCCACATTCCTCAGGTTCCCTGGACCTGGGAGACCTTTACCATTATTTTCCCGTATGCCCTTATTCTGGCCGCCATTGGTTTGATTGAATCACTGCTGACATTGACCCTGATTGACGAGATCACAGAAACTCGAGGTCATTCGAACAGAGAGTGTATTGGCCAGGGTGCCGCGAATATGACTTGTGGCGTTTTCGGCGCGATGGGTGGTTGTGCGATGATAGGTCAATCGATGATCAACATTAATTCTGGTGGTCGTAGTCGCCTGTCTGGTATCACAGCAGCAGTCCTGTTACTTGCATTTATCCTCTTTGCTGCCAGCCTGATTGAAATGATCCCGCTAGCGGCTCTGGTCGGTGTGATGTTTATGGTGGTACTGGGTACTTTTGAGTGGTCAAGCTTCCGCCTGATGAAGCGTATCCCTAAAAGTGATGCCTTTGTCATTGTGTTAGTGTCTGGCGTGACTGTGGTGACCGACTTGGCTATCGCTGTGTGTGTCGGTGTGATTGTGTCTGCACTTGTCTTTGCCTGGGAGCATGCCAAGCATATTTACACCAGCAATTACATTGATGAGCAGGGCTCAAAAGTGTATGAGCTACACGGTCCGCTGTTCTTTGGCTCTGTAAAGAACTTTGCTGAGCTATTTGATGTTGCTAACGATCCGGCTGATGTGATCATTGAATTTAAGCACAGTCGTGTTGCTGACCACAGTGCGATTGAAGCCATTGATGCATTGGCCGAAAAGTACACTAAGGCTGGCAAGAAACTACACTTACGTCACTTAAGCCAGGATTGTCAGCAGTTACTGGCAAAAGCGGCTGACCTGGTAGAAGTGAATGTGATAGAAGATCCAAAATATAAAGTTGCGTCAGACAAATTGGCGTAATCTGATTTAAACAAGCCCCTTTTGAGGGGCTTTTTCTTTTCTCAGTTGAGCTTTGCTCCGGTAAAAAACCAGCTTATTACATATTGCTACTGATGACCTACATGTTATCGGATAGACTCCGTTATCAAAAACTCCTCTCGTAACAGTGCATATCTGTACTCATCTACCCAGCTGCCTTTGAAATAGAGGCTTTTTATATAATGGGCTTCACGTCGAAAATGCAGTGCTTCCAACAACTTTTGAGCAGGTAAGTTGCGGGGATCAGTGAGTGCGCTCACGCGGTGAATGTCGTATTTCGAAAACAAATGGGGCAGCAGTATTCGAAGTGCATGTCTGGCTACGCCTCTGTGCTGTGATTCAGGTGCCAGTGTAAAACCAATTTCAACCTGCTGTTGTGGTAAAAAGTGCAGTGCCAGGTCACCAAGTAGCTCACCAGAGACGCGCCTGACGATTGCAATCTGAAACCACAGTCCGGGCTCTGTGAAACGGCTATAGTCCATCGCCTGGAAAAGAGTTGTGGCATCTCTCAGCGTATAGTTTTCATCCCAGCTCTGAAATCGAGCCACCTCTGGGTTAGCTCTGTACCGGGCAAATTCTTTGAGATCTGACTCTTCAAACGGTCGAAGCAGTAGTGTGTTATCAGCGCATAGCATATCCATATACGTCCCCTGGTTGCTTTTATTTTGAAATTTATAACCTATTTTGTGACATCATCAATAATATGGTGGCTCTGAAAACACGGCGAGAGCTCAGCACCAAAGGGCGTTATCGCACTACAGAGTCATTTGTTGTCTAGTGTTGAGGTATCTGACTTTGTCGTGCTTGACTGTGCCTGTACCTGCTTGTCCATTACTCGGGTAATGGTATCGAACAGCGCCTGCATATCAATTGGCTTGGCAACGAAATCATCGAATCCAAGTGACAAATAGCGGCTGACATCTTCAGGGAGCACATTGGCTGTGATGGCTATGAGCGGTTTACGGTAGTCGGTATTTCTCACTTGCTGGCAAACTTCTATACCATCCATCACCGGCATCTGAATATCGACAAAGAAAAGGTCGGGCTGCGCCTCAAAAAAGCAATCCATGGCCAGCTTGCCGTTATTGGCCAGGGTCAGGTTGGCGTGAGTCTTTTTCATCATGGCGGCAAATATCTGTTGATTGATCAGGTTATCCTCAGCCAGCAGCACATTGACACCGTTTAAGTCAGGTACTTGCGGCTGAGCTTGATTAGGTGAGTGCGGTGCTGTCGGCTTGGTACATAGCAGTGGCAAGCTAATTGTAAACTGGCTACCTTCACCCGTGATACTACTGACGGTGACCTCACCGTGCATCAGCTCCACTAGTTGTTTAACAATCGCCAGTCCAAGCCCCGAGCCACCATATTTACGCGTGGTTGAACTGTCAGCCTGCTGAAAATGCTTAAATAAGCTGGCGACCTGCGTAGCAGTCATACCAATCCCGCTATCACTGACAGCGATAACAAGCTGGGTTTTGTCTCCCTGCACGCTCAATGTAACCTGGCCCTGCTCAGTAAATTTAATGGCATTAGACAGCAGGTTGCGCAGTATTTGTTTAAGCCGCAAGGGGTCGGCAAGTCTGACTGATAACTGTGGCTTTAAGTCAGTGACCAATTTTAATTCGACTTGTTTGTCGCGGGCCAGGTGCTGGTATTCCTGAATTACTTCTTGGCATAACTGTAAGATGTCGACCGCGAGCACTTCGAGCGTGAGCTTACCAGCCTCCATTTTCGAAAAGTCGAGTATATCATTCACCAAAGCAAGCAGGGTTTGAGAGGAGGTATAGCCTTGCTCAACCAGCGAGCTGTCTTCCTGGTCTTGGTTATGTCGTCTAAGTAACTGGAACACTCCCAGAATGGCATTCATGGGCGTACGGATCTCATGGCTCATGGTCGCAAGAAACTGCGCTTTAGCCAGTTCAGACTGCTCAGCACGTACCTTTTCTTGCTTCAGTTGTGTCACCTGGGTATTAACGGTACTCACTAGTTTATTCAGCGTTTTTTGTAAGGTTTTTAGCTCTTCATACTCCAGGTTGGCATTATTTTGTTGATAGTTACCCGACGTCAGCGACATACAGTATTTTTCAAGCTGCTTCATGGGGCTTGTTACCTTGCGGCTCACATAGGCCAGATACCAAAAGAGAATGATTAATACGCCCAGTGCCAGCAGGCCGCTTCTGATAATGGCATACAAGATCTCTCGCGTATAAGCGCTGTGCTGGTGAGAAAGCGAGAGAGACAAGCTCAAGCCTTCATCCCCGCGTTCGTAAATCGGGTAGGTTGCATTGAGACCTTCCTCAAATGCGTTTCCCTCATCAAACCACAGTTGTTGATCTGAAAAGATGCGCAAAGATTCATAATCAGCCAGCTCAATGGCGAGCTGGCTGATATCCAGCTCGAAAAATAGCACGCTGGTGTAGCGAAAAGGGTCGATAAGAGAAGGCAGCGTTTGGCGCAGTGGCACGGCAATGAATAATGTCCCGCCATTTGTGTCGGTAATTCCCAGCTCCTGGTTGCTGATCAGCAACTTGCGCACCATTAGCTCACGTGCATTGGCATTGATCACAGCATTTGCATGCCCGATGATGGAGGGCGTGGCCCAGTGCAGGGTATAAAGCGGGTAGCCTTCGACAATATACGGCGAACCGTCGCTGATCATCACACTTTTTACCAAAGGAGATGTGTAGACCAGGTCGCGCATTTCTTTGAGCGCATATTGCGTATACAAAAGGTTGAGGGGGAGTTCTGCCAGGATCCGGTGGTCACTGTAATGAGCGACCTGAAAAGTAAACTCGGCGAGCCTGTTTTTGATATCTAACGACAAACTGGTAGCGCGTTGTGCAACCGTGTCTGCGGCAATTTTATTGGCTTGTGTCCAGGCACTGTAAGCAAAGTGAGCGAGGGCAATGGTCAGCAGGGCCAGAACCATTGCACCGACTTTAAGCTGTAATTCACTGACCAGGCTTTTTTTCTTGCTCATAACTTATCGACTTTTCAACAATGTGTTGCATAAAATGGGCGGCCTGATGTTCGTCCAGAACACCTGCAAGATGACGTGTAAGGCCCTTTAACATGGCCTCCCAGACAAAGGCCATTTGTGCTTCGTTGGGCATGGGCTGAGCGTGTTCAAGGGTAGAAATGAGGGCCTCTACTTGCCTAATCCCTTGTATTTTTAGCATATCTAGCGCACGTTTATCGACTGGAAGCGCATTGATGGAGGACCATAAATTGCTTTGCACTGGCAGCGATTGCAAAAACTCAGACAGTGTTCTGAGTTCGGCACTTTTGCTACCAGATAAGGCGTTGTCGGGAAACGCCATAACGTGAGACGAAAAGTAAGAGCGCATAGGCTCACCACGCAAACTGGGTAGCTGCGCGACACCCAGTTTATCGCCAAAATGTTCAGAGAAGCGCTGAAACATCCAGGAGCCATTAATGGTATAGGCAACTTCATCGGATAAAAATTGATTTACGGTGCAGTCGTAGTCGCACGCCACATCCAGCCAGATCTCGTCTTTAAGCGACTTATACCAGCGCAGGCCGTTTACCATCGCTGGTGTATCTAAGTTAGCGTTACCATCTATAATCAATGAGGTGCCGAAAGTACCCAAAAATGCTCTGTACCAGTACATCTCGTAATAGTTCCAGCTAATGTTAACACCCTGCTTTTGTTGTTGCGTACGAAGCTGCTGCCAGCTGTGAGCAGGCTCACTGACGAGTGCGCGGTTATAGTAGAGCATCAAATGGTTGCCAAATACGATAGGCACCCCCAGTGTTGTGCCATTGGCTTTGATATTCTGGCGCACTTGCTCTATCAAATGCGTTGAGAGCCAGTTATCGGGTACTTCTGATAAATCAAGTGCCGTCAGCCCCATATAATCAGCTGGCACAATGATGCCATCGGGCAGGGCGTTATTGCTGGCCCTTAACAGGAGTTCGGATTTGAGCGAGTTGTTTTCGAATTCAACGACTTTGACCTTGATGCCCGTTTTTCTGGTGAACTGTGCAAACAGAGGTTTGAAATCATAGTTTTCAAGGCCAATGGCAATGGTCAGCGATTTTTGATCTGGCTGCCTGGCATACCCCAGGCTGCTATAAAAGAATAAGCCTGTTATCAACAAAAACAATAAAGTGGTGCATAACCTGCCGGGCATGACCTTCCTTAGAATGTGATTAGCTACCTAATTTATAGCAAAATATCAGGTCAGAGCAAACGGGTGATACGAAATCGTGCTTTAGCGCGTACTTTTGCGCAAGGTGAAATAAGCAAGTTTGGTGGTGTGAAATCGTGCATTAACGCGACTTTTACGCAAGGTGAAGTGAGCAAGTTTGGTGGTGTGAAATCGTGCTTTAGCGCGACTTTTACGCAAGGTGAAATGAGCAAGTTTATAGGCTGAAGAATTGAAAATAGCGAGCGAAAGTTAATAATGATTAGAGAGCGGTGGTGCTCTGACCAGCTGAGCTAGGGTCTTACAGAAACATGAGATTGAACTTGCGGAATAAGTTGGTACGACCGAGTGGATTCGAACCACCGACCATTGGACCGGGTCATAGAGAGCGGTGGTGCTCTAACCAACTGAGCTACGATAGTGAATAGATGTGCATTGTGACATATAAAATGATTTGGTACGACCGAGTGGATTCGAACCACCGACCCCCACCATGTCAAGGTGGTGCTCTAACCAACTGAGCTACGGTCGTACTGAGATATGCATTTTGACTTATTAAATAAGTTGGTACGACCGAGTGGATTCGAACCACCGACCCCCACCATGTCAAGGTGGTGCTCTAACCAACTGAGCTACGGTCGTACTGAGATTTGAGTTTTAACTTATTAAATAAGTTGGTACGACCGAGTGGATTCGAACCACCGACCCCCACCATGTCAAGGTGGTGCTCTAACCAACTGAGCTACGGTCGTACAATGTTGAGCTGATATGACTGTTTTGTTGCATTAAGTCACTTGCCAACGGCCGCTAATATATAGCGAGCGTTCTGTGGGATCAAGTAAATTTGCTAAATTAATGTTTGTTTGCACTTTTTTCGTTCATACCGGTGCAACTTTACACACTTTGTAAAAGCGCTGCCACCACTGTGCATGCTGTCGGCTCGATGTTTTCAGTTCATCCATCAGCGCTTCAGCATGATTTGGGTAGGGAGGATAGGGTACAGCCGCCGAAATTTTTGCCATAGAGTCACTTAAATCCTGCAGCTGATTACTGAGTTGCGCCTGGTAGGGTTGCAATATTGATATCGAAAACTTATTGAATATATTGTGCAATATCTCGGCTTTGCGCTTGTTTTTCCCCTCAGGACATACGGCTGTTTGTAACTCGACTTGCGATAGCCATGCTGTTAACGCTTGGTTCCAGTCAATTTGCTTGCGAGCACTGGTCAGCAAAGTCTGAACATAGTGGTTGTTATTCAGTTTCTCGAGGGCGGGCGTGACGCGCTCCGGGTCAATTTTTTCTGGTGTTTGCAGGGTGCTAGCGATGGATGCCAAAGTGGCCAGGCCTTCGTTGGCTTTAATTTCATTATCGGTGCCGCGCTTATCGATTTCGTCAAATGTCAGTCTGGTAAATTGAGTCAGCTCAGCCTCTGCCGACAGCATAAAAGCGAAATACTGACTCAAAGCCGAGCGTTTGTGTGCCGCGGCTTGCGCTAATACCTGTTTGACTTCAGGGTCGCTGGTTCTGCTGTCTTCTACGCATTGATCTGCCAGCTGAATAAAGCGCAGCTGATATTTAAAGACCTCGCTGGGCACGGCCAGCTTGCCAAGCTGGTTATTATGCATGGCAACGTCCTGTGCCAGTGCGCAGTGCCCAAGATTAGCAAGCTGTAAAACAGAGAGTTTAAAAGACGCTTGAGGTCTGGAGGCTTTATATGGCGCCAGGGGATCCGGCTTTTCAACTTTTAATGGTGACAAGCCCAGCACATGGGCCAGTCTGTCCGCATATTCCTGGTTGGTATCACTGGCCACCGGAGTGCAGGCGGCCATAACGAGACTAAACAGGATCAGGACGTAACGTATCAAGGCGTTTCCTCACAAAATACAGCAGCAATATCGCAGCGCAGGTTAAGCCGACGATAATACCAACCCAAAAGCCTCTCGCGCCCATGGCCGGCACCAGTAAATCTGTTTTTGCCAGCACAAAGCCAAGACTGAAGCCAATTAACCAGTAAGACACAAACGTGACTATGGTGATAGGGCTGGTGTACTTTAACCCTCGCAATACGCCATTGGCGGCAACCTGCAAAGCGTCTGGCAATTGATAAATACAAGCTAGGACGATTATCCCCGAAGCGAGTACTGCAACCTCGGCGTTTTGAGTATATACCCAGGCAATTTCGTTGCGGATCACAAAAGTAAAAGTGGCGACTATAACTGAGACCACGACAGCACACACAAAGCTGGTGTAGACCGAATTCACCAGTCGCGAGTAGTGCCCTTCACCGGATAAGGTGCCAATACGAATCGCGATTGCCATGGACAGGCTCAGCGGTAGCATAAACAGGATAGTCGTGACACTGGCGGCTATCTGGTGACCGGACACCGCGATTGCCCCCAAGTCTGCAATAAACAGAGGAATACAGGCGAACAAGGTCACTTCAAAGAAAGTCGCAAGACAAATGGGCAGACCCAGTTTAACTATCTGGAACTGAGTAGCAGCATGAGGGCGTGCAAACCCCTTAATTAACCAACGACCGTC
Organism: Pseudoalteromonas rubra; assembly: GCF_000967655.1. Lineage (GTDB taxonomy): Bacteria > Pseudomonadota > Gammaproteobacteria > Enterobacterales > Alteromonadaceae > Pseudoalteromonas > Pseudoalteromonas rubra_A. Next base: position 38,530 of record NZ_JXYA01000016.1, read on the forward strand.
CAGATATTTGTTGTAAAAACTATAGATGAGCTGGGCGATGGCCATGACCCAAAACACCAGCGTCGTTGCCAGGCCACATCCCGCACTACCTAAGGCCGGCATGCCAAATTTGCCATAAATAAAGAGATAGTTGGCAAAGACATTGACTGCCAGGCCGAGCAAACTAATGTACAAAGCGGCTTTGGTATTGCCAACGCCCTCAGTCACATTACGATAGACTGAAAACAACAAAAAGGCAGGCAGACCCCATTTTACAAAGTCAATATATTGCTGTGCCAGTTCTGTGATGGCACTGGCGGCACCGATCTGTGCAAATACCAAAGGCGTGAATGCACTGGCGATAAAGCCCAAAGAAGAGAGCAGCAGAGCCAGGTAAATACCTTGCTGGAAATAGGTCTTGATACCGTCACGTTGTTTGGCGCCGTCGCAATAAGCAACCATACTGGTGATCGCAAGTAAAACCCCCTGCAATGAGAAAATCATCGGGTTCCAGGTACCGGTTGCAATTGACAGCGCAGCGAGGTCTTCGGCACTAACTTGTCCTGCCATCATAGTGTCGACAACCGACATAAGCACTAAGGTGATTTGGGCAAAAAAAACGGGGGTAGCAAGGCGTACCAGGCGCTTAGCTTCCCATAAAGCGAATTTCATACTGAGTCTGGATTTCCTAAAACGTTAATCTTAAATAACTTCCTAAAAACTTACCACTTTTATCCGATGAAAGGGCTGTTTAATCTGATGACTGTTTGCGATACACTGCGCGCCACTATTTTCGAAAATCTGAGCGTTATGTTTACCGGAATTGTACAGACTCAAGCAACGGTGGTCAGTGCCGTTTTACGTGAAGGGATCATGAAACTGGTACTGTCGGTCGACAGCCACTATTTGGAAAAGCTAACTCATGGTGCCAGCATCGCAATCAATGGTTGTTGTCTGACCGTGACTGACTTTGAGGTCAGAGGGGCAGATGTCGTAGGTCAGGTGTCTTTTGACGTGATTGACGAAACACTTAAGTTGACCAATTTGAGTGCGTTACAGCAAGGTGATCGGGTCAACTTTGAGCGCTCTGTTACCTTTGGCACAGAGCTGGGCGGGCACATTGTATCCGGGCATATACATTGCCAGGCTACGATCTTGGCCTTTATTCGCGAAGCCGACAATTGCCGAATTAAGCTTGCAATACCAGAACAATGGAAAAAGTACATCCTGTACAAAGGCTTTATCAGTGTCAACGGTGCGAGTCTAACGGTAGGCAAACTTGAAGAAGATGGCTTCTGGTTGCATCTCATCCCGGAAACGCTGGCCCTGACCAATATTGGTTTAGCCCATGTTGGAGAGGTATTTAACATTGAGGTTGACCAGCAAACCTACACGACAGTGAACACCGTAGAGCACTATCTGCGTAAAAACCGAGGCAATTTCTCGTTGTAAGACAGGCACACTCAGTGCCTGTTAAAACACTTGCTCGTCGTCTGAATCTACCCTCAATTCAAGTTTATTAATTGCGTAGTCAATGTGCATATTCAAGTGGATTGGATTGCAACAGGCTGCGCAATCTTCGTAATAATCCTGATCGCCCTCGCTGGCGTCCAGACTAACAAAGATATGGTGGCCGCAATGCGGACAACTAATACGTTGGTCATACAGCTGCTTCATGAGTTTACTCCAACGAGTTTTCCATTTTTCGCATTAATAACTATAGCAGCATTGCGGATTATTACAGTAAAGTTGCACTTATTTGTACAGGGTTTCAATGTGGCTGGCAGCTTGTTTCAGGTAATCTCCTGCAAACATATTGGCATGGCACAGCAGCGGGTATAATTGGTAGATACGGCGGCGCGCTTCGTACCCATCAAGGCGTGGATAAATGCTGTCGTAGCCTTCATAAAACGCGTGGGGCAAGGGGGCAAAGAGCTCACTGGATGCCAGGTCGACCTCTCTGTCACCATAGTAGCAAGAAGGGCAAAACAAACAGGGCTTGCCCTGTGCAAAGGCGATATTGCCGCGCCAGAAGTGACCATGCAGTAAAGAGGGGGCCACCTGATGCGGCAACATGGGCTTAATGTGTTCAACAAATTGGTCAATATCGACCAGCTTAATGCCTTTTTCGGCTAACAGCTGGAGTTGCCAGGCGATGCGTTCCTCTGCGAAGAATACCTCCCACTTTTTGTGCCACTGGTTGGGTTGTGCCAAATCAAAAAAGTAGTTGTCTTCTTCCAGGCCATACATTTGTTGTTCATGGCGTGCGTGTAACTTGGCCAAGGTGGTGCCGCAGCTAAACCAGTCTTCAAGCTCTCCTGATGTTTCCAGCCACTCTAGTACTAAAAAGCAAAATTCAATACTTGAGCCTATTGTGATGGTGTCAGCGACCAGAAAGTCACTGTCGCGGATCAGGGTGTCGTGGTTACGGGCTTCGCATTCAAAGCGCTCGAGTGCCTGGACATGATCGACTTTAACCAGATAACTGTGATGATCATTCTCGATTTTAAATAAACGCGCATGCGCGTTGCAGGGCAATTGCGTTTTTCGGGTGTACTCGAAGTGTTCATGGATTGCATCACTGATATACTGGTTTACAAGATTCCACATAGTAGCGCCATGGTTAAGTACCACACATATCCTAAACTATGATCGATTTTTGCTATAACACAAATACTTGTAGAGAGATTTAAATTCACTACAATATGCGGCCGAACAAAATACTCAGATCACAAGAGGCACTGATGAGTAAAAGTTTAGCGACGAATATCCTGGCCGCTGTAGTTGTACTGCTGGGCTGGCTGTTAGATCTTGACGTGTTGTTGACTATGGGCTTATTTGCCTTGTCCGGGGCCGTGACCAATTGGCTCGCAATTCATATGTTGTTCGAAAAAGTTCCGGGCCTGTATGGTTCGGGTGTGATCACCATCAAATTCAAAGAGTTCAAGTCGGCCATTCGCAAGTTGATACTCGAAGAATTCTTTAACGATGACAAACTACGCAGCTTTGCCAGGAAAAACGAAATCCAGCTGGACCTCAAACCTGTGATCACACAGACGGACTTATCGCCTGCGTTCAATAAGCTGGTGCAGGTGATTGAGGCTTCTCAGTTCGGCGCCATGTTGGCCATGGTAGGCGGAAAAGAAGCGATTGAACCGATGAAAGACAGCTTTACCGATAAGATGAAAGAAGCGCTGTTTGAGATCAGTGAAGGTCCGGAGTTTCAGCAACAACTATCGGGATTACTGAGCAGTGGTCAGTCGGTTGATGCGGTGAAAGTGGCCATTGAACACGCCGTAGAAGAGCGCCTGGAAGAGTTAACGCCGGCGATGGTCAAGAGCATCATTCAGGACATGATCCATACTCATCTTGGTTGGCTGGTCGTCTGGGGTGGTGTCTTTGGTGGTTTGTTTGGCCTGATCGCGGCTTTGATATAACCTAGTTGCGCTACAATTGGCGCATCGTGACGGGCGTTAGAAGTCAGTCACAATGCGCTGTATGTATTTCGCACACTTATCTTGAACCCGAAACAACGACTGCCTGTTTACTGTCAGTCATTGCAATATCTCGGATAGAAGTGTCTGTGGTAAAGTCGATTTTCAGCAAGCGCGCCGTTTTATGCAGCGCAAACTTTTTGGCAAACTGAGGCACAGTCATATCGTTACAGACGAGTTTGTCGGCAACAATGGCTCTGCTGATGCGATGGTCTTGTAGCTCTTTAATTAGTGTGAGGCGGTGGTTGGTCCCCACTGCGACACACAGTTGGGTCGCAACACTGTTATCTGCTGCTACAAATTCAACATTTCCGGCAGTGGCAGACAAGCTGGTGGCCAGAAGTAGTGGGGAAAGCAATAAAGTCGCGGCAATTTTCATGATTCTCTCCAGATTTATACAAAGCTCACAACAAGTATTAATGCGAACGGTGCAAAATGCTGTAACCATGAAATAACCGAATGTAAGTAACTATGTCTGCTGTAAAAACCTCAAGTAACAAGCTGATTTTAATGATATAGTTGTGTCTGACGTAAGCTCAAGCTGGGCTTTTCCTGGGCAATTATTTTTCGATTAACTATTTTTCTTTGTTTTATTATAGCGATGTTTTCGTTTGATTGAGCTCAGATTAATACCTGTGTCAAAAGTATGTCTATGCTTCTGTAAGTGTGTCTGGTTGTGGTATGCACCACAGCCGCCTGCCAAACTCTGATGGTAACTGATTCAGCATCTGGTTGTATGTCGCTGAGCAACAACGCTCAACTACGAGCTGTGTTTAGGTTTAGCACGTATGGGGTTGGTAGAGTCACTGGTCAGAAAAGCCAGAAGCGTCGCTCTTGCCTGAAGAAAACTCGAAATGTGCAGATGACCGAGCTATATTGTGAACTGTCGAAACTCAGTTGCAATTTTACGTCAATTGTTAGCCAATAGTCTGCGGGATGATCACTCACGCAGAACAATAAGAGAAAAATGATGCAAAAATTCAAGCCAACGGCGATTGTACTTGCATTAAGTACAGTTCTTTTAGGGTGCCAGGACAAAGGCCCTCAGAAAGAAAAAGTCACCATTGAAAAAAATCCATATCCAAGTACCTATCAGCCTCACAGCAAAGGCTCTACTCTAATCACTAATGCGACTGTACTGACAGGTACAGGTGAATTACTTGAAGACACAGACGTACTGCTAAAAGAAGGTAAAATCAGCCAGGTTGGTAAAGATCTGTCTGTACAAGCTGATGTCACCATTGATGCGCAAGGCAAATGGGTAACTCCTGGGATCATTGACGTACACTCACATCTTGGCGCCTACCCAAGTCCGTCAGTCGAGTCTCATGCCGATGGTAATGAAATTACTAAGCCCAATACGGCGCAGGTTTGGGTAGAGCACTCAGTATGGCCGCAAGACCCGGGCTTTAACCGAGCGCGTGAAGGCGGGATCACTACATTACAGATTTTGCCAGGCTCTGCTAATTTGTTTGGCGGTCGTAGCGTCACGCTGAAAAACGTGCCGTCGCCAACTATGCAGGGCATGAAGTTTCCGGATGCGCCTTATGGTCTGAAAATGGCTTGTGGTGAAAACCCGAAACGTGTCTATGGTGGTAAAGGGGTCGCGCCATACACCCGCATGGGTAATATGGCGGGATATCGTGCTGCCTGGGCAGAAGCAACTGAATACAAGCAGGCCTGGGAGCAATACGAGGCGGCCTATGCTGCGGGGTTGAATCCGGATGCGCCCAAGCGTGATATTCGTATGGATACGCTTCGCGGTGTACTTGACGGCGAAATTTTAATCCACAACCACTGCTATAAAGCCGAAGAAATGGCGATGATGATTGACCTTTCTAAAGAGTTTAATTATCACGCGGGTACCTTCCACCATGGTATTGAAGCGTACAAAGTCGCTGATTTACTTGCTGAAAATGGCAACTGTGCGGCATTGTGGCCGGATTGGTGGGGCTTCAAAATGGAAGCGTACGACATGGTGCCAGAAAATGTGGCAATCGTAGATGCAGTTAAGAATTCCTGTGCTGTTGTTCACTCCGATTCAGACACCACGATTCAGCGTCTGAACCATGAAGCAGCTAAAATCATGAATACCGCAAACCAGGCTGGTTTCTCACTGAAAGAGCAAGATGCTATTAAGTGGATCACATACAATGCCGCTAAATCTCTTGGTATTGAAGACAAAACCGGTTCGGTAAAACAAGGCAAGCAAGCGGATATTGTTATCTGGGATCGCAATCCATTTAGCGTTTATTCCAAAGCTGAAACCGTGTACATAGACGGAGCCAAGGTATATGACCGCTTTGATGAGAAATATCAGGCGGTGAGTGATTTTATGCTGGGTCAGCGCTAAGGAGTAAATGATGAATAAGTTTAAGGTTTCTTTATTGACCAGCGCATTGTTGGCTTCTTCTGCCGCTTTTGCTCAGGTAACAGCAATCACCAATGCCAAGGTTCACACATTGACTGACGCGGGTACCCTGGAAGGGGCAACTGTGGTTATTGAAGATGGCACCATCAGTGCAATCAACCCAGCGAACGTGAGCGCAGATATTACGATTGATGCACAGGGCAGAGTGTTGACACCAGGCTTTATTGGCTCAATGAACCAGCTGGGACTGGTTGAAGTGAGCGCTGTCGCTGGTTCCAGAGATGCTGGTGATGATAAGGCAGACGTTGACTTTGATGCCAGCCCGGCATTCAATCCACGCTCTTCGCTTATTCCTTATGGCCGCAAAGGTGGTATTACGCAGAATGTGGTCGTGCCTCATGGTGGCAAAAGCATTTTTGAAGGTCTGGCATTTGTTGTCGACTTATCGGGTGAATTTAACAGTGTTCTGAAAACGCACACTGCTTTAGTGGTAGATATGGATGCAAGCGGCAGTGGCTCGCGGGCAATGAAATATAAAACCCTGACTGAAAAGCTGGAAGGTCAGCAGCAAAAGCTGTCTGAAAAAGCCAAAAAAGACGCCAAAGAGGCGGCCAAAAAACCAAGCCAGGAAGAGCAAGTTCTGACGGCAGTCTTAAAAGGCGAAATGCCAATGGTTGTTGAAGTTGAGCGCGCATCAGACATCCTCGAGGTTCTAAAGGTAAAAGAGCAGTTTGGCCTTAACCTGGTCCTGTGGGGCGTGAACGATGCCGTGCTGGTTAAAGAGCAAATTGCCAAAGCCAATGTCCCGGTTGTGATCAGTGCCGTTTCTAATTTGCCAACCAGTTTCAGCTCATTACACGCGGATCTGACCAACGCCGGTGAACTAGAACGCGCAGGCGTTAAAGTCCTGTTGTCTGGTTTTGCTTTTGAAGGTGCGCATAACCTGTATCAATTACGCTTTGATGCTGGTATTGCTGTTGCCCATGGCATGAGTTATGACGGCGCACTAAAGGCCGTCAGCAGCAATATCGCGGACGTGTTTGGTTTAGATGGCGGTAAAATCGCCGCAGGCCAGCGTGCCGATTTGGTACTGTGGAGCGCTGATCCGTTTGAGTATAGCACCACCTTAGATAAGCTCTGGATCAACGGTGAAGAGGTGAGTACTGAGTCGCGTCACGATAAACTCAGAGAACGCTATACCACCGATTCTGATATGCCGCGTGCATATACCAAATAATCATGGTATTCAAAAGGCCCGCAAGGGCCTTTTTTGTTAACAAAGAAACGCGTTTTGACCTCGCCCATTTGCGTTTAACCGTTAGAAAAGTAAGACCGCTGGTGCTGTTGAATAGCCTTGCCATAGGATATAATTTGGCTAAGTCTTAAGAGGTTATAAACGTTTGAAGTGGCAAGCTCTGGTCGATAATCGACAGCGATTTTTTTGGGTTTTACAAATTGCAGGCTGGATTGGCTATGCATTAGTAAACTACATAGGGTCAAAAGTATTCGAAATGCGCGATATTTACGTTTTCGTGATCGTGCTCAACGCCTATGCCGGTTGTCTGATGACAGTCCCTCTGCGTTACCTTTATCGAAAAGTTTGGAATGCCAAGCCTCTATTACTTATTTTTGTGGTCTTTAGTGCCTCTTACCTGACCGGCACGTTATGGTCGGTTGTGCAAAAATTCAATATGTGGGAGATCTACCGCCATGGCTACCGGCCAGAGGAGTGGTATTATTACCTGCAGCAAGGTCTGGACTCTGTGTACATCATTTTGTGCTGGAGTGGGCTGTATTTCGGCATTAAGTACTACCAGTTGCTGCAAAGTGAGCGGCAAAAGGCCCTGAAAGCCAATACCATGGCACACGAAGCGCAATTAAAGATGCTGCGTTATCAACTTAACCCCCATTTTCTTTTCAATACGCTCAATGCGATCTCGACCTTAATCCTGGTTGAAGAAAACAAAGATGCCAACCAGATGGTCTCCAGGTTGAGTGACTTCTTACGCTACACACTGAACACAGATCCAATCAAAAAAGTACCGCTTGAGCAGGAGTTACATGCGCTCAAGCTGTATCTGAATATCGAAAAGGTCCGTTTTGATGAACGCCTGGAAGTGGTGTTCGATATCACAGAGGAAGCGCAACAGGCATTGGTGCCCAGTTTGATCTTGCAACCTTTAATCGAAAACTCAATCAAGTATGCTATTGCACACATGGCCAGCGGTGGCAAAATTGAGATAAGAGCCCAGGTTTTTGCCAATGAGCTATTGTTAGAAGTGGGCGATAACGGGCCGGGTGCAACGATAGAAAATGGCCAGTTAAGTGACGTGCAGGGCGTTGGGATTGCCAACACTCAGGACAGACTGAAAACGCTATACGAAAACAACTATTCATTTGTGCTTGCGCACAATACACCTTCTGGATTGAAGGTGAACATACGAGTTCCTTTTGAAAAGGCTGAGAAGTAAAGTAATGAGCAAAATCAGAACGCTAATAGTAGATGATGAGTCCCTAGCCAGAAAAGGCCTGGCGGTGCGCTTAAAGCAAATAGAAGACATAGACGTTATCGAGTTGTGTAGCTCTGGAGAGCAGGCACTTGAGCTGTGCACCAATCAGCAAATAGATTTGGTATTTTTAGATATTCAAATGCCAACCATGAATGGCTTTGAAGTGGCCAGAGCACTCAGTGAAAGTGTTAAGCCGCTGCCAGCCATCGTGTTTGTCACTGCTTTTGATCATTATGCAGTAAAAGCCTTTGAAATTCATGCTTTAGATTACATCCTAAAGCCCGTAGATGACAACAGACTAAAACAGGCGGTTGAAAAAGTGCATAGCTATTTGAAAACACAACAAGACAATGCTCATAAGAAAAAGCTCGCCAGCTTCGTTGCCGGTATCACAGGCAATAACTGCGAAGAAATTCTGCGTAAACTGGCCACCGGCGATACCATTGAAGATAAAAAGTATCCTGAATCAATCGCGGTAAAAGAGCAGGGCGAAATCATTCGCGTTTCAGCTGCCTCAATCCAGTGGATCGACGCTGCCGGAGACTATATGTGTTTGCACTGTTCTGATGGGCAAACGCATATTCTGCGCAAGACAATGAAAGAACTAGAGCAGGAACTGGACCCTAAACTGTTTGTCCGTGTCCATCGCTCGGCCATAGTGAATACCAAGCAGATCAGCAAGCTGGTGACGCAAAGCAGTGGTGAGTATCTGCTGGTGCTTGAAAATGGCCAGGAGCTGAAAGTAAGCCGAAGTTATCGCGACAAAGTGAAAGCGGCATTGGCAAGTTAAGCCAATTCATTGACGATACGTTAATGAGGAAGGATGTTCCGGGCAGCGACGCCACCCGGACTTGTGCTATTAAACGGTGACAATTTTCATTGTATTGGTAGCACCAATGGTTTCCATTGCGTCACCGTGAGTCAGGATCACCGTATCGCCTTGTTCCAGCGCACCTGTTTCGACCAGAGTATTTAGCGCATCGCGAACGGTGGATTCTGCACTACATTCAGTTGAGTCAAAATAAACCGGATAAACGCCCCGATAAAGAGCCGTCTGGCCCAATGTTCTGGCATGTCGTGAAAGTGAGTAGATAGGCAAGCCAGAGCTAATTCTCGACATCAGCTTAGCTGTGCTCCCCGACTCCGTCAGTGCCACGATGGCTTTGACTGAAGTAAGGTGGTTGGCAGCATACATAGCCGACAATGCCAGCGTCTCTGATGTGTCGGTAAACATGCTGTCCAGGCGATGTTTTGAGATATGGGTTTGTGGCTGAGACTCAGCGCCCAGACAAACACGCGCCATGGTGGCGACCGTTTCTTCCGGATAATCCCCTGCAGCCGTCTCTGCTGATAGCATAACCGCATCTGTGCCATCCAGTACGGCGTTGGCTACGTCCATCACTTCAGCGCGGGTTGGCATTGGGTTATCTATCATTGATTCCATCATTTGCGTCGCAGTGATCACAGTTCGGTTCAGAGAGCGCGCGCGGCTGATGATTTGTTTTTGCTTACCGACTAATGCGGCATCGCCAATTTCAACACCCAGGTCGCCACGGGCTACCATAACCGCATCAGAGGCCAGTACGATGTCGTCAATCGCTTCGATTGACTCTACGGCTTCTGCACGTTCAATTTTAGCCAGTAACTGTGCGTCTGAGCCCGCTTGTTCGGCAAGCCCTCGCACGTAGCGCATATCTTCTCCACTGCGCGGGAAAGAGACTGCAATGTAATCAACGCCAATTTCTGTTGCTGTCAGTAAATCTTCTTTGTCTTTGTCGGTAAATGCCGGGGCAGTCAGACCGCCACCTAGTCGGTTGATCCCTTTATTGTTCGACAGAATACCACCTACAGTCACAGTACAGTGCACTTTATTACCTGCAACGCTATCTACTGTCAGCTGGATCAAACCGTCGTTCAGTAGTAATAAATCGCCTGGCTTAACGTCGTTTGGTAATTCTTTATAATCAATACCAACAGATTCAATGGTGCCCTGACCCTTATCGAGATCGGCATCCAGTGTAAATTTGGCGCCGACAGCCAGGTCGACTTTGCCATCTTTGAAAGTTGAAACGCGAATTTTAGGGCCCTGTAAATCAGCCAGAATTGCGACATGTTTATTTAATTTTTTAGCGATCTCTCTCACAGCCTCTGCGCGATCTTTGTGATCCTGCGCTACACCATGGGAAAAGTTCAAACGGACAACGTTTGCACCTGCGCGAATGATTTTTTCTAAGTTATTATCTCTATCTGTAGCTGGCCCTAACGTTGCTACGATTTTTGTGCGTCTAAGCATCAGGTTCTCCTGTTGACTTGTCTCGGTGACTTGATCCAGATAACTTGCTGGGTTTTAAGAAAGAAATATCTTATAGCCCTTTTTAACATGCAAATTAAATTATATCATCTATATGAACTGATTATGACACCGGTGTCAGGTGTCGTCAATCACGACTTTTTGTCAGTGAGATGCCACACTTATCTAAAATTGTTTGATTTACAACCAGATAAGCGGGATCAGCCAGGTAAGCTGAGCGCTTTATATCCCACACAGCTGGGGTATAATGACGGGCGTTACCGATAGATTATAGAATTTGTTACCGAGGAGGAAACTTAATGCAAGTTGCATTAGTTGGTTTGGGTGTGATGGGGAAAAACCTCGCGCTAAATTTGATAGAACAGGGCATGACATTAGTTGCCTATGATAAAAACCCGGATGCGGGCGCAGAGCTGTTGAGTTGTGCGCAGTCATTGGGCATTGCCGAGCGCCTTCACATAGTTTCCGATCTTGCTGACATGGTGAAAAGATTAGATACGCCAAGATCTGTGTTACTTTTGGTTCCGGCTGGTGAGCTGGTAGATAAGGTGTGTCAGGACTTAATCGAAGCCGGCGTAGAAAAGGGCGATATCATTGTTGATTGTGGTAACAGTAACTACAAAGACGGAATTGCACGCAAACTGAAGTACCAGAACAAATTCGAATTCGCCACAATGGGTATATCAGGCGGAGCGGAAGGCGCCAGACATGGGCCTGCTATGATGGCCAGTGGCTCAGAAGGTGGCTGGGAGCGCTTAATCCCTTGGTTTGAAAAAGTTGCCGCAACGCATAATGGCGAGTCTTGTTTCGCGCGCGTTGGCCAGTCTGCCAGCGGACATTTTGTTAAGATGGTGCATAACGGGATTGAATATGCGCTAATGCAACTTATCGCAGAAATGTATCAGTTGTTGCGTATTGGCACAGGGCGCACACCTGCACAGGTTGCTGAGGTATTCAAAAGCTGGTCAGAAGGGCCGCTTAACAGCTATCTGTTGGCGATATCCAGCCATATCCTCAGCCTGGAAAGTGACAGCAGCGAAGCTGTGGTTGATCTTATTGATAACAAGGTTGGCGCTAAAGGAACCGGTCTGTGGACGGCGCAAAATGCCCTTGAGCTCGGTATTGCCGTACCGTCTTTGGTGGCTGCCGTGCAAGCCAGACACCTGACCAACACCATAGACACGCCTGCTGCGAAAGAGATGACCTATGCGCAGCGTGCTACCAACAGTGTCGACTTAGACCTGGATGAGCTGAAAGATGCGTTCTATTTTGCCAGCCTGCTTTGCTATCGTCAGGGCCTGGCGCTGATAAAAGGGGCATCCAGGTCGCATCAATGGAAAGTTGACCTTGATAAAACGCTTCAGACATGGCGCGCAGGATGTATCATCAGAGCCGATTACCTGGATGATATTGCCAAGGGCGTTGAGTTTTTAGATACCCTGGAAGGCCCGGCGAACGCATTGCGCAAAATTGCAGGCCAGGCCATCCAAAGCGGACTGGCATTCCCTGTACTCACGTCAACACAAACCTACATCGCAACGCTGAGTACGCCGAGCAATGGCCATTTAGTACAGGCGCAGCGCGACTATTTTGGCGAACATGGTATCAAAACACACAGTGGCGAGTCGTGCCACCTGACTGACCTTACGCACATTGATGCGAAAGTCAGATAATCTCTGAGTTACAACAAAAAAGCCCGGTGCATAAGCCCGGGCTTTTTTTGACAAAGAGAAAGACTAACGTGTTAGTTCGCCACGTAGATTATCCTGCATCAGATGGCGCACAGTTTCTAATTCCAGGCCTTGACTGAATAGGTAGTGTAACTTAGTTAAACAGGCTTCCAGCGTCATATCGTAGCCGCTGATCACGCCGCAGTTCAGTAAGGCGTTTCCGGTTGCATAGCCACCCATATTCACCTGGCCCTGAATACACTGGGTTAAGTTGACAATCACCACGCCTCTATCTGAGGCAGCCTTAAGCGCGCTTAGTATATCCTCCTGTTGCGGGGCATTACCGACACCAAAGCTGAGCAGAATAAGCGCTTTGATATCGCTTTGTAACACATTTGCCACCATAGCGCTGCTGATCCCCGGGTACAGGTGAAGCACAGCGATAGGCTGTGAGGCGATTGGTGTAACGCGCAACGCCTGATCAACATATGGACTTAGCTGGCCCTCAAGCAATTGAATATTAATGCCTGCCTGGGCCAAAGGGGCCATGTTAGGCGAGGCAAAGGCGTCAAACCCGTCGGCGTGTGCTTTGATGGCCCGGTTACCTCGGAACAACTTGTTATTGAAAAACAGGCTGACCTCAGCAATGGGGTAATTTGCAGCAAGATACATCGCATTAAGCAAATTTACCTGGCCGTCTGAGCGCAGCTGAGACAAAGGGATTTGTGAGCCGGTAATGATCACGGGTTTGGTCAGGTTCTCGAACATAAAAGAAAGTGCCGATGCCGTGTAGGCCATGGTATCCGTGCCATGAAGTACAACAAATCCATCGTATTCTTCGTATTTGCTTTTTATATCATCGGCTATTAGCTGCCAGTGCTGTGGCGACATATCAGACGAATCAATCAGTGGGCAGTATTCATGAATGTCGAACAGCGGCATTTCTTCGCGGGTAAATTCAGCGTTACTTTTGACCGTTTCTGTCAAATAACCCGCGACGGGCACATACCCCCGGCTGGATTGTTTCATACCAATTGTGCCGCCTGTGTAGGCGATATAGATTTTTTTTCTTTTCATTCTGCTACCTAAAAAAAAGCCCGGATCCTGGTCCGGGCTAATTATATCAACTGCAGCATCACAATGCAGTCAAATCAGTGAGACATTATTCACCCACAACGCAGGTGGTACACAGCGTATAGATGTTGTTGGGGTCGTTAAACTGGGTGATCATCGCAGCGCTCTGTTGCACCTGCTGGAAAAGCTGGTTGAGTCCCGCATGAGCAACCGAGTTCAGTGGCTCTTTTGGTTCATCAGCAACTGCCAGCAATGATTGCATGGTCGCTGAGCCGAAGATATCTTGGATCAGTTGCTCTTTTTCCGACAGCGTTTGTTCAACAGTGTAGACTTCGTAATGCTCAAGGTTTGCCATTTTAGCGGCGGCTTCAATCGCCTGCTGCTTGGTACCTAGCTCATCGATGAGGCCGAATTCATGTGCCTGAGTGGCAAGCCATACACGCCCTTGTGCAACATTATCGACGTCGGACGGTGCCAGATTACGGGAATCCGCAATCACAGATATAAACTTCTGATAGGCATCTTCAACACCCATTTGCAATACATGAGCAAATTTAGGGTCCAGACCGCGAGACAAAGAGGAGGACTTCAGCTCAGTGGTTGCGACACCATCTGAATATACCCCCAGTTCTTTGAGTGAGTTTTCAAATGTCAAAATGGTACCAAATACACCGATTGAGCCGGTAATCGTGCTGGGCGATGCCCAAATCTCATTGGCTGATGCAGCAATCCAATAACCACCGGAAGCCGCCACAGAGCCCATAGACGCAATCACAGGTTTACCTGCGGCTTTAATGGCCAACACTTCGTTACGAATGACCTCAGAAGCAAACATACTGCCACCACCGGAATCAATTCGTAACACTACGGCCTTAACCTTGTCGTCAAGCCGGGCTTTACGTAACAGGGCCGCGGTAGAGTCACCACCTATCATGCCCGCCTTGCGCTTGCCATCTACTATGGTGCCTTTGGCAACCACAACGGCTACTTTTTCGACAAAGGGGTTAGGGCCAAAATCGAGCGCGTTAATTGTGGCATAATAATCTTCAAAGGCGATTTGCTTATAGCGCTTTCCTTCATCCTGAGTGCCAACAAGATCAATCATTTTTTGGTTGAACTCTTGATCGGTTGCAAGCGTGTCGACCCAGCCATATTTAATAGCAAACTGCCCGGAATCGCCCGTGACTGAGGCCATTTTTTCCACATACTGCGTTAGCGTTTCGTCAAAGTTTGTTAGCTCAAAACCGCGCTTACTCGCGACATCTTGTTTGTACTGCGTCCATAGCGCGTCTAGCCATAGTTGGTTTGCTTCTTTAGCGGCAGGGGACATGTCATTGCGGATAAACGGCTCGACTGCTGATTTGTAGGTGCCAACACGGAAAATGTGCTGAGTGACCTTGAGCTTTTCCAGGGCGTCTTTAAAGTACATAGGGTAAGAGCCGTAACCACTGATATTGATGCCGCCATAAGGATGCATTGAGATTTCATCGGCGTGGGCTGCCAGGTAGTACTGAGACTGGCTGAAGTAAGGGCTGTGGGCGAAGACCTTTTTATCTGCCTCTTTAAAAGATTCAATCGCACCTGCTACGTCCCGCAGCTTATCCAGGTGGGCATAGTGCATATGCCGTAAATCTAAATACAGGGCCTTAATGCGGGGATCCCGTGCTGCGGTATTGATGGTATTGACGACATCGTCAACCAGCATTTCTTTGGGTAAGTCTTGCTTGCCAAACACATCACCCATTGCTGCATCAATCGGGTCAACATAGGTAAGTTGCTCAACCAATTTGCCTGACAGGTTCAATCGCAATATGCTGTCCTGTGCGACCTGGGGCTGCTCTTCCGCTGAAAAAATACCGATCGCTGCTGCGATAATCAAAAAGAAGAACAAAATGTTCAGCACCAGGCGACGAGAAAAGTTTAACGCGTGCCAGATACCAACAAAAAATTTACCGATCAATTTCAAAGCCGTACCTCTGAATGTCTTAGTGGAATGTACTCATTCTTAATCATAACTTAGTTGCCTCTGCGCCGTTAGAACAAAAACGTAACTAAGTATTTTTATGGCGACGATGGGGTAAAAATCAATCACTTTTCTATCATTGATGGGGCTTTTACAGAAATTAGTCGCGGTTTTTGCTTGCGAAAAAATATAAAATCGTTAATGTTCACAGGTAAGACCAGTTACATTGGGGCACGCAATGTTAGAACAAAAATTACAATTGAAGAATACAGATTTGCGAAATCGCTTGGTCATGGGCTCGATGCACACGGGCCTGGAAGAGGGATGGCATAACAGGAAGCGGCTCAAGGCCTTTTATGAGGAGCGCGCAAAGGGCGGTGTCGGGTTGATCATCACCGGAGGTTATAGCCCGAATTTGCGGGGTAAGCTGACGCCTATTTCCTCCTCATTCAACAGCCGCTATGACATCATCAAGCACCGCGCCTACACGGATGCGGTTCACGCACACGGTGGTAAAATCTGTCTTCAGTTACTTCATGCCGGGCGTTATGCCTATCATCCGTTTAATGTCGCTCCCAGCGAGATTAAGGCTCCGATCAACCCATACACGCCAAAATCTATGTCGTTGAGCATGATCCGCAATACCGTCAAAGATTTTGCCAAGTCTGCCAGAATGGCAGAAAAAGCAGGGTACGATGGGGTTGAAATCATGGGCTCCGAGGGCTATTTGATCAACGAGTTTATGGCTGAGCATACGAATAAACGTCAGGACTTATACGGTGGCACGCTGGAAAATCGAATGCGTTTGGCTGTCGAGATAGTCCGCGCGGTGCGGGAAAAAGTTTCGGCTAAATTCATCATTGTATTTCGTTTGTCTGTAATGGATTTGATCCCCAATGGGTCAACTGCCGAAGAAGTCACAGCGCAGGCCAAAGCACTGGAAGAAGCCGGCGTCGACATTCTTAATACTGGCATAGGCTGGCATGAGGCACGTGTGCCAACGATTGCCAGCATGGTACCTGCCGGCGCGTTTCGTGAGGCATCAAAACGCCTGAAGGACGTCGTAGATATCCCGGTTGTTGCAGTTAACCGCATCAACACGCCTGATCTTGCCAATGATATTCTCAATCAGGGTGAGGCTGACCTTATTTCCATGGCGCGTCCTTTACTCGCCGATCCTGAGTTTTTCAACAAGTATGCACAAAACCAGAGCGAGCAAATTAATATTTGTATCGGGTGTAACCAGGGCTGTCTGGACCATGTGTTTAAAGGCAAGCGAGCAACTTGTCTGGTAAACCCTCAGGCAGGTTTCGAGCTGGATTATCCGCTGGCGCGCACCAACAGTCCTAAGCAGGTGCTGGTTGTGGGCGCCGGGCCTGCTGGTCTGTCTGCCAGCTGCTATCTGGCAAAGAAAGGGCACAAAGTTACACTGATTGACAAGAACGAACATGCTGGTGGTCAGTTCAACCTGGCAATGCGCATACCTGGTAAAGAAGACTTTAAATACACCCTAAATTACTTCCTGAAGGAAGTAACACGTCTGGGCGTGACCATGAAGCTTGGTTGCGAGTATGAGCCGTCTATGGCTCAGTCTTATGATGATATTGTCTTCGCGACGGGTGTGAGCCCCAGACAGTCCAGAATTACTTGCAGCGATGGCAAACGTGTTTTTGCTTACGATGAAGTGATCCGCAAAGAAGTTGAGCTGGGAGACAAAATCGCGATTCTGGGTGCCGGTGGTATTGGTTTCGACATGGTTGCTTTTCTCGCCGAGCAGGCTGATCAGAGTATCGATGAGTTTAAGGCGCAGTGGGGGATTGAATGCCAGCCATCAGACACCGCAACGGGGAAAAAACTTTACATGCTTAAACGCAGTGAAGGGCGCTTTGGCAGCAACCTGGGTAAGACAACAGGCTGGATCCACCGTGCAGTTGCAAAGCATCATAACGTAGAGCAGATAGCTGAGTGTGAGTATATTTCATTCGACAACAAAGGCTTGCTGATTAAGCAAGGGGAGAAAGAACGTGTTCTGGATGTCGACACAGTGGTTGCCTGCATTGGACAAACCTCTAACGATGCCTTGTTCAGTAAAGGCGCTATGCCTGCCAATCAACACGTCATCGGCGGCGCTAAACTAGCGGCAGCCATTGACGCTAAGCGTGCTATTTATGAAGCGCTACAGGTTGCCAGAAAAATCTAGTTAATCCACTTCAAACAAGACACGGGTATTTCATATCGGTACAATACTCGTGTCTTGTATCAGCTTAATCAACAACCTTTGCAATAAAAAACGGTGATTTAAGGTCTACACTCTATAACAATCGTTATAACAGACTTTATTTATGCTTAAATCACTCTATTCCCTTTATCGCTCCATACTGGACAAATTCTCCTTGCTTGATGGGCTGGCCCCTTTGATGTTGAGGCTGATCCTGGCACCTGTGATGATCATCGCCGGATACAGCAAACTAAACCTGGCCAACAGCGAACTCGATTGGTGGCAGCGTCTGCTGGCCGATGAAAACGTGGTTGCCTGGTTTGGTAACGCACAGTGGGGACTGGGCTTACCGGCTCCAGATCTGCTGGCGTTCCTGGCCGGCTGGACCGAGTTCTTAGGGGGCTGGTTGTTGTTAATTGGCCTGGCTACGCGCCTGGTGTCTGTGCCACTTGCTGTGACTATGTTTGTCGCAGCCACTCAGGTGCACTGGCATAACGGCTGGTTTTCGGTCGCACCAAGCAATCCGGATACCAGCGCGGCGCAGGTATTTGCCTGGCTGGGCAGTGATGCTGCCGAGCAGAGTCTGCAAGCCAGTACAGAGGTGGCAGAGCGGCTGTCCCGTATCAAAGAAATAGTAGAAGCCAATGGCCTGCCGGAGTACCTTTATGAATACGGTAACCCCGTGATCCTGAACAATGGCATTGAGTTCGCCGCCATTTACTTCGCGATGCTGATAAGCCTGTTTTTTACCGGTGGCGGGCGCTTTTTTAGTGTAGATCACTGGGTTCGAAAACAACTTGAACCCGATCCGCGTTATCTGCCCTAAGCGATTTTTAGAGACAGGTACTAAACTTTTAGGACTGTGTCGCGTTAGAATAGTGAGCGAACAGAATTTTTAGGAATTACAAATGGATGCCATAGAACTATTATTGACGCGACAATCCGACAGCAACTTGTCTTTCCCGGGACCCGATGCCAGACAGCTGGAAGTAATACAAAAAGCCGCCCTTAAGGTGCCGGATCATGGTGGGCTTAAGCCATGGCGCTTTTTTGTGGTAGAGGAGCAGGGCAGAGAGAGGCTGGGCGAGATCTTCCATCAGGCTGCCGTTGAGGAGCAACAAGAGCAGCGTATCATCGACCGTGCCAAATCATTGCCAGAGCGTGCGCCTATGTTGATCATTGCCGTTTCGCCCTACATGGAGCACCCTAAAGTGCCCAGAATTGAGCAAATAGAAAGTGCGGCTTGTAGCGTTTTTGCGATGCAGCAGGCAGCCTTTGCGCAGGGCCTTTCGGGTGTTTGGAGAACAGGCTACTTCGCACAAAGCCGCTCAGTTAAACGCCAGCTTGGGCTAAATGAGCAGGATGAAATCGTTGGTTATCTGTATCTGGGCACACCAACGGTGCAGTGCACTAAACCTGTCAGGCATCAGCCTGAAGACTTCTTCACGAAGTTATAATACGAAGGTGTGTTTGAGGTAGAAAAGAAAATGCCGCCAGATGGCGGCATTGGGCTCAGATAGGAACTGTTTGTCTTTTGCTATTAGCGTGTAAGATAAACAGAGCCTACAAACTTAGAAGTAACCACGAACACCCAGTTTGAAGTTACGACCCGGCAGTGGCGCCTGCTCTTTGATAAACGAGCTGTGTACAAAGCCAAGTTCATCTGTGATGTTGTCGACATTCACATAACCAACCAGGTCAACGCCGGACACGCTGAAGTCATAACTAAAGCTGGCATTGAGTAAAGTATAGCTGTCGGTCTTAGTTTCAGACTGTGCTAACTTGTCCTGCGTCATATAATGTATGGCGCTCAGCTCAGTGGCGAAATCTTCCAGTTCAAAACGGTAGCTTGTACCCAGCTTGTTAGCCGGAATACGTGGCAAGTATTCGCCAGAATCAAGCTCAGCTCTCAGGTGATCACCAAACACCTTGATGCGATTACGGGCGTCAATCTGATAGTGGGCATCAAATTCAAAGCCATATAGTTCAGCATCTGCACTTTCGAACTGATAAACAGGTAAAGCACCATCGTGATGATGATCAGCCAGCTCTACACCGTGCTCGCCTGTGTACATATAACCCGTGTTACGCTGGTAATAGTAGTTTGAAACATCATTGTAGAAAAAGTTTACTGTGTAACCAAAGTCGCCAATAAAGCGTCTAAAGCTGATATCCAGGTTCGTCGATCTTTCCTGTTCGATGTTTTCTGGCTCAAAGTGTACTTCATCGCCTTCAATGTGGTAACCAAGACCCAGCTCGTATGTAGAAGTGGCAATATGCAGGCCGTTTGATAGCAGCTCGGCAGTCAGAGGCGCACGCTCAGAGCGAGACAGGTTAATGGCAACATTGTGGCCTTCAGTATAATCATATACCGCACCAATTGAGGCGCTGAAGTTCGTGGTATCCAGCGTATAGTCGATTACCTCGGCCATGTGCTCATCGTCATGACTTTCATGCTCGTGGTCATGCTCGTCGTGACCGTGGTCATCATGATCGTGTTCGTGGTGCTCATCGTGGCCTGACGTAAAGTTGCTAGACAATGCGAAGTCTTCAACACGTGCACCCAGCTCTAACGTTACATCACCAAAACGACGCTCTTCAAGCACGTAAAGGGCGTGCGTTTTTGTATTGGTTGCTGGAGTGAACGCTTCCGCGCCCTCTGCGGCGTAGTCACTGTCAGAGAAGTGATAACCGATAATACCGTGCCACTCGCCCAATCTGTGCTCGATATTAGTTCTCAGCTCAGTGGTTTCGTTGCTGAAGCGCGTGCCTACCGCACCATGTTCAATCTCAGAGTGTTCATAATCGGTGAAACCTGCGCGTACCTGAATAGATTCAATCCAGTTGTTGTGCATTGCATAGGTAAACAGTGCTTGCCATCTGTCTTGTTTAACACGCGCGAAGACTGATTCTTCTTCTGCGCCATGTGCATGATCGTGCTCGTCTTCACTATGCTCATCATGGTCGTCATGAGCATGTTCGTCGTGGTCATGGTCATGCTCGTCGCCATGGTCGTGATGTTCATGAGAGTGGGCAGGGATCCCATAGTCTGTTTCAATGCGACCGTAAGATAAGCCAACCGTCAGGTGATCGCCAACGAAGCTGGTACCAATATTAAATTGCTCAGAGTCGATGAAGGTATTAGCTACACGCTCTGCGTATTCAGTCTCGCCATGTGACTCTTCACCATGTTCTTCTTCTGCATGCTCATCGTGACCGTGTTCCTCATGCTCATCATGATGCGCTTCATCGTGGTCATGATCTTCATGGTCTTCGCCCGGCAGAGCAAAGCGCGGTGTGTCATAGTCGCCACCTTTACGCGTTACGCCATCAAAGTGGAAGTTGAAACCGTTGTTACCGGCTTCAAATAACGCGGCCACTGTATTGGTGTTTGAGTTAGTGTCGTGGCTGAATTCAGCTGCGCCCTGAACTCCCTCGATCACATCAGTGGGGATGCGGTTATCAACCACATTAACAACACCACCAATGGCGCCTGAGCCATAAAGCAAAGTAGCAGGGCCACGTAGTACTTCAATTTGCTGTGCTGCCAGAGAGTCATTGGTATTCGCATGATCAGGACCAACACGAGAAGCATCACTGCTGTCCAGACCGTTTTGGGTGACCTTAACGCGCGGACCGTCTAAACCACGAATGATCGGGCTAGAGGAAACAGGTCCAAAGTAGCTGGCGTTAATACCTGGCAGTTGTTTTAGCGTTTCACCAAGCGTAGGCTTGGCACTGTTTTTCAGCTCATCACCACCGAGTACGGCTACAGGTGATGCCATTTCGATGTTACTCTTGTGCAGCGCAGAGGCATACACAACAACGCTTTCAACCGAGCTGGGTGCCAGCTTTACGGTAACGTATGGAGAGTCCGGGGAGACGTCAATACGCTCATTGATAAAGTTGTCTTTGCTGACATGCAGCTGTGAATCCTGATCGACATTAATGCTAAACTGACCGTTAATATCGGTTTTAACGGACTGCGACTTACCGTGTAAATGTACGGTGGCATTAGGAACAGGTTGATTATTGGTATCCAGCACTTTACCTTTCAGTTGTGCGGCAGAGGCGTGAGAGGAAAAAATTGCGCTGGTAATGGCAAATGTGATTAAAGACTGCTTAAACATAACACTCATTCTGGATTGTTTATACTTGCAATAATATAACACTGCATTATTGCGGTTTCAATGATGTTATACTATCTCTTTAAGTTTGCATTATTTTGACGGCTTCATATAGTTAAAGTAATAGGTTCAGGTACACATATCATGGCTGATCTCTTTGTTTTTAAAGTGCGGATGAACATTGCAGACTTGTTTCATCATGCGCATCATCAGGAAGTGTTCACCGCAGCGTTGCAAAAAGCCGAAACGCTGGAGCACTTTGTGTTGAAGCTAATCGGTTTCTGTGGCTTATCGTACCTGGATAACGTGCACTGGCTGGGGGTGAGAGAGAAAAATCAGCCCGATGTCTGGCTTGAAAATGCGCTCGGGCAAATCGACGTTGCGCTGTATGTTGGGGAGCCTAGCCTGAGTGAGCTGCAAAAGTATCGTAAGCATGCCAATAAAGTGGTCTGTCTGGTGGCCGACGCAGACGCTTGGTACAAAGACCTTGCCCCCCACCTGATAGCGATGCAGGACATCCGTATTTTTTCTTTATCGGCGGACTTTGTGAGTCAGCTGGCTGGTGCACTGTCACGCAGTCTGCACTGGGATGTGGTGATTGATAATGGCGTGATAAGCGTCAGTGATAAAGCAGACTACTATCAAAGTGAGATCATTAAACTACACTAGCTTAATGATCACATCGGTCACGGGCTTGCTGCAACAAAGTAAAATTTCTCCGTCACGCACAAACGCGAGTGGTTCCTGATTGTAGGCTATCTTTCCCCGGCAAAGCTTGGCACGGCAGGCACCACAAAACCCCTCGCGGCATTGATAGGCAACTTCAACTTGATTCGCTTCTAGTGTAGCAAGGAGTGAAGGGGAGTGAGCCGCATGTAACAGCGGCTCCTTTTCTGGGTCAAGAAAGATTTTTTTGACTGGCCTGTCCGTCATTACAGGTCAAAATCACCAAAGTCTGAGGCATCGACTTCTGAGTCAATCTGACCAACCAGATATGAACTAATCTCGGCTTCTTGTGGGGCAACCTGAACATTGTCAGACACCAGCCAGGCATTGATCCAGGGGATAGGGTTGCTGTTACTTTCAAATTGCGCCGGCAAACCCACCGCGGTCATACGGACATTGGTAATGTATTCAACATACTGACACAGGATGTCTTTGTTAAGGCCAATCATAGAACCGTCTTTGAACAGGTATTCCGCCCATTCCTTTTCCTGCTCTGCGGCTTCGACAAACATCTGAATTGCCTGCTCCTGACATTGCGCGGCAACGATGGCCATTTCTGGATCGTCTTTGCCGTCTTGCATAATGTTCAGGATGTGCTGAGTACCAGACAAGTGCAGTGCTTCATCGCGGGCGATCAGCTTGATGATTTTAGCATTACCTTCCATCAGCTCACGCTCAGCGAACGCAAATGAACAGGCAAAGCTGACATAAAAGCGAATGGCTTCCAGAATGTTCACTGACATAATGCACAGATAAAGCATTTTTTTCAGCTCAAACAGGTTAATGTGCACTGTCTCGCCGTTGATTTCGTGCTTACCTTCACCGTACAGATTGTACAGAGAAACCTTCTCGATTAACTCGTCATAGTGCTTAGTCACGGCCTCTGCACGCTCACTGATCTTGTCGTTCTCGACGATATCATCGAAAATAAGCTCAGGGGATTTTGTCACATTACGAATAATGTGAGTGTATGAGCGACTGTGAATGGTTTCACTGAATGCCCAGGTCTCAATCCAGGTTTCCAGCTCAGGGATCGATACGATTGGCAACAAAGCCACGTTTGGAGAACGGCCCTGAACACTGTCTAACAGAGTTTGGTACTTCAGGTTACTCAGGAAAATGTGCTTTTCGTGCTCTGGTAGTGCCTGGAAATCCAATCTGTCTTTGCTGACATCGACTTCTTCGGGACGCCAGAAAAAAGACAGTTGCTTTTCGATCAGTTTTTCAAAAATAGGGTATTTTTGCTGATCATAACGGGACACATTAACAGACTGACCGAAAAACATCGGCTCCTGTAATTGATTGTTGTGGGTTCTGTTAAACG
The DNA here is from genome assembly GCF_000967655.1 of Pseudoalteromonas rubra. Taxonomy (GTDB): domain Bacteria; phylum Pseudomonadota; class Gammaproteobacteria; order Enterobacterales; family Alteromonadaceae; genus Pseudoalteromonas; species Pseudoalteromonas rubra_A. The sequence continues at coordinate 62,297 of NZ_JXYA01000016.1, forward strand.
TAGAATACGACATAGATAATTCTCGACACCAAAAAAGAGCGGGTAAAATACCCGCTAACCAAGATTAGATTTTACAAGCGCCGCCTGCACAATCATCGTCTTCAGCCTCAGGCTTCATTTCGTCCTGAGCGTCCGATGCACCGTCACGGGTGTTGTGGTAATACAGGGTTTTTACGCCCAGTTTATATGCAGTAAGCAGATCTTTGAGCAACAGCTTCATTGGTACTTTACCGCCTTCAAACTTAGTCGGATCGTAGTTGGTGTTGGCAGAAATTGTTTGGTCAACAAATTTTTGCATAATACCTACCAGACCCAGATAACCATCGTTTGACGGGATATCCCATAATAGCTCGTAGTTATTCTTCAATCGCTCGTACTCAGGTACGACTTGTTTAAGGATACCATCTTTACTGGCCTTAACGCTAATGTGACCACGCGGTGGTTCAATACCATTGGTTGCATTTGAGATCTGAGAAGAGGTCTCAGACGGCATCAGTGCAGACAAGGTTGAGTTACGCATACCGTATTGCATGATGTCCTGACGCAGTGCATCCCAGTCCAAGTGTAGTGGTTCACTACAGATAGTATCGACATCTTTTTTGTAGGTGTCGATTGGCATAATGCCTTTTGCGTAAGTCGTCTCATTAAATTTAGGACATGCACCACGTTCCTGAGCCAGCTTGTTAGACGCTTTCATCAGGTAATACTGGATGGCTTCAAACGTTCTGTGCGTCAGGCCGTTGGCACTGCCATCTGAATATTTCACGCCATTCTTAGCCAGGTAGTAGGCAAAGTTAATGACACCAATACCCAGTGTACGGCGTCCCATAGTGGCATTTTTTGCCGCAGGGACAGGGTAGTCCTGGAAGTCTAGCAGGTTGTCTAGGGCACGAACGGCCAGCTCAGCTAACTCTTCGAGTTCATCCAGGCTGCTGATGGCACCCAGGTTAAATGCAGACAGGGTACACAGTGCAATTTCGCCTTCTTCGTCATTAACATGACTCAGTGGCTTAGTCGGCAACGCAATTTCCAGACACAGGTTAGACTGGCGGATAGGCGCAACTTTGGCATCAAACGGGCTGTGCGTGTTGCAGTGGTCTACGTTTTGCAGATAAATACGACCTGTGCTGGCACGCTCCTGCGCGAACATAGAGAACAGCTCAAGTGCTTTAATGCGTTTCTTACGGATTGACTCGTCCTGCTCGTACTGTACGTACAGGCGCTCAAATTTGTCCTGATCTTCAAAGAAGGCATCATACAGGCCCGGTACATCTGACGGACTGAATAGGGTAATGTAATCATCTTTGATCAGACGCGTGTACATGGTTTTGTTGAACTGTACACCGTAGTCAAGGTGTCTTACCCGGTTCTCTTCAACACCACGGTTATTTTTCAGTACCAGCAGGTTTTCAACTTCCAGGTGCCAAAGCGGGTAAAACAGCGTTGCTGCTCCGCCACGTACGCCACCCTGAGAGCAGCTCTTTACAGCTGTCTGGAAGTGTTTATAAAAAGGAATACATCCTGTGTGGAATGCTTCGCCATTGCGAATAGGGCTACCCAGCGCACGAATTCGACCTGCATTGACACCAATCCCGGCACGCTGACTGACGTATTTTACGATGGCAGACGAGGTGGCGTTAATCGAATCCAGGCTATCTGCCGTTTCGATTAATACACATGAGCTAAACTGACGCGTTGGTGTACGTACGCCCGACATAATAGGTGTCGGTAACGAGATCTTGAACTGAGACACCGCGTCGTAAAAACGCTTGATGTAGTCAAGGCGCGTTTCTTTTGGATAATCAGAGAACAGGCTGGCCGCAACCAGAATATACAAAAACTGTGCACTTTCGTAGATTTCGCCAGTAACGCGGTTCTGAACCAGGTATTTACCTTCCAGCTGTTTTACCGCAGCATAGCTGAACGACATATCACGGTCATGATCAAGGAAGTCGTTTAGTTGCTCATACTCTTCGCGGGTATAATCGGTCAACAGACCGGCATCGTAGCGCTTGTCTTCAACCAATTTAGTCACGTGGTCGTAAAGATGAGGTGGCTCAAACTGGCCATAGGCCTTCTTACGCAAATGGAATACAGCAAGACGCGCCGCAAGATATTGGTAGTCTGGTGTATCTTTTGAGATCAGATCGGCAGCTGCTTTGATGATAGTCTCATGAATGTCTTCTGTGCGAATACCATCATAAAACTGAATGTGAGACTTAAGCTCTACCTGAGAAACCGACACATTATTCAGGCCTTCGGCAGCCCAGTTTATCACTCGATGAATTTTATCTAAATCAAGCGGCTCTTTACGGCCGTTACGTTTACTGACAGATAATTGTTGGTTCATAGCTACGCCTGTATTCCCCCGGAATGCGGTAATTGTCATCGCATATTCATAATTGCTTAGCATTTCACCACTATATATGGTGTCCGCTAGAAAGAGGATCACAAGATAGTGGGGTTATCACCATTTTGCAATAGAACAACTTTCCATGGATTGTGGATAACATAGGGATAATATTTTTATGTTAGCAAACACTAACCTTCTGCTATCCAACATCGCAGTAAGCAAAAAAAAATCAACTCGCGTCAGCCGATTTTTCGCTTTTTTTAAGAAATTTTCGCAAACTGCGCGACTGTTTTTTTTCTGCGCAAGTTTGTTCTCAATATAGTATAAAGCACAACATATAGTGGTGTTTTATTATCATAGGCACTAAATATGAGAAAATAGCGATTCTGGGTTAGTAAGATCCAGATCCGCAGACCAGCTTTGTGCCTCTTTAAGGGATGGAATGAATCCCCATAAGGCTGCCGCTGAGCGCATACCCGCCGCTTTCGCCGCGGTAATATCGCGTGCAGCGTCCCCCACATAAATACAGTGCTCGGGATCCACGCCCAATTTCTCGGCGACGAGTAGCAAAGGTTCTGGGTGTGGTTTGGCAACACTTAAGGTATCGCCGCAGACAACGACCTCAATGTCACTCAGTGCCTCTATCTGTGCCAGCAAAGGCAGAGTCAGAAAAGTCGGCTTGTTGGTCATAATGCCCGTTTTTATCCCTTTATGTGCAAGTGTCTCTAAGAGTGATTCAACGCCTGAAAAACAGCGAGAGTGCACCGCCAGATTTTGCGCATAGTAGTCGAGTACTTGCTGTTTAAGCGTTTCGAAGTCGAATTCGGTCAGCTTATCACCAAAGCCAACTTCCAATAGCGCTTTCACACCATTTGAGATAGCAGGACTATAAACAGCAGGCTCTACTTGTGGCATGCCATGTCTTTGCAGTACATCGTTAAGTGCGGCGCCCAGGTCAGCACGGGTATCGAGCAAGGTACCGTCGAGATCAAAAATTACGGCCTGTGTCATGCGAGTTTCTCGAAGTGGAGGAGGTAATTCACACTGACGTCATTGCTCAGCGTAAAGGTTTTGCCGAAAGGGTTGTAGTTGATCCCGGCAGCGCGGCGTATCTTCAGCCCTTCGGCTTCGGCCCAGCCAATTAAAGTAGAAGGGCGAATGAATTTATTGTGGTCATGGGTACCCGGCGGCACCATCTTCAGTACACGCTCAGCGGCAACAACGGCCAGCAAAAAAGCTTTGTGGGTCTTATTCAGTGTGGAGAAGAACACATCGGCGCCGGGTTTAGCTGCTTTTGCTACTGCGGCCACAATAGAGGCCGGGTCGGGTACGTGCTCAAGCATTTCCATGCAGGTGACGACATCAAATTGTTCACTATGGTGCGCTGCGAACTCTTCGGCTGATACTTTGCGATAGTCAATTGAGACTCCGGCTTCAAGTGCGTGCAATTTGGCTACATTGAGTGGCTCCTGGCCGAGGTCGATACCATGTGCTTTGGCACCCATTTTGGCCATGCTTTCTGTCAGAATGCCGCCGCCACAGCCCACATCCAGTACTTTTTTTTCAAATAAGCCACCACAACGGTCATTGATAAAGTCTAAGCGTAGCGGATTGATGTCATGCAAAGGTTTAAATTCACCGTCGCGGTCCCACCAGCGCTCAGCTATCTCTTCAAACTTGGCAATTTCACTTAAATCTACATTTTGATGTTCGGTCATAAAAAACTTCCTCGTTGAACTGAGGGCATTCTATCGGTATTGGATGAAATTTCCGAGTCATTTAGCCACTGCATTAACCCAGAAACTATGATAGTATCCCCAGTCGAACTAATAATAATTGAGCCTTTTGATGTCCATAGTGTGACACAAAAGGGAAAGACTCTGAAGGAAAGTGGTATTAAATGACTGATCTTGCCAATGAAATCCTCCCGGTCAATATCGAAGACGAATTGAAAAATTCCTACCTTGATTACGCGATGAGCGTTATCGTTGGACGTGCGTTACCGGATGTCCGCGATGGCCTGAAGCCTGTACACCGTCGCGTGTTATTCGCAATGAACGAGTTGCGTAACGACTGGAACAAACCTTATAAAAAATCGGCCCGTGTTGTGGGCGACGTGATCGGTAAATACCACCCGCATGGTGACAGTGCGGTTTACGATACCATTGTTCGTATGGCACAACCGTTTTCACTGCGTTACATGCTGGTAGATGGCCAGGGTAACTTCGGTTCAGTCGATGGTGACTCGGCGGCGGCAATGCGTTATACCGAAGTGCGTATGGCGAAAATGTCTCACGAGCTGTTGGCAGACCTGGAAAAAGAAACCGTTGATTACGTGCCAAACTACGATGGCACAGAACAAATTCCTGATGTGTTACCAACAAAAGTACCTAACCTGTTGGTGAATGGTTCGTCTGGTATCGCGGTTGGTATGGCAACAAACATTCCGCCTCACAACCTGACTGAAGTAATCAACGGCTGTCTGGCTGTGATCCAAAACCCGGATATCACCATCGATGAGCTGATTGATTATATTCCGGGTCCGGATTTCCCGACTGCAGCCATCATCAATGGCAAAAAAGGAATCGAGCAGGCTTATAAAACCGGCCGTGGTAAAGTCTATATCCGTGCCCGTGCTGAAATCGAAACAGATGAGAGAACCGGCAAAGAGACCATCATTGTCAATGAGATCCCATATCAGGTTAACAAAGCGCGTTTGATTGAGAAAATCGCCGAGCTGGTTAAAGACAAAAAGGTAGAAGGGATCAGCGCACTGCGTGACGAATCTGACAAAGACGGTATGCGTATCGTTATTGAGATCAAACGTGGTGAAGTGGGCGAAGTTGTTCTGAACAACCTGTATGCTCAAACTCAGCTACAAACTGTGTTTGGTATCAACATGGTTGCGCTGGATAACAACCAGCCTAAGTGTTTCAACCTTAAAGAAATGCTTGAAGCCTTTATTGTTCACCGCCGTGAAGTGGTAACGCGTCGTACCGTTTATGACTTGCGTAAAGCACGTGATCGTGCTCACACGCTTGAAGGTTTAGCGATTGCGCTGGCGAACATCGACCCTATCATTGAGCTTATCCGCAAGTCACCGACACCAGCAGAAGCCAAAGCGGCGCTGACAGCGCGCCCGTGGGAGCTGGGTTCAGTACGTTCTATGCTGGAGCGTGCTGGCGAAGAGAACGTGGCACGTCCAGACTGGCTTGATGCCGAGCTGGGGATCCGTGATGGCCAGTACTATCTGTCAGAGCAACAGGCTCAGGCCATTCTTGATTTACGCTTACACAAGCTAACAGGCCTTGAGCATGAAAAGATCCTGGCTGAATATCAGGAGCTACTGGATTTAATCGCAGAGCTGTTGTTGATTTTGTCTTCACCTGATCGTCTGATGGAAGTGATCCGTGACGAGCTGGCGGAAATTAAAGAAAACTATGGCGATGAGCGTCGTACTGAGATTTCTGCAGCGGCGCACGACATTAGCCTGGAAGATCTGATAAACGAAGAAGATGTGGTTGTGACCCTGTCTCACGAAGGCTATGTGAAATATCAGCCTCTGTCTGATTACGAAGCGCAGCGTCGTGGTGGTAAAGGTAAAGCCGCTACTAAGATGAAAGATGAAGACTTCATTGAGCGTCTGCTGGTAGCCAACACCCACGATACAATTTTGTGCTTCTCTACCTCTGGTCGTCTTTACTGGTTGAAAGTGTACCAGTTGCCACTGGCATCACGTGCCGCGCGTGGCAAGCCGATTGTTAACTTACTGCCGTTGGAAGCGGATGAGCGAATCACCACGATATTGCCGGTTAAGCAATATGAAGACGATAAGTTTGTCTTGATGGCCACGGCCAATGGTGTGGTGAAGAAGACGCCATTAACTGCATATAGCCGCCAGCGTGCAAGTGGTATTATTGCCATCAACCTCAATGACGGTGATAGCCTGATTGGTGCGGATATCACAGATGGCACTAACGACATCATGCTGTTCACCGATCACGGTAAAGTTGTACGCTTTAACGAGAAGCTGCGCGACGCTGAAACCGGCGAAGTGAAGATTGACGCGGAAACCGGTGAAGAAATGCTGGCATTGCGTCCAATGGGTCGTACTGCGACTGGTGTACGCGGCATTAAGATGCCGGATGACGTTAAAGTGGTTTCACTGATTGTGCCTAAGAACGATGGTGCGATTCTGACCGTCACCGAAAATGGTTATGGTAAGCGCACTCCACTTGACGAGTACCCGGCTAAGAGCCGTGCAACGCAAGGGGTGGTTTCAATCAAGGTAACTGAACGTAACGGCCGTGTAGTGGGTGCTGTTCAGGTTCAGGACAACGACGAGATCATGCTGATTTCGAACCGAGGCACGCTGGTACGCACCCGCGTGAACGAAGTATCGACAGTGGGGCGTAATACTCAGGGCGTTATTCTGATCAGAACGGTTGACGACGAGCAGGTAGTTGGTTTACAACGTATTGAAGAGATCGAAATCGACGACACCCTGGAAGGGGAAGCAGAGCTTGTTGAAACGCCTGACACTGACGAGCAGGCACCGGAGTAATCTGGTTCAAGACAAAAAAGCGGCTTAGGCCGCTTTTTTATTATTTCGACACATATAATTCGGGCGTACAGGCATCACATCCTGTGCGTTCACAAAAATAAGTAAGCACACTGCCTGTGGCAGTATAAAAACTGGAATGAGGAAACTATGCGCGTTTATAACTTTTGTGCGGGCCCGGCGATGTTGCCACCTGCTGTTATGAAAAAAGCCCAACAAGAATTTATTAACTGGCAAAACCTGGGGGTCTCTGTGATGGAGATCAGCCACCGTTCGGCACCGTTTTTAGAACTGGCGCGTGAATGCGAAGCAAGCCTGCGTCGTCTGATGAATATTTCGGATGAATTCGAGGTGCTGTTTATGCACGGTGGTGGTCGCGGCCATTTTGCAGCGGTCCCCCTTAACCTGCACCAGGACGATGCACCTGGGGTATATATCGAAAACGGGATCTGGTCTTGTGGTGCGACCAAAGAAGGTCAAAAGTTCACTCAGGTTGAGGCTATCGATATCCGCCGTGATCAGGATGGCGTGTTCGACGTGTTACCTGTTTCTCAGTGGGCACTACCTGACAACGCCGCATACATTCATTACTGCCCGAATGAAACCATCGACGGGATTGAGTTATTCGATGTGCCAAAACATCCGACGGCGCCAATCGTCGCGGATATGTCGTCCAACATTCTGTCTCGCGAAATGAATGTGGATGATTTTGACTTAATTTACGCAGGTGCACAGAAAAACATTGGTCCATCGGGTTTAAGCATAGCGATTGTGCGCAAAACGCTACTTGAGCGCAAAGGCCTACCGAGACCTGCTATTTTGGATTACGCAATCGAAGCGCAGCAACAAAGCATGTATAACACGCCACCGACGTTTGCCTGGTACCTGGCCGCCGAGGTATTCAAATACCTTGAGTCCATTGGTGGCGTTAAGGCGATGGAAGCACACAATAAAGAAAAAGCCGCGCTGCTGTACGATTACATCGATAGTTCTTCTTTCTACCTTAATAAGGTAGCCAAGCATTGTCGTTCACTGATGAATGTCCCATTTTGGTTGCATGATGAGTCTTTGAATGAGCAATTCCTGGCACAGGCGCAGGAACATGGTCTGATAGCACTGGAAGGCCACCGCTTCGTTGGTGGTATGCGTGCGAGCATTTACAACGCGATGCCCATTGAAGGCATCAAAGCACTGATCGCATTTATGGAAAAATTTGCGCAGGAGAACAGCTGATGGAACAACTGAGGTTAAACGCCATAGACAAGGTTAATGGCAGTGTCACGCTGCCAGGTTCAAAGAGCTTATCAAACCGAGTGTTACTGCTGGCTGCGTTGTGTGACGGCGTCACGCAAGTGAATAATCTACTCGACAGTGATGATATTCATCACATGCTTCAGGCACTTGCTCAGATGGGGGTGGAAGTAGAGCTCAATGAAGATAAAACCTCAGCCCGAGTCTTTGGGCAAGGCGGGCGCTTCAAAACGCCCTCAGAAGCCTTATTCTTGGGCAATGCGGGCACAGCATTCAGGCCGCTGACGGCTGTATTGGCAGCGAGTCAGGGCCAGTTTACGCTGATCGGCGAGCCGCGTATGGAAGAACGGCCCATTGGTCACCTGGTGGATGCTTTACATGCGCTGGGTGCGGACATCCAATATTTGAAAAACCAAGACTACCCGCCGCTACAGGTTAATGGTTGTGCAATTGAAGGGGGTGAAGTTGAAATTGATGGCAGCATATCAAGCCAGTTTCTGACGGCATTGTTGATGGCTGCCCCTTTGTTTGTCAAAGACACCACAATAAGAATAAAAGGGGAGCTGGTTTCCAAACCTTATATTGATATTACTTTGGGCGTGATGGCACAGTTTGGTGTCACCGTCAGCCATGATAATTATCAGGTGTTTCATGTTAAAGGTCAGCAAGGTTATGTGTCTCCGGGCGCCATCATGGTAGAAGGGGATGCATCCTCTGCTTCTTACTTTATTGCCGCCGCTGCCATCGCGGGTGGTGAGATAGAAATTAATGGCGTTGGACGCAAGAGCGTACAGGGCGATATTGGTTTTGCCAAGGTGATGGAGCAGGTGGGCGCAGTGATTGACTGGCATGATGAAAAGCTGGTTGTCCGCAAAGGCGAGCTGAAAGGGGTCGACATTGACGCAAACGCCATACCGGACGCGGCCATGACGCTGGCAACTGTGGCTTTGTTTGCCACAGGTAAAACTGCTATTCGTAATATCTATAACTGGCGCGTGAAAGAAACCGATCGCCTGTATGCCATGGCAACTGAGCTCAGGAAAGTCGGTGCTGAAGTAACTGAAGGGCACGATTTCATCGAAATCACCCCGCCTGATACGTTTAATCTGGCACAGATAGACACCTACAATGACCACCGTATTGCGATGTGCTTTTCCATGGTTGCCGTTGGTGGGGTTGATGTGATCATCAATGACCCTGGTTGTACGGCGAAAACTTTCCCGACTTATTTTGAGGTCTTATCTTCAGTAAGTCAGTAATACCTGTCCGGTTATATCTGTTGTCCTGAACACATCAGTTTAACCGGCTTTGGGCAGTCAGTTTTAATTACTGACTGCCTACCTGGCCCCATATTCCCGCCAACTCACTGTCGTAAATTTAAAATCAAACAAAAAGTTACATGTCAATAAGGATCTATTCAGCAAACTTGCGTATAATACCGGCGTTAATTTTTGGTGTGCATTTCGGGAGGTTTAAATGCAGGCTGTCATGCCAGTAATCACCGTGGACGGTCCAAGCGGCTCGGGTAAAGGAACGGTTTGTCGTTTGTTAGCTGAGAAGCTCGATTGGGACGTTTTGGATAGTGGCGCTATTTATCGCGTATTGTCTTTGGCCGCTATTCATCATCATATTGCACTCGATAACGAAGAGGCCTTAGTGCCGCTTGCCGCGAATTTGGATGTTCAGTTTCCAATCGATGGCGCTACAAAAAAAATAAAAGTGATCCTTGAAGGTGAGGACGTAACACATACGATCCGCAATGAGGAAGTGGGCGCAGCAGCGTCAAAAATCGCCGCATTACCTCGGGTTCGCGAAGCATTACTGCGTCGTCAAAGAGCCTTTCGAAGTGAAAGTGGTCTGATTGCCGATGGCAGAGATATGGGCACGGTTGTTTTCCCAAATGCTGAGTTGAAAATTTATTTAACAGCCAGCGCACAAGAGCGTGCAAAGCGTCGTTATCTGGAGTTGAAGGATAAGGGCCTGGATGTTACACTAGATGGTCTTTTAAGCGAGATTGAAGCTCGTGATGACCGCGATATGAACCGCAAAGTAGCGCCTTTGGTGCCTGCGGACGATGCTGTCGTGGTCGATACGACTGAATTAGATGCAGAACAAGTGTTTGCGAAAGTCATCACTTTAGTTCAAGAGGCGATTGCCGCAGGCAAGTTACCCGCATCAAGCTAAATTTTTTTAACGCGTTGGCAGGAAGCCGACGTTATATTAACCACCCCATGCAGCATGGTTGCTAATTGGAATGTTTATTTATGAGACGTATTTAGTATGTCAGAAAATTTTGCGCAGTTATTTGAAGAAAGCCTAAAGGGTTTTGAAGCAGAGCAAGGCTCTATCGTTAAAGGTACAGTTATCTCTATCGAGAACAACATCGTTCTTGTTGATGCTGGCCTTAAGTCTGAAAGTGCAATCCCTGCAGAGCAATTCAAAAATGCTGCTGGTGAACTAGAAGTTGCTGTTGGCGACGAAGTAGATGTTGCACTAGACGCTATCGAAGATGGTTTCGGTGAAACTATCCTTTCTCGTGAGAAAGCGAAGCGTCACGAAGCTTGGATCCGCCTTGAGAAAGCTTGTGAAGAACAAGAGACTGTTGTTGGTATCATCAACGGTAAAGTTAAAGGTGGTTTCACAGTTGAAGTTGATTCAATCCGTGCATTCCTACCTGGTTCACTTGTTGACGTTCGTCCAGTACGTGACACAACACACCTTGAAGGTAAAGAGCTTGAGTTCAAAGTAATCAAGCTTGACCAGAAGCGTAACAACGTAGTTGTTTCTCGTCGTGCTGTTATCGAGTCTGAAAACTCACAAGAGCGTGAAGAGCTGCTGGCTAACCTTGTTGAAGGTCAAGAAGTTAAAGGTATCGTTAAGAACCTAACAGACTACGGTGCGTTCGTAGATCTGGGCGGTGTTGACGGCCTACTTCACATCACTGACATGGCTTGGAAGCGCGTTAAGCACCCAAGTGAAATCGTAAATGTTGGTGACGAGATCGCAGTTAAAGTACTTAAGTTCGACAAAGAGAAGACACGTGTTTCTCTAGGTCTTAAGCAACTTGGCGAAGATCCTTGGGCAGCTATCGCTGGTCGTTACCCAGAAGGCGCTAAGCTAACTGGTCGTGTTACTAACCTAACTGACTACGGTTGTTTCGTTGAAATCGAAGAAGGCGTAGAAGGTCTGGTACACGTATCTGAAATGGACTGGACTAACAAGAACATCCACCCTTCAAAAGTTGTTTCACTAGGTGACACTGTTGAAGTTATGGTTCTTGAAATCGACGAAGAGCGTCGTCGTATTTCTCTTGGTCTTAAGCAGTGTAAAGCTAACCCTTGGCAGGAATTTGCTCGTCTACAGAACAAAGGCGACCAAGTTACTGGTAAGATCAAGTCTATCACTGATTTCGGTATCTTCATCGGTCTTGACGGTGGTATCGACGGTCTTGTACACCTGTCTGACATTTCTTGGAACACGCCTGGCGAAGAAGCTGTACGTGAATACAAGAAAGGCGACGAGATCTCTGCAATCGTTCTTCAGGTTGACCCAGAGCGTGAGCGTATCTCACTAGGCGTTAAGCAAATCGAAGCTGATCCTTTCAATAACTACCTAGACGCAAACAAAAAAGGTGCTATTGTTAAAGGTAAAGTGACAGACGTTGACGCGAAAGGCGCAACTGTTGAGCTTATCGAAGGCGTTGAAGGCTACATCCGTGTTGCTGACATCGCACAAGAGCGCATCGAAGACGCAACTAGCGTTGTTTCTGCAGGCGACGAAATTGAAGCTAAATTTGTAGGTGTTGATCGTAAGAACCGTACTATCAGCCTATCTGTTAAAGCTATCTTCGAAGCTGAAGAGAAAGAAGCGCTTGAGAAGCTGAAGAAAGAAGAGCCAGCATTTGAAAATGCAATGGCTGCAGCTTTCAAAAACGCTCAAAAAGACTAATATTCAGTCTTGAATAGAAGGGCACTTTTGCCCTTCTTTTTTATCTAAAGGAAACGCTATGACAAAGTCAGAACTAATCGAAAAACTTGCTGAGCAACATATTCACGTTCCAGTCAAAGACGTTGAAAATGCGGTAAAAGAGATTTTAGAGCAAATGGCAGGGTCACTTTCAAGCTCGGATCGCATCGAAATCCGCGGCTTTGGCAGCTTTTCACTCCACTACCGTTCACCCCGTACGGGCCGTAACCCTAAAACTGGTGAAACAGTTGAGTTGGATGGAAAGTACGTACCTCACTTTAAGCCTGGTAAAGAGCTTCGCGATCGCGTCAACGCCAGTCTAGAAAGCTGATTATAGAGGTAACGCTTGATCCAGGTAGTTAGAAAAGGACTATTTTTGATACTGGTGGTAATCGCTTTTGTGCTGGGAACACAAAACCCGGCGTTGGTAAAAGTTGACTATATCATTGCCAGTTCAGAAGTGCCGTTGGCCAGCTTAATGAGCCTATGCGTGGTATTTGGTTTGGTATTAGGGTTGTTGTTGGGCATTGGCAAAATAACGCAGTTAAAAAGGCAAATTCGCCAGCAACAGAGAGTTAATCAATCGACACAGCGCACAGCCGTAAATGATTGAACTACTTTTCCTATTGCTTCCCGTCGCAGCTGCTTATGGCTACGTTATGGGAAAAAACAGCGCCAAGAATCAAGCCCATGAACAAAACCGAAAAATTACCTCGGAGTACAGTAAAGGATTAAAGTTTCTTTTAGATAGAGAAGAAGATCAGGGCCTTGAGCACCTGATAAAATTATTAGAGGTCAGTGCTGACTCCGTTGAGCACTACCTCATACTCGCCACCTTATTCCGCAAAAGAGGTGAGCTCGACCGGGCCATCCGCATTCACGAACTACTTCTAAAGCAGCCAAGTCTGGACATTCAGGTGATTCAATCTTGTAAACTGGCGCTTGCAGAAGATTACATTATGGCTGGTTTACTAGACAGCGCCGAGGAACATCTGGTTGAGCTGGTTAAGGCTGACTATGAAGAGGCATTGATGCCTATTATTCAGCTGTATTCGCAAACCCGGGATTGGCAAAAAGGCGTGAGCATGTACGAAAGCCACGCAGAACTCTTTACCGAGCAAGTCTACTGCGCCGCCATTGCTAATTTTTACTGTGAAGCCGCACTGGAGTATCAGGCTTCAGAAAATCAAAGTACAGATCATTTCACCGATTACCTGGAGCGTGCACTTAAGCTGCCCAAAACGACGATCAGACCCCTCTATGAATTAGGCCATGATGCGCTTGGTAAAGAAGATAACGTGAAAGCCATTTACTATTGGCGTAAATTGGTGTCTCAGTTTCCTTGCGCCATTCCGCTTGTACTGCAAGATCTGCAGGTGTGCTATCAGCGCCTTAGTATTGAGCATGAGTTTCATGCACTGGTCAATGACTTGCTAAAAACCAGTGGTGTACTGGTAAAAATAAAACACTGCGAGGGGCTGGTTGAAGCTGGGCATGCTCAACAGGCGGTAGAGTACCTTACTGACAGCCTGAAACGCGAGCCTTCTATTCGGGGGTTCAGTTTTCTGCTCAAGCTACTGGCCACTAAGCAGGATAAGTTTCAGTCCGTATTAAATGAAGTAGACAATCTGGTATCTGCTTATGTTGCAACTAAGCCAGATTACCAGTGTCGAAATTGTGGCTTTACCAGCCACAAACTCTATTGGTTATGTCCCTCCTGTAAGTCTTGGGAGTCAATCTTGCCAAGTCAGGGCGTGGACGGGTATTAAAATATCGACATTTTACAAGGCGAAATAGGTCAACTATGTCAAATACTGAAATGAAAAAGGTGCTGATCGCACTGGATTACGACAATGAAGCTGCTGCGCTGGCGTTTGTATCCCAGCTTTCTCCGAATGAATGTCGACTCAAGGTCGGAAAGGAAATGTTCACCTACTTTGGCCCTCAGTTTGTCTCTAAACTGATTGATAAAGGGTTTGATGTATTCCTAGATTTAAAGTTTCACGACATTCCAAACACAGTTGCAAAAGCTGTCACAGCAGCAGCTGAGTTGGGTGTATGGATGGTCAACGTGCACGCCAGTGGCGGCACTGAGATGATGAGCAAAGCTAAGCAGGCACTAGAAGCTTACGGCGATAAAGCCCCGTTGCTGATTGCGGTTACAGTGTTGACCAGTATGGATCAGGCGCAGCTCAGCAAGCTGGGCGTAGACAAAACACCGCAAGAACAGGTGCTTTACTTAGCAAAGCTGGCAAAAGAATCCGGGCTGGATGGTGTCGTGTGCTCAGCTCAGGAAGCGCAGTCCCTTAAAGCAGAATTAGGTGACGACTTTTGTTTGGTTACTCCGGGGATCCGTCCTGCCGGAAGTGATGCCGGAGATCAGAAACGTATCATGACGCCTGAGCTGGCAATAAAGTCGGGCAGCGATTACCTTGTAGTGGGCAGACCTATCACCCAGGCGGCCGATCCGGTTCAGGCCCTCGGCGCCATCAACGAGTCAATTAAGGGTCTTTAAACCCAAACCGAATACCACTTTTCAGACCGGCTAACTTCAGGTAGCTGGTCTTGTTGCGCTAACTCAATGGGCTAGAGCGACTATCGCACCTCCTATTACACCAATTTTACTTTATACCCGTTCAATTTATATGTAGATGTCTCTGCGGTAGCATGACGCGTTGAGCATATTTTATCGCCTTTAAAGCGCACATTGAATAGGCAATTCGCTATCAACCCGTGCCCACATTAAGTTGGTTGCTCAGTTAAGTTTAGAAAAAACGACCCAATATCTATTAGCCTGCTACACTAATATTGTTACAGGAAGTTTATATTATGGCATCAGTATCACTATCAAGGAGCAGATATGGACCAACAACAAGTGGCCAGCATAGTGCATGGCCTGGCTAATGGCATTGACCCCATCACCGGAGAAATCCTGCCCGAACACTCGCCCTATAACCACCCTGATGTGATCAGGGCGCTTTTCCAGTCGTTACAATGGCAGCCAAAAGTGAAAAAAGTAAAGAAAACCCAGGCTCAAAAGCAGCAGGAAAACCTCGAGAAAGGGTTGCCGAAAAATTACGGTTTACCCTGGTCAGACACAGATATAGAACAGGTTATAGCGCTGTATAAAGGCAATACAGAGATTGACAGGATAGCAGGGGAGCTCGCTCGAAAGCCCGGTTCAATTATTGCCGTTTTAAACAAGCAAGGGTTTATCGACGATATACAGGCCCAGCAACTTAACCAGCAGTACAGATATCAGGCGCAGCGCTGAGCCATTTATTTACTGGCGTTAGAAGCATATTCGTCCTAATTAGATTATTCTTATTTTGTCCTCAATTGCGTGCTAGTTTGAACGCAATTGAGGATACAGGGTCTTCAATATGCAGTAATCAATATCAGGAGTGCAACCATGGATAAGTTTTTAGCCGCGGCGATTGACGAAGCGAAAAAAGGGCTCGATGAAGGCGGGATCCCGATTGGATCTGTACTGGTCCACAAAGGAGAAATAATCGGCCGGGGTCATAACCAGAGAGTGCAAAAGGGCAGTACGGTTTTACATGGCGAAATGGATGCACTGGAAAATGCCGGGCGCCTGAGTGCTTCAGTATACAAAGAGTGTACTTTATATACCACGCTGTCTCCTTGTCCTATGTGTTCCGGAACCATTATGTTATACGGCATTCCCAATGTGGTAATCGGCGAAAACAAGAACTTTATGGGCAGCGAGGCATTACTTCGCGAGCACGGCGTCAATCTGGAAGTGCGTCAGGACGCAGAGTGTATCTCCATGATGGATGAGTTTATTAAATCTCGCCCTGATCTGTGGAATGAGGACATTGGCGAGTAGGCTTGTACATACCTCTATTGTTTTGCCCTCAAGGGGTTGCCATTATTGTTGAGCTGAGTGTCGACGGCTATAACTTAGTGCTCAGTAATTAAAATAGGAACTTGGTCCTGGAATTATTCGTTCTACGGTTGTTTTGTGACCTGATTGTTTGTTAGGCTAAAGCTTAGCAGTCTCAGAGCACAATTATAAGAAGAATAGTCATGGGCAATCTATTTTTAAAAGAGCGGGAGAATTGGTGGACCTGGATTGTCTGGGGTGTATTAGGGTGTATTTCAACGGGCGTTATACTGCCGCATATCAGTGAGGCTTGGTTGGCACTCGTATCACCAGTGTGTTTCTTACTCGTGTTAACCAGCTGGATGAATTACAGTCGACGGTTTGATTTCAGCCGGGCGTTTAAGGTACTCAGTTGCGTTGCCGTCATGTCCGTTATCCCAGTATTGTTAGAACAACTGTACCCAGCGATGGACCCCAAGCAGGGGATCATTGATATGGCGTTGGTGGTTGTTATGTGTATTGTGTTGAGCATTATCGGTGCCTGGGTTGCAAGAAGACCTAAACAGTATTACTAGCGCTGCGTTATTATGTGAGCACAGGATCGTTTAAAGTTTGCCCATTCAGGCAAAGAGTTTTGCAAAAAACTGAATTAGGGCTTTACTTTCGTTCCTCGTCACCATAAAATGCGCGCCAACAACGGAGAGATGGCTGAGTGGTTGAAAGCACCGGTCTTGAAAACCGGCATACGTTAATAGCGTATCTAGGGTTCAAATCCCTATCTCTCCGCCACCTCATTCCCAAAACCGCCTATACGGCGGTTTTTTTCGTTCGGAGGCAGTGATGACTAAGCAAGTTGTTATTCATAGTTCGTTATGGGTGATTTTTAGTTTCTTTTATTTGAGTGGTCTGCAGGCTGCTTTAGTATTGGCAATTGACGGGCAGGCGTACCCCAGTATCGGTATCACCTTGCTATACACTTTCATATTCAACTTGCTTGTCGGACACATCATCACTAAGTATGAAAAGCTGTTTCCTATGATTGCCAGTGTGGTCATTGCTACGTTTGGCGTCGTTGGCTTCGGCTGTTATTTTACTGAGCGCCTGGCGGGGTACAGTAACGAGTTAATCATAGGTTTGACGCTCAGTTTGCCATTTGCCACTTTCATCGTCAGAGAGTTCAAACAGAAAAGTTACAGCAAAACGCAATAGGCGCAAGCCACTCACAAGATTCGCAGGCAGGCAGTCAGGCTGCCTGCACATTACCTCAATCCAGCGGTTTCTATAAAGTTACCCGCCTCCCTGTTAGTCATCTGTGTGCTGTGATACACTGCCGCTTCTTTTAAACTGATAAATAAGTGGATCTAATATGTCAGATTTATTCAACACAGATGCTGAAAAGGCAAGTTATGGTATTGGTTTGCAAATGGGTGAGCAGCTTAAGTCTAACCCGTTTGAAGGTTTGAACCTGAACTCGGTATTTGAAGGTATGAAAGATGCCTACGCCGGTGAAGCATTCCGTGTCGAGATCCCTGAGATCCAGGCTGCATTCGAAAAAATCAATGCAGAAATTCAACAGCGTCGTGAAGAAGAAGCTAAAGTATTGGCTGCTGAAGGCACTGCATTCCTGGAAGAAAATGCCAAGCGCGCTGAAATCACAGTAACTGAGTCTGGTCTGCAGTACGAAGTAATCGAAACAGGTGAAGGCGACAAGCCAGCAGCTGATTCAACTGTTCGTGTTCATTACCACGGTACTCTGATCAACGGTAACGTATTCGACAGCTCTTACGAGCGTGGTCAGCCTGCTGAATTCCCAGTAAACGGCGTTATCAAAGGCTGGACTGAAGCACTACAGCTTATGCCTGCTGGCTCTAAATGGCGTCTGTATGTACCGCATGACCTTGCCTACGGTGAGCGTGGTGCCGGTGCATCAATCGCACCTTTCTCAACATTGATCTTCGATGTTGAGCTGTTAGAAGTACTATAATCTAACACCAGAGGCCGTTTAGCGTAAGCGGCCTTACCATTTCTTGTCACCTCAAGCTTGCAAACTATTCATCAAAAAATGCATATAACTGGTTCAGTACTCGCTCTTGTTCTGTGTTGCTAATGGTAAATTCCAACCCATAGTAGGCATGCTCGTCTGTACGATCTTCTCTACGAATAACTCTGGCGGCCAGCTCAAGTGGGGTCTGTTCCATGTACTCAGAGTAATTTTTCTTGGGCCTGAATAAAGTCAGAGTAACTGTGCTGTTAATATCCAGCTCCTGATTCAATTGCTGACTTAAAATCACGCCACAGCCGACACAACTGAGTTCTCTTGTGATGGTAGAATAGATCTGATCACCGGTATCTATGTTCATCTTTATTTTTGCTTCTACTCGGTCAGAGCGCCTTTGTTCATGCTGTTGTTGAATGTACGTGTCTTTGTCTTCATCGAAGAAAAAGCCGTCCATCAGATTGTTCACAAGCTCTGAGGTCTGATATAAATCGCCTCCAATCATGGAGACCATCTGGGCTTTTTCTGCGTTTTGTTGAAGAGACGCAAATAAGTGCTGGAGCTTGAGCTGCATTTCTACCATCTGTTCACTTTGGTGATTTGAACGCTCGGCGATCTGCTCGTTGGCAGATACTATCCGGTCAATGGTTTGAGTCATGGCTTTGAGTGCCTGACCACTTTCGTCAGAACGCACCTTACTAATATTAACTTGGTCAATGATATTGCTCATTAAACTGATGACATCAGAAACCTTCGAAATTAACTGTGTAATAACCAGTCTGATCTCATCGGTTGACGCCGCGGTGCGCTTAGCCAGGCTTCTGACTTCGTCTGCAACCACAGCGAAGCCTCTGCCTTGTTCTCCTGCTCTGGCTGCTTCAATAGCGGCATTCAGTGCTATCAAAGCTGTCTGATCTGCGACTGTAGATATTGCATCTGTTACGGTCTCGATTTGTTCACTTGCCGCTTGCAACTCCTGGACTTCTTTGGAGGCGGCTTCGACAACTTCAACGGTTCTGTTCATTTCCTCCAGATTACTGTTAACGGCTGCGATACCTGAATCGGCTTCTAGTCTGGCCTGATTGAGAACGCCCTTACTTTGGTCAATTGCATTACTGGATTCATGCAGCAAATCCATAAAGCAATCAATAACCAGCATGACTTCGCTGTAACTGTCATTTTCACTTTTAGCGACGGAACTGATCTCAGTGGCAATGGCTGCCACCTGATGTGCTGAATGTCCAACTTGCCGCGACTGTCTTCTTACCGTAGAGATAGTTGCGGAAAGAGACAGGGTCATGTGATTGAAACTTTCAGACAGTTGGTTCAGTTCGTCCCTGTGACCTATCGAGAAGTAGCTTTCTTCAGTTTGAAAATTGCCAACGGAAATATTCTTTGCCCGATTGAGTAAAAGTTGAACACGTTGCTTGAGTTTGTTGCTGAAAAGCAGGCTGATTGAGCTAGCTATAGTCACCGTGATCAGAGAGGCTACAATAATCACGATAAACATATCGCTAAGTGAATTTTCCACCATTGAAATCCCATCAGCAGAAACTTGGCCAACATGCACATTTAACTCACTGAGCAGACTAAAGATTTGTTTGGTCAAGGGTGAAATAACCTCTCGCAGGTGTTTGGTGGCGAAATTCGCATCCGGACTTGCTTGTTTTTCAAAGGCTAAAATCGTTAGTGGCGCTATTTTCTCCCGCTCTTCACTATAGGACGCCCATAGTGTCATTTGCTCATCGCTGAACAGTTCCTCGTAATCATCCAAGATAGCAACAAAGGCGTCACTATTAGCAAACCAGGCTTGATCAAAGCCGTCGATGTTCTTTTGCTCTCTCGTCAACAAGTATGCGCGTAGTTCAGAAATTGCTGTGGCAAAACTTATCTTTGAATCTACCAGCAACTTGAACAACTCTATACGCTCTTCATCCGAGTCCTGTTCGAGTTCCGCATCTATGAGTTCTGACAAAAGTCTGACCATAGACTCGGCTAACGGAATAGCCTGGGTTACAAGTATTTTCACGGCAGGTTCGTTATCGACTGTATTACTGATGTCAGACACCACTTGTTGTTCGGACTTCAGTTGGTCTAAGTGTTGTTCAATGGTATTCAAAGTGTGATTATCAAAGCCTGTTTTCTGAGCTAGCTGCTGCAGCTGGGTAAAGTGTCTGTTGATGTCATCCCAAGCTGCAAGTCTGGCTGAAATAGAGTTGAGCCTTTCTTGCGGGTTGTTCCCTGTAATGATTTGTTCTTTTAAAGATATTTGGGTCTCGAGTATGGCCATTCTTAAGTCTGAGTTTGCTTTCACCAGCGGTAAGGAAACGGATGAGTATTGGGTGAAGCTTTGCCCAATAGAACCTGTATTTAGGTAGACAAAAAAATTACTGAAGATACCAAGAGAAGTAATGATACCAAAAGCGATTAACATTTGTATGGCGATACTTGGAGCGATACGTGATATATCCATCTGTTCTCACTTAATAAACTAGCACGGAAGAACCGCCTAAGCTGGTAAGGCAGTATTTATTTAACAAGTTGTATGTCGACGTAATTTATTTTTTGCATTATCGAAAAATATAGTCAATCCTTGCAGTAGGTCAAAAAACAATCCGGTTTTTGTCATTGAAGGGGGTAAAATGAAGATAGTGCGACTGTTGGCTGTATTTGCACTGTATGCTTTGAGTATGCAGATATTGGCTAACAGCACGAGCGACTTGGGGAGTTTGGGTACGCCGGATATAGACGATATTGAATACCCTGATGATGAGGAGCCAAGTGAAAGAGAACTAGAGCTTGGCAAAATCTTGTTTTTTGACACACGCCTTTCAAGACACCAAAATCAGTCATGTGCCACTTGCCATAATCCGGAGCTTGGATTTAGTGACGGGCTTGCCAATGGCATCGGTAGTGGCGGGGCAATCTTAGGCCGAAATGCACCGCATCTTTATAATCTGGCCTGGTCAGTTTCTTTTTTCTGGGATGGCCGAGCTGGCTCACTGGAAGAACAAGCTTTGGGGCCGCTAGTCTCTGAATTAGAAATGCAGATGACACCCAAGGATGTGGTTAAACGGTTAGAAGAAGTCAAATTCTATAGAGATGAATTTACTCATATATACGGCGAAATTTCATTCGAAAATGTAGGCAAGGCCATCGCGGCTTTTGAAAGAACAATTGTCAGCGATAACTCTGCATTTGACCAGTATCTTGCGGGCAATAAATCAGCCATGTCTCCGTCAGCAATACGCGGCTTAAACGTGTTTGTTGGCAAAGGGAGGTGCACAAAATGCCATGATGGTGCAAACTTTACAGATGACAGTTTTCACAATATTGGCATTGATAATCAGGATGATGGCCGATTCGAGTTTGATAAAAGTGTACAGTTTAAAGGGGCTTTCAAAACACCTGGATTGAGAAACATCATTATGAGTGCACCTTATATGCATGATGGTTCACTTGGCACACTTGAAGAGGTGGTAGAACACTATAACCAGGGTGCTGCCGGTGTTAAAAATGTAAGCCCGCTGATTGTCCCGCTTAATTTATCAATTCAGGAAAAGGCTGATTTGGTTGCCTTTATGGCAGCCCTGACTGACCCCGTTGTTGTCCAACGGCCAAGCATTCCAAAATAGAGGTAATACCATGATTAAACGCACGCTACTCACGTTCGGCCTTTGCATGGTTTTCGATGTACAAGCCGCAACACTAACGGGGGAGTTATCCTTTGTGAAAAAGCCACCCTTTGTAGGTATTCTTTATGCAAAAGGAGGTCAAGGGCCTAAAGCCGCAGAACTAGATCAGGCGAATAAGGTCTTCGATAAAAAAGTGGTTATTGTTGGTCAGAATGGAGAAATTACGTTCAAGAATTCAGACGAATTTCAGCATAATATTTTTGCTAATGACCCGAACTCAGGCGTTAAGTTTGATGTGGGTTTGATGAATCAGGGGCAGACAACGAAAATAGCGGCTAATTGGTCCGAAAATACGCTGACCCGCATTGGGTGCAAAATTCACCCTAAAATGCGCAGCTATATTGCCAATGTAAATTCAGATGCCTATCAGGTTTTGCCTTTTACGAAAAAACAAAAATCTTATTCAATCGAATTAGATGCAGGGTCTGCCACCACATTTGTCCTACAAATCCCTAAGTATGATCCCGTTGAAGTAACGCTGTCACCCGGAGAGGTAAAGTCAGTAGAGGTATTGTATAAAGGAAAGCTAAGAGCAAATCTATCTTTGACTCTAAAATAAGGCGCAGTGTATGAAACGGGTATTGCTATCGATGGCGGGAAGTCTGATCGCTATTTCGAGTCAAGTTACAGCAGATCCATTTGGCGTATATCCATTTAAAATCCCAGAGCAGTATCGGGCAGAGCTGAAAGGGTATCGCACACAATGGAAACGTGTAACAGGGTTTGAACACTCTGGGTTACATTGGCAACAATTTATCGTTGTATTTCTTAATAAGGACGCGCGAGTATACGAAAGCAACTATCTGGAGTACCTGCGACTCTATCAGGATTATGATGAGGATGAAGACGAAGAAGAGCCTGTGCCTAATTTTAAGTCATACTCTGAAGGCACGATTGTGTTGAAGGAAAACTTTTCCGCGCAGTCAGGTTCTCCTCACGAGGCCCTGACCATTACTATGATGATTAAGCGCCAGCCTGGTTATTCACCCACACATGGAGATTGGGAATACGTGCAGTTTGATAATCAAGGGAAAGTGCTACTGGCTGGCAAGGGCTCAGACAGTGCAATCCAAAAAGTCTGTGCCAGCTGTCACGAAAGCATCAAAGAGCGGGATTATATCTTTGCCAATTTCTATTCAAAAAGTAAATAAGGATTCGAATCTTTTATTTTCAGGGGTATAGAAAAGAGTGAGCATAGCAGGCGCTATGCGACACTATTATAAATCTTCAATTTTAAATTTTTTGTTAACGTGATATTTGTTGTGTTTAATATTTATACAACATGGAGCGCGTTATGTTTAAGAAAACCTGTCTTACTTTAGCTGTGGCTATATCCGGCCTGTCAATGCAGTCGGCATGGGCACAAGATGCCTATTGTCCACGAGTTGAAGGCTTTTATTCTACCTGGGATCACCCGGCGGGTGGTCAACTGGATGTTCAGGACCTGGCTACCGATAAACTCACCCATATTATAGTGGCATTTGCCTATCCCAATGCCGATGGCACGCTGAATACACTTGAAGCTGATCGCTATATCGATGACATTGTGGCACATGCTCATGCTAACAACACAGGCGTCATGATCTCAGTGGGCGGTGCCGGCGTCGATTTTCTGTCTATGGATGAGCAGGCACGGACCAATCTGGTAAAAAACCTGGTTGCTTATGCCGAGTTACACAAGTTAGACGGTATTGATGTCGACTGGGAAGACTGGAGCACATACAACCAGCCAAACCCAGTGGAAAGTGGTTATCTGCTGGACCTGGTAAAAGATTTGAGAGCAGCTTTACCTGCGCACCTGGAGGTGAGTGTTGATGTTCAGGCAGGTGGCTGGTCCGGGATTAACTTCCACCCGGACTTAGATGAGCATGCCGATTACATACGTTTCATGGCCTATGACTATACCGGCGGCTGGGGTGGCTCACCGAAAAACCACCATGCTGCCTGGTCTTATATCCACGATGGCTTGGTTAATCCTGCCCAATGGAGCCAGAGCATGATCACTAAGTATGACGTGCGCAAAACCAGCTTAGGTATTCCTTTTTACAATAAGTCCTTCCCGGATGGGGTGAGTGGCCCTGTGATGACTTATACGGCGCGAGACATTGTAGAAACCTTTGTTGACGGGCTCGGCGTAGATTACAACGCGGGCTTTTATGAGCTGGATAACTACCTGCATTTTTGGGAGACACCGGAGCTGGTGCGTACCAAGTCACAGTTTGTTGCCGACAATGGTTATCCGGGCATTTTTATCTGGGAGCTGCATCAGGACGCGCGCGGTGAGAATAAGTTGCTGGATGCCATTGGTGAAGTCTTACCTAAATGTCAGCCTTGTGCCGAGTCCTGGCAAGCTTATCCGAGTGTGTATCACACAGGGGACGTCGTGAGCTTTGCTGGAAAAAACTGGCACGTTAATGGAGGGCCTTTGCATGGGGTTGCGCCTATGACCGAAGGACATGCGCACAGATACAGCGAATTGGGTGCGTGCCAGAATTATGTTGCAGCGCAATAAATAAGTCCAACAGGCATAAAAAAAGCCCCAAAACGGGGCTTTTCAAAACTAAATTAGATTAGTAAGTTGCACTACCTTTGGTGCGCGGGAAGGCGATAACGTCACGGACGTTGCCCATACCGGTTACATATGCAACCAGGCGCTCAAAGCCCAGACCGAAGCCTGAGTGCGGTACGGTGCCGTATTTACGCAGGTCGCGGTACCAGCTGTAGTCTTCTTTATCCAGACCCATTTCTTCCAGTCGCTTATCAAGCACATCCAGACGCTCTTCACGCTGAGAGCCACCGATGATCTCACCGATGCCCGGTGCAACAACGTCCATTGCGGCAACGGTTTTGCCGTCTTCGTTCTGGCGCATGTAGAAAGCTTTGATGTCACGCGGGTAGTTTTTGATAACAACCGGCGCATTAAAGTGCTCTTCTGCCAGGTAACGCTCGTGCTCGGATTGCAGATCTACGCCCCAGTCAACCGGGAATTCAAACTTCTTACCACAGTTTTTCAGGATCTCGACGGCATCGGTGTAATCAACCTGTGCGAAGTCTTTGTCGATAAAGGACTCCAGACGCGTGATTGCCTGTTTTTCGATGCGTTGTGCGAAGAACTCCATGTCGTCACGGCGCTCTTCCAATACCGCTTTAAAGGCATATTTCAGCATGTCTTCAGCAAGGGCCGCAATGTCGTCCAGATCGGCAAACGCTACTTCCGGCTCAACCATCCAGAATTCCGCCAGGTGACGCGAGGTATTCGAGTTTTCTGCGCGGAATGTTGGGCCAAACGTATAGATTTTTGACATGGCGCTGGCATACGTTTCGCCGTTCAGCTGACCAGATACGGTCAGGAAAGCTTCTTTGCCAAAAAAGTCTTCGCTGTAATCAATGTCGCCCTTGTCTGTGCGCGGCAGGTTTTGCATATCCAGTGTAGAAACACGGAACATTTCGCCCGCACCTTCACAGTCACTTGCTGTGATGATAGGGGTGCTGATCCACATGTAGCCTCTTTCGTGGAAGAAACGGTGGATTGCTTGCGACAAACAGTTACGAACGCGAGTAACCGCGCCAATAACGTTGGTGCGTGGACGCAGGTGTGCATGCTCACGCAGATATTCGATGCTGTGACGCTTTGCTGCCATCGGATAAGTATCCGGATTCTCAACCCAGCCCAGTACTTCTACTTTGTTAGCCTGAATTTCAAAAGCCTGGCCCTGACCTTCAGAGGCCACCAGAACACCGGTCACGGCCACAGAGCAGCCAGCGGTAAGACGAGTCACTTCTTCATAATTATTAAGCGAATTAGGGACTACGGCTTGAATAGGATCGAAACAAGAACCGTCATGGACGGCTAGGAATGAAATACCCGCTTTTGAATCGCGTCGTGTACGGATCCAGCCTTTTACAGTAACCTGGCTGTCTACCGCAACGGTGCCTGCTAGTAGCTCCGTTATCGCTGTGTGGCTCATCTTTACTCCAAAATGATTATTTATAATTAGTCTGTTGCGTGTGTTGTTTAACTCACTGCCATGACCACGCTTTTTGCGCAGTCAGCTATGTCGTATCTTACCTGCGATAGACGCATAAAAAAACCATCAAATGCGGGTGCAGGGTAATTTCTTTGGGCTTTTTTGCACTTGGCCGCAGTCAGTGCAAAACTATTGGCTGATATTTGCGCAATATGACATTTTTTTGTGGAAAAGTGTGGCCAGGTTGAGGGGCTGACACTAAAAAAGCGCGGCCATTTGCCTGATGAATTACTTAAATGCAAAATTTATGGCATTATATCTGCCTACTACTAAGAAAAACTGGATATAAGTCGTTCAATAGATGAAACAGGCATTTATATTACGGGGATTACCTGGCTCTGGGAAAACACATTACGCTTACGCACTGGCAGACGAGCTGGTCGCAGGCGATGAAACGCAATTCATCATTTGCTCTACCGATGATTACTTTCATAATGAGCAGGGCGAATATCATTTTGAAAAGTTCAGACTGCCGGAATACCATAATCTGAACCTGGCACGCTTTATCAATGCGCTGGCTGAGGGGATCCCGCTGGTGATAGCTGATAACACCAATATCAAACGCTGGGAGTTTGTTGCTTACACCAGTGCAGCACAGGCGATGGGGTATCAGGTCAAAGAAGTGATAGTCGGCGAAGTGAAAGATAAGTCAATGCAGCACTTATATGCTAAACGTAACACGCATGGTGTGGCACTGAGAACTATTAGTAAAATGGCCTATATGTTTGAGTGGTAGTTGCAATAAGCTATTATCTGAAAAGAAAAAGCCGACAATGTTGTCGGCTTTCTTGTAACTTGAACCCTTACATGGCTTCGTATTCGTCCTGCCAGAAGAATTTTTCCTCACCAAATGCCGGCTTAAGGCCATCCAGCCAGGTCGCTTCTTCATCGTATTTTGCAAAGAAAGGCCTTTGCACCCAGTCCGGGTTACGGGCCTGAATAAAGCGTAATACAAACACTTTTTCGCCGTTGATTTCTGTCACACCCGAGACTTCAACCTTACCCGGCCCGGCACTCATGGAAGGTCCACGCACCGTACGGCTCACACCCGATACCTCTTTATAGGCATCGCGGAAGATTTCCCAGGTCTTGTAAAGCGGCAATTCAAAGTAACGTTTAGCACCGGTATCACGCTCTATGAACATGTAGTAGGGGATCATGCCCATTTGTGTTTGCTCTTTCCACATCTCAGACCACATTTTAGGGTCTGTGTTGAGGTGGTTAAGCAAAGGCGCCTGAGTACGGATCTGTACACCAGTCTTGCGCAGCAATTTAATCGCTTCTTTGGCAATGTCAGTGCGTAGCTCTTGCTTGTGATTAACGTGCGCCATAATAGACACGTGCTTACCAGCGTCAACCAGCTCTTTAAGCAGGGCTAACAAGTCTTGTGCGTCCGGATCGGTCACATAACGGAATGGCCAGAAAGTCAGAGACTTAGTACCGATACGGATCGTACGAATATGATCAAAGCGCGGCTCTTTCAGCGCTTCCAGGTATTTACGTAGCTTAACAGTACGCATAACCATAGGGTCACCGCCTGTCATAAGCAGATCGGTCACTTCTGTGTGCTCTTCCAGATAGCTGTGTAGCAGATCTTCGTCGTTGTTGTTAAAGCGGGTTGCTTTGCCAACGAACTGTGCCCAGCGGAAACAGAAAGTACAGTAAGAGTGGCAGTACTGGCCCTGTGCCGGGAAAAACAGCACGGTTTCTTTGTATTTGTGCTGAATGCCTTCAACGCGCTCACCGTCAAAGGTGGGGACGTTTTTGTCCATCTGACCGGCTGGATGCGGATTAAGCTTTTGTCTTAACTTGGTTGATAGCTCAAAAAGTTCTTCTGGCGTGTGTTCACGCTTAAGCAGCGCGGCCATTTCTTCGTAAGACTCGTCGTCCAGCATGCCACGCTGAGGGAAAGTAAGCTGAAAAACGGGGTCGTTAGGTACCTTGTCCCAGTCAATCAGTTCATCAATAACATAGTTGTTCACGCGGAAAGGGAAAACGTTTGCAACCACCTTCATCTGGAAGCGCAGGTGCTCAGGCAGTTTTTCAAGTTGCTCAATTTTGTCAATCTGACGGTGTTGATAAACAGTAAAGCGCGGTGGCTGATAAGCTTCAGCTGGCTGCAATTTGACGGTTTGTTGCATAGTTACTCGATTCTCAACTCTATTTCGAAATTTACAATCAAAGTCGCCTAGTCTAACAAAGCCGTGAAATGATTTCAGGTACAAACGATGAAATATCTTAAATAATTGCAAAATTGGCAAAAAAAGTGCCAATTTTGCTTTTATTATCGCACTTTTTAGCTGTGCTGAGGAAAGCTAGTACGCGTTCTGTGCGATGGCGTCATAAATTCCATCAGCCAGCTGCGCGATATCGTCATCCGGTGTGATATACGGAGGCATCAGATAAATCAGCCTGCCAAACGGGCGGATCCACAAGCCTTTTTCAATAAAAAAGCGCTGTATCTTTGCCACGTCTATGGTGCGGTTTACTTCAACCACCCCGATTGCACCCAGCACTCTGACATCCTGCACTGCGTCCAGTGATCTACAGCGCTCGAGCAACGTTAAACTGTTTGCCAGGCGTTGGACTTGTTGTTGCCAGGCATTAGTTTGCAACAGGGTCAGGCTTGCATTTGCAGCAGCGCAGGCCAGCGGATTACCCATAAAAGTAGGGCCGTGCATCAGTACTTTGGCTTCGCCCTGACTGATCCCAATGGCTATCTCATCTGTGGTGAGCGTTGCCGACAGTGTCATGGTGCCGCCGGTCAGGGCTTTACCCAGACATAGGATATCCGGGCTAATGTCGGCGTGCTCGCAGGCAAATAATTTTCCGGTACGGCCAAAGCCGGTCGCTATCTCATCGAGGATCAGCAAAACATCATATTGGTCGCACAGTGCGCGGAGCTTTTTCAGGTAATCCGGGTGATAGAAGTTCATCCCGCCGGCGTTTTGCACTATGGGCTCAATGATGAACGCGGCAACTTCCTGATGATGGGCTGCAAATGACGCTTCAAGTTGCGCAAGCTCTTCTTCACATGCCTGTTCATGAAAACGCCCGGAGGGTGCTGGCACAAAAATATGCTCCGGCAGAAAGCCCTGATACATGCTGTGCATAGAATTCACCGGATCGCACACGCTCATGGCGGCAAAGGTGTCGCCATGATAGCCTTTTTGCGCTGTCATCAGTTTAGTTTTGCGTGTATGGCCCTGGCTCAGCCAGTACTGCAGCGCCATTTTAATCGCCACTTCAACGCTAACCGAACCGCTGTCTGCCAAAAACACTTTATTGAGGGGAGCCGGGGTCATGGCAACCAGCTTTTTACACAACTCAACCGCCGGGGCATGGGTCAGTCCGCCAAACATCACATGGCTCATCTTGCCTGCTTGCTCAGTAATTGCAGTGACAATGTCGGGGTGGTTATAGCCATGAATGGCGCTCCACCAGGATGCCATACCATCAATTAATTCTTCGCCTGTTTCCAGGTGGATACGGTTGCCCTGGGTATGGCTGGCCGGGTAAACGGGCAGGGGATCCAGCATGGAGGTATAGGGGTGCCAGATATGCGCTTTATCAAAGGCTAAATCAACTGTGTTATTATTACTCACTTGTAAACCTTGCTTAAGTGGTCCGTGTTGACAATGGTAAAGCAAGAAGTAGACTAAGCCAATCACCGTCATAACAACTGACTAAAAAATGTCAGTCAAAAGAAGAGAATAATTATGGAATTGGGCACAGTACGTCACGATTGGACGCATAAAGAAGTTAAAGCACTATTTGAAATGCCATTCAATGATCTGTTGTTTCATGCTGCGAGCATTCACAGAAAAAACTTTAATCCCAATGAAGTACAGATCTCTACACTCTTATCTATAAAAACTGGTGCGTGCCCGGAAGACTGTAAATACTGCCCTCAGTCGGGTCATTATAAAACCGACCTGGAGCGTGAACGTCTGATGGAAGTAGAAAAAGTGGTAGCTCAGGCCAAAGTGGCCAAAGAAAAGGGCGCAACGCGTTTTTGTATGGGGGCTGCCTGGTCTGATCCGAAAGATCGTGACATGCCTTATATCGAGAAAATGGTGCGCGAAGTCAGAGAGCTGGGCCTGGAGACCTGTATGACGCTGGGCAAGCTCGATAATGACAAAGCCCATGCACTCAGAGAAGCGGGCTTAGATTATTACAACCACAACCTGGATACATCGCCTGAGTACTATGAGCAGATCATCACCACGCGGACTTATCAGGATCGTCTGGATACACTTGATCATGTGCGTGATGCGGGTATGAAAGTCTGTTCCGGTGGTATTGTTGGTATGGGTGAGCAAGCTTCTGACCGTTATGGTCTGCTGATGCAGCTGGCTAACTTGCCAAAACAACCTGAGAGTGTGCCAATTAACATGCTGGTTAAAGTAGCGGGCACACCACTTGAAGACGTAGAAGATCTGGACCATTTTGAGTTTATTCGCACCATTGCCGTTGCACGTATTATGATGCCGTATAGCTATGTACGTTTATCAGCGGGCCGTACTGCCATGAACGAGCAAATGCAGTCGATGTGTTTCTTTGCTGGCGCAAACTCGATTTTCTACGGTGACAAGCTGTTAACCACAGAAAACCCGGAAGCCGATGCAGACATGAATTTGCTAAGAAAACTCGGTATGCAACCGGAGAAGCGTCAGGATTACTCAGACGAAGCCTATGAAGCGTCTCTGAATTCTGCCATTGCAGACAAAGCCACTTCTGAACTGTTTTACGAAGCCAACTAAATGGCCTTTGAGTTCATCGATGCGGCTTTGAATAGCAGAGCCGCTGCCTCTTTGCTGCGCCATCGTCAGTGCATTGATAAGGTCTCTGCCCGTGAAATTGAAGTGGATGGTAAACGTTACCTCAACTTTGCCAGTAACGATTATCTGGCCCTGGCGGACCAGCCACTGAACCTGACAGGCCAACCCGGTAGTCGCAGTTCGGCACTGGTGACCGGGTTTCAGTCTGTGCATGCGGCGTTTGAATCGCAGCTGTGTGAAGCCTTTGGTTATGACAAAGCATTGCTATTTGCTAGTGGTTTTGCTGCCAATACCAGTGTGCTTCAGGCGCTATTTAACGACCCGGCGGTTGGGCGCGAGTCAGAGCTATTTCAGGATAAACTCAACCACGCCAGCTTGCTCGATGGTGCGCTGCATAGTCAGGCCAAGCTGACCCGATTCAACCACAACGATGTGGGCCATTTGCGTGCCCGGCTAGAAAAATCTAAAGCAAAACATAAACTGATTGTGACGGAAGGCGTGTTCTCTATGGACGGCGACTGTGCGCCTTTAGCTGATATTGCTCAGCTTGCAAAAACCCATAACGCCTGGCTGATGGTCGATGACGCTCACGCACTGGGCGTGGTAGGCGACAACGGGCTGGGCAGTATTGAACGTGGCGTAAAACCAGAACTTTTGGTGATCACCTTTGGCAAAGCCATGGCCTGTCAGGGGGCTGCAGTGTTATGCAGTGAACGGGTTCAGCAGTATCTGCTCCAGTTTAGCCGCGAATACATTTACTCCACCGCCATGTCGCCCATGCTGACCGACATTGCCGTCAGCCAGTTTGCTCAGTTACGTGGTGCAGTGTCACAAAGAGCGGCATTAAAAGATAACATTGCCTATTTTACGCAATCCGCTGCGCAATTAGGCATTGCAGTGATGCCTTCAGACACAGCCATTCAGCCTATTGTGCTGGGCTCAGCAGACAATGCACTGGCGGCGCAACAGCAGCTTAAAGAGCGTGGCATTTGGCTCACTGCCATTCGCCCACCCACCGTGCCACAAAACGCAGCCCGGCTGCGTGTGACACTGACTGCGGCGCATACAACACAAGATATAGATGCGTTACTTAATGCACTTAAGGAGGCGATATGAGTGCGTCTGTTAAAGCGCAGGTTGCTTCACGTTTTTCTCGCGCGTCTCAGGTTTATGTACAGCATGCCAATGTCCAGCAACAAGCGGCGGAGATCCTGCTCAGGAAAATCACTCAACCCAGTACAACCTTGTTAGATCTGGGCGCCGGCCCGATGCAGCACTATGACGCGCTAAGTGCACGCTGCGCTCAGCTGGTGGCATTGGACCTCAGTGCTGGCATGTTAGAGCAGGGGCCTCAGGATGCTTTTAAAGTCTGCGCGGATATGGACAATTTACCGCTGGCAGATAACTGTGTAGATGCCATTTTTAGCAACTTTGCTATGCAATGGAGTCAGGATCATCCGGCTTTGTTTAAAGCGCTTAATCGAATATTAAAACCCGGCGGTAAAGCCTATCTGAGTGTTGTTGCCGACGGCTCGCTGTGCGAAATACAGCAGGCCTGGCAGAATGTTGATGCGCACTGTCATGTTAACCGGTTTACACCCTTCGACAGTTTGCTTGCCTATGGCGAAGAAGCTGGGTTTGCGCTCGATGATGCCCAACTGATGTGTCTTAAAGAAACCTTTGCAACTGCGCAGGCTGCTTTTAAATCTGTGAAAGCCATTGGTGCTAACCAGTTGCAACATGAAGGTCAGCGCCGTGGCTTGCTGGGCAAGACACAATATCGTAAATTACTGGCAGGATACCCACTTATCAATGGCCGTGCCCAGTTAAGTTATCAGGTTGCTTTTATGGAGCTAACTAAATTATGAGTGCATTTTTTATCACCGGCACAGACACCGAAGTTGGCAAAACCCATGTGTCTTCTTTGCTGCTAAAACTATTGGCCCAGCGGGGAAAAAAAGCAGTGGGCTTTAAGCCTCTGGCGGCAGGTGCC
This sequence comes from Pseudoalteromonas rubra, assembly GCF_000967655.1. Taxonomy (GTDB): domain Bacteria; phylum Pseudomonadota; class Gammaproteobacteria; order Enterobacterales; family Alteromonadaceae; genus Pseudoalteromonas; species Pseudoalteromonas rubra_A. Next base: position 94,768 of record NZ_JXYA01000016.1, read on the forward strand.
GAAGAAGCCTTTGGTCAGCTGGTTAATGAAGATGCACTAAGCCTGATGGAAGCGGCCTCTGTGCATGGTAAATACGAGCAGATCAATCCGTTTTGCTTTGAACCGCCCATTGCACCGCATATTGCTGCCCAGCGCGCTGGTGTGACTATTAGCTGTGAAGCCTTAAGTGAAAAGTATCGGGAACTGAGCACGTTAGGCGCAGAGTACACACTGGTGGAAGGCGCCGGTGGCTGGGCATTGCCGATCAACGATACTCAGTTTTTGTATGACTGGATAAAACAAGAGGAATTACCCGTGATCCTGGTGGTGGGCATGAAACTGGGCTGTCTGAATCATGCATTTTTGACCGAGCAGGCAATAGCCGCCGCCGGACTAAACTGTGTTGGTTGGGTGGCCAATCAGGTAGACCCCGAGATGCAGGAATACGACGCTAATCTGGAGACCTTAAAACAGCGGTTAAAAGCACCATTGCTTGCTGTCGCACCATACAGCGAAGGCACACCCAAACTACAGATCCACAGTGCATTGCTTGATTTACTGGGTCTTCAGCACAGTGCCAAAGCTTAATTGGTTTACGCAGACTGCACTCAATTTGGCCCGGGTTAGGTGTTGTTTGCGGGCTTAACACGAGCCACACTTCCTATCATAACTTTGGAAACCAGCACTATGATTAGTTGCAGTGATTACGATTACTTTGAAATTGTCTGCATGTTTCACTACCCGATTACATTGAGCCTGCGAAATGGCGAGGAGCTCACGGGCGTTGCCGTGGACTTATGTCGCGATGAGCAAAAGAATGAATGTATTCAATTAAATGTTGATGGTACAACCAAACAAATACTGCTTACCCAAATTACTAAGCTGACAGTGACCGTCGCCAACCCTCATTTTTATGAAAAACAATTTAATTAGCTCATCGACTTTCTCCTTAAACTAATGAAAAATGTGTCTGAGCGTACCTATTATTGTTTTAAGGAGCAGGCATGACACTCAGGTTTAACGTATTTGGCAAGCGCATGTCCGTGAGCCGTATTGGAGCACAATGGCAGTTGTTTATTGACTCAGATACAGGGATCCGAGCACGCGTGTACGATGTGGTGATCCCGCCTGAGCTTGATGACGGGGAGCTGGCGAAGTATCTGGATGATATTTATCATGAACTGTCTTGTGAACGTTACCCCAGAGTGACACAGGTTGATTAGGAGATCGCTCAGGCAAAAGCCTGCCACTCCTAGCCCGCCATGCTGAGACCACCCAACTAAGGTCGCAGTGCGGTTATTGTTGATTTTGCAGATTTTTGACTATCTTTAGTATCAATAAGGATAGCCAGTCATGGTATATCAGATTGGCGTCATTAAGTGATCACCGGAGAAATCATGAATCTGCTAAAGCGCTTTTCTATCATACAACTATCCATTATCAGCTCTACCGCTTTACTTATTTTCATTCTTATTCTGCTTAGCAAAGTGGTTTTTCAGTACTGGCAGGATATCGAGGCCACCAAAAAGGATATTGCCTATATTGGTTTGCTGGATGCGATGGAAAAAGTAGCGCACCATCATGCCGTTGAGCGCGGGTTAACGGCGGGCTTTTTGGGTAACCCGAATGGACAAACCCGCCAGGCCGTTGCCGCGCAGCGGATAAAAGCTGATGCCTCGGTTGCTGCACTGGAAGATTTATATCGCGGTGAATTTAAAGAAGATAAAAAGGTGCAAAAGTGGCTACCAAACTTGTTCACCTTACTGCGAGAAAAAGGTGCACTGCGCCGTGAGGTGGATCAGCAACAGGGCAAGAATGCCTTCAATTATTACAGCCATGTCAATCAGCTCACACTGAGTACGGCAATGCGGATGCAGGCCTATGTGACTAACCGGGAGTTGGCATCTAATTTGTCTATCGCTTTTCTCATGGCGCAGAGCAAAGAGCGCAAAGGGCAGTTGCGGGGTAAAGTCAATGGCGTACTGGCCAGGCAATCTGTCGATGAAGCCACTAAGCGCGACCTTGCCTATTATCAGCTGCAACTGACATTACTCAAAGAGCAGCTAGAAACCGCCCTTAGTGATGACACACTGAACACCTATAAGCAGATCATGTCAGACAGTCGCGCACAAACTTTGGACAGGGTTATAACGACGGTCTCTACTGCCGATAGTATTGATTTTTCGCAACTGCCAGACAGCGGCCAGTGGTTTGCACAGGCAACCGGGCAAATTCAGGATGTAAAAGCTTTGCTCGATAAGCAATGGGAGCACACGCGTATTATCAGTGAAGCCTATCAGGCCAACCTTATCGAGCAAATGATCTGGCTGTTCGTATTGTTTTTGATCTTTATGCTATTTATCACTGTCATTAATACCCATTTGTTTACGTCATTGCGGGACGAGCTGAACGAGCTGACCGGCATTTTGACCAAAGTGGCCAATAATGGCGACCTGACTCTGGATGTGAGATTAAAAACCAGTGACGAGCTGGGTAAGATCTCTGAGTCTATCCATAACACAGTGTATGCTTTTAAGGACCTGCTGGTGGGGTTATCTAAGTCTATTAATGTGGGTACTAAGCTGGGTAATCAGATGGAAAAAGCAGCCAGTCATGTTACCGAAGATGCGCAGCGCACTCAGAGCCTGGCAACCAATATTGCGGCGGCAATAGAGCAAATGGCCGCAACCAGTGAAGATATCGCCAAAGCTGCCTCAGATACGCTAACGGCCAGCGATCAGCTTAATGACGAATCGAAAAAGTTGCTGGAGGACAATCAACGTAACCTGGATGCCATGAATGTGCTGTCGCAAAACATGGAGCAGGTAAATGAAATGGCGTTGAATATGGAGAAGCAGGTGGAAGAAATTAACACCATACTGGACTCCATCCGCAGTGTGGCCGATCAGACCAACTTACTGGCGCTGAATGCCGCTATTGAAGCGGCCAGGGCCGGTGAGCATGGCCGGGGGTTTGCGGTAGTCGCCGACGAAGTGAGAGGGCTTGCCAATAACAGCAAAGGCTCGTCGGAGCAGATCTCCACCTTACTGCTCAGTCTCAATGACATCAGCCGTAACGTTGTCAGTGCCATCAAGGAAAACACCGGCCTGGCCAGCAGCATTATGAGTGAGGTTGAACAAACCCGTCAGGTCTCAATGCAGGTGAGCGATCACAGTAATCATGTAGAGCAGTTAACTACCTCGGTGGCCACCGCGGCACAGGAGCAATCTGTGGTTGCACAGGATATTTCCAGTAATACCACCGCGGTATTAGATGCGGCGAACGAAGAGCTTAAAACCTCTCAGGCGCTGCAAAAACTCTTTGATGACATGAAATTAAACAGTGATACACTGCAACGCACTATGGACAATTTTAAAATCGACTAACGCGCAGTATCAACACTCAAACTGCGCAGGACGTAGAGTGAGTGCAGGTATGTTAAACAAACTATGGCGCTGGGAAGCGGGAAGACAGGACTCGGGCTACGATAAAATGCTGTTATGCGGCGCAATCTGGCCCATTAAATTCGACTGCTATCTGATCCACTTCCCGGTTGGCAGTGAAATTAAACAGCATGTGGATCAGGTCAACGCTGGCAAACATTACCGGCTCAATATTATCCTCAAACACGCCAAACAAGGTGGAGAGTTTATCTGCCAAAATACCATTGTTAACTGGTCGAGGGTTAAACTGTTCAGACCCGACATAGAAGCCCATGCAGTGAGCAAAATCACACAGGGGAGCCGCTATGTGCTGAGTGTCGGTTGGGTGAGAGAATAAATAGTCATCGTACTTGTAGGTCAGCTTGCCGCCTGGTACTCACATAGATCTAAATCGCTTTAAGCAAAGAGCAATAATTAACTTGCTCAGATGCGTGCCGGTCATAAATATAAACTTCGCGCTCTCAATAAGGAGAATACATGAAAGCAAAACTGATAAGTCGTTTTGTGTTACTCACTTTGTTGCTCAGTACTTCATCCTCCTATGCAGATGAAGTCTATCGGCTCAGACTTTTCTTTGGCCTGTCATTGCCAGGTGGCGGTGGGGTGTCGCTAGAGCAATGGCAAGCGTTTCAAAATGATGAAATCGTGATGACGTTTGATGGTTTCAATGTTGTCGATTCGGTTGGTTACTACAAAGGCAAACCAGAGCGCTCTAAAGTGGTGACTGTGATTGTAGACGATCAGGGCGTTGAAAAGGCCAAGGTGCTGGCGTCTTTATATGCCCGTCGTTTTGGCCAGGACTCGGTAATGCTGGTAAAAGTACCGGTTGCTGAGTGGGATTTTATCGGGCCAGATTACAAGAGTACAACTAAAGAGTAGGGAATGAGCCCGGTATTAGTAGTTACTTGGGCTCATTACCTTGGAGAAGTGCAGGGATCAGGCTTGCTCTTTTTCACGCGCCTGATAATTGGGCAGCAGTTCTTCGACAATAGTCTTTGCCGGGATAGTGTAGCGAACGCCACTGAACATCACCGAGGTGTTTTCTTCAATACCGGTGATCCCGGTCAGTGTCCAGCCTTCGCCTTTTTCCGGGCACCATACTTTGGTGGTGGGTGGAATGACAATATACTCTTCGCTCATCTTAACGACTCCTGACGGCTGTTACTTAAGGCCCGATAGTTTATACTAATTTCGTGTAAAAGAGAGGGCTTTATTGAAAGCTTTTGGATGACGGAACCCGATGCAAATTAAAACCCCCAGATTGCTCTTAAGGCCGGTGAATTATCGTGATGTACCGGCGCTGGTGGCGCTGTTAAACGACCCTTTAGTAAGCCAGTACAATGATTATGGCGATAAGCTAACCCAGCCAGAAGTCAGGGCGATGTTGCAGGCTGATCTTGAGGAATTCTACGAAGGGCGAGGCGGACGCTTTGCCATAGAATACGACAAAGAGTTTATTGGTACGCTCGGGTTGTACGATTACGACACAAATACAAATTACATTCACCTTGGCATTGAGCTTGCTCCCCGGTTTTGGCGCCAAGGCTTGGCCTCTGAGGCACTCAGAGCGGCTTTGCATGCGTTGGATCAACTGGTTCCCGACCGTGAGGTTTCACTCGTATTGGGCAGGATTCAGCACAATAATTTGGCATGTCAGCGTTTGTTGAAGCACTGTGGATTCCGACAAGTCAGAGATGGTGCTGTTGCCATATTCGCATTTTGTCCGTTGAGTGAAAAGGCAGGTTACTTTGATGAGTATGCCGCCTTTGTCAGTTCGTGACTATCATCTATCGATGATAATGCTTTTTAACCTCTCGGGGTTGTTCACTGAAGTACAGCTGAAACTGTCGGCTAAAATAGCTGTGATCGGTAAATCCCACAGAAAATGCAATATCACTTATTGAATCATTGGTCTCTATTAGTAACTTTCTGGCCTGTTCTAGTCTTACCTGGGTTAGAAATTTTTTTGGGGTGGTATTCAAGTGCTTTTTAAATCGCCTCTCTAGCGCGCTGACCGATAAGTGACTGGCCTCGGCGATCTCTGTAAGTTTAAGAGGCTGGGCAAAGTTGGCTCTGATGTATTCTACTGGCGCCTTAAGTGCTTTCATTCCTGGCTGGGTACAGGTATGTGCATGGAGCTTCTTTGACATACCATAAGTACCGATGATCTCGCCTTTTGCAGAATACAAAGGGCACTTGGAGGTAACATACCATGCAATGTCGTCGGAACCATCGGCTTGATTCACTTCGAGCCTTTCTATAACTAATTGACCTTCCATCACTTTTTCATCATCAACCATATATTGGTGGGCGAGGTGAGGTGGTGCGAAAGCAAGATCGGTCTGACCAAGTATCTGGTGCAAAGAAGCCACACCAATGTGCGCAAGGAAGGCTTCATTGCCGTGTACGATTTCACCTTGCGCATTTTTAACCCAAAATAGCGTACCAGTGAGCATGTCGAGCATGGCTAGTAATTGAGAAAAGTGAACAGAGTCAAAAAACGCATCGCTCAGATTTTTATCATTGTCCATTGCCTTGCAGCCCATTCTTTTTTATTTATTTTTATGTATACAATAAAAAGCTATTTAAGTCATTAATTTAAATGAATTAAAATAAGCCTATTAATTTTTTGGATACAATGTTGCCGATTTTCTTGCATTATTGTCCGATTTTGACCTAACGCATAAGTTCACGTCCTATTTACCATTGTTGCGTTATCAGAAAAATAAGACAGCAGAATTAAGTAAATGAAAAAAATTAAGATGGGAATGGTTGGTGGTGGCCCGAACGCCTTCATTGGAGCTATACACCGTATGGCAGCGCAGCTTGATGGCCAAATAGAGCTTGTATGTGGTGTATTCAGCAGCTCGCCGCAACGCTCATATGAGTATGGAAGAACTTTGGGTTTAAAGGCTTCTCGTTGCTATCGGCACTTTAATGACTTGCTGGAGCAAGAGTCATCATTACCAAAGAGCCAAAGAATGGAACTATTAGCCATAGTGACGCCAAACCACTTGCACTTTCAAATGGCCAGCGAAGCGATTAAACATGGCTTTCATGTAATTTCGGACAAACCAGCCACAATCTCATTGGCTCAGGCACTTACACTAGCGCGTCAGTTGGCATGTTCTGATGTGTTATATGCATTGACCTATACCTATACAGGCTATCCGATGGTGAAAGAAGCCAGATATCGGGTGCATGCTGGCGAGCTAGGGACAATTCGAAAAATTATTGTCAGTTATCAGCAGGGCTGGCTGAGTGGTAAAAATGCAGAGAGTACAAAACAAGCTAGCTGGCGACTCGATCCTGAACAGGCTGGGTTGAGTTGTTGCATGGGCGATATTGGTGTTCATGCAGCTAATCTGGCTGAGTACATCAGCGGTCAGTCTATCACCCATGTATGCGCGGATCTTAATACAGCCTACGAGCACAGGGCACTGGATGATGATGGTACAGTGCTGCTCAAATTTGGTGATGAAATCAAAGGTGTGTTGCTGGCCAGTCAGGTGGCAACAGGAGAAGAGAACAATCTTTCTATCAGCGTCTATGGAGACAAAGGAAGCCTAAAGTGGCAGCAGCAAAACCCCAACAGCCTGACACTCAGATATGCTGACAGCTCGATGCGGGTTATCCGCAGTGGGGTTGCTAATGAATCATCTCTTGCTGTGGCAAACACAAGATTACCAGCAGGCCATCCTGAAGGGTATATAGAAGCCTTTGCAAATTTATATCGCAATTTTGCAGCGCAAATCCGGGCGCGGCAATTGGTTCAGCCGCCTTGTGATAAAGCGCTAGACGTTCCAGGGATCAAAGAAGGGATCCGGGGGATGATGTTCATCGATAGTGTCGTTCGGGCCAGCGGATCATCACAAAAGTGGCATGCTGTTCAGGGAGCGCAATTACATGACTGAAATTAGAGGACCAGGTATTTTTCTTGCTCAGTTTATTGGGGATGAAGCGCCTTATAACTCATTGGAAGGGCTTGCACAGTGGGCATCAAGCTTGGGATACAAAGCAATTCAACTGCCCACCCACATTGAATCTCTTTTCGATTTAGCGCGTGCGGCCCAAAGTAAAGATTACTGTGAGCATATCAAGGCATTACTGGGGCGCTACAATCTGGTAATTTCAGAGCTCTCAACACATATACAGGGGCAACTGGTTGCTATAGCACCTTGTTATGTTGAGATGTTTGCCGGGTTTTATCCAAACACCTTGAACAAGGATCCTGACTCAATTTCTTTGTGGGCGAGTGAACAGCTGATGCTCGCCGCTCAGGCCAGTAAAAACCTGGGGCTCAGTGCACATGCCACTTTTTCTGGCGCATTGCTTTGGCCTATGGTTTACCCTTGGCCTCAACGCCCTGCCGGTTTGATAGAGCAAGGGTTCGAAGCACTTGCTCAGCGTTGGCTACCGATCCTTGAGGCTTTTGATATCGCTGGGGTTGATGTTTGTTTTGAGCTGCATCCGGCGGAAGACTTACATGACGGAGCGAGTTTTGAAGCGTTTCTCAGGCAGGTCAATCATCACCCCCGAGCCAATATATTATATGACCCAAGCCATCTGCATCTGCAAAAAATGGATTATCTTGCCTTTATTGATTTGTATCACGACAGAATCAAGGCATTTCACGTCAAGGATGCGGAATATCGCGTCAATGGACGAACCGGTGTATATGGCGGATATCTTAACTGGAAAGACAGAGCGGGGCGTTTTCGCTCCCTTGGCGACGGTCAAATCGATTTTAACGCGATATTCAGCAAACTCACACAATATGGCTTCGATGGCTGGGCTGTGATGGAGTGGGAATGTTGTATAAAGGATCCCTATATAGGCGCACTGCAAGGGGCCCAGATCATTAAAGACCTGATCATTAAACCGACTGCAAAAGCATTTGACGATTTTGCTGGCAGAGCCAGTTGTGAGATGACAAACAGGCGTCTCCTTGGACTAGGGGAGCGTGAAATATGAACAGGCGAATTGAACATTGGGCCTTTATTACTGCATGTATCGCTCTGACAGTGACAGCGATGACGTTTGCTATCCGTGCAGGCATGTTGTCGCAGCTTAGTCAGGAACTTGAGTTAACGGACAGCCAGCTTGGCTGGGTCAACGCAATGGCATTTTTCGGCTTCCCTGTAGCAACAATCGTTGGAGGTGCTCTTTACAAAGTGCTGGGTGCAAGACGATTACTCATTATTGCGTTTACCGGTCATATATTAGGTTTGCTGTGCACCATATTTGCCTCAGGATTCTATAGCCTGATGTTTGCAACCTTTTTAATTGGTTTGGCGAATGGCGCTGTAGAAGCCGGTTGCAACCCAATGGTTACCCGTTTATTTCCTACCAAACAAACCACCATGTTAAACCGGTTTCATGTCTGGTTTCCGGGCGGTATCGTGTTAGGTTCGCTGGTTTCAATATCAATGACCTATTTGGGTCTTGGCTGGCAGTTTCAGTTTGCCTGCCTGCTTGTTCCAACTTTGCTATATGGCGCATTGCTTATTCGTCTGCCTGACGACCTTGTCGAAGAACAGGCACCTGATGATCCGCAGCATGGCGTATTGAAGGCTCTGCTTTCACCTCTTTTTTTGTTCATGCTGTTGTGTATGACACTTACGGCGAGTACCGAGCTGCTAACCCAACAATGGATTGAACGCATACTCCGAGAATCCGGAGCGTCTGCCATGTTCACTCTGGCGCTGATCACCGGGGTGATGGCAATCGGGCGTTATTTTTCAGGGCCAGTTATTAAGCAATTAAACCCACTGGGTGTGCTGCTAATGTCTTCTATAACGGCTTATATAGGGATCCGCTTTATGTCTGTTGCACAGGGCGCAGAGGTGTATTACGCGGCGATTATTTTCGCTTTAGGGGTCACATACTTTTGGCCCACTATGCTTGGATTTGTGGCTGAAAAGTTACCTGAAACAGGAGCAATTGGCCTGGGAGTCATGGGGGCTGCTGGTATGTTTGCTGTCAGTATTTGGAACCCGATAATCGGCCAGCTAGTTGAGCGAGGGCAGGCGATAGGTACTCACAATGCTTCTAACGCCTTAGTCGCTCTAAGTTACTTCCCACTTAGTCTGGTTGGAGCATTTGGACTGCTTTTGTTGGGCAGCTTTTATAAAGCCAGACGCCAAACTCTTAAAGGGGTGTGCCATGACAGCTGAACACATGAATCAATCCAGAAGACGATTTTTGCAGGGCGTACTCATCAGTTTAGGGGCCGGTTTAAGTAACGGGTTTATTGGTGAGAATGCTTTGGCTGCCGCGTTGAGCTATCGGGCAGTACCTGACGGTGAGCCCTATCAGACCAAGGTGTTGAGTAATGAACAGCTGATGATGCTGAAAAAAGTATGCAATACCATTATCCCGACGACTGAAACGCCTGGCGCCGGTGACATAGGCGTTCATGGTTTTATTGATCATCAGTTGTATCACTGCTACGACCTGAATGTACATTCCCGTATGCGGGCAATACTGAGCGTGATTGAAACAAGTAGCCTGCGTATATATGGGTACCCATTCACAGAGCTTGATAGCGAGCGGCAGGTTGTTCATTTAACCCGATTAGAAACCGCAGCTGAGCCTTTCTCAGAGCAGCAGCGTGCTGACTTTAAACAGCTTAAGGCACTGGTTTGCTTTGGTTACTACACGTCAGAAACCGGTGCCAGTCAGGAGCTTGTCTATCAGGCTTATCCTGGTGGATTCAAAGGTCAGATAGCCTATCGCGGGCAAGCTGGCTATGGCTCTTTGGCCTACTACTAAGGAGCTGTGATGTACATCAAAGAATCAAAACAAGAGTATGATGCCATTGTGATTGGCTCAGGGATAACGGGCGGATGGGCTGCAAAGGAATTCAGTGAAAAAGGATTTAAGACGCTGCTCGTTGAGAGGGGACGGGTGGTTGAGCATCGTAAAGATTACGTTGGCGAAGGCATACCGCCATGGGAACAGCCGCTTCGTAGCAAAGTGTCACTGGCTGAGGTAGAGCAGCAGTATCATGTTCAAAAAAATTGCTATGCGTTTAATGACAGTACCAAACACTTTTTTGGTAATGACAGAGATTTACCTTTTGAGACCACAAAGGGCACTGATTTTTGGTGGATCCGTGCCAACCAGTTGGGTGGTAAATCATTACTTTGGCATCGCTTTTCATATCGCTGGAGTGACTTTGACTTTAATGCAAATAAATTGGATGGATTTGGCAATGACTGGCCAATTCGATACCAAGACCTGGCTCACTGGTATTCCTATGTAGAGCGTCATGTGGGTATTTGCGGACAGAAAGAGTCATTACCACAACTTCCCGACAGTGAGTTTTTACCTCCGTTTGATATGACGGCGCCTGAGTTACACATAAAACAACGGCTTGAAGCTACCTTTCCTGACAGAAAGCTGATCCACGGCAGGCAGGCACATTTGACCAAACCCAGCGCACATCACCTAGCTCAGGGCCGGGGACAGTGCCAGGCGCGTAACGAATGCCAAAAAGGCTGCTCCTTCGGTGCATATTTCTCGACGCAAAGCTCAACACTTCCAGATGCAGCTAAAACCGGAAACTTGCACATAGCACCCAATAGCGTGGTGCACAGCCTGATCTACGATGGTATTAGCAATCGCGTTAAAGGTGTCCGAGTCATAGATAATGAGGACCTTTCACAACGCGAGTATTTTGGCAAAGTGGTATTTTTGTGTGCATCTACGCTGGGTTCAACACAAATATTGCTTAATTCTCGCAACAAGACTTTTCCCAACGGTCTTGCCAATCGCTCCGGTGTACTTGGCCACTACCTCATGGATCATAACTATAACGCCTGGGCCAGAGCAGAGATCCCCGGATTTGAAGACGCTTTTTATTCCGGCAGGCGGCCAGGTGGATTGTACGTACCTAACTTTTACTTCAAGCCTGATCCAAAAAGGCCATTTTTACGTGGATATGGCATGTCTGCCGGGGCTTATCGAGAGGACTGGAAGGCATTGCAACACAAGGATGGCATTGGTATCGCATTCAAACAACAGTTACAGAAGCCCGGAAAGTGGCAGTTCTGGCTGGGGGCGCAGGGAGAGATGTTACCCAGGTTTGAAAACAGTGTGCAATTGCACGCATTTAAAAAAGACAAATGGGGGATACCGCAACTTGAGATCAACTGCCGCTTCTCCGAAAACGAACGATTGATGATGCTCGATGCCGCCGAGCAGGGCCAGTTAATGTTGGAAAAGATAGGTCTGGAAAATGTCTCTTCTGGCCAGCACGACAAACCGCCCGGCTCAGGGATCCACGAACTGGGTACTGCCAGAATGGGCAGGGATCCGAAAGACTCTGTGCTCAACGGCTTTAACCAGAGTCATGATATTCCAAATTTATTTGTTACTGATGGAGCGAGCTTTTGCTCTAGCGCAGTGCAAAACCCCAGTCTGACATTTATGGCATTAACAGTCAGAGCTGTGAACTATGCGGTGAAAGAAGTCGCCGCCAGACGTATTTAAAATAATAAGGGTACTTACTATGACGTTTTTTAAACGCTTTCTCTCAACGCTGGTATGCGCTGGGTTGCTAACAGCATGTAACGGACAACCAGGCACTCGCGACGAAGACAATCAAAGGGCATTGCGGCTTGAGCGATCACAGATCCCCGCAATCAGTGTGCAGTTATGGTCGGTCAATCATACGCTGAAAAAAGACTTTAAGGGCACTTTAGAAGCAATCTCGGCAATGGGATTTGATGCGGTTGAGTTTGCTGGTGACTTTGGCCCATATCGTGAAGATCCTAAGGGATTGAAACATTATCTGGACAGCCTGGATCTGCAAGTCAGCGGGGCGCACGTCAAAATGCGTGAATTAACGGATGAAAAGTTTGAACAGACAGTGACTTTTTATCAACAGCTGGGCAGCCCTATGTTGATAGTGCCGAGTGATAAACGAGCAGAGCAGGCCGAGACCATAGAAGCATTTGTGATGGAGTTAAACAAAGTTTCAGCAAAAATGCGTGCTAAAGGTATGCGTTTTGGCTTCCACAATCATGACCGGGAGCTGGTGCCTTACAAAAACAGCACGTACTGGGATTACATTGCTGCAAATACACCTGAAGACTTTGTGCTGCAGCTGGATGTGGGTTGGGCCCAGTACGCTGGAAAAGATCCTGTGACTTATATTAATCGCTATCCGAACAGAACCATTACTACACATTTTAAAGCCAAATACCCCGCGGGAACATACAACAAGAAGCCTTTGATCGGTCGGGACATTACAGATTGGCCTGCTGTTATTTACGCTAATGTGAAAAAAGGTGGGACACAATGGCTAGTGCTGGAGCAGGAAGAATACCCGGACGGATTAACCCAGCTAGAGGCGGTTCAGGTTTCAAAAAAAGGATTAGATAACATCATTACCCAACTGACCAATTAGGTCAGCGCACAACGACATAAATTAGGCCTTTTTCATTGTTCATGCCACGAAGATGGCATAGCAGTCGGGTGCGAATTGCACCCAAAGTTACACCAAAATAACAAAGAATATTAGCCCGTACCGGCAATCAGAGGGCGGGCTGTACAAAGCACTACATATCAACAACAAGGATACAACAAGATGAAGAAACGCATTATTGCGGGGCTATGCTCGTTTAGTGCCTGTATTGCACCATTAGCAGTGCACGCAAGCGCCAAACATGCCAACACCGAGACGAGTGCAGTTGAAGCGAAACTTGTGCACAATGAGTGGCCTCAGGATCCCCTCGTACCCAGCTGTGGCGCAGATCACAACGGTCAGGACTGGGCAAAACTGCAAAAGTCTGCTGCTCGGCAACCTGTGGGGTTGATGGCTCCATTTGCACAGCCCATGATGGCAGCAACACAAAGTGCACCATTGTCGGCCGAGCTATTAAGCAACAGTGCTGCTGTAGCGGGGCGCTACTATATTCCAGTCGTGTTCCATGTATACGGTGACGCCTACAACTGCAGCGATGACAGTCAGAAGTGCCTGACCGACGAGAAAATACAGGATGCACTGACCAGGTTAAACAATGACTTTCAGGGACTGTCGGTTGACTCACCTGAGGTCTCTCCTCAGTTTCAGGCGATCCGTGAAAATTTGAATATCGAATTTGTGCTGGCGGGTAAAGACCCACAGGGCAAGCCAACTAATGGCATTGTCCGTTATAGCCACGACCAGAGGGGCTATGGTAATCATGATGATGAAACGCTGGCGAAAATACAGGCCGATGCCTGGGACAACTTCAGTTATATGAATGTGTATCTCATGCATGACTTGTATGATGATGGTAAGGAGACTAATTCTGGTGTTGCCTGGTACCCTGAGTTAGCGATGACGGAGGAAAATTCGGCACGAGTCGTTTATAACGGCCATTATGTGGGTAACAACACCAGTGAGAATTTCCGCTCAGTACTGACTCATGAGTTTGGTCATTGGCTTAACCTGATCCACACCTTCGAAACTAAGCAATGTTCGATTACCAACGAAGCGTTTTGTCATTCAACTGGCGACCGTAGCTGTGATACACCCCAGATGTCTATGCCCGGTGAAATGCAGAATAACGCGCCTAACTGCCTGGGACAGCCGACCAACACCGAAAACTTTATGCACTACTCAGACAACTACGCTATGTTCACACAAGTGCAGGTTGCACGTATGACCGCTGCGCTCCATAATCCAGCACGCAGCACACTATGGTCGAACGAGAACCTGATCAGAACGGGTCTGTCGCAGTACGTCAGTGATGCGGGTCATCCCTGGGATGGTAATTCGGGGTTAGATGTGGAACCACAGGGTGAGGTATTGGCCAGTTATCAGATCCCTCTTGCCGCCAAAGGGTCGGTGGAGACCTTTGAGATAAACCTGCCGGATACCGCACACAATATCCTGTTTTATCTTAATGGTCACAGTGAAGACCCGGATTTATATGTGTCAAAAGGTCAGATCCCGACACCACCGGCCAATGCTGATGAGCAATGGATAGCCGATCTTATCTCATTTAACAGTCCTGGAGACAGTGAAGCTGTTACGGTGGATACACCGGATGCGAACTTTCCCTATTTTGCTTCTGTTCACGCGTTTACAGCGTACAGTGACACTACGCTGAGCGTCATCCAGGGTGAGGATCCCTATCTTAATGACGGTGAGCAGCGTTATACCTTGTTTAAACTCGATGGTCTTTGGGCGAATAAGAAAAATGCATCCTGGCCAGACCGTGCCGGTAAAACCTTTGACTTCCAGTTCAGTGTACCGCAAGACGCAAGCCGTACCGTAATTGTCGTACCTGGTGGTTATCAGGGGCCCAAGATGGCTGATGGGTCGATCAAGAGAAATGGCGACTTAGATATGTACGTGGCCAAAGACAGGGCAGTATCAAAAACACAGTTTGATTGCCGACCTTTCACCTGGAAAGGGATCACGGAATACTGTGAGTTTGAGGGCGGAGGCGATTTTGAAGTGATCATCGACCCCTTTGAAACTTACACCAATGCGAGCATTCAGGTGTATTACGAAATAGCAGACACGCAAAACCAATTACCGTTCGCGAATATCAACGGCCAGACGCGTGCAGAAGCGGTAGGCCACGTACTGGCGTTTTCAAGCGCCGGGTCTAACGATCCAGATGGTGAGATAGTCTCATTCCTGTGGGATTTTGGTGATGGTACGCAAAGCACACAAGCAGAGGTTGACCATATTTATACAATGACCGGTACTTATCCGGTTAGCCTTACGGTTACCGACAATGCTGGGAATCAAAGCACAGCACATGGCAGCGCTGTGATCACTGAGCTATCTCCTGAAGATGCCCCTTTATGTGAAGACTGTGAGCGTATTTACCTGGCGGACGAGCTAAACCTGGCAGCCAGTGCAGGTGGGCAGACTTATAACTATGAGTTTGCAGTACCGGATGCGGCGTCTCTGGTAACCTTTGAGCTGGTCGAGCTTTACAATGGGGACCCGGATATTCATGTTAGTCGAAATCAGGCTGTGTCTAAATCTCAGTATGACTGTCGCCCCTGGGAGGCGCCAAATCAGACCGAATTGTGTCAGTTTGAACAAGGTGGTGTGTTTAACGTGATGATTGACCCGTTCAAGGATTATGAATCGCTGCGTTTCAAGGCGTACTATGATATCCATCGTGATGCCGACCGTTCCGCACCAAACCGTTTACCGATAGCCAACGCAGGCGGTAACCAAACCGTCAGAGCCGGGGAGCAGGTCTTACTGGATGGACGTCAGTCGAGCGATCAGGACGGCGAGCTTATTACCTATCTGTGGGATCTTGGGCATGGCACGACTCAGGTGGGTGAAACTATCAGTCATCACTTCGAACGTGCTGGCAGTTATCCCGTTAGCCTTACTGTGACCGATGATAAAGACGCGAGCAGCAGCACACAGGTGATCATTCGGGTACTTCCGATTGGCGATT
This sequence comes from Pseudoalteromonas rubra, assembly GCF_000967655.1. Taxonomy (GTDB): domain Bacteria; phylum Pseudomonadota; class Gammaproteobacteria; order Enterobacterales; family Alteromonadaceae; genus Pseudoalteromonas; species Pseudoalteromonas rubra_A. Next base: position 110,618 of record NZ_JXYA01000016.1, read on the forward strand.
TTGATGAAGATGGCAATGTTGACAGTGATGATATCAGTGCGATGCGCGCCGCCATTGCTGCAAACCTGCCACTGGACAGCTCGTTTGATATCAATGGCGATGGCGTGATTGACAATGCTGATGTCACCGAGATGACTGCTTTATGTAGCTTTGCAAATTGCTTGAACATTCCACCGCCTCCTCAGCCTCCGCTTGCACAGGCCAGTGTATTGACGAGCGACATTCAAATCGGCCAGTCCGTGGCGTTCAGTAGTGCGGGTTCGGACGATGAGTACGGTCAGATCACCGCTTTCCACTGGGACTTTGGCGATGGCACACAAAGTGACTTTGCTAACCCAAATCACAGTTACGCACAAGCAGGCGTATATCAGGCAACTTTAACGGTCACCGACAATGACAATATGACAGCCAGCGCAGTTGTCACAGTAGTCGTTGACCATCCGCCCCTGACTAACGCATGCGAGAGCTCAGATGGTTCAGCGGCGAGACGTCTGACTCCAAGTCAACCGCACTGCATCAACAGCACCCGAGGCTATTCATTTGCAGAAATGGATCGCGGTCCAAAAACAGTTGCTATTACCTTGATTAATGCGCCCGCCGATACCCGTATTTACTTTGGTGATGGTCACTGGCCCAAAGCAGATGGCAGCGATCATGACGCGGTGTCAGTGGCAGACGCTGATCAGCAGTGCCTGTTTTATGAAATCACAGACCAATCTCGTTACTGGGGCTATCTGGTGATGTCAGGTAACCCGGTCGGCGCCACCATAGTCGTTGATTATGACGTTGCAGGCTGTCGCCCACACTAATCCCTGAAGACCATAAGCCACACCCTGTGTGGCTTATTTATTGTTACACCTATCGGGCACTGTCTTGAGGGTTAACTGTGCCCGCAATATAACAACACAACTAAATGAGACAACAACATGTATAAAGTAATCAAGATGACACCTCTGGTCATCGCGCTAAGCTCAGCCCCTGGCTGGGCGCATGGTGACAGAGAAACCGCCACACCCATAAATGACTTTAACGATGCCGACGTTGCGCATATCCATGCCGGTACTGAGTATAAAGCGGACGCAATGCACAGTAACAGTCAAATCACACCGAAATCAGAACTGCCTTTTGCAAGCCGTGCCTTTATGTCTTTCAGTAATGTACTTTCGACTTCAACCAGCTGCCCCGATGAGGTATTCAGTCATCTCAGTGGTTCAGTTTTTCTGGAGGCGATAAGACGTCATGGTAAAGTCTGTATCGATACCTTATTTAACGACAGGCCTGAAACCCTGACTCTGGGGGCCTACACAGATGCTAATTTTGCAACCGTTATCAATGAACTGAATACCCGCTTGGTTAGCTACGATGGTCAGTCTGATGTTACCTATCTTAGCGATCTGTTTTACTGGCTAAAAGCTTATTCGTATTACGATTTCAGACGTTTTGTGAACCCGACGACACAGCAAGCTATGGTTAGTGCTATCAATACTCTCTACGCCAATGAGCACTTCTTTGATAAAACTGAAACCAACGCACAATTGATCCGCAGTGCGACGGGCATCATTAAAAATGCACAAATAGGTCAGTTTCTGGTGCCACTGACGCGTGGCTTGTTAGCCAGGTATGATGAATCCTACGAGCATATTAATGACTGGGGTCGCTCAGCAACCCCTTTATTCTGGCAAGTTCTGAATGACTGCGCGCGTGATTTAAGCTGTCGTTCGCAACAGCATACACACGATCTGATAGATGCAATTACGGGTTTCATTAATGACAATCTGGATTGGCTGAGTAAGTCAGCCAACGATTACCACCTGTTCAATCTGGGGTATCAACTGGTTAATTTTTATCGTGGAGAACAAGAACCTCACTTTGCCCAGTTAGAACCCAAATTACGGAATGAAATCATACGCATACTGAACAGTTACGGACCGCTCAAAACGGACCGCGAACGGACTCTTTATCTGGCTGTACTCGAATCGATCAATTATAACCGTCAGTGTGATACTTACTCAGTGTGTGACAAGCCGCAGGAAATCATTACCCAGGTACTTGGTAATCGCCTAATATGTCCGTCAGGTAACCTGTTCATCTGGGCACAGGATATGACTTCGGAGCAGCTGACATGGACCTGTAATTCGCTCAAGGTCCATGAAGATCACTTTCATCAACTATTGCGCACTGATCGGGTCCCGGTTACACCGGATGATAATGACTCGCTCAGAATGGTGATATTCAATGATAAAAAAGAGTGGGTTACATACGGTGGCGTGCTGTTCAATGTCAGTACCAGCAATGGAGGGACCTATCGAGAGGGGGATCCGTCCAAGCCGGGCGACCAGGCCACCTTTTATGCTTATGAACACGTATCTGAGCGCCCGATTTTTGATATCTGGAACCTGCGCCATGAATATGTTCATTATCTGGAAGGGCGTTATATCTCACAAGGCGACTTCAATGACAGCAATAGTGCAGGCCGTACAGTCTGGTTCGGTGAAGGGATTGCGGAATATAGCTCGCTGAAGAACTGTAACCCTTATGCTGTTGAGGAGGCCAGAAAGGGGACTTATTCACTTTCCACTATATTCAGCAACGAGTATGGAGTGGGGCAAACACGGATCTACGACTGGGGCTACCTGGCAACACGCTTTATGTACGAGCAACAAAACGCCGCGTTCTTCGATATGCTGGCGTTGTTTAAGGACGGTGATTTTGCGGGGTACCGTTCTGAACTGGTAGACAAATGGGTCGCTCAGAAGTTGTATGACGACCAGTTTTCAAACTGGCTGACACAAGTAGAGTCGACAGGGTGTGTTATTGATACTACGCGTCCTCCCTCACCAGTGGAGCCTGTGAATGTTGATGACATTCAGGGGAGTGACCAGGTTGGCATCAATGCCTGTGGGATGCAGTTAGCATCTGACAGAACACAGGCGGGTCAGGCCAGGTGTTTGTCAGGTACAGATACCCGACAACTTAAAGAGTACCCCATTTACGTGCCCGAGGGGCTACAAAACGTTTCTCTGGAGATCACGCTACGCCATGGCACGGGCAATGCGGATCTTTATTATGAGTATGGCCGTCCGGATAACGGCTGGCGTTATACCCATGAATCTACAGGGCCCGATAACGATGAAACCCTGGTTTTAGATAACATCGAAAAAGGTTGGCACTATATTGCGGTTGGCACCGAAACGGGCTATCAAGATGCCACTTTGTTAGTCAGATATATTCAGCAGCCTATTGCGGGTGAAAACGAGCTGCAAAATGGGGTCGCTGTCCCCGTCAATGTGTCTGATAGTGGTCAACTGATGTATACCATGGCAGTGCCTGCTGGCGCGACTAATGTTACCTTCAGCACCACAGGCGGAACAGGGGAGCTGGACTTGCATGTGAAGTTTGGTAGCGAGGCAAGTAAAACAGACTATGACTGTCGCCCCTGGAAAGTCGGTAACCGTGAAACCTGTCATTTTAGTACAACGAGTGGCGGCGTTTACTATATCCTGCTGAGCGCCGACCCCATGTTTAGCGGAGCTACGCTGACGGGGCGTTATGATGTTAACTAGATCAGTCAGCTAAAACTCACCATTGGCAAGAATCGCAAGTGCAGCGATTTAGTTGCTTCCCTGATGAGGGCATATGAGCGTTACCTGTATGCCCTTGTTTTGAGAACTTGTTTATCAATGCCAGTGTTATTGCGTCTGGAATCAAGGACAGATTTAAGCCAATTAATAGCATCTTTTTTGTAATGCACGAACTTGACTTCAACCTCTATACTCCAGCTGCAATTGTCAACATTTGCAAAAGCGACACACCCAAGTGACAGGGCTCAGGAAAGTTGGTGAGCGCTGTATAAAAGTCGATTGTGGCTGATTCAGCGCATTGATTTAGGGGTCAATGCCTTGCTTGAGTGTTTCCGAAGGGAGCTCACCAAAGCGGTTTTTATACGCAAGTGACATTCTGCCCAAATGGGTCAACCCAACAGACATGGAGAGGTCCAGTATTTTTGCATCAGACTTAGCCGTTAATAATGCTTTTCTTAGCCGCATGAGCCTGAGATCAAGCAAGTAACTCATTGGTGTCTTTTGAGTATGTTTCTTGAAGTTGTAGGTCAGACTTCTTGAACTGACTCTTGTTACCTGTATTAGGTCTGCCATGGTAATCTTTTTGTTTATATTTTCATGCATATAGGTATCAGCACATTTTAAAACTTTAGGTAAAGGCGGGTGATTAGAAGTGTTGATTAATGCTTGTGCGCTGTTATCTAACACCGTCAGAAGTAGTGTTTTAAGATACTGATCTGCGTCTTTGGCGTATTGAGCTCGCAAATCAGCGCTTTTTATCGTTTGCAAACTTTGTATTATTGCGCCTAATGCTGTTTTAACACACTCCACAGCAGCCCGGTTCTCAATAGAGACGGGAAAACACAACCCTTTTTCAGTTTTAAAACCCATCATCTTGCTAAGTGCTGATTCTAAATGTTCAGCACGGACCTGCAACACCAGTGCAGTTATGCCCTCAGGCAAAGTAAAGTGGGGTTTTATGCCTGGAGAAGTGATGAACACACCTTGATTTGTCACTTTTGTTATCTGTTCTTTGGACTCGATTAGAAAATAGCCTTCCATTGGAAAATCGAATTCATAGTTGTCAGGGTTTTTATAGTGCTTTACTTCGGTGGAACCCGTGATACTGATTTCAATCAGTTGAAAATCCCCAAATTGATAGACCCTGTCTAAATAATTGAATGCAGATTTTTCTGTATTCAGGTGATGAAAACCAAAATGACTTCTTAGTTGAGTAGAAGCGTCAAATGCGCTCTGCGTTGTGTACTCTTTTGGCACATATGCTTTGTTCACAAAATACTCCAGGTGTCGATATTGGGATATTGGTGTTGTTATTAGGATATAGATATTACTTCATCAAGTCTAATATTGGCGTTCTGAATTTTAGCTCCTTCAATAAGTGATCCCTCAAGCCATTTTCCTTTAGAGATCACAGTCGCAATTGTGGAAAACAACATAGGTCAATTAATGCAATTTGTTAGTACTTCAATGTATCAGAAACCGTCGGAGGCTCATGATGTCAACTCAACGAAATAAAAACAGCCTGTTACTTGCGCTTATCATGTCGATTGGTCTGGTAGGATGCCAACCTATTGAGCGTCTGCCGATAGAGACTATCAGGCCAATTAAGGTCATGCAGGTTGGTTCAGGGGAGCAACTCGCTGCGGAGCAACTGCCAGGAGTTGCCAAAGCTACTCAGGAAGTTGAGCTGTCTTTTAGGGTCTCCGGTACATTACAAAATATGCCAATAAGAATCGGTCAGGAGGTGCGGATCGGGGATACATTGGCTGAACTAGATAAACGAGATTTTGAAGTTGCGGTAGATAATACGAAGGCGGCGTTAGCAAGTGCAGATGCCCAGCTTAAAAATGCCAAAATAGAATATGATCGAGTTACTCGTATTCAGCAAAGAAAACCTGGCGCTGTGAGTCAATCAACCGTTGACCTTCGTCATACAGCCTACAATAGTGCGAAGGCAAGTTATGCCGCTGCGATGGCCCAATTAAATGCTGCTGAGGACAGGCTTAGCTACGCAACGCTAAAAGCACCATTCGATGGTGTAGTGGTTCAACGCTATGTGGAAAATTACCAGGATATTAATGCCAATAGTCCAATTTTCCGATTGGTTGATATATCAAAGATAGAGATGGATATCAGCATTTCGGAAAACCAGATTTCGAACTTGCCATATGTAAAAAAACCAAGAGTCGTGTTTGATGCTTTTCCGGACATTGAAATCCCGGCACGCATTAAAGAGGTTAGCAGCGAAGCGTCTCAAACAACCAGAACATACAATGTTAGATTAATCATGGATCCACCTCCTGGCATTGATATATTACCTGGCATGTCAGGCGTCGCGATGGCTGATGTCGATTTACCCGGCCAGGAAAATCAAGTCATGATACCTGTGAGTTCAGTGTTTAGCTCAGCAGATAACAAAACCACCTATGTGTGGCGCTACAACCAAGAGTTACAGCAGGTGAATAGAGTAGCTGTAGAAACCGGAGGTATCGGCAATCAGGGCTTAGTTATAACGAGTGGATTGGCCCGCGGCGACCAAATCGCGACTGCTGGCATACACTTTTTAACTGAAGGGCAGAAAGTGCGTTTACTCAGTGAGCACGGAGCCAGATGATGAATCTTACTGAATTTTCTGTTCGGCACCAAGTCATTACCTGGTTTTCAGTTGCTTTACTGGCAATCGCCGGGGCATTGTCATTTTTTAAACTAGGGCAATTAGAAGACCCTGTTTTTACAGTGAAGACAGCGTTAGTTATGACCCCATATCCAGGAGCAAGTGCAGAGCAAGTTGAACTAGAAGTCACTGACAAAATAGAAAATGCAATTCAGGAAATGCCGGAGCTGAAGTCTCTGCATTCGCGCTCGACTCCTGGCCTGTCTTTGGTTACCGTCGAGATAAAAGGAGAATACTGGTCTGACCGTTTGCCGCAAGTGTGGGATAGATTGCGTCGTAAGGTCGGGGATGTTCAGAGTGCTTTGCCAACAGGTACAGTGCCTTCAAAAGTGATAGACGAGTTTGGCGACGTATATGGCATGTTAGTCGGTGTGATCGGCGATGGTTACAGCTATCGGGAGATGGATGAATATATCAAAAAGCTAAAAAAAGAAGTTAGCTTGGTTAAAGGGGTCGCGAAAGTCGGGGTGTGGGGAAATCAACAACCTGCTGTTTATCTCGATGTATCTGAAGGTAAGTTGTCAAACTTGGGCTTGTCATCCGCAGAAGTGACAGGGCTTTTGAAGAATCAAAATTTGGTCGTAGACGCGGGGCATATTGAATCGGGACGATTTCGGCTCAATATTCATCCGAGTGGGAGCTTTACTTCTCCGCAGGACATTGGAGATTTGCTGGTACATGTAAAGTCACGGACTAAAGCCAATGAATTCATTCGTATCAGTGACATTGGCACGATCAGAGAAGGGTATATTGAACCTGCTGAAAGAATAATGCGCTTAAATGGCCGCCCAGCGATTGTTTTGTCTATTGCACCACTTGAAGGGACTAACGTTGTTGAGGTCGGTAAATTGGTGGCTGAAAAGATAGACCAGATGGCAGCGGAGTTTCCTGTCGGGCTGGAAATCGAAAAAATCCATTGGCAGCCACAAGTTGTAGATGAATCAGTGCATTCTTTTTTGGTTAACTTTGGCCAAGCAGTGTTAATTGTACTCGTTGTACTAGCACTTGCAATGGGCTGGAAAATGGGAGTCGTTATTGGCTCAGCGCTGGTACTGACCATTTTGGGCACTTTCTTCTTTCTCGCTATATTTGGCATCGACTTACACCGTATGTCACTAGGCGCCTTGATTATTGCTTTAGGCATGATGGTAGACAACGCGATTGTTGTTGCAGAGGGCTATGTAGTAAAGCTGCAAAAAGGTGTGAGTAAAACGCAAGCGGCCCTGGAGTCTGCTCAGGCACCGTCTATGCCTCTATTGGGGGCAACGATAATTGCCATCATGGCATTTTATCCCATTTTTGCATCAGAATTAGATACGGGGGAATACTGTAGAACGCTCTTTATCGTCGTAGCAATTTCTTTAATGGTAAGCTGGTTTGTTTCACTTACGCTAACGCCCTTGCAGTGTATGCTATTTTTGGATGTCCAGGCTAATGAAAAGGAACAGGAAGGCAAGTTACTGTCATCCTTCCGCTCATTTCTTGAACTGGCTTTAAAAAGGCGCCTGCTCGCTGTAAGTTGTTTAATTTTGTTGTTAGCGGTGGCGCTTGGAACATTTGGCAATGTCAAACAGATCTTTTTCCCTAATTCGGCAATGACGAAATTTATGGTTGATGTTTGGGGGCCTCAGGGTAGCCGCTTACAGGCAACAAAAGCTGAAATTGTAAAGATCGAGCAATATCTATTGCAGGACAAACGAATAAAAACAGTGTCGAGCTTTGTCGGCGAAGGCGCCCCCAGGTTTTACTTGCCCGTGTCACCAGAAAACCCTAACTCAGCGTTCGGTCAATTGATCGTTAATGTCCATAATTATGAAGATTCCGAAGCTGTTACTAGAGAATTGCGCGATTGGCTCGCAGACAATATGCCTGATGCAATGACCCGGGTCAGGAGGTATACTGTAGGTCCGGCAATTACCTGGACATTTGAAGCCAGATTTATAGGACCTGCAGATGCTGATCCGGCAGTTCTTCGGGAGTTGGCGGAGCAGGGAGCGGCAATATTGCGTGATTCTTCATTAGCAAAACACATATCAACAGACTGGAGGCAGCAAACGCTCAAAGTTGTGCCGGAGTACAGCCAAATTAAGGGGCGGACCTCAGGGATAGCCCGTAACGATTTAGCGAGTACAACTAAGCAGTTTTATGATGGCAATACAGTGGGTACGTATCGGCGCGCAGACACACAGCTACCAATAATCGTACGTGAAGACATAAACAACAGGCACAACAAAAACTTAGAGCTGCTTCAAATCGAATCATCTATTCCCGGCTCCGCAGTGCCATTGGACCAGGTCGTCGATGGCATTAGGGTGGAGTGGGAGAATTCGGTAATTTGGCGATATAACCGACATAGAGCTATTACCGTTCAGGCTTCTCCCATAGAAGGCGTGACACCAGCTGCATTGAGGCAAACTGTGCTAGAAAAATTCGAGCAGATAAAGTTACCAGAAGGATATAGGTTACATTGGTTTGGCGAGCATAAGAGCACAACGGATTCTAACGAAGATCTCAAGCCCGGAATGCTGCCTATGTTTGGCGTGATTTTACTTATTCTGGTCGGTTTGTTTAATGCTATCAGGCCGATGCTGATAATTATGCTTTTGCTTCCCTTTGTGATGATAGGAGTATCCGCTGGGTTACAGCTAACCGGTGCTGCTTTTGGGTTTGTTGCTATCCTGGGTGTTATGAGTCTTATCGGTATGATTAGCAAAAATGCAATCGTGTTGATTGACCAAATCAACTTGGAAAAGGAGCAAGGCAAAACACCGCATCAAGCGATTATCGATGCGGCAGTATCTAGGGTAAGGCCCGTATTTTTAGCTGCAGCGACCACAGTTTTAGGGGTAATTCCATTGATCCCAGATCTGTTTTGGCAAGGTTTAGCTGTTTCAATTATGGCTGGTCTTTCATTTGGCACAATTTTAACTATGGTTCTTCTACCTGTGTTTTATTCGCTATTTTACAAAACACACAGTAATCCCTATTGATTTCCCCCACTAAACTACATCGCTCTGTAGCTCAAAACAAATGGGTGCAGACATTGACTGGCAGTTACCGTTTGTTATCGGTAGCTGTCGGTTTAGGCTTGAGCCCCAGCTTAATCAACGAGCGAATCAACTTGGTCTACGTACGGGTCTTTATGATTGGTGCAGATGTGTTATTTCGTTTGAAGGGAATATAAACCGTTAATCCGTTATTTTTTTATACAGGTGTAGGATTAGCAAGAGCACACGAGTGCACTCTTGCTTGTAGCTATTAACCAGGCATACCGTCGGTACCACCTGTTCTGCACTGCTGTACAGAGTTTATACACACATTAGTAGCAGAGCTGCCGCCTGCGATAAACTGTGTTGCTTGCTTGGCTAGCATTTCATTGTTGGTCAAATTTTTTAGTTTCTTTGTTTTAAGATTTAAATGGTTCATGGTTTCTCCTTAATGTATATTGTATGCAAAATAAATCGAGACCTATCTAATCATGGTGTGTACCTGTTGTCAACGTTCAGTGAATAGCAAACACGACAAATCAAGGATCTGTATTTAAGGGTAAACAGGAAGACTGGGATTGATAAAGCGAAATTAGATATGAGATAACTGTTCGCGGATGAGGCAAACAGGTAAGGAAACCTGTTTGCCGGTACATCTTACTCCAGCCCTTTTTTGCTGTACAGGGTAACCTTATCCGATACCAGTGTTACTTTAATGTGTTTGCTGTCGTTGCCCCAGGTGCAGTTGGTGTGCAGGGTTTTCTCTTCGCACTGATCTGCTGAGCCAAGGAGCTGCTCAAGTTCAGTCTTGTCCATACCTACTTCGATTTTGTCGTAGTTTTCCATGCTTACTTTAGAGCAGGCGGCCAGGCCGAGGAGCAAAGTCAGGGTTAAAATTTTTTTCATAGTAGTTTCCGTCAGTGTCTGTATTTTCTGATTTGGAAGATGATCCCCATCTTGGGATGATCTAAATAATGGATGTCGCCGCTGTATACCCGGGTAAACTGAGACATTCTGGCGCTTTCTAAGTCGCCTTCATCACTTTTGTAATGATAGTCAAAGTTACTGGTGACGTATAAATAATGCCGCACGTGGATCTTCATCCAGCCTTGCAGCTCCCATTGTGCCGGGTCTTGTTCTTTTACCGCACGCGGCTCTGGCTGACCCAGCAGGCTGATAAAGCCATCATCGGGTGCTTCCAGACGGGCTACATAGCTGGCGGGTTGCTCAAACTTTTGTCCGCCGTAAACCAGTATGTTTGGCGCGCGCTTTTTACTTTGTTCTGGAAAGCGCCAGCCGGTATGTAAAATGGGCTCAAGTCCTTTTCTTTTTAGCTGATTGAGCACGCTGTCAAACCTAAGCTGTTCTTCATTAAGCAAATAGATGCTTTGCATATGCTCTTGCGGCTCAGCGTAGGGCGTCAGCGGCAGTTGCTGGTATTTTTTCATATAGCCTGCGCCATCAGCGCAATGCCAGGAGGCATCCTGCTGCACAAAACGACTGGTAACCGGGCGCGTATCAAAACGACTGTCGCCATTCAGACAGGCCTGCTGGCCAGCACCGTTATAGCCTTTGGTAAGCAGGTCCAGTGTTCGGTTTAAATCCAGCTCGGGGTTTTCTATCGTAAAGTCTTCGCGCAGCTGCTCGTTGTCCTTTTGAGCAAAGGCGATTAGCTCTACCTCAAACCAGCGTTTTGCGCTGGCAGGTGCAGAGGCCAGCAAGGCTGTGCTCAGTATTGTCAGTGAAAGGGCCGTCCTTATCATGCCACCGCCTTTTTCTGAAAGTCGTCTATCATTGCATTTACCAGTTTTAAGCGTTCCTGACCATTTTTCTCTTCGATATTAAAGCGTAACTTACTGGCACCTTCCATGCGGTACACAGCCGGGTTGCTTTGTATCAGAGCAATGATGAATGTCGGGTTAACCGTGGTACTGGCGCTGAATTCAAAGTAGCCGCCTTTTTGGTTGGCTTCTACTTTGGTGATCCCCAGTTTAGCCGCTTTTGATTTCAAAAGTTGGATACTAAAGAGGTTTTTCGCTGCATCCGGCAACAGGCCAAAGCGGTCGATAAGCTCAACCTTAAGTTCGTCCAGTGCCTCTTCATCATTGGCGCTGGCAATGCGCTTGTACATGCTCAGGCGCATATTAACGTCATGGATATAGTCATCAGGCAGCAGGGCGGGGATCTTCAGGTCCACATCGCTTTGCTGTTGTAACAGGTTCTCAAGGGTCGGCTCTTTGCCCTCTTTAAGTGCCTGAACGGCCTGTTCCAGCATTTCCATGTACAGAGTAAAGCCCACCGTCTGGATCTGGCCGCTTTGCTCATCACCGAGCAACTCACCAGCGCCTCGGATCTCTAAGTCGTGGGTGGCCAGGGCAAAGCCGGCACCAAGATCTTCAAGTGATTCGATGGCCTGCAAGCGTTTTACTGCATCTTTGGTCAGTGTCTGGCTGTTACGGGTTAGCAGGTAAGCATATGCCTGGTGGTGGCTACGGCCAACCCGACCACGTAACTGGTGCATCTGTGCAAGGCCCAGCTTGTCTGCGCGGTCCATGATGATGGTATTGGCAGACGGGATATCAATCCCGGTTTCTATGATGGTGGTACACACCAGCACATTGTGCTTTTGGTGATAAAAGTCGCTCATCAGCTGCTCAAGCTCTTTTTCACGCATCTGGCCGTGGGCGATGGCAATGCTGGCTTCGGGCACCAGTGCGGCAATGTCGGCTGCGGTTTTATCTATGGTCTCGACATTGTTGTGCAGGAAGTACACCTGACCACCGCGTTTGATCTCCCGCAGTATGGCTTCGCGGATCACGTCATCGTTGCGCTCCTGCACAAAGGTTTTAACCGCCAGGCGTTTTGCTGGTGGCGTGGCAATGATAGACAGGTCGCGCATACCGCTCATGGCCATATTCAGGGTTCTGGGAATGGGCGTGGCGGTGAGGGTGAGTATGTCTACATCGGCGCGCAGTTGTTTGATTTTCTCTTTTTGTCTTACCCCAAAGCGATGCTCTTCGTCGACAATCAGCAGACCTAAGTCTTTATACTTGATGCTCTGTTGCAGCAGCTTGTGCGTACCGATGACAATATCGAGCTGGCCATTTTCGAGCTTGTCCAGGGTGTCTTTTTGCTCTTTGCTGCTGTTAAAGCGAGACAATACGCCCACCTCAATAGGCAAAGACGCAAAACGGTCGCGGAAGTTTTCGTAGTGCTGCTGCGCCAGCAAGGTAGTGGGTACCAGCACGGCCACTTGCTTGTTGTCGTTAATGGCCACAAATGCGGCGCGCATTGCCACTTCAGTTTTACCAAAGCCAACGTCACCACACACCAGCCGGTCCATTGCCAGCGGGGTTTGCATATCACCCAGTACAGCATCGATGGCGTTGCGCTGGTCGTCGGTTTCTTCAAACGGGAAGGTATCGCTGAATTCCCGATAGGCCTGGCCGTCGAGCTTAAATAAATGGCCGGGCTTGCTCTGGCGTTTCGCGTAAATGTCCAACAGCTCAGCGGCAACATCACGGACTTTTTCGGCCGCGCGGCGCTTGGCTTTTTCCCATACATCAGAGCCGAGCTTATGCAGCGGCGCCGAGGCTTCTTCACCACCAGAATAGCGGCTTAGCATATGCAGTGCCGATACCGGTACATACAACTTGGCGTCGTTGGCATAGATGATGGTTACAAACTCAGTGGCAACACCAGCGGCGTCGATGGTTTGCAGACCAAGGTAACGGCCAACACCATGGTCCAAGTGCACAATCGGCTGGCCTTCTTTAAGTTCGGCCAGGTTGCGAATAAGCGCATCCTGCCCTTGATCGTATTTATGCTTGCGACGGCGGCGCTGCGACACCTTAATGCCCAGCAGCTCTTGTTCCGTCAGTATGCTCAGTGGCTTGTCACCATCAAGCAGTACCGAACGCTCCAGCGGGCTGACGATCAGACCCACATCGTTGCGTGCATCAACAAAGTCGCTAAAGGTGTCGAACTCTTTGAGTTTTAGGCCACTTGGCTTGAGCAAGGTCATCAGGGATTCGCGACGACCATCCGATTCCACGCTGAACAGCACCCGGCCTTTGTTCTTCTTCTGGGTGGCAATGTAATCCAGCAAGGGCGTGTAAGGGTCGGCCTGTTTATGGTCAACGCGAACATCGCTTACCAAATTGGCGCTGAGGTTCGTATGACCAGCTTTAGTGCCTAAGCTTGCTTCACTCAGGCGAATTCTGGGGTAACGTGCAAAGCCCTCAAACAGGGTTTCGACATTTTGATACAGGCGCACCGGCTCCAGCAGAGGGCGCAGCGGGTCAACCCGACGGCTTTCATAGCGTTTGTTAACATCGAGCCAGAACTCCGAGGCGGCTTGTTCAATGTCACCCAGATGCATAAACACCGCTTGCTCTGGCAGATAGTCAAAAATCGTTGCAACTTGCTCATAAAATAGCGGCAGATAATACTCGATACCCGCCGGCCAGTTGCCGCGGGTAACCTGCATATAAATGGAATCCTGCTCGCTGCTCGCGCCAAAGGTCTCACGATACGCAATCCGAAAACGCTCTATGTCTTCTTCATTGGTGGGGAATTCATGGGCCGGTAACAGGTCGATTGACTTGATCTGCTCGCTGGAGCGTTGGGTTTCAATATCAAACAGGCGAATACTGTCGAGTTCGTCATCGAAAAAGTCGAGCCTGAATGGCGTGGTGCTGCCCATCGGGAACAAGTCTATGATAGAACCGCGCACGGCAAATTCGCCATGCTCCATTACCTGTTGCACATTGCGATAACCGGCCTGTGCCAGTGTTTCTTTGAGCTTTTGTGCATCCAGCGAGTCACCAACTTTAAACTGTAAGGCATTACCGTAAATAAACTCCGGCGGTGCGGTGCGTAACATTAAAGTCGACACCGGCAGCAGTAATACGCCCTGATGTTGTTGGCGCAAAGAGTTCAGACTGGCAAGACGCTGCGAGATAATGTCCTGGTGCGGCGAAAAGTGATCGTAAGGTAAGGTTTCCCAGTCGGGAAAAACATGGACTTTGTCTTCGCCCAGCAAATAACCCAGCTCAGTCTCCAGGCGCAGCGCACTTGGCGTGTCGGGGGTGACGACCACAACCAGTGCATCATGTTGCCTGACGCCCTCGCTGATGGCAATGGACATGCTGCTACCGACCAGCTGGCCCCAATGGATTTTATCCTTTTGTGATTTGACCCAGGGAAGTTTGCTCCACTGCGCTGTTGCCATTCATATACTCCTGTTACTGCTCGTTGTTTTTATTACACTGTGTTTTATTCAATGCGTTTTTGCGATGATAAAACAGAACGGCCTGACTGAGTGTCGAGGCCGTTTGATGGGATGATTTAGTCCCGATAGATTTTGCAAAGATCCTGATAGTGGTCGATGCGACGATCTCTCAGGTACGGCCAGATGCGTCGTACCGACTCGCTACGGCTTTGGTCCAGTTCAACCACCAGAAGCTGCTCTTCAGACTCGCTTGCGTGTGCCAGTAGTTCACCCTGAGGCCCGGCAACAAAAGAGTTACCCCAGAACTGGATCCCCTCGCTTTGGGCGCTAGGGTCGGTTTCGTGGCCAACGCGGTTGACACTTAACACTGGCAGGCCATTAGATACGGCATGAGCGCGCTGTGCGATCATCCAGGCATCGCGTTGACGAATTTGCTCACCCTTATCATCGCGCGGATCCCAGCCAATGGCGGTCGGGTAGATCAACATATCAGCACCAGCCATCGCCATTAAGCGTGCGCCTTCGGGGAACCATTGATCCCAGCATACCAGTACACCCAGTTTACCGACTGAGGTTTGAATTGGGGTAAAGCCCATGTCGCCCGGTGTAAAGTAGAACTTTTCATAAAAGCCCGGGTCGTCGGGAATGTGCATTTTACGATATTTACCGGCAATGCTGCCGTCGGCTTCAAACACGACCGCCGTGTTGTGATACAAGCCGGTTGCGCGTTTTTCGAAAAGCGAGGCAACGATCACCAGGTTCAGCTCTTTGGCAAGCTGGCAAAATAGGTCTGTACTTGGGCCTGGAATGGTTTCTGCCAGGTCAAAAAGGTCGGTGTCCTCGGTCTGGCAAAAATACAGGCTGCAATGAAGCTCCTGCAATACCACAAGTTTAGCGCCCTGGGCCGCCGCATCACGGATCCCCGCAATGGACTTGTCCAGGTTGTTTTGTAGATCTGCACTATTGCTGTGCTGAACCAGTGCGACTTTTAACGTGTTGTTGCTCATTAAAATTAGTCCTGTTTTAAAAATCCGGCGGGTAGCTGCATGGTAATACAGTGCAGGCTGCCAAACTGATGAATAATAGGCAGGCAGTCAATGCCAATCACGGTACGTTCCGGGTGAGCGCTTTGCAATTGAGCCAGCGCTTGGGCGTCGTTGTCATCGCCATATAACGGCATCAAAACGGTGTCATTGATGATCAGATAATTCGCATAGGTGGCAGGTAAACGGTCACCTTCATCGTTAAAGACCGCTTTGGGCCAGGGCAGGGCAACCAGGTTGTATGGCTGACCTTGGGGTGTGCAAAACGACTTAAGTTGTGTTTCCATGGCGCTCAGGGCCGCATAATGCTCATCCTGCGGGTCATCACAGCTGACATACACCAAAGTATCATTGGGGGCAAAGCGCACCAGCGTATCAATATGGCTGTCGGTATCATCACCTGCCAAAAAACCATGGTCGACCCACAGAAACTGTTTTGCTCCCAGTATGTTACTTAACTCATGCTCTAATTCGGTTTTGCTCAGGTGCGGATTACGGTTTGGATTGAGCAAACACTCAGAGGTGGTTAACAGGGTACCTGCTTCGTCAATTTCAATACCGCCGCCTTCGAGTACCAGCTCTATGCGCTCATAGTGGTTTGCAGGGTTGACGACTTGAGCCAGAAGCTGCGCGTTTATCTGATTATCCAGCTCGGCCGCAAACTTATTACCCCAGCCATTAAAGGTAAAGTCTTTCACAGACAGCTGACCCGATGCGTCACGGGTAGTGAGTGGACCATGATCGCGGGCCCAGGTGTCATTGCAGGGCGCATCCACGAACACAATTTGCGCCATGTCGACGTCCGCTGCAATCAGGGCTTCAGTAATGTGTGCTCTGAGCTCGCTGTTGTGCGCCACAATAACCACTTTCTCAACCTGAGAGATGTGCTGACATAAAGCGATATAAACGGGTTCAACCTGGGGTAAAATATCTGCCCAGTCGGTATCTTGATGTGGCCAGGTGAGCATCACCGCATCTTGCGGCGCCCACTCAGGTAAAAGTGTAAAACTCATGGTGTTATCAATCAAAATTAGTAGACGACTAGTTTAGCACTGACAGCTTGGCTGTCAGCTATTTTGTTCGTTTTCGTCAGGCGACTGACGTTTTTTTAGCTGCCGGGTTTGGGCGTGTAAACTGGCTCGCACCAGCAGTTCCTGATCGTTATCGCGGATCTGAGTAAAAGCCAGGGTATAGCGAAAGCCCAAGTCCACGGTTTCTTTGTCTATGACCTGAGCATAACAAAAGATGGCGCTGGCTTCGTGCTGCAAAAAAACCTTGGTTCTGAAATCCTGGCCTATCTCATAGTCCTGCTCAAGTGTTGCGGTAATGCCACCGCCGCCGTAGCTGTCGCACCTCAGCAGCTCGTCCTCAGGTTGCTCTGTGGCCAGAATATGACTCATGATCAGGTCTATTTTACGCGACTGAGCTTGCAGGTAGGCGGCCAGGTCGCTTGCCACATCGCCCAGGTTGCGCAGTGGTCGCAGCGCATTTAAGTCCAGCTCGTTGATTTCATTTGCCAGTCTGAACAGCGGTGGAATAGCCGCCTCCAGCTGTGCCTGGCTCTTTGGTACCATGTTGGCATCTACCGGGTACAAATTGATTTGGTTTGATTCGGCAATCTGGAAATATTGCTCGAATGTCTCTTTAAGGTCGCTATGCATATGCCGAAATGATACTGATACTGTCTTTATATCCATATACTAGCGAGTTTTAACCGCACTCGCTAGTATTATGCTGTGGCAAAATTAGACTCTGAACTGTTCTAACATATTTTCCTGCTTGGCAATTTTCTCTACCTGAGACTGCATGGTGTGATCAACGGCCTTAGCTTCATCAAAGACGGTGTCTGACAGGTTGCGAATTTGCGAAGCGTTATTATTCACCTCTTCTACCACATGCTTTTGTTCACTGATCATATCGGCAATGTTGACATTTAAATCCACAATACTGGCGATAGACTGGCGGATAGACTCCAGCGCGTCGCGGGTATCGTTGGCTTTGCTGACCGACTTTTCTACAATGCTCTGGCTCTGATTCATCACCCCAACGGCACTTTGTGCGCCGCTTTGCAATTGGTCAATCATGGCTTTGATTTCGGTGGTGGCTTCCTGAGTACGTTGCGCCAGGGTTCTCACCTCATCTGCCACAACAGCAAAGCCACGGCCAGATTCGCCAGCACGGGCGGCCTCAATGGCAGCGTTAAGGGCCAGCAGGTTGGTTTGCTCGGCAATGCCATTGATCACAGATAAGATCTGCTCAATGCCTGAAGAAGACACTTCCAGCTCGGCCACCACATCGACCGCTCGCTTGATTTGCAACGACAGCTCGGTGATGGCGTCGGTCGACTCGGCCACTATGGTTTCGCCATTACTGGCAAGGTTGTCGGTATTTTGTATGGCATCCGCAGCTTGCTGCGCGGTATCGGCCACTTGCTGCTCTGTGCTCGACATATTGCTTGTCGCGGTTGTCAGCGTATTGAGGGCATTCAGTTGCTCCTCAATGGCCATGGTTGCCTGGTTTGCACCGGTGGAGGTTTGACGGGCATCCTCTAACACTTCGTGGCCAAGCTGCTGAATGTCTGCGATCAGATTTTGCAGGCGCGAGGTAAAGCGATTAAAGTTTTCTGCCAATGAGGCAAATTCCGGCTCGCTGGAGGCTTCAAGGCGTACGGTTAAATCGGCATGGCCCTGCGCGATATTAGCCATGGCAAGGTTTATATCCTCAAGTGGTTTTAGTAGTAAGTTAATTACCAAAGAGAGTACAACCACTGCTGCGATAACAGCGATAATTGAGAACAAAGTCGCGTCCTGCGCCATAGTGTCGACCGCTCCGAACACTTTGTCTTTTTCCAGTGCTACACCGACATACCAGTCCAGCCCATCCACATCTTTAAAGGTGACCAGATAGGTGCGGTTGTTCATTTCCACTTCCTGCACCGTTTGTGAAACCTGAGTACGGCCTAAAAATTCGCTTGCCTGCTGGCCATTAAGCTCTGTGTTGGGGTGGGAGATAATGGTACCGTCTTTACTGACCATAAAAGCAAAGCCGGAATCAAATAGCTCGAACGAGTTGATCATATTGCCGAGCTTGGCCAGACTGACATCAAAAAAGATAGCGCCATGGAAACGGCCGGCTTTTTTCACGGGCGTGCCCACCGACACCACAATTTCTTTAGTAACAGAGTCGGCGTAGGGCGCGGTTACAATCAGCTGATTTGCCTGCTTGGCACCGGCAAACCAGGGTCGCACTCGCGGGTCCCAGGTCGGTCCAGGATCCCAACCCGGGTCACTGGCCACATACTTGCCTGTGGCGTCTTCACCGTAACCTATCAGTAAAAATGTTTCTTTAAGCTTCGGCTGTGAGATCAGTGGCAGGGCCTCCTGCAAGGAGTCGCTTTGTTCAACAAGGCCTGTGGTCAGGACTGCCAAATCAATGGCACCTTGCATTTGCGAGGTCACTGTATTACTGATCCCCTGAATGATTTCTCCTACACTATCATTAACTTGTTGTTGTAGATTATCTTTCAGTAAAAAGTACTGTTTGAGTGATAGTAGTAACAGGGCCAGAAAGAGCACTGAGGCTGAAACGGCTATTACCTTAAATTTGAACTTCACAGGCATATCTCCTAACTGCTTCCCTCTATAAAGGTAAATCATTGACGGAAACTTTCAATTATTTAGGTATTTAAATCCAAAGAAGGGTTTGGCTTTAAAACAGGGTCGAGATATTAAAGTTACGTTCATAACAAAGTGACTACATTAAATTGCGAAATAAGCAATAAAGGGGTTTGGGTATGTTACACAAAGTATATGGTCTGGCATTGGCTTCAACATTTTTGGTTGCCTGTGGAGGTAGCGATAGCAATAGCGAACCTAACAATCAGACGAATGTACTGTCGGAACAAAAAACCATGTTTTCTTTAGGGGTGTCGGATGCAGCCGTTAATAATGTGGCGCAAGTTAACCTGGTATTTAAAGAGGTTGTTCTTCAAGGTGCCACCGGCACAACGACTCGTTTTGAAACGCTGGATGAGTCTGGCAATCCACAGAAAGTGAACTTACTGGCCTACCAGGGCAGCAGCACTTTTGAACTGATTGCAGATACGGAGATTGACGCTGGCGACTATGAATGGATGCGTGTCACTGTGGTCAATGGGGTTGAGGGTGAAGCAAGCGAGATGCGCTCTCATGTTGTTTATGAAGATGAAAGCCGGGCTGCACTGGCAGTCAAGCGTAAAGGCAATGATGGTGAGGGTGAAATCCAAATCAACTCAGTGCTGGTTAACCAGGGTGAGAATGACTACGTCCTTGAGTTTGACTTAGGCAAAGCGTTGGTCAAAACAGGTAACAGCAGCACGGTCTACCTAAAGCCAACCGCCGTCAGGCTAGAAAACCAGGCGCTGGTATTTGATATTTCAGGTACTGTAACAGCAGATCTACAAACAGCCTGTATTGCCGATAATGCGGCTCTGGCACCGACAGTCGGTGGGTTTAAGCAGGTTGTTTATTTGTATACCCAGACCGAGGGAGAGCTTGGGGATGTTCAGGAAGAGGGGAGCGGACCTATGGCAACGGCGGTCATCAATCAGGAGGGGCAGTTTGAGATAGGCTTTGTACCCGCAGGAGACTATCAGATAGCGTATTCTTGCCTTGGGCACCTGGACGACCCTGAGTCTGTTGACGCCAACTTTGCATTGTACTCGACGCAAACTGTTTCTGTGAGTCAGGATACGCAAGTGACTTTCTCAGAATAACCGAATACGATTTAATCAATAAACCCGCTTTAGCTAGCCTGGAGTGGGTTTATTCACCCCAGAGTTCATCCAGCTCTTCATCGGATATTTCCAGATAATCTATCACATCATCTTTGATCACCTGCCACTCGGGGCTTTGTTCACTTACCGGGTTGGTCGATAAATAGGTTTTATGACGGGCAATTTTTAAAATAGACAGCAAATCGTTACCAAGACCATCCAGCTCTCCCGAAGTGAGAATGCCATCGACATCGTGTTGATAATAAATCACATTAATGACTACCTTTGGCAATCGCCATTGCTGCGCCAGTAATGCGCCTATAGTGCCATGGCTGGTATGAAATTGTGCGAACTCAAACTGACTGGCCTCAGTCCAGCCATCGGATTGTGCTTTATCCAGGACGCTCTGATAATCGTCAAAGTGCTGGCATAAAATCGGAATACCAACGCCATGAAACAACCCAAGCATGTAAGCGTGGTTAGCAAGCGCAGGGCGATTAAGGCGATTGCAGATGACGGACGCATGTTGTCCTATCTCTGACTGGGTTTCCCAAAAGTCACTGAGCGCTGGTGGCAAGTCAACGGATGACTTTAAAGCGACGGCTTTCACCAGGGGAATAAGCCGCTTTAGACCCAGTATCATAACGGCCTGTTCGATGGAATCGATCTCGCGAGAGCGCCTAAAGGCGGCAGAGTTCACGACTTGCAAAATGGCCGCACTGATCGCCACGTCGCTTTGCAGTATGTCGGAAATTTTTGTGATATTGGGCTCAGGCTGTTTCGCTTCTTCTGAAAACTGCAATAACGCCTGAGGGCGCGGAGGGATGTTGACCGTTTTTAAAATGAGTTTTTCTTGCTGTGTGAGGGAAATGGCCATGCAACACTACCTGTACAACTGACTATTATAAAAAGATAGTCAATAATCAGTGGTGCAGGCAACTCTCTGTTTCAGGGCGCTGTAAAAAGCAAAAAGCCCCGCGTGAGCGAGGCTTTTGAAATGCTATACGTCTCTATTACACGTTAGCAAGCGCTGCACGTGCGTCAACATATTCCATGTTGAAACCTTCAGCAACTTCTTTACAGGTGATCTGACCTTTCATTACATTCAGACCATTCAGGAAGTGCTGATCAGCAAGCAGGGCTTCTTTGTAACCCAGGTTTGCAAGCTTGATGATGTAAGGCAGAGTTGCATTGTTCAGTGCAAATGTAGAAGTACGAGGTACGGCACCCGGCATGTTAGCAACACAGTAGTGAACTACGTCGTCAACAATGTAAGTTGGCTCTGCGTGTGTAGTTGCTTTAGAAGTGGCAATACAACCACCCTGGTCGATAGCAACGTCAACAATGGCAGCGCCTGGCTTCATTGCTTTGATGTGATCCGCAGTAACCAGCTTAGGTGCAGCAGCACCCGGGATAAGTACACCACCGATAACCAGGTCGGCTTCCAGTACGTGCTTCTCAAGCGCATCAGCAGTTGAGTAGATCACTTTTGCCTGGCTACCGAACTGAGCGTTCAGGCTGCGCAGTACGTCGATGTTACGGTCAAGGATAGTAACGTCAGCACCCAGACCAACCGCCATTTGTGCAGCGTTACGGCCAACCATACCACCACCGATAACAACCACTTTAGCTGGCTCTACGCCTGGTACGCCGCCAAGCAGCATGCCACGACCTTCGCGAGACTTTTCAAGCGCCTGAGCACCAGCCTGAATAGACATACGGCCAGCTACTTCTGACATAGGTGCAAGCAGAGGTAGACCGCCACGTGCGTCAGTCACTGTTTCGTATGCAATACAGATTGCGCCGCTCTTAACCAGGTCTTCTGTCTGAGGCAGGTCAGGTGCAAGGTGCAGGTAAGTGAACAGGATTTGATCTTCACGTAGCATCGCGCGCTCAACAGCCTGTGGCTCTTTCACTTTCACGATCATGTCTGCTTCTTCAAAAACCTGTGCTGCCGTGTCGCGGATCTCAGCACCTACCTGAATGTAGTCTTCATCTGTGAAACCGATACCGATACCGGCATTTGTTTCTACTATTACCTGGTGGCCGTGATTAATCAGTTCACGAACACTTGCTGGAACCATACCAACACGGTACTCGTGGTTTTTTATTTCTTTAGGTACACCAATAATCATAACAATTCGCCTCAATTAAGAACGGGGTAAAAATTTTCGACCATTATAGATATGGTTTGCTAGTATGTCCTACCTTTTTTGATATACTCAGTAGTTATTAACACTGTATTAAGTAAATATTCAGGATAAAAAACTGATCATGCATACTCAGTTAGATAGAACCGATAGAAAGATTTTAGTTGAACTGCAAAAAGACGGACGAATTTCTAATGTAGAATTGGCAAGAAGGATTGGGCTCAGCGCAACACCTTGCCTGGAGCGGGTCAAAAAGCTTGAGCGTGAAGGCTATATAAAAGGGTATAAGGCCGTGGTAGACCCGGTAAAGCTGGGTCAGGGTCTGCTGGTGTTTGTTGAAGTTACGGTCAACAAAAACTCGCCCGACGTTTTTGACCGGTTTAATCAGGCGGTAAAGCAACACGACGAAATTATTGAATGTCACCTGGTATCCGGTAACTTCGACTATCTATTAAAAACCCGGGTAACGGATATGTCTGAGTATCGTGGCGTGCTGGGTGAGATATTATTAAAATTGCCCAGTATCAGTGAAAGCCGTACCTATGTAGTTATGGAAGAAGTAAAAGGTGAGCAAGGTGAAGTGATAAAACCTTGTGCACCCTAAGGAAATTCTTGCTAAGGTGTGCAAAAAGTCATGTTAGAATTAACTAAACAGTATTTAGGTATTACATAATGCGCTTAAATGGTATTCAGCGCCTGCTGGAGACTGGCCTGATCATCAGTACGGCGGCGGCAATTTTTACGCTGTGCGCACTCATCAGCTTTGATCCGGCCGATCCCGCCTGGACGCAAACGGGCGAATTTATCAAGGTCAATAACATCACTGGCGCTGCCGGTGCCTGGGTTGCCGACATTCTGCTGCTCAGTTTTGGTTGGCTGGCCTTTCTGGTGCCGGCTTTTATTCAGTTATTCGGCTACTTATTGTTTAAAAAACCACACAAATTATTGCAGCTCGATTATACCACATTGGGGTTAAGGCTCATTGGCGGTACTTTGTTTATCACCTCTGCGAGCGCTATCAGCAGCATTAACTTTGATGATATTTACAATTTTTCCTCCGGTGGGGTAGTGGGGGATGTAGTCGCCAGTGCCATGATGCCTGCGTTCAACTTTACCGGCACCACCATCTTATTGTTGTGTTTTTTCTTTGCTGGTTTGACGCTGTTAACCGGCGTTTCCTGGGTTGAGTTTGTTGACTATATCGGCGAAAAGGTGGTGGCGTTTTGTAAGTGGTGCTTTGCTAAGCTCAAGCAGCGTACAGAAAGTCCGTCGGTTGTCGCTTCAGAGGAAGTAAATGAACCACAAGCGATAGCAGAGACGACCCCGAGCGCTGCAGTGACACTGAGTGAACCCGAAGAACTGCAAGCTGAAGACCCCACGCGCATGCCTGCAATAGAAAACACCGCGCAGAGCACGGAGTCAGCCGGGGAGCCACAAGATGAGTCTGCAGAGCTTGAAAAGAGCAAACCGAAAAAGCTCAAAGACAGATTGTTTGGCACTAAATCAGACGCTCAGAGCGAGCCTGTGGTAAATCACGCCGAAGAGGCTGAAAAAGCAACGCTTAATAGCGACGATATTGCCGTCGCGCCGAGTGTTTTTGATGAACTGGACGATATTTTAGAGCAGGAAATTAATTTCTCTGCGGTTGATGATGAAGCCTTTGATACGGTTGCGGCACTAAACGCATTGGACGATACGCCGGCGCCCGCCGAGACCAAAGTGGTGTCGCCAGCAAGACCTTTAAAACCCAAAGAAAAACCGGCATCGGGTTATCAGCCGCCACCGACTGCTAAAGAGCAATTCGAGGCGTTGCTTGAAGCCGAGCCACCGAAAGATCCATTGCCGTCCCTTGATTTACTCGACAGACCCGATAAAGCGAAAAACCCAATCTCTGAAGAAGAGCTTGAAGCCGTGTCTCGTCTGGTTGAAGCTAAGCTGCTGGATTTCAATATTCAGGCAAAAGTGATGGGAGTTTACCCAGGCCCGGTGGTTACCCGTTTTGAGTTGGATCTGGCACCGGGCATTAAAGTTGCTAAAATCACCGGACTGGCTAAAGATCTGGCACGTTCGTTGTCTGCGGTCAGCGTGCGTGTGGTGGAAGTGATCCCGGGTAAAACATACGTGGGCCTTGAGCTGCCCAACAAGAACCGTGAAATAGTGCGGTTATCCGAAGTGATCAACGCCCCTAAGTTTGAGCAGAATCCATCGCCCCTGACTATGGTACTGGGTAAAGACATCGCCGGTCAGCCTGTGGTGGCCGACTTGGCCAAAATGCCGCACCTGCTGGTGGCAGGGACAACCGGTTCAGGTAAGTCAGTGGGCGTTAATGTGATGATATTAAGCTTGCTATACAAGTCGCCGCCAGAAGATGTGCGGATGATCATGATTGACCCGAAAATGCTTGAACTGTCGGTCTATGAAGGTATTCCACACTTGTTATGTGAGGTGGTGACCGACATGAAAGAAGCGGCCAATGCGCTGCGCTGGTGTGTCGGTGAAATGGAGCGCCGTTATAAGCTGATGTCGGCTCTGGGGGTACGTAACCTCAAAGGGTATAATCAGAAAATACTGGATGCCAAAGAAGCCGGTCACCCAATCCTGGATCCGTTGTTTAAGGATACGGATGGCATGGCGGATGAGCCACAGGAGCTCGACAAGCTGCCAAGCATTGTGGTGGTGATTGACGAATTTGCTGACATGATGATGATTGTCGGCAAAAAGGTGGAAGAGTTAATCGCCCGGATCGCACAAAAAGCACGTGCTGCCGGTATTCACCTGGTACTGGCAACCCAGCGTCCTTCTGTTGATGTGATCACGGGTTTGATCAAAGCCAACATCCCAACCCGGATGGCGTTCCAGGTATCAAGTAAAATTGACTCGCGCACAATTTTGGATCAGCAAGGCGCCGAAAACTTACTCGGTATGGGTGATATGTTGTATCTGCCACCAGGCACCAGCGTCCCAATTCGTGTGCATGGCGCGTTTGTCGATGACCACGAAGTGCATGCCGTAGTGAGCGACTGGAAGGCGCGGGGTAAACCGAACTATATCGAAGACATCCTATGTGGTGAGGCCACAGAAGATATTTTACTGCCAGGCGAGACAAGTGAGGGTGAAGACGAGGAGTCGGATCCGCTCTACGATGAAGCGGTGGCATTTGTGATTGAAACTGGCAAAGTGTCGGTCTCAAGTGTCCAGCGTAAGCTGCGCGTGGGTTATAACCGCGCGGCTCGTCTGGTTGAACAAATGGAAATGTCCGGCGTTGTTAGTGCGCCCGGGCACAATGGTGCCAGAGAAGTCCTGGTGCCCAAAGGTGGAGCGAATTAATGAAGTTACAACCACTTATTCTGGCCCTGTGTGTTATCGGGGCAACGCCTGCTGCTTATGCGGCGGCGCAAGCAACAGACAAGCAGCTCGCTAGTGTGGCTGCACAGTCATTAAAAGATAAACTAAAGGGACTGGAAAGTTTTCGGGCTCAGTTTGAACAAAGTGTGATTGATCACGAGGGCCACCTCATCCAATCAGGTAAAGGTGAAATCGCTTTGCAGTATCCCGCGAAAATTCGCTGGCAACAGGATGAACCAGACGAAACACTGCTGGTGTCGGATGGGTTGCGGACGGTCTATTTTGATAGCTTCGCGGAGCAAGCGACTATCTTAAACACGCTCGGACTAATCGATACCACGCCTTTTGTGTTGTTAACAACACAAGACCCAAAACAATGGCAAAAGTACCAGGTTGCTGAGATTAGCGGAGGCTATCGGATTGAGCCTGTTCAGTCGGGGGCTCAGGTGGAGCGCCTCGACGTTTTGTTTGCTGACGGCGGCCTGAAGATTGGCCAACTAAACGTGACGGACTCATCGGGCCAGATCTCCAGCTTTAAGTTTAGCGATGCGCAGGTTAATGTTCCAATCGATGCCGCGCAGTTTAAGTTTGTGATCCCTGAAGGGGTGGTCGTCGACGACCAGACGCAAAGTGACTAACCTGGGGTTTGACTTTGCGCCCGACGTGCGGCCTCTGGCTGCACGAATGCGCCCAACAGAACTTGGCGGCTACATAGGTCAAAGCCATATTCTGGGCTCAGACAGCCCACTTCGCCGTGCAATCACTCAGGGACGCTGCCATAGTTTGATTTTATGGGGGCCGCCTGGCGTGGGTAAAACCACGCTTGCCGAAATCATCGCCCATCATGCGAATGCGCAACTTTGTAAGCTCTCTGCCGTCACAGCCGGAGTCAAAGAGATCCGCGAGCAAGTGCTCGATGCAAAACATCGCCTGAGCCAGAGCGGTATGCGAACCATACTGTTTGTCGATGAAGTCCACCGCTTTAATAAGTCGCAGCAGGATGCCTTTTTGCCACATATTGAAGACGGCACCTTTATTTTTATCGGCGCAACCACGGAGAACCCGTCATTTGCGCTCAACAACGCGATATTATCCCGCGCACGGGTTTACACCCTCAAACCGCTGAGTCTTGACGAGCTCGCTCAGGTGCTGCGTCAGGCACTAGCTCAGGATAAAGAGCTGAGTCGTCAGCAGATAACCCTGGACGATGCCGTCATCGATGCGTTGTCACGTGCCGCGGATGGTGATGCCAGAAAAGCGCTAAACCTGCTTGAGCAGGCCACGGACTTAGGTGCCAACGGGGAAGGGCAAATTGTAATCGACGAAGCGGTGTTAAAGCAGGTTTTACCCTCACATCTGGCGAAATACGACAAAGGCGGCGACATCTATTACGATTTGATCTCGGCGTTTCACAAATCAGTGCGAGGCAGTGACCCGGATGCCGCTTTATACTGGTATTGCCGTATTCTAGCCGGTGGGGGCGATCCACTTTATGTGGCCAGACGATTACTGGCGATAGCGACCGAAGACATAGGTAATGCTGATCCTCGTGCCATGCAAGTGGCGCTCAATGCCTGGGACATTTATCACAGAGTAGGGCCCAGTGAAGGCGAACGAGCCATAGCACAGGCGACCATTTACCTGGCCAGTGCAGCCAAAAGTAACGCAGTTTATATGGCGTTTAATCAGGCCAAACAGGATGCCGCCAGTGATCCCGATTTTCCGGTGCCGGAACATCTGCGCAATGCACCCACTAAATTAATGAAAGAGCTGGGCTTTGGTGAAGAATATCGCTATGCACATAATGAGCCGGGGGCGTTTGCCGCCGGAGAGTGTTATTTTCCTGCGGATATTCAGCAGCGCCGTTATTATGAGCCCAGCGACAGAGGCCTTGAAAAGCAAATCTCAGAAAAGCTCCGTTACCTGCGCTCATTGAATGAACAAAGCGCGCAAAAGCGCTATCAAGATAAAGACGAGCGCTGATGGACTTGCTCAAAACTTACCTGATGATTGCAACAGGCGGCGCACTCGGTGCCTGTCTGCGCTTTTTTATTAGTGATATCACCCTAAAACTCTTGGGTAAGGGATTCCCTTTTGGCACGTTGACCGTTAATATTCTGGGTTCACTGTTGATGGGCATTCTCTACGGATTAATTGATAAGCAGATCATAGAAGTATCACCGGCCAAAAGTTTGGTTGGGATTGGCTTCTTGGGTGCTTTAACGACATTTTCTACCTTTTCGATGGACTCTTTGCTGTTACTTCAGCAAGGTCAGATACTGAAAATGGTACTGAATATAGTGTTGAATGTCGTGATGTGTATTTTCATGGCCTGGATAGGCCTGTGCTTAGTCATGCAAAAAGGTTAAAAGAACAAACTATGTTAGATGCAAAGTATTTACGCCAGGACATTGAGGAAGCAGCAGCGCGTTTGAAAAAACGTGGCTTTGAGCTTGATGTGGCAGCGATTAATGCGCTGGAAGAAAAACGAAAAACACTGCAAACCAAAACGCAGGAGCTACAAAGTGAGCGTAATAGCCGCTCAAAGGCAATAGGCCAGGCCAAGGCCAAAGGTGAAGACGTACAGCCACTACTGGACGCAGTTGCCGATTTAGGCGATCAGCTTAGCGCTGCAAAAGCAGAGCAAGATGAAGTGCTGGCTCAGTTGCAAGATATCGCAGCAACTTTACCTAACCTGCCGGCCGAAGATGTGCCTGTGGGTGCTGATGAAAGCGAAAATGTTGAAATCAGCAAATGGGGTGAGCCTAAAACATTCGACTTTGAGGTAAAAGATCACGTTGATCTTGGTGAAGCGCTGGGTAAAGGCCTTGACTTCGAAACGGGTGTTAAACTCAGTGGCTCACGCTTTACTGTTATGCGTGGCGGCATTGCGCGTCTGAATCGTGCATTATCACAATTTATGCTCGATACGCACACAGATAAAAATGGCTACACTGAAATGTGTGTGCCTTACCTGGTTAACAAAGCAAGTCTTTACGGTACTGGACAGCTGCCTAAGTTCGCAGAAGACCTGTTCCATACAGAAGCGCTGAGCGAAGATCAGGATGGTTACAGCTTGATCCCAACCGCAGAAGTGCCGCTGACCAACTGCGCACGTGACGAAATCTTTGACGAAAAAGAGCTACCTGTTCGCATGACTGCGTACACGCCATGTTTCAGAAGTGAAGCAGGCAGTTATGGCCGCGATACCCGTGGTCTTATCCGTCAGCATCAGTTTGACAAAGTAGAACTGGTTCAGCTGGTCAAGCCTGAGGATTCAATGGCCGCGCTGGAAGAGCTGACAGGCCACGCAGAAGGGATCTTACAAGCGCTGGAACTGCCATATCGTAAAGTGGTACTGTGTACCGGTGATATGGGCTTTGGTGCGGCGAAAACCTACGACCTGGAAGTATGGTTGCCAGCACAAAATACCTATCGTGAAATTTCTTCTTGTTCAAATATGCAAGATTTCCAGGCTCGCCGTATGCAGGCGCGTTTCCGCCGTGCCGGTGAGAAGAAGCCTGAGTTGCTGCACACACTGAACGGTTCTGGTCTGGCAATTGGCCGTACCCTGGTAGCAATATTAGAAAACTATCAACAAGCTGATGGCTCTATTGTGGTGCCAGCCGTACTAAGACCTTACATGGGTGGTCTTGAAAAAATTCAGTGAAGCACTTAACGCATTGATCTGAGGCCGCATTCCTGCGGCCTTTTTTATTACAAATTAATGAATGTTTTTTTACGCTACTTTTTGTATAAATAAGTTTTTACATCTTTATTTTTAGATGATTTTTCTATCCATATTCTACATTCATGTATTAATTATCCTTTTTGTTATTTTTAGCTCTCCCCACTCACCGCCAGCTAGTTGCATGTCAAAACGATATATGATTTATTGTTTTTGAAGGTTTGGCCAATCCTGAATTAGTCGACGTGTGTCTGGCAAAATAGTGCATTCACAGTCGGCCGTTGTTTAACCATATGCAATAGTAAAAATGTTAGTAGTTAAATGAAATTCGAGCTATCGGCTGTCAGGCAGCCTGCGGCGAAGCACTGAATCAAATTGTACAGAGGACCTTTTCGTGTTTCGTACGGATTGATATTTACGAATTTATTAACTATTTATTAAATGTGGATGTCGTTAAGACGAAAGCAACTTGAAAAATAGAAGGTGAGGAATTTACCTATGAAGAGACAGAAAAGAGACCGTTTAGAAAGAGCACATGCCCAGGGATTCAAAGCAGGTTTAGCGGGCCGGTCCAAAGAGTTATGTCCATATCAGCAAGTAGAGCACAGATCAGAATGGTTGGGGGGATGGCGAGAGGCCATAGATAACCGCAACATGTACAAAACCTAAATTCCTATAAAATATCTAATGACTAAGCAACGTCAAAAGCCCCTATAAAGGGGCTTTGTTTTTTTATCAGCACACTAAATTAGAATGCGCTGGTGTCCTGGAACAGACCTACTTTTAAGTCTTTTGCTTCGTAAATAACACGACCGTCTACTTCTACCGTGCCATCAGCCAGACCCATAAAGAGTTTACGCTTGATAACCCGCTTCATGTCTACGCGATAAGTCACTTTCTTGGCGGTTGGCAGGATTTGACCGGTGAATTTAACTTCGCCCACACCCAGTGCACGACCAAGACCCGGACCACCTGACCAGCCCAGGAAGAAGCCAACGATTTGCCACATGGCATCCAGGCCCAGACAACCTGGCATGACAGGGTCGCCACGGAAGTGGCAGTCAAAGAACCACAGATCGGGGTTAATATCCAGCTCAGCAACAATCTGGCCTTTGCCAAATTCACCGCCGTCTTCGTTAATCTCGATGATACGATCCATCATCAGCATGTTATCAATTGGCAGACGACAGTTGTTCTCGCCAAACATCTTGCCTTCAGCGCACAGGATCAATTCTTCTTTTGTATAGCTATTTTTTGGTTCCATAATCATCAGTCTTAGTCTTAAATTGTCGCTACTTTAGCTTACACTTGTACGCCAAACAACTCTGAACAGTTGAAATTTGCCTGCTCTTTGAGCACTTTACCTATTTGGCGGTTAATTATCTATCAATTACCTTGGCTGAGCCTCGTGTTTTTAATGCCGCCAGCCAAACTAGGCGCTTGTGCTTACAGGCTTATAGCGCTTTGAAAGCGCAACAATCCCGCAAGGTTGAGATTAATGAATGAAAATCATTCAAAGAGGCGGCTCAAATTGATAATTTCCTTGTTTCTCGACCTTTCAGGGCGATTTTTGCGTTAAAAATCTTTATAATTGACTCAGTCGTTTTTAATGTTAACGGAAGTTTATGATCCTTTTTGTAGATGCTTTGACGGTAATTGATTTTTCTTACCTGTGTAGTAAACGCGGCGCCGTGGGCGAGAGCTGGATTGTCGATATGACATTGCATGGCCAGTTAAATGAAGAGTCTATGGTACTGGACTTTGCCAAGGTAAAGAAACAGATCAAGGCGATTATCGATGACACAATTGATCATAAGCTGGCCATACCCAGTCAACTGGCATGCAGTTATTCATCACAACACGGCAGAGTGCAGTTTGATGGTGAATTTGGTGGCCACCACCTGGCGATGAGCGCGCCTGACGAAGCTGTGTGCATTGTTGAAGGTGAGACTATCAGCGAAGCCACGGTTATTGCATTTCTGAAGCAACAAATTTTGCCGAAAATGCCGGACAACGTAAAAGACGTTGAAATTGAATTGCGCCCTGAGCCTAGTCGCAGCTTTTACTACCATTACAGCCACGGCTTGAAAAAGCATGACGGCAACTGTCAGCGTATTATTCACGGGCACCGCTCTGACATTGGCATTTATCTGGATGATATTAGCATGCCTCGTTTGCAAAAAGAGTGGGCGGAGCGCTGGCAGGACATCTACCTGGGCAGTGAAGAAGATTTGATTGATGTAAGCGCACTAAAGCACATTACTGCACGCGACAATGATTATGCTTTTGCTTACTCGGCGTCTCAGGGCTACTTTGAGCTGGCCATCAGCAAATCACGGTGTGACTTGATCCCCTGTGACAGCACCGTTGAGTGTATTGCAGAGTATCTCGCTGGTGAGATCAAAGCACAGTATCCAGAGCGAAAAGTGAAAGTGAAGGCGTTTGAAGGCGTTGGAAAAGGAGCAATCGCTTATGCCTGATTGGCTAAGTAAAGCAAAGAAAACGGCCACGATTTTGGCCGGTTTATGCCTTGGTATGGGCTCTGCTCATGCCATTGAGCTGAAAGGATCACTCACCCAGGGGGGGATGGTGATTGCGCAGCTGGATGGGGTGCAATCTGCCAAGCTTAACGATAAAGACCTGACCATTGCCCCGGGTGGTAAGTTCGTATTTGGTTTTGGCCGGGACGCCGGCGTTGAACACAGCCTGAGCTGGGTCGACAAAGACGGCAAAACCCATACTAAAACTTTGCTTATCACGTCTCGCGACTATGACATTGACCGTATTACCGGGGTTGAGAAAAAATATGTCTCACCACCAAAGGAAGTGCTGGCTCGGATCCGCAAAGAAGGTGCGCAGGTCAGCGCCGCTAGAAGCAAGCTGAGCACTTTACCGTATTTTGATGACCCGGTATACCGTCCAGCAAAGGGCAGAATATCTGGGGTTTACGGCAGCCAGCGTTATTTTAACGGCAAACCAAGAAGGCCCCATTTTGGACTGGATATCGCCAATAAAACGGGCACGCCGGTATTAGCGCCAGTATCTGGCAAAGTGGTCTTTGCCAACCCCGACCTTTATTACAGTGGCGGTACGCTGATCCTCGACCATGGCTTTGGCATTACGTCTACCTATATTCACCTCAACAAGTTACATGTTGAGGAAGGAGAGGTTGTTGAGCTTGGTGACCATATCGCTGATATTGGTGCCACTGGCAGGGTAACTGGGCCACATTTGGATTGGCGTTTTAACTGGTTTAATGAACGCCTGGATCCACAACTTTTAATGATTGATAAACTCGCAACGAAAAGCAGTAAAGAATGACACAAACAGATAAAGACGCAGTAATTGCTCAACGAATTAAAGACTCGCAAACCTCGGTTACCAAAACGGTATTTCCAGGTCGTACCAACCACCATAACACACTGTTTGGTGGCGATGCGTTAGCCTGGATGGATGAGGTCGCGTTTATTGCTGCGACGCGTTTTTGCCGCAAACCTTTGGTAACGATTTCATCAGACAGAGTCGACTTTAAAGAAGCGATCCCGGCTGGCACATTTGCAGAGCTCGTTGCTAACGTGGTTCATGTCGGTAACACCAGCTTAAAGGTGGAAGTTCACATTTACCTGGAAACCATGCACAAAGATGATAAGCACCTGGCCATCTCTGGTAGCTTTACCTTTGTTGCCGTTGATGACAACCACAGGCCAACACCGGTTGTGTGTGATCAGATGCTAAACGGTTTTAGTTAACAGACAGCAATAGGGGGAGTCAACTAGACTCCGTTTAATTAAAGTGGAACACATCATACTTCGGAGTGGTATTAATAAACGTAGCACAGACTAAAATAGGCCCAATTTTTCAACAAACTGGTTTGAAAAAGCAAGCTAGTTTGGCGTACCATCAATACGACTATTGAGGCACAAGGAGCTCAATAAGTAGGATAGGCTTATACCTGGAAGGAATTCATGGATTACTACATTTCACCGCATTTATATCTCACTCCTCTGAACATAGAACAAGCTAATGTACTGCTGGAAGCTGTAGATATGAGCAGAGAGAGCCTGGAGATTTGTTTGCCCTGGGCGCAAGCTGTTACGGATCTGAATAGCGCCAAAAAATACATCACAGAGCGCCAAGACATGCCCGGCAGTCGCTATTTTTCGATCATGTATCATAAACAATTTATGGGCGTTTTCGCGGTTAAATCGGTAGAAGCACCAAATACCTGCGAGATTGGATACTGGCTGTGTGAACAGGCACGTGGAAACGCAATAATAGATCAGATCCTTAGTGTGATGCTACCCAGCCTGAAAGAAGAACAAGAGATACGACATATTGAGTTTCACTGTCTGGATTTCAATATACCAAGTATTAAAATCGCGCAGCGGGCAGGGGCCAAATTGCTCCGATGTTATTCCGTTACAATGCAAGATAAGCTGCCAAAAACGATGTGCATATATGCCGCTGATCTATCATAAAGGGTTATATGAAAGAGTTACTTAACAAAGGCAAAGCCGTGTTGTCTGACATGCCAGAAAAGGTGTCAGCAGATCTGTTGTCAGGCTTTCAGTTTGTAAGAGAAAAGGTGAATGGGCTGCCTATTTTCATGTCTGTGGAGAGAACCGCTACTAATAGCGCCATAAAGTATGATGAGAAGCACTATTTTTTCGTCCCCTTTGCGCTCAGTGAGCATGGTTTTGCTCTGCATACTCTAAGAAATCTGCCCGAAGGCGTGCCTGAAGTGAATAAACTGCCAAAAAGGCGTGTTTTTCACTTTCCAACCGTTCATGCTGAAGCCATGCTGCGAGAATATATGGTGAACTGTGCTGCTCAGCTTGCTATCGAACGAACCAGTGAGGACCCGAATTCACTCCATTCTCTGGCAGATCAGATAGATGCATTAGACCGCAAACTCACCTATGGTATGCTTTTGATTGGTGGCATAGCAGCTTTAACTAACCCCTTGCTCGGTGCGGGGATCGCCGCAAAAGCGTTACTCCCGGGTGTTGCAGGCATAGTATCTAAATTCACGCTCAGACCCGCTGCGCAGACACTGGCTGAACGTAAAGAAGGTGAAGCCATCAGGCAAGCAGAAGAAAATATACTGAGAGAGTTCAGCGACGCAAGTACGGTTAAGGTTATCAACCCAATTTTACAGCAGCTGGATCTGGCGTTACGTACTACGGAAAACCAGCACGACCCTTTGCTTGATTTTAACTTTAGTACGCTGGAAATCAAGGAACTTGACGGCGATAAATGGCAAGTACTAACTGAAATTGCTATGTATCATATCTACAAAGATATATACCACGACCCAACACTTTACAAACAAGCACAGCTTGGCCCTGAGGACATTCGTTGGTTTCACGCGCTGTTCAACGATCTTAAAAGCACTTAGTGATGTACTTGGCTTTAGCGTGTAAGTAGTCACGAAACACGTTTACACGGCAGGTGAGAGCATTGAATGTAAAAAGTCGACCTTAAGGTCGACTTTTTTGGTTTTAAAGCACCATTGCGGCTATCCAGCCAAAAATTAATAGCGGGATATTAAAGTGAATAAAAGTTGGCACTACTGAGTCCCAGATGTGGTCGTGCTGGCCATCGGCATTTAAACCCGATGTTGGGCCAAGGGTCGAATCAGAAGCCGGTGAGCCTGCATCACCCAGCGCACCTGCAGTCCCTACCAGAGCAACCGTTGCCATAGCAGAAAAACCGACTTCCATTGACAAGGGAACAAACAGCGTAGCAATGATTGGCACGGTTGAGAAGGAGCTACCTATGCCCATGGTGATCAGCAGGCCAACCAATAGAATCATGGCTGCCGCCAGTGGTTTATTCTCGCCAACAAAGTCAGCACAAGCACTCACCAGGCTGGCCACGTCACCGGTTTCTTTCATCACAGAGGCAAAGCCCTGGGCAGAGATCATGATAAAGCCAATCATCGCCATCATAGCAACGCCTTTGCTGAACACATCTGAGCTTTGGTCCCATTTTACGATACCGAACAGACTAAACATCATCACCCCGACCAGGCCACCCAGGATCATGGAGCCACTCACGTTTTGTGCAAGCAAAGAGCATACGACGGCTAATGTCCCGGCCATGATCACTTTACGCTTTTCCTGGGCACTAAGCTGTGGCTTATCTGTCGGTTTTACGTGGCCAGAAGGTGTGTCCTGAGTGTAGTCACGGTCTTTTCTATAAGTGATAAAAACCGCAATGATGAGGCCCGCAAGCATTCCAAGCGCAGGGATCACCATCGCATAAGGGACCTGTGTATTAACAATCTCCAGGCCATTATCAACCAGGTTTTTGTGCAAAATAGAGTATAAATAAATACCACCGAAGCCGTAAGGCAGAACCATATAGGAAGTTGCCAGACCAAAAGTTAAAATGCAGGCAATGGCACGTCGGTCGATATTCAGCTGGTTAAAAATCACCAAAAGCGGTGGGATCAGTATAGGGATAAATGCAATATGAACCGGAACCAGGTTTTGCGAGGCAATCGAGCAACCCAAGATAATGACCATGATTAACATGCTCAGTAACTGGCTCGAGTTTTGTTGATTACCATGGACCAGCGAAAGTAGTTTATCAGCCAAAATCTGAGTTAAGCCGGATTTCGAAATGGCAACGGCAAAAGCACCTAGCATGGCGTAACTGAGCGCAATTTCTGCCCCCCCAGAGAGCCCGGAATTAAACGCATTTAATGTATCCGACAGCCCCAGACCAGCAGTCAACCCGGCGACCATCGCGCTGATTGTCATTGCAACAATCACGTTCACTCTAAACAGTGTCAGGCCGAGCATCAGCAAAACACCAACAATAACAGCATTCATAATATTACTTTTTCGCCTTTTTTATTATTAAACGACCCAGCGCTTTCATCCTTGTCGCCTCCGATTTGGTTAGTTGCGCTCGGGAAAATCTTGATTTTACAAAATATTGATTAAACTCTGCCAGTTCCTGCGACAAATTAGGGTACTGAGACTGCAATGCAAGCAGCGCTTGTGCGGGGGTTACTTTATGTAATTCCCCCTCAGCAAGCTGACAAATAGCATGGTGTAATCTTACCGCTTCAGGCAATTTGACAACCTGCTTACGTTGCAGATACCAGAAGCGGGCAACGAATATAGCTATCAGCAACAAAAATACACTCAGCGCGGGCAACAGTCTGTGATATTGGCCAAATAAGTCGCGCAGCAACCGGGATTGTTTTTGCTGATCAAAGTTCAACACCCAGCGGGTCCATTGATAATCGAGCTGCTCTATTTGCAGTCTGACCCAGTTGACCAGAGCCAGATTTGAGTAGCTCATCAGGCTCAGCCCCAGGTTATCCTTAAATTCATCTTCTAACGCGGTCAGCTCAGACAAAGAACCGCTGAGTCTGTCAGGTGCAACCCAGGCAGTGGGATCGAGGCGGTACCAACCTTGCTGAGGAACATAGTATTCTACCCACGCATGGGCATCATACTGATAAACACTGTAATATCCTCGCTCCCCATTATACTCACCACCCAGATATCCCGAAACCAGACGCGCGGGGATCCCGGCTGCTCTTAACATAAAAGCGGCACTGGCCGCATAATGACCGCAAAACCCTTCGCGTGTTTCGGTTAAAAACCTGTCTATGCTATTCCGATCACTTATGGTGGGCGGCTTTAATGAATAATGAAATCTATTTTGTACAAAATATTGCTTCATCTGCTGAATAAATTCAGCGGTATTGCCGGTTGATGCATCCCACTGCAACGCCAGTGCTGTGGCCAACGGGTTAATGCCGTCGGGCAGGGCGGTGTTGAGCCTATACTGCCAGTTCACTAAACCAGGCCCGGCAGTGTGGATGGGCGTAACTTGATATTCCATGCTGCTGCTGAGGCGTTTTTGCATAAACAAAGTGCCAAACTGGTTGGTATTCACGCCCCGAGTGGATGACTTGGCCTGGCCAAGATTATACAGCCAGGTTTTGCCCGATGCTCTGGCGATAACCGTATAGCTTTCACCGACAGCACGGAAAGGTGCCTGCAAAGGAACATCGTGCTGTGCTGAAACGCGCCAGCGCGTACCATCATAGTTATCGTGAACCAAAGTACGCCAGTAAAATGGTGGTTTCATCTGGGTATTGTCGGGCAGGATGGCTCGAAACACCAGCTCATCCGAGCGAGATAATTCTGAGATTTCAAACGGATCTATGTCCTCAGAAAGACCGGTTTGGGTTTTATTGGCACCGGGTAGCTGCCAGAATGGTGACACTTTGGGCAGCAGTACAACCATGATTGCAGCCAGCGGCAGTGCAAGTAGTAAATGTCTGGCAGCCTGGCGTATCGCACTGCGCAGCGCAATACCATGTTCAATCCACAGCATTTGAGCTAAATTTACCACCAAAAGCACCAGCACAAATAACAATGACAGCACATTCTGAGAGAAGATAAAAAAACAGGGGTAGACAAAAAAGTTTAACAACTGCACCGACATAGCTTGTTTTTTCGTTTTTGCCTGAATGGTTTTCAGTGCGCAGGCACCCAGTAGTAAAGAAACGAACATTTCTACCAGGTTCGAAAAACCTATGGCGACAAACACCACCAGTATGACGGTAAATGCTAAGAGGTTGACCAGATTTTCCGAAGGACCTTGAACCAGTCCCCGGTAAATGGCCAGTTTAAACAGCACAATCAACAACATGGCGCAGGTGAATACAAGACCAAAACTGTTAAACAACAAGATACTGACTAGCCCGTACAAAAGGGTAGTCAGTAAGGTTTGGGCGCCCAGTAGTTTGTCAGAAGTCACTCAGCGCCTCCAGGCAAGCTTCTCTGTGTTTGTCTCCACGGCCCGCAGTCACCTGAACGGCATTACTCAGCCTGAGTGCAAACTCATCTCCCTGTTTGTCCGCCTCAAGTACCTGATAACACAGCTTGGACAAGCGCGCTTCTTTAGGGCCGTCGTGTGCCGCATAATCGAAAGTATGCTGAGAGTAGAAGCTGTCACCACTGTATTGCTTGACCAGCAATTGCTGACTTTTGGCGAAATGCCGCCAGGATATACGGCTTTTACTGATGCCGGGTCTGAATCGCTCAAGCCCGTCAAAGTTTTCATGACTTTGCGTGCTTTGATGCACATATTGCCCCTTCTCAGCTGTGACTTCTTGCTCACTAAATGTCAGCTGGCAGGCAAGTGGCGAAGGATAGACACAAAACGTTCTGTCAACGTTCAGGTAAGTCCAGACGCGAACCAGGCCAAATGGATAGTTACTGGATAACTTGAGTCTGCCAAGCGTGTAGCGGCCACGGGGCCCTGGATGTAAAAACAGTGACATAACCTGGGCACCTTGCGAATAGTGACTGTTACAATCACTGAAGTCGAATCCCTGGCTGGCAACATCCAGAGAATAACATGTGTGTGGCGAGGTGAGTTTTATCTGCACTTCAACAGGTTTTTCGGCAAAGTTGTTTTTTACGTCCAGTAATTGAATGCTCAGGCCATGCAAATTGAGATATCCGTATATCAGCGCCAGCACCAGGATCAGTAACATGACGTAGGCCACGCCAAGAATCAGATTGTTCTGATAATTACTGCCCAGAATAAAATTGAGGGTCACCATACATAAGAAGAATGCTCCCTGCCTGGAGGGAACAATATAAATATTGTGGTGCGACAGGGTAATTTGCGCAGCGCTATGTTTACGTTTGATGATGTCAGCCAGCCAAGACTGTAACCAGTCACGGCGCATAGTTACAATACAACCGCAACGTTATCAAAAATCCCCTTGACCACATCATCCAGCTCGTTGGCAGAAATGTTCAGACGGTGGCCGGCTACTGCGGCAAATACAGCCTGGA
The DNA here is from genome assembly GCF_000967655.1 of Pseudoalteromonas rubra. GTDB lineage: Bacteria > Pseudomonadota > Gammaproteobacteria > Enterobacterales > Alteromonadaceae > Pseudoalteromonas > Pseudoalteromonas rubra_A. The sequence goes on from NZ_JXYA01000016.1 coordinate 149,911, forward strand.
CATCGTCTGGTAACGCATAATCCCGGCTTTGGGTCAGGGCATAGGCGCGTGTTGCCAGCCCTAATGCGATACTTGCCCGTGGCGAAAGGGGATCGCTGAACTGACCACTGTAACGTGTAAAGTTAACCAAATTGATGATGTACTGTACAATCGAGTCTGACAGGTTAACGTCAAGCACCGCTTGCTGAAGGGTTGCCAGCGCATTTAAGTCAAGTACACAGGTTAACTCACTCAAAGATTGCCTTTGCAGATTATTCCCGAGGATCAGGCTTTTTTCGGCATGCTCATCGGGGTAGCCCAGGCTGATCCGCAGGAAAAAACGGTCGAGCTGAGATTCTGGCAAAGGGTGCGTACCTGACTGATGCAGCGGGTTTTGTGTTGCGATAACAAAGAATGGCTCAGGTAATGGGTGGGTTTTACCATCCACGGTTACCTGGCGTTCTTCCATTGCTTCAAGCAAAGCGCTCTGAGTCTTCGGGCTGGCACGGTTTATTTCGTCGGCCAGTAAAACCTGGCTAAAAATGGGGCCCGGATGAAAATCAAAGCTCTGTTGCGAGGTATTAAAAACACTGGAGCCGGTAATATCTGCGGGCAGTAAATCACTGGTAAACTGAACACGCTGATAGCTCAGTCCAAGTACATTGGCCAGGCCGTGGGAGAGGGTGGTCTTGCCCATGCCCGGCAAATCCTCGATCAGCAAATGTCCTTTACACAATAAGCAGACAACGGCTAACCTAATCTGTTCTTCTTTACCCAGGATCAGCTCAGATAGCTGACTAATGATGTCTTGTGTGGTTTTATTCATGCAATCATTTCGAGTCTTTTCATTACTGAATCGACTTTTTTCGCGTTAAATGGCTTAGCAATAAAGCCTTTTGCACCCAGTTCCCAGGTATTTTGTACGTTCTCCAGGCTGTTATGGCCGGAGCACATAATGACATGCACATTGGGGTAGTTATCATTGATGTATTCGAGAATTTGTGTGCCATCGGTATCGGGTAACTCGATATCCAGGAAAATCACATTGGGAGATTTTTCGGCCATCAAAGGCATTGCAGATTTGAAGTCTTCAGACTCATAGACTTCTTCAAAACCCAGGTTTTCAAGAATGTCTATCAGGTAACTGCGCACATCTTCAACGTCATCGATGATCAAAATTGGCTCTAGGGGTCTGACAAGTTCCATATTGTATTTACTTCTTTTGAACGACAAGGCTAATACTAAGACAAGCGCAAAGTGAGCTCAATGGCAATTTATAAATTAACTGTAAATTCATCATAGCGATAAGATAACAAGGACATAAAAAGTCAGTTTTGAGATCAGGCTTAGCGCTTTCAATCAATGCCTACATGGACGTAGATACCTCAGCGATAGCAGGACGCGGGAGCGGTGTTATCGAACAATTAAGCAAATTGGTATAAGTTGCTGAGCTCATCAATGCCTGGAGTTTTAATTTGACTGGCTGAGCCAAGATTAGTTTTATTGTGTAAAACAGATTATGGCTGTGGCCATCTGTGATGAATCCCATGAAATTGAAAACTCAGGGCGAAATAAACAAACAGTCCATTTTATGTCAGAAATTACTTAATGTCCGATACCGTCTAGTATTGGACATTAAGAGCTAATTTATAGTTAAACCGAGAGTTCGAGAGCGCTCTAAACTGAGCTTTACTTTATATCCTATAATTTACGTTATGTTAAATACGGTGTCTGTGACAATACCCTGGTTTATGTCTAAGCTTATATTTAATCAGGCTAAGAGTTTTCAACAATGCCATTTGCTTTGTTTGTGTTTTTCAGTGTCTTTACCTTCCACAGCCTTGCTTCTGCCACACTCAGTAAGCAGCTAAGCGTAATCTACCGTGACTATAAAGGCACGCATACTGTGTCTGGTAAAAAAGTCAGTGATCATACTTTTCGCTACAACCTCACTGCACCCAAACAAGTCGATGTGACCACTTTGGAATGGCAACCCTATATCGGACAAAGTTTGTGTAAGCAAGGCTGGGTAATGCAAGCCGTAATCGCTTTGTTGCACAGCCAAAATTATGGCGCAACCGTGACTTTCTACCCCTGGGCTCGCGCCGTAGCCAATGCCGAAAATGGTAAAGTAGATATTCTGGTGCCGGAGTATTTTATTGAGCCCGAAGCGCCTTCGGATACTTTTCCCGGTACGCGCCGTTTGGATCATCTCACACTGACAGAACCATTTGGCTGGGGCCCAATTGCACTTTACAAACGTCTGGATTATAACACCGACCACTTTACCAGCCTCGGCGCTTTGGCCGATGAACGCATTGGTGTGGTTCGGGGCTACCAAAATACGCCGGAGTTTGACCGCTTAATGGACGCAGGAAAATTTAACGTTATTGAAGCCGTTGACGACGCCCACAATATCAGGCTGCTAATGGCCGAGCGCGTTAATCTTATCATCGGCGACCCGGAAGTTATTGAAATGGAAATTGCCTCTTTGTCGCAAGCTAACAATACGACCTCTCAGGCAAAAAACTTGGTTATGGTTGACCCCATTTTACAAATGAATGGTCTATTCTTTGCTGTCTCCAAACACAATAAGTACGGCAAAACTCTGCTGTTTGAACTAAATCAGGCCATAGCCGAATTTAAAAAACACGGCATTCTGGAAGAGATAAAATACAATACCGCTAAGAGTTGCGAGTAATACTGGCTGTCTATTTTAAAACACCTAAGCACCCTGCTGTTTTTCTCTGTTATGGGCATTATCAGGAACAAAAAAGGGAGCAACTTATATCTCCCTTTTTAACTCTATGCGCAATTTAACATAATGAAAAACAGCGCATTTTTAGCCTGAATTTTGTCCAGTTAATGCAATGCAGCGCTAAATGGAATGCTTTCGCAAATCTCGGCTTCTGCAATCAGTATTTCTTCCAGTCGTGTGTCGATCACGGTCTTGTCAAAATACTCGTAACCTAGCTCAACAAACAGGTTTTTGTGCTTTTCTTCTGATTTGGCAATGGTCACATAGAAATCTTTTTCTTTGCCTTCAGGTAAAGCTTCCGCGACCAGCGAAAAACGTTCATGGCCGCGCGCTTCAATCACGGCAGCAACTAACAGGCGATCAATTAAAAATTCATCTGAGCCCTGACGAAATAAGGCGCGCATTTTTTTAATGTAAGGGTCGGCCTTGTCATTGCCTAAAGTCACGTTGCGGTCGGTCAATAACTTCAGCACTTGTTTAAAATGGATCATCTCTTCGATGGCCAGATCCGCCATCGCTTTTACCAGTTTGATGCGATCCGGATAATGGCTCAACATAGACATGGCCATACCAGAGGCTTTTTTCTCAGCGGCTGCGTGATCCTGTAAAAAGGTATCAAAGTCAGCCATGACTTTATGAGTCCAGTCGAATGGTGTGTGGAATTTTAATTCAAACATCGTTTAATCTGTTCCGTTATCGGTTTTGGGGCATTTTACCCAACTCAGGCGCTAATTTCCAAAGCCAGCAAACAATTTGCAGCTAACACCCCTGCTCTTTATGCACATTTAAAGTAGAGTTTTTAATATCGGACATTTTATTGTTCACTGTATAACAGGCTGTCTCTGTCTGCCTTGCCATGACGGGTTGACTCGACTTTGAGCGGATGCTCAATTTGTTTCCAGGCTGTGACTTTGCCCCCCTGGTTAAGGTTTGGCATTGGCTTAGTTGAGTTTGTGTGAATACCCAGAAAGTCGCTCAGTTGTTGTAGACTGTGTGGGTGCGACACATCCAATATCAAATACTCAATCTGGCTTGCGTCTAAAAATCGCAGTAATTTTTGACGATGGCGCTGGTAGATGTCTGTCAGGTAGTGATCACACGCGATATTATCAGCACTTAAGTTGGCAAAAGTATCAAAGTAGCAGCGTTTTAAAGTGTCGTTGAATCCGCCCTGCTGAGTCTCTAGCCTGGGTAGCATGCGGGTGAGCAAGCGTCTGACTGATGGGATCCAGCTTTCCATGGCTCTGTCCAGATATATAAAGCGGCTGTTCGGATATAAAGTAGCGAGTTGTTCGTAGTCATTAAAGACCGGTGTGTCTGCTATTACTTGCGCTTGCGATAGCGCTTCACGTGTGTAAGCTGTATGTGCTGTTTTAAACCCAAACTCGAGAAATGCAGCACATACGCTGGTAGTACCGGTTCTTGGCAAGCCGGCAATAAAGATTTTTTCCATTAAACAAAATAACAATAAAGATTAATAATAGACAGCGCCAGTAATGATAAAAAGCTCAGCGCCATTCCCATTACACGCAGCTTAAGGTTAGCCAGGTTCAGGGCAAATGAATGCAAAATACGGCCGACTAGATAGGTACCGCCGGTGAGATACAACCAAATTGCCTGACCGCCCTGAAATTCCAGTGCAAACAAGAGAATTAGTAACAGCGGCGTGTATTCCATAAAGTTGGCATGGGCGCGGATCGCCCGCTCTAACGCGGGATGACCACCATCTCCGAGCGCAACCTGGTGTTTATGGCGTAAACCTATGATATCAAAGCTGAGTTTGATATAAAAAAGGGTAAATATGGCAGCAAAAAATCCTGTTATCATGACGCAGACCTACTTGTAAGTATTATAAGTAGGTCCAGTATAGAGAGTTTACTCGATAAAATACACTGCATACACTTCGGCAGTCAGTGTTGTATCTCCGGTATTATAAGCCTGGCTGACATCCATCGCTTCTGCGGCCATCATTTTGCCACGGGCATAAGGCTGCACAGGTACGTTCATCGGTGAAAATGACACAGAGTATAGTCGGCCCAAGTCCACATCAAAGTCATCGGCTAGTTCTCTGGCGGCCGCTTTGGCTTCTTCAATCGCAGACTTTTTAAGCTTTTTCATATATTCAGCTTTGTCTTCAACAACAAACTCGGTGTTATTAAACTGATTGATACCACTGTCTACAAAAGACTGAAGTAGATTAGGATATTCTGAAAGGTCTTTAAGCTTTACCGTCAGGCTGCGGCTTACTCTGAAACCGTCGAACTCTTCTTCGTTAGTGGTGCGGTTGTAGCGTGTCTGGCGATGCACATTCAGCTGCTCGGCATGGATATCGTTGCTTTTAATATTAAAGTTTTTCGCAATTTGGATTGCCTTTGCCATTATCTGATCAACGTTAGATTTGGCATCCGGTAATGACTTGTGTTTTTCAGTTATCGCGACACGAATAATGGCTGCATCAGGCTGCACTTCCATTGACGACATGCCCTTTACATACAAATGTGGTCCCTCGGGTAAACTGCCTGCTTGTGCGCAGGTACTGATCGCAAAAATTGCAGCGGCTAAAAGTGAGCGCATGTACGCCTCCTTACTCTGTTGGAATAGGATGATGTGATTATGAATTATAAAACCACAAGAGATGCGCCAATTAAAGCACAAGTTTGTTAATCAATGCTGAATGTTAAACGCTTTGTGTAAAGCGCGCAGTATGAAGGGCTCTTCTTGTTCAAAAAACAGCCCCGTATGCGCGGTGATGATCGCCAGCTGTAGATCTGGCCTTTGCAGCGCAGCTTGCAACAGGTCAATCGCTTGCTTGCCCTCGTTCGATTTAGCACAAGCGATATAGCCAAAAATGGTCAACCCAGCTTCTTCTATTGCGTGAAAGCTGTAGCCATTAAGGGCCTGTGCCGAAGGATGTTCATTAATGAATACCGAGCTGTATTCAATGATCCCATCCAGCTTGCCCTGACTCAGCATCGTTCTGAGGCGATAAGCGCTTTGGTTCCCCTCTGCAACCCAAAATGCATTGCGGTTAGCTGTAATAAAATTGTCAATCTCGAGGCCATATGAGCGCCCTTCAGACACACCTATGTTGAACCCCATTCTGAGCGCAGTTCCCAGTGAAATGGTATCGGGAATATTTGGCTGGTTTTTGAGGATCAGGCGATTAGCCGGGAAAGACATTAGCGGATAGGCGGTGAACAACGCCATCGCTTCGCGTTCAGGTGTCTTAACCTTGTTGTACAAGCAGGCGTTTGGGTTACGTACTAATTCGCGCCATTCCCTTTCGCGGCTGGCGGGCATAAAATCCAGGGTTACTTTGCCCTGAAGAGTGTGTTCTATTTTTAGTAGTAACTGGGTTGCCAAGTCGGCGGGCGCTTGTTTCGAGTCAGGAGAATAATCAGAGATAATGTCTATGTGTATCGGTTCACTTTTTACGGTTACCGAGCAGAGACATACAATAAGTAAGATGGCGTAGCGCATTCAGTTCACCTACATCGAACATCAATGCAAAGCCGGTTTTGCTGGATTCCTGCTGCATAGCAAAGTGAGGTCGGATCTGCACAGATTCTCTACAGTGCTCCATGCACAGCCCAACGCTGAGCGAACAGCGTTGAGATCAAGTGTGGCGCAAAAATCACAATTGCGCCACACTGTTTATACTACTGAGTTATACGCTACAGCGTTTATAGTTACGGTACTCAGGTAACCAGTAGTTCTTCTCAATTGCTGCCCAGATCAGATCTTCAGGCATTTCCAGCGCAACGCCCTCTTCCATTGCTTTTTTAGCAACGGCATAAGCAATGCGCTTGCTCAGTGGCTCAATTTCAACCAATGAAGGGAGTAAGCTGCCTTTACCGGTGTTAGCCCATGGCGAAGACTCAGCAAGTGTTTCACTGGCGACCATCAGCATAGATTCGGTAATGCGCGATGCTTTGGCTGCCAACACGCCCAGACCAATGCCCGGGAAGATGTAACTGTTATTACACTGCGGAATGGTATAGGTTTGACCATCGAACTCAACCGGCTCGAATGGGCTACCGGTTGCCACGATTGCCTGGCCCTGGGTCCATTCAATTACATCTTTTGGATGTGCTTCGACCTGACGAGAAGGGTTACTCAATGGGAAGATAATTGGACGCTCACAGCCTGAGTGCATTGCCTTAATAACCTGCTCGGTAAACAGCCCTGGCTGACCCGACACGCCAATCAGAATGTCAGGCTGCGCACAATGCATCACGTCAAGCAATGAAGCAAATTCGCCACTGAAGCTCCAGGCTTCTAGCGCTGATTTTGACTGAACTAAGGCTGCCTGGAAGTCACGTAACCCTTCCATACCTTCAGTCAGCAGGCCATAGCGGTCAACCATAAAGATTTGGCTACGCGCTTGTTGATCAGAAATGCCTTCGGAGACCATTTGCGCGATGATCTGCTCTGCAATACCACATCCGGCAGAGCCTGCACCGACAAACACCACTTTTTGTTCAGATAGTTTAGTGCCTTTAACACGGCACGCGGCTAACAGTGAGCCCACAGTCACAGAGGCAGTACCCTGAATATCATCGTTAAAGCAACAGATCTCGTCACGGTAGCGGCTTAATAACGGCATGGCATTTGGCTGTGCAAAATCTTCAAACTGTAGCAACACATTAGGCCAGCGGCGTTTGACCGCTTTGATGAATAAGTCCAGGAACTCGTCATACTCTTCCTGAGAAATACGCTTGTGACGCGCGCCCATATACATAGGGTCGTTGAGTAGTTTTTCGTTGTTTGTACCTACATCAAGCATCACAGGTAAAGTGTAGGCTGGGCTGATCCCGCCGCAGACGGTGTATAGCGCGAGTTTACCGATTGGAATACCCATGCCGCCGATCCCCTGATCGCCCAGGCCCAAAATACGCTCGCCATCGGTCACAACGATAACCTTGACCTTGCTTTTGGTTGCGTTGCGCAAAATGTCGTCGATTTGATGACGTTCTTCATACGAAATAAACAAACCGCGCGAACTACGATAGATATCTGAAAACTTTTCACACGCATCACCCACTGTTGGGGTGTAAATGATTGGCATCATTTCTTCAAGGTGGTCGCGTACCAGGCGGTAATACAGGGTTTCGTTGTTGTCCTGAATAGCACGCAGATAAATATGCTTGTTAAGGTTGTCGTTGAAACTAGAGAACTGTTGATAGCAGCGTTCGACTTGCTCTTCAATAGTTTCAAAGCGTGGCGGTACGAGACCTGTCAGGTTAAAGTTCTCGCGCTCGCGCTGACTAAATGCACTGCCCTTATTTAATAGCGGCGTTTCTAAAAGCGTAGGGCCAGAGTATGGAATGTAGAGATAATTGGGATCGGATTGTTTAGTCATATTTACAAGCTGTGACTCGTTAATTTAAGTACAAGGGATTATTATTGCGCAAATGCATTAAAATTCAATGAATTTTAAGCATGTCAGACCAATAAAAAACGGCTCTGCTGAGGCATGGTCAATGCGTAAACAGAGCCGTACATTATACGTTATTTAGTGAATGAGCGCCAAGGTTACTCGCTGGATTCACCCATTGCAGCCCCTTCCCTCCGTGGATCGGCACCACCGACTAACAGATCATCTTTTACCTCGATGGCGTGAATACCGGAGTTTAGATCTCTGACCCTGACGGTATGCCCTTTGGATTCCAAAATTGGCTTTAATTTTGCGACCTCGGTGCCCTTTTCAAGCGTGGTGTATTGGTTGCGATTTGTCACCCTTGGCAAGTCAATCGCCTGCTGTGGTGATAACCCCCAGTCAAGTACGCCAATGATGGTTTGTGCAACATAATTAATGATCCGGCTGCCGCCCGGAGAGCCAACCACCAATTTGAGTGAGCCATCTTTATTAAATACCATCACCGGCGACATCGAGCTGCGCGGCCGCTTGTGTGCCTCAACCCGGTTGGCAACCCACAAGTCCCCCACTTTTGGTGACAATGAAAAGTCAGTCAGCTGATTGTTTAGCAGATAGCCGTTCACCATTACGGTTGAACCAAAAGCCATCTCGATAGAGGACGTCATCGACACCGCGTTGCCATCGGCATCAACAATAGAAAGATGCGTGGTTGAGGGTAATTCATAGCTGTCGTCCATGGCGTATGCCAAAGTGCCCTTGCTGGGATCGCCAATGGGCACCTCTTTGTTGTCCTTGTCTGTGATGAGCTTGGCCCGCTGTTTCAGATAGGCTGGGTTGAGTAAGCCTTGTGTAGGTACTTCAACAAAGTCAGGATCGGCAATGTAATAGTTGCGATCGGCAAATGCCAGGCGCGAAGCCTGAGTGAATAAATGAATCGCCTGCGGTTCATTCGGTTGATATTGACTGAGCTTTTTACCTTCCAGTAGTTTTAAGATCTGCAGCACTGCAATCCCGCCACTGCTGGGCGGTGCCATTGAACACACACGGTAGCTGTGATAGCTGGTACAAATGGGGGCGCGCTCTTTGCTGTGGTAATTTTTGAGATCGGACAATGACAACACACCCGGCGCGATGGCGGCTTTTTGCACTGCACGCACTATATCATCGGCATTTTTACCTTCATAAAAGCCCTTCAGGCCAAACTCGGCGATTTCGCGGTAGAGCTTGGCCAGCTCCGGGTTACGCAGTAACGTGCCGGCTTCGAGTGGTTTACCATCAGGATAAAAGTACTCTTTGGCCGGAGATAGCTTAGTCAGACCCGGGTTGAGCTCCTTTTCTAACAGCATATGTAGGCGGGGTGACACATTAAAGCCGTTCTCGGCCAGCTCGATTGCAGGCTTAAACAGATGCCGCCACTTGAGTTTGCCATATTTATCATGTGCCTGTTTTAACGCATGAAGTATCCCGGGTGTGCCAACAGAGCGACCCCCTACAACCGCCTCAATCCAGCGAACCGGCTTGCCTTCTTTGTCTAAAAATAATGACGGGGTTGCGTCTTTCGGTGCCGTTTCACGACCATCAAAGGTGGTGAGGTATTCGTTTTCTTTATCATAATGCAGAATAAACGCACCGCCCCCAATGCCTGAGGATTGAGGCTCTACCAGGGTCAGCACCAGCTGAGCGGCAATGGCAGCATCGATGGCACTACCGCCTTGTTGTAGCATCAACTGCCCGGCTTTACTGGCATGGGCATTGGCTGCAACCACCATGTACTTTTTAGCCGTTTTCTCTTTTTTTAGCTGCAATCCGGTCGCGGCTTCGGGCTCTCTGACTTCTCTGGTGTTGTTGTCTAATGCTGAAGAAGTGAATGGTAATGCGGCGCCGAGCGCCAGTGTGGCAAGTGATAGGCGATATTTCATAGAGTCTGGAAATTCTTCTGATAGATGATTGGCATCATAAAAGTAAACAGGCACAATATGCAAAAAAATTCTAAGAAATATTATGTTTGATCTGCCGTTAGCGCCTCGCTACCTTCTTCCACCTGCAATTTTGATTGTTCTTTGTGCGGTACTTATGTTGCCACCTGTCCAGGCATTACTCACCTTCAACCGTGAGCTGATTGACCAGGGCGAATTTTGGCGGATCCTGACCAGCCAGTATGTTCATACCAACTGGACGCACTGGCTCCTGAATGTGGTTGGCGTGGTGTTTATCTGGGTGTTACATGCAGAATACCGCTCGCCAAAAACTTATGCCGTTCATCTGCTGCTGCTTGGGCTGTGGACAGGTCTGGGCATCTGGCTTTTTTGTCCGGATATCCGTATTTATACTGGCCTCAGTGGCTTACTTCATGGCGTAATATTCTGGGGAGCAATAAAAGATATTAAAGTGGGAGAAAGAACCGGCGTGCTGCTCTTTTTGGGTATTCTCGGTAAACTTGCCTGGGAGCAGTATGCCGGCCCCAGCGATGAAGTCGGTCAGTTAATTTCATCCCGGGTTGCGATTGAATCACATTTAATTGGTGCCATTGGCGGTGTGGTGCTGGCTCTGCCCTTGCTGTGGCAAAAGAAATAATGCTTAAAAAGGCGCAGCTCCAGTAAGCTGCGCCAACTTTAAATTACAGGTTTTCTTTGAACAGTTTATAAATACGACGGTATTGGTCCAGCCAGCTTGAAGGCTGCACAAAGCCATGCGGCTCTACCGGATAAATTGCCGTTTCATAATTTTCTTTCTCCAGCTCTATCAACCTTTGCACCAGTCGAACTACATCCTGGAAAAACACATTGTCATCGATCATAGGCGCATTGATCAGCATAGGCTTGTTCAGGCCTTCGGCAAAATAAATGGGTGAGCTGCGACGATACGCAATGGGATCATCCGCCGGGCGGTTGAGGATATTGGAGGTGTAAGTATCGTTATAATACGCCCAGTCAGTGACAGGTCTGAGTGCTGCGCCGGCCTGAAATAGCTCTGGCTGTGTAAACAGCGCCATAAAGGTCATAAAGCCGCCATATGATCCGCCATACGTACCTACAGCGCCTTTGTCGACATTGACGTTTTCAACCATCCAGTTCACGCCATCGGCCAAATCTTCAATTTCAGGTTTACCCATATGACGGTAAATGGCGGTACGCCAGTCTCGTCCGTACCCTTTAGACGCGCGATAGTCCATATCCATGACCACGTAGCCTTCACTGGCGAGCAGAGAATGGAACATAAACTCACGGAAATAGACGGACCACCCCATATGTGAGTTTTGTAAGTAGCCAGCGCCATGATTGAAAATCACCGCTTTGCGTGTATTACCTTGCTCACCTTCCTGGTAATCGGCCGGATAGTAAACCTTGGCATAGATTGGTTGGTCGGTATGACTGGATGGCACAGCGACAACTTTAGGGGTGATAAGTTTTTTGCTCAGGAATGCCTCAGAAACGGTATGGGTGATCTGTTCGGCTGCACTGCCCGGCTTTGCATCGGCAATAAACAATTCTGGCGGCATGGCTATTTTTGAGTGCGTCAGCAAAAGTTTGCTTTCATCCGGGCTTAGTACATAGTCCGTCATACCATTGAGGTTGGTCAGCGTTTCCAGTTCACCTGATTGCACATTTACACGATATATCTCATAGACACCCGGATGTTTTATATTCGCCTTGAAATAGATAGCGCTATCATCTTTGGTCAGCGTCAGCTCAGACACTTCGTATTTTCCTGAGGTCAGCTGAGTCGCCTTACCTTCCAGTGGTTTGGTATATAAATGACTGTAGCCAGATTCCTCAGACAGGTAATACAGCGTATCTTCATGGTTTAGCCAGCCAAAGTCATTGTGAGTATAGTTAACCCAGGCTTTATCGTGCAGGCGATGCTGCGACACCAGCTTATTGTTAGCAAAGTCTACGGTTGCAATCCAGCGGTCTTTATTGTCCCAGGCTTCAACCATTACTGCGACTTCAGAACCTTGTGCGTTCCACTGGATAGCAGATTGATCCCAGGCCCAGTCAAGGATCAGCGCAATGTGACGTGGTGACTTTTTGCTGGTGTAAGTTTTACCCTGGGCACGGGCATTTTCGCTTTTTACCTCGGCCAGTACATCTTCATCAAAACCAGGCAAGCTCTGGTAGCTCAACGCGTGTTGCCCTTTGGTATTCAGGTCAATGAATATCAGCGTGTGCTCAATGGGTTTGTTGTCTGCCACACGGCTACGCGCTTTAACGGGGTCAATATTGCCATCTTGCGTAACGTAATTAGGCATGATGTCTTGTGCGCTTCGTTCAGGCACGTCTTTGGTGGTGGCAACAATGAGTTTATCACCCGCTGGCGATAAGCTGGTCTCGACGATACGCTGACCCTCACCCAGGTAAAACAGGTTTTCGTCGAGCGTATCATTTTGCGCAATCAGCGCCTCTTTTCGGCTTTGCGCGTCTTTGGCATTCTTATGCTGAAGTGCAACATAACCAATGAGCTTGTGTTGCTCATTAGCAAGATAACTCAGTGGCTCAATGACGCCTTTTGGCGCATTTGCCGTGATGAGCTTGGCCAGCTCAGTAGTCAGGCCTGACGTCAGATCAATGGCATAAAAGGTATTGTCTGCAGCGTAGGCAAGTTGCCCGTTGGTCAAAAACTGCAATTGCTCGGCTTTTTGGCTGGAACGTGTCAGCTGGGTGACCTGGTTGGTGGTGATATCTTTGACAAATACATTGCCCGAAAAGAGGTAGGCCTGTAGCTTGCCATCGCGTGAATAAACCGCATCATCTGCACCTATCTGGTGCTTGTTCGATAAGGCGATTTGCTCAAGCCCTTTCTCACCATAGCTGAAAGTGTCTCTTAGTTTACTTCCCACTTGTTTTTGCTTAAACAGCACAGACTGACTATCTGCGCTCCAAAAAGCAGCTTCCGGCTTTCTGCCAAGCCAGTCAGGATGAGCCATTGCCTGTTCGAGCGAGATGCTTTCAGTTCCTGTCGCTTCAGAGCTGGCCATGACGGCTGGGGGGACTGTTTCGTATGCTGTTGATTTATTATTACTTGTTTGAGTGACCTGACAACCAGCCAGAAATAACGCTGATGCCACGGCGAGAGAAGTAAGAGATTGTTTCATTTTATGAATTATCTAAATTTGCTATTGAGTGCTAATTTAAGCAAATGAATACAGATAATTCGAACAATTTTAGACAAATGACCAGTTTGAGCGATTATTGCGAAAAAAAGGCCAGTAAAGCTACTGGCCAAATACTCTCTGCGCTCACATAGTCGTTGATGGACAACGAGTATGAAATGAGGCCTATCCACGCCTCATAAAAGTAGACCTGTGGTCGCCTGAATAAGTTCCAAAAAAATTCATTTTTTTTATTTTTTTTGTAATCTGCTGATCTGCATGCAGGTAACTCCCTGAACCATAGAGACTACAGCGCTATCAGGCCGTCCAAAATGAGTAACAACATCACGCCACTGACGATAAACCAGAGCACAGTTGCCATTGCAAATGGTCGCCAGCCACTTTGACGCAACATGGCCATAGATACACCGCTGCCGATCAAAAACAAGCTGGCAACCAGCACCGACTTAGCGCCACTATAAAATACAGACCAGACACCCTGATACTCAGGCAACCAGGTATTGATAGTAGCAGCAGCAATAAAACCTACAATGAACAAAGGGATACTGGCTCTTTCACTAGAGCGCGAGAATACCCCCGCCATGGCAGCATATGGCACTATCCACATCGCTCGGGTGAGTTTAATGGTGGTTGCCATTGCCAACGCGGTTGGCCCGTATACCGCAGCTGCTGCAACAACACTGCTGGTATCGTGAATCGCAAGCGCACTCCAAATCGCAAATTGACTTTCAGTGAGTGAAAAGTAATGGCCCAGCCAGGGAAAAATGAGTAGGCCCAGCGCATTTAAGGCAAAGACGACACTCAGGGAAATCGCGATTTCATCCTGTTTTGCTTTGATCACAGGCGCCATGGCAGCAATCGCACTGCCACCGCAAATAGCGGTACCAAATGAGATGAGCGTGCCGGTATTGCGGTTGAGACGAAACACCTGGCTGAGAATTTCACCCAGCCCAATTGTGGCGGTGATACTAACAATGGTTAACACCACAGAGCTGCTGCCAACAGCCAGGACATCTTCGATATTGACGTTAAACCCCAAGCCTATCACGGCGATCTTTAACAGCCATTTTGATGCGGTGTTGGAAAGATCAGTCACAGGATTCCCTAATACAAGCGCAAATCCAAGGCCGATAAATAGTGCCAAAGACGCACTGGCAAAAGGCGAAAGCGTAAATAAAAAGGCAAACAGAAATAAGGCTTTGTGAAGACCTGGTCGTTCTAATAACATAATAACGCTCGTACGCGGTCATCAGATAAAATGACGCCGGGTAAACCCGGCGTCGGCAATCCTTAATTGAGGATCAATGCATGACTGGTTTGGGCAATGCCTGGATAGGCATCTTCCGGGAGTAATTCCGCCAGTTCAGCAAGGCGCTCACCCAGTTCATGTAAGCTACTTGCTGAGACATTGATATGACCCATCTTTCGCCCCGGTTTGGCCGCTTTACCATACCAGTGACTGGTAACACCGTTCACACTCAATACCTCGGTAGGAATACTCGCCTGTCCCAACACATTGATCATAGCTGTTGGTCTGACAAGGCTGGTATCACCTATGGGTAAACCCGCAACTGCACGCATGTGGTTTTCAAACTGACTGACATGACAACCCTGTTGCGTCCAGTGGCCAGAATTGTGCACGCGCGGCGCAATTTCATTGACCAGTAAAGTGCCGTCGACATCAAAAAACTCTATCGCAAGTACGCCAACATAATCCAGCTCGCTGGCAATGGCCGAGAAAGCCGTTTCCGCCTGAGCCTGAATTGTTGATTTTTCCTTACCCGCAACAGATAGCGTCAGTACGCCATTGGTGTGCTGGTTTTCAGTTAGCGGGTAGATGCGGCATTGGCCGTGATGGTCTCGCACGCCAATAATAGACACTTCTCTGTCGAACGGGATCATCTGCTCCGCGATAATAGCGTGAGGCGTGGTGTCGGTACCGGCAGCCAGAAACTCAGACATTTCCTGCCAGATGGCATCCACTTCATCGTCATGCTTGACGCGCCACTGGCCTTTACCGTCATACCCTGCCTGACAGGTTTTAACCACAAGTGGCTTGCCGAGTTTGTCGATAGCGTCCAGAAAATGCGACTTTTCGGTGATCAGGGCATAAGGCGCGCAGGCCACCTGAGCCTTTTCAAGCAGCGCTTTTTCTTTGCCGCGGTCGCCGCCGGTTAAGATGGCTTCTGCGCCGGGATAAAACTTGCCGGTTTGCTGGCACACAGCTAACACGTCAGCCGGAATATGTTCAAATTCCGCAGTGATCGCATCTACATTCGCAATGGCTTGCTCTAGTGTGGCTGAGTGCGCTTCAAAAGTAACCGGATTAATTACTTGCTGGGTGGCAACATCGTAGGCTGAAACCTGGATATCTAAGTGCGTGGCCGACAAGCTCATCATGCGAGCTAACTGGCCTGCGCCTAAAACTAATACTTTCATTACTACTCTGCTGGGTTAGGGTTAGCCAGAACGGTTTCAGTTTGCGCCTTGCGGAAGGCTTCAACCTTTTCAAAAATTTCACTTTGCTGACAGCCCAGAATTTGTGCAGCCAGTAGGCCTGCATTTGCGGCACCAGCATCACCAATTGCCAGTGTACCGACAGCAACCCCTTTAGGCATTTGACAGATAGACAACAAGGAGTCTACGCCATTAAGTGTTTTAGATTTAACAGGCACGCCCAATACAGGCAAGCTGGTAAACGCTGCGGCCATACCCGGTAAATGAGCAGCACCGCCGGCGCCGGCGATAATCACTTTAATACCACGCTCAGCGGCTGAGGATGCGTAGTCAGCGAGCAATTGAGGTGTACGGTGTGCAGAAACGACTTTTGTTTCGTACTCGATACCGAACTTATCCAACATTTCTGCTGCGTGTTGCATTGTAGGCCAATCGGACTTAGAGCCCATAATGATGCCAACCGTCATAATTATTCCTCAGTTTAAATTGAACGATTTAGGCGCAGTTTTTTGGGGTATGCGCCAACTTCAGGCGTATTATACCCAAGTGGCGCGGCAAAGCGAATCGACATTTCT
The DNA here is from genome assembly GCF_000967655.1 of Pseudoalteromonas rubra. Classification (GTDB taxonomy): domain Bacteria; phylum Pseudomonadota; class Gammaproteobacteria; order Enterobacterales; family Alteromonadaceae; genus Pseudoalteromonas; species Pseudoalteromonas rubra_A. Next base: position 166,170 of record NZ_JXYA01000016.1, read on the forward strand.
GCTAGAGCAGTTTAACCGGGAATGTTGTTTGTCACGGCAATATCAGGCTGACTGCTACGGGCTTTGCGCCAGTGATAGAAAAATGCCTCGGGTCCCAAAATAAAAAACAGGATTGCCAGTCCGCCTGGCAGCAGAACGGCTTTGAGTACAGGGCCAAGCACATAACTATAAAAAACGATGAATGGAATAAACAAAACATAACCTAAGAATCGCTGCAACATATCGCCTCCTTAATATATTTGAGCGTGCTCATATTTTTAATTGAGCGCGCTCAATTGTCAATAAATATTGTTATAGCAGCTACTCATACTGATATGATAAAGGCTAACACTCTTTCTTAATCAGTCAGTTACACGCAAGCATATGGCAACTGAAATATGACGGGCTATGTTAAGGCGACTTCTTATCGTGATATAATGCTGAAAACGGTTAGGCTGGAAACCAATGAAAAAGAGTGAAAAAACCAAGCAGCTGATCCTGGATGAAAGCTGGCAACTGTTTGTCGAAAACGGCTACAAAGATACCTCTACCCGTCAGATAGCGACTGCCGCGGGCGTTGCGGTGGGTACTGTCTTCAGCCACTTTCCCAATAAAATTGATATTCTCAAAACGGCCATGCATCAACGCATAGATGTGGTGATTGAACAAGCAAGCAGTGCTGATCAACACCACTCCGCACGGCTTAAGTTACGTCACTATGCAGGCTACCTGTTTTCATTTTACTTGCAGCACAGAGAGTTTAGCCAGGCACTGCTGAGTGATTTACTGTGGCACCAGGCCTATTTTTCCGAGCAGATTGAGATGTTTAAACAACGCCTGTTCGCTGAACAAGCGTATGACGACACAAAAGCGACGGTTATGATGGACTGTTACTTTATGACACTCATACAAGGTCTGTCTGACCCTACTTCCTGCAAAGAAAGCATGTTGCGAGTTCTCACTAATAAGCTGACCTTGTTATATTAAACATTATGTATGATGTGTTCTTTATATACTTAAAGAAAAGGCAGAACTTTCGTGTGTTCTGCCTGCTTACATTAACTGTTTAGCTGTGTTTAACCGATAGGTTTGACGTTATGGTATCCGGTGTTTCAAGATGCCAGATGCTGCCTGGCTCATTAGCCATTGCTCTGCGTTTAACATGACCTGACAGCCACCAAAACACAACGGCAAATGCCAATGCAATCACCTCAACCATCAAAGTGCCCAGACTATTTGGAAACCATAAATTGACAGCAGGAACTAAGCCTGCCAGTACAGAAGTAACAGGTATCAATACACACAGCAGTGCCAGCACCTTCAAGGTGTTTATGGCTGTTTTTGCCGGCCCGTATACAAACGCACTTATCATTACGCAGCTAAAACTTGCGTAGTAAACAAACATATATGCCTGATTGATATTCACAGGGAGCAGTGTTAGCCATTTGCTACTGGCGAATGTAGCCGCTATCCCTGTCAATGCGCCCAAACAAACACCTACGGTCAGCGCGCCCATAATGCGATAGGCCCTGCGCTGTTGCATGCCCTTCTGACGTCTTTTTTCAAGCCAAAGTATATTACCTGAATAAAACAAACAGGCACCTGCAAGGCCCATCATAAAGTAAACCCAGCGCATCAGATCGCCGCCATAGCTGCCAAAATGTAATCCAAAGAAGCTCGACACCAGTCGCGCCCAAACGGTTTGTTCCGGGTGAGCCACACTGGAGGACACCACTTCTAGTGTATAAGGATTAATAAACATAAAATCATGAAGCGCGCCTCTGGCTACTTCACCTTCATTAACCACATCTATAGTTGCAAACGCAGAAGGCTTATTCAGGTTGCTTAGCTTTATCTGAGCCACCTGATAACCCGGTGCATGCGACTGTGCTAAAGCCACCATTTCACTGACTTTAGGCAAATCAGCAATGTTACGCTCTATTTTTGATGGCGGATTGCGTGGGAATAACGGTTTATCGCCATACACTTGCGCCAAAGTACCGTAAAGCAGGTCGTGAAAAGCGAATACACAAACAGTCAACGCAATTACAATATGAAAAGGCAGGCTGGCTATCCCTAATAAATTATGTCCATCCAGCCAAAAGCGCTTTCTTTCCCCCTGATCACGGACCGCCATAAACCGCTTGACCAAGGTTGGGAGCAAAAAGATCACACCAGATACCAGTGCCAGGAAGTATAGACCGGCTGCAATACCAAGGACAAAGACACCTGACTGTGTATGGCCTATTTCACCGCCAATACCGGCGGTGCGATGCAACATGTCCAACAGTTCCGATAAGCGGTTAACGGGCACCTGCTCAGCGACCAGCTGGTCATTTTCATCTAAAGTTGCATGCCAGCGTATATCATCTAGCCTTAACCCGCGCGGCGATCCCTGCTCATACCAGCTCACAGGTGACAGCGCGTCATTAAAATGCAAGATCACATTATCACTGGCTTTAGGGTGTGACGCCAATACCGTATCCAACAGCGCATCATAACGCTCCGTGTCTATATTGGCCATTTGATGCTTGCTGGGCGTGGCCCAGCGGTCAATTTCAGGTGCAAACATGGTCAGGGCACCGGCAAAGAAACCGATAAACAGAAGCAGACTAGATGTTATTCCGGTCCAGGTGTGTAAACTTTGGTAGGTTTTCAGAATATCCGCTCTGACTTTCATAACAGCCCCCTTAAAATTGCTAAAACGCCATAACCTACCGCACTTGCAGACAATAAGCAGAACCAAGCCTGAGCCCCCGTTCTGAACAGGTAAGTAAAACTAATTATAAGTAACCAAATTGGCACACTCAGCCACATATTAAACTGAGTTTTCCACAACAACTCTGTACCACTTAAAGACGAGTTAAGACCGGAAGGACCAAACCAGGCAAACAAGCCAATGATAGAAAAACTCAGCAGGGCGCCGCCAATCAGTCCGGCCAGCGTTTTACTAAGCCAGTCAGCTTGTATCGGAGTATAATTTTTCATTCCCTACCTCTGTCTATTAACGGCAAAAATGGGATAAGCGTCAGCGACAACATGATGATCATCAAGCACACAAACAGACTGACAGGTATGCTCATGCTGGTATTGAAACCGATGAATGCAACAAAAAACAAAAGATAAGCCAAGGCGCGCCAGCCACTTTTAATTTGCTGTTTTAACCAGCGCTGGTTCTTATTACTGAGGTAAATAACGGTAGTTCCTGCAAGTAGCAGCATTACCAATATTGAAGTAAGCACTTTTCACTCCCTGTTATTGCGTAAAGACGATCCTGTCCATTATACACAAACAGTATTGATAATCACTATTATTTACTTTCCAACACAGTTAAAAGCTAAACAACCTTGCGCTTTCGGATCAGATGATAGACGCGGCCCAACAAAACCAAACAAATGGCACCCGTTAAAACCGGGAACAGCAAAAACCCCCAGCTTTTACCGGTTAGCATGATAAACAGCGGGTTTGCACCTGCTGGCGGATGTACGGTTTTGCTTAGCATCATCAGCATCACAGCCAATCCCGTTGCGAGTCCTAATGACAGTGCATTAACAGGCACAAAAGTAACAAACACGACTCCTACGACAGCAGTAAGAGTGTGACCCGCAATCACATTGCGCGCTTTCGCCAGCGGACTATCTGGCACCGCAAAGATAAGCACGCAGGATGCGCCAAACGCCGCCATCAACAACCAATACTCCTGATTGTGATGTCCAATCAGCGCTAATGCGGAAATTGCCAGCATAGTGCCGACACCCGCAGATAAAGAAACAGTCCAGTTAAACACAACACCTCCTTCAAAGTAGACAGATTGTTCTACTTGTCATGGTAGACAAATTTGTCTACTCATGTCAAGATAAGTGAAAATTGAAGGAGGCTGATATGTCGGACAAGCGAGCGTTACTACTGAACAGTGCGTTAGAGCTGTTTTACGAAAAAGGCACAGGCACGGTTGGGATCAATGAGATCATTGCACACAGCGGCGTTGCCAAGAAAACCCTGTATCATCACTTTAGTTCAAAAGAGGACCTTATCCTCGCTGCTTTGTCACTCAGGGACCAAAGGTACTTGCAGTGGCTGAGGGAAAGGCTCGCGGATGCTGACAGCAACGCCGATTTAGTCAGGCAATTATTTAATGCTCTTAATGACTGGTTTAATGACCGCGCTACCGAGCTTGGTCATTTCAGAGGGTGTTTTTTTATTAATACTGCCGGTGAATCTGCAACACGGAATCAACTGATTTCAGACCGCTGCGCCAGTCATAAAGTTGCAGTACGTCGTCTTATCACCGACAGCCTGCCCCAACCCAATGACAGGCTGGTTGACGCATTGTGCTTACTCAAAGAAGGAGCAACAACCTCTGCGTTTGTGCAGGGAGACAAGCAGGCCGCATTGCGCTGTATTGATATTGCCCTTGCATTCGATACACCTGCACCTTTTGCGGTGTAATGTGGTGAAATTTAATCGTCTGGCCCGCTGCACTATAATGGGTTAGAACTAATAAACATTTAAGTAACAACAAAACATTGTGCAACAAGATAAGTATCTGAAAAAAGGCGCACTCACACTCAGCGTGTCCGTTATTATTGGCTTTTTAGTTGATTATGCGTTCAATTTGAGCCTAAGTCGCACGCTGACGACGCACGAGTACGGCGACTATAAGGTTGCCTACGCTTATGCCACCATCTGTGGTGTATTAGTTTTACTCGGAGGAGACAGAGTCGCGCCTAAGGTCTTAGCCCGGCCATTAGCGAGCAAGTCAGCTCGTGAAGTTGGCGGCTTTGTTGCCTTCTTTAGTAAAATCGCATTCGCTTTATCACTCGCAGTCTTTTTATTTACCTATTTAAGTGGCTACCTTCACGTAGGCAGCTGGTCGGTTAACGATCACCATGCGTTGCTTTGGATCTCAGCTGCAATCCCGCTCATCGCACTCGGCGCAATACTGAGCCGGGTTTTACAAAGCGCAAAAATGCTGGTTCACGCTAATTTGCCTTGGCGCATCGTGCTTCCTTTAGCCAAGACCGTGGTGATCCTGATACTGGCGGCTGTGTTAGAGCAAGTGCATTTATGGCATATTATCGGCGCGGGCATTGTGATCCTGGCGATGATTACCAGCTGGCAGCTGAAAGTTTTACAGAATAACGACTTGCTCACCTTCTCGTACATAACGCCCGTCAGCAACCAGCCACAGCTTCTGGCAACCTCCATTCCCATGATGCTCGCGATGCTAGTGACCATTGCTATCTCACAGCTGGACTTATATATGCTCGAGCTGCTGGCACTGGAGCATGAGGTTGGGCATTATGCTGGGGCTGCTACCACAGCCCACATGATCCCGGTCGCCCAGGTCAGTGTCATCGCTTTGTTCGTTCCCTTGCTGGGACAGGCGCTGGAAAAAGGTGAAGAGCACGCAGAGCACATATTATGGCAAGGGCAGAAAATCATGCTTGCCACCGTTTTGGTACTATCGTGTGGGCTATTTATGTCGGGCTCGCACCTATTACAATTATTCGGAGAAGATTTTTTTAGCGCTAATGACGCGTTACATTACCTAATTCTTGGCTCGTGTTTCTGGGCTGTGACAGCGTTTATTTCGACCTGGCTACAATACACAGGTAAAGGCAAGTATGTTGTGATTATCGGTATACTTACACTCTGTACAGACGGCCTGTTAAATTGGTTATTGATCCCCACCTATGGCATTACCGGTGCCGCAATTTCAACTTGTGTGGCCCTTTTTCTCGCCTCACTGTTAACTTGGGCGGCATTTTTATCGACCAAAAAGCACGCGCTAAAAAGCCACAGTATTCGCTCTGGTTAACCCTGGGATCGCTCATTCTGAGGTAATTGTCGATTATTCATTAAAATAATTGACACAATATGTACCATTTTGTAACTTTAACCTGTTTGCTAGTTTGCACTCGGGAACTAATAAAAATAATAGGGAAAATTATGAAACAACAAGTAAAACAAAGCGCTGCATTGACAGTAATGCTATTGTTTGGCTTATGCTTGGGCGCTGCTCTTAAATATGGCTATACCAAATTAACTTACCACCCGCATATTTTAACACTGGATACATCGGCCCACTACGAGGGTACTGATAAGCCCGTGATCCTCTATACCACTCAATGGTGCCAGTACTGTAAGCAAGTTCAAAGCTACTTTAAACAGCATAATATTAATTACCTGAGCAGAGATATTGAATCCGACGACCAGCGTATCGAAACCCTGTTTGATAGTTTGCAGCGTGCTGATATACCTCAAATTATCATCGGAAACAAAGTCATTACCGGCACCAACCTGAGTGTTGTAGAAAAAGCGCTGCGAGAGCAGTCTTTTCTATAGCTCCCACTCGCGAGGCGAATACCTATTACGTAGACGCCTCGTCTTTGTTGCGCTATCTTAAAGAGTGTCTCCCAGTTAGCTCACTTTTTGGAGTATGCTTTGCAAAAAACTTGGTTATTTCTGGTGATTGGCGCGTTTTATAGCCTCTCCAGCTTTGCCACCCCTCAAACCTCGGTTCGCTCTCCTGCTGATATTTTAAGAGAAGCAGAGGATTACATTATTGTTGAGCCATCACACTCGTACCGTTTACTCAGGCAAATCACTTCAATTGAGGCACTCACCCCGTCACAACAGGTACGCTGGCACTTAATTAAAGTCCGTTCTGCCATCGCAACGAACAACTTAAACAATATTGAAACAGAACTGGAAGCGCTCATACAATTGCAGGAGCAAGCTTACTTTAAAAAACACCTTGCGAGCATGTTAAGTGCCATGGGTATCGCTTTAAGACGGCTTGGTTACCTTGCTGAAGCAAAAAACCTTTATACCTGTGCCCTGACACTTAAGCTCTCTGACAAAAAGCGAATGGCTTTGCTTATCAATCTGGCGGTGCTTTCAAGACACATGGACGATTATTCGCTTGCCCGTCAGTCCTACCAGTCAGCACGAGATATCGCGCTGAGACTTCACCACGAACGCGCACTCGCAAACGTAAATAATAACCTGGGCACACTTGCTCTGGACGAAGGAAAGATTGAATTAGCCGAAACTTACTATCGCGATGCGCTTGTTGGTTACCAATCCAGTGATAAACGTTCGGGCAACATTACCGCAGGCACCAACCTGTTGCTTGTATTCGCCATTCAGAAGCACACGCTCAACTTCCAACGCCTGATCAGCCCGATTTCGGCGTTGGTTGACGCTTACCCAGATAGATCTAAAAAAGCACTGCTGCTTTGGTTAGTCAGTGCTAATGATGCTAACTTGGGCAAAACGCTGCCTCAGGACACCCGGGAGAACTTATTATCTGCGTTTGAACAACTTGAAAGTGAAAAGTTGCAGCAACTGGTTAAGCGGTACCTCGCACCTAAAGTTAAGCTAGAAGTTATCCCAACCAAACGCCCGGAACGAGTCAAAAAAAAGCTGCCTGACTGGTTTAAAGCACGTTCTTTTTGCACTGAGTCTGCTGCCAAACTCAGTGCCCGGAAAAATCTTGCGTCTCAAAGTACAGAGACTGAATCAAAGTAAACGACTTAAGTGCAGCGCCAATCAGCGGGGTTTAAGCTTGCTCTCGGCCAGTTCGCTTGAATCAATCTGGCCATGGCAGTTAACCTGAGCTATTTGGTCAAAGCTCGGTAGCCTGCCAATTTTGAGGCAGTAACCAGGCTAAGTTCACAGAGCTGGCGCCATGAGCAAATCCCAACGCTTTCCCTATGCCTTAAATTGCAGCGCCATAAAGGAGCTGCAACCAACATTATTGCCAGTCGTTATCTGACGTAGATATAAGTGACCTGGCTTGCAGCATATCCATTGACATTGCTTGACTTGTACATCGCGCCGTTAAAGTTGTAGATGTTGGCATAATTCAGCATAGTGTAATCTGTGCCGCTGCCCGAGCATCCAGATGTCTCATGCCAGAACAGTCGAAATCTTGCTTCACCGGTTCTGTCTTTATTCTCTCCAAGTGTGTCCTGAAGTGGAATACAGTTTGCGATGTTTAACACGCTGAGATCGGCAATGGCGTAGTTATTAATCGCAGGCATCACCATTAGCATTTCCTGCATGCTGTTTTTGTAGTTTACCCACTGTGCATCTGTCAGATGGTAGTTGGCATCAAAACTTGTGATATTTTGCGTAGCTTCAAACCAACCATCCAGCGTCGTGTTACTGTTTGCGTAGTTATATCCCACCACTCGACGCAAACCAACCAGAGTCCAGCCACCGCCGTGCTCATCCATATTACAGTACGTTGTAAACTCAGGCATAACACCGTTGCCGTCCTGATCAAGCACATAGAACCCGGATGGAGACTGAGGTTCATTTTGTAGCAAAGCATTACAGCTAGCGTAATAAGGACTTGGTAAGGTGATGGCGTCTTTGTTTGCTCGGATACTTACCGTGTCTGAGCCGTAAGACGTCACGTCCTGAGCAAACAAGTGGCCGTCGATCGTCAGTACATTAACGACTTCCTCAATGTGTGTTAGCTCAGCGTCTTTGGATTGCTCTTCCGATAAAATAAGTTCGTGTTGTTTAAACGCAGCACCAGTGTGATCCATAACGACTTGATCGATATTGTAGGCCTCACCTGAATCAAGCGCCCCTTCCTTATTGGGCGCATAAACAGCCAGATATGCGATGCTCTGCTGCGTGGTAGCACGACCAGCAACCGATTGCTCCTGGTACTCTACATAAGCACTAAAGCCGAGCTGATTAACGTTACTCGCGCGAGCGACATAAGAAGACTGGTTGGCATCACTTTGACCACTCAAAAATAAGTAAGGCATTTGCGGCAACTGCTGAGTGAAGCGAAACGCTTTTTGTGAAGTGCCAACCTCAATACTGCCCACTTCCCATATTGACCCATCCGCCATTTCATGACGGCCTTTATCAAGCGTAAGTGTAGATACCGTTTCGCCTTGGTGAGTCCCATCCAGATAATCCCACTCAGCAAATCGTACCGACACAGTACCATCGCCATTGTCTGATACCATCACATTGCCCGGCTCAGCATCGTTTAAACTTGCCACACCAGTAACGAGGACCTGTTGTGCTGTTTTGGGAACAGCCACGCTTTGATCTGTCACTGTGATCTCTGCCAGGTTAAACGCCTGTGCAGAAGCACCAGCAAGAATACAACAGGTGAGTAGAGTTTTCTTAAACATATAAAAGTCCTTTGTGGGTCATATTATGTAGAGCTGTTTTTGTGGGTAACCTTTATTGCTAATAAGGTTACCTAATAGTCAAGTTCATCCTGGGTTCACCACGATGCTTGAATTGAAGCACATATTATCTACACATACCTTGATTTGATTCAATACTATTTTATTTTTTAAATTATGAAGGTAATTATTTAGGATTGGTTTTGTGCAAATCAGCCACAAAGGTACAACAATTCCGCCTATCAGGCGCAGGGATCATGACAAAAGAGGGAGTAATCTGGTTAACGGATAACAAAAACATAAAAGCCAGCATGACGCTGGCTTTTTCATTATTGGTTGCTCAGAGCGATTACGCCGATTTAGCGCGCTGCGCTTCTTTCTTTGCTTGTTTTTGCTCTTTACGAGCACGCAGCGTTTCTTGCGCTTCATGGCCGATATGGCCTTCACCACGTTGCTTTGCCAGTTCAATTTGTTTCTGGCGCTCAGCAAAACGGGCTTTTTGTTCTTCAGTCACGTGCTCGTAACAGTGGTGGCATGACACCCCTTCCATGTATTCAGGACGCTGCATTTCTTCTTCGGTAATTGGCATACGACAAGCGTGGCATTGCTCGTAAGAACCCTTGTTCAGGTCGTGATCAACGGCAACGCGGTTGTCGAATACAAAGCACTCGCCTTCCCACATGGTCTCTTCTTTTGGCACGTCTTCCAGGTATTTAAGAATACCGCCTTCAAGGTGATAGACTTCTTCAAAGCCCTGCTCTTTCATATATGCCGTTGATTTTTCACAGCGAATACCACCGGTACAGAACATGGCCACTTTCTTGTGTTTTGCCGGGTCGAGGTTTTTCTCGGCCCACGCCGGGAACTCACGGAAAGTTTTAGTATTGGGGTCAACGGCGTTTTTGAATGTGCCAATCTCGATTTCATAATCGTTACGGGTATCAACCAATACCACGTCTGGGTCAGAGATCAGTGCATTCCAGTCCTGTGGCTTAACATAAGTGCCCACCACTTCTTTAGGATCGATGCCCTGCACACCCATGGTGACGATTTCTTTTTTCAGTTTAACCTTAGTGCGGTAAAACGGGCAGGTTTCGTCGTATGACTCTTTATATACTATGTTGTTCAGGCCTGGCTGCTTGTCCAGCCACGCTAGCAAGGCGTCAATGCCTTCACGTTTACCCGCGACCGTGCCATTTATACCTTCTTCTGCAAGCAATAAAGTACCGCGCACTTCATTGGCTTCCATCACATCTAGCAAAGGCTGACGGATCGCTTGATAATTTGGCAAAGACACAAACTTGTACATTGCACATACAACAAAATGGTTATTCATAACTTTCTCTTCGATAAGCTTTAAAACAGCCTACACTTAAGCACGACGTGTAAGCACATAACCGGATCGTAAATCCGGCGCCAGGCGCGATATTTTACGGATTTTAAGGATAATTGCAAAACCGTTTGAGCGCGCCCGTTACAGAACTGACATTAAGCACTGTAAAGTTATGGTTCTTGGGAGAGTTAGTTTGTTATAATGCTGCGTTTTAGAAAATAATTACTGGAGAAGAGTACCTTGAGATTTTCCGAACTGGGTCTTGACCTGCGCTTTGAAAAACAATTAGAACACCAGGGGATCACCACCCCTACCGAGATCCAGGCCCAGGCCATCCCAACCGCCCTTGCCGGGCACGATACCTTTGCACAGTCAAAAACCGGCTCAGGAAAAACTCTGGCATTTTTGCTCCCAGCAGTTCAGCGCGTAATGAAACAAAAAGCACTTAGCAAGCGAGATCCTCGCGTGCTGATCGTTGCACCTACGCGAGAACTGGCTACTCAGGTGTTTAACCAGTGCCGGTTACTCATTGCCGGCACCGCTATGTCGTGCACAAAAGTGCTCGGCGGTGAGAACTTTAATGATCAGGTTAAAGCGCTTCGCAAAGACCCCCACTTTGTGATTGGTACACCGGGCCGGATCACGGACCATATAGAACAACGTAGCTTGCAGCTTCATGGCCTTGAGCTCCTGATCTTCGACGAAGCTGACCGTATGCTGGACCTGGGCTTTGAAAAGCAACTGTCGACCATTAACCAGGCGGCCGATCACCGACTTCGTCAGACCTTACTATTCTCAGCAACGCTTGAGCATGCTCAGATTGAAATCACGTCCAGAGATCTGCTCAAATCACCCAAGCGCATCCTGCTCAGTGGCAGCAACGAAAAGCATGATGATATTCGTCAGGCAATGTATTTTGCCGACCACCTGGATCACAAAGAAGCCCTGCTAAAGCACTTTGTACAACAAGGTGATGTAAAGCAATGTATTATCTTTACCGCCACGCGTCAGGATACCAACCGATTCAGTGACATGCTCAATGACATGGACATTAAAGCCGTTGCACTGGCAGGCGATTTGCCACAAAGCAAACGTCTGGAGATCATGGATGCGTTCAGCCGTGGCCTTTATAAGGTGTTAGTTACCACAGACGTTGCGTCTCGCGGTCTGGACTTACTTAATGTTTCTCATGTCATCAATTTCGACTTGCCAAAACAAGCGGAAGAATATGTTCACCGGATCGGGCGTACTGGCCGGGCTGGGTTTAAAGGCGATGCGATTTCATTTGTTGGGCCTAAAGACTGGAAGAGCTACGAAGCCATTGCAGCTTATCTTAAGGAGTCAGTTCAGTTTCAGTCCGTTGAAGGGCTTGAAGCAAAGTTTAAAGGCTTTAAACCCAAAGTGGCTAAACCTAAGCCAGGTGCTAAGCGCAAGCCTACAGAAACAAAAGCAAAGGCAAAACGGCCACTTAAACGTAAGCCACAGCAAGCGAAAAAAGCCATTCCGGCACCGTTTGATGTCGACGGACACGCGCCACTAAGAAGAAAACCTAAAAAGCCAACCGAGGAATAAACATGCTAGGTACTACTCAATTTTTAATGATCGAAGAGATTTGTGCCGAAGGTGCATACCTGGATGGCAAAGAGCATGGCGACGTTTTTTTGCCACTCAAAGAGCTGCCTGATCACCTTGAAGCCGGCGACAATGTTGAAGTGTTTGTGTACAGCGACAACCAGGGACACCCCTGCGCAACCACCCAAAAGCCACTTGCTCAATTAGGTGAGTTTGCCCTGCTCCGTGCCAAGCAAATTAATAAGGTCGGTGCGTTTTTAGATCTTGGGATTAGCAAAGATGTATTAGCGCCTTATAACGAACAGAAGCCAAAAATGCGCGAAGGCTACAGCTACCTGGTTAAGCTGTATCTGGACAACGCCAGCAAGCGTTTATGTGCCTCCAGTAACCTTGGAAAATTTGTAAACAAGACGCCTGCACAGTACAAAAAGTTTGAGCAGGTTGAGTTAATTGTCGCCGCTAAAACCGACCTGGGCTATAAGGTCATCGTCAACGAGCAACACTTTGGCATGGTGTTTTTTAATACCGTGTTTAAACGTATGTACATAGGGCAGCGCATGACCGGCTATATCAAGCAGGTTCATGAAGACGACAAAATTGACGTGTTACTCGAAAAACCTGGCATGGATAAGATCTCAGACTTGGGTGAACAGATCCTTAAAAAGCTCGAGGAAAACAACGGCTTTTTACCACTGGGTGATAAGTCAGATCCTGAGCTTATCAAAAAAACCTTCTCTACCAGTAAAGCCAACTTCAAAAAGGCCATTGGTGGTTTGTTCAAACAAGAGAAGATCCAGATTGAAGCCACATCAATCTCACTTTTAAAAAACAAAAAATAAAATTAATGCAATTTTAATTTTACATTTAACTTAAGTTTCCCTAATATGCAAACGCGCTTGTCATTTGGATACGAGCGCGTCTCATATACATAAGGAAATTTATAATGAAAGTTCTAAAAACATCACTAATTTTAGCAACCCTTACGCTTACTGGTGCAGCACAGGCTGCTTCTTTGGGAGTCAGTATCGAAGAACAACCTCGTCCGGGCGTACCACAAGCACGTTGGACAACGGTTAACATTGGTGATGCTTATTCACAAAACCAGAACGCGAAGTTTAACTACAGTGTTTCTAACTACAACATCAACTTTTCGTGGACGACCAATGACGGTGCAACGGGTGGTTGTAACATCTACTACGATGTTAACAAAGATAGCTCGACTAATTTCAACGATCAGGTTGCTAAACGTCGTTATGACACAACGAAAGCGATCCTGACGAACCTGAAGCAAGGTGATGAGTTGTTCATTCAGTCAGCGTTCGGACGCGATGGCGAACCGTGTGAAGTAACGTTAAGACACAGCATCAGCCTGTGATCTGATATGATGGGCGCACTGATGTGCGCCGTTTAGACTATTTGACTACCCTATCTCAAACGATGTTACGCCAAACGTTTGGTCTACGCCTATATCAGGCATTTCTTGCGTATACATACGTGCTGTATCAAACACCGGAGTCATATTGAGCTTTTGAGCAAGCTCATCCGCCGCTGAATGACATGCAGGTACGTCCAGAAATACCGCACAATCATCCGCAACTTGTGAGCTCAATGCGCCAATTATTGCCTCAGCCTGCTGGGTATTCTGGGCAAACAAAGGACCAATTTTATAGCCTTCCCGACACTGCCTGATAATCCCAGCCCCCTGCAATTGTCCGTCAATCAGCACACCAACAGACTTTGCATTACTCTGTGTTAGCCAGGCATGCCAAAAGCCGGTCCTTTGTACCGGGAAAAACGGCTCAAAAAATTGCGTTATTGTACTGAACGGTAAGGCATCGAGGTCTTCCAAGTCTAACGCACTTTGAACGGCCAGTTTGTGACTGCAGCCCTGATAGCGACGATTTGAATAAGCCAGAGAAAAACCGGACTTTTTATAGTTTTCCTGCTGTTCAACCACACCGTCCAGGCCAATATTACATCCGGCCAGTCTGGTCATAGCAGCCTGCCATATTTCCAATCCAAAACCCTGTCCTCTATATTCAGGCTTTACTATGTAAAATCCGATAAACCCGAATGCGTCATCATATTTGACGGCCGAGATGACTGCGATTGGTTCATCATTCAACAAGCCAATCAGAAACCCTTCTGGGTCGGCCTGATAGTAGCTTTGCGCATCTTCAAGCCCCGGGTTCCAGCCTTCCAGCGCGGCCCACTCGATTGCCAGGTCGACCTCGTCACGAGTCATAGTGCGGATTGTATAGGTGTTACTCATAAATTAGCTCCTTGATGTGAACCCACATCTGACTTACGGATATACCCGCACTATAGCGGGCCTGAGAGGAAAAGGAAGTCCGATTAGCTGGGAGCGCATTCTGTCTCTCATTCATGTTTACATGCCATTTCTTTTACAGGCCTCTGTTATCAACGTATTTATCATCGCCTTTCTATCTTGGCTATTTTCGATGACTGAGATTGCCCATGAGCAGCCCGAAAGTTCAAAGTGGACTTTCCAGTTCGGCCAGGCTAACAGTTCTTCCAGTGTATAACTTCGTCCGCCCCCGGTGTCTGCAATCCCCCCTCCTATCGACTGGCTGATAGCAAAGAGCTTTTCATTGAAAGGCGCTATAGACACAGAAAAAACATGATGCCTTGGATGACGATTCGTCGGTGCCTGATTTCTGCAACAAAGCCCGAGCCACTGTTTTTCAAGCAATTCAGGCTCTATTCGCTTTGAATTAAGAAACAGATAGTCCGCGTCCAGCTCACCACCAAATTCTAAGGATACTTTTTCTGGCGTAAACGTAAATCTCTTTGCGTTACGGGGATAGTCAAGCGCTTCCCAGCCAAAAGTCTCCCTGGGGATACTTAAGCTAAGCACGCGATACTCGTTATCTGGAAATTGTACAATCAAGTCCCCTGACTCATTGGGTGTTATACTCACAATCCGTTTGGTTATCGTTCTCGAAGCAACAGACAGGGTTGTAAGTTCATTGTTTGGCTTTGGCTGAGACTGCCTGGAAAACCCCTTTTCCATGACCAATAAGATGACTAACCCTGCCATAGCGATAACAAATGCGACTAGCAAATTCTCTCCTTATTAGATTCTACTGGCAACACATTAGCCCAAGCTGGCCATTTGCCTGTGCGCGAGATAATCCTAGCTACTTATACCGCTCAGGAAACATTTTTCTTATTATGATGCCTGACCATAGATTTGCGTCGATTTCTCTGTGCCTGATTGCGTGGCGATTTACAACATACATAATATCCATAATCAGCGCTGAAAAAGCGCCAGGGTTTCTGGAAAACTCTGTCTGCGCTTTTTCACAGTCACTATACACAGACTGAAATAATGGATTGTGTTCTAATTTTCTGGCAAGAGTTTCGTCATAGCCCATGCATGATAGTCGGCTTCTTGTTTTCGTCTTTGGTTGCCTGAGCATTTTGCTCAAATTTAGGTCGCTGAGCTTGCCTCTTAAACAATGTGACCACAAAGCAGACCAAAAACGCAAAGAGCATAACCGACATATAAACCTGTATATAGCTCACAACTCCCCCCTTATTTCCAGACATAAAAATAACCATACCATAGATACAACCACCACATGAACGAGTTGCCATCAGTGAGCCTTTTACTAACCCACTGACGCACCCCATCACCGCAACAAATGAGCTCATCAAGCGCTTTTGCGTATTAGCTGTGTTGCGCCCTGTTGGCTTGTAACCCAGGGTAAGGAAAGCAAAGCAATCATAAGCAGCAGGCCGAGCGTTATATTGGTCAACATGCCGCCTATGATAACAACCGCCAAACCTTGGTATATTTCGGAGCTCGTCGCGCCAGGCAGTAGCAAGGGCATCATGCCCACAATACTGGTCAGCGTACTTAACAGAATCGCTCTCTTTCTATGTGTGATAGCGCTGCTAATGGCTTCGATTCGGGATGCGGACAAAGCCAAATTATCCATAAAGGAAGACACCAATAGGATGCCATTATTGATCACCAATCCCATAAGCATGATGAAGCCAATGATGGTGATCATATCCAGGTTTTGATACCGAATTAGGCCAAATAAATACACGGCTAACAGGCCACCCGCCATTGAAATTGGCAAGCTGAGCATCACCACAAGCGTTGCTTTAACGGACTTAATAAACCACCAAATCAAACCGAATAAGATCACAATTGAGATAGCCAATATCTGCGCAAATTCGCTCATGAATGTGCCCATATCATCGGTGCTGCCTCGGTATTGTACAGCGACATCAAAAATTTGTTTTTGCTCGAAAAAGTCCGCAACATGGCCTTTTAGAATGGTGATAAACTTGCCAATTGGCATTGTCTCTGGGGCTTCAATATACAGCGAAGCGACCTGCTCGCTGTTAACACGCATAATCAATGAATCCGTTGGCTTCATTGCCCCTTGCGTTAATTCACCTAACCTTCGCAAGTTACCATCGGGAGTGATCACCTGACGACTCAGCAAGTCATCAACTGATGTCACCTCACGACCTTTAACATAGGCAGCAACTGCCCGGCCTTGGTTAAAGTAATCACCAATGTAATACCCATAACTCATGGCGACTAAGTAGTTATTAAGTTGCTGAACACTCATGTCTACAAATGCCAGTTTCTCTTTTTCTGGCGTGAACTCAATCACTACATCGCTTTTGACAATTTCACTATTCTCAAAGACTTCGGCACCTTGCAACTTTTCAGTTAAGTACGCCATGAGTTCAACACCGACACGGGTTAAGGTCGACAGCTCAGGGCCAACTAAATCAACTTCAATGGCTCTGTGGTTAGGTAGAGCAAGTTCAAGTAGTGCTTCTTTTTCAGCGCTACCACGGACCCCAACAATCGATGCGAGGATAGTGCTATTCAGCCAGTCATCATAAATCTCAACGGGAATATTCTTATTTGTGGCAAAATTCAAGAAACAACCTCTGGCAACACAGCGTTGCGTGAAATAATCAAATTCCGGTGCCGTATTATTTTCGATGGAGCTCAGAATGGCCTTGTTAATAGGGTCTGCCACTTGGCGTTCGATGGCCCTGGCCGATAAGTTCTTTTCAAATCGAACAAACGCAGTTACATCTCTCACCTGCGG
Source organism: Pseudoalteromonas rubra (assembly GCF_000967655.1). Taxonomy (GTDB): domain Bacteria; phylum Pseudomonadota; class Gammaproteobacteria; order Enterobacterales; family Alteromonadaceae; genus Pseudoalteromonas; species Pseudoalteromonas rubra_A. The sequence continues at coordinate 183,329 of NZ_JXYA01000016.1, forward strand.
GTTTGGCAGAACATCGAGTTCAGGTCTGAAAAACATCACCGAACACACAGTGAAAAGCACACCAAGTACAATAGACCCCATCGCCAAAGCGGGATTGCTCAATAAGGTCACAAACTTGTATGACTTTGTCTCTTGCGATTTAATTTCATATCGATTCTCAATATTGAATGCGGTGCACAGAGCAGGCAGTACATAGAGTGAATAAACCAAAGAAGCCACTAACGCAATTGAAATCACAAAAGCGAGATCTTCAAACAACTGCCCCTCTTTTGAGCTCATCAGCACGATGGGGATAAAGATTAAAACACTGGTCAATGTTGAAGAGATCAGTGCAGAGCGTACTCTCATCAAGCCTTTATACATATGTTCAAAACTGAATTTTCGCTTTAATTCTCGTTGAATGCTTTCGATGGTGATGATGGAGGCATCCACTATCAGCCCCACGGATAAAGAGATCCCGGCTAACGAGATCAAATGCAATTGTTTATCCGCAACCCACATCGCAATGAAGACAATCGACAGGGAGAATGGCACACTGGCAAACACCAATCCAATCGACGGCACATTGCGAATAAACGCAAAGATAGCGATGCAAGCCAACGCCAGGCCAAGCATTGAACTGAACGAAATGAACTTGATCGAGTCGATAATAGCCAGTGAGTTATCCATGCGCAGATCCACTCTAAAGCCACTTCTTTTTTCGAGTTTTTGGTTCATTTCCACCAGCTTCTCTTTCACCAAACTGATCGTTTCAAGTACATCAACGTCGCTAGTCGGCTGGATAAAGAAAAACATGGCAGATCTGCCGTTATAGGAAGTAGGCAGCCACTCTTCGTCCTCGATGATTTCCGTGGTGGCAACGTCTTTAACGCGTACTAGCTGTTGCCCGTTCGCTTTGATGATCACTTCACCAAGTTGCGCGAGCTTTTCTTCTCCTTTAAACACCATCTGATAAGCACGTTTACCCAGGTGTAGCTTGTCTCCCGACTGGTCATACAACTCATCCAGTGCGGTAATTACCTCATCGATCGTCACATTGTTGTGTACTAATTTTTGTTCATCAAACAGGATATTTAAGCGCAAGCGAGTACTTTGATTCGGCACCTTGACCGCTGCAACCCCTTTAATTCCGATAAGCGCCGGTTCTACTTCATCTTTGAAGACTTCAATAAAGTCTACGGTAGGCACATCGTCGCGAGCATGAAGAAAAAACGACGCCAAAGTCGAACTGGCACCGTTACTAAAGTCAAAAATCAAAGGTTTAGGCGCTTCCAAAGGCCAATTGGGCACTTGGTTTACTTTAGTTTGGATCTCCGAATAGGCTTTGGCCATATCCGTGTTGCTGTGAAAAGTGACGCTTGTCCAGGATTGACCCTTTTCGACCCAGGACACGGTACTCTTCACGTTAGCTATCCCTGCTAACTCTCTTTCTAGTGGTATTATCAGAGACTTTTCAACTTCGCTGATCGACTTCCCGGGCCAGGTGACTGCCAGGCCTATCTCTGGCAACTTCATTTCGGGCAATAGCACTTTAGCAACCCGCTGTGAGCTCATAATGCCAATGACTAAGCACAGGGCCGCAATAAATAAGATAGGCACCTGATATTTTTTTAACGCATTCATTAACTAATTTGCCCCACTACAAAGTACTGTTCACAAGTTCAACCGTTTCGCCGTCAGACAACATGTTGGCGCCCCGCACGACTAACCGCATACCATGGGTTAAGGCACCAGAAACCGTCGTCCTGGCATTAAATGACGTACCCTCGACCATGTTTACTTCAACGCGCGATGCAGACTTGTTATCATCAATCGCCCAAACATAGGAACTGCCATCCAAGTCAAAATTCAAAGCGTCGGCAGAGATACGAAATAACTTCTGCTGCGTGGTATGCACCATTTCAACACTTAAACGCTGACCAACATCGAGCGCTGAACCGTCTGGCTCGTTAAGGTAAATTCGCTTACTCTGGGTGTTTGTATTGACCACGTTACTCACTCTCTTGAGTTTGAGTGGTTGGCGGTTATATGAGAAGCTAGCCTGCTCATAGGTGCCATGAGTGGCAAATGAAAGCGGCATATCACACACGACTTCGTTATCACTCAATGGGCTTAATTGTGCAACCGGCTCTCCGCGACTCACAAACTGACCCAATTTGCTTAAGTGACGCTCTACTTCGAAATCCCCAGGTGCGCGCAATTGTGCTTTTTCACTATCCCGGGATAGCCTTGCAATTTCACTCTCTGCCAAGGCGATTTCCGCCATACTGGTTTTAACCTGCCATTTGAGCCGGTGTAATTCTGAAGGAGAAACGTGCTCACCTTGGTTTTTACGGCGCTCATACTCACTTTGGTGGAATGCCAGGTCGTGTCGTCTTTGCTCTAGTTTAATTTGTTTTTGTTGTAGTTCATTTTGTACGTAGAAATTGTCCTGGCTCGCGACCAGTTGGTTTTTTTTGACCTGGCTGCCAACGGGCAAAATTGACGTTAACTCAGCATCAACCGCAGCAGATAACACAAAGGTCCGCTGCGACATAAATTCACATGATAGAGACGATATCGCCCCGTTTTCGACTTCCTCTGCTTGTTCCACAAAGACAGCCACCCCCTGGCCTTCTTCGGCAAAGATATTCATTGCGCTTAACAAACAGCAAATCAGTGCGATGTTTTGAAATTTCACGGTGATAACTCCTTTTAAAATAAGGTCGATAGACATGGTTCAATACAGTCCTTTCGTAAGTAGGCTCATCAGTCGTCGAGCAATCGTCAACATATGACGGTTAGATTAACTTCGCGCAGTCACTTTTATATTTAAGATTGCGGAACATCTGACTACACTTCGGTTACTTGCTCTGAACTGTGGTAGCAAGTTCACTAGCGCTTTGCGACTACCAAAAGAACATCAAACTCAGTCATGATGGTGTAAGTTGATGAAAAAGGATGAGAAAACTTGGCCATTAAATACCTCTATACTTGTTGTTTTTATACTTTAACGGTGCGTGAACTATACACAAACAAAATGATAAGTACATATTTGGACTACTAGAAACGCATTCACGTAAAGTGGCAAAAAGCTTTGGTAACAGCTGGTACGCTCGGTTAATTGAGTATGAGTTCCTCCGTTATTACCCATCAGCCAATAGTATCAACCTAGTCCTGCCGCGGTACGAACCAAAGGGTTGCAGCGCGGCATGTTCAACTATTTAAAACTGACCAAACGTTATTCACCCAGAATAGGGTCAACAAATGTAATCCACTGTAATTTAGTAAATGGCTAACCTTGACTATGGTTTAGCGCGACGAGCGGTAGAACCTAAATCAACGAGGAATTGAGATGAGCGAACAAATCCCAAATGACCAAACCAAAGCTGATCCCACATGGCGCAAACGTAAATGGTCTGACGTTCAGGTTAGCGGTAAGTGGTTGGCAACCCAGACCAGTAATAAAACCACAGATTTCATTACTCAGGGTAATACGCCTGGTAACGTCGGCATTTGCTTTTCCGGTGGCGGCTCCATAGCCATGATTGCAGCACTCGGTCAGATGCGCGCACTCAACGATATGGGGGTACTTGGTCAGGCACGGGCAGTTTCAACCGTATCTGGTGGCAGCTGGGCTGTTGTACCTTTTACTTATCTGCCCGATCACATCGACGATGCAACTTTTCTCGGCCCTTTTGTGGAAGATCCTTCCACGCTGACATTAAGTACTCTAGATTACGCACCATCGGGCTATCTCGGCACAACCGTCACTCTGGATGGCATTAAGTGGGATAACATGGCGTATTCGGCTGGAAAGTTATATGTTAACCCATACTTTCCAAACAACCGGATCTGGAATTATCAAATAGCAAAGAACATTCTGGAACCATCAGGACTGTCTTCCACTCATTTCGACGGACTTATGACGCCAGTCATAGAAACCGCATGGTTTGCGTATAGTCAGGCAGATGCAGCATACATAAAAGCACAGAACCCGGGGTTACCTGACACAGTGCACACTTATCAGCAAAGTGAGGGGCGTATAAAACGACCCTTCCATTTGTGCAATACAGCCGCATTTATTACCCCGAATACAAACCCGCAAACCGGTGATATGTTGGCGCCCGTCCAGTGCACCGCTATCGCAACAGGCATCTTTGCTGACGACTTAGGTACTGTGGAAACGACGGCTACTGATTTACAACAGGTTGGTGGCGGTTTAGTGTCAAGTTATTGTTTTGACACTAAACTCACCTCCTCGGCTAAGTCCAACATCAATGCCAAACTGCCCCTGAATAATGACAATCAGGTCTCAGCGTTTTCGCTGGCTGATATTACCGCCAATAGCAGCGCGTTTTTTGCAACGGCCATTCAAGGAATGGATGGCATAGATCCTAAATATAATTACTGGTCAGCGGCAGATGTTGCTGAGGAAAAGCCGGGTGTGGCTGCGCGCTTTGCCGATGGCGGTGGCATTGAAGACAATGTTATCGCCAACCTGCTTGCCTTTGACGACATTGATCAGGTGCTGTCGTTCTCAAACGCACTGCAAAGTGTTTACCGTGATCCGGATAACTCAGACAACAGCTGGAATATTGTGGTTGATATATGGCTGCCCACTTTATTTGGATATACCCCCTACCAGCACACAGGTAATAAAGCAGGTCTGCCTACTGGCTATCATCAATATGCCAACCTCACTGAAGCCCAGTTACAGGGGCAAGGCATTCGTTACTTCAGACACAACCAGATATTTGACTCGGCACTTTTCCAGCCATTTTTACAACAACTATGGGACAGCATGGACAACTACACCAGGCCTGCGGTTTACTTCAACGACGCCATAGAGGTGATGGAAAATACCTGGTTTAACATTAAACCTCGCACCATTAAGTGGCTGTTGATCCACTATGGCCCGAATAAAACATTTGAAGCAACGCTAAAACCCGATGTAAGGGCCAAACTAGACTCATACACGGCGCACTTTTCAGGCGTTCGTAAAAAACACCCAAAACTCTATCCGCCCACACCTTTGGCCGATCAGTTTCCTAATATGGTTTTATTTGCAACTCATATGGAAGCGCCCTTAATGAACCTGTTTGCTCACTTCACCAGCTATGCGACAATCAAAGAGCGTGACCGGATCCAGACAATGTTTAAATAGCCCTGAGACTTTTTGGCGGCCGACAGGCCGCTTTGTTTCTATGTAACTTCTGGGTTTCGGGTATGCTTCTTACTATCCTCTTAACCTTAAAATCAGCTTATACACGCCAAAATAAACCAACCAGAATAGTAAAAAAGGTACAAATGCGAAGGCCAGTGTTCCGATCATAAGCCTTGATGGCTCAGTTGTGAAAAGACTTACCACGCTTAATGCCATCGCAATAATTGCAGGGGCTGGAAAAGAAAACGGAAACACCCAAATAAATGCAGGGCTAAAAAAGCAAGCTAACAGGCCACTTCGCAATGACATTTTGTTCTTTAAGCTAATATTTTCAGATTTCTTATAACCAACTAAGACAATCAGGCCAGCAATAACCATATAGGCTAAAGATAAAAATATCAGCATCCACATAAAGGCTTATCCATGTTTGTCTCTGACCATTCGTATTGCAGGGTTCTCTCTTTGGCATTAGAGACTACAATTATTGTGTACTCTTCGAGAATTAGAACTGTCGACAATAATATGCGCCATCCGCTTTTGCCGAGCTGACCTTCCTGCGCAATGGTCTGAGTAAGTCGCCAAGAACTTCTGAATCAGCTACGGAGATTGTAGATAACTCAGCCCCACGATTTGGTGCGTATTTGCTTCAATGGCCAGATGTAACTTTCGCCATGTCCGGCGTTTGTTTGCGCCGTGTTTTCTTGCGTGCCACTCGCCGTTTCAGTATACCTTCAAACCAGTACTATCAACCACGATATCAAAGCCTCCGGAAGTAATGGTATTTGGTCTTTAATGAACAGCCAGCTCTGCACTTCGCTTGCACAAACAACTTGCTTTTGAGATCTGATCACACAATGCTAGATTAGTTCAATGATTTAGGAAACAACGCAACGAGCAACTCTGAATACGGCACTTAAATGTTATCTCAAACAATTATAAGAACTAAATGAGTTATAACTGTTAACCCGTGATTTTTTGAGCTAAGTTAACAAACTCCTTGGTCTTCGCAGTTAATTCATCAAATAAATCACCACTACGATCTTCAAACTCATCTTTAATAGTATTAATCTTATCAATAAACTGAGCTTCCGTATCATCATCAAGTTTCAGCGCAACTTTTAATTTTTGCCATTCTTTATCGTGAGAGACAACTTCTGATAAAGAGCGATATATAAAACTGCTTTATTCTACGAGATATACTTTCAGTTTTATTTGCCAAAGTAAGCCATTCATCTGATTCTTCATAACCTCGATAGGGATTTGGGTTAAATACGTTATCTAGAGAAGAGATTAATTCTTGTGTCATTTTCAATGGTTCTCTATATTTGAAAACTTCGTTTTTATGTTTCCATAACTCTAAAATCACATCGCAACATTCCTTTTTTTCTTCATTAGTTGCAGTTTGTTCTTCACATTTCAAAAGAAGCTCAGCAAGATAGTTAATCATCCACTTTGATAAAGTATCGTTAGTTTATTCTAACTCATACTCTTTAATTAATTTTTGACCCAATAAGAGTACAGCGTCTAAGTTCATACAAATATCCATCAGCTTTAAGCACAAAAATTTTCACGTAGTCATCATATTGATAGTCAGGATAGCCATCGTTTCTACCATTATCCCTATCAATGACAACTTCTATAACAATATCTTTTCCTATAATTTTCAAACAACTACATAGCTCATCTATATTTGCTATTAACCGCTCACCTTTTCCTTTGCCCCTATCTCGCTTATCCCTATGCCACTTTCCCCAAATTTCAGCGATAAAAGCAGGTTCAGTTTCTCCATTTCTAGACCAAACTCCGTCTTCAACTTCTACAAGTTGACATTGGTTAACAACATCTGAACTTATAGAAACAGGTGGATAATCAATATCTCCCGCCATTGGATCAAACTGTTCGATCCCATATTCCCTTTCCCTTCTGTTTATATACCCACTCATATTAAAGTCAGGAACATGATTCTCTTGGTCGTGGCTATCTTGTCCAAGCAGTGGAATTGAGTAGATGTGATGATTGGGCTCTAGCTGCAAACTTCTTATAAGTGCGAGCGAGCTTTTAGGAGTAACTAAAGCACTTGTTATATGGACTCTTTCGGATTTTCCGTACTCACCACTAAACACAATCTCACTATATAGCTGAATAAAATCACTTTCTGGTAAAAGAATATCCATGAAATCTTGATTACTGACAGCCCATTTCCAATCTTCATCATTATATTCTTTCCCCATCCAAGGACGCTTTGGCAATGGGCAACCATTTCTACGATCTGCTTGCCATTTAGAAGTATCTACACTAACGATATGGCGGTTTAACCAAGATTCAAAGCGTTCACCATCATAATCGTCTTCTAGTACAGGATGCTCAGCTAGCAACTGCCCTGCAACTATCGCCATTGCATGCAAACCATAGTAGAAACTAAGACGATCTGTTTCTGGGTAGCTGCCGTGAGTAGAATGAGACTCACCACTATAAAGTTGTTGTTTAGCCCTAAGATCATCTTTCCAAACCCATGAACTACTACCTCCCCATCCAACAATTAAGTCCGAAGCCATTTTTTCTATTTCGGTAGTAGGAAAACCAAATACATCACTTAAATTGGGGAACCAATATCTATCCATATCATTTGTAAAATGGAAATTTGATTCCTCCTTCCCAATAGAGGTTCTCCTATACGCCCTTGTTTTAGGTTCTTGTGCCTTAGGAAATACTGAGGTATTTATTTGGCTTAAAAGGTCTACTTGTTGTGGCGTATATAAGTCATTATCAAAATCATATAGTACCAATGCTGCAACCTTAGCGTATTCTCTAATAAAAACATGCGGTTCACCTTCTGTCGCAAACTTGAAAATCGTATCAGAATACTGAGAAAAAAATAGCGGATAGTTATGAACCTCTCTGGCAACAACCATCAAAAAATGCATTTCCGCATGCATTTTATAAAATGGCAAGCGATTATCGCGGTATGCTGTATGACTCCCACCTTTTAATAAGTCAAACAAAGCTATAATTACTTTTTCTTGCTGTAAATAACAAAGACGCTTAATCATATGAGCCGAGCGCCACCTAAATTCACTCTCAGGTGAGGCTAAGCCACACCATATAAAGCCTGCAATTGAGCTTTCCATATTGCTAGGAGGAGTTAGCTCATTCCTCCAATTGCCATCCGCAACATCACCACCACAGTACCTTTCAAACCTTTGTAAAACGAACCGCAGAACATCTTCTTTATTATCAATTTTAAAATATTGGTATAGCTGTCTGAGTAAGTATTGCAAACTATTACTCGGTAGGGCATCAATATGGCTGGTTATCGTGCCTAGGATTTTAGTGAATATTTCAGCTTCGCTTTGTTGTGTAAGAGCAGCTAGATTTTCGATGTTTCTATTGGCCATATACCATGAACCAACAATATCAACACCTCTTTGCTGGATAAAACCGTCAATCACTCTTGGTATGAGTTTTTTTACTGCTGGCGATGCTTTCCACATGTGACAACAAACGTCTATTTCTTTTAATAATTCATCGTGATCAACATCATTACACTCACTAAGAGATTGAAAATATCTAGCTCTCTGGCTAACAGTTAACTTTGCTCTTAACGTACTAAATACGTCAGCCCAATTCCAACTTCGAGGTTTATCTTCATGTTCTAGTCTATTTATTAGACTTAAAAGACTCCGTTCATCATCAAACGAAAACGATTCCAGGAAATTATTAAAATAAGCAGGAAACTCAACGCTCTTAGGCTTTCGATATTCCCTTTGCGAATTATGAGAAGTATATTGCTCTTTTTTCTTACCTTCCCTTCGAGCTGCTATTTCTTCAAAATTGAACGAAGGTAGCTGAAATTCTTTTACAACACTCTCAATACCTTTGCTGACCTCTGTAGAGAACTCTTTTCTATCGCTTTTAACGTCACTAATTAATAAATTATATATGCGTTCACGCTCTTCAAAAGAAGAAGCGCCATGAAGTAATAAGCTGAAATATTTGGCATAATCCCAATGCTCTCCATAAACTTCTAACGCACAAATCATACTAGGCGAAGCAGCCTTTATTTCGGCTAAATATCTAGTAGCTACTTCAATATTTTCTTCTATCCAACCAACCTTACGCTCTCGCCATCGACTAATAATTGCCAAGCTTGACTCAGGGGATAAATAGGTAATTGATTTAACAATGCTTCCCCATGGAAATTTATGATCGTTCATTGAATGAATCAATTCAGCAACTCTTGCAAGCCTATAAGCATCCTCTGGCCTAGACACAGTATCAGCCCCTACTTCATTAGCTAATAGACAACAAGCATCGAGCATTTCTCGTGAGTTATGATCTAGTTGCTCTAATGCTTCAAACGCTATATCTAAATACGCATTTGCATCTTCATGGCTAACAACCAATGCAACTTTTGAAATATTTGCATAAGTTTGCGCTTTATCACTAGCTGATTCTAAAAAGTCGCTCAAACGTTCTGATGCTGAAGCCAGTAATTCCATTATATAAACGGAAACTTCTTCACTACTTGAGAATTGGCATAGATATTTAGCTAACTCGACCCTAATTGAAGCTGGCTGAAAGAGCTCTATCGACTCTATTTGTTCTAGAAGCTTAGTTAGTTCGCCGCAATCAACCTCTTTACTATTACACATCGCACTAAATACAGCTTTCGTCAAAAATGCCACAACACTATTAGCATCTAAGTCATAGCTGTGTTTCAGCATGTAACAGTTGCTACGAATTGTACTCAGTAATGACTCAAACAAGCCGAAAGCTTGAGCCTTATCAATTGTTCCAAATAATAATTTGGCTCTAATTTCATATACTCGCCCAAAGTATTCGATTTGCCTGCTTACTTTTTCATACGCTTTGTCATAATTATCAGAGTTCCTCATTTTTTCTTTAGGTAGCAGAATAGCTTCTGGAGATAAATCTACGCCTTTAAACGATGATGCTAAACTGAAGAAGCGCATTCCCCACTCTTTAACGTCAAAGGTCTCACCATAACTTGCAAAGTAACCATCCTGTAAAGGCCAAGCATATTTCTCTAAAAGAATCGATAGCGTTGGGCTCCCACTCTCATGGCACATATTTTCAGCTAAAATAACAGCTGCACTTCTATGCCAAGACTCTATCTCCCCATCAAAATGTGACAACTGCTTTGACAATTGAGACAAAATAGCTTTTGGTAAACTAACTTGGTGTTCATCAGCAGCAACAATTAGCCCAATAAGAATATGCATTTCATCTATTGCGGCCTCAGCAACTTTAAAAAAAGCTGAGTCAGGAAAAGGAGAATGCATCAATAGATTTATTCCTAACTTGTAGGAACATTGAGTTTGAAATAGTTTAGGTTTCCACCTGGCAATATAATCTACAACACTTTCTGGTGTTCGGATAAATAAAATCGCGAAACAAATTGCGGCAATATCTTGAGAGTCAAATTCTTCTCGATGAAATTCTTCTTTCGGTTTATTAAAGTAGTCTTGAAGCCAAGCTTCTGCCATTTCTAAAGATTGAAGGCACTCCGAATGTAAAACCTCATGAGGAGACATAATGGCCGCTTTTCGGCCTTGTTCAATACCATACCAATCGTCTTTGTGTTTTCTAAACAGTACATCCGCCACTTTACTACTTGAAGCCAACACCGACAGCAGCGCGTAATTTTTTTGAATAAATTGTGATTGGCGATCTGTTGTTTCCACTTCCTCGCTATATCTAAACAACAACTTACAAGCTAAATCATATTTTTTTGTTACTAGGCAAGCCTTAAGCGAGTATTCTATCCGGCGTTTAAAAGTTTCCCTTTTAATTATTGGATCATCAAAGTCTAAATTATCTCCCAAAGAAAGTTGGACTAGCTCGTCAAAATGCCCAACTTGGAATAATAGCCTTGGAAATGTAGTCGCAACATACGGGTCATTGAACGATTTATCTGTAAGTGCTGATACAAACTGTTCAAAGTTTTTATGTTCCGCATTAAAGTTATTCCTAAACCAAGTTTCCACTGGTTCGTCTCTAAACTGCACTCCATCATCTGAAATTCTTAGCGGATACTTCAGATCATTAATGAAACTCTTAACCCTCTGTTCATCTACACCAGCAACATTACTCAAAATATGTATAGGTACTAGCGGAGGTAATTCAGCAAGAGCGATACAAAGTAAGTTTATTTGTTCAGGAGTGTCACTAAACTTTTTAATTTCGTTCAGTGCTAACTGAACTTCATCCCCGATAAGTTCATCTGAGCTTTTTATGTCTCCCCTAATAATTTTTAAGAGTTCTTTTTTATTTTTAACACGCTCTAGATAATAGGCTTGGACTCTTGGTACACCTCTTGTATATGAATGGAACTCCTGTATCGAGTAATCGTCTACTTTATTTAAACGGCTTAATACATGACGCTTTGTTTCATCTAGAGTGAAAGGGTTAAGTTGTATCGAATGACTTTTTTGAGGTAAGGGCAGACATTTTAGGCGCTCAGTTCTTGCAACAGCTAGGATGTGAACGTCTTTTACTCCTATTTCATTCAGTACTGCGTTTACAAAAGACGTGTCATGAGCAAGCTCAGCTCCCATTACTATATTGTCTATCGCATCAAAGACAAGAACAAGCTTTGAGTTTTGTGAGCTAGCTTTTAATGACGTTATTGATTGCTCTAACCTTAGAGTGAATTTTTTAAATACTCTGTGATCTTCACTACCTGATATAGGAATAATAGGGTCACATAAGCCTGCATAAGCCAGTTCATTTGCGATTTGAATTAGCCCAAAATCAAATCTATGCCTAGGAGATGTCTCTTGCCTGTAGCTCCCTCCACCAAAACCATCGAAAACTACACAATGAAATTCAACAGGTAGAGCCTTAGCTAACTGCGAGACAATTACGGACTTTCCAATGCCTCCCTCAGCATGCAAAACCGTCAACCGATTGTTATGAATTGAGGTTACTAAATCTTTTTCTTGTGTCCTAGAAAAAAATGCTCCATTTTCTTCTATTTCTGAAGGAGCTGGCAACAAGCTACTTTTATCATCAACACCAAATTTAAGTAAAAGTTCAGGTAATCTGATTACGGGATCATCTCTGGTATCAGATAGAGTTTTCGAGTGAATTAAATCTTTTAGTCTAATTTCAACATCAGGATCATGAGAACTTGTCATGCCAATTAAGGACGCGCTCAACTGGTTAGATTGCTCATGTCTATTATCATTATGCCCATGTAAATCTAAAAGCTTAATAAACGATGGAAAGCGATTTTTAGTTCGACTAGCAGCCCTCAAAGTGTTTCTAGCATTAATTGCATGCTTTGCTGTTGCATCAGAGTGATACAATCCCTCGACAATATTTGTTGAAATTGGTCTATTGGTAACAAACTGAAAGCGTACTTTTTTATGGATAAGCTCTTTGCCATACTCATCTATCAACTCTAAGTATCTGGCACCAAAGTACTCTATTACTTCAGATATTTCTTGCGCAGACCAAGCTTTTTTTGGAGTAGTTGTAGAATATTTTAACTGACAGTATTCAACCTTCTCGGCTTCGTCAATGGCTTCACTTCCATAATAAAGAGCTGTATCTATTCCTAAAAGCCCACCATGTATTACACTATTGCCAGTCTCTTTATTAGAAATACCTTCTACAGCTACTGCGACTAGTTTGGAAGCAGGATCTAGTAGCTTTAGTGCCCTCCTTGCAGTCCAAACAATGTGAAAATCATCACCATCATTTCGATATCTAACTTTATCCTCGTGGTTCAAAAGCTTTCCCTTATTATTCTTCCGTATAATCGTTAGATGTTATACATTGAGTTGGCCTTGTTAATCAAATCCAGATAGCTTAGGCAACACTGCGATTTCAGCTGTTTCCCTGATATTCAGGCATACCTGGCCCTGCCATTCTATTGAGCACTTTCACTTTGATCATCGCTTCAGTGTGCTGCTGATTGAATCCAAGACTGAGCAGCTTGTCACCCATTAGCTGTTTATCCCGATACATTGCCGTTTCCGCCAGTGAACGTTGAAGGTAGTTCACACACTTTTTCCACTTACTGCTACCTATATGCTTTGTTAAAATGACCGCGCTGTTGGAAGCATGTCCATCCTCTCAGAACTACGCGTTGCACCTTGGTGGGATCACTGCGTCGGCCTTTTTGGCTGCTACTTCGGCATAACAGCCTCTAGTATCATATGCGCCATCCGCTTTTACCGAGCTGACCTTCCTGCGCAATGGTCTGAGTAAGTCGCCAAGAACTTCTGAATCAGCTACGGAGATTGTAGATAACTCAGCCCCCACGATTTGGTGCGTATTTGCATCAATGGCCAGATGTAACTTTCGCCAAGTCCGACGTTTATTTGCACCATGTAATCATGCCAGTTAGTGATACGCTTGTCTTTCAAAGTTCAGTCTCGGTGTTTGCTTTCAAGATCTGATCACACAAGACTAAATTAGTTCAATGACTCTAGAAACAACGCCTGTAATCGCCGGTAATGGTAACTTCTTACAATTGCTCTACAGTTAACAAGACCGTCTCGATATTGAAAGGAATTGTTATGCGCCCCCTCAAACTTTCTCTGCTCAGTGCAGCCATCACAACATTATTAGCCTGCTCTAGCGAACCGTCAGGCTCAGCTGACTCAAATAATACCGCCTCCAGCCAAGACCCGATGTTTTGCCCGGCAAATATTAATTGGGTTACCAACCCAAATAGTCCGCCCAGTGAAATCCCAGGCGGCGGGCAGAATTTGTGTCAGTTTTACCAGTTTTCATGGCAATGGTTTATTTCGTTGCTGAATGCACCCGATGGTAAAGAGCGTACTTTTTTAAACGAAGACCGCTATGCCATATATATTGGCGGTGGCCAGAACTCCTGTGCCCCCAATACCTTGCAGTCCAAATTGTTTGTCAGAGGCCCTAAAGACCCGCATACCACAAACGAAGACTTTACCGCACCCCATGAGATGAATCAGGCTCTGAACAATGCGGTATTGTACGACCAGAACGGTAATATCGTATTATATGAAACCCGTTTTGATCGTGGCATGTGTAATGTCGCTCAAGGCTCAGCAACGCTGCCTGCGGGCACAACCGAAATCAAAACATCCTGGCGCAAGATCAGTGAAAAAGACAAACCAAACTATGTTTGGGTGCGCTCCGATACCAATAATAATGGCGAGCTAGATGCCGATGAAGTGTATGGCATGGTCGGTTTTCATTTAGTCATTAGTACCCCGAGTCACCCTGAGTTTATCTGGGCCACCTTTGAGCACAAATACAATGCACCGGATTGTCAAAAGGCAAACCAGCCGGTCTCGGACTGGAGCTTTGCCAGCGAGCAATGCACAGCATCCTTACCTTATCCGGACACGGGTTGTAACTTTAATAAAACCTTTGACCCAGACTCGAAAGGCGATTCACCACTTGAAGGCCCTCCGACTGAGGTTTGTCAGGTATACGCGCAAGGCACCGCAGAGGGGGATAACCAGGCCGAGCACAACCGCGCGAATATTATCTCGCTAAATGAGCAGCTGAATAACGTGTTTAAACGCATGCCAACCTATAATTCGCTACGAGTACTGGCCAAGTATGAATTGGTTGGTGGGCTGTGGCTGAATGACGTGGCCCAACCCTCCAGCAATCGCGATAATCAACGCGGCTCTATCCAGCTTGCCAATACCACCATGGAAACCAATGCCCAGCAAGGGCGCAAATTTAATGAAGTGGTCTATACGGGCCCTGAAAACCTAACACCCGCAACAAACTGCTTTGATTGCCATGCGTACTCGGGCCCCACCAAAAATGCCGGTGTGAGTCACATCTTTAACTACATACACGGTTCAACTAAGTAGCCTGCCTAAACAGCTGGTAGCCTGAGTCATTCAAGCTACCTCTGTCAAATCAATAATATTTGTAAAAACATCGATTAACCTTGCGTTTTGTCTGTGTTTAAACTGAGATTTTATGTCTAAAATAGGGTAAATCTCTTAACATCCAATTGAGGAAAATCATGATTGAACAAGGACAAGCCTTACCCCAAGCGACATTAAGTGAGCTGACAGCAGATGGCATGGTGACACACCATAGCGACAGCCTGTTCGCAGATAAGAAAGTTGTACTTTTTGCGGTCCCCGGTGCTTTCACGCCGACCTGCTCTGCGGCTCATTTACCAGGCTTCGTAACACTTGCTGATAAAATCAAGGCCAAAGGCGTGGATATCATCGCGTGTGTGTCTGTGAATGATGCTTTCGTGATGAAAGCCTGGGGAGAGGCACACAATGCCAGCGAAATAATGATGCTGGGTGATGGCGACGCCAGTTTTACCAAAGCCCTTGGGTTGGAAATGGACACAGAAGGATTCGGTGGGATCCGCTCACAGCGCTATGCCATGATAGTTGACAATGGTGTTGTAACAACCCTGCTGGTTGAAGCGCCTAAAACCTTTGAGGTCAGCAAAGCAGAAGTGGTCCTGGAAAAACTATAAGCCGAGTTTTTAACCGAGGGAGTGTGAACTCAACGAGTGTCAACTCAGCGAGTGTGAACTCAACGAGTCTTCAGCTCCCTCATTTTGGTCTTGCGAACAAGCCAATCTGCTGCCTCATTGTCTGTATCAGCTAATTCACATGTAAGGGAGTAACCTCGTGACAGTCAAATTTGAACGAGGATGGGATATCAAACACGCTCAGTCAATTGCTAAACTCTACGACCAAGCATTTGGTAGTAAGTTTTCTCATGCCATCCCCGACAAAGCAAAGCGAGTTGCCGTTCTGCAGAATTGTTTTATACCCAGGTACTCGTTCGTCGCACTGCATAATGACACGCCGATTGGGATCGCGGGATTTAGTGATGGCTATGGTGCGCTAACAGGCGGCCTGGGTATTATCGGGTTAATTAAACATTTGGGTCTACCGGGTGGTATACGTGCTGGCCTGCTATTCAGCCTGTATGAACGCCAGCCCGATTTGAATGGACTGGTTATGGACGGGATCGCCGTTCAGGAGGCCTATCGTGGCCAGGGAATAGGTGCTCAGCTATTGGACTGTATTGTTACTCATGCCCAGAGACACAAGTATTCGTCAGTGCGCCTGGATGTCATAGACCGCAATGCCAGAGCAAGAAAACTCTATGAAGCTAAAGGGTTTGTCGCGGTTAAAACAGAGCATTTTCCTTATTTAAACTGGTTGCTCGGTTTTTCAGGCTCAACAACAATGCAGTTGAACCTGTCACCTGGTTGATATTAACCGACTAACTCAACGCTTAGCTACTGGGCGCTTTTAAAGACCAACAATCTCCCGCAGCGCCGCTACATGACCCAGATAAGCGAGTTCTCCATCACGGGTTAGAGACAACCAGGTACGCTGGCGAGCCAGACTGGTACGTTTGCTCAGCGTGATATAGCCGGCCTGCTCCAGCGCTTTGACATGCTTAGATAACACCGAATCACTGACCGAAAGCTGTGCTTTTACAACAGAAAACTCCATTTCTGCGACGCTTTCAAGCAAGGCGCAGATCTGTAACCGGTTATGGGCATGGATCAGCGGATCAAAACACGCTTTAGCCATTATTTGTGTCCTGTGATATCCACTCGCCTGCAGGTAACTTGTGTAACCCTACACTACACAAAATCCCAATCAGTAAACCTGCCAGATAAGCAAATTGCCAGCTCTCTTGCTGTGTAAGATGGTACCCCAACAGGACGATAAATGCGCTAAGCAGAGCCAGTGCAAGGTTACGGGCGGTGCTTTTAGAGTTATTGCCAAGCGGGCTTTTTACGCTAACACCCGAAAGCTTGAGATAAAAGGACCAGCCCGCCACCAGAGCTATCAGGGCGGATGAAGTACTGAGCGCAAAGAAAGTCCAAAGGCTGCTATGACTAGCCTGTGCACTGGTAATGGTGGCCGCAGCGGCCAGCAAGCTTATTATTCCATTCAGCCAAATGGGTGGCCTGAGTAAAACAAGCGCCTGTCGTTTCGCCTTGCCCGACAGCGCCAGAGCAGCCCGTGCCGCATCCACATCTGCTTTAGTGTCTTTATTCATTGTCATTCCTTTACTTTCCATTATGGAAACTAAAGACTAACAGTGACTTTCCATAATGGCAAGTGATGGGCGGTTAATTTATCGCCTATTCTTTGCCAATTAAAGACAGCAGCTGCTCCCCTGCCATAATGGCATTACTTTCACCCGCAAAGACGTTTCCGGCTTGTTTCTCTACAAAAACCTCATGCAGCCAGCTACTGATGTCTTTGTTAAACATCAGCAAAAATTCGATTGGAAACGAAGAGTTGGTAGCCTGAGCGTCAAGGCGTTCGGCGACTTCATCTATCATCAAGGCGCCATCGTTGAATTCAATACAAAAATAGAGCGTGTTGGCGAGCTCTTTATATAACCTGGCAACATTTTTAAAGCGCGCCTCAGAATACCCATTGAGCTCTATGAGGCCCGTTTCAGATTCCAGTTCACCCAGTGCACCGACGATTGACTCAACATCATCTTCTTCAATCGGACTGTCTGACCAAAATTCCTCTGCACTCAGCGCCTGTTTATTAAGACGTTGGTCGGCCTCACCTGCGGACGCTTCATCCAGGTCAAAAAACAGTTCGTCAAATTTGTCTTCTTCCGGCTCCTGATAAGGAAAGGCGTCCTGGAAAAGCTCAACATTGTCTTTCAGTTTCAATCTGCCATTGAACAATTTAGCACTTCTTTTTAGTGCCTTGAGC
Source organism: Pseudoalteromonas rubra (assembly GCF_000967655.1). GTDB lineage: Bacteria > Pseudomonadota > Gammaproteobacteria > Enterobacterales > Alteromonadaceae > Pseudoalteromonas > Pseudoalteromonas rubra_A. The sequence continues at coordinate 201,185 of NZ_JXYA01000016.1, forward strand.
ACCGAATCAGAGCCGCTGCCAAAGCGACTTCCTTTGCCCAAAGAATCCAGATAAAACTGTTTGAACACTTCGGTAGAGTCGCGAATTTGCCTGACCAAACGACGCATGTTGGTCAGATCTTTCTGTAGTGAAATATAATGAGTGACCTCACCGGCGTCGTTGGTGATCGCCGAGATGTTCCATTCTACCGGATACATGGAACCGTCTTTACGGTAATTCACCGACGAGCCATAAAAATAGCCATTTTTTTCCAGCGCCGGGCTGAGACGGGCCAATACCCTGCGGTTGCTCTTTGGCCCCTGTAATATTGACGTCGACTGCCCCACCAACTCAGCAAGTTCGTAGCCAGTATGACGACAGAATACCTGGTTTGCGTACACAATACGGTAACCATGGTTACGATCCGCATCGGTTACCACAATGGCATGCTGAGAATTCATCAGGATTTGTTTGAGTAATTCAATTGGAGAGGAGTTCTCCATTAGCTGACCGAAAAACAAGGTTTCTTCCATTGACGGATCATGAGTATTCATTGGCAACTCGACTCTTATTTAATCTTAGATACGCAACCCGAACTAGGGTTATATCAGGCATATACGCTATCTGTGTGTGAGTATAACTATAGTGCACAATACGCACTGCCATGAACTTTTGTTCAGACTAAAAAAGCACTGCATTAGGGTGACGAACAGCCCAAACGCCGTGCTTTTTTTCGAACTCCCTTTAGTTACTGCGCCTGGCGAAGCTAAAGGATGGCTCTGCTTTTAACCGGCCACTGCGATCATGTGGCGTGGTATAAAAAGACACATTCAACCTGTCATGCTGGTTATCTAATTCAATGTGCGCAAAGCCCCAGATAAAACTTTTCGACCACACCAGATCGTATTCCGGATAGCGCTTTTCTTGCTGCTGGGCAAAGGGCGTATGGGTGCCACGCATTTTTGCAGCCGCGCCGCTGATGATCAGCGGAAGTTTAGGTTTAGTATTGCCCGGCATGACGCGACTGCAATCATCCGTCAGTAATTCCAAATCATGTTCATGCCCGGCAATGTACGCATCAGCATACTGGCACAGCTCAGGTAAAATAAGCCGTCGTAACACATGGCCTTCGTCATATTTGGTGCCGCCAATCGACCACAATATATGGTGTCCGTACACCAGTTTCCATTTTGCTTTGGAATTTTTCAGCCCGTTAGCCAGCCATGCCAGCTGACGATGATCCTCACCGTTAACGGGCACTTCATGACGTTCAATGTCTTCTACCTCAGCCTGGCCGGAAGCCAGTGCACTGGCCAACCCCTGCTCGCTGCCGTCGGGCCGCAATGGCACCTCGTAGTAGTGCTGGCCTGAAAGCAGCATATTGGTATCCAGTACAAACAGCTCCACATCATTGCCCGGCTCCCCAATTGTGTAGCTGTAATAGCCCTGGGGCGACATGGTAAAGTTTGGCTGCTTTGCCATCCATTCGGTTTGTAGCTTGACCCCTTTGCGTGAGGTTTTCCAGTCGTGGTTGCCCAGCGCAGAATACACAACCAGATCAGGCTGTTGGGCAAATAAAGGCTGTAGTGGTTTTAAGATCAAATCATTCATACGTTGTTGATCGTCTTTACCATCGTTGGCGCCCGCCCCGTCTGGGTAAATGTTATCGCCCAGCTGAATGGCAAAGTCACAGCGTTTTTGCTGACACAAGGTTGCCATAGCCTTACCCGTGGCAATCGCCCCGGTCTGCTCTGTGGCAATGTCAGTATCAGGATAAACGTAGATAGGCGCATGATTAAACTCATCAAGCGGACGGTGTTCTTGCAGCCAGTCGGCTTTTTCAGCGGCAATAAACTGCGCCTTATTTTTTGGCTTTTCGATATGTTTTAGTTTTGGATAGTCGGGATGATAGCCGCCATCGCCAAAGGCCAGGAAAGAAATAGTGTCAGCCGACATCGCTGAGCCGCAAAGCACGCTCAGGCAGCAAAGAACAAGTGGTTTTAAAGTCATAAGGTATACGCAGTGCCGGGTTACCCCGGCACACTCCGGCCAAGTTTAAAATGAGGTGTAAGTAAAGCCCAGCTCAAACGAGCGGCCGTATTGCTCATACTGGAAGTTATATTTTTGCTCACCGTGATAAATATAAAGCGGCTCGTCGGTCAGGTTAATGGCATTGAAATACAGCTGCATTTGCTCGGTAAAGTAGTATTTCACGCTCAAATCTAACTGCATGTGGTCGTCCTGATAAACACGTGCCTCATTTTCTGTACTCAGGTAGGCCTTACTTTTGTAGTTACCGCTGATGCGCGCACTGAGTGTGTTGTCTTCATAGCCAAACATCAGGTTTGCCACGGTATCGGATTGACGGGTCAACTTGTCATCAGCATCTATCAAAGTGGTGTTTGCCGAAAACATCAGGCCATTTTTGAAGTTTTTACTGTAAGCCAGTTCAATCCCCGTCAGGTCTGCTTCACCACCGTTGACGTATTGCATGACTTTTTTATAACCCGCCCACTGAGGCTCCCCTTGTACTTCCTGCTCAGTGATAAAGTTGTCGATTTGCTTGTGGAACAAACCTGCAGACATAACGCCAATGTTCCCGGTGTAGTATTCAATCGACAGGTCTAGATTTTGCGACTCATAAGGGTCCAGATCAGGGTTACCAACTTCGCCTTCACGTTCAGTCACAACCTGACCATCGTCTTCACCCGTTTCACTTTCCAGTAGCTGATAAGCAGCCGCCTCTTCAAAGCCGGGACGAGCAAGTGTTTGGGTATAAGCAAAGCGGGAGATCAGGTCGTCTGCCAGCTCGTAACGCAAGGTCAGGTTTGGCAGTAAATGGTCATAGGATTTATCCACCTCCCAAGGTGTAATGTTAACTTGCTCACTGTCTGTCAAGTTGTCTTTTTCGAGCGCTACTCTATACCCTCTGGTGGTGTAGTCTGTATCCTCGTATCGCACTCCCGTGATGAGATTGAGTTTGCCAAAATCAATGTTAACCATTGCATACAGAGCACTGACCGTTTCATCAGAGCGGTAACTGCGCCCCTTTGATTCTATGCTAGTTTCCTGTTCGTTACGCTCAAAGCTGCCCTTATTTTGTGCAAAATAGGCTTGCAGCCCGTGCTGCGACAAACCCGGACCAAAATCACCCGGATCGTATTCTGGTGCAGGCGTTTTAAACTGCTCTGCCGTAACATCATCAAACCCGCCGTCATACACCACAGCATTAACTAAATTAAACTTCTCGCGGTCGCGGTACTTAGCACCAAACTTCAGTTCCGCGTTATGCCCCGCGATCAACAGATCTTTGCTCAGATCCAGCTTAAAGCTGGTTGCCTCGTCTTCGCTGAGATTGTTTTCGTAAACAATTTCATCCAGTTCAAAACCACTTAACTGATGCGCGGCCTCACTACGAGACAGTACCGGGGTGTCGCCCAGGCTAGCATATCCCAGCATCAAGTCTTCCCCGGCAAAGGCAATATCCAGGCGCTCCGGCTCTCGCTCATCTGATTTTGAGTACACCAAACTGTATTCAATAAACCAGTCGCTGATCAGATGCTCACCGCCAGCCACCACAGACAGAATACTTTGCTCTTCGTAGCGGTCTTTGGTATCCCGGTCCATTTCTGCGCCGCTAAAATAGGCCATGGTATCGCCCGATTGCTCGCTCAGATACTCGCCTTTATCAAACTTGTACTCATTACGCAGGCGAAACTCATCGTCTGAGAACTCACTGTACATAGTTCTGAGGTAATATTTGTTGAACAACCCCTGATGCAGATCTAAGTTTAATGCAGCACCCAGTCGCTCTCGGGTAATGCTATAGTGACGCTGCTCAATTTCCTCAGCACCAAAAAATGCCACTTCCTCTCCTGTATTGGCATCGTCCATTTCAAGTGCCATCCAGCCACCATCGGTTTCCATATTATGCGAGCCAAACTTGCGCTCGAACCAGGAAACCGCGGTTGCAACACCCAGCTGTGTCTGGCTGCTGATCTCATAAATATCACTGTAACTTGCCGACAGTTTCGGGCTGCTCTTCTCGACCTGCTCATTGTAGGCTCCCTGCACCGTAAAGCTGTAGCTCTCCCCTTCGCGGTCAAAGGCACTTAAGCTTTTCACTTCGATGCTGCCGCCAATGGCATTGGCATCCATATCCGGCGTGACCGTTTTGCTGACTTCCAGGCTCTGGATAATTTCACTCGGCAGTACATCCATCGCCACACTGCGTACACCGCCTTCTGGAGACGGCACGGCAGCACCGTTAATAGTCACATTGTTAAGGTTCGGATCTATGCCCCGAATGCCTACAAAGCGGCCTTCACCCTGGTCACGTTCGATAAACAAACCCGGTAAACGTTGCAGCGCTTCAGCAGCATTTTGATCCGGTAACTGACCAATGCTGTCTGCGCTGACCACAGATTTAATGCCATCGGCATTTTTTTGTCTGTTCAGGGCACCAGCCTGCCCGGCACGCTGCCCTTTGACTATGATGTTGTCCATTTCCCCCTGATAAGCACTGAGCTGAACTCGTGTTTGAGTCACCTGGTTGTCTTTAATCACGACTTGCTGGGTAACAGATTGCGCACCAATGTAACGCACTTCCAGCGTATAGGTGCCAGCCGGTAGATTGATGAATCTGAATTCACCATTTCGCTCAGAGCTGACTTCGCGGCCCAACTCCTTGATGATGACTTTGGCGCCTTCAAAACGGGCTTTGTTTTGCTGATCGGTCAGTTCACCTTGCAACGTATTGGCAAACGCAGGCGCACTTAACACGCCAAGTGCCATAGCAACGCCAACACAGGCTTTGGATATCACGGAAGGTAGAGTATTTTTCATATTTTTCTCGCACAGAAAGAGTCGTTTATAAAATCCGCGAAGACCTTAACCGTGCTCAATGACCAAATTATTGCAGCCAGTGTCGGTACAGGGCTTAACCCCCTTGAAACCAAGCCGTTTTCGCGCTGGGTGAGCCAAAATGCCCCCTTCTATGGCACTAACCTCTGGGATTTGAAGAGAAAAAAGCGCTACATACGCTCAGAAGTGTAATTATATGAGCTGTTTTGACCCCGCCTAAGAAAAGCAGCTGATTAAGGTAGTGCTTTTTGGTTATGAACTAACAGACAGAAATGGGGAGCAAGCTAAAAATCATAAAATTGGCGTCATAATGACACGCTGGTTAAACGAAAAAAGCCGCGGCACTGGCGTGCTCACGGCTTTAACAACCAGAATTTGTTGTTACAGGGCTTGTTCGAGCTGAGGTAATACGTCGAACAAATCAGCCACCAGACCGTAGTCAGCCACCTGGAAAATAGGCGCTTCCGGATCTTTGTTGATGGCAACGATGACTTTAGAATCTTTCATACCTGCCAGATGCTGAATCGCACCGCTAATACCAACAGCAATGTATAGGTCTGGCGCTACGATTTTACCCGTCTGACCGACCTGCATATCATTTGGTACAAAGCCTGCGTCAACCGCAGCACGTGACGCACCAATGGCCGCCCCTAGTTTGTCTGCTATGCCTTCCAGCAGTGAGAAGTTCTCCCCGTTTTGCATGCCGCGACCACCAGAAATAACCACAGGTGCCGCCGTTAGTTCAGGGCGCTCAGACTCAGTTTGCTCAACACCGACAAAGCTGCTGCTGGTGTTTTCAACCGACGCAGTAAGTGTTTCGACAGCAACAGGGGCTTGCTCACCAGCCGCATCAAACGCACTGGCACGCACGGTGATAACTTTTTGTGCTTCTAATGATTTAACCGTAGCAATGGCGTTACCAGCATAAATAGGACGCATAAAGGTGTCTGCATCTACCACATCTACAATTTCAGAGATTTGTGATTTATCCAACAATGCCGCAACGCGAGGCATGATATTTTTACCTGTAGTCGATGCCGCAGCCAGAATATGGCTATAGCCTTGTGCAAGTGTGATAACCAAGTCCGCTGTGCTTTCGGCCAACTGATGATCAAGCGCACTGTCGTCAACCAGCTTAACCGCCGTTACACCGGCGATTTGTGCAGCAGCCTCTGCCACCGAGCCAACGTTATGACCCGCGACCAGAACATGGATCTCTGCGCCAAGCTTGCTCGCCGCATGAACCACTTTTGCCGTTTCTGGCTTTAATACACCATTTTCGTGTTCAGCAATGACTAGTACGCTCATGAGATCACCTTAGCTTCAGTTTTTAGTTTATTAACCAGTTCTTCTACACTTTCAACAACGATACCCGCTTCACGTTTGGCAGGCTCTGCCACACGAACCAGCTCCACACGCGGCGCCAGATCAACGCCCAGCGTATCTGCTGCAATCACATCAAGTGGTTTACGTTTGGCTTTCATAATGTTGGGCAAAGATGCATAGCGCGGCTCATTCAGGCGCAGATCTGTGGTTACAACCGCAGGCAGGTTAAGTGCGACCGTTTGCAGACCACCGTCTACTTCACGGGTGACAACCGCTTTACCGTCTGCAATTTCAACTTTAGACGCAAACGTGCCCTGAGGGCGTTTAGTCAGTGCAGCTAACATCTGACCAGTTTGATTGTTGTCAGAATCGATAGATTGTTTGCCCAGAATAACCAACTCAGGGCTTTCTTGCTCTACCAGCTTTGCCAGTAGTTTAGCAACATGAAGCGACTCCAGTTTGGCGTCAGTTTCAATGTGAATGGCTTTGTCAGCGCCCAGCGCCAGTGCGGTGCGTAGCTGCTCCTGACAGGCCTTGTCGCCTATCGACACAGCAATGACTTCGCTGGCTGTACCGGCTTCTTTAAGGCGGATTGCTTCTTCTACCGCTATCTCACAGAACGGGTTCATTGCCATTTTTACATTGGTCAGATCAACATCGCTGTTGTCGGCCTTGACTCTTGCCTTGACATTGTAGTCAATCACGCGTTTGATTGGCACAAGTACTTTCATGGTTACTCCATCATCTGGTTATTCTATAGGGCTGACGTAAACGTCAACAAAACAATTTAATGAATCCAGACTACTTCCTGTTGACGTAAACGTCAACCTAAAATAACCTTAGCTTAACCTTAACAAAACTAAAGCCTCGTTTTAGTTAAACTACCGTCAATCTATGTGAGGTAAAAATGGTCGAACGCGAAACCATGGAATTTGATGTTGTGATCGTTGGCGCGGGCCCTGCGGGCTTATCGTGCGCGATCCGACTTGCACAACAGGCACAGGAAAAACAACAAGAACTGATGATCTGTGTCGTTGAAAAAGGCTCAGAGGTCGGAGCACATATATTGTCTGGTGCTGTCTTTGAAACTAAAGCGCTGGATGAATTGATCCCGGATTGGGCTGAAAAAAATGCGCCTGTCACCACAAAAGTGACCGAGGACGAAATCTACCTGTTTAAAGATCAGGACAAGGCAACCAGTATTCCCCACTTTGCCGTGCCGAAAACCTTTAAAAACGACGGCAACTACATTGTCTCTATGGGCAATGTCTGCCGCTGGCTGGCTGAGCAAGCTGAACAACTGGGTGTGGAAGTATTCCCCGGATTCAGCGCGCACTCGCTGATAGTCGAAGATGATGAAGTGAAAGGCATCATCACCGGTGATATGGGTGTTGGCAAAGATGGCGAGCCAAAAGACAGTTACATGCCTGGTATGGAACTGAGAGCCAAGTACACCGTATTTGCAGAGGGTTGTCGTGGCCATCTGGGTAAACAGCTGATCAGCCAGTTTGCACTGGATAAAGATGCAACCCCTCAGCACTACGGTATTGGCTTTAAAGAGATCTGGCAAATTGACCCGGCAAAACATCAGGAAGGTAAAGTTGTCCATGGTACGGGCTGGCCGCTCGATAACGAAACCCACGGTGGTTCGTTTATGTACCATGCTGAGAATAATCAGGTCGTAGTCGGATTAATCATAGATCTTAACTACAAAAACCCCTACCTGAGCCCGTTTGACGAGTTTCAGCGTATGAAACATCAGCAAGTCTTTAAAGACACGCTGGAAGGTGGTGAGCGCATTGCTTACGGTGCTCGTGCGATTGCCAAGGGTGGCCTTCATGCCTTACCTAAAATGCACTTCCCTGGCGGACTGCTGGTGGGCTGCGACGCAGGTACCCTGAATTTTGCCAAAATCAAAGGTAACCACACCGCGATGAAATCGGGCATCATTGCCGCAGATACCATTGTGGCGGCCCTGAGTGAGGAAGCACATCGCGCAGACTTAAGCGAATTTGCCGATAACTTCAAAAGCAGCTGGCTATATGACGAGCTTTATCAGTCACGTAACTTTGGCCCGGCCATGCATAAGTTTGGCCGCATCTTAGGCGGTGCTTACAACATGGTTGACCAAAACCTGTTTTCAGGTTCATTGCCTTTTACACTCAAAGATACCACGCTGGACCACGCCTCGCTTCGACTGGCAAAGGATTCGCAGGAAATTAGTTATCCCAAGCCAGACGGAAAACTGAGCTTTGATAAGCTGTCGTCGGTGTTTTTATCCAATACCAACCATGAAGAAGAGCAGCCTTGTCATTTGCAGCTGAAAGACGCCTCTATTCCTATTCAGGTAAATCTTGAACAGTATGCAGAGCCTGCACAGCGTTACTGCCCGGCAGGTGTGTATGAGGTCAACGAAGATGAAAACGGTGATAAACAGTTTGTGATCAATGGACAAAACTGTGTTCACTGTAAGACCTGTGACATCAAAGATCCGAGTCAGAATATCACCTGGGTGACGCCAGAAGGCGCAGGTGGTCCTAACTATCCCAACATGTAATTTATGCTGGCAGGTGTCCCAGACCTGCCACAAACGCTTTTTATCCTAAATTGCCGGGGCAAAATGCCCCTTTTTTTCTATACTTAAGCAAACGTTTTTTGGAATAAGAGGTGCCCTATGGCGCAGCAATCTGAAGTGGTGTTTCGCTTTTTAGCCGAGCCAACCGATGTGAACTTTGGTGGTAAAGTGCACGGTGGCGTAGTAATGAAATGGATAGATCAGGCGGGCTATGCCTGTGCTGCGGGCTGGAGTGGCGCCTATTGTGTTACGGTTTCCGTCGCGGGCGTGCGTTTTCACCGCCCTATTTTGGTTGGCCAGATTGTTGAAGTCTCTGCACGCATTGCCCATACCGGCAAAACCAGTATGCAGATTTTTATTCAGGTACGTTGTGGCGACCCACAAAAGCAACACATGGTCGAAACCAATCATTGCATCATCAGCTTTATTGCCATGGACCAGGCCGGCTACCCTATTCCGGTTGCCAAATATGAAGCGAAAACCCAGGAGCAAAAAGCGCTGGAGCAATATGCCATTAAGATGAAAGAAATCGCGATTCAGACTGAGTCGTTATTACAAAACACGCTGGATCAGGGCGACTGAACCAGCGTGATCATGAGCAAAAACAGTATGACAATTAAAATTGGTAAAGCGCACCAATAAAGGCAACATCCATGGTGTCATCACCGACCAGTGGGCTTTTGCTGATCTCATCATCCAGCTCCGTTCTGCTGACACTACCGATTAAAGTGATTTCTGGTGTCAGCTGATAATAAGCATTTAGACCAAAGGTTACGTTTAATGCATTGTCATCGGTCTGATAAGCCGTCCGACCAACTGAAGCATTGATATTTTTACCGCTGATCCCATAGACGGTATTTACGTAATCTGCATCCAGCCAGCGTACCTGCGCCTGTGCAGATATACCAAATCCATTAGCACTTTCATATAAAGGGACTTCTGCGCTGAACGTAAAATTGGTTGCGTCTGATTCATCAGACAAGTCGGTATGTCCCGACAGCCCAAACCACAAAAATTTGGCCCCATAGTTTAAAACCAGCTCTCCATCCGGGGCATCGTAGCCTTCAAACACTTTACTGCTGGAGCTGTTATCGCCAAACAGGCTGTCGTAGCCCTCATTGCGATAGCCAAGACCCGCGTAGGCACTAAAAACATCCTTGATATTCAGAAACTGATAACCAATTGTCGCGTCTTCATTAGAAAACCAGTTGCCTTTTTTAATGTCGGCCATAGGTATCAACGCAAATTCGTTGTCAACGCCTTGCCAGGGCAGATCAGCCACCAATACGCCAGCCCCTACTTTGACCTCCCAGTCATCTTGCCCGGGTTCAGAGGCGTAGCTATTCACGCTTGCCAGACCCAAAAATAAGCCACCTACAGTGGCCGCTAACGTGTGTTTAGTAATCCCGATCATAATGAGCTCCTTTGTCTCTAAAAGTGTTGTTGCGCTGAGATTGAAAATACGGGAAGGCCGTGAGTGGCCATGTTGAGCAACACTCAGACTGTCCCTAAATCTGTAGCTCAATAATGCGCCGAATAAATGCAAAACTCAGTGGGAGCCTTGTGAGCAAGTGTAACTTTGCGCACCTTTTCACAACAATTACTCACATATACAGCGGTACTCTGTGGTTAAGTCACCCAAATTGGAACGGTTTAAAATTATCCAATAGAACTCTTACCTACTGGTATGAGCTGTGCTATGATTGCCGCCGGCTTAAAATGTGGTCAAATGTAGAGCAAGTAGTAGTGAGAAATGTCCGGTTTTTGGTGGTCGATGACTGTACCACTGTGCGCAATGTTGTGCGCAACATCATTAAAACGCGTCTGGGGTCAGAGCAGGTGCTGATGGCCACCAATGGCAAGCAGGCGCTGCAGATCCTCGAATCACAACCGGTCGACATTATTATTTCTGACTGGCAGATGCCCCAGCTCAATGGCGAGGAGCTGCTCTATCGGGTGCGCAACAGCGCCAGATTCAAAGACATCCCTTTCATTATGATGACCTCAAATGGCGAGCGGGACTTTGTGATTACAGCCATTCAAAACGGCGTCAGTCATTTTGTAGTCAAACCGTTTCGGGCAGACAAACTGGAAGCCGCAGTTAATAAATCCTGGAATGGGGCAAGTAAGCGTGACTCTGTGCGTCACTCAGCTCTCCCCTCACACGCAATGCGGATCATTGCATCCGATGCATTGCTTGAGGGCAAAGTACACAATATCAGTCACACCGGTATGCAGGTTTATACCGATTATGTCGATGCCCTGAAACTCTATAAAATCACAGAGTTTAATCTCAGCTTTAACAATTTTGACGGGCCTCACGCACTCAGTATTTCGCCTTTGTATGGCACCATAGTGCGTATTGAAGCCAATGATGGCCCGGAGCAGGACTGCTTATTAGGGGTTAGATTTGAGCTGGATAAATGCGCGGCGCCGGTAGTTAAGAATCTGGATAAACTGATGCAAAAGCTCAACAACGCTGTGCCGGATATCGTCGATAATCACTAGATTGCCTGTCTGGCAAGCTCAAACAGGGTTTTATTTGTGTGCCTAACCAGTTCATGACGCGGTATATCGCACTGCGACATGACCTTGCTGACGACCAGCTCAATTTCACACTGTAAGGCCGTATTAAGCTGTGTGGCGCGAATAGTGCCATCCCCAACACCGGCAAACAACGGCTGTAAGAACACGCGCCGTTTACGTAATTGCTCAACCACTAGTGGCATGACCGGCGATTGCTCGGAAAAGACCTTGCGACAAATATGACTGACCAGACGACTATAGGTCGGCTCCATCATATTGGAAACCATCTCGCCTTGCTGCGCAGCCTTGGGTGAACTTTCGATACTAAACATTTTACAAACCAATACATCATGTAATAACCCGATCCTAGCTACAAACCTGAGTCTGGGGAATTACACGTGATTACAGCACGTTGCAGTTGCATTTGTTCCGCAGGCATTACGCCGTTACAATACGCGCAAAATTACTTGCCGGAACAACGCGTGCATTTCGACATACAGCCTATAGGGGTGATCCACTCACCCTACAAACAAAAATTTGCCATACCAAGACAACCCCGACTGGTGCCAGAGGCCAGAGCCAAACTGGTATTTTGTGATGCGTTTAATCGCGAAGAGTTTGTGCGTGGCATCGAGGAATTCAGCCACCTTTGGCTGTTATTTCGCTTCCATGAGACCGCCGACAAAGGCTATTCCGCATTAGTGCGCCCACCCCGTTTAGGCGGTAACGAGCGCAAGGGCGTGTTTGCAACCCGTGCAACCTTTAGACCCAATGGTATCGGCATGAGCGCGGTAAAGCTCGAAGGAGTCGAATACAAAAACGGTCAACTGGCCCTATTGTTATCCGGGATTGACCTGCTCGATGGCACCCCGATTGTGGATATCAAGCCCTATTTGCCCTATTCCGATGCGCTCAGCGATGCTGCTGCCGGTTTTGCCGATACCCGCCCCCAGACGGCGATGACAGTGGCATTTAGTGAGCAGGCTGAGGCTTTTATTAATGCCCAGCACACCTATCCGGAGCTAAAAGCCTTTATCACCAATGTGCTTAAACAAGACCCGCGCCCGGCTTATAAGAAAAAACAGGCCAGTACACAAAGTTATGGTATGAACTTGTACGATTTTAACATTCGCTGGCAAGTCGATGGCGAACACAATTATGTGCTGGAAGTCGCTCATATCCGGGCGGATTGAGTAAAAATACTCCAGCCATTAAAACAGTCGCTTGTTCGCGGTAAATAAAGCTTTTTAAGCGGTTTTAGCACTGTTAAACTAACCCGACAAAAATACTACAACAACGTATGGTTGCCCGGGCAAACGGCCTGAACAATCATCAATTGAACGGAACAAGTATGCGTACCAGTCAATATATTTTAGCGACTCAAAAAGAGACGCCTGCAGATGCAGAAGTGATCAGCCATCAGCTGATGTTACGCGCGGGTATGATCCGCAAATTGGCCTCAGGTTTATACACCTGGCTACCTTCGGGCCTGAAAGTGCTGCGTAAAGTAGAAAAAATTGTCCGCGAAGAAATGGACAAAGCCGGCGCCATTGAAATGCTGATGCCTATTATCCAGCCCGCCGATCTGTGGCAGGAATCGGGTCGTTGGGAGCAATTTGGTCCTGAGCTGCTGCGCATTAATGACAGACACAATCGTCCGTTTGCACTGGGTCCGACTCACGAAGAAGTGATCACCGATCTGGTACGCCGTGAAGTCAGCAGTTACAAGCAATTGCCTCTGACTTTGTATCAGGTTCAGACTAAAGTGCGTGATGAAGTGCGTCCGCGTTTTGGTGTAATGCGTGCCCGTGAATTCACCATGAAAGATGCTTATTCTTTCCACCTGGATGAAGCCTGTCTGGAAAAAACCTACCAGGCTATGCATCAGGCTTACTGTAATATCTTTGAGCGCCTGGGACTGGATTACCGCCCGGTTATCGCAGATACCGGCTCAATTGGTGGTAGCGTGTCGCACGAGTTCCACGTTTTGGCCGAATCGGGTGAAGATGCCATCGCGTTCAGCACTGAAAGTGACTACGCAGCTAACATCGAAAAAGCAGAAGCCGTTGCGCCTTCTGAGCCTCGCCCGGAGCCAGCTAAGGCACTTAACACCTTTGACACACCAGAGGCCAACACCATTGCTGAGCTAAAAGAAAAACACGGTGTTAAACCACATCGTGGCGTTAAAACGCTGATAGTCTATGGTGCACCTGACGAAAACGAGCAGCGTGGTCTGGTTGCCATTATCTTACGTGGCGACCATGAACTAAACGAGCTAAAAGCCGAGAAACTACCTTTGGTTGATGCTCCGCTGGAAATGGCCAAAGAAGAAGACATAGTCGCGGCGATTGGTGCAAAGCCTGGCTCTTTGGGTCCGGTTGGCCTGAACATGCCAATCATTGTTGATCGCAGCGCTGCGGTCATGGCAGACTTCGTTGCGGGTGCCAATAAAAATGGTGTTCACTACAGTGGCATTAACTGGGACCGCGATGTAACAGAGTACACAGTTGCAGATCTGCGTAACGTGGTTGAAGGCGATCCAAGCCCGTGTGGCCAGGGCACGCTTCAGATCAAACGTGGTATTGAAGTCGGTCACATCTTCCAGCTGGGCACTAAGTACTCAGAATCGATGAATGCCGGCGTACTTGGCGAAAGCGGTAAAAACCAGGTCATGACCATGGGTTGTTACGGCATTGGCGTATCTCGTATTGTTGCCGCTGCAATTGAGCAGAACAATGATGACTACGGCATTAAGTGGCCACAAGCCATTGCCCCATTTGAGCTGGCTATTGTACCAATGAACATGCACAAGTCTCACCGTATCCCGGACATTGCACAGAAGTTCTACACGGATCTGCAAGCGGCAGGGGTAGAAGTGCTGTTTGACGATCGCAAAGAGCGCCCGGGTGTCATGTTTAACGACATGGAGCTGCTTGGTGTACCCTTTACCTTAGTCATTGGCGAGCGTAACCTGGATAACAATCAGGTTGAGCTGAAAAACCGCCATACCGGTGAAAAGCTAATGCTGGACATTGATTCAGCGGTTGCAGAAATCGCCAAAGCGCTGGGCAAGTAACGCCCCACAGGAGCGCCCCCGTGCGCTCCTTACTCTTTTGCAGTGTCATAATAGCTTCTCTTAACTGCCCTGCTATTGTCATCCGTCGTCTCTAACTTAGGGTTTATTACGCTCGAGAGCATGGCTATGACACACACCTACTATCCGACGATTTGGATCTCTGATGTCCACCTCGGCTATAAAGACTGTAAAGCCGAATTTCTGTTAGATTTTCTCAATAGCACCCGCTGCGATACTTTATACCTGGTCGGTGACATTGTTGATCTCTGGTCTTTAAAACGTCAGTTTTTCTGGCACCCAAGTCACTACCAGGTGCTGGAGTGCATTCAGCGCAAAGCCGAAAACGGTACTCGGGTAATATATATTCCCGGCAACCATGACGAAACGTTTCGTAACTATGTCGGCAAAACCCTGTTTCATGTTGAAGTCCATAAAACCTATATCCACACCACCTCGGCAGGTAAGCGGTTTTTGCTGTTGCACGGTGACGATTTTGACTCCGCCACCCGCTACAACAAACTTATCAGCATCATAGGTGATGCGGCGTATGATTTTTTACTCTTCCTCAACCGCTGGACCAATCGGGTACGCAGGTTATACGGCGGCCACTACTGGTCTTTGGCATCCTGGCTCAAAAACCGCGTACACAAAGCCCGCGAGGCCATTCATGCCTTTGAGCAAGCCGCGGTTCACGAGGCGAAAAAACGCGGTGTTGATGGCATTATCTGTGGCCACATACATCAGCCCAGGATCTCAGTGATGGACGGTATTGTGTACTGTAATGATGGCGACTGGATAGAAAACTGCACTGCCCTGGTAGAAAACGAACAGGGCCGCATTGAACTGCTGCACTGGTCAGATATCAAAAAAGTCCTGACGGTGGTTGAGCCAGAGGCTGTTTCTTCTGAAGACGTGAAAGCTGCCTGAATTGCCAGCATGGTTAGTGTGAGATTAACCATGCTGTTGGCGTTATCTGAATAACACCGCTTCGCGGCTAAACCAGCGGACACAACACGCCAACAAGGCGCTGGCAAGAAGTGTTGAAGCCAGAAAAATCAAGCCGACGGCCTGATAGTCGACGGTCCCTTTGACAATTTCCTTGATGGCCAGTGCCACATTGGTAATGGGGATCCAGGCGGTGTTGGCAGTCAATGTCATGTTAGGCAAAACCGACACCACAATCGGCACAAATACAAACATGCTCAGTGGTCCCATGTAGTTTTGTGCTTCTTTGAAGCTGCGGGCATAAATTGAAATGGCCAGTACCAGGGATGACAACATCATAGCGACCGGCAACAACAAAGCAAAAATCAGCAGAAAATCCCACTGAGTCACCGTTGCAAATGCACTCAGGATAGGATCCAGTGCACCAAACCCACTGGCAATCCAGATCCACACAGACATACTGGATACGGTCACCAGTGCACAGGCAATGGAACTGATTAAAATGGTGAAAAATTTCCCCAGTACCAGCTGAGTGCGGGTCAGGGGCGTTAGCAACAAGGTTTCGAGTGTGCCACGCTCTTTTTCACCGGCCCCCAGATCAATGGCCGGATAGCTGGCCCCCATCAGCACCAGCGGGATCAACATATACGGAATAAACGCACCAATTTTTTCGCCAATGTTCTCTCGCTGATCGGCTGTATCGACCTTTTCCATCTCCACAGGTTTAAGTATGGCAGCCTGTTTTTCCACAGCCACACCCAGCTCGCCCAATGCCTGCTCCCTGAGTGTGGCCGCGTACTCATCTATTACTTTCTTGATCCGGCTGTAAATATAGTTGATAGATTGGGCATCATTAAAGACCACCTGAAACCGCGTCTGGTTACCCAGACTCAGCTGCTTATCAGGCGCTGCCGGAATATACACCCCCACATCAATAATGCCTTGCCTTACTGCATCGCGAAGCGCTTCGACACTATCAAGTTTAGCGTCGCCGTCATAGCGCTTAAAACTGCGATGATAGAATAAGGTATCAGCAAAGGGGCGCGCATAGTCTTCGTTTACCACGTAAAAGGTATGAACCTGTTGCTCGGCTTCCAGCGCCGCTTTAGACGTGAGAAATGCGACAAAGGCGAATAACACCGGAAAAATAACAATTGGCAGGGCAATGACAAAGAACAAAGTTTTACGGTCTCTGAGCAACTCCCTAAGTTCCTTTAACATGACTTCAAACATCTTGTGCCTCCCGAATGATAGTCATAAATGCCTGGTTGAGCTCATTATTGCGCCCCAGCGTACGAAAAGCGTCCAGGTCGCCTTCAAAGCAGCTTATCCCTTTGTCAATTACACACACCTTGTCGCACAACATATCGACTTCGTCCAGATGATGGGTAGAGAAGATCACGGGGGTCCCCTGCTCTTTAAGCTGCCTGATGAAGGTCAGCACGGTCTGTTTGGTCATAATATCCAGACCTGTAGTCGGCTCGTCCAGAATAACCACCTGAGGCTGGTGCACCACAGCTCTGGCAATATTGGTTTTTTGCTTCATACCGGTAGACAAGCTGTCTGAGCGCTTATCGAGAAATGCGGTCATATCCAAAGTTTCAAATAACAGCTCGCAGCGGGTCTTGAGTGCTTTGCCTTTGAGGCCATGCAACCTGGCAAAATATTCGACATTTTCTTTGGCGGTTAGTCGCCCGTACAGGCCTGTCGTACCCGACAAAAAGCCGATACAACGGCGGCCATAGAGGGGGTTTTTAACAACATCCTGCCCATCGACCAGAATTGCGCCGCTATCTGGCGTAAGCGCCGTGGACAGCATTCTTAATGTGGTGGTCTTGCCCGCGCCATTTGGGCCAAGTAGCCCAAGCACTTCAGCTTGCTGGCACTGAAACGACACAGACTCTACGGAATGAAAATAGCCATCCCGCTCTCTGGCGTCCTGGCTGGTTTTGTTTTTGCTGTGCTCCTTGCTGAGCTTGAAGCGTTTTTGTAAACCTTCAACCTGTATCACTGTGTGTCCTTGTTTGTCGCTTTCTGCCGCTTGGGCCGAAAATAGTCGGTGTCATTGTAAAAAGCCAGGTCCTGTTGCCCCTGATACCACTGAGGTATACCCAGCAAAGGCAAAGGCGACATCTGCTTATTGTTATCGAGCAACCCCTGCTGCTCAATCATGTTTGCCAGTTGCTTATCTAAATGGCGATACTGAAGCGCCAGCGGCAGATGATAGAATGCTTCATCGACCTCAATACACACAACTTTGCCCGTTAGCCCGATAAACGGCTTAGTAAGCATTTCATAGTTGGCATGGCCAAAAACAAATGGCAGCAGGTTATGGTGCCACATTGCGCTGTATTCATAAAAAACTTCCTGCCACTGGTGTGCTCTTAACGCGGTTTGCCAGCTCATATCAGGCACCGCCAGCACCACGCCACACTCATCAAACAGCGTCAGCGCATTACGCTTTTTACTACGTTGCTTCAGGCCATGCTCGGCAATTTCCTGCATATGCAGCTGATTTAACAAAGATTTGGTTTGAGGAAACAGGCACCAGATCAAAGCCCCAAAGAAGTCATGCCAGTTATTTTCCCGGGTTGGAATGCGATTAGTCTGCGCGATAATCTCTTCGTAGTACAAGGTTTCGCCTTCCAGTTCACTGTTGGGGGTAAACACCACCTGGCGGTTATGCTGCTGATTTTGCTGCGCATTCAGCCATTCAAAAGCGGGCCAGTCTGCGTGCTGGCTGAGAGTAAAAAGTTCTTCAAGATGCTCAAAGGGTGCCTGAGTAAACAGGTCTGCATGCCAGTGCTCTGGCGCGGTAAATTTATTCATATTGCCGGTTAGTCTTTATCTGGCACAGTCAAAGCCGCCATTTTAACCCAGCATGGGCTCGTATCCCAGCCAACTTTGTGTAGTAAATAGCCAAACCCGTCAATTATCGCCAAAAGTCGAAATCCCCGTGCAAATAACGTTATACTAGCGGCGTATAACAACAAGCGAAGATAATAACACTATGAAACTAAAACTCGCGCTAAGCGCACTTTCTGTTGCTGTGTTAGCTGGCTGTATGGCGACACAAACCAATCAGCCTGGCGACGTAACCGCCGCTTATAACAGCATTAATGCCGAGCAACTGACTACGCACATTAAAACTCTTGCCTCTGATGAATTTGGTGGCCGCGCCCCGTCTACCAAAGGCGAAGAGCTGACACTGGCATATCTTAAGAAACATTTCACTGAGCTGGGTTTCCAGCCAGGCAATGGCGACAGCTTCTTTCAGGAAGTGCCTCTGGTATCCATCGAAGCCGACTCTAACATGACCCTGAGCATTGGCGGCAAAGATTACGAGTATAAGAAAGATATGGTGATGGGTACCGGCCGTATCAGCAAACTGGAGTCGATTAAAGATTCAGAGCTGGTGTTTGTCGGCTATGGTGTCAATGCCCCAGAATATGGCTGGAACGATTACGAAGGCCTGGATGTACGCGGTAAAACGGTGGTGATGCTGGTTAATGACCCAGGCTTTGCACGTAAAGATCCGGCTTTGTTTACCGGTGAAGCCATGACCTACTACGGCCGCTGGACATACAAATATGAAGAAGCGAGCCGCCAGGGTGCAGCAGGTGCCATTATCGTTCACGAAACCGCGCCAGCCTCTTACCCCTGGAGCGTTGTTGAAAACTCCTGGAGTGGCCCTCAGTTTGGCTTCCAGAAAGAAAACAACAACATGGACCGTGTCGCTGTCGAAGGTTGGGTAACCAGTGATGTTGCCAAAGAGCTATTTGCAAAAGCGGGTCTGGACTTTGCCGAAGCAAAAGAAAAAGCGGCGGCCGGTGCCTATCACGTAGACATGGGCGACTTAAGCGCGTCTGTCACCGTGAAAAGTAAGATCAGCACCTCAACGTCTTATAACTTCATCGCGACCCTGCCTGGTGCCAAGCACAGTGACGAGCACATCATTTACTCTGCACACTGGGATCACTTGGGCACAGATCCTAACCGTAAAGGCGATAAGATTTACAACGGTGCACACGATAATGCAACCGGTACAGGTGGCATGATTGAAGTCGCCGAAGCTTTCAGCAAGCTGCCTGTTAAACCGGATCGTTCAATCACTTTCCTGGCCGTGACCGCGGAAGAACAAGGCCTGCTGGGCTCAAAATTTTATGCTGCAAACCCGGTTATCCCTGCGGATAAAACGGTTGCCAACATTAATATGGACAGCCTGAACTTGCTGGGCAAGGTAAAAGATATCAGTGTTGTGGGTATTGGCAAGTCATCGCTGGACGAAATGCTGGAAACCGCCGCAAAAGCACAGGACCGTGTTGTCTCGGGCGATCCACGTCCGGCTGCAGGTGGCTACTATCGTTCAGATCATTTCGCCTTTGCTAATATGGGCGTCCCGGCCATGTATGCCGGTGGCGGTACTGAAGCGCGTGATGAAGCCACTGAGCAATACCGTAAGCGTATGAGCCTGGTTTTACGCGGTTGTTATCACCAGCCTTGTGATCGCTACCGTGAAGAATGGGACTTAAGCGGCGCGGTACAGGATCTGCAATTGTTCTTCCAGGTAGGGTACGACATTTCTCAGCAGAGTGAATGGCCGACCTGGAAAGCAACTTCTGAGTTCCAACGCAATAAATAAACGCAAATGATATTGATTTTCATTTAATATCATTCTAAAGTGCAACTGTGTTTTCAACCGGTTGCACTTTTTATGCTCTCACAATCCTACTCTACAACCACCAAACGCAGCTCAGCTCTCTCTTCGTTACTGGCAAACAAGCGTTTGCTGCTGCCGATGTTAATTTGTCTGGCATTGCTATTTGACCCTCTGCGCACTTTAACCATTGCCACGCTCGCCGACGCGTTTTTTCAGGTGAGTGTGTTTGTCGCCGGTACCCTGGCAATCTATTACTTTCTTATCGACAGGCTGCCTCAGTTAGAGCTCAGTTATCTCAAAGCCAGGTCGCCGCTATTGGAGATCTCAATGGCGGCGATACTCGGGGCGCTACCCGGCTGCGGCGGTGCAATCATCGTGGTCACTCAGTTCACCAAAGGACAGGCAAGTTTTGCCTCTGTGGTTGCTGTATTGACGGCAACCATGGGCGATGCCGCGTTCCTGCTTCTGGCTAAGAAGCCGCTCGAAGGCCTGACTATCATCGCCCTGGGTGTGGCTGTGGGAATCGTCAGTGGTTTGGTGGTTAATATGCTGCACAAACCTGAATTTTGCCAACCCAGCAGGCACAGCAGAACCGCCATAGAGTGCAAAACGCCACCCAGCGCTATCCGCTTCAGCGAGCCTGTATGGCGCTGGGTTTTACTACCTTGTGTGGTTATCGCGCTGCTTATCGCTTTTAATACGGACCTGGGCATATTAACCAAGCCTGTTGAGCTGACAGGCGCAGCGCTGGCCCTGTTCGCCCTGACTATCTGGGCATTGTCTTCAAAAGGCCAAAGCTACCGCGAAGTCACCGCTGAGGACGATGAACAGGATCCCCCTTCCAAACTGGCCAAGGTCATCCACGACACCCACTTTGTGACCGCATGGGTGGTGGCCAGCTTTATGCTGTATGAACTGTCCGTTGCCTTGTTTGGCCTGGACCTGGCGGCCTGGTTCTCAGAGTACGCAGTATTTGCGCCGCTGATTGCCATTGCAATTGGTATGCTGCCCGGCTGTGGGCCACAGATTGTCGTCACCAGCTTGTATATTCAGGGTGTCTTACCTTTCAGTGCATTAGCTGCGAACGCCATCGCCAACGACGGTGATGCCCTATTCCCGGCACTGGCGCTGGCCCCCGGGGCCGCCGCTCTGGCCACCGTTTACTCGGCGATACCCGCCTTGCTTGTGGGTTACGGCTTATATTACTTCAGCTAAAAACATAAAGGCCTGCTTGTGCAGGCCTTTTCAACGTCAAGTTCTGTTTGGTTTTAAGTATCATGCTTTTCAATGATGAGGATAACTTCCCCGACTTTAAAACCCCATTTGATGATTTCTGTGCGGTTAAACAAGCGTTTTTCGTTAACCAAATACATCCAGTCGTCTAGCGTCACCTCCAGCGGCTTACCCTGATATTGGATCTCCAGCTGATATCGCCAATACAAAGCCGATCCTGCTGTTTCGCCTTGCGCAACCCCAATCACATCACCGGCGGTACCTTTATAGCGGTTATCCGCGGTTTTCTCGAGCTGCCAGACTCTGGTTGACTTCTCCCCGTCGTCGAAGCGAAACCACTCTTTCAGCTCACCTTTATTGCCGCGCCAGGTGCCTATCAAGTCGGCCTCAAAGCGCCGGGTAAGATTGCCACTGCGATCCAGCACTATCCCGTAGGCCGTGAGCTCACCTTCAAAAAATTGCTCCAGTGCCAACTCTGGTTTGGTGTCGCTGTAATCCGCAATCGTTTTGCTGGTGCAGCCACTCAGAGCCAACGCCAGCAGCAAAGTTATAACTAGTTTCATTGTGTTACCTTCTTCCTATGAGCTGCTTTCTTAGCTTAGGCTCTGTGGTTTTTTCGGACAGCCAGATCCCTAAAAAGGCCGGCCCAAATGCACTGTCCTTAATCGCTCCTAAAAAACGCGCCGACGCTTTAAGATCAGATTCGGACAGCGACCCACTCAGCTCAGCTGGCGGTTCAGGGCGGAAATAAAAGCGACTTTGCAGGTCCTCATCGACCACCAGGATCAACTGGTTACCTTTGCGTATATCAGGCCAAAGCTGAGCAAGCTGCCGCAGCCATTGTTCACTGTTATCAAGCGAAAGCTGCTGTTTTTGCCACTGCTCTTCGGTTGCGTCAACCAACTCCTGCGCCTCAATGTCGCGCTTGTAGGTCAAGCTCAGTATCTGGGGATATTCAGTTTCCCGATAAGCCTCACCGCCGGTGTAAAGCGCAGCTGAGTAAACATCCCAGAACAAATAGCGCAAGTCTGCCGTACCGCGTAAATCAAGCTCCGACAGCTCAATTGATGTTGATGCCTCAGCCTGCGTCGAAACCACAGCGGGCGCCACAATTAATGCAACTGACAAAATCAAGCCGTTTAACTGTTTAAACATGTTGTACTCCTGTTTTCGCGACAAAACGGCTGTTAAGGTGAACCACCAGAGGCAACACAACCGCCCAGACAGCGCCAAAGACTATAAACAAATTGAAAACGGTCAGCGCGCTATCAAGTGCACCGAGTTTTATGCCGCCAATGTAGCTCAGAGCGCCAAACACCGCACCGAGTAAAGACTGAACGCCCAGATGGCAACGTCCTAACCAGCTCAGACTGTGGTTGAGCGTCAAGGTAAAATGCCCCCACAAAAAAGCAAGCCACACAGGAAGCCAGGGCTGATCACCGGCAAACTGGATGACGCCCGCTGCCGCCAGAGCTTGGTCTACCAACAAACCAAGGGGTAAAACCATCAAGCTACTGAGGTCAGCCTTGCGACTTGGCGACAACGCAAAGTGCAGCGCCAGCAACACTATGACGCCAATCAGTGCCTGGTGAGTGAACAAAGCACTCAACCACCACACTGACTGGAATATAACGAGGTTAACTAGCCAGAAATTGCTCATCATTGACCCCAACATATCTGGGTTTACGTGCAACTAAATGATGCGTACTGATCACCCGCTCCAAAAATGCGCCTTCACAATATTGCAGATAAAAGAGCCATAAACGTCTGAACTGCTCGTCAAATCCAAACGTGCGGATCTGCTGCCAGTTCTGCTCAAACTGAACCCGCCAGCGTTTGAGCGTTTGCGCATAATGCAGTCCGATATCGTCTATACCTCGCACCACCATATCCGTCTGTGTGGCCAGGTGTTGTGACATCACAGCCACAGATGGCAGACACCCGCCTGGGAAAATATAACGCTGGATGAAATCCACGTTATTGCGGTAATGATCGTAGCGACTGTCAGAAATGGTAATAGCCTGCAGTAGCATCAGACCATCGTCTTTTAACAGGCTACTGCACTTGGCAAAAAAGCCCGGCATATAACTGTGCCCAACGGCCTCGATCATCTCGATGGAAACCAGCTTATCGAACTTACCCTCAAGTAAGCGATAATCTTGCTTTAACAGGGTTATCTGCCCCTGCAAACCAGCCGCTTCAATTCTTTGCGCTGTATAGTCATGCTGAGCGTCGGAAATCGTCGTGGTCGTCACCTTACAGCCATAGTTTTGCGCCGCAAATATTGCCAGTGCACCCCAGCCCGTTCCAATTTCTAGTAAATGGTCATCGGCGCTCAGCTCAAGTTTGTCACAAATGATTTTTAGCTTGTTATGTTGGGCCTGCTCGAGGGGCTGCTCCAAGGTTTCAAAGACCGCGCTGGAATACATCATGGTTGGGTCAAGAAATGCCTGATACAGATCATTACTTAAATCATAATGGGCCAGTATGTTTTGCTTAGAGCCCGACTCACTGTTGCGATTGCCAAAGTGAAAGAGGCGATTTTTCACGGCGCTAAGCCAGGACATTTTGCCTTCCAGTTCATCCAGCTGAGATTGTGCGCGGGCAAACATGCGGATCACTTTGGTCAGGTCAGGGCTATGCCACTTCCCTTCAATAAACGCCTCTGCGGCGCCAATACCGCCTCCTTTAAGCACATCCAGGTAAAAACTAATGTCATTGACGAAGATGGTTGCCTGTAGTCTGGGTTGCATCGCCCCCAGTATGACTTTTTCACTGCCCTCAATGATCTCAAGGCGGTCATGTTCCAGTTTTTCAAGCAACTTAAAAATGACGGCTCTGGCTTTATTTATCATCAACTGATGCCACCAGGATACCGTGGCAGGCTTAGAGATGGTTTGGCTATTTTGTTCCATGTATCACTTCGCTTTATTACAGTTAGAATGCGTTTCGGGGTGCGGTATGAAAGGCACACGCTTCACCCAAAGTTTGAGTGCCTGCCAGTAAATCGCCAGGCATATTTTCAATGTCATAGAGGGCAAACACAGGCCAAGCCCCAACAGGCTTTTAACCGACAAGGGTGTTGACTTGAGTGCCATGGTGGCATCAAACAGCTTGTCGTCTTGTAAGGCGCCCTTTTGCTTGTACTCATGTTCGGCCGTAGCGTGGTTTTCTATGTGCACCAGTAATCGCCCTGCTCCTTGTGCGGGCGGCGCACTAACACGCCACAAATACTGCATATCCAGAGTCATAAATGGCGACACATGAAATACCTTATCGGTTCTATGCGCCTGACTGATATCGACCAGATAATAATGTCGCTGATTCCATGGGGTGTTGCTTACTTCTGCCAGCATCAGGTTACACTTGCCCTGCTCGTCGTAACAGAAGTACACATTAAGCGGGCTGAAATATAATCCCAGACAACGCCCCTGAACCAGTGCTTTTACGCGACCTCCGGGCCATTGCCCGCCAAGCTCTATGACTTTGTTTTTTATACGTTGTTGCAGCGTGCCGGGATCACCTTTGAGGTAGTCTTGTTGGCAAAAACGAATGGGCCGATACCACTGGGGACCAATGAGTCCTCTGCCTTTTTGCACAAAGGTGTCTTCATCCAGATCCAGGCACAGCATATAAAGGCGATAGGAAAAGCCATGAGGCACAGGAGCAAAGCGCCGATGCCTGACTTGGCCTACATATAAGGGCGAACTGTGCAGCGTGTCACTCATTACAGGTCATCCAGGCTAATGCCGAACCGTGCTGCTACATCAACCGCACTGCGCACGCCGTCTTCGTGAAAACCGTTGTACCAATAGGCGCCCGCAAAATGAGTATGCTGAAGTCCACAAATTTCCTTGCGACGCTGTTGGGCCGCCATGCTCTGGGTATTGAATACCGGATGCGCGTATTGATATTGTCCAATCACCTTGTCTTCATCGATTGGCTGGTTCAGCGTCACACAAAAGGTGCATGGTGCCTCAATACCCTGCAATATATTCATATTGTATGTTACTGCCGCAGGGCGAGATTCATTGTTGTCGAGCAAGTAGTTCCAGGCAGCCCAGGCTAAACGACGCTTCGGCAGCAAGTCCGTATCAGTATGTAAAATCACTCTGTTTTTTGCGTAAGGAATAGCCGAGAGCACGCTGATTTCTTCTGCGCTGGCATCGCCGAGTAAGTTGAGCGCCTGATCGCTATGACAGGCCAGTACCACCTCATCAAATTCACTGACGGTATCAGCAAAGTGCAACTGAACACGGCCGTTTTCTCGGGTCACTTTTTTGATGTCTGCATCAAGATGGATATTGGCCTCCAGACCACTTAACAGCGGCGCAATATACTGCTTAGAGCCACCCGGGATCACATACCACTGGGGCCTGTCGCTGATATTGAGTAAGCCGTGATGATAAAAAAAGCGGACAAAAAATTTGAGCTCGAATTCCTTCATTTTCTGTAAACTGGTAGACCAGATTGCAGCGCCCATCGGCAAAATATAATGTTCAGCAAAAAATTCGCTGAAGTTTTGCTCATCAAGAAAACTGCCCAATGTTTCGTTAGCAGAAAATTCATCTTCCGCGAAGCGCTGTTTGGCAGTTTTATTAAAACGTACAATTTCTCGGATCAGGCGCCAAAATTTAGGACGAACTAAGTTACGTCGTTGTGCGAACAAGGTATTAAGGTCGTGACCGTTGTATTCCAGCCCGGTGTCTTTATTGTGCACACTGAAACTCATTTCAGTGGGCTTGCCCTGGATCCCCAGTTTATCCATCAATTTAATGAAGTTTGGATAAGTTCGGTCGTTATAAACAATAAACCCGGTATCAACCTGATAGGTTTGGCCCTGGTACTCAACCTCTTTTGTGGCAGTGTGGCCACCAAGGCGGTCTCTTTTTTCGAACAAATGTACATCGTGTTGGGTACTGAGCAAACGTGCACAGACCATACCTGAAACGCCACTACCAATGACGGCTATTTTTTTCATCTTTTTATCCATTTTGCCGCAACATGTCGCCAAACGTTATGCGGCAACCAACCAAAAAATTTAAGCAGGTAGGTAAACCTGCGAGGAAAGTGAATATCAAACTGTTTGTTTTCTACCCCTTGAAAGATACGCTCCGCGGCTTGTTCGCTGGTTACCTGACAAGGCATTGGGAAATCATTTTTTTGGGTAAGCGGGGTATCTACAAAACCCGGATGTACAACACTTACCTGAATACCGCTTCCGGCCAAATCCACATCCAATGTCTTGGCCAAATAGGTCAGTCCGGCCTTGGAAGCGCCGTAGGCCTCAGCACGTGGCAGTGGTAAAAAGCTGGCCGATGAGCTGACAAAAACCAAAAATGCGCTGCTGTTAAGTTTGCCAAGCCAGGCATCCAGGCAGTAGCCGACTGAGATCAGGTTAACGCGGATGATGCGCTCAAACAGTGCTGAGTCGAATTGTTTGGCGTCGTCTATGTATTCACAACCACCGGCGTTGAGAATAATCCCATCCAACTGTGGCAGCTTATCCGCCACCTCAAAAATGGCAGCCTTATCGTTAAGATCAAAGCATATATGCCGGACTTGTTCAGATTCAGGCAAAACCGATTGAAGCTTGTCTTTGTTACGGCCACAAACGTGCACTCTGTATCCTGCGTCTTTATAGCGCTTGGCCAGTGCCAGCCCTATTCCGGAGCTGGCGCCGGTAATTAAAACTTCGGGCATGTCTGCTGCCCTCCATTGTCTGTGCCAGACGCTTGCTCCCCACTAATGCGAGATTTAAGCCAGCGTACCCCCATCCCCATGACGGGAATATGCTCATACAGTAAGCTGCCAGCATCAAAGTAGTCACGGTGCATTATCACTCTGCCATCCTGCACTTTTAAAAAGGAGTGGCCATCTACACTTATCTCTCGCCCTTTACTCAAGCGCTTGTGTCTGTAGTGCATAGTCCAGTACAACGCAGCCTGATCGCCCTGAGATAAGCTGTGCTGTATATCAAACTGACAGCTGATCACATTGCTGTACATATCGCTAAAATAAGTGCTCAGATTTTGTAATCCACTGATCCCATGAAGCGGGTCACTAAACTGAATGTCAGGATGGTAAATTTCTTCCAACAAGTGCAAGGTTTCTTTGTCCAGCTTATTGTAAATCCTTACAAAATTGCTGAGCCAGTCTGGTTGTTCGGTCATTACTCTGTCCTTTTTGCTAATATGCTTTGTTGTACGCGTGCAACACAGCATCAGATCAAACTCTTCCAGGTTCCAGCAACCTTTTGTCCGGGCGGCAGCCTTCCAAAGTTCGTAAACTTGCTCTTTTACTACATTAGCAGCATTTGCGATAAAACGCCTGAAATCAGCACCCTATAAACGAAAAAAGCACAAAGACGGGCTTTGTGCTCAACTCGAAGGACGAATTAGAAGGTATTTTACTGCTGGCCTAGTAAATCAGCTTGCCAATAGGATTAAACAGCTGACTAAGCCCCTGGCTAAAGTGCAGTGCATCGTCAGCCAGCGTAAAGCACAGGCACGACTCGGTTGCGACTGGCGAGTGTTCATGCTCCCCGTCAAGCATAATGAAATCGCCCGGCACATAGCTGTCCATTTCATCTTTGAAAGTGCCCGAAAGCAGCAACGTCAGCTCAAACCCTTTGTGGGTGTGTTGTGGCACACTACCACCTTTTTCAATGTGTAATAAACTGGCATGAAGCTTTCCATCGCCCAGATTCAACCTGGAGCGAGATAACTTGCCGAGTTTTAACCAGCCACTCAGACCGACATTTTGTAAACTGGATGGCAGTACAAATTGCTCTCCCTTAACCTCTATTTCGAGAGGCGCTGGTGCAGGGTCTTCAGCAAACATAGTGTTTTCTGTTATCTGGGCGATTAAATCGTCCCAGTTTTCATCGCCTTGCAGTTCCATATCCTCACCGGCAAAGCTATGCGCACAGCTTGCTTCAAACTGACTAGTCAGCTGCTGACATTGCGGGCACATAGCCACATGCATACTCACAGCCACACTGAGTGACGCGCACAGTTCTCCCTGAACATAAGATTGAAGAATTTGTTCGGATGGGTGATATTTAATCATGGTGCTCCCCCATATGTGCTTTCAGTTTACCCAGTGCCAGTCTCAGTCGGGATTTTACGGTGCCCAAAGGTATGCCGAGTTGATTTGCCAACTCTTCCTGGCTCAGTTCCTGAAAATAAATGCCTTTAACAACATTTTTTTGTTCTTCAGGTAGCTTTTCTACATACTCTACGAGCTGCCTGTCCAACAAATGATCGGAAAATTCGGCGCTGTCATCACGTTCATTGCTATGTTGCTGCCAGATGTCCTCACTGAGGTTGTCCTCGCGGTTGGTCTGCATCTTTCTGAGCATATCGAAGGACTGATTACGCACCAAGGTATAGATCCAGGTGGTTACCGCGCCTTTTTCGGCATTAAATAGGTGCGCTTTTCGCCACACATTAGCCATGCTTTCCTGCAACAGCTCTTGTGCCTGGCTTGCATCGCCAAAGCGTTGGCGCCCTAAGTGCAACACCTTAGGTGCAAACCACTTAAATAAACAGGCGAATGCTTTTCTGTCCCTTTGCTTGGCAATGCGGTGCATCCAGTCGCACAGCTGCGCCTGTTGCTCGGGACTGAGCAGGCGTTGCTCCGAAGTTTGTGTAGCAGCAACGTCTTTCATAACTGACCCTTGTGGCGTTTCGGTACTTTGCTGACGGCTTTTTTCTATCATTAGCTCACATCCATACATAATGGAAGTTTAAAAACGGATTTTTTATTTCTGTAGACCCTATACGTGGAACGAATAGATTTGGATCACACATGCTGACGAATATATCAGTCGTCCTGACCCGTTAAAATGGTATCAAGGAATTTCAGTGCCTGAGGCAATGTACCTGGCTCGCAAAAACCCTCTTTATGCTCCGGAGAAAACGGTAAAATTTCCAAGAAACGTCCGGCTACCCAGGCGGCATCCTCAAAGCGCGGCTCAGGATAGAGCGCTGCCAGCTCTGGATTTTGTTTGAATATACGCAGCAGCTCGTCACTGACGTGCTGATATCTGGGCGCCAGCTCGCAATGCGACCAGTGTAATCTTACATCAAAGCGAGCCTGACGTAATCCGTCCGCTTCCATCCAGACTTCGGTTACATCCAGCAAGCCCTTAGAGCGCACATCTATGGTCAGAATATCATCTTCCGCGGAGCCAAAATCAATAATTTCGACCCAGCTTGCCCAGGGGGCTGTCTGATATTCAGTCGCAGACTTATACAAGCTCAGCGCAAAGTGACGGTCGTCACCCGCTTCTTTCACCATACGTAAATACTTTTGTTCAAATATCCGCAACCGGGTGACGCCACCGGGCAGCAGAAATAGGGGTAGTGGAAAAAGTGCCATTTGCACGCTTTGCATCATAAAATCAGGCCAAACAATTAATTCTGACTTGTAATACGCATAAGCGATTTACACGGATCAACGAAAATCTAACTCGCTAAGCCAGTAGGTGCTTTTTAGTTTTTTGAGCGGTGAGGGCATTAAAAAAGGGCCGTAAAGGCCCTTTACAACAAGTAAGAAACTAGCAAAAAGCGATGATTAGCGCATTGCCATCATCATTTTAGCCGGCTCCTCTAAGTAAGACTTCCACAAATTGTTGAATCTTGCAATCGTTCCGCCATCAATAACCCGGTGATCGCCAGACCAGCTCACCTGCATAATCGCGCGAGACACCACATTGCCCTGCTCATCAAAGCGCGGCAAGTGCTGTAACTTACCCAGTGCAACAATGGCTACCTCTGGTTTATTGATAATCGGGGTTGCTGTCGTTCCGCCGATTGCGCCGATGTTCGAAATTGAGATCGTACCGCCTTTCAGGTCATTAGGAGACACTCGCCCTTCACGCGCAGCGTCTGTAAGTTGCGTGACCGCTTGAGCAACATCGACTATCGACTTGTTCTGACACTGTTTAATGTTTGGTACCAGTAATCCAAGCTTGCTGTCGACCGCCATGCCTATGTTGTGGTCGTCAAAGTAAGTGATCTCTGTACACTCGTCGTTGACCTGCGAATTAAGAATTGGGAATTCTTTAATCGCCAGTGATAACGCTTTGATAAAGAACGGCATCATTGTGAGTTTAATGCCCTGCTTTGCGTACTGGTCTTTTAGCGATTTGCGCAGTGCAATCAGGTCCGTCAGGTCAATCTCATCACTGTAAGTAAAATGCGGAATAGTCGAAACCGATGCAACCATCTGCTTGGCCATCGCGGCTTTCATACCACGGATAGACTCCACACGTGTACCACCTGATGATACTGGTGCTGGCGTTGATTGCTCTGCCTGAGCAGGCGTAGACGACTGAGCAGCGGTGCCACCTTGCGCAAAGCGCTCTAGGTCTTCTTTAAATACACGACCGTTTTTACCTGAGCCTGGTACCTGAGTGATGTCGATGTCCATCTCACGCGCGCGACGTCTGACCGCAGGCGAAGCAACGGCTTTGCCGTTCACTTTAGTCGCTGTCGCTGGTTGTGCAGACGGCGCTTTGCTTTCTTTGACAGGCTGTGGCTTATGGACCGCCAGTTCGTCTTGTTTCGGACTGTGATCCGCACCTAAGCGCATCTGGAATAACGGACTATGCACCTGCGCGATATCGCCTTTTTGATAATATAGTTTTTCAACCACACCATCGTATTTAGCCGGAATTTGCACCAGAGCTTTGTCTGTCATCACATCACACACAGCCTGATCTTCTTTGATTTCATCGCCTTCTGCGACCAACCACTCGACGATTTCACATTCAACAATGCCTTCACCGATATCCGGCAAAATAAAGTCTTCTAAATGCGCAGAAGAAGCAGCTGGCGCTGAACCGCTGTCACCTGTATTGCTGGCAGGTGCAGGCGCTTCGCCGGCAACATCCATTGCAAACAAAGGCTCATGGACTTTAGCAATATCACCTTTTGCATAGTGTAACTGGGTGATCACACCGTCATGTACAGCCGGGATCTGGACCAGTGCCTTATCTGTCATTACATCACAAATAGGCTGATCTTCTTTTACTTCATCACCAACATTCACCAGCCATTCGACCAGTTCACATTCGACGATCCCCTCGCCGATATCAGGTAAAATAAATTCTTTAGACATGATCCGTCCCTTAAAACTCTACTGACTTCTTAATTGCAGCGAATACTTTAAGTGCATCCGGTACATACTCTTTTTCCAGTGCCAGTGGATAAGGTGTATCCAGGCCACAAACACGCTCAATAGGCGATTCAAGATGCAGGAAACACTCTTTCTGAATAGTCGCTGCAATTTCAGCGCCGAATCCATTCGTGATTGGTGCTTCGTGGCTGATAACCAGGCGACCGGTTTTAGTTACAGACTTAGCGATGGTTTCAACATCCCAAGGTAAAATTGAGCGCAGGTCAATGACTTCACAACTGATCCCGGCTTCTTCTGCCTTGGCTGCTGCCTGCTCAATGATCTCCATCTGTGCGCCCCAGGCAAGTAGTGTCACGTCTTTACCTTCTTTCACTACTTCCGCTTTACCAATTTCAATGGTGTAATCGCCCTCAGGCACTTCACCCGTAGAAGCGCGGTACAAACGCTTTGGCTCAAAGAAAATAACCGGGTTATCGTCTTTGATACATGCGCGTAGCAGGCCCTTCGCCTGATACGGGTTACGCGGCACGACCAGCTTCAGACCAGGAGTATGAGCAAAGTAAGCCTCGGGTGATTGTGAGTGATACAAACCACCGGCAATACCACCGCCGTAAGGTGTACGAATGGTCAGATTGCCGACATTGAACTCATTACCAGAGCGATAACGGAACTTGGCCGATTCGTTTACTATCTGGTCGAACGCCGGGAAAATGTAGTCAGCAAACTGGATCTCAGCCAGCGCCGGTGCGCCGAAAGCCGCCAGACCGTTTGCAAAACCCAGGATCCCCTGCTCAGTCAGTGGCGTGTTGAACACACGGTGTTTACCGTATTTTTCCTGTAAGCCTGAAGTGGCACGGAATACACCGCCAAAATAGCCCACATCCTCACCAAAAATACACGCCTGCGGGTGCTCTGCCATGGTGATGTCTAGCGCCGAGTTAATGGCGTGCAGCATGTTCATTTTAGCCATTATTTTATCCTCCCAGCCGTGATTGGATACGCATCCGGATGCTGTTTAATATGCTCTTTAAGTTCTTCGTATTGTTTTTGTAGTGCCGGGATAGGCGTATCGTAAACGTCGGAAACGAGCTCTTCCAGTGCTGGTTTTTGAACCTTTTCAGCCACCTTCAGCGCAGCCAGGATCTCTTCGCGGATCTTGTCTTTTTGTGCTTCGTCTTCTTCTTCGTTTAGCCAGCCTTGTTTTAGCAACCAGGCCTTGAAGCGGGCAACCGGACAGTTTGACTTAAACTCGGCTTCTTCGTCTTTGGTACGGTAACCCGACGGGTCATCCGACGTAGAGTGCGCGCCTAAGCGATAAGCAATCGATTCAATAAGGACAGGCTCACCTGTGGTGACTGCGATTTCACGGGCTTTTTGCGTTGCCGCATAAACAGCTAATGTATCCGCTCCATCGACACGAATGGTCTTAATGCCATAGCCGACACCACGAGACGCAATACCGTCGCCTTTAAACTGCTCATCAGCTGGCGTAGAGATGGCGTAACCATTGTTACGGGCAAAAAACAGTACCGGTGCCTTATGCACTGCGGCCATGTTCAAACCAGCGTGGAAGTCGCCTTCCGATGCGGCCCCTTCCCCAAAGTAACAAATGGTGACGTTGTCAATTTCACTGCTTAGCTCACCGCTTTGCGCATCAATATGCTTCAGCTTCTGGCCGTACGCATACCCCGTTGCTTGCGGGATCTGTGTGCCCAGTGGCGATGAAATGGTCAGGTAGTGTAATTCGTTTGAGCCATAATGAACTGGCATCTGACGACCCTTACCCAAGTCTTTTTCGTTAGAGAACAGCTGGTTCATAAACTGCTCAAGCGAGAATCCACGATAGTGCAGCGCCGCCTGTTCACGATACTGCGCCATGATCATGTCTTCTTGTTTTAGCGCAGCCGCACTGGCGGTAATTGCAGCCTCTTCACCTAGACACTGCATATAAAAGCTGATCCGACCCTGACGCTGGGCCGCCTGCATACGTTCATCCAGCAGACGGATAAAACGCATAGTAGAATAGATACGCAGCGCCGTGTCTTTGTCTAACTCAGGTGCCGTTGCACCGTCCAAAATATCACCGTCTTCGCTGAGAATTTTCAGCGTCGGGATGTTAAGCGCATGGCCATCGATAAATTCGAGCGCATGGCTGATATTCAACGATATGTTATTGGGGTTAGTCATAACCTACCTTCTCTTGTTGTCATAACTAATTTGCAACGCCAAAGCCGCTTAAAATGGGCCGGATCCGCGGTTAGAGATTTGAATAATTAGTGCGGTAAATGCAAATTAATTAAATTAAAGCTTTTGCCACTTTACGTTAACGTAAACGGTTATTCAACTAATCCTAGATGAATAACCGTTAATTTGCACATTTTGCGGTGGAAAGTTTTTGATACGCTTTATTAAGCGCTTTATTTACAGGGGGTTACACGAAGTTTTCGTCTACTTCCAGCGGGATCACAGTCAATAATGCACGCTGACCCAGCGCGACTTTAGCATTCGGGAAGATGATGGCTTCGCCCTCAACTTCTGCAAAGTAGGCCGTATCACCATCGGTTGCGAGCAATTCGCCTTTCGCAAAGCCGGTGAAATTTACCGCAGAATCAGGGAATGGGAATGAAAACGCCTCACAGGTGCGGTTTATCGTGCGATGCACCTGGAACAACTCGAAGTCATTTGCATTAAACTCACCAAAATCGACATCTTCTTGGCTAATTAATGCTTTTAGTGTTTGCTTTACCGCGGCAAAGCGAGACATATCATTCTGACCAAAAGGCTTCACCTGCCCCAGTTCAACTGTAAAGGCGTCAGCACCAAACTGGAAAGATGAGAAGTAGCTGAAAGTAGTCGCTGCTGAGCGCATCATTAAAATGGTATTGACGCCACAGGCCAACATAAATTGCAGCTGCGACTTCTTCCACGGTTTCCCATGCAGGAATGGATAAACTGCAAATTTCTCGTTTTTGGAGCCACGAATTGCGGTATGCAGATCGTAGTGACAGCGATAACGCCCCTCTGGCATGCTGGTGAAAAAGTCACGTACATAGCCTTCAAGTTTTGCAGCGCGGATCTGCTCCGGGTTTTCGGTGCGGTTTTCGTGGGCACCGTTGAACAATCGGTTCAGGTTTTCATCCACAAAGCGCTCTGCGATATTGATGGACTTAGGGTTACCAAACACAAATAACACACGGTGTGCCAGTTCAATGCGCTCCAGGATCACATCCTGAATAAACTCGTCACATATTTCGATGGGAGCGGTTTCATTGCCATGCACCGCGCTCGATAACACGATGTCTTTGTTACCATAAGTGGCAGGCGTAAACTGAATAACACCTGTGTTTTTTACTTCAACCAAAGTACCGTTGCTCAGCGTAAATTGCTCGGCGGCAAGGGAAAACTCGTTATTGCGAGTCAGAGTCAGGAAGTCTCCAGTTTGTTTTAACGTATCAAGGTACATACGAACATCACCTTTTGTGAGAGAAATGAGCGTCGCTGAGAAGTCAAATTTCAGCAACTAAATAGTAGGTATAAAAAAAGGCCATCATAACGTATGGCCTTTTATCACTTAAAGTTAGCGGATCACGCTATCTACCAATGTCTTGGCCGCCTGTTCCAGTTCAGCAAGATGCGCTTCGCCTTTAAACGACTCAAGATAGATTTTATAAATGTCTTCGGTGCCTGATGGACGAGCCGCAAACCAACCCGACTCGGTCACCACTTTTAACCCACCGATGGCGGCATTATTGCCTGGTGCCTCAGTCAGAATATCTGTGATGGCGTCACCAGCAAGCGTGCTGGCCGTCACATCTTGTGGGCTCAAGGCTTTCAGTTTGGCTTTTTGCTCAGGTGATGCCGGTGCATCAATGCGCTTGTAAACTGGCGCGCCATATTGCGCTTCAAGTTCTCGGTAGTATTGTGACGGCGTTTTACCGGTCACAGCCAGGATCTCCGCAGCCAACAAACCCAGAATAAAGCCGTCTTTGTCTGTATTCCAGACCTCACCGTTACGGCGCAGGAAAGATGCGCCGGCGCTTTCTTCACCGCCAAATGCCAGCCATTGTTCACTCAGGCCTTCAACGAACCACTTGAAACCGACCGGTACTTCGTACACTTCGCGCTGATTGCCTTTAACCACTTTATCGATCATGGCGCTGGATACCAGGGTTTTGCCAATTTTAATCTCACTGCCCCAGTCGCGATGCTTAAGCAGATAGTCTATCGACACAGCCAGGAAGTGGTTTGGATTCATCAGACCGTCTTTCGTGACAATACCGTGACGATCGTAATCCGGGTCGTTACCAATGCCGATATCATAATCGTCTTTAATCGCTACCAGGTTTGCCATCGCAAATGGCGAAGAACAATCCATACGGATTTTGCCGTCTTTGTCCAAAGGCATAAAGGCAAAGCGTGGGTCAACCTGCTCATTCACAACTGTGAGATCTAACCCGTATTGCTTGGCAATCACCGGCCAGAAATTAATGCCAGAGCCGCCCAACGGATCAACACCAATGCGTACGCCTGCTTTTGCAATGGCTTCAAGATCGACAATATTTGCCAGGTCTTCTACATAAGGTGTGATCAAATCGACGTATTTTACAAATCCAGAGCGGCTGGCTTTTGCAAATGGGAACAGTTCAACTTCAACTAAGTCTTCGACCAATAGTTGATTGGCGCGATCTTCAATCCACTTAGTGACGTCTGTATCGGCTGGTCCACCATTGGGTGGATTATATTTAAAGCCGCCATCTTCTGGCGGGTTATGCGATGGTGTCACCACAATACCATCGGCCAGCTCATGCGGGTGCGTCTTGTTATGACATACAATCGCGTGGCTTATCACCGGGGTTGGTGTGTAATCATCGTTTTCTTGCGTTACCACATGAACTTCGTTGGCAACCAGCACTTCGATAGCGGAGTTAAACGCAGCTTCTGACAAGGCATGGGTGTCTTTGCCTAAAAACAGCGGGCCAAAAATATTGTTGGCTTTTCTGTAATCACAGATAGCCTGAGTAATAGCCAAAATGTGAGATTCGTTAAATTTCACATTATACGAACAGCCACGGTGACCTGATGTGCCAAAAGCAACGCACTGCTCCGGGTTTTGTTCCAGATCTGGCTCATTCAGATAGTAAGCCGATACCAGTTTGGGAATATTCGCCAGCTGACTTAACGGAGCTGGTTTGCCTGCATTGGGGTGATTTGCCATCACATTTCCTTATAGGTAGTCTCGGATAGTTTCTGCTTGTTGCGCCGAATAACCAAGTATGAGCGCAACTTCGTGCAACATCATTTTTTTGCGCGTCGTGTTTGAGTTTGTCATAACCCAATACTGACTGTCTGCAATGTTTTTGGGGTTTGTACTACTACCACTTTCGAGCAGCGCAGCTTTGCTGGTCGAAAAATAAATACGATCTCGCCCTTTGATTTCCAACACTTTGTGAAAATCAGCTTTGTGACTGCGATGAAACGCCGCCAAAATAAACAAGAAGCGACCAACTACGCCTTTTTGCATAGCCAGTTCCTCTTTATTTAGGATATCAAATACATTGCCTGAAGGTTCGTTTGAAACCGGCGCTTGCTGTTGCTCAACTTCTGGTTGAGCAGTTACCTCAGCGGTTTGCTCGGTTTCCTGAGCGGGCTGCGCCACAGAGTTCAGGTTCAATAAACGACGCAGGATCTGGGAAGCGCTTTCACCAATACTTTGCGTGTTACTGGCAATGTACTGATATAGCTCGTCATCTATTTCTATTTTTTTCATGCTTGTCCTGTCATTTTATACATCTACTGCATCTTCACGGGATTATATCTAAATTTAACTTATTCCTCTACGGCTATGATTTTGCTTTCAACACTGGCAAACTATGCGCCGGATCCGGAGGTATTATGTTGCTTAACTACAAATTATCGGGACAGCCACTGGGCAGTGCCGAGCCAGTTGTGTTACTCCACGGCCTGTTTGGCTCGCTGGAGAACCTGAATATTATAGCCCGCGCACTGAGTGAGTCATTTACAGTTATAAACCTGGACTTGCGAAATCATGGCCAGTCGTTCAAAAGTGATGTGATGGATTACCCTAGCATGGCTCAGGATGTGCTTACTCTGCTCGACCACCTGGAAATAGAAAAAGCACACCTGGTTGGCCATTCCATGGGTGGCAAAGTGGCCATGCAAGTCGCCATGCTCAATGAAGATAAAATCAATAAGCTGGTAGTCATGGACATTGCACCGGTGGATTATCACCCGCGACATGATGCCATTATTCAGGCGCTGAATGCGGTCGCTGCAACACCGGTGGCAAGCCGCAGTGAAGCTGACACCATCATGCAAACCTATATAGAAGAGCAAGGTGTACGCGGCTTTTTACTTAAGAGCCTGGCAAAAGACGAACAAGGCGTGCTTACCTGGCGATTTAACTTAGCTGTCATAGAAGCCAACTACGATAAGATCATATCAAATATAAATACTACTCATTCTTGTTTGTGTGATACTCTGTTCCTGAAAGGAAACAACTCAGATTATATTCTGGCCGAGCACAGAGACGCCATTATGCAATCCTTTAGCAATGCCAGAGCAAAAATCATTCAAGGTGCCGGACATTGGCTGCACGCAGAGAAGCCACAAGCCGTCAATCGTTCAATTATTGATTTTATTCAATAATTAGCCCAGTTTTTTCTCTGCGAACTTAATTTATCGGTTACAGGTATGCTATAGTAGCCGCCGTTTATGTTTTGAGTAGTGCAAAGATGATCAACGAATTTATGAATGAGTTTGAAACCATTGGTCTTTACTTTGCTCTCGCCGGGATTTTCTTCTTTATAGGTATGGCCATTCAGGACGTCCTAAAGAAAGGAGACGTGCCCAAGTTTGGTCGATACATTGTCTGGTTAGTGCTATTTTTAGGGTGCTCAGGCTTTATCGCCAAGGGCCTGATACAAGTATTTTGGCAAGGTGCGGGTGTTGGTTAATGGCCAAGTCTGAATTAGATAGAACCACTATCGACTTGTTTGAAAATGAAAAGCGCCCTGGTCGGCCTAAGACAAATCCTCTCCCCAGAGAGATGCAGCTAAAGATCAACAAGCGCAATCAGATTAAAAGAGACAGAGCAAGAGGGTTAAAGCGCGTTGAGTTTAAAATTTCCTCTGAACTATATCAGGCATTGAGCGATATGGCAGAAGAGCAAAACATCAGTCGTAGCGCGCTGATAGAAACCATTTTGCAAGAAAAATTAGCGATTAATAGATAAAAGGTAAGTAGTTAATGGCAAGCGTAGGTATTTTTTTCGGCAGTGACACGGGTAACACCGAACACGTTGCAAAAATGATCCAAAAAGAATTGGGCAAAAAATTAGTCGACGTAAAAGACATTGCCAAGAGCAGCAAAGCAGATATCGAAGAGTTCGACTTGATCCTTTTTGGTATCCCTACTTGGTACTACGGTGAAGCCCAGTGCGACTGGGATGACTTTTTCCCAGAACTGGAAGAAATCAATTTTGAAGGCAAGCTGGTTGCAATCTTCGGGTGCGGTGACCAGGAAGACTATGCCGAGTACTTCCTCGATGCAATGGGTATGGTCAATGACATCGTCACTGAACGTGGTGCAATCGTGATCGGTAACTGGTCGACAGAAGGCTATGACTTCGAAGCTTCTAAAGCCCTGGTAGACGATAGTCACTTTGTGGGTCTGGGTATCGACGAAGACCGTCAGCCAGAGCTAACAGAAGAGCGCGTTAAAAAGTGGTCTGCTCAGGTATATGAAGAAATGTGCCTAAGCGAGCTGGAAGACTAAGCCAGACCTATTCGGTTTAGTATCCAAAGCGCACTATTTTTAAGTCTGTGTCGTGCTAGACTTAAGTAGTAACTGAAATTAGACAAATTGAGACAGATTAATGACTGATCACAACTTAGAGCTAAAAAAAGCGGGTTTAAAGGTTACCCTGCCACGCATTAAGATCTTAGAGATCCTGCAGTGTCCTGATAACCAGCACATCAGTGCCGAAGACGTATACAAAATCCTGCTGGATAAAGGCGAAGAAATCGGTCTTGCGACCGTTTACCGCGTACTAAACCAGTTTGACGACGCCGGCATTGTGACCCGTCACCACTTTGAAGGTGGTAAGTCTGTATTTGAATTGTCAGGCAGTACACACCATGACCACCTGGTTTGCCTAAAGTGTGGCAAAGTGATCGAGTTTGAAGATGAGCTTATCGAGCGACGTCAGGAAGAAATTGCCAAAGAAAATGGCATTAAGCTGACCAACCACTCACTGTATCTGTACGGTGAGTGTAACGATGAAGAAGCGTGCAAAAACTACGGTGATGAATGACCGCAAGTAAATGAGTTACTGTTTTGATTGAAAAAGCCGACCAGTTG
This sequence comes from Pseudoalteromonas rubra, assembly GCF_000967655.1. Lineage (GTDB taxonomy): Bacteria > Pseudomonadota > Gammaproteobacteria > Enterobacterales > Alteromonadaceae > Pseudoalteromonas > Pseudoalteromonas rubra_A. Next base: position 240,893 of record NZ_JXYA01000016.1, read on the forward strand.
TCGGCTTTTTTGTGCCTAAACGCCCTAAAACTCATTCACGATTGGAGGCTGTGGCCTACCCTATCAATAGATTTGGCTAATACCAATTCCACTTAATGTCTATCCAGTTCTAATAAGCGTATATGACGCTAATGGTGTTAAAAGTTTCCTTTTTCAAACCTATGCCTCAGACAAAGGTTGAAATACTTTCGCCCCAAACTAGAACACTTAGTTCAGCAAATTGGTGTGACCAACATGAGGTATTAATCACAACTTAACTATTAAAAGTATTTCCCGGTATTTTATGTACAATAACGCTCTCAATTGCTTCTCTCAATCCACCTGCAGTGAAAGGTTTAACAATATAATTATTTACCCCGGCTCTGAGCGCTTCACTGATCTCAGTACGTGATGCGATGACAGTCATCATTAAAAAGCTCACATTATTGTGAGGCCCGGCCCAAATGGTCTTCACAAACTCAAGCCCCGACATATCGGGCATATGCCAGTCAGCTATGACAAGATCGAACCCTCCCTTGTTGAGCTCCTCTAATGCTGCACTGCAGGTGTCCACCTGAACTGAATCTTGATAGCCCATTTGAGACAGAACTTGTACAACACTCTTGCGTATAAAAGCACTGCTATCCACGACTAAGGTTTTCATATAACGCCTCCTTTTAAAAATAGGACATTCATTTATTTTAGTACTAACGGCGGTGCTTGGTCAGTGATTGCATAACCCAGCTCTATACCGTGAAAACCAGCAATCACCAAAGCCTTTACCAAACCAGTGTCTTAATCAGTGTGCGCTGTAGGCTCAATATGATTGTTGGATTTATAGAATTCATACAGTTGTGTGTATGATTTATAATAAACTAATCGCTTAGAATATTTTGGAGAGTACGCCCATTCTTCAAAAAAATGTTCTAAGTTCGCATTAGCATATTTTTTAATGTATTGAACAAACTGTTCTGTTGTAGCACCGGTAGAATAGTAAGTCCTGTAGAAGCCACCAATCATCTCATTAAATTTTTTTTCTCCAACCAGGTCATAAAGCAAATGAAAAAAAACCATCCCTGTGATGTATGAATTTAGACCGTGCTTACCATAATCAACAAACGCTGTTCTTGTATAAAGTGGATTTTCTTTTATGACCTTTTTCAGGTGAAGCAAATTCTTTTCTGTCTGGGTCCTCAAGTGACCTGATTTACCAAATTTATCTAATGTAAGTTCTTCTAAAAATGTTGCAAGTCCTTCATTCCACCTTGGTGAATATGCATCAAGGGTTTTTACGTTCCATTGGTGACTGATTTCGTGATATACCCTGTCAAGCTCCTTAAAGCCTTTAGCATCTTGAATAACGGCTGTTACATCTGCTTGTGCCCCATAATCTTCTGGTACTTCAATAAAGGTATAGCCTAAATCCTTCTGTAAAGGTCCAAACCACTTAGTGTATAAATCAAACGTTGCAGCAATTTTCTCAAGCAGCTGAAGAGAAGCTTGCTCTGATTCCCAACTGAACACTGAGTAATTTCCCTTTGAATAATGCTGGTAATTTGCAACTGCGAAATCCATTCGCCATGCTGGCAGCTTATTGGCATAGCGATAAGTGCTAACCTTATTACGGGTGCTGTGAGATAGTAACTCTCCACCATTCGCTACCACCAACCCCTCCGGTACATTGATAGTGACGTCATACTCATAAGTGTTCAGCCAAAACTTTGCTCTTTTGTTCACTCGGTCATTTGGATAGGTAACAAGAGGGTATGCCAGGGCGTCCATTCTGATAATAGAAAACGCTTGAGAGATGTTATCTCTAACATAGTTCATTCCAGTTTCTGAATAGCCTCGTAATGAGCCGTCAAAACTGATTTGAAACTCAAAAAACTGATTTGGTTTAAGAGGCGTATCTAGCTTAATTTCAATATAATTAGTCTGCAATACAGGCCAATCTTCGTTACTCAACACTTGCTGCGTAAATTCTAGTTCATTGCCTTTACTATCGAATAGCGAAGATACCCTAAATAAACGATATAAGCGCAGAGGAATATGATCTGCATTTTTGTTTGAGGTATTAATAACAGTAATAACACCTGAAGCGGCTAAGCTTCGCTTTTCAACATTAATATCATAATTCAACGTATAGTGATTAGCAGCCAGTTGCAGGCTTCGCTTAGAAAAAGGCACTTGCGCATGAACTATGCTCGTGAGCATCGCAATTAAGAATACAATCACTTTTGACAAAATTCATCCCTGGCTACGCCTAAAATTTAACCATTAATTATCTTCCAAAATGTCGAAACATAACCTGACAAAATGGACGGTATGACATATTGGTATCAATCAAGAGAATAAATTTCAAGCAAAGAATGCTTTGTATTTGTACAGGCATCATAATGTAACAATCGAATAACAAAGTGCACTGAAGCGATTTAAGATGGCCCCTGCGCATAGCTGTATAGTTAGCATACCAGTTGCCACATTATAGGTTCATGAATTCATTGTTTCTCTTAGCCATTTTATTGAAGCTAAAAGTCTAAATTTATCGCGTTATTTGACGTGAAAAAGCCGACAATTGTCGGCTCTTCCTGTGTGCTATGGTTAATTTAATAGCGCATTTCATATGCTGTTAGCTATTTGGCACGCATTTAATGATGCTTAGTTCAGGTTAGGCTTAAAATATAGCGGCGGATAGGCAGGGTTAAGCGTTTTGTCTTCAATAATTTGCCCTGTTTTCAAGCCACGATTTGCTGAATCAAGCGTTGACTGCTGTTGCCCATTCACCATAAATGCAACTGCCACCTGTTTGTTAGAGGCACCGACATTGGAACAAACCTTCACACGCATACTGTCGCTCATATCCTGCCAGGTGCACTGGAGTAAAGACGCTTCAACCCCTTCTATAAGTCGCTTAGCTGGGAATGGCCTAAAGTAAACCGGTGCCAGGTCACAGGCGTTCGAAGCGGGTTCTTTGTCAATAACTGCCTTACCACCCTGGAAAAGATCTAATGTAAACGAGTTTAAACTCATTAGACATTGGGCAGAGTTTTCTGCTTGTATTTTAGTCGCTACTGGGTATCCAATAGTACCGCCGTCAACCTCATCACACATTAATTCGTGAAAGTTGTTGGCTTGTTTATCCCAACGGCAATTCAGAAGCTGCTCCTGAATACCATCAACAATGCGCGTCTCGGGCTCGGGGCGAAATGAAACTGAGTGACCGTAACAAGCAGATTTGTCTCCCTCAACTTCAACCGTTCCTTTAAGCTCGGTGCGATAACCGTCAAACCAACTAACACCGCAATGGTTTTGGTTGAGCAGAATTCCCCGGCTTGCTACAAACACGTCTGGTAAGCTGGCATCCTGTGGGTTGCTACAGAGCTGGCGCTCCCAAATACCAAGTTCATTTTGACTCTCTACCTGCCAGTAACAAGACATAGGTGAACTGTCTTGTGCATATACCGTTGTCATAGCGCTGGATGCGATTAGTGAAGATACTTTTACGAGTGTTTTTATTTTATTTCTCATACTGATTGTCCTTTCTAGTAATTGAGTATTTAATGCCATCCAAAGGCAAACCGATGATAACACTTTCTTTTGCTTTTAAAATAATACAAAACAATTACTTACAATCAGTGACTCGAATTCACGAAAAGCAGTTATTGTGCTACAAAATACATCGACTTACTCACTCTGCATTCATTACAGGTACATATTAGAGGATTTCACAATAAGAAAACATCAATGTATCTGAACACGGCAAACCATGACGGGTACATATGAGACGTCATCAACCTGACTCGCCTACTGCTCTGGTTCTATTGGCCCAATGCTAACTGCGGCGATGTTTGGAGAATATACTGAACAAAACGACCCAAAAAAAAGCCGGCAACAGCCGGCTTAATTGTTAAGTTACACTCATTCCCAGCGTTTGTACCTCATCAAGCCAACTCGTTCGCAAACTCTCATCAGATAGAATTACTGACCCAAATAAAGTCACTTCAGCTTTGTTTATGCCGCAAAATTCGAGCGTATACAGGCCCAGCTGCTCCAAAACCGGCCGGGATTGTTGTTCAGCAAACTCTTGCGGCGCATCCATAGTTAATATGACTCTCGCCGTTTTACCAGTCAGCAATTGCACAACGCTGGCACAGTCATCCTGGTAAGAAAACGCCGTTCCAGGTAAAAAGCCTCTATCAAGTAGTCCTTTGAGCTTTGCAGGCAACCCGCCCCACCAGACAGGTGCAACAATTACAATATGTTCTGCCCACACAAGAGCTTCAATAAAATCGCTCAGGCAAGCTTCCAGCGCCTGAACTTCATCGTAGCCATAAGTCAAATTTGGGTCAAAATTCATATCTGACAAATTGAAACGGCGTACTGTTGCCGATTTTTCGGCGTGGTGTTGATACTCAGAGCTCAGACGATGAGTAAAGCTATTTTGTTTTGGGTTGCCATTTAACAGTAAGACTTTTTTCACTATTTTCCTCTTTAATTTAGGTAAACAATGAACATCTTAGAGTCTCCCGTTAGGGGAAGAGTCAAGCGGTTTTTTGACAAGAATTAATTGAACCTATACAGACATCTAGCTTCGCTATTTTTTCAGAAATGGCATGCAGCTCGTTTTCAAGTCTTTTCCTTATTACTACCAGGAATGCGTTAATCTCCGTCCAATTTGCGCTGCCATTGTGATATTTAATCACTCCCTTTAGCTCTGCCAGGGTTACCCCCAGCCCCTTCGCCTCTGAGATCAGTTTCAACACCTCAATATGTTCTGGGGTATAAACCCGATACACCCCTTTTCTCTTTGGTGCTATGATCAAGCCCTTCTCTTCATAAAACCGGATTGCTTTGATGGACAAACCGGTCTTCTTTGCCACTTCACCTATATACACGGTCATTTCCTTGAAAATACGACGCCTGCGTCAATTATAATCACAACACGGTTTAATCATTAAATAATGTCAGGCAAAAAAGTCGGGCTAGGCCAAACCCTAACTATGCCATTAGCTTTCAAGCGCTTTTTCAATCGCGGCGAGCAGTTTTTGAGGCTCGTTGGTGCCCAAGCTAACCGCGGTGCCGTCTTTCAGCTTAAGTTCTACGGCGTTTGAACCGGAAACATTGTATAGCCAGCCAGTGGATAACAAGCGAATACCCAGGCCATAATACCATTTGGTTGTTATAATACGGGCGGATTCTATCTGGCTGTAATCGAGTGATTTGCGCCAGAAGCCGGGGCCGAAAAACCAGCGGATCTGGCCTTCGCTTACTGTAATGGTCAATGAGCAAAATAATATGGCGATGATGCCTACAATCACAAACGCGAAGCCAATAGGCTCCTCGGGTTTAGCAATGCTGCCGTAGGCTAACACCAGTGCGGATGTGCCCATAACCGCTAATATGGCGGTACCAACCTGGGTGTGCTTATAATCCATTTTGCTTTCTCCTTAAGGTTTTTCTTAACGATGTCTCCTGACCCTTTTGTTTTATAAACCGCTTAAGTAGCAAAGGGCCGACCATAATAACCCGGTCAGCCCTTAAGTTTAGCAGCGATATCCATTTACAGACACAGGACATGAATAGTTTGGATCTGAAATTGGACCGCATCCCATCGCAGAAATCGCTCCGCCAATCAGACGTGTCTTATAAGCGTTGAGGACCGTCTGTTCAGACAGGTTTTTTACCTTCTTCTTGTTGAGTACTAATGTCATTATTTTCACCTTTACATGATTGCACCAATATTGGTAACAAACAGTGTGTTGGTGTTTTGCTCAAAAATCAATCACAAAAGGCTGATACACAAATATTTAATGGAAATACCATAATTAACAAGAACGGACGCGGTGCTGAATTTCACGTGCAAACCGAGTACAGTCAGCAAGCGCGGCATTATGATCTGTACCGTGTGCACTAACACTTCGGCCACATTGATCTCGTCCCTCAGCAAGATATTGACCTGGGCCCACTCCCCGGCATCTGAAATGCCAGCCTGGAACGGCACCGAAAATCGGATAGTCTTTCACCAAGTCGTCTACAGACATTGCTGCCGTACGTTTTTTCACAGTCGTTTAAGCCTCCTGCCCTTATGATTGATTTTTAGCGCAAGCTGACGAGGTGCCAGCTTGAAACTAACACATCAAAGTACAATGCGACTTGCTTTAGTGAAAGGTGCGATCCCGATTTGCTCAAAGACAGCCTCCGGTTTAAACACTTGCGTGCCTTTGACCACCAGCGAAAGCTTACGTAATGCTTTGATATCCTGACTCGGATCGCCGTCGACCAGGATTAGATCAGCCACTTTACCTTCGCTCACAGAACCGGTCTGGTGTGCGACTCCCATCAACCTGGCACTGTCGATGGTGGCCATTTTCAGCACCTCTGGCGCAGGGATCCCGGCCAAGGTGTACAGCTCAAGCTCTCGCAATAAGGTAAACCCGGGTACGCTATCTGTGCCTGCAACCATAGGTACGCCGGCGTCATATAGAATTTTGACCATTTTCAGCATAGCGTCGCCCGAATTCTGATAAGCACTTAGGTGCGCGTCGTCCACCTGCATCTGCGCACCTTTCAGATTGCGCACAAAGTTTGGCGGCAAATGGGCTGCGATTTCGGCAAACTCCTGATCAATTTGTTTATTTTGACTCATTAACAGACTTCTGAAGGTAGACACGGTCGGGTCTATGACAATGTTTTTATCAGCAAGCAGCTTGATAAAGGCATCCATTTGCTCGCCTGTCATCGGCATATCCGAGGCTTTTTCACCAATCAGGGAAAAACGCTGCTTGGTGCGTGTATCAACTTCTTCACCAGCCAAAAAGTTCAAAAACAACATGTTGATATGCTGGATCTCATTGTAACCAGCGTGCACCGCCTGCTCTGCCGTCATAAAGGCCGGAATATGACCACTCAGGCGCAGGCCTCGACTGTGCGCCCGCTCGGCAATTGGTTTTACCCACTTAGGGTCAATCGACGAATAGAGTTTGATCTGGACATAACCATTATCGGCAAAGAAATCGACCATATCGAGTGCCTCTGCCAGAGTCTTAACACTTAAACCCGCCGAGTTTTCACTGTGCTTATCCATAAACCCGGCACGATATACGCGTGTGCCAAGTACTTTGCCCGTATCAAACAAAGACTGGATCTCCATCAGGTTTTGGTGCTCATTCCCCATGTCCCTTACACTGGTTACGCCAGTCGCAATATTCAGGATCCCGGTATCTTTACTTAAATGGCCATGCATGTCCCACAGGCCCGGGATCAGGGTTTTACCCTCGCCATTTACTGTTGCCACGCGTTTGTTGAGCTTAATCATCGGCGCAACCTGAACGATTTTGCCTTGCTCAATTAACACCTGCTGAGCTTTGAGCGTCTTACCTGTGCTCACATCAAACACGTTCACTTTATCCAGTAATAACGCAGGATGATACTCGGTAAGTTGCTCCGCCAGATTTTCCAGGTATGCCTGCTCGGCCTTAAGCTGACGGGCTTTTAGCTGCTCAAACTGTGCTTTATTAAAACCATCGCGGATCACATACATACCACCCCAGCTCTGCGCAAAGTAGTTACCCGTTTTGTCATACCAGGCAAAATCCGGGGTCATACTCAACCCCGACTTGGCATACAAATGGACTTGCTCGTCACCCAGCTGTACCTCGTCCAGTTTAGTCAAAGTCACTTTTCCGTAGGGCAACACGTCAGTCTTTTTCAGATCGTTTTTGATCATATAACGGATCAAGGCGTTATCTATCGCCAACGTACTATTTTTCGGCACATAAAATTGAGGTTGGGTCGCTTTGGTGCTGCCCTGCTCGTCCTCATTGTGCCACTTTGCGTGACCATTTTCCCATGTATAGGACTCGCTGATCTTCGCACCAAAAGCCGACTGCCCCTCGGTTTCAAACGCAATTACCCGGCCTTTATCATCAAGCTTAAGGGTTTCATCCAATATAATTCGCCGGTTGTTCCAGCCAAATCGAGACTCAGACGTATAGGTGTTTTTATCTACCTGAGTCTGACTCATAGTACCTGCCAGTCCCTTTTCTGAGTAGATGTTGTTGACTATGGTTTCGGCCAGTGACGAGGGTAGATACATGACAGATAAAAAGGTGGTTGCTGCTAACAGATGCCGTGTTGTACAGCTCCTTCTGGTGTGTTGTTTCATTCTATTTTCCTTAAATACTATTGTAATCAAGGACGTTTATATCATACTCAGCCGCGAAATCTTAGAACCACTGAAATAATCAGCTGAATTATGCAAGGAAGTCACACGTGATAACTTAGTTTTGCTCAGCGAGTTTTTGCTGGAGCAGTAAAATAATATCAGCTGAGGTTTGCCTGTTAGCAGCAAGATAAAAGTCGTTGCTAAGTTCATCCAGTTCGAACAAAAAGCGAAAATCACTGCTTTTACAGCCAATTTTCTCACACATGTAGTCAAGGTGTATTGGTGAGGCGGCTATGATATCAGCGCGACCTTTTAGCAGCATTTTTACTGTGACATATGTCTCGGGCAAGACCACAATGGTGTCTAGCATCCCCTTGCTTTGTAAGTACTGGAATACTACATCATCGCGTTTTACTCCGACGCTGTAGTTAAGCAGATCTGACAGTCTCTCAACTTTAATGTCGGATCTTTTGCGCAATGAGATAAGGTAGGTTTTGGTGCTCATTAATACGCCCAGCCAGTGAAACAAGTCCTCTCTGGCAGGTGTTCTGACAATCGAAAAAATCAAGGTACCAGGTTCATGAGCTGCTATTTTATAGGCCCTTGCCCAGGGCATAACCTGAATATCGGCTTGAATGTTCAAATCAGACAGTAACTTATTGACCTTCTCGGCAGCCACACCCTGAACCTTACCTTGCGGGCCTGGCATTTGATAGGGCGGCAAATTTTCCGTCACAATTTTGATTTGTCCAGGATAAGCCAACCCGGAGTCTTGGCTTACCACTTTAACTGAATACAGCAAAAGTACAATAAAGAAACATAGGTTAGAAAAGCGCATTTATAACCGACTTATAGAGTGTAATAACCATAACAACGTGTATTCTTTAATACGTCTGAGATTGTTTTTCAGATGCTCTGCACCTCAAAAAATATACAATGTAGCGCAAACTATCGCTGCAAGCCCAACAAGGGCTTACATTTATTCCATACAGTCCATTTGATTAAGATTACTTTGCGGCTGCGCAGCGCTGCGCGCACTTTACTTTGACTGAATGTAGCTACTTAACTGGTCAACATGGTGACGTGTTTCATCAATCAGCCCACCGATTTCTCCTGCTGACTCCGTGGTGCGCATCGCAAGGCTTCTGACTTCATCCGCAACCACAGCAAACCCTCTGCCCGCATCGCCCGCTCTGGCCGACTCAATCGCCGCGTTGAGCGCCAGCAGGTTGGTCTGATCTGAAATACTGTTAATAGTATTGATAATCGTGCTGATCTTCGACAATACCTGCTCCATGGCATGATGCGTTTCAGTGAGTACGGCGTTACGCTCAGACACATCCGTACCGTAAAGCAGAATTTTATTCAGCTTGCCGTCTTCATCTAATACTGGCGAAATGGCGGCGTCTATCTGCACTTCACTCAGGCCAGTGGGCAAAGTAAGCTGGGTTTTAACAAACTGACCGGTGCGTATAGATTGCCATTGCTCATCACTGAGATAACTCGACAAGGTATTAAGCATTTGTTGTACTGCGCGTTTGTCGGTCGCGCCCAACGCACTGAGGCCCATCGGATTAATGAGCGTCAACTCGCCATGGGGAGCAAATTCCAGCACAATATTGGCTTCGCCTATGGCTTTTAGGCGTACATCGTTTTCCAACGCCACACGCTTGGTGCTGTCAACATTCGCCTGAATAGAGACAAAGCGCACCAGGTTGCCCTGCTCATCAAAAACCGGGTTAATGGCCAGACTTATCCAGTATGGTTCTCCCTCTTTGGTGTAATTAAGGATCTCTTCATAAAACGGCGTGCGCTGCTCCAGGTTTTTTTTGATACGCTTTTTGGTATCTGGCGAAGTATGTTTACCCTGTAAGACATGTCCGGGCTTTTTCCCCAGCACCTCATGCTGTTCAAAACCAGAGAGCTTAGTAAAACCCGGGTTTACGTATTCTATGAGCCCATTCGCGTCTGTAATAATCACTGAGTTATCGGTTTCATTGGCCACCAGAGAAAGCAGCGCAATCTGGTCGCGCTGGGCTTTTTCTTCGGTAATATCCTTAACAAACGCGGTGTAGGCGATTTTTCCAGCCACATTAACTTTGGATAACGACAAATTTGCCCACAGCACCTGACCATCGCTGCGTTCAATTTCCACATCCCGTGATGTACCTACGATTTTGTCTTCGCCGGTCCTGCGATTGCGGTTGACCATTTCATCATGGTTTCCCTGAATGACTTTGGGCACCAGCATTTTAACGTTGTGGCCGATAACTTCTTCCCGCTGATAGCCCCATAATCGCTCCGCCGCGGGATTAAAAAACGTCACTATGTTGTTGTGGTCAATCGATACAACGGCATCAATGCACTGCTCGAGCGTTTGGTCAATGCGCTCCTGAGCTTCTTTTTGCGCCGTAATGTCTTTGATAAATGCGGTATAATGAATGCCATCGGACTGGCGCACCTTAGACAATGACAGGCTGCACCACTTCCTGTCGCCGCTACGGGTTTCAATCTGGATATCGCGAGACGTACCGACGATTTTATCAGGCCCGCCATTGCGATTGGCATTCACATACTGGTCGTGATTGGTCGCAAATTCGCGTGGCACCAGCATTTTGACGTTTTTCCCCAGCACCTCTGTTTTGCCATAACCAAACAGTTTTTCTGCTGCCGCATTCATATAGGTAACGTTATTGTTCGTATCGATACTGATAACGGCATCAATAGCCTGGTCGAGGATCGCGCGAGTATTGTCCGACTTACTAAAAAAGAGTGACTGGATCATCAATTAACCTCAGAGCAAAGGTGAAAGCACGCCGCTAACAAGTTTAATGTGCTATGCAGATAAACATACCAGCATTACACTGCGGTTAATTAAACGTAGACCGAATTGTGGAATAGTGTCAATTTTAGGCATACCCGAATTATGCAATTTTTAGCGGGCAAGCGTATATACATAAACCTCTATAAATTGGCCGCCCTCCAGCTGGGCATTCGTTAGCACCCTGGTGTAATGCGCACCTTCAAAGTCATCCAACCTTTGCCAGTGGGCATCCAAGTCATCTGAAGTAAATACCAGACCTGTCACCTCCCCTGGGTGCTCATCCAAAATCAAACCGGGATAGCCTAACTTAGCGCCCCACCCCTCATTTTGTAGCTGGCCTTTTACTGTTGCGCTTTGCCATTTCCCGGTGAGTTCGGCCAGAATATGCGCATTCACGCGGCCCGGTGCCAAAGTACCATAGACAAATAAATGCGCCATAGTGCCTCCTGAGATAACCATCAACAAAGTATGGGGATCTGAAATTGCATTGTGATCCCCCCATAGTGCGCCATATCCACCTCTTCAATGTGCTCAATAAAATAGCCGTGCGGATCTATTTCGTACCCAGCGGTTTGCGCTTTGTCAAACAGGGTACTGAGCACCTGACTGTAGGCGACGTCCGACAACAAGTAAGCGCGGCAACAAAAATACGCACCGCCCGGAATGACCAAATCATGGGGCTCAGACTGACTGACCATTCTTGCTATCTGAGTATTAATCGCAGACCAACTTTTCTCCAGTTCGCTGCAAGGAGTAACGCCCAGCAAACCCACAGACTGCTCACCATATTGATCTAATATTTGATCCCAGTCCGTGGTTGCACTGGCTACTCCCATAATGTAGCGAGCATCTAGTCTCTCAAGCGTACACGGCAATGCTTCCGCCAGTTGCTTCTCCAGTGAACCTGCTTTACCTGGATGTGCCAGTTTGTCGAGCAGTACTGTGGTTTGCGCCGGAGTTGCCTGTTGACCCATCAAACGTACCGCTTTAGCGGTAAGCCCCAGTTCACGCTTAAGGGCCTTGCCTAGCGCTTGTGACGAGGCAAATCCACACATTTGCGCAATATCAGTGACAGACAAAGGGTCGTGATAGAGTAGATAATACACCGCATGTTGCAGTCGTATGCGGCTCAGGTAGCGCCCGGGTGTTTCATTGAACAGCTTGCTAAACTGACGATGAAAATGAAACGCGGAAATAGCACTTTTTTTGGCTATCTGCTGCCAGCTTAACCCTGCTTCAAGCTGCTCGTGCATCAGTAATAGCGCCTGCTCAAAGCGGTTGCGCATGTGCTCGGGTAACGGCGCCAGTAAAGCAATCTCTGGCACCAGATTAAACGCGGGCTCTTGTTTTTCAGACATAGGGGCTCACAGCTGAATCCTGGGCGACAAATATCGCCCAGGCGCTGCCCCAAGTCAACCTGCCGTAGCAGCCTCCTGCTGCGACACAGTTACGGGTTTTGGTTTGCGGTAAAAAGCCCCCAGCAATACAGGAATTAAAAACAAGGTGATCAGAGTCGCAAACAGCTCACCAAACACCAGCGAGACCGCCGCGGGTTTGAGATACTGGACCTGCTCCGATGTACCGAATAACAGCGGCAATAAACCACACACCGTCGTTACTGTGGTCAGGAAAATCGCCCTGAAGCGGGCGGTCCCTGCAACTATTAAAGCTTGTCCGGGCTCAGTGCCTTTGCGGTATTCACTGTTAAACCGGGTCATCAACACCAGCGCATCATTCACCACTATCCCCGTCATGGCCATCATGCCAAACAGCGACAATAAACTGACCGGTAAGTCCATCACGGCATGGCCAAAAATGGCACCGGCAAAGCCAAATGGGATCACGGCCATGATGATCAGCGGCTGCCAGTAGGACTTTAACGGGATCGCCAGCAACACGTATATCAGCATCAGGGTCAGAATAAGCGCCCCTTTAAAGCCTTTGCTGACCTCTTCGATTTCTTCATACTCACCGGCCGGCTTAATGCTGACGTCCGGATACAGGGCATTTAATTGCTCAATCTCGCTTGCCAGTAGTGCCAGAGTTTGCTCCGGCGAGCCTGCGGTGCGATCCTGAGACCAATAGAGGTTGATCACCCGCGCGCGCTCACGCCGTTGCAGTGTCTGAGGTTCATATTCGTCATTCAGCTCGGCCACATCACCAAGCGCCACGCTCTGCCCGTCATTGAGCATAACCCGCATGTCGAGCAATTCATGTTCGGTACGAATGGCGCGCTGGTCAAACCGCAGCACGACTTTTAGTTCCTGGGCCTGATAGAGCAATCGGTGTACTTCGCGCTCACCCAGAGCATTGGCAACCAGCTGCGCCAGATGTGCCTGAGTCAGTCCCAGCTGGCGACCAAATGCATTCAGCCTGACGCGAATTTGCCGCTGTGCAGCCTGATGATCGTCGCGCACATCTTTAACCCCAGGCAATCCTGCCAGCTTGCTGCTAAGTCTGGCACTCACCTGCTTGGCCTGCTGCGCATCAGCGGCTGAAATCGCCAAAAATGTCCCGCCCGCCGGTGGCTCGGCGGCACTGAAGTGCTGTGCATAGCTTCCTTCTATCAAGCCGGTTTGCGTACGCCATGCATCACTCAGTGTATTTGCCGGTAAGGCATTTAAGGCCTCGGATGTGAGCTCGGCAGTCACCTCAATGTCGCCATAGCCGTTAGACCAGGCCAGAACATTGTTCATCGGCGCCGTGCTCAGACCATACTCAGCTTGCAAGGCCTGGTTGGTCTTTTGTGCACTCAGCTCAAGCTGGCTTAATGCACGCGCCTGCAAGCCTAATGGCGCGCCCTCTTCCAGCGTCACTTTAGCGGTCACATAGCGCCCCGGAATTTCCGGGAACAAAGTACTGCGAATTGCGCCACCAAGCCACAATCCATATGCCAATACAAAAGCCGACACAAACATCACCAGGGTTGATCGTTTGTGATTCAGGCTCAATTGCAGTAAAGGTTTATAAACACGCTGAATAAACTGAGTTAACGCCCAACGTGCTTTGTTCTGGATTGTTGCAATTATGCCGCTTCGCGCTCCTTTTTTTGCCATTGCGGCCAGGTGGGATGGCAGAATAAATTTACTTTCAACCAGCGAGAAACACAGTGCCAGAATTACCACCGCCGAAAACCCCGCAAACAACTTGGCCAAGTCGTTATTGATCCACAACATGGGCGAAAACGCCGCAATACTAGTCAATACACCAAATACGGTGGCAACCGTTACAGACTCTACCCCAGTGTATGCCGCTTGTTTATAGTTTGCGTTACTGGTTTGATGCTCATCGATGGCTTCACCCACCACCACAGCATCATCGACCAAAATGCCCAACACCAGAATAAACCCAAATAAAGTGATGTCGTTGAGGCTGTAATCCAGCAGCTGCATGCCATATAAAGTGCCGCAAATGGCAACCGGGATCCCGGCAGCCACCCAAAATGCCAGCCTGAGATTTAAAAACACCCCTAATAACAAAATCACTATCAGCAACCCCTGCCAGGCACTGCTGCCCAGCCTTTGCAACTGCTCTTCGATGTAAGGCGCCATGTCTGCCATGGTCGTCAGCTCAATATCTTCTGCCAACACAGGTTTTAGCTCAGCAATGGTGTCACGAATTGCCGCACTAACATCAAGTAGATTGTCGCTCTGACTGGTGCTGACCATCAGTGCAATGCCCGGCATGCCATTGTTTCGCACAATGGCGTCACTTTGCTCATAGCCTCGACGCACAGTTGCAACCTCGCCTAAAGTCACTTCTCCCGCCGGGCCGTTTATCACAGGCAGACTATTCAACTCACCCAGTGCGTTCAGGTAGCCGTCTCCACGCAAGGTAATACGCCCGCCCTCGTGTTGCAACTGACCGCTGCGGGTTTCAAGTGACATTTGAGTCATGATATTGGCCAGTTGCTCTATCGTCATACCATAACGCTGCAAGGCTTCAGGCTTGGGCTCGATAAATAGTCTGGGCTCCCGTGCGCCCCAGTTGCTGACTTTAGAGATATCCGGATGTGTTTTCAGGGCCAGCTCCACACGCCTGGCAACCTGCTGCAATGCGTCATCGCTGCGCGGCGCCGAGACAATCACAAACGCTGCAAGATTAGTAAATTCATCGCGCGTGACTATGGGCTTTTCGGCCTGCGCCGGAAAGTGGCTGATAGCATTAACCTGATTGCGAACTTCCTCCAGTAACTTGCCAAGATCGGCATCGGGCTTTTTACGAATGGTTACGGTAGACAATCCAGCCTGCGACTGGCTGGTAATTTGTTTTATCCCCGCCACCGAGCTGACCGACTCCTCAACACGTTGTGTAATGCTTTCGTCAATCTGCCTTGCTGTACCGCCCGGATAGGCTACGTGAATACTAAGGCTGGATGGCGCTATCTGAGGAAAAGACTCCACCCTGAGCTGACCAAACGCCAGTAAACCACCTGCAATAATCATCGCCATAAGTAAGTTCGCAGCCACCGGGTTATCAATAAACCATTTGCTTAGCCAGCTCATAGCGCCTCCTGTTTATCCGCGACCTGCACGGCATCAGACTGAACGCTGACGCGTTTACCAGCCATCATGGAGCGCAGCGGATAGCGCACCAGCTGTAAAGTGTCAGGCTGCTCGCCTTCAAGGGAGACGAGCACTTTGTCCCCTCTGACTTCAATCACCTGAACCGGGACCTGACGCAATTGCTGCGCCTCGGTTACTATCCAGATTGTCTGGTCAGGGTCGACCGCACTCAGTGGCAGCTTATAGAGACCTTTGTGTGTAATTAGCTCAAAATGTACGGCTACTTGTTGATTTGGCAGCAACCGGGTTGAGTGCTGGTAAGGCTCAGATACCGCCAGCACCAGGGTGCGCTGACGGGTCATTGCATTCACCTGAGGTGACAAATAACGAACGAATGCGGGCCATTTTACGCCTGTGCGGCTAACGACCGTGATTGGTTGTTCACCCAGTGTCGCGCCAACTTTGTTCCAGTCACGCTGAGATAAGGGCACATGCACGTCAATGCTGTCACTGGCCACCACCTCAAACAGCGTTTGTCCCGCTTCCAGCCATTCACCTGGGCTTATCAGCCGCTGCGTGATAACGGCGTCATAGGGCGCGACAATGATGGCATCGTCCAGTAGCTGACGGGCACTTTCTACATTCTGTTGCGCACGTGCCAGCTCAGAGCGTGCAGCAGCCACGTGCGGCTCCATTCTGGCAAAGGCCGAACTGGCACCCGGGCGCATGGTTTTGGCCACTTGCTGCTCATGTAACTGCTGTTGCAAGTTAAGCTCGGCCTGTTTCAATGTGCTCTGGGCCTGGGCAAGCTGAGATTCAAGTAACCGGGTGTTAAGCCGCGCCAGCACCTGACCTTTTTTAATGTGATTACCCGGCTCCATATCCGCGCCTAAGTAGTCTAACCTGGCACTGCTGGTTGCTTTGAGTTGCAACGGCCAGCGGGCCTGCGTGTTGGCCTGTATTGTTAACTTTGGATTAAGCTCGCGGCGCTGCACCTTTAGCACCGAAACAACCGGAGGTTGTACCTCCTCGCCCTGCATCTGTGGCTCAGATGGCGTCATTAATACGACGGTCACGAGCGCCAGCAGCAAGCTAGTTGCGGCAAAGACGGCCGGTTTTCGGGATTTAAACGTCATGGATAACCTCCTGGTTCGTCGCCGAATCAACGGGCTGATTCAGTCGTTTACTAATTTCGCTTAAGCGGGACAGCGTCTGTAATGTGATTGGCAACATGATGGCAGTGTCGACAAATTCCAGTGAATAGGTCACGATGGAAAACACCTGACCGACGCTGATATCAGGGATCAGCTGGACCATCCATAAATTGCTCAGTACCGCAATGAACAGCACCAAGAAGATCAGGCCATACACCCAGGCTTCGGTATCTGACAGGCGGATCTCACAGCGCTTAAGGCGCTCAAAATGCGCACTCACTGCAACCAGTGGCCGATGGCTCAGCACCCACACTTGCTGCTCCAGTTGATCATTCAATTTGCTGTTTAAGTGGGTGAAGCGATCGTGAAACAGGCCATAAATCAAACACATTAAACCGGCGGCAAAGACCACACTGAACGCCAGATAGATATGAAAAGCAGCCAGGATCACCACCGTGGCAATTAGCTGAATAACGGCGGTAAACACCCTCGGCAAATCATTTTCGAGAAAGTCGACCAGCTCCCGTGACATCGTCAGGCGCGCATCTTTCACCGAGACAGGAGCGGCGCGCAGTTTAAAGGCCAGCATTTCAGCCAGTTTCACCCTTAGGGCGCCAAATACGCGAGTATCATAAAAGCGCCTGAGCACACTAACAACAACAAGGGCAAGCAAGACGCAGGCGAACCAGACTAACGGGTTAAATGACTGTTCAAGTACGCCGTCGATGGCATAACCAATAAATAAAGGTAATAAAATGAGTAGGATATTTTCTAAGATCACCATAGTCCAGGTGAGCAGAATTTTAACTGGGCTGGTGCGAATAATCGCACCAAAAGAAATTGAATTAAGGAGGTTCACAACCGGCTCCGCGAGTACTACAAACTTACGGCCAGTGTGACAGAGCGCGACACTAAAAAAGTGTCCCAGATTGCGCTTTACACTTTCTAACGTTTCACTACGTGGGGGGCCTGTATTCATTCACCCCCAATTCTCTTTAGAGCGGTTTAGCCTAGAACTGCAATAATTAGCGGCTTTGCTGATTTAAATAGATGTCCGGATGACAAATTTGCATCAGGATACTTGGGTCTTCCACAGCGGCAAAACCAAACTGGGCATATAAGCCGTGCGCGTCCTTGGTTGCGAGCATTATTCGGCGCAGGCCTTGTAACTCAGGGTGGTTGACCACCGCGTCCACCAGCTGCTTACTTAAGCCCTGGCCCCTGTGCTGCTCAAGAATAAACACATCTGCAAGGTAAGCGAACGTGGCTTTGTCGGTGATCACCCGGGCGAACCCCACCAGCTCTGTCGCCTCGCAGTACACGCCAAAGCACAGTGAATTATCAATTGCCCTGGCCATAGTCTCGCGGGGAATCCCTTTTGCCCAGTAAGAGCCAGAGATAAAGTTGTAAATTACGTCAAAATTGAGCCGTGTCGGGTCGTTGCTGATGGTATAAGCAGGCATAATATTCCTTTTAAGTAGTGCATGGTCTTGTTTGTTATTATCAAGACCATTAAACCTGCTAACCCTTAACTCTGGCAAGCCCGCAAATGAAATTTGTTCTGGACTGTGCTGTCTATGCCTGCTGAAATGGGTAAACCGACCCCAAATTCAGGATAGTCGTGAGCGTATCCAGAGCCGTCTGACTCTCTGTCATTAAACTTGGGTCTGCGAGATCGGCTTCGCTCAACCTGTCGCGATAGTGCGTGTTTATCCAGTCACGCAGGCGGTGATACAAACCCTCGTCCAGTAAACATGCCGGGTTCACAGCACTGAGCTCTTGCTGCGACAAAGTAACTCGCAGACGCAGGCAGGCCGGCCCGCCGCCATTTTGCATGCTTTGTTTAAGATCCATATAGATCACTTCACTTACCGGGTTGCTGGCCTGACACAGCGCAGATAAATACTGCTCCACTTTGCCTACCATCTGACATTCGCCCGGCGCAATCACGGCCATGCCACCGGAAGGCAGGCTGACCAGCTGGCTGTTAAACACGTAACTCTTAACCGCATCTTCAACACTGATATCGGCATTTTTTACCTCAATCAGGTGAAGCGGCCGGTCGCCCTGATAGCCCGCTTTGATCTGCTCAATCACGCCTTGCTGCTGATAAAACGCCTGCTCATGGAATAAAAAGACATTTTCATTGCCAATGGCAATCACGTCATTGTGAAACACGCCCTGATCAATCACCTCAGGGTTTTGCTGAATAAATAAAGTGTTCTGCGGGTCCAACTGGTGGCTACGCGCAACCGCCTCGGATGCCTGGCGCGTTTGGCGAGCAGGGAATAATTGCGGTTTTACCTGAGTATGGGCGTCTTCGCCATAAACGAATAGTGCCAGACCCTGATGGCCGTAGCTGTCTGCCAGACGCGTGTAGTTTGCCGCGCCCTCGTCGCCATACAATGGGTGCTGTGGCAGTGCCTCATGATGACTAAAAAAGTCAGGATCACTGAACATGGCCTTGAGGATCTGGCTGGTCTGCGGCGCTTCAATGGCCCGGTGCAGTTTGTTATTCAGGTTGGCTGGTGTGATATGTAGTTTCCCGTCGGCCGAATCACAGCTCGGTGATACAGTCGCCGCGTTTGCTGTCCACATTGATGAAGCGGAGTAGCATGCCTTCAGCAGCTGAGGCTGAGCTTTTGCCGCTTTGCTTATCACCGCACTGTCTGAGCCCGCGAAGCCGCAAGCCCTGAGCGTGATCAGGTCCGGCCGGGCATTCGGTGCAACCACGCCCTGATGCAGACCCAGCTGAACCAGGTGCCACATTTTCTCAAGCCCCTGAAGTGCCGCCTGTTTTGGGTTCGAGGTTTTATTGGCATTTGACTTGGACGCCACATTACCATACGACAGCCCGGCGTAATTATGTGTTGGGCCAACCAGGCCATCAAAATTTACTTCGTAGTAGTTCATATTGCCCCCTTTTGGTGCAAGCAGCCTGTTTCAGACTCATGCATTGCACCAGATTGGTTATTGTTTTTGTAGATGATCCGCCTTGCATTTTTTCTATACCCCTATAAATTTATATATTTCAAAATGTTAGGCTTTTAATGCTCGCAAGACAGTAATTATTTCTCAGTTACAGAATCAAAAGCTATGCCATGTCAGCCTGCCTAATGGCGTATCCATAGTTAGATAGCAGCAGGCTCCCTTAAATGGGTTTTGTATTGACTAGCTGCCAAAGACTTTAAAACTGAGGATAAGATAAGCGATGTAGCCGCTGAGCAAGGTGCCGCCTTCCAGTCGACTTAGGCGACGCCCGCTGAACAGAAAAAACAACAAAATAAACGCACCGGCAAGTAGCACCCACAAATCAAACTGCAACACGCGAGGGTGAGCTGGTAGTGGTTGTAATAAAGCAGAAACACCGAGGATCCCAAGGATATTAAAAATATTACTGCCAACTACATTTCCCATGGCTATATCGGGCTGAGCCTGAACGGCAGCATCCACAGAGACCACCAATTCCGGCGCTGAAGTGCCAAACCCGACAATCACCAGGCCACTGAGCAAAGGAGAAACGCGCAACCGCCGCGCCGCTGCCACTGCACCGCGGATCAGCGCCTCCCCCCCAGTGTCAGCATGGCAATACCCGCTAAAATGAGTCCCAAATCCAGCATCATAAGTTGTTAGTCCTTGTCAATTAAGCACTTATACTTTAGACGCTGTTTCCTTTCTTTTACAAAAGATACTAACAAATCACGCTAAACATCAATCACGACTTTGCCCATCGCCTGACCACTTTGCAGACGTGCATGTGCTTGCCCTGCCTGGGCCAACTCAAATCGCTGTTCATCCAGAAGCGGCTTTAGCTCACCGGCTTCGACTATGTTTGTTAACTCGTTCAGAATGTGATGATGTGCTTCACGTTTGTGGTTATGCAACATGGGGATCAGCATGAAGACCACATGCAACGACAACCCTTTAAAGTGCGCCTGCGACAGATCCAGGTCCACCATGGCCACCGTTGAGGCAACATGACCATTGAGTGCAGCCGCTTCAAACGAGTTGGCCATATTAGCTCCCCCGACCGAGTCAAAGATCAGATCAAACCCTTTGCCATCGGTGTGCTTAGCAACATAGTCAGCAACCTGCTCGGTTTTATAGTTGATTGGTTCGGCGCCCAGACGCTGAATTAAGTCCAGCTGGGCTTCACCGCCGCCGGTAGAATAAACACGGGCACCAAAATGCTTAGCTAACTGCAATGCCACATGACCGACCCCACCTGAGCCGCCATGTACTAGCACCTGTTGACCGGCTGTAATACCACCACGCTGTAACCCTTCATAGGCGGTGATCCCAACCAGGGGTAACGCCGCTGCTTCTCGCATACTCAGATTACGCGGTTTACGTGCAATCAGTCGTGCATCGGCGAGCATATATTCCGCCAGCGCACCTTGTAAGTCGGCCAGCCCACCGGCACAGCCATAAACTTCATCGCCTGGTGCAAAGCCGGTTACGCCTTCGCCTACCTCAACCACGGTTCCGGCAAAGTCCATCCCCAAAATGGCAGGCAATGCTGGTGACAAGGGCAGCGCCTCACCCAGGGTACGGATCATAGTATCCACGGTGTTAACACTGCTGGCTGCAACCTGCACCAGCACATGACCGGCGCTCACGCTGGGTTTAGCCACATCTGTAACAGTAAACTCAGCGTCATCGCCATATTGATTCAAAACCATTGCTTTCATAATTATGCTCTCCTGTGTTGATGACGAAAACTATACTTGCCTTTCACTATTTTGATAATAGACTTGGTTTTATAATTACTTTATGTATTTTGTTGATAATGAACATTGAACATCTGAAGCTGTTTATCCGCATTGCCTCCACCCACAACATCAGTCAGGCAGGTCAGGATTTGGGTCTGTCAGCCGCTGTCGCGAGCAGTCATATTAATAAGCTTGAAACCGACTTGGGCGTAAGATTGTTGCACCGTACCACCCGCAAGGTCGCTTTGACCGAAGAGGGACAGGCGTTTTTGCCTCATGCCGAGGATGTCTTAAATGGCGTTGAAGCCGCCCGTGCTGCTATTGGCGCAGGCACCACCAAACCCAGTGGCACACTGAGGCTGACCATGCCCGCCTCCTTTGGCCGCATGCACGTTCTGCCGGCTTTGCCTGGCTTTTTTGCGCTCTATCCAGACATTAAGCTCGACCTGAAACTCTCCGACACCATTGCGGACTTGGTTGAAGGCGGGTTTGATCTGGCTATCCGAAATAGTGCGCTGAAAGACTCAACTCTGGTGGCCAAGCGGTTAGCAACAGACACTCGCCTGCTCACTGCGGCTCCCGACTATCTGGCCCTTAAAGGAGCCCCGCAAAGTCCTGAGGATTTGCGGGAACATGCCTGCATTACGCTCTCTGGGCTGGAACACTGGTCTTTTCAAACCCCGGATGGCGTGCAGACCATTAAAGTTCAGGGCCAGCTGCGCGCCGACAATGGCGACGCCATCAGAGAAGCCTGTCAACTTGGCCTTGGGATCACCATTAATTCGCGCTGGAGTGCGTATCAGGCATTACGCTCTGGTGAGTTAGTTGAGGTTCTGGCGGACTACCCTCTGAAGTCTGATACCGCCATCTGGCTGGTTTACCCCAGCTCCCGATTACTCGCGCCTAAAGTACGGGTTTTTATTGATTACCTGAGCCGCTATTTCGGCGATATCCCTTACTGGGAAAAATAATGTGATGTTCGTGAACCTTTTTATGTGCTGCGCCGTCTTGTAGAAAAAGCCACAAGGAATAGCATGGAACCATCAAAGGTCGCACTACTGGTATTGTCTGCCCAACAGGGTAACCGGCGTGCGTTCGAAACCTTATGCGAAGCGTTTTATCAGCCAAGCTGGCGGTTTGCAATGAAACTCAGTGGCCAGCGCGCCTGTGCAGATGATATCTGTCAGGACGTCTGGACCAGTGTGGCAAAAAAGCTGGGGCAGCTGAAAGAGCCCAGTGCTTTTCGCGCCTGGGTGTTCAGGGCCATCTATCGACGCTTTATCAGTCAAAAGCAAGGCGAAAGTCGGTTCGAAGACACCCAACCGGAGCAAGCCTACGAGACACCGGATCTGGATACCTCGCTGAGCATTCTGGCACTGATAAATCAGCTTGCAGACGACGAACGCCACTGCGTGTATTTATTTTATTTAGAGCAGATGTCGCTCAGAGACATCGCCAATATACTGGATGTCCCCCAGGGCACCGTTAAATCAAGATTAAACCGCGCACGAGCCCAATTGCGTGCCATGGTTAACGAGGAGCAAGCATCATGAATTTAGACAAAGAGATCAGTAAAGCATTACAACAAGAGCAAGCAGAGATGGCCCCGATCCTCGCTGAGGAAAAAGGCCTGTTTACTATGCTGGGCAATGTATATCAGGGCAATACCCGCTTTTGGGTGATTTTGGCGTCTATCAGCGCCCTGTTGATCACTCTAGGTTTTGTGTACAGCGGTTATCGTTTCTATATTGCCACATCGGTGATGGATCAGGTCTTCTGGGCGGTGTGGTTTATCGCCGGATTAGTGGTGCAAATAGCCACCAAACTGTGGATCTTTATGGAAATGAATCGCCAAAGTGTTCTTCGGGAGATCAATGCTCTGGCGATGCGAATGGGCAAATAAGCGCAGGGCCCCGCTTTTAGCGAGATGCAGCTGGCGGGGCTAGTTCACAGATCACTTTTCCAAACACGCTGGCGTCTACCTCAAGGCATTGCAAGCCATTGTGGACTGACTTCACAGCGTCGCTGCAACGTTTCTCCCGCACCACCGGATGACCCTTTGGCTCTACACGATAAGTACCACCTGCACACAACTCGTTTGCTGTGCTCAGCCACAATGTCAGCAACCCAGTTGCCAGCTCATCGGGGTCTGACACGGATACCAAATACACTCCGTTTACCCGTGAGTCTGTTACCTCTATTTTTGGCGCTGCCAGAACCGTGCTACAGGCTAATAAAAGCGTTGCTGCAATGGATGCATGCCATAACTTATGTGAAACGGTTGTCACCTTGCGCTTAATGCTCCTTTTTGTGGTGCCTATTCGCCGTCCAGACTCAGCGCCCTGGGCGGCTTTTCAGGCTTTGCATAACTCAAACGGCCCAGTCTTTGGGTTTTATGATAACTGTCGAGCCCGGATATAGCGACCGTGTTGAGAGACTCAATGTCAATATATCCATCGGCCTTGATGCTCTGTTGCGGCAGCTGGATGTCCATCACTTCGCCAATCACCAAAATAGTGCCATTGATCTCCAGCTTTTGCACTTCACGCAACGCCAGCGCAAACTTAAGCTGGCTTTGCGCGACATAAGGGGCCGCAATACCCGCTTCATGCTGAACCTCCAGCCCGACTTGCGCAAATTCTGAGATGCCAGGCGCATAGCGCGCTGAAGTCTGATGCGCTTGTTGCCAGATATCCGCATTCACATGATTCAGCGTATAAAAACCGGTGGCTTTAAGATTACTTAAAGTATCTCTTGTTACCGTATCGGGGCGAATGATCATGCCTATCAGCGGCGGGTTGGCCCCGATATGAAATACCGAGCTGACAATCGCCAGATTTGGGTTGCCCTGCGCATCTTGAGTCCCCACCAGGTTAGCACTTTTAAACCCCGACAAGCTGTTGATCAGCCGTGCCCTTTCTCGCTCCTGCATATTGGCTATGTCTTCCCGGTTGAGCTGTTTGATCATCTGTATACCTTCCTCATTTATCACTGTTTTTACTGCACTGAGTCCTCTTTTGGGACGTCAGTGTTATAGCTGTTCAATATTCTCGAGCACCTGCCTGGCGCGCTCGAGCACGGCTTGTTTGTCTTCGTCTGACTTTTTCAGCCAGTTGCTGTATACCATTTTGGTGCGCGGGTTACTGGCAAACTGTGCATGGTGTTGCTGCATAAAGTGCCAGTACAAGGCATTGAGCGGACAGGCAGAGTCAGTGACAGTTTCTGTCACCTTGTAGGCGCAATCGCCGCAATAGTCGCTCATTTTTTTAATGTAGTTGCCACTGGCCGCATAGGCTTTAGAGCCAACAATACCGCCATCGGCAAACTGGCTCATGCCCCGGGTGTTTGGCATTTCAACCCATTCGATGGCGTCGATATAAATGCCCAGATACCAGTCATCCACCTCATCCGGGGCAATGCCAGCCACCAGACAGAAGTTGCCAGTGACCATCAGGCGCTGGATATGATGCGCATAGGCATAGGTCAGCGATTGGGTGATAGCATGACTGAGACAGCGCATTTTGGTCTCACCGTTCCAGAACCAGGATGGCAGAGCACGCTTGGCCTGCAAATGATTGAGCTGTGCATACTGAGGCATATTGGCCCAATAAATCCCCCGCACAAACTCACGCCAGCCAATGATCTGACGGACAAAGCCTTCGATTTGAGCCAGGCTGATGGTCCCCTGAGACTGCTCGAAGGCCGCAATGGCCGCATCGATCACCATTTTTGGGCTGAGCATTTTGGCATTAATCGCAAAAGACAGGCGGGAGTGATACAAGCTCCAGCCCCGGTCTTCACCCAGCTCTATTAGCTTGCCCGTCATGGCATCCTGAAATCGACCGAAAGACGGCAAACAATGTTGGCAAAAAAACGTCAGCAAGTCTTTTGCCTGAACCCGATTAACGGGCCACAATAACTGCTTATCTGCCTGACCTATGGTTTTGATCTGGTGGCGTTCCAGTCGCGCTAAAATGTCAGTGACATCGTTAGCGAACACCAGTGGCTCGGGGATATCGGCAAGATCCGCCGCTTTGAGTTTGTTGCGGTTATCGCTGTCGAAGTTCCACTGGCCCCCTTGCGGTTCACCATCAACCATCAACACATTAAATTCGCTGCGCATTTTGCGATAAAAGTGCTCCAGGCGATGACGCTTGTCGCGCTTGAAGTAACGACTTAGCTGTTCGTCGGCGAGATAAAAATGCTCAGTGTCATACACACTTGATGTGACTGAAAGCGACTCACAGAACTGTGCCAGTTGCGTGCGCAACCTATATTCGTCAGGGAGCTGATAGGCAAAATGACTGATGTTGTGCTCGCTAAACAGATGCGTCAGTAGTTCAGGGAGAGAGGCAAAATCCTGAGTATCATCCAGCGTCAGGTGAAGTACCCGGTGCCCGGCCGACTCAAGCGCCTGCGCAAAGGCTTGCATTGCAGCGAAAAACGCACACACCTTTTGAACATGGTGGCGTGTGTAACTGGCTTCCTGATGCAGCTCGGCCACCACATACAGCACATCGTCGGATTTTTCTTTGTACCAGGTGTGACCAGCATTAAGCTGATCGCCCAGGATTAATCTCAGTTGCTTACTCATGAGGTTCTCTTTGCGTTGACTTGCTGCCTGCACAGCGTTTGGAGCAATACTTAACATTGGGCCAGTCCCGTTGCCATTTCTTGCGCCAGGAAAAGGGACGCAGGCAGACTGGACAGGTTTTTTGCGGTAACTGTGATTTTTTCATTCTCTCATCCAGCTTTTAACTTGGCCGTACGTGCCGTTTTAAGATCCGCTGCGCCTCTTTTTTTACCTGAGGTTTCTTGCGCCACTGCCACAGCAATTCCTGGGCTGCTTTATAGCTTAGCTTTAAATCAACAATCGGCTCGGGGTAGTCTTTGCCTAGTTCAATGCCGTACATCAGCTGCTCCATTGGCGAAAGTGCCCAGGGCTGATGGACCAGCGGCGGAGGAATATCTCTGAGCGCAGGCAGCCAGGTTTTCACAAATTCGCCATCGGGGTCTTTTTCTTCCCCCTGCTTAACAGGATTATAAATACGAATGGTGTTAATGCCCGTCACGCCTGCTTGCATTTGAAACTGGCTGTAATGAATGCCAGGCTCGAAATCCAGAAACAGACGAGCCAGGTGCGCAACCCCGGCGCGCCAGTCAAGCTCAAGGTGGTGGCATAAAAAGCTCACCAGCATGGCGCGCATACGAAAGTTAATATAACCAGTTTCAATCAGACACTTCATGCAGGCATCTACAATGGGGATCCCGGTGTTACCCGTTTCCCAGGCGTGCAACCTGCGCTGCGCCTCTTCGCCGGTGCAGCGCGGCAGCTGCTCATAGCCACGGTTAATGTGTCTGAACTGCATCTCGCATTCACTTTCAAACTTCTGGATAAAGTGACAATGCCAGTGCAGCCGGGAAGAAAAGGCCACCAGAGTGCGGCGCCAGCCAACCATTTGCCAGTGGGCCAGCACACTCTGGTACACCTGACGCAAACTGATGTTGCCCCACGCCAGATAGGCAGACATACGCGAGCAGGCCTGCTGACTGAGCAGTGGACTTGAAAGACTATACGAATACCCTTTGCCCCGCCCCTGATAAAACTCGTCCAGTACCCGCTGCGCCTGCGACTCTCCGCCCGGCTGATAATTCCCCGGCGGTGCACTAAAGCGTTGCTGAATATCATGAAGCTGACCAATGGACTTACCTGTTGTGAACCAGTTCACCTGCGACAGATCTGGCGTCGCGCAGATTGAGCGCATGGTTTTTTGCCATTGTTTATCCCAGCTTTGCCTTTGTCTTAAGCCACGCTGGACCGCACCGCTGCGCGACTCCAGCCAGTCGATCCCCTCTTCGCGGCACCAGGCAGCAACGGCCTTATCCCGCTCAAATGTATTCGCCAGGCCAATTTCCTGATGAGAATAAAGCCCGGCAATCTGGTGATCAGCATGGATCTGCTGCAGGGTTTGCAGTGCACTTTGCTCACACACCCACAATGCCGCGTGTGGCACGCGTGCCTGAATGTCCTGCAGCGACTGTAAAACAAACTGCCAGTGACGCGGCGAATAATGCGGGTCTTCCAGCAGCATAGGCTCAAAGCAGTATAACAATAACACGGGGTGACCACTGGCCACTGCCCGACACAAAGGCTCGTGATCAGACAACCTTAAATCGCGCTTAAGCCAGACCAGCGCGACACTCATACATCAGCCTCAGCAGGCATCGGCCAGTCAGCTGCATCCACACTATCCACAGTGGTTATGCCCTGTTTACCCCGCCACTTAGCCACGAATACGCCTTGTGGGTCGTACAACTGTGCCTGTTTTTCAATATTAAAGTGACGACCACCGCGGGGATCAACGCCTACACCGGCGATATACTGCCAGTTACCCCAGTTTGAGGCGACGTCAAAATCAAGCAGTTGTTGCTGGAAATAAGCTGCGCCATAGCGCCAGTCCAGCCCCAGTTCGTGAACAAAATAACTGGCGACAATCTGGCGGCCGCGGTTTGACATGTAGCCGGTTTCGTTGAGCTGGTTCATCAGTGCGTTAACCAAAGATGCGGGCGTGTTGCCCTCGCACCAGCGCACAAAGCGCTCGGGCATAAAGGTGGTTAAAGGTTTCGACTGAGCCAGCCCCTGAAAACGATAGAGCTTTGCACCAAGCTTGAGACTCAGCCACTGAAAATATTCACGCCACAGCAGCTCAAACTTGATCCAGTAGGTCGACTCATTGGCCTCTACTTGGCGCTCAAAGGTGTCTGTCGCCCACCAAATCTGGCGGGGTGACAAATTACCCAGCGCCAGATAAGGACTCATTTTGGTTGAATTCAGCCAGCCATCCAGTTCATTGCGGGTCTCTTTATATCTGCGTGCCACGCCACTCTCAAAATAGTCCTTAAGATGGGCCTGAGCGGCTTCTTCACCGGCTGGAAAGTCCAGCGGTACGCGGGTTTCTGACAAATTTGACTGGAGTTGTGCTTGCCACTGCTCAAGCGCTACGCCAGCGCTACTGTCGATGCCTAATGGAGCCGGCATTTTGTTTGAATCAAAACGGCACGCAGTGACCACCGACAAAGGTGCCTTTTCAACGCGCTTACGGAACTGAGTAAAGCTGCCTAAATCACTGTTGAGTGTCTGAATTTGTGCCTGGTCGAATAAGGTATGCTGCCAAAAGCTATGCACAGGAACTGCGCCCAGTGCCCGACGCGTCTGCTGCAATATCGCTCGTTCATAAAATCCGACGGGTTCGGCACAGATCACTTGATTTATCTGATACTTCGCAACTAATTCCGGCAACAGGTGATTGGGCTCCCCCTCCAGTACCAACAGTTTGTGGCCACAGGCTGTGAGTTGGCTGTCCAGCGTCATCAGTGAATCCGCAATGAATGCCGCCTGTCTGTCGCCAAGTAATTTACAGTGATGGTTGGTCTGAGTGCGATACTTTGGGTTTATCACATACACAAACGTCAGCGCATCACTGTTGTGAGCGGCAAAATCCAGTGCCAGATTGTCATCCAGCCTGAGATCTTGAGTAAACCAGTAGAGTGTTTTTTTCACACGCAGCCCTGTTGGATTCGGATATATGCGACCTTTTACGAACCAGAAAAAGAAAAAGTTCAGCGATTAAGTTTCAGTTTTTATTGAAAGTTCAATAACAACCGCGCTAAGCTAGCTGTGGTGAATCAAATAATAAACAATCAACAACAGGAACTTGCACTATGAATAAACTCGCCACTGTCGTGCTGCTGGGCACCGCATTTGCAGGCCAGGCAGGCCAATCGCAGGATGCTCATAATTACCAATATACTGAAATCGGGGGAAAGAAGCTGGCCTATGCCTGTGAGGGAGAAGGTAAAGTAACGGCGCTGCTGGTTGCAGGTATGGGGCTTGATGCCCATACCACCTATAAAAATACCTTGCACAATGCCAACCCTGAAGGTTACCGGTTGTGCTTTTACGACCGCGCCGGTTATGGCAAAAGCCAGTATGAGAACCCCAAAGTCAGAACCATGGTTGAGCTGCGCGATGAACTTGCCGGCCTGATTGAGCACCTGAAAGTCGAGTCTCTGGTGCTGGTGCCGCATTCTTTTGGCGGTTTTGTCGCCCGTGCCTACGCCAGCAAATACCCTGACAAAGTGAAAGGGATGGTGCTGATAGACACGGCCCATGAATCCTGGTTCGACGCCATGAAATCAAATATGTCAAAACCCGGTTGGGGCACGATGGAAATGATCATCAACTGGGAGCGTGAGCATAACTCGTTTGAGGACTTTGCCGAGGCATCCAGCCATTCTGCGCTTTATAAAATTAAAGATGATCTGCCTGTTAGCGTATTATCGCGCGGCATCCCTCATGTAACCATCAGACAAACCAAAATGAGTTACGCTGATATTGATGTCTACACACAGACCTGGAACGACTCACAAAAGAAACTGGCTAAGCTCAACAACAATACGCAGGCGGTTACCATGAAATACGCTTCTCACCTGTTTGATGAGACAGATCCCTGGATTGCACTTGAACACATAGAAGCCATGGTGAATAAAGCCAAGCTCTGAGGGTAAGGCCAACCCGCTCAGGCCCCTCCCCGGGTGTCCTGAGCGAATTACAAAATACACAGGCAAGCTCCTTATTTAACCTAGACTTAGAATCAAACTCACAACGAAATGTTAACACATTTTTCTGCAAAAAAACGGTATAGTAAAGCGAGTATTACTTTGTATCAGGCTAACAATGAAAGCGATTTTCTTACCTTTAGCACTGGCCGCCGGCGTTTTAAATTCTGGCTGTCAGAGCACGTCAACCAAAGTGTCCTCAGACTCACAACCAACAAGTCATCATACTCTGAGAGTGGCCACGTTTAATGTCAGTATGGAAGCCACCAACTATGATATGGCTAAGCATACTGCCCAATCGGGTAATGCATTAACCTTTGCCCTGCAAAGCGCAGAGTTCAGCCAGATCAACAATATTGCCCAGATCATTCAACGCACCCGCCCGGATATTATCCTGCTGAACGAGTTTGATTATATAGAAGACCCGGAGCAAGGCATTAACCTGTTCAAGCGAGACTACCTTGAAGTGTCTCAAAATGGCTTTGACCCCATAGAGTATCCTTATATGTATCTGGCACCGGTTAATACCGGTGTAGAAACCCCTTTTTCCGGCGATAATACTCGTCTGACGCATTATGGGTTTGGCAAGTATCCGGGTCAGTATGGCATGGTCTTGTTGTCCAGATACCCTATCAAACAGGGGCAGGTAAGAACATTTCAGCACTTTTTATGGAAAGACATGCCTGGCAACCTAATGCCGACCCAGCCAGATGGCAGCAGCTGGTATTCTGCACAAGAGGTATCCGCCATGCGCTTGTCGTCAAAATCCCATTGGGACATCCCGGTTCAGATCTGTAACAAGCAAATCAATGTGCTGGCCAGCCATCCGACACCACCAGTGTTTGACGGTCCGGAAGACAGAAACGGCAAGCGTAATCATGATGAGCTGAGGTTATGGAAAGATTATATCAGCGCCACGGGTAACGACTACCTATATGACGACAAAGGACAAACAGGGGGATTTAATGATGCGTCATTTGTCATCCTGGGCGACCTGAACGCCAGCTCGGTTGATGGTGATGCGTATCCGGGCGCCATTGACCAGCTACTTAAACACCCCCGTGTCAATGACTACCCGGCACCAACGTCGCAAGGTGGACTACTGAATAAGCCCGAAAACAAGCATGGTGCTACACACACTGCACACTGGGGTATGCGAGCAGACTATGTCCTGCCCTCTGCAGACCTTGCCGTTACCGACAGCGGCGTGTTCTGGCCTGCAAGCAACGAGACTGGCGCAGAGCTGGTGGCAGACAGAGCATCATCATCAGATCACCGCCTGGTATGGGTGGACATTAAATTGCCTGCACTTGAATGTGACAAATAACGCCCTCTGCTGAGGGCATTTAGGTCTTATTGCTAACGCTTTCGGCATCACATGCTTTATAACCAATCCAGGTTGAAAGATGTGGTGCCACTATCTCATCAGGGATGACCGCTTAATTTATCTTGGCTTTGCTCGCCTTTGCACCCTTCATAGTTTACTTGTAAATTGAACATCTGATCTGAGCCATCGGAAAAACCATCACCAAAGACATTGATTTCAAAGAGGTGTCGCTGTTCCAACGTTGCTATGAAAAGCTCTGAAATACACATTCTCACCAATAAACTGATTTAGTACATCTCTCTAACAGCTGTTTTTTCTCGGAGGGTGTTCTCCACCTGATAATGCTTATTTTTCAAAATGGTAAAGTAGAAAGCAACGTGGTTTATCACGTTCAATATAGCTAAAAACCTTTTTTTTAGTCATTCTTTGTAAGAAATAAAGTTAGCATCGCCAGCTTTTTTAAAGCATGGCTTTGCAGGCTCGCCATAAAAACCACCATAAAAAAGGATTGACCAAAAAATAAAAGATACCATTTATAATACCAAGCGCTTCCTTCTTGGAAGACTTATCCTGCTTTAATAATTCAAAGGAATTGGTAACCCGAGCTTGTGTTCTCATGATAAAGTTATTTCCTAGCACATTACACTATCTGCCTAAAGTGAGTTCTGAAATTAAAATAACTACCTGCACTTATCCAGAGAGCATAGGTAAATCGCTCTAGTTTCAACCTGGTATATGCGATAAATTTCATCTGATAGCTCACTTAAGCTAGAGTTGGAAAATCACTAAGCCCTATCATCTAACAAGTCAAAATCCTGGGGTTAAAATACTTAAAACTTCGTTCTAATTTATCATTTTCTCAAATGATACCTTGAAATGGTTAAATCACCTTCTTCTTTTGGCTTCACAGCACTAAACCCTTAAAATCCAAAATTCAAGAGTTCATTCTCGAGTAAATTTAAAAATATTCTCATTCTCCCACTAACTAATTTCAAATATAAAAACATGCACTAAAGATGAAAAAGGCATAGAGATTTAAATTCGAAAGTTAAAGAGCAACCAATCCCTTCTTCTGCACCAATTGTTCATCATACTGAAAGGTTATCTTCACCAATCTTTCCCCATACATTTTTTAAGCATTATTTATGCAAGCAATATAACCAAACAACCTAGTTGTTACCCGCTTATAATGAACAAGCTTAAGTTTATGTATTTTATGGATATTTCACAATTTCGGCGAATTTTGCATTTGCCAAAATTTTCATCCATTCTGTGTGGCGTCGGCTAGGAAGGACGTCACTAAAGATAACGTCTACCTGGCTCATAAATTAAAAACTTAAAGGTATAAAAATTATGAAAGCAATGACCAATGACTGTATACGCACCGTTTCAGGCGGTGAGCTTCCACCTGAAATAGTCCCTACCTTTCCGGAAGACTAAAAATAATAGAAAGGTATAACGAGGGTACTAATTAGATAGTCCCTCATTGATTTAAGATTCAAACAGGATTAACACCATGAAAAAAAGCAAAACATTTTCACCACAAGTTATTGAAGAGCTAGAAGTTAAATCAGCCGTTAACGGTGGAGGCATTTTTGAGCCACCGATCTTTATTGGCATGGCTTAACCAGGAGGCTTACCAACATGAATAAACCTAACCCCTTCAACCCTGAAATTATTGACGAGTTGCAACTTAAAGAAGCCGTAACAGGTGCAGGTATTGATCGACCAATTTTCATCGGCTACCAAGAGCCAATCGAGAACATTAAATTTTAATTAAAGGATTTAACAATGAAAAACGCTAAAACATTTTCACCAAAAACAATCGAACAACTACAGCTAAAAGATGTTTCTGGCGGCTACGCATTTGACCGACCAATTTTCATCGGCTATCAAGAGCCAATCGAAAACATTAAATTTTAATTAAGGGATATAACAATGAAAAACACTAAAGCATTTACACCAAAAACAATCGAACAACTGCAACTAAAAGATGTTTCTGGCGGTTATGCGTTTGACCGACCAATTTTCATTGGTTACCAAGAGCCAATCGAGAACATTAAATTTTAATTAAGGGATATAACAATGAAAAACACTAAAGCATTTACACCAAAAACAATCGACGAACTTAATCTGAAAGAAATCGCTGGCGGTTATGGCACTTCCATTCCACCTGAATTTATCGGTATCAAGTAAATAGACGTACTACAACTAATCGACTTTTCTGGTGGCTCTACATTTGACCGAATGACTTTCATCAGTTACTCAGAAAAATCAACAACACCAAGCTTTAACTGAAGGATATAACAATGAATAACACTAAAACATTTACACCAAAAACAATCGACGAACTTAACCTGAAAGAAATCGCTGGCGGCTATGGTACTTCACTTCCTCCTGAATTTATCGGTATCAAGTAAGTAGATAGCGTTATAGATAGGTCGAAGTAGCAGTGGTATCGCTACTTCACCTCTTCTCACGTAACAATTTCGTATACGGCAATATAAAAGGACGGCATATGATGACTGATAACTTTATGAGTATGTTATCAACAAACAGCTCAGTTGAAGATCTCGAAAACGCATTCTTTGACTATGTGCAAAAACAGCAATTCAAAACACAAATTGAGCGCATGGCTTTGTGCAAAGATAACACTTATTTGGGTGATATTAGCCGCAAAGGTATTACGCTATACGAAGATGATACTTGGCTAATGCTGATTACTTTGGATGCTTTTGCAACTCAAAGTGGTGTAGCGAACACGTTTTCATCCGAGTCTTTATACTGTGTTATCTCAGATCATCATTACGCAGTGGGCGTCTATCCGGAGACCAATGGTGTACTTGCACTATCCGGTGAAAATAACCTTACTAAGACTAAGAATCTGAAAATACTGGCAAAAGATCACGCTTACGTCTTTCATGGACAACAAGAAAAAGTCGTCGTTGCCCTGCACAATAAATCAGTCTCGCGAGACGTATGCCCGCAATATGAAATTGCAACCGGTAATAAAATCGCCAGTTACTCTGGTACTCAAAATCTGGAAAGACACAAGGTCCTAATTGGATTTCTACCTCAATTTGGTGCAACGGGCGCCCCGTACCTGAGTACGCTCACAAAACACAAAATAAATGCCATTCGCTGGCAAGCTCTGGTGGAACTGTTCAAGGTGGATCACCAGCTGGCAAAAAGTATTTTAATTGAGTTCTTAGAGGACCCCTGCCAAATCATCAGAGCACAAGCGAAAGCAACACTGGATCAGTTAACAGAATTTGAAGAGGCGTGTTAATCCTATGGAATTTTACTCACCAAAAACCGTTGCTCCCAATTCCATTGCAGGATTGATGGCGTTCATTAAAAATAATGTAAAAGAAGGTCAAAGACTGTGTGACACACCCGGCCTGGTAGATCAGCTGATGGGACTGAGAGCGAATATTCCCGATGTGCTTGATGGCATCATGCAATCACTTCAGCACCCCGAGGCCAATTCATACGGTAAAAACTCTTTTGTACTTTACAAAGACGATACCTTGATGCTCCGTGCCGTTGTATGGGAGCCAAGAGCAGACAATGATTACACTAAAGATGATGCAAACCTGTTCGCATACGGTTTATGTCATGACCACAATTTCGAGCTATTAACGCTAGGGCTGAGCGGCAGTGGCTACACAACGCACATGTACGAGTATCAACACAAAGGCAGTGACTACGAAGAAGGCGAAGAAATTGATATTCATTTCAATGGCGACTTTGTATTAGAGGAAGGATGTGTGCTCTATATGGATAAATCTAAGGATTTACATTCACAAAGTCCGCCTAAAGAACTGTCGATGTCACTGAACATCATTATGGATAGCGGTAAAAAAGAACAACCTGTTTTTGTCGATACACAATCGAAACGTGTTATCGCTTTTGGCAATGTGGTTGACGGCGACCGTTATATGCAGCAACTCCAGCAAGCACTGAGCTAGTACAGCTGAGGTGGCCTTCTCTGAACCTTGCTCAATGCTATGATGTTCAGCGAAGGTCACCTGACACTGTGTTCGCAGTGCAAAGCCTCAGTAATGGAAAAATGCCTTATTTTTTGGCCAGCTCACTTTTCAAAAGACAGTGAGCTGCACAATGCATCCATCTTTTTCTCTTCCATGTTTTCGTGCAAAAAGGGATCCAGACTGGCTAATTGACGCCTGGCAGCATCGCTTTGCGCGCCGATCACTTGCTCAATCCAGCTCTGATAAGACGAAACTCGGGTATATAGCTCAGTAACGCCATATTCTCCGACATCGTAAAACCAGGAGTCGGTCCGTGAACTCACACCGAGTAATACTAAGCGCCCGTCTTGTTTGATATAGGCAGGTCCTCCGCTATCACCATTACCAGAGACACCCTCCAACGCTTCTCCTTTGCTCCCTTTTTCAAATTTAAAGACAATATCGGAGTCTGTTACGTTGACGATTCTATTTTGCGCTTTTCTTAACTTCCCTTTGTTGTCCTTATAGTTGACGGTTTCTCCCTGATCACCGGTACCGAAACCACCCGCCCCAATAAACCAAACCACCTGACCTTGTTCGTCCTGCATATTGTAAACTTCAGCGGGTTTCACACTGGTCACTGGCTGAGAAAGCCTGAGCAACGCAATGTCGTGTTGTTTGCCCAATCGATATTCGGGGTAACTAAAACGCTGTGATACTTTAACGAGTTCATTCCCTACTTTTATCAATTGTCCAGGGTTCATACAAAACACGGTGTGGGCTGCTGTCAGTACCCAGTCGGGCGCTATCAAAGTGCCATGGACACCAATGTTATACAGGGTTGCCAATGGCACAAAGTCGGATAACGAGGCATCATAGTGCTGCTGCGGGACATCGTGTCGAATAACGATGGCGTTGGCTAACGAGCTAAACAAACCGATTGTAAAGAGAATAGAACTGCTAATTTTCAATGTATTAATCCTTATTTCTAACAGTTGTCAGATATGCAGAGACTTGCGGATTAATCTAGCAAATAGCAGTTTATATGTTGTTTATTAGCCGTTTCATTTTGTAAGGATAGATTACAACTCATTCAGTTGGCAGTTGGCCAAAGCGCTGCTCACAGTTGGCCAAAGCGCTGCTCAAGTTCTGTCGCGCTGCAAAACCCTAATGTCAGTGGGTAAGCTTCACCCTGTCCGTTGACATAAAACATCGCAGGAAAACCAGAAACCCTTAAACGACGTGTCAAATCCAGATGCTGGTTGAGTTGGGCTTGGGCCTGAGCACTGCCCAGTACTTTCTGAAACCTGGGTCCATCCAGCCCGATAGATTCTGCGCACGCTATCAGTGTGTCATCCAAAGAGGGGTTTTGAGCAAGCTGATAGTAAGCTCGTTGAATGGCTTTTACCATGTCCACAGCACTGTTTTCCCGTATGCTTTGTGCTGCAATCACGGCGCGACAAGCCTGATAAGTCGCACGCACTGGGGTATTGAGCTGCCAAAAGTCATGATTAAACACCACCTGGGTTTTGCGCTCTATTTGCCGCCAGTAAGAAGCAATGGTGTCTCTGAGCGCCGGATCCATCGGCTCGGTTGTGTCAGGTGCCAGGCCTCCCATAACCCAACTAATCTCGGCCCCGGGGCGGTTGGACAAAAACAACTCTAACTCTGGCTGAAAACCATAGCACCAGCCACACATAGGATCCATTACATATAAAAACTGCATTACTTTCTCACTTGAGGTCACTTAACCATAGTCACTATACCTCTTTTGAGCAGTTTTCCAGCACAGTTGGCGGAAGATAAATTGTAAACTCATTGATTGGCTCGACTAAAACACTGTGTGCCTGTTGTTGTTCTTGTTCAGAAACCAGCCCCAGGCGGGATAGCAAACCAAAATTTGCGGACTTTAGACGTGCACAGGATACCGCCAGTTGTTTATGCCACACTCTGTAGGTGCCCAAACGGCCATCCCGACGATAATAAAAGCCCGCTAAGGGGTGAGTGAGATATACAAGTCCAGTTTCTGTGTCCGGGAACCCTGGCAGCTCAATTGTAGCCCCTTTTTCCTGCACCAGCTCAACGCTTGCAGGAGCCCAGTTTGCTTTAGTAAGCATTTTATATCGGCGGTAAAAACCCTGTAACTCATCATAGTCGCAATCAAACACAACTTTGCCATCGTACCAGGGCAGCTTCCACACAGTGCTGGGTACAATTCGCGTCCAGGAATCCAGTGTGGTGCCAAGAAACCAGACACAGCGTTCACCGGTTTTTTTGTCAATGATATAAATACGGTAGTTTGTCTGGCCCATGGTGAATTTGGGAAAAGGGTAAACGGCAGAGGTAAAGTCTACGTCCACAAATGGTACAACAGAAATAAGCCCTTTCTCTTTGCCATCAATAACAACCGTGTCAAGCGCAAAACGCGCCGGAAATACCCCCTCAAACCTGCAAGGATCAACGGCATATGTAATGATTGCAAAGTGCTGAAGCTTACACAGCACATCGACCCCTGCAGGCATTGGTCTTGGTGTTAAGCAATCTTTGAACCTTAAGGCGTGCATTTTCGCTCCCTGAGTATCTTTTAAGAAAGTTGAGGCCCTCAATGCAAAGAGTCCCTGAACTATTTGCATCTTAGCGAAAGAATGAACGTCTGTCTTACTGACATCAGGTTGTATCTTTAAACCACATAATCAACCTGCTGAACAAGGCCAGGTTTTCCGTTCTCATCAAGATAAAAACCCGATTTTCGAATTGCGCCCTGTAACTGCCCGTCTGCTCTGATGTTCATAGGTGTGTCTGCATTTTGCAAAGCAATGGCACCTATGTTGGCTTCACTGAGTGACACGAGCTGATCCTGATCTTTGTTTTTAACCCAAACTTTAAGGCTGTCAAAGATGGCGTCATTTTCATCAATAAAGCCGTTACCGTCATCATCATACTGAGCCAGGTCGGCGAAACCATTACCACTGAGCGCGCCAAACAACTCTTTGCCGTCGTCTATCCGGTTGTTTTGATTGAGATCCAGTGCCAAATAACCATAACCTTTTTTGAGCTGAGCAAAATTATCGGTCTGACCGTCAGCATCAATGTCAAAATCCATACGCTCAGTGTCAAGCTCAACAGCCCGGTTGGTAAAACTAATGATCAGGGGATCTTTCATGTTGACGTTTTCTATGATGCGCTCATAGCTGGTGTGGGATTGTTCAAAAACAGACTTAAAGGCAAAGCTGATCTGCTGACCGTTTTCCAGACGGATCTGTCCGTCGGCTTTAAAGACATTGGACTGGCTCTCGTGCATTAGCCGTTCAACCAACACCTCGGTGGGCGGTGTTTCTTCTGCCTCAGACACCAGCTCAGACATTTCTGCCTGTGACATTTCTGCCTGTGACATTTCTGCCTGTGATATGTCTTTACCGACCACAGCGTCGTACCACTGCACTTCACTGCCGGAGAGTTTCTCTACCAGTAATTTCAGGATATACATTCTGGCACTGGTTTGCATATCCAGCTCAGTGGCGCTGCTATCTACCTCAGCAACTTCCTCTTGCAACGCCTGACCCCCATTGTCAGACAGTGCCGGGTTATCGCTTTGCGACGTCGACGCCGGTGTAATTTCAGTCCGCTTTTCATAAACATGGGTTTGACCTTCATGTTTATTACTCATATTAACTTGTGCATTTTCAATTTTCATAGCTCCTCCGCTCCCATCCATGTGGTTTGTTATCGGCTGAGCTGAACAAAGATTAAGCAAAAATTATCAACAAAGATACAGACAACGCCAACGGTTATCCCTGGCGTTTTAATACGGGTAATACTTCTGCGCTTTGCGTATCGAGCATCTGCAAAACGTGCTCATACCCATAGTCTGGCTGCCAGTTCAGCTGTTGTTGCGCTGCTGAAGAGTCATAGACCCTATCCAGAGAATCAGGCAGGGTCCAGCCACGTTGTTCGAATGCCGACACAAGTTGCGGACATTTTTCAGCAATCACCTTGCTGGCTTGCAAAAACAGGCGCGTTTGATCGTCACGACAAAAGGGCGTTGCGCCAGAAATAATAAAGCGCGTAAAGCCTGGCAGGCGTTTTTTGATAGCACACAGGTGTGCATTGGCAACATCCCGGGCGTCGATACTACGTGTCAGCCTGTAAACAGCCATCAGATCAGCAGGCTCAGGAAAACATCGGGACATCTGTAATACCGTTACCGGCAAACTGTGTTCTGTCGAGATAGTTTGTAATACTTGTTCTGCCAATATTTTACTGCGGTGATAAACCGATTTAGGCTGTGGCTGAGTATGCTCTGTGATCCAGCCAGCTCGTCCTGAAGGTGTAGAGGCATGACCGTACAAGGCAGTCGTGCTGGTAAACACAAAGTGCTTTATACCTGCTTTTACACCAGCCAATGCCAGTTGCTCCGTTGCATCGACATTGATGCTTTGAAACGCATCGTCATCAACAAGCCCGACATGCGGTGCATGTAACGCTGCCGTATGGACTATCGCCTCTACCCCGTCAAGCGCGCGGCTTAAAAGCTCGCTATCTCTAATATCACCAACAAAATCTGCAGTGGAACAAGGTGTTTTATCTAACCCAACCACCTGGTGCTCATGCATGAGTTTAATGTAGATGGCGCGTCCAACTCTGCCCGCAGAGCCCGTTACCAATACCTTCACTATCTATACCTTATTCCTGTAGCGACTGCAGCCAGTCAACTACTTTGTCAGCGCAGACCTCAACCGGCAGGTCCTGTGTAATGCTCAAATCGCACTTGCAACGGGCCATACTGACCGTGTCTGCATAAATTTCTTTTAAATGATCCTGATATTTTATCAGATAGTCTTGAAGTGCATTGGGTGCATCCGACTGCCTGAGCACAAAATGCCTGTTGATCACACGAGATAAACACTGCGCCAATGGCAGATCAAGCAGCACCACATAATCTATCAATGACGCGATGCTGGCACGCGCTTTGCCAAATGGCTCTTCAACAAACAGATATACGGGCCTAGCTGCGATACATTTTTCAAGCGCTTCTTTCATGGCTGGCGTTTTAATTTTTGATACATCCGCCCCGTCTGCGTGCCATTGTCGCAAATTCTGCGGATAGCTCTGAGCATCGACATAGTCATCAAACATTACGCTGGGACATCCGAAACGCGCAGCAAGCATATTTACCAGCGACGTTTTTCCACTTCCTGAAGCGCCGCTAATGGCAACAACAACAGTTTTACGCATGTCAATTTCTTTGTGAGATGAATGTATGACGATCCTATGCCAATACTCGCTCAATACCAATCAATTGTTTTACAAAGGAGAATAGCCCTTTGACAGGTATTCTCCATTGACTGCTACATAAAGGCAGGCAACACCCGTTCTGCCATTAATTGCAGAGTGCTGTTTTCCCTTCGATTGGCAGTCACCACAACCACCAAGCCGAGTTCTTCGACCAAAATAATATACTGACCACCTCCCCCTTGGGCAGACACACTATAGAAACGCTTCTCTCCTGATTGAAGCTCAGCGTTCCACCAGTAATAACCATAGCCCTGTTTAGATACGTCTTTACCACCCCCAAATATGTCTTCATCCCCAGTGTAAAGTTGTGGGCTGATTGCTTTTGCGATGTAACCTTGCGGGATCAACCGTTCACCCTGCCACATACCTTTGTTGCTGGCTAATGTGCCCCACTTGAGCATATCACGGGATGTCATGTTGACCCGCCAGCCTGCTTCAGGAAGGCCGTTATCAGCGGTTTGCCAACGATATTGTTTGATCCCCAGCTTATCTAGCAGCTCTTGCTTGATAAACGCTTCCGCGGATCCGGGCACCACGGCATCAATCACATGCATGATCAGCATCGGGTCATCCTGATATTTAAATGTTTGCGTTTGTGCACTGATGGGAGCACTGCGCTCCAGCAACGCCTGAGCATGTTGCTGACCTTTTAGCTGTTCAGATATTTGTTGCAATCCCTTCTTTTGCTCGTCACTCAGTCGAATACCTGAGCGCATGGTCAGGGCCAGATTGAGCGTGATTTTATCACTGCCTGTTGTCAGCTTGCTGGTATCCAGACCCTTTAAAAAACTCACCACAGGTTTGTCTAGATCTGCCATGCTCAGATAACCCAGCTGAATGGCCCTGCCAAGTGCCATGCTGGTGTACACTTTGGTTGCGGATGCCTGATAATGTGGCAGGTTGATGCGGCCACGGGAATAATAGGACTCAAACACCAGCTTGCCTTTGTGGGCGATAAGTAAGCTGTCAAACTGCCCATGCATGTTGTTTTCTATTTCTTGTGCCAATTTTATTAACAGCGCCCGATTACCACCATCAATACCGGCCACGCCGACAGCCAAGCCGTCGTTTTTTCGCTTTGGCGCTGTATCAATAAATGCGCTTTTAAGCTCTGTAACATCCCGGTACCCTCCCTCTAATTCGGCCTGCGTAGCCTCTATGGGCTGAGTACACTTTGCCATTGTTAACTGACTAAAACTGCCCATAAGTAGGGTTACCACTAAGCTCGTCACTATCTTTTGTTTGATCATGTTACCTCTCCTGTTTGTACAAGCGGTAACCTAGCGAAAGCAGCTCCTCACTACCTGACTTGCGGATGATTTATTAATGACTTTAAGGTAGTAAGGAAATATATTTATTAAATTCAGGATATTATAAAAACAAATGGTGCTTTGCGATAATAGTACAATGCTCTGCTGACTTTGCAGTTACTTCATGAGTGGCTGTAGCAATATCAACACAGAAACTGGCAACCTAGGCGTTATTCAATACATTGCCGCCCGGCTGTTTATTGACTAGACTCCCTGTATTGCCACTAATTTTCCCCAATATGCTACGCGTTTTTCTTATCATTCTGTTGCTGTGTTCTACAGCTGTTTTGTCAAACGACGACAAACTGGTGCTAATCGCCGGCGATAACTGGTGCCCGGTGAATTGTGGCGAAACAGATAAACACAAGGGCTTTATGATTGATGTCGCCACCGAGGCACTGGCCATTTCTGGCTATCAGGTTCGCTATATAGAAATGCCCTGGCTCAGGGCCATACACCAGACCCGGGAAGGAAAAGTACACGCCATTGTGGGCGCCTTTAAAGATGATGCACCAGACTTTTACTTCCCAAAAGTCCCGATACTGAAATTGAGCCCAAATACCTTGTTTACCCTGTCGGACAGCACCTGGACCTATAAAAATCAACATTCACTGAATAAAATTCGCCTCGGGGCAGTACAAGGCTACGATTATGGCAACCTCTTGAATGCCTATCTAAAATCCCACCGTAGCTCGCCCAATAACTACATCACGCTGTTGTCGGGTGACAATGTGGTCTCTCGCAGCCTTAATTTGTTAATCAGCAAACGTATAGATGCATACGTGGATGCCGGACCCGTTGTCTGGTATCAGGCAAAGCAACTTGGGATCAGTGAAAAAATAAAGTCGGTTGGCTCTGTCAGTCCGCCGGAGCCCGCCTACATAGCCTTTTCCCCGCGCCTAAAAAACAGCGAAAAACTGACACTGGCATTAGACTTGGGCGTGCTCAGGCTGCAATTGGACGGTCGCCTTGCTGAAATTGCCAACAAATACGGGCTTCAGGAAATACATTATAAGTAATAGACCCAAGGGCAAATAAAAGGCAGCGTAACGACGCTGCCTTTGCAATACAAACGCTAAGCCCCAGGGGCTGACTATCTAATCAGGCATACAATTAAAATTGATATTTGACTGTAATAGACGTGGTACGACCGTTGATGGTACGCGCCCGAATAATACCCGAGTCAGGAATAATGCCTTCTTCTGCTTCAGTGATCCCTACCGCATTAAACAGGTTGTTAACGTTGAGCGATAAAGACAAGTCATCGCTCATATCATAGCTGGCAAATGCATTAACCTGGGTGTAGCCATCAAATTTCAGCGCGTTATTATCCTGTGCGTAGGCACCGGTTGAGCCAAGCAGGCTTAAACCCACCGCGCCTTGTGCCATGTTGTAACGCGCCATCAAAGAGTAAATAAAGTCTGCCTGGCGCCTTGGCGTGTTGCCCACTACCTCAGGTGACAGAGCATCTTTGGCGATCTCGGCGTCCGTCCAGGTCAGGCTGCCTCTGAAATCAAAGGAGCCAACAAAGTACACCCCTTCAAGTTCAATGCCATGCGCTTCATATTCACGGTCAAAAAAGCGCTGGCTGGTGGCTTCAAAGTTTTGCTCTTCGGTTTGCGCATAAAACGCGGTGGCAAACACACTGCCGTTTTCAAGCCGTTGCTTCAAACCAAATTCAAGCTGAGTTACTTCGTCAATGGCGTCTTCCTTTGCCACACTGCCGTCTGCATTCACTTTGCCAAACAACAGACGATCTGCATTTGCTCTGGCCCCTTCACTGAAACGCCCAAATACCGCCTGCGTTGGGCTGAGCTGATAATTAGCGCCGAGGGAGTAGCTGGTGTAATGCCAGTCGTAATCAACGAGTGACGGATTAGCCAAATCTATGCCCGCAACCTGCTCTTCAGGTTTTGAAATCTCGCCATCGGCATTCACATCCCGCTGCGATACCACAGCCCCCGCATAGGTGCCCGAGGCTTCACCTGAGTCATAACGCACACTGGCATCAACGGTTAAATCGCCCACCTGCGAGGAAACCGCCAGATAAGGCGCGCGGGTTGAATAGTCCGTATTGTAATTACGCTGACAGCAATTGCCCCAGGCAGGTGTCCCGTATGCGTACAAGCCATTGTCAGAAAATGCGGTGCCATCAGCTGCAAATACATCCAAAAGCGCTGCATTCTGCCCTTTTAACTCCAGCAAATAAGAGTTCCACAACCAGGACATTTCAATGGCCTGCTCTGATGCAAAATAGCCAAAGGTTAAAGCGGTATCGCCCAGCTGTTTGGTCAGCTTAATGTCGTTAACCAGCGAGCCAAAGTCCTGCATCTCAACATCAAAAGTATGGATCCGCATCAGATTATCGTCGCTGAATTGACTGCCAGCACTGGCACCATTCGCATATTTTAATGTCGCCCCCTCACCGGCGATGCTCTCGGCGATAGACTGGGCACTGCCCACTTCAGCCGGAAAAGGCGCATTAAACGTGCCTTTTACCTTGGCTACTCTAAACCGGTTTTCAATTTTCCAGTCGTTGCTCAGCTCAAAGCTGGCCTCAACGCCAACGCTGTCTACCTGAGGATGCATGCCATCACGCATATCCCCACGGCGCACTTCGTTGTTGGCACCCAGCCCCTGTGTTTGGGTAAACAAAACCGAATGCGGCGTATCTGACAAGGCATCAAATCCCGGCAGTGAGTCGCCATTGGCATACATGGGCATAGGTAAGTAGCCAGTTGAGCGGTCATCCAGGTGCTTGAGGTAGACTCTGACATAGCCCGACTCAAATTCTTTGGTCAGATTGGCTTTAACCTGCCCACCCTTGTTGCCGGTATAACCGGTATCACGCGGCCCTTCGCCTTGGCGCATAAATCCGCCGA
The DNA here is from genome assembly GCF_000967655.1 of Pseudoalteromonas rubra. Taxonomy (GTDB): domain Bacteria; phylum Pseudomonadota; class Gammaproteobacteria; order Enterobacterales; family Alteromonadaceae; genus Pseudoalteromonas; species Pseudoalteromonas rubra_A. Next base: position 285,635 of record NZ_JXYA01000016.1, read on the forward strand.
TATGGAATCGTACGGTGTCGGACAGATAGGTGCCAAATTCAAAGTCGGTTCTGAATTCGTCATAATCAAGACCCAGAGTCGTTGCAATGCTGCCCGATTCGCTTTCACCCGTTTTTGAAATAAAGTTGATGATGCCACCCGGCGCGTTACTCGCGGCAGTCGAAGCCGAGCCGCCACGAATGGACTCGATTGATTGCACTGTGTTATCCAGGCGCATAAAAATATCAGCATTGCCGAATGCAATATCGCCAAACTGTAATATGGGCAAGCCATCTTCTTGCAATTGCAGGAACTTGGCCCCACCGGCCGCAACCGGTAGTCCGCGTACGGCAATGTTTGCATTGCCCTCTCCCCCGGTTGACTCAGATCTCACCCCAGGTAACAAGCGAAAAGCTTCGGCTGTGGTTCTGGGTGTTGCGACGCTTATCTGCTGAGCAGAAATGCTACTGACAGACACGCTGGATGCCATCACGGTGCGCCTTTGTGGCACGCCTGTCACAATGATTTTTTCCAGCTCATTCTGAGCCTGTGCATTTGCTTGGTCCTGGCTCTGTTGTGCCCACACTGTGGGACTAAGCGCCAGAGTCAGTGCACTGAGTGCAAACCAACCGGGAGTGTATGTTGTCATAATGTGCCTCATTGTTGTCAATTATATATTGCTGGCACCACATTAAGTGGATTTAGATACTTAATCGATTAAGTAAATTAGCAAATATTTGTCGCTTTGCAATCAAAAAATTACACACGACGGGTTTCTAGTTAGATAACGCTATGATTTAGTTTTAAAAGTATTTGAGCTAGTGTGCGTTTGCCAGCCTCAGCTGGGCTGGGTTTTTCCAGTAGTTGTACGCCATCGCCAGCATCAGCAAAGCCGCAAACCCCATCGCCAGTGCAAACCCGTAGCGAATATGGCCAAAATAATCACTGACCATCCCCATCAGCAAAGGCGCCAGGGCTGCAGACAATGCGGTAAAGAACAAGATCACGCCAGCGACCGAGCCATGCTGATGCTTATCGAAGCATGAGATCCCCTTCGAATTAAGTGTGGGGTATATCATCGACATAAAGAGCCCACTGAGTGGCAACGCAATGACGGCAGCATCAACACCAAACACAAAGGTCAGCAGGTAACAAAGAAAAATGGCCGAGCTCAGCGCAAGCATCACGCTCTGCCAGCTGAACAAGTTAAGCAGCCAGACAGCCATAAAGCGCCCCACCGCCCGCAAAATAAAAAAGATGGTCAGTGCATAAGTTGCCAGCAGGCCCCAGCTCCCCTCGTAGGTTTTGAGTAACGTCGGCATCCAGACATAAATGGCGACTTCCGTCGCAACATATAGCGCAATGGCGGCCGAAAAACCCAGTGCATGTTTGTCCTTGAGCATCAGCAGGGTCTGCCTGAATCCACTGCCCTGGCTAACCTGCTTAGCGGGCCGTTCGGGAAACTTCACAGCGAACGTGATTAAACACAGAACGCTGCATAAGCCCCCTGCCAGAATATAGAGGTAAACCCAGCTGACTCCCGACGCCAACATGTAGCTCACCGCCGCCGGACCCACGATGGCGCCGACAGCAAAGAAGCCTTCGACCATGTTCATGGTCCGGGTGTGCGCCTGACTGGTTGGCGTCAAATCGCCTAACAAAGCCAGTGCTGCGGTTTTAAACAGGCCGATCGCCAGGCCAATCACACTCAGTAAGCACACAAAGGTGATAAAGGTTTCACCTATTGCAAAGCCAAAGCAGGCACCGGCAAAGAGCACAAAACCAAGAATGATGGTCGGCTTGTGGCCTATTTTATCCGCCAAAAAGCCCAGCAACAGACCACTGGCGGCAATCCAAATCATTGGCGCGTAATGAAACGCGCTCGCCTGCGTCATGGTTAACTGATAATCCCGGATCAGCTCGGGAATGATCACGCCCACGGCGTCCGATGTCATGGCAAACATAAAAAACATCATGTATGTCAGCCAGCGCAATGCGCCTAAGTTGCTGCTTGTCATAGTTATTACCTCTTAGGTATTGCGGCAAAGCCCGGTTAAGTTTAAAACTCAATCGCACCCTTGTGCCAATTTTCCTGTAAATAGTGCTTGAATATCTTGTCGTGCTGATTAAAGATATAACTTAATCGATTAAGTTTCAACAATGAGAATTGAACTGAACCATGAAAAACCAAGTGCAACTGATAACCTACGCCGATCGCCTAAGCGGTGCAGGCCTGACGGAACTCACTCAGCTGTTGGACGGTCCGTTAGCGGGATTGTTTGGCGGTGTCCATATTCTGCCGTTTTACTACCCGATTGACGGTAGTGATGCCGGGTTCGATCCGATAGACCACAGTGAGGTGGATAAACGACTGGGCAACTGGGCAAGTGTGAAAACACTTGGGGAGCGCTTTGAGATAATGGCCGATTTAATCGTCAATCACGCTTCGGCTCAGTCACCAGAGTTTAAGGATGTACTCAAACACGGCGAACAGTCGCCCTACTGGCCTTTGTTTTTAAAGGAGCAGGATATTTTTCCCGATGGGATCAGTGACGAACAAGCCAAAACGATATTCAGACCCAGGCCAACCAGCTGTTTTACGCCTAAAAAGCTGCAAAATGGTGAAACGGTCAACTTCTGGACCACGTTTACTGATAACCAGGTTGATATCAATGTTGAAACGCCCCAGGGCAAAGCGTATCTGGACAAAATTCTCACTTTGTTTGCCAAAAACAATGTCAAGATTATTCGCCTGGATGCGGCTGGCTATGCCATAAAACGCGCCGGAACAAGCTGCTTTATGACCCCTGAATCATTCGACTTTATTAATCAGTTGTCGCGTCAGGCCAATGCGCTCGGGATGGAAACCATCGCCGAGATCCACAGCCATTATCAGACTCAAATTGACGTAGCATCGAAAGTAGACCGCGTGTACGACTTTGCTTTGCCACCGTTAATCTTACACGCTCTGTTTAGCAATAATGCCGATCCCCTGCTTTGCTGGTTACAGCAATCGCCGCGTAATTGCCTGACAGTACTCGATACCCATGACGGTATTGGCATTGTCGATGCGGGTCCGGACGGTGATAAGCCCGGTCTGCTCAATGCAGAGCAAATTGATACTTTGGTAGAGACCATTCACACCAATAGTCGGGGTGAAAGTAAACAGGCGACCGGTGCCGCTGCCAGCAACGTTGATTTGTACCAGGTCAATTGCACCTACTATGATGCACTGGGTCGCAATGATCTCGATTACCTGATAGCGCGCGCTATTCAGTTCTTTTCCCCCGGCGTCCCGCAAGTTTATTATGGCGGTCTGCTGGCACTGCACAATGATATGGCGTTGCTTGAAAACACCAACGTCGGTCGGGATATCAATCGCAGTTACCTCAATGAACAACAAGTTGAAGACGCGTTATCCAAACCCGTAGTCAGGGGCCTGTGCAAACTGATTGAATTACGAAACCAGAGCAGTGCATTCGATGGAGAGTTTGTTTTGTCAGGGTCAGAAGAAGCGCTCTCTTTACAATGGTGCACTCAGAACGCCCGTGCAAAACTCGACGTTAACCTGGCGACAAGAGAAGCGTTCATTACGCTCAAAGAGACGGACCTTAAAGAGCGCATCTGTCTGGCTGATTTTCTCCAGGCTTAGTAATACCAGGGCAGTCAGATTGACTGCCCAACTCTCAGTTCAAAAGGCAGGCGTATTTGCTGCTTTTCTTTACGGATAAACAAACTTGCCGCCTGTTCGCCCTTGTTTTCGCTGTTTTGATGAATGGTGGTAATGGCAGGTTGAAACAGCTCTGCTTCATCTATGCCATCAAAGCCTACGATCTTGAGCTCCTGTGGGATCTGGATCCCCTGAGCAAGCGCTTCACGGGCGGCGGCCAGCGCAATTAAATCACTCATACAAAGCAATACATTAGGCCTTGGCCGAATGGCTAACGCTTCTTTGGCGGCGATCCGCGCAAAGCGCTCGCTGCTTTCCGGAATATTCCAGATCCTGTCTTCAGGGAGTGTCACCTGGCATGTTTCGAGCGCCTGTCGATATCCCGCCAAGCGTTGGTGTGCGATAGAGGTGCTGAGCTGAGGCAAATGATGATCATAGACCCGGCAGATAAGCTCAGTATCGAGCAATCTCAGCCCCAGGATTGCCACATCAGCCTGCTCAGACGGCGCATTGAACTGCATTAATGCGGCTTTGGCCACTTCCCGGGCTGCACCTTGGTTATCGATATTAACACTGGCCTGATCTTGCAGCTCAAAATCGACGGTCACCACCTGCTTGGTTACCGTTGCCAGCTGTTCAATTAATTTGGGGTTACGCGGACGACCATAACAAATAAAGCCATCGACAAAGTCCACTATATTATTAACGCTGTCGGTATTGCCTGAAAACAACAACAGGTTGATCCCCTGTGGTTCAAGCACTTTAGCAACGCCGCGCATAAAGCTGCTGGCCACGGGGTCAGACACCATATATTCAACGCTATCGGGTAACACCAGGGCAACTATGTTAAACGTGCCCTTTCTTAACGAGCGCGCCGCTTTATTTGGACCAAAATATCCCAACGCCTTGCAGGCCGCCAGGATCTCCTCGCGCTTTTTACTGGAAAGCTGATCGGGTCGATTAAAGGCATTGGATACCGTTGCATTCGACACGCCAAGGTGGGCAGCAATGCTTTTAAGAGTCCATTTTTTTTCTGTCATGGTTCGCTATACAATCTGATTAATAGGCTTAGGCAATCTTTCCCGTATACCTGTACTCAGCGCATCCATGCATACCTGGACTGCCATTGGGGTATGTTTGGAAAAGGGAGTAAGTAAATACACTGAATTTTCGGGTAAGCTGGTGTGTGGCATAAGCCTGATCACATCCGACAAATCATTATTCAAATAAAAATCCGGAACTAAGCCTATTCCTGCCCCAGCCCGAATGAGAGAAACGGTACTATGAAATGCATTTGTGATGCAACTAACCTGAGGAGTTAGTTGTACTTTTTCACCACTTTGGGTCATAAACTGGTGCCTTACCTGTACCCCTTCCCAGGCATTTGCAATGTAAGGGACCTGTGTCAGCTCCTCGTTTAAAAAACGTGGATGTCCGCATAATACGTCGCAAAACGTGCCCAGCCGCTGCTGCCTGAGCGTGCTGTCTTTCGAGGCACCAATGCGAATAGCAATATCGATGTTATGGGCCATCAAGTCCAGATGCTTGTCATCACAAGTCAGTTTAACAACCACCTTAGGGTAGCACTGTATTAACTTTGAAATGGCTGGTGCCAGCAAGGTATCAACCAGCGCATGCGGCGCGGTAATATGAACCTGGCCCTCTGGCTCCCCCTGCTGTGCCTGCACATCATCCCAGGCATCGATTGCAATCTGGTTGAGTGCTTTACACGCCTCATAGAAGCGCTTTCCGGGCTCAGTCAGAGACTGTCGACGGGTTGTTCGTTTAACCAGGACCACACCGAGTTCTTGCTCCAGCGTTTTTAAATGCTGACTGACCACAGACTTTGACACACCCAGCCTGTCTGCTGCCGCAGAGATAGAACCAGCTTCAACGACATGGGCAAACAGCGACATTTTACCAAGTTGGTGCATTTTGATTGTAAGCTTTAACTAAACAGTGTGTTTTATTATCTCTGTTTTTCACATCAATTAATACCATTAAGCTGACCTTACTGAAAACACCACAAGTGGAGTCATTACATGACGCAACAACAAGAGCTGGACTTATGTAAGGCGGGCATTGCCGCGTGGCAGAACGCATTTAATAACCAGGATGCACGTGGCTGCGCAGCACAATATGCCACAGCCTGTATTATGCATGCGCGGCCCATTGGCGAGTTTGACGGGAGGGAAAACATTGAGGCATTCTGGCAAGGCATCATAGATCAGGGTTTCTGTGATGTTGCTTATACCGATGTGGTCTGGGAAAAACACCCTGAAGTTGGCTACCTGCTAAGTGCCAACTGGACGATGAACAAAGCGTTTGGCAAAATCCATGCTGAGCATTGGGTGGTTGAGCAAGACGGCAAGGCCCGCCTGCACAGTGATGATTTTGAGATCCTGGGTGAGCGATAAACTCACCCACTCAATGCTTAGCTAGGCAAGTGCGCTAGTCGACTGCTCTTTCGGGTTAGGGCCATAATCGTTGTCACCCGGCGTACTATCTATCACGTAAAACACCAACAGCACCAGCGGCCCTATCACTGGCACTAAAGAGATCAATATCCACCAACCACTGCGCCCGGTATCGTGCAAGCGGCGAATGCTCAGCGCAATACTGGGGATGATCACGGCCAGCGCATATAGACCACTGAGCAGCCCAAAACCGGATTCTTCGGAATAAAGCCCCAGTGTCATATCGACCAAACCCAGCACAATTGTAACGATGATATTACAAAGCATAAACAGCCAATATTCTTTGCGTCTCGCTCGGCCGTTAAACACTGCATACTTTTTTAACGCAGATAAATAAATGTCGAACACGGGCTTTTCTCCTTGTTAATTTGCGATGCCACAATGGCATAGCCTCAGCACCGGTAGGGCGTGCTGTTTAACAGGATAGACAAAGATCTTTGCAATACAAAGTCAGCCTCGCGTGATGTAAAAATACACCGGTCTCTATTGAGCCGTTCCGCGATTGCTTTCAAGTACCTGGTGCAATTTATTAACCATTTCCTCGAATGCCGCTTTTTTCTCGGGAAACTGCGTCATACCTTGCTGGAACAAATCCATTGCAGTCTGATATTCCCGTATTTCTGCATAACACTGGGCTTTGTAATACAAGGCTGTGGCGCCGGGTGATATCGCCAGAGAATGGTCAAATGCATTGATGGCATCCTGAAACTGACCATGATCCATCAAAATAAATGCGATGTTGTCGACAGCTTCTATGAACATTGGAAAGATGTCTAACGCTTCGTGGTAAAGATCCAGTGCCTGAGAAAATTGTTTTTGCTCACTCAGCGCATAGGCCTCGCGATATTTTGCGTTGGCAGATGCAATCAGTTCATCCACTTTTTGGCCAGTAACGTCAGCGTATTTATTAAAATCGTTATGTTTCAAATAGTCCACATACCCTGCTCGCTCAAGCTCGGTTACTTCCTGATTACCCAGTCGACGCCATCCCTCAGACAGGACAGCCTGAGACAGAGGCGCATGGCGCAGTTCAATGGTGAGGTTTTTAATATCTTGTAGCGTCGGCTTGCTTTCAGACGGGGTATACATAACGGCATGGTAAGTCGGCTCTGCCGGCACATCGCTATCAATACTGACCAGTTTAAGGGCTTGCCACTGCGTATCTTGTTTTATATACACGTCACCCGCCGTACCACGCGCCAGGGAGTGGCCACTTTTCAGCAATAATACAGCAGCAAAAACAGACCCCAATACTTTAAAAACCTGACTCATAGTATTCCTTATTTAACATACTTACTTCTTCTGGCCGCACGATGGACGCTTAAGCCAACAATAAAAGACACATTGTAAACTTTAACGGGACAAGTAACAAATACAGGGCAACAAGCGCAGACATACGCGCAATAAAAAACGCGGTGACCGACAAGGTACACCGCGTTTTTTATCAGCCTATCAGCGCGATTACTTAAGCGCCTGCTCAACAATCGGGTAATGATCCCAGACTTGCTTATCGGCAAGTGAGCGAACCAGCTTCACGTACTCAGCATGCGTCCACGCCAGTGGTGTTGCGGAGTTGGTGCCCTCGCCCAGTGTATAACCAAACGGGTTCACACCCACGCCATCCCACACCTGCTCGGGCAGCATTAGGCCTTCATTTGCAAAATGCTCCATGCCTTTGATGTAAGTGTATTTGATACGCTTAACCGCATTGTCATCCAGCGCATTAGCCTGGCTGGCCGCTGCAATTTCGTAATGACCGCGCTCACCTGTGAAGAAAGGCCATACCCGACCACGCTGACCGGCTGTGTTCTGACCCTGCTCAGCATAGTTGGTCCCGCGTACCTCATCTTCTCCATAGCCGTCGTTGCCATAGCGGCGGTAGCCTGGATAACTGTTCGGGTCCCCGGCAAAGTTAAAGCTGTATTTAACTCGCAGGTTCTCCGGCAGGTTTTCATCTTCGTACTCTGGCAAGGTATTGGTAATGCTGCTGGCATCTGCCGCTCTGACGCCATAGCGTACAAGCTCGAGGAAGCCGCCATCAATGATCTGCTTCTTATCCATACCCGCACGGCCATTGTTGTCGCTTAGCTTAGTATCGGTATTCGGGTTGGCGTCTTTGCCAATGCGGAAGAAATATTTACCATCGCTTTGCTTAGAAGGCAGGTTACCCTCAGTGGTGAACATAGTCGATTCCACTTCACTGTCGTAGCGCTTGGCTGTTGCCATATAACGCTCACTGCCGGCTTTATCTCCGGCCAGTTTCGCAATGTCACTGGCAGCGACCAGACCCGCGATAATGGCAGCGGTTGTCGATGGTGAATAGCCGTCCTGCTCTTCCCAACGCTCCTGTTGTGTTGCCGGTGGTGTAATTTGCGTGTCATTCCAGAGGATTTTTGCCAATCCGCCATCGACTAAGAACTCGGCCGCTGGTTGGAGCATACGCTTGTACCAGTAAGCAAGCTTCTCATCGCTCAGTACACCGGCCTGCCAGAGTTTCCACGCCAGCATAATCGGCATAGCAGTTTGGTCCAACTGCACGCCTACCCACTCCAGCTCACCGTCAACATGGGTTTTTTGTAAGAACCAGCCGGTGTCGCCGTGGTTGCCAGGCGTCTTGTCTGTAACCTGTACTTTTTCCAGATATTCAAATGCGGTCAGTGCAGTTTGCGGATCGCCCATGGCCAAAAATGCCATCGCAACCTGATAGAAGTCGCGCACCCAGACCGCTTTATAACCGGTGTGGCCTTGCTCAGCCGCCACGGTGTCACCCCAGGGGTTAGACAAAGAGGCAATCAAAGCACCTGCGTGGGTTTTATCTTCTTGCGCTTTTAACACCAAAGCACTGGTGTAAAGTAGTTTACCCTGATCGGCCGTGTAACCGCTGAGCTTTTGCATAGGCTCAAGACTGTTCAGGTAGTCGCGCCAGCCAATGGCTTCTCCCTCACCATTGTAGTGGGCCAGCACCTGCTGATAACCACGGGCCAGTGACTGAGCACCTTCCTGGAAACTCGCGCTTTGCGATGTGCCAAAGCTCAGTGCCAGGTCGAATGTCGCCTGCTTGTCCACGTCACCCAGCTCCGCCAGCCAATTAACGTTGCCGCTTTGTGCACCTGTGCTGATGTAACGCTGTGCCATTGACTGATTTGCCTTAAGCTGCGCCAGGCCATCGCTCTGACCGGTAAAGCCCACGCTTGCCTGCTTAAAGCCCGTGCTGCTTTGCAGTGTCAGATAATTGTCTCCTTCCCAGGCAACCAGGCCCTGCTCAGTGACTTTCGCATAATCGTTCAGGCCGTTGTTATTCACATACGGGTTCACGTTCACGAACAGCTTCACGCCATCAAGCGCTGTGTGTACCTTAGCCCGGACGAACAGCGTTTGCCCGTCAGGATCGGTGAATATGTGTTTCTCAAGCGTAAAACGGCCTTGCTTGTCTTTGCTTGTCACTTTGTATGCTAAAGACAGCGGACGACCTTGCGCATCTTTATCGAGGTAATCGATGCTGACGTCCAGCGCATCTTGCTCCGTTACCGTAAAATCCGGGCCGGTAACAATAAACTGCATGTCTTTGATCTGCGCCTGGTGAATAAGACCAAACATGGTTTCCGTGATCATGCCTTGGGCGATGGAAAACCACACTTTTGATACGGCTTTTGTACTTGCCTGATCAGAATACTGGCCCTGCTTGTAAGCTTCGTAAGAAGTGCCAATGCCGGTTTTACCTGAGTAAGCCCAGTATGGTTTGTCACCCGGTGCGCCTGGCGCAGCTTGTTGCGATTGAGCCGCATTGTTGGCACTGCCGCAACCAACGAGTCCGGCCGTAATCAAAGCCAGGGTTAAACTAGATAGTTTTTTCATAAAGTCTCCTTGGGTGGTGTTATTCTTGTTCGATTTTCACCCGCATCACAGCAACCGCTGCAAGCAGGAACGACACACCACCAACCACTAATGCAAAAATCGGTTGATTATCAAATAGGTTTCTCAGGATCAGGCCAAGTACACTGGCCGCCATCAGCTGCGGGATCACGATGAAGAAGTTAAAGATCCCCATAAAGACGCCCATTTTGTGAGCTGGCAATGAATTACTCAGCATGGCGTAAGGCAGCGACAGGATTGAGGCCCACGCAAAGCCAATGCCAATCATTGGCAGCCAAAGCAGGCTCGGATCGGCAATCATTTTAAAGCTCAATAATGCGCCTGCGCCCAGTAATAAGTTAATGCAGTGTGCGCCACGCATGCCCAGACGATTCACCATCACAGGGATACACACAGCAGCCAGTGCGGCAAAACCGTTGTAGGCGGCAAACAGTACACCCACCCAATCGGCCCCATCGTTATAGGCTTTGCTCGTTACCTCGGTCGTGCCGTAGTGAAAACTGGTGACCGCAGAGGTGGTATAGATCCACATAGCAAACAAGGCAAACCAGCTGAAGAATTGCACCACGGCAAGCTGACGCATGGTGCCGGGCATAGTAAAGACATCGTAGATAACGTTATAAAAACCACCTGAGGTGCTGCCGCGCTGCTGCAGGTAGCCAGCAATTAACAGGACCAGCGTAAAGGATAAGAACAATCCGCTCAGCAGATACAGCTCTTTTTCTAGTTGCATTCCAATTACAGCAGCCAGGATCCCCCCACCAATCACGCCAGAAATAAGTGCTGCGCGCGCATAGTTGATCACCTGATAGCTCTGACTGGTTTGCGTTTCAACCGCTTCACCAGCAAACTCCGCCAGCTGCTGTGGCGTGTACTCTTTGGTTTTTAGGATGGTCCAGCCCACCGCAAAAAACAGCACCACACCACCGAAATAGAAGGCATACTTAACAGACTCAGGGATCTGACCTGCTTCAGCGGTATTGCTGATCCCAAACCAGTTAGTCATCATCCAGGGCAAGGCCGATGCCACCACGGCACCTACGCCAATAAAGAAGCTTTGCATCGCATAACCATTGGCGCGCTGCTTTTCGTTGAGATTGTCACCTACCAGTGCGCGAAATGGCTCCATGGTAACGTTGATTGACGCATCCATGATCCACAGCATACCCGCCGCTATCCAGAGTGTCGGAGAGTTCGGCATAAAGAATAACGACAAGGTGGTCAGAATGGCACCATACAAAAAGAAAGGTCGTCTGCGGCCCAGCTTGCCCCAGGTGCGGTCACTCCAGTAACCAATAATTGGCTGCACAATCAAGCCTGTTAATGGAGCGGCAACCCAGAGAATGGGAATATCATCGACTTTGGCGCCCAGCGTCTGAAAGATCCGGCTCACATTACCGTTTTGCAGTGCAAAGCCAAACTGGATCCCCAGAAAGCCAAAGCACATGTTCCAGATCTGCCAGAAACTGAGTTGTGGTTTTTGTTTTTGCATATTAATTCTCTAGTTCAAAGACCGCACTGGCCAGTGGTGCCAGGGTGACTGTCAGCTGATTATTGTTAAGCGCAACCTGCCCATGTTGTTCCAGTCTGTCAATCGCATTGCCCTGCCAGCCAGCAGGCAAAGTGACAGAGACAGTTTGAGGAGCGTCTGCATCAAAGTTGCTGATCACAACCAGACGTTGTGACTCGCTCTGACGGCCAAACCCAATGACATTGGTTGCGCTTTGACCGCTGCGCGTTGTGACTGGTGTTGAGACTAACTCGCCCTGCGCTATCGCACTAAATGAGGCCATGTTCATCAGTTTTTGATAATAAGCACGCAACGCCTTTTGCTCTTCGCTCAGCAAGGCACCATCAAATTTGCCCTGGTTCATCCAGGCCTGATGGGCCGGTACACCGATGTAATCGAAGATGCTGGTGCGGCTGGGCTTGCCGAACCCGGCCATTTCTGAGCCGTCTTCACCCACGCTCTGCGCAAAATACAATAAGGTTGGTGACTGACTGAGCAAATGACTCACCACCATGGCGGGTTTGCCTTTATTGGCATCACCCGCAAACTCGGGGCTGGCAATACGTTGCTCATCGTGGTTTTCTAAAAAGTGCAGCATGTGCGGTGCAATATCCTTAACACTGGCATGCACATCCAGCACCTGCTGCGCCGTGCCTTTGCCTTGCATCAGGGCTTTGAGCGAATCGTACAAGCCCACTTTGTCGTACAGGTAGTCCATCTTGCCCTGTTCAATATAAGCACGGTAAAGCGTTGGGTTATACACCTCGGCAAGCAAGAAGGCGTCGGGGTTTTTCATCTTGATAGACGCATTGAGAAAGCTCCAGAATTCAACGGGCACCATCTCGGCCATATCATAACGGAAGCCATCTACGCCCTTGTCCAGCCAGTAATAGGTGATATCGCGAAACTTATACCAGCTGTCTGGCAGTTTTTTATCCTGCCAGAATGCATAGTGGGCACGGTAATCAAGCTGGGCATACTGCGCCGGCAAGGTAGCAAAATCGTAGCTGCCATCGGGCTTAACACCGTAATTCACTTTGACGGTTTCATACCAGTCATGAATATGGGGCTGCGCGGCACGTGCGCCGTTACCGGTCCATTTGGCCGGGCTTTCAGTGAACTGGCCATCGGCAAGCGGGTGTGGCTCGCCGCCAAGTACCTGATAGTCTTGCGAGCTTGGCACGCTAAAATCTTCGCCGGTCACATAATAAAAGTTGTTATCACGAGCATAGGTCACTGAGGTGTCGTCATTTGCACCGAAGTCGCTGATACCTTGCGGTGCGCTGAGCGATTGATAGTTTCGGGCAACGTGGTTGGGCACTATGTCAATCACCACTTTCATGCCCGCTTCATGGGTACGGGCTATCAGGGCTTCAAATTCAGCCAGTCTGTTGGCCGGGTTCACGGCCAGGTCCGGATTGACGTTGTAATAGTCTTTTACCGCATAGGGTGAACCCGCACGGCCTTTAACCACATCCGGGTCGTCCAGGACTATCCCATACTCGGTGTAATCCCCCACCAAGGCATGATGCAAAACCCCGGTATACCAGACGTGGCTCACGCCCATGGCTTTGATTTCGGACAGGGCTTTAGGGGTGAAATCAGCGAACTTGCCTACGCCATTTTGTTCTTTTGTGCCCCAGGGAATATTGTTGCTATTGGTGTTACCGAACAGGCGAGTGAAAACCTGATAAACAACTGGCTTTGCGTCGCTGTGCTGCGCTGCCAGATTTTGAGTATCGGTGATTGGTGTCTTGTTGTCGTTAGTACTGTTGCAGGCGCTCAGTACCACAGAGCCGGTGATCAGCCCAAGAGCAATCACCAGCGGTTTTATTGTCATCATAATATTGTCATTTTTAGTATTTTCAATGAGTCTACTGACTTGGTATTCACGGGTGAACCGCTTGCATACGTATTCAGAGTCCCTATTCATCCACGCGTCATGTTCAACATTCTTAGTGCTCTGATGTAAACACTGCTCAGGGACAAAGAATGTCGATTTATCGCATCCTCGCCAATCGCTCAAGCTGCGCACGGTGGTTTTCAAAATTTAATCCGCACCGGGCAATGTAATCCTGTACCTGTGATAAGTCGTACTTGTTCGCCTCCTCATTGCCTGCGATCAATTGAGACTGCTCCGGATAAATGCCGTAACCGGCAAGTAAACAGTGCCAGCTTACAGAGGGGTAATATTTGTCGATATCCTGACGATGTAATTCATCCGATAAGTTTTTGCCCGACACCCAGGTTTGCAATACGTCATATAAAGAACGTGAGAGCTGGTTGTTGTTCGCGTTGTCGCGCCAGTATTGGGTATCGGTTCTGCTGTTTACACGATAATGCGCCACAATGTAGTCACGAATGGCCTGATAGCGTGCATCGAGTGACTGGTTATGTCTGGTTTTGAGCTTATCGGTGAACTCGCCGTCCTGATAGCATTCAATAAAACTTTGAACGGTTTCCTGAACGATATGAAGCGCCGTCGCTTCCAGCGGCTCAATAAACCCTTGCGACAGTCCAATGGCAAGACAATTCTTATGCCAGTGTTTTTTGACCTGCCCCACCTTCATAGTTAAATGACGCGCTTCAACCTCACTGTCCAGTAACCCCAGTGCGGTACGTAATTCGGTCTCAGCTTTATCTGGATCGCAATAGCGTCGGCTGTAAACATAGCCGTTACCAATGCGGTTGGTCAGCGGGATATGCCAGCTCCAGCCAAATTTTCTGGCAATAGATTGGGTTTCTGACGAAATCACCTCGCCCTGCTCGGTTGGCAACACCACAGCGGCGTCGTTAAATAAGTTATTGGCAAAGGAGTCGAAGCCCACTTCTAAATGCTGCTGCATCAATAAACTGCGAAAGCCGGAGCAATCAATAAAGACATCTCCGGTGACTTCCATACCGGCTTCACAGATCAGGGCCGCTATATCTCCATCGGGATGTTTACGCACATCGCTGACATTGGCCTGAATATGCTCTACCCCTAAATCGCGGGCTGTTTGAGCTAAGAAGAGCCCAAGCTTACCGGCATCAAAATGATAGCCATAGTTGATTTCAAACGGAAAATGATGCGCAGCGATCGGCGCTTTAGCCTGCTCTGCCAGATAGGTGGTAAGGAAAAATGGGTCCGGGTGGCCCGCTACATCAATCGCTTTTCTTCGTACAAAGCTGTTGTGAAAAAAGGCAGGTGCTGAATAATCATCGGGCTGTGAAGGAAAAGGATGAAAGTAGCTGCTAAAGCCGGGGCGCGTTGACCAGTCAACAAAGCGAATGCCGTTTTTATACGTTGCGTTACACGCTGGCATCCACTGCGCTTCACTGATCCCCATAAAGTCCATAAAGCCCTTAAACTGGGGGGTGGACCCTTCGCCAACACCAATGATGCCAATATCCGGTGATTCAACCAGGGCAATCTCAATCGGCTGGTCCTGCCAACTTTTTGCCATCAGGTTGGCCGCCATCCACCCGGCGGTACCACCACCTAAAATAACGATTCTCTTTTTATTCATCATTTTCACCTCATAAAACAAAGCCACCAGTAAACTGGTGGCTTTTTTATTACAGCACCGCTCGGTACTTAGAAGCTATAGTTAAACCCTAAGAAGTACTGGCGACCGAACTCTTTGTACTCGCCGGTTGCCAATGCCGTACCATAGTTAGTGGTGTTTGGCTCATCGGTCAGGTTATTGATTTGCAATACAGCCTGCAGGCCATTGTCAAAGTCATAAGTACCCTGCCAGTCAACCACTGTGTATTCATCCGCCCACGCCAAAGATGAACCACCTGGTGATGCGCCTTCATAAACGTATTCATCACGATAACGTACGTTCAGGTGCGTGGTAAATGCATCGATATTCCAGAAAATCGTCGCACTCCAGACATTTTTAGACAAACCAGGCATAGGTAGCTGCTGATCCGGGAAGTTACCACCACCATCAACCGTTGTTTCACTCTCGGTGTATGAATAGTTAGCGTTAAAGCCTAGACCAGAGAAAACACCTGGTAGATTGTCAAACATAGTGGTATACGCCAGCTCGACGCCACGGATATAGCCACCCTGATCATTGTTTTGAGTTGTCTGGTACTGACCCGCTACAAAACCTTCTGGCACTTCAAGACCAATTGTATCCCAGTCAACTTCGCCTTCCTGATAAGTGATGCTCTCAATCAGCGACTCAATGTCTTTCCAGAAAACGGCTGCAACGAACGCACCACCATCTTCAAAATAACGCTCATATGATAAATCAAACTGAGTTGCTCGGAACGGGTCCAGGTTTGGATTACCTTTTGACCAAACATTGTAACGCGGACTCTCACCATCATTGGCTGTATCAGCCCAAGAACCTGCTCCACCACGCAATTGATACACAGGCGGACGACCCATTACTTTCGCAGCAGCAAAGCGTATCTGATCTTCGTCAGTCACACGGAAGTTAAGGTTCAAAGACGGTAATGTATCTGTGTATTCAGGTCCGTATTCAACATTACGGTAATCCGTACGTGCAACCCCGTTATCGTCAACAATGGTATCACCTACTTCATCACCTTGGATCTGCTGAATACCCACTGATTTAGTATCTGTTCTGACAACGCGTACACCGAAGTTACCTGTGACCGGGATATCACCAATTTCAGTATCTATGTTAGCCATCACATAACCGGCCAAGACTTCTTCCTTAACGGCGCCACTTTCGATCAGGGTCCAGTTATGCTCCCAAGTTTGCTGCGCGTCATAATTGCCCGGACCAAATACCGCGTCGGCAATGCCCATCAAGTCTAGCTCAAGATAATTGAATCCTCGGGTATGCTCAACCGTAACAAAGCCATCCAGAGAATGTGGCACACAGGTGTGGTTTTGGTGGTTAAACTCACACCCTTTGTTGGTAACAATGGTACCATCTGGCATTTTGTAGCCATTCTGGCCTTCACGCGCGCCCCAGCGGAATGTTGAACGCTGATCGGTAAACTCTCGGTCTGACCAGCGGGCACCTACTTCAATAGAAGAGATAAACCCAGCTTCAACATGGTACTTAAAGTCTACTTTAAAGCTGTCAAGTTCATCTGTGTATCTGTGTGGGAACTGCTCCCAGTCACCCAGGCGCATGTTAGACAGATCTGTGTAGCTATCACCTAAAGTCAACAGGGGTGAGTTTTTCTCTTGCTGTGCAAAAGAGAAGGTCTGATTGCGCATTTCCTGCCAGGTTTCGACCAAAGTGCCATCGACAGTTGCATTTCCAAACTCATAGGCGTGCATAGATGCGATTACATCACGGCGCGTTTTTTCACCTTCACTGTGTGCAAAGTCCAGTCTAAGTTCCCACTTATCTGTCACATACTCTAAGTCCAGACCAAAACTATCGGTGGTAGAATCGGTAGACTGGTCTTCTGAGCGCATTTCAACCCAAGGACCGTTGGGGTCAGTGATAACAACATCACCAGCGACAAGGAAACCATCTTTTACGACCGCATTGTTAAGCGAGTATAGCGAGCCTAAGTTTTTCTCGAACCCTTCAATGTTCAAACCGCTTTTACGATCTTCAGATTCAAACTCAGAACGGAAATAGTCAAATTGTACTTTAAGGGCGTCTGTAGGCTGGTAGACCAAGGTGCTCATCAGGCCCAAACGCTCATCCGAACCTTTCGCTGAGCGAACCTGATAACCATTAACAGAACGTTCTTCTGTGCCATCGCCATCAAAGTCTTGTGAGCGTTTTGGCGCATGCGCTGAAACGTCAATCGCATTGTTTGGTTGGTTTAAGAAAGCCGCACCAATACCAAAGCCTAAAGTCTCATCAAGGAATTTACCCTGATAAGAGAAACTAATACGCTCACCACTTGAATCGGCGCCGACATCAGATGCCGCATCATTATATGAGTAACGAACCGATGAGTTAAAGTTGTGCTGCTCTTTCGCCTCAAGCGGGTTCACTGTTTTCAGCTCAACCGTGGCTGCAACACCACCTTCAACTAAAGAGGCCTTTGGCGACTTGTATACCGCAGCCTGATTGATAAGCTCAGACGGGTACTGGTCAAATGAAATCCAGCGACTACCTGCAGTATAACCACTGGTGCTGGCCTGTTCACGGCCATTGAGCGTAGTCTGAATAAAGTCACCATTCATACCACGGATATTCAGCTGAGATGACTGACCACTTGCGCGTACCGCTGTAACGCCGGGCAAACGGCTCAGGGAGTCTGCAATGGAAACATCGGGCAAAGATGCCAGGTCACCGGCATCAACGACTTCTGCTACAGTGTCGCTGTAACGCTTTTTATCGATTGACGCGATGATACTGCGAGAGATACCGCGTACCTCGATCACTTCAACGTCTTCTTGCTTTACTGCTTTCTCTTCTTCTGCAACGACCGAAAAGTGGCTAACGCCAGCGGCCATAAGCGCAACTGTTAGCATGCTTGGTTTGAACATAGACATAGTGTTTTATCCCAATTAACCATTTTTATGACGCCTAGTTGTTTGTTAATTCGTCACACGGAGTACCGTGGAGCGCTACAACGATTTATCAAGGCGGTAATTTTGTTGTCAGCGGCAATAGTAGCGCTGCGTTCAACATGCAAACAACTTTATGCATACGTATTCAACGCAACCCCCCTTTCATTTTGTTCACAGAACATTCACCGCTAATGGCGCTAAGCCACTGTTCCCTTTATAAATGTTATCGCAACAATCACAGCATGGACGTCGGGTAATCTCCTTCACTTGAATTTACTAAGTGTTAACTAAATTCAAATATCTGCCAGTGAAAGCGCCGCAAAATTTTGCTGAACTTTTTAACTCGCCGCTCATTAGGTAATTGGTATTACCAATTAATCTAACTGTAACACAGATAATAAAAGGCTATGTCAGGCAGGTACATATATTGGTAAACAGTCCCGACAAGTTTGCATAGGCTAATTTATATTAATTCAGTCGCAACTAATTATGCTGCATACGTATGCAGGCTTTTTACTCATATCAGCGCATGCCGTATGCTTTTCGCCATTGTTAATAATACGTGTTGGCGTATCCAGCTTAACCAAAAACCTGACCTCAATTCGTCTGAGTTGACTACAGTTATTGAGCCACTCAAAACAGAGTGTTGCCAAATGACCTAAGAGGCAGGTTTTTATATACGACAACCCGACTGCACGGCGCAGGAGAATGTGCATGGCTCAAAAAGAATGGTGGAAAGGCGCGGTAATTTATCAGGTTTACCCTCGCAGCTTTTGTGACACTAATAATGATGGAATTGGCGATATTCAGGGGATCATTAGCAAGCTTGACTATATCAAGTCGCTTGGCGTAGATGCCATCTGGGTCTCACCCTTTTTTAAGTCACCGATGAAAGACTTTGGCTATGATATCAGCGACTATCGCGATATCGACCCTATGTTTGGAAACCTGGATGACTTTGACGAGCTGATTGATAAAGCACATCAACGCGATATTAAGATCATTATTGATCAGGTACTGAGTCATACATCGGATGAGCACCCCTGGTTCAGTGAAAGCCGTATCAGCCAGGATAACCCGAAGGCCGACTGGTATGTGTGGGCAGATGCCAAGCCTGATGGCAGCCCGCCGAATAACTGGCTGTCAATTTTTGGTGGAGTTGCCTGGCAATGGGACTCACGCCGTTGTCAGTACTATTTGCACAACTTCCTGACCGAGCAACCGGACTTGAACTTCCATAACCCAGACGTGCGTCAGGCTGTGCTGGACAATGTGGAGTTCTGGCTGAAAAAAGGGGTCGATGGCTTCCGCCTTGATGCGATTAACTTCTGTTTCCATGATGAGCAGTTACGAGACAATCCGGCCAAACCTAAGGAATTGCGCCAGGGTCGCGGCTTTAGCGAAGACAACCCTTATGCGTTCCAGTACCATTATTACAACAATACTCAGCCGGAAAACCTCAGCTTTATGGCCGAGATCCGTGCCCTGCTCGACCGTTATCCGGGCACTGTGAGTCTGGGCGAGATTTCATCAGAAGATTCTCTTCAGACCATGGCGGAATACACCTCTGGCGGCGACAAACTGCACATGGGCTACAGCTTTGAGTTACTGACCAAAGACTATAGTGCAAGTTATATTCGTGAAACCGTATCGCGCCTTGAAGCGGTCATGACTGAAGGCTGGCCGTGCTGGGCATTCAGTAATCACGACGTTGAGCGCGTTGCGAGTCGCTGGTCTAAAGACGGTAAAACAGTTGATGATCGTCAGGCAAGTATGCTTACCGCCTTGCTCGGCTCTTTACGTGGCAGCGTGTGTATGTACCAGGGCGAAGAGCTGGGTCTGGGCGAAGCGGATGTTGCCTTTGAAGACTTACAAGACCCCTATGGCATTACGTTCTGGCCTAATTTTAAAGGTCGTGATGGCTGCAGAACACCCATGCCGTGGGATACTCAGCTGGGACATGCAGGTTTTACTGAAGGCAAGCCCTGGCTGCCGGTTTCGCCAGCGCATCAGCTTCGAGCGGTCTCTGAGCAAGCCGACACGGCGGACTCAGTGCTAAGTCGCTATCAGGCGTTTATGGCCTGGCGTAATACGATGCCTGAACTACAGGTCGGTGATATTGAGTTTATTGATACTCCGGAACCGGTACTGGCATTTTATCGCCGTCATCAGGGCAAGACTTTGTTGTGCGCATTTAACCTCAGCGAGCAACCTGCACAATTGGCGATAACACTTGCAGAGCATGCTCAGCATCTGGAAATCGTTCACCATAATGGTCACTATGAGGACAGCCAGCTATCCCTGCCCGGATTTGGCTGCTACTTTGCTTCATTGTAACCCCTTGAACAAAAGCCCCGACATCGGGGCTTTTTATCGCCCATTCCATGAATCTCTAGCAAATTTGCTTCAATTCGTGAATGGGCATCGCTTTATAATAATACCAGCCCTGATGAGTTGTGACCCCCTGGCGGGATAAATATTCAGCCTGATGCGCGGTCTCCACCCCTTCTGCTATCAGTTTTTTATCAAGCTTATTGGCCATTTCAATCACGGCATTGAGTACGGGAGATTGCAGGTTGTCCATGCCGATGGATGCAACAAAGGTTTGGTCAATTTTCAGCAAATCAATGGAAAAACTCTGTAAATAGTGCAGCCCGCTGTAGCCCGTCCCAAAATCGTCTATCGCTATCTCAACGCCCTGCTCTACCAGGGATTGCAGCACCGAGTGTATCTGTGCCTGAGATAGCACGTCGCGCTCGGTCAGCTCTATCGTAAGCTGAGGGATAACTTCATTGGCTTGATGTAGCATCTTAAGGTAATCCGGACAGGTCAGCAGGTAGCCGTTTACGTTAAAAGAGACTTTAAAATTGTGTCTGCTCTGCACAATGGTGCGCAACTCACTCAGCGCCTTTTCAATCTGGTAGACGGACAATTCCTGAATACTGCCATCGCGCTCCGCTTCCGGTATGAAATAGGCCGGACTCAGCTCGCCTTCAAGGGGATGTTGCCAGCGGATCAATACCTCAACCCCAACAACCTCGCGGGTGGTCGCATCAACCAGAGGCTGATAGACGTTAAACAGCTCCTGCCGGCTTATCGCGCCCAGCAAGAGTGCACGACTGCTCAATACGCGGCGGTCATAATGGTTTAACAACATAGTTAACCCCACCAAAGAGGCGCAATAGAGCAGCAGCAGAGTAAGCAGCCATACCGGCTTAATGGTAGACAACTGTTTTGCATCGCTGGCAACCATAATGGTCAGTTGCGGCAAAGCGGCCAGTGGACGGGCAAAAATATATTTTTGTGTGCCGTCATCAAAGCCTCCTTCAAACTCCGTCTCGTCACGCATCGGAAATATCACCTCACCCAGCGGCAAGGTGTATTGCCCGCGCAAAAAAATGGGCACGCCTGTGTCGCCGTCAAGCAATGCGATAAAGGCCAGGTTTTTATGCCGGGTAATGTCCAGTGTATCGCTCAGCCAGCTGGTTGGCAGCAATGCATTCACCTCAAAGCCGTCGCTGCGCGTACGCGCCAGTACAAACGCAGGTACTTGTAAAAAGTCCGTGATGATCGGGCCGTGGTATCTCAGCCCGGGTTGTTTGATAGGCTCGGTCGTTTGCACAGCGGGCTCCAGCCGGCCAAAAGAGTTACACAACAAGCGCCCGGACTGATCAACGATCCCAATCTCACTCAAGGCAGGATTAACAAACACCTGCTCTCGCATCAAAGAAATCGTGCGGCCATCACACGCCTGATTAAGTTGCTCTGCTTGCTTAAGAAAACGATCTATGTTTCGCAGCTGGGTGTCCAGTTCAAGCCTGATCAGCTCTGAAGCGGCTTGGACGGATTGCTTAGCGGCATCTTTTTGTTGCACATAAACAAAAATTGCCAGTAAACCAAACAGTAAGGAGCTGATCAACCAGGCAACAACGATGTTTTTAATACGATCGGTCAAGGAGTGATTACCCTGAGTCAACTTCGCACTCCAAACTCAAATACAAAGGCCAGATGGTAAAACAGCTAAATGAAGTTTTTATGACAAAAAACCCCGGCTTGCGCCAGGGTTTCTTAATTATCAGACAGATAGCCTATGAGCAC
The DNA here is from genome assembly GCF_000967655.1 of Pseudoalteromonas rubra. Taxonomy (GTDB): domain Bacteria; phylum Pseudomonadota; class Gammaproteobacteria; order Enterobacterales; family Alteromonadaceae; genus Pseudoalteromonas; species Pseudoalteromonas rubra_A. The sequence goes on from NZ_JXYA01000016.1 coordinate 307,693, forward strand.
CTCAGGAAAAGCTCCCTGAGGTTAACTACTTAGCACACTGCGTGATCACAGGTTTTTGCTGGTTCCTACTTCTACACGTGTCTTTAACTTCTGACCAGGTCTGAAAGTTACAACACGACGTGCCGAGATGGGAATATCTTCACCAGTTTTAGGGTTACGACCTGGGCGTTCTTTCTTATCGCGCAGATCGAAATTACCAAAACCGGACAGCTTTACCTGCTCTCCACTTTCCAGCGCTGAGCGGATTTCTTCAAAAAACGCTTCAACTAAGTCTTTGGCATCCTTTTTATTTATCCCCAATTTCTCAAATAGGTGTTCAGCTATGTCGGCTTTAGTAAGCGCCATATCTAGTCCCTCAACGATGCATTAAATTGTTTGGCCAATTCGGCCACCACGATTTCTACAGTGTCGTTGATGTCTTTCTCTTCGAGCGTTCTATCAACGGCTTGCAGTGTTAGAGCAATGGCTAAACTCTTATAACCAGGCTCAATACCTTTGCCCTTATACACATCGAATAAGTTTAGGTCAACTAATTGATTTCCGCCAACTTTCTCAATGCTTTCTAAAATATCGCCTATTTTTACATCATCTGCAACTAAAATAGCAATATCACGGCGATTTGACGGGAATTTCGAGATACTAACCGCTTCTGGAAGCTGTCGCTGAGCGATTGCCGCTGTTTCAACTTCAAAAACATACGCGGTTTCATTTAGATCCAATGACTTTTGCAGTTGTGGATGCACCGCACCAATAAAGCCGACTTGCTCGCCGTTAGCATAGATTGCCGCCGACTGACCAGGATGTAGCCCATCACATGCCTGTGCTTTAAAGCTGAAACGCGCTTTATCGTTACACAGAGCCAGTAATGCCTCAACGTCTCCTTTCACATCAAAGAAGTCGGTTTTACGGCTTGCAATACCCCAATGTTCATTATGGGTATTACCATAAACAACGCCGCCAATGACCGGCGTTTGACGAACGCCGTTTTCTGCAGTTTCATCTTTAATGAACTTCAGGCCGTGCTCAAACAAACGAATACGTGACTGCTGACGGTTTTGGTTATACGCCACCGCATTTAGCAATCCTGGCATTAGGCTCACGCGCATTGCCGACATTTCAACAGAAATTGGGTGAGGCAATACCAGTGCGTCACTTTCAGGGTGTAACAGCTGTTGTTTCTTCGGATCAACAAAGCTGTAGGTGATCGCTTCCTGATAACCACGTGCAACCAGTTCATTGCGCAGGCGAGAAACCGGTAAACGCGCTTCCTGATGGTCGGTCATCTTTAACGCCGCTGTCGGGGCAACGTTTGGAATGTTGTTGTAACCAAACACGCGTGCAACTTCTTCAATCAGATCTTCTTCAATGCTGATATCAAAGCGGTAGCTTGGTACCGTGGCTGTCCAGCTGTCGTTGGCAAAGGTCACATCCAGACCCAAACGCGTCAGAATGTCTGTCACTTTGCTGTCTTCAATATGGTAGCCGATAACGCGGTCTAGACGTGCGCGACGAAGCGTTACTGATTTTGCTTCTGGCAAATCTGACTCAGACACCGCTTCGACCACAGGACCTGCCTGTCCGCCCGCAATCTCAAGTAGCAACGCCGTTGCGCGCTCCATAGCATCACGTTGCAGCTGATAATCAACGCCACGCTCGTAGCGGTGTGATGCATCGGTATGCAGGCCATAGCTACGTGCCTGACCGGCAATCGCTAAAGGACTGAAGAATGCACTTTCAAGCAAGATGTCTGTAGTGCCTTCTTTAACACCTGAGTTTTCACCACCGAAGATACCGGCCATCGCCAGTGCTTTGTTGTGATCGGCAATAACCAGCGTGCTTGGCTTCAGCTTGGCCGTATTGCCATCAAGCAATACCAGCTCTTCGTTTTCTGCTGCGCTGCGTACTTTAATCCCACCTTCAATGGCATTCAAGTCAAAGGCATGCATTGGGTGGCCCAGCTCAAGCAGCACATAGTTGGTAATATCAACAACCGGATCGATTGAACGAATACCCGAGCGACGTAGTTTTTCAACCATCCATAATGGCGTCACCGCATCCAGGTTAATGCCCTTAACCACACGGCCAAGGTAACGAGGACAAGCCTGGCTGTTCACCAGTTCAATCTCAATTTTGTCATCAATAGTAGGTTCAACGGCCGGGATAGCCAGCTCATTGACATCAATACCATTTAATACGCCGACTTCGCGCGCCAGGCCTTTAATGCCCAGACAATCACTGCGGTTTGCAGTCAGGTCAACGTCGATGGTCACATCGTCAAGGTTGAAGTATTCGCGGATGTTTTGGCCAATTTGTGCATCAGCTGGTAACTCTAAAATACCATCTGAGCTTTCTGCCATACCCAGCTCTTCAAACGCACACAGCATGCCGTGTGAAGGCTGGCCGCGTAATTTTGCTTTTTTGATCTTAAAGCCGCCTGGCAAAACTGCACCGACTTTGGCCACAGCTACTTTCAGGCCCGCACGACAGTTTGCCGCACCACAGACGATGTCCAGCAGCTCGTCTTCGCCAACGTTTACTTTGGTTACACGCAGTTTGTCTGCATCCGGGTGCTGACCACACTCAACTACTTCACCAATAACCACGCCATCAAAATCACCTGCAACCGGGTCGACACCGTCGACTTCCAGACCGGCCATTGATAGCTGTTCAGATAGAGCCTCGGTATCAATCGCAGGATTAACCCATTCTCTTAACCACTTTTCACTAAATTTCATTGTTGTATCGCTCTTATCTGAATTGGTTTAGGAATTTTAAATCGTTTTCGAAGAAAGCACGCAAGTCGTTAACGCCATAACGCAGCATGGTCAGACGCTCTACACCCATACCAAAGGCAAAACCGGTGTACTTCTCAGGGTCAATGCCGACTGAACGCAGTACATTCGGGTGCACCATGCCGCAGCCTAATACTTCCAACCACTTACCATTTTTGCCTTTCACGTCGACCTCTGCTGAAGGCTCAGTGAACGGGAAGTAAGACGGACGGAAACGGATCTCCATGTCTTCTTCGAAAAAGTTACGTAAAAAGTCGTGCAAAATGCCTTTCAATTCAGTAAAGCTCACGTCGGTGTCTACCATCAGGCCTTCTACCTGGTGGAACATTGGCGTGTGTGTCTGGTCGTAGTCGTTACGATATACCCGACCCGGAGAAATAATACGCAATGGCGGTTGCTCAGCTTCCATAGTACGGATCTGTACACCACTGGTCTGGGTTCTCAGAACCAGCTTAGGGTTAAAGTAGAAGGTGTCATGATCGGCACGCGCAGGATGGTGCTCTGGAATATTCAGCGCATCAAAGTTATGGAAGTCGTCTTCTACTTCCGGGCCTGATTTAACCGCAAAACCCAGCTCACCAAAAAATTGTTCAATACGCTCGATGGTACGTGTTACCGGGTGTAAGCCACCTTGTGGCATAGTGCGGCCAGGTAAAGTCACGTCGATGGTTTCTGCAGCCAGCTTTTGAGCCAGTGCAGCCTGCTCAAGCGCTTCACGCTTGTCATTGATCGCGGTCTGAACCTGATTTTTTGCCTGGTTAATCACCTGGCCCGCTTCTTTACGTTCTTCGGGTGCCAGTTTGCCCAGGGTTTTTAGTAGTCCAGTGATCTCACCTTTTTTACCAAGGTAGTTAACTCTGACTTCCTCAAGTTGCGCAACTTCGCTCGCGTTTGCAACGGCGTCCAGCGCTTGCGCTAAAATATTCTCTAAGTTCATTCTATACCTGATCTTGTTGAGGTAATTTGCCTTTCATTGAATCGATTATAATAACTGAAACAACGGGGCAGATTCTAGCCCAAATTGGGAGCTTTTCTTGGTCAATTTACGGGTTGTTAGTTGATTTTGGGCCGGTTTGAGGTTTTAGGTGGAATTTGTGACGCAGACGCTCAAAAATTCCACAGCCAATGGTTACAAATTCAATGTGGTTTTAATAAAGGGGATGGTCAGTTTTCGTTGTGCCGCCATGGATGCATGATCCAGTTTATCAAGCACATCTAATAATGCGCGCATATCGCGGCTCAGTCGGGTCAGTAAAAACCGGGCGCATTCGTCACTGAGTTCCAGGCCTCGCATTTTTGCTCTTTTAACCAACGCTTCTGCCTTATCGTCGTCACTCATTGAGCGGATCTGAAAGGTGGTGCCCCAGGTAAAACGTGACTCCAGATCTGGCAGGCTGAGATTGAGCATATTTGGCAGCAGATCGGCCGTTACAACCAAACACTTACCTGGCTCGTTAAAACGGTTAAAAAAGTTAAACAGGGCTTTTTCCCAGGACTCATTGCCCGCCACTAAATGCACGTCATCGATGCAAACCACATCCAGCGCTTCGAGCCCGTCGAGCACAGCCGGGCCAAAGTTAATCACTTCTCTGAGCGACAGTAATATGGTCGACAGGCCCTGTTCCTGAGCATGAATACAGGTGGCATAAAGCAGGTGAGATTTACCCGAGTCACCCAGGCCACACAGATAGGTAAACTGAAAGTCCTGATGGATCGCCTCCAGCGCATTTTTCAGGTGTGTCACCTCCAGCGACCCTTCGCCGCCAAAATAGGCACTAAACGTTTCATCATCAGGCAGTGTAACAGGCAACGCCATTTGCATCGGCTGCATCATATTATTGCCCTACCCAGCTGTATCTGAGGTTATTAGCACTGGCCACCTGATAAAACGCACGCGGGTCAACAAACACACTGAATGCACGCTCTAATTTCAGCGACTTTTGCAAATCAACCACAGACGAGCCGTGCTCTACTTCAAACTTAACCAGATCGCCCTGACGATAAATCACATCAACATCCTGGACCGTACTAATACTGAGCAACTGTCGTCTGGCCAGTTCAATTTTGCTGAACGAAGTCAGTTTATCAACGGTTAAAACGGTGCTGTTGGTGGCATAAGAGCGGTTGGGATCAATCACATATTCCGCAGCCAGCGCCGTTGACATATCATTGATCATGGCAATAAGCAGTTGTTGTTTGTCGCCGACCTGCTGGGTCGACTCAAACTGATCAGTATCGGTATAACGCCAATCCAGTTGCCAGCTGCTGCTGTTGGGTTGTTTAAACAGCCGTCCGGTGATCACCCGCTCTGCGTTATAGCGCATGGATGCGGCCTCAACAGGCTCAGAAAAATTACCCCATACTTCAGCGATGCCAACCTGAGCGCGGTCGGTCAAGTCCATCAGTGGTACAACCACAGGGATCCCCCACTCGGCTGCCGTGTCATAAATGAGTCGCTCCAGCTGAGGGTAGCTTTCCTGCGTTACAAACTCTCGTCGCAAATTGTCTTCAATCACTAACCAGATAGCAATCATAGGACGACGGTTGCCCCACAAAGGTAAGTTACTGTCCCTGACCAGCTGCTCAACCTTATCGGCTTCAAACCGCACGCGGATTTTGATGTCGCCGTCGGCTGAGTCGATATACTCGTATTTGAGCATATAATCGGAAATGCGTTTTTTACTTTGGCGGATCAGCGGATGGTTTAAATGCTCCGTGCGGCCTGTCAATTTTTGGATCACACGGTCCAGGGCCTGCTGACTGGCAATAACGCGTTTTGCGCGCGTCTTGTTATCTACCTCCAGGGTAGCTTCGTATAGATCGGTTACCTCAACCGCGCTTGCGGCCATACACCAGCCAAACAACCCCAGTAAAAATAATCTCAGTGCCATAACAACCAAAAAGTTAAGGATAAAACCCGATCCTAATGCAATCGTCGCTGCAAAGCAAAAGCCAGTGCCGATTGATTTGCAGTTAACGGCATGAGGTTGCAGTGTTTGTAGTCAAAGTACCCGCTCATCATAAAAGTAAGCCTGATTTTTACCCAGCTCTTTGGATGAATAAAGCGCGCTATCGGCACACTTGAGCAGCGCCTCAGCCGTGAATACTCCGCTGTTGTTCGCAACCCCTATGCTACACCCACACTGTACTGTCTGTCCTTCTTCCAGCGAGATGGGAGCACATAAGCAGGCAATTAGGCGAGTGCAGATCTGCATTAATACGGGTCTGTCTATGGGATCAGACAAAACCACAACAAACTCATCCCCACCGAGGCGACAAAGTACGTCGTAGCTGCGCAATTCACTTTGAATTCTGCGCGCTACTTCCTGCAATACAATATCGCCATTGTGATGGCCATAGTTGTCGTTAATGGGCTTAAAATCGTCTAAATCAAGATACAAAATATGCACAGACACCGGGCCACGCTTTGAACGCTCGGCCAGGTTATTCAGCTCTCGGAATAAGAATTTTCGGTTGGTCAGGCCCGTTAGCGTATCATGTAAGGCTTCATGCTCCAGCCGCTGCTGAAGCGCTTCGCGGGTTCGAATTTCTTTTTGTAGTTCAGACAGGCTGGACTCTAGCTCCTGGGTCCGCTCGGCCACTTTGCTTTCTAACTCACTTTGGTAGTTTTGCAACACTTTGTTGGCTTCTACCAGGGCCTGCTGGTTGTTAAAAGCATCCAGCGCAGAAGAGATCACATGGCTGATGGTGTAAAGCACATCGACAATCACGCCTGAGTATTCATCTTCACGCCGATAAGACTGGATGATAAACGCCCCCATAAAATTATTGCGATTAACCAGCGGAAAGCACAGCCATTGCTTTGGCACAGTGCCGATAATATTTAACCGACCCTGAGCAACCAGCTGATGCAGCTGCTCGCAGTTATAGTTACACACACTTTGTGACTGTAACGCATAGGCCGTCAATGAATGGGCGATTTCGTCCAGTGACAAAGCTTCCAAATCTTCGGGGTTAATATCATCCTTTACGTCGTGGAAGTAAGGGAAAGTCAGACTGCCGTCTTCGCGAAACAACACAACGTAGAAGTTGTCTGCATACGTCACCTTTTGCAAAATACAGTGTATATCCAGCAAAAAGCGCTGGATTGAGTCACTGGTATTCAGGCAGGCAACGATGTCCGTCATGCTGTCAATCACTTCTCCACTGTCGAGGGCTTCCATTTTCTCTAGTACAACCTCATTCATCCTGTTCTCACTTGTTCCACTTTAATTATGGCACTTGTTTAGTTTAGTCGAGGATTTGCCAGATTGCGTCAAAAAAGCGCGCAGTAAACCAGCTAACTTGCCGCACTCACTCACAACCCGGCTAACTGGGCTGAGAATGAATTTATTCATAAGCAATTACTTGACATAAATACGCAACTCTTTATGTTTACACTATTTAAACAACAAAATAACAAACAAAAGACATGCGTAGAGTCACTTTTGTACTGCTTCATGCCCTGGTCATCGTACTTGTGTTGTGCAGCTTATTTACCGGATTGCGATTTTCTTTATTAACACAAGACTGGCTGATGTTCATCAGCCCCCTGTTACCGCAGGGCGATCTGTACCCCTGGCATCTTGCCAGTGGCAGTATCCTCAGTGTATTAGCAGCCGGGTATCTGCTGCTTTCATTATGGCGGCCTTATCGCAGTAACCCTGACCTTTATCACCTCTGGGTAAATCGCCTTGGGTATGTGGTTATTGTATGCCTGATATGTTCCGGCTGGTTTCTCTGGGCTGGCCAGTTTGTGGGTGTTATGCAGCCGATGCATTTTTATAGTCTCTGGCTACTGCTACTTTATTTAGTGATACACGGCTGGATTTACTTCATTCAACACGGTAAGCATATCCTGAGTGCATTACTGCCCAAACGACTCGAAAAACAGGGGTTATCCTTGCTGGCTGGCGTATGTATTACAGGCTTTTTGTTATTCACCGCCACCCGACATTCAACAGAGCCGCTTCAGGTCGCACACCTGGGTCCTGATGAATTTATAGAAATAGACGGCAAAGGGAATGAACCGCACTGGATGAGGGCCCCGGTTTACACCATAGAAACCCATGGCGGTGCTAACTTTGACGATGGTCGCAGCACTATTCACGTGCAGGCGCTGGCCAACCAATACGAGAGCTACTTTCTGATCCGCTGGACAGACCCAAGTCAAAGCACGCATCACCTGCCTTTGCTTAAAACCCAAAATGGCTGGAAAGTGCAACAAGACGGTTTCTATCGATTTGATGAGCGCACTTTTTACGAAGACAAACTGGCCGTGATGCTCTCTCCTTCCTGCATCAGCGGCGCCGACAGCACCACCTACCTGGGCAAGCGCCCTTTGCAGGGCAAACCGCCCAACTGGCACGGTAAAGGGTTTCACGCAAGCATGGACGGTGGGATCAGGGACTTGTGGCACTGGAAAGCGGTACGAACCAATGACATGTATCTGGCCGATGACAACTTTTTCGGACCACCCGCAAAGGTGCAGCAAGGACAGCGGCGCTATAGCGCAGGGTACCAGCCAGATGGCAAAGAAAGTGGCGCATATGTGATGAACTGGCAATGGTATACACCCAATGCCGTGGTCCCAAAACGACTGCCAGATCCCAAAAATGCCGATCTGAGTGTTTTGCCCTGGTTTGGCAGCGCCCCCTACCTAAGTAAAAACGATAAATATCCCCCAGGCAGTACCCTTTCCTCAATCCTGTATCGCTCCAACCGATTCGAAGGAGACCGTGCCGATGTCAGAGCGCGCGGCCTTTGGGATAAGGGCATGTGGACACTGGAGCTGGTACGCAAACACGAAACCGGCTCTGTCCATGATGTAGCGCTTAAAAATGGCACCTGCATGTGGTTTTCCGCTTTTGATCATGCCCAGGTTGCCCACACCCGCCATATTCGTCCCGCTGTTTTGAGGTACTCACTATGATCGCACGGTTATTGATGACATTCGCCGCCCTGTTACTTATTACGCCCTTGCTGTGGTTCCAACCGCTGAGCCCAATTGCCCAGCCGCATCCCAGGTTTGTGAAACTGGATAAAGCCGGTACCCCTTTATCACCCTGGCAGGGCCCATGGTCTTGCGTGCTGGATACCCAGAAACAGTTAGTCTGGGAAGCCAAAACCGACAATGAAAACATCCACGATGGCTACTGGACCTATTCCTGGTATCTCGCAGCCAATGAGCACCGTCCGCCAAGAGGCGACGCAAACCTGGGTGATTGCTATTTTGAATCTTCCCGGTGTGATACTCAGGATCTGATCAATAAGACCAGAAAAACAGCTCTGTGTGGCCTCACACACTGGCGTCTGCCAACCAGTGACGAGTTAAGCAGCTTGCTGCAAAGCCCCGCTCGCTCTGGACATGTACATATTGCCCAGGATTTTTTTCCGCATATGAAGCACGGAGACTACTGGAGTGCAGATCATTCACAACCACTTTCGGGCCATTACCAGCGCTTTAAACAAGGTGCAACGGCGGTTAATTTTCATACCGGAGAGCTCTACCCGCTGCCCTATCGCAACGCGGCCTTCGTGCTGCTGGTCGCCGACTTGCCACCAGAGTTTCAATCATCTCGCCTTAAAGGCGTGATCCATTAACCAACAACAGGAAACTTCTCTATGAGAGTGCTTTTTGCAGGCCTCACAACGGTTACTTTATTTACCACAGCAGCCCACAGCGCCAGTGATTATCATCGCCTGATCTGGGACACCAACCCAAGTAATCAGGCAACGCTGGGATATACGCCAACCGGTGGTAGCAATCATTACGTTAAATATGGTACCACCACCGATGAGCAAAGCTGGACGACTCAGCAACCTACTGCCAAATACGTTTTTGATGGCAGCTTAGAAAGTGAGTTTGTGACTCTGACAGGGCTCAGTGCCGACACAGCCATCTATTACCGAGTATGTGACAGCACTGGATGTGGCCAGCGTATGTGGTTTAAAACCGCGCCGGCAACCAGTACCGGGTTTGTTGCCATTGCCGGTGGAGATACCCGCACAGGCTGGACAACGCGCCGCGAAGGCAATGCGCTGGTTGCCAAGATCCGCCCGCTGTTTATTATGCATGGTGGTGACTACACCAACGCCAACTCGGCTCAGGAAATGCGTGAATACCTGAAAGACTGGCAGCTGACACTATCAAATGATGTGATTGACGGGCAAAACTATAAACGCATCTACCCGTTTGTTGCTACATTTGGTAACCATGAAGGCGACAATTTTAAAACGCTTTGTCAGGTGTTTGGCGTCGACTATGACAAAGACGGAGCCTGTACCAACAAAGACAGTTACGGGGCCTTTAACATTGCCAATCTGTTGCGCGTTTATACCCTAAACAGCCAGTATAAAGACAGTGGCTGGTCCAGCTATGCGACTGCCATGAACAACTGGCTAAAACAAGACCTGCAAAGCAATGGTGCCGGTGCCAACTGGCGTATTGCTCAGTATCACAAACCTATGTACCCGCATTACTCAGGGAAATCGGACAACACCATACTGCATACCTGGTGGGCTGACTTGTTCTATCAGCATGGGATGAACCTGGTCGTTGAATCGGACACCCATATTAATAAACTGACCGAAGCGTTGCAGCCCTCAGGCTCCGGATTTACTAAAACCACCACAGGCGGCACTGTGTATGTGGGTGAAGGCAGCTGGGGTGCCCCTGCTCGCTCGGCCAATGACCCTAAAAGCTGGACCATTGATTTGGCCAGTATTCAGCAATTTAAAGTGCTGAGTGTGACCCCGGACAGTATGAAAGTACAAACCGCCCAGTTTACCTCCGGTGCGGACACGCTGACGCGCGAGCAGCGTGCTGCCGACCCACTTGCCCTGCCCGCCAATATCAGTTGGTGGTATGCCAGTGAACTGGGTGAAACCATGACCCTCAAGCGTGCCGCCAATTCGCTGTCAATCATCGACAGAGACAGTGGCCCGGTTGACCCGGGCAATGAGCTGCAAAATGGTCAACCTGTTGGCACCTTTGCAGGCGCTGCGGATAGCGAAAAGGTATTTACTATGGTGGTGCCACAAGGCGCCAGCAACCTGCGCTTTACCATGAGCGGTGGCAGTGGCGATGCCGATCTGTATGTGCGCTTTGCACAAAAGCCAACCACCAAAAATTATGATTGTCGCCCCTATAAAGAAGGCAACAATGAGAGCTGTACCATAACTAATGTACAGGCAGGTACCTACTATATTGTTATCCGTGGTTACAGCGCGTTTTCCGGCGTGTCATTGGTTGGCCAGTATGACATGGGTACACCACCGGGCGATGACAACAAGCAAACCTGGACAGACCTCACTGCGACGGAAGGTAACTGGATCCACAAAACCTTTGAGGTACCAGCCAGTGCCACTAAGCTCACCGTGAGCACCGCTGGCGGCACTGGAGATGCTGATCTGTATGTGCGTTTTGGTGCGCAGCCGACCTCTTCTCGATACGATTGTCGCCCCTATGAAGATGGTAATGCGGAAACCTGCACACAAACGCAGCCTCAAACGGGCACCTGGCACATCTCAGTTAAAGCCTATAAAGACTTCAGCGGCGTGACATTGACCGCAGAGTATTGATAGTCTGACGCAACAAGGAGCGCAATAGCACTGCGCTCCTTGATTTTTCCTGGTTTGCCCTTATCTTTGACTCCTGACATTACAGGGGCAATTTTATGAAATATCTGCATACTATGGTTCGGGTTGAAAACCTGGACGCATCATTAGACTTTTACTGTAACCTGCTGGGACTGGTAGAGGTAAAACGCAAAGACAGCGAAGCCGGGCGCTTTACACTGGTGTTTCTGGCAGCACCTGACCAACTGGAAAAGGCTAAATCCAGCTTTTCCCCTACCCTTGAGCTAACTTATAACTGGGACACAGAGCAATATACGGGCGGGCGTAATTTTGGTCACCTGGCGTTTGCCGTAGAAGATATCTACGCGCTGTGTGACAAGCTCCAGGCTGCGGGCGTTACCATTAACCGCCCACCAAGATGCGGGCACATGGCCTTTGTTAAATCGCCAGATGGTATTTCGATTGAACTGTTACAGCAAGGAGAGCCGCTGCCACCGCAGGAGCCCTGGCTGAGCATGGAAAATACCGGAAGCTGGTAACTCAAGTCGTCGAAAGGCAGCGATGAAGCGGTGCCCAGACATATCTTGCATTCATCAGCACATCACGTGTTCTGGCGCTAAGCTCCGGGTTTTGCAGCTTTAAAGTCTGTCTTTCATTAAACTTACCCAACTTAATGGCATCACGCGTGATCGGATGCGATGCAAACAAACGGTCAAACGAGCCATCATCAATGGCTTTTTGTAAGCCATAAGTCAGCCGCGCTTTTAATCGCGTATTTTGCTTGTTGACAAAAAAATACATGGCCGTGGGATAACAAAACGCAAACCTGGGCTCCACAACGACCCCCTCAAGATTTGGCAACTCTGCCCAGGGTTCATGAAGCGCACGAGGAAATAACTCAAACCGTTTTTCTTCTAGCATTCTGGGCAATAACGTTGCAACGCTGGTGACCACAATAAAACCATTTTTCTCGTAGATTTTTGTATCCGGCCAGTCAATCCCACTGCCAATAAAAAGGTCCATGAGCTGAGCCGGTGAGTGAAGCTGGTCCAGCTTAGGCAAAATGTCTTTATGGGCCAAAAATATCCGCGCGCCCATCATCCCCTTAAGGAGCGGTACGTAAACGGCGGCCAACTGAGTTTCTCGTTGCTGAGACGTCATAGTCCAGTGTACATCCAACAACTTTCCTTGTTCCAGGATCTCGAGTGTGCGGCCCTGAGGTGTGTGATCAAATGAGTTTTCGCTTAACTGATATGGGCCATATTTATCGCGGCTTTTGTTCAAAGCGAGGCGCAATACCGCAATATAATAATCCTGTTTAGGGTCAGCGTATGCTTTAGACACATTGTAGCGCACCAGATCGGCCCCCAAACTGTGTGAGCTCGTGAAGAGTGAGGCTACCAATATCGCCCCAAAGAACCATAAAATACGTTGCCACATGCCACCACTCCTTTTTGCCGACCTTCGACTTAAATATAGGTAACTTTATTCTTATGTGCACGTAGTCCAGTTTGATCAGGGCAATACAGGCTCCACCTGATAACTGGTCATTAATTGCGCCAGCTTTATGCGCAAAGCACTGTCATAGAGTAATTCTGACAAGCGCTCAAACTGCGGCTGAAGTTGCCTGGGCGACAAAATGGCCCGGTAATAAGACTCATGGGGTTGTTTTGACAGGTAAAAGTGGTTTTGCCAGCGGTTTTTCTTAATAAAGTAATTCAGTGTGGAGCGGCTGACAATGGCAAAGTCGACTCGCTCGCGCAGCGCCAGCTCCAGTAAGCCTTCCTCGCTGTTTGCATCAACCCGTTCAAGCGCGCCGCTGTTGACCGGCTCAACGGTACGAAAATAATGATAACCCAAAATACCACCAAATTTTTTGTTTTGCATTGATGACGTACCAATGTACTCAAACGGCGTGCCCGCGCATGACACAAACTCGTCGGTGTCATACATCAGCGGTTCACTCCACAAGTAGCGCGTCTTGTCGGGGTCTTTAAACCAGACAGGATGCACACCCAGTACTACGCCGTCTAATGTTTGCTCAGTCAAGTCTCTTTCAATCCGTCGCCTGGGCAGATAGACAAGCTTATATCGGGTATGCGACTGCGCCCCATTGAGCAAAGTCACCAGATCAAAATACAAACCGCGCTGCTCAGCCTGGTTAGTTATATAAGGCGGCTTATTATGGTAGACATATATGTTCAGCCGCTCTACTGCATGCACCAGGTTCACCGCACTGAACAGCAGCCATATCAAGCTGACAATCAACAAGTTTATTTTCACAAATCACTGCCATAAAAGGCTGGAGAAGACCCTTTAAATCTAGAGCGTGTCTCTCCAACCTTCAAGCAAGTTTGTTTAATTCTATGCCTGCTTAGTTACACCAGCCATCGTTATAAGTCACCTGAATTGTTGCACCAACAGGCGCACCACTGACCTTGAGATAGCCCCAGTACTGGCTTTGACCACTGAGATTAATGCACTCGCCATTACCCGCACGCGCCGAGCGCGCTTCGACATTCTCGCCGTCAGGCCAGCCCTGATTACTGTATTCCAGCGTCAGATCGCCATTGCCATGTGCGGTTTCAATGCGAATACTTTGCTGCGCGCTGACATTTTCAAGGCTAAACCACATGGGTTCACGATTGCCCATACACACCGGCACGCCATCTGACAGGCGACCATCAGAAACACTGCCCTGAGTGGCGCAGGTATCAGGTAAAGCGGCACTGGGCGCTGTGAAACTGGCCATGAGCTCAACATCGCTGTAGGCGTTGTATCCGCGCAGCATAATGTAATAATCGCCAGCCTGTGGCGCCGCAATATCACAGCGCTCGCTGTTGCCCCCTACGTAAGGCCGACAGTCATAGGTGTCTTGTGTTGGCAACTCTCCGTAACGCAGGTAAAGATCTGCGTCACCGCTGCCACCACTGATGGCCGCACTCAAATCAGTAGCACCCTCGGGGAGTCTGACTTTAAAATAGCTTAGCTCTTTGTGCGCACCAGATACTTGCACAGCGCGGCCATTTTGTAGCTCCACCGTGCCCTGGCCTGACTCAATCACAGCCTGCGTGCTAACCTGGTGGGCCAGCCCTTGCTCGTCTGTGACGCTCAGCGTGACCGTATAGCTGCCTTCATCCTGATAGGTGTGAGTCGGGTTGGCCTGGGTGCTTTGTGCGCCATCGCCAAACTGCCACAGATAAGCCAAAGTGCTGCCCTCGGGATCTGAACTGCCCTGACTGCTAAAGCTTAGCGCCGTGCCTACCGTGCCCTGATAAGGACCATTGATAACGGCTGTCGGAGCCTGGTTTTGGTCGCCGGCCAGCTGTTGCGTCCACTGCGTGAATTCAGTGCCATACTGGGCCGCCCAGTTGTCGATACGCGTTTTATATCCAGCCCAGTTACCGACACGAGTTTCGCTCAGCATGGCATTGACTTCGTCTTTATGGGTTTCAATCATAAAACGCACCGCCAGATAACCCCAGCGGTAAATACGGTCCTGATCAAAGCCATCATAGGTGGTCGCAAAAACCTCGCCCAGTTGATAGGTACTGCCGTCTTTAATGGTATCAATGGCATCCTGATTGTCATTCAGGTTGGCAACATATTCGGCAACGCCTTCGCTCCACCACACGATTGTTTCTGTGGGCGCGTTAAAGTCGCCATAAAGGTCAAAACGGCCATCCAGATAATGGACATATTCGTGTTCCAGGTTCCAGACATAGTGATCGGGTTTTGCATAGCTGGCCTCGTAGGCAATAAAGTTTGCCTGATTGCCCACCACGCTAGGATCGCCTTCCAGGTACATACCGCCATTGTCGGTGCTGATCCCAAAAATCGGGCCCGCATACTTCTTGTAATCTGCGCTGCTGTTAAAGATATTCACCTGTAGCATGGTGTTGTTGTCGTCTGCGACCGGCGTTTGGTTGGTTTCGAGCATAGTATGGAAGCGCGTTTCTTCGGCTGCCATGGTATCGCACGCAGACAGGTGCTGCGCCTGGGTCATTTCCTGCGAGCGGATCCGAATGGTACTGCTACATTGGTAGGTCTGCGACAGTGCTTTATCCCTGAGCTCCTCCTTAAATCCACAGATCCCGAAGTCTTCACAGTTGGCATAGTAAGTCGCAACATCTGCCGCCCCCAGCCAGACACCGTCGCCATAGCCATAGCTCTGATAGGTGGCGAACAGAGATTTTAGCGCCTCATCAACGGCACTCTGAATGGGTGTCCCCTGATAATTTTTCAGCCTGGCCAGCTCGCGTGCCGCATTGATGATCAAAAACTCAGCGTCCGACCCCAGCATCCAGTTTTGTTTGGTAAAGTTTGCAAGCAAAGTGACCAGCTCGGCATCGCTGCCAACCAGAGCAACAAAATCGCTATTCCACTGACCACGGAATAAAATGGTAAAGATCCCATTCACCGCACCACGCATGTGCCAGCTGTCGGCATAGCTTTCGCTCCAGCGCGACAACCAGGCTTTCACTACAGGCAGATAAACATGCTGAAGCTCGGACGAGTCCATGGTGGTGATCACCTCTCCCAGTACTTCACCATGGGCATCATTGTTGTCATAGAAATGGCTGTTAGCCACAAAGGCGTCCAGCGCGCCTTTAACCGCAGTTTGCACACTGCTGTCAAAGCTGACCGAGTCATTATAAAACTCAACATAAAAGCCAGCCCGAATAAATAGGAAGAGCGCTTCCAGACCCGCACTGCCGGTGCCTGTGTAAGCAACAGACAGCGTTTTTGCCTGAGTCGCTACCGCCAGCATTTTTGCGGTTGTAAAGGTCGCCACCTGGGTGTCGGAAGGTGCACTGAACAAATCGTTGACGCAACCTGCCCCCTGTCCGGAGATTTGCGCCACAATGGTGGATGCACTGGCATTGGCAAAAGCTGCCAGGTCGCAGCTGCTTGCCACATCAACCGGCTCTGACGCAAGGCGCATCATCACCGGTAAATGCGCGTGCATAACGGACTCACGCGCGGCGGTCGGCGCATTATCCTGAGCCACATGACTATGGCCTTCGTCTCCATGCGCCAGTTGCAGATCCTGAGCACTGAGTGGTTTAAACTGTCTTTCAACTTGTTGCTGCGCGGCTTCCACACTGGTACAGAGCAGAGGAAGTGCAGCGAGTATTGCTGTTATTTTCATAATGTAACCTTATTAAAATGTGTATCCAAACCCCAAAAGAGGAAATATATAATTAACACCACAGACACAGTGTATACAATATAATTTATATAATATTATTGAATATGCTACCTTACTTTTCCTTTTAAGCATAAAATATTCAATTAAGTCAGAATGTTAAAAGTTTAGTGACAGTTTAACCTGGGCCAGAACAGTTCACTTTATTGCTGCTCGTGAACAGCGAATGAACCAAAAAAGGGAATGACAGAATGAAAAGCGCCACTTCAATTGGTGCTTGTTAACATATCTTTTAACAAAGTGGCATTTTGAGGAGGACTACAAAACGACGAATGATCAGGTATTGTCTGAAAGCAGTGAGGTAATAGACACAATGCCATGGTTTTCAATGGTTACAATTAACGTCTGATGCTCCAGCCTGATTGGATACTGGCCATCTGGCAACTTTCTGGCAGTCAGATTGTTCAGCCCAGTGATCAGGCCATCGACCTCACTGGCGTGATGCTGCGCCGCGCCCGGACGTCCTCGCATATACTCCATTCCCTGTTGCAGGCACTTTTCAACAACCGCATCAGCCACTTTTCGGCCCGCTTTGTGTTTCAGTGACTTAAACAGTAACCCTTTGATTAAAGAAAACATAATACTTCCTATATGCGACAACGGTGATGCAGGAAGTGTAGCAAAGGTGGGTCCAGAGGAGTATGACAAATCGTTTCAAAGTATGTCGGTGTGGGCCGGAGTGAGTGAGCAGTGGACGGCCGCTCTAGCTCATTTTTGGACGTCAATGACTTAAGACAAATGCTTCCTTTTGAGTAACTTGTTAGCTGCCTTTTTGAATAGAGCCCCAATACACTTTGTGCCTGTCAGCCAAAGGAATGATTCTATATTTTTGGATACCAAGAAGGCACCCGACCCTTGAATGCCCCTCAACTAAATGAGGCATGCCAGATTTACCACCAAGAACCTTTGCATCTAGCAATATTGGTGGAGTTAACCAAGTACCATGCTTTTTCCAATGATTGAGTACTTCCTCTCGGCAATCAATCACAGCCTCTTCAACATCGTGGAAATGCGATGCATCTTCTGATACCTCCTCAAGGAAATCAGGAAATGAAGCGTTGCTACCTATTTGCAAAAATCTTGTTGTATCAAGTTCAACTAGCTCCCACTTTAGATCAGAAAGTGATAAATCACCGTAGAGAGCTAAAAAGCGACTGTTAGCATTATGATCAATATAAAACTGTTCAATCACAGAATCAGGTGCACTAACTCCATGCTGCCTGAGCAACTCGATACTCTTATCTGTGCTACCTGGATCAAGTGCAATTTTCGACAAGTCTCTATACTTCAATTTATTGCCTCAAAACTCTGGTGACACATAACGCCCCACTTAGGGGCACAAATACGTAGGCTATAATGAAGGGAGCCTGCGTGTTTGTGTCCCAACGAGCGCTAGCGAGTGACTACAGTGCTTTGTAAGATGCCAATGTGCCTTCCCTTTGTTTGGCATATGAAAGTAACGATATGCCAATGAAGTAGTAGATACCTGCTTGAATCAGCGCTAGCCAGCCATACTGACTGTAGTAGCCAGTAAAAATACCAACAATTGGAAGTAGCATATACATTACAGCTGCAACTCTGAAACCAAAAGGACTGATTAGTCCATTGCTAGCATTCAAATTGAAAATGAGTTGAAAACACTTAATAAACAGCCATGCATTTAAGATTGCACAAACAGTTGTAATTAATACGCCGAATAGATATTTCTCTTCATGTACAGCCATAGGCATTACGGTTACGCCCAGCAAGCACAACAAATTTATAAAAAAGAGGACTATTCCTGAAGGGACTCTAACCCATGGGCTTAGCATCGACTCCTCCATAATTGCTCTTGGCAGCTGACAGCTTCTTCTGTTCTACTTTGGTAGTTCATAGCACACCACAGCGACTCATATTACATACCTTCATAATTCCACTAATAATTACTAATGTAAACAGGCATATAGCATGGCAGAAAATTCCAGCTTGTCACTTTACCCCCACAAATAGCACATTCCAAATAGCCAAATAGCAAATAGCGGACACCCATTCCAAAACTTGTCTGCCACACAACTCTCGCCTATGCTTTTCATCTGCTCCAAGGATAAGGACGAAGCAAATGCCAGCGGCACGGAAAAGCCAGGTCAGCTTAGTTGACACAAAATACTACCATTGCATCTCTCGCTGCGTAAGGCGTGCCTTTTTATGCGGCGAAGACCCGTTAACAGGCCAATCTTATGAACATCGTCGTGAATGGGTTGAAGAAAAACTACTTTTGCTTGCATCCATTTTCTGCGTTGATATATGCGCTTACGCAGTGATGAGCAACCATACTCACATCGTTTTGTATGTGGACGATAAAAAAGCAAATCGATTGCATGACAAAGCTATCGTCATACGCTGGCATAAACTATTTAAGGGAAACTGGCTGACACACAAATTCGTGGATGGTAACGAACTCACTCCGTCCGAACGCATTATGCTCGACGATATTATCGACAAATATCGTGAAAGACTGGCCAGTATTAGCTGGTTTATGCGTGTACTGAATGAAGACATTGCCCGCCGAGCCAATAAAGAAGATGGCTGTACAGGCCGCTTCTGGGAAGGTAGGTTTAAGTCCCAAGCATTACTCGATGAAGCGGCCCTTGCCGCCTGCATGGCCTACGTTGACCTCAACCCTATCCGGGCTAAAATGGCCGCCACACCGGAAACTTCTGAGTTCACCAGTGTCAAAAAACGTATTGAACACGCACAGAACGGCAAACAACCAAAAAGCCTTCTGCGCTTTGCTGGCAACCCCAGACAAAACATGCCCAAAGGCTTGCCCTTTGAGCTTGAATACTACATTGAACTGGTTGAGCTAACAGGCCGATGCATTCGTGCAGACAAGCGAGGCCATATCTGCAATACCCAACCTATCCTCGCCAGATTGCAAATAGAGCCTGAAAACTGGCTAAAACTCACCACGCGATTTACAAAAATGTTCCATGGTGCAGTCGGCAGACAGCAAGCCGTGACTGAATTTTGTGAACACCTGCAAAAGAAGCGACGCCCTAACCTCGCTAATTGTGAGCGATTTCTGGGTTAGAATTGTCATCATCTTAACTTCGAGTGATGACTGTCGCACTTAGGCAGCGCTTAAACGTGTCCAAAAAATATCAAATAACGACTATTTCAGCTGAAATTGTTCACCCGTGAAGCCTGACTTCTGAAAATTTTGCTTTTTTATTTGCAGAAGCACTTGTATTCATAGCCTACGGACCCGTATCAAGAATAGATAAGGCTGGGTGTCTGTGTTATTGCGCCAGTTTCGGGTGGGTGTCTTTGTTTGTCATTGCCATTGGCATAATTTATCATCCTCAATCCATTGAGCATTACCTAAAGGTAGACGACGTACATTCCGCACGCCAGTTTCAGGTGGGTGTCTCTGTTTGTGAGTAAATTCACAGACCAATTGCGTACATTCAGCACGCCAGTTTCGGGTGGCTGTCCATTCAATCGTCGCACTTAGGCAGTGCTTAAATGTGTCCAAAATATCAAATAACCACTATTTCAGCTGAAATTGTTCACCCATGAAGCCTGACTACTGAAAATTTTCGCTTTTTTATTTGCAGAAACACTTGTATTCACTGCCTACGGACCCGTAACAAGAACAGTTAAAGCTGGGTGTCTGTGTTTTTGTCTTGTCTACGGACCCCTAACAAGAACAGATAAGACTGGGTGTCTGTGTTATGTGTTATGTGTTATGTGTTATGTGTTTGAACTATAGTGGTGCACTTCAAATTAGAACATAGCCCCGTACCAAGAACAGATAAGACTGGGTGTCTGTGTTTTTTCTGCAAATAGAATCTGAAAATTGGCTAAAACTCACCACACGATTCACCAAAGTTTTCCATGGTGCAGTCGGCAGGCAGCAAGCCTTGACTGAATTTTGTGAACACCTGCAAAAAAAGCGACGCCCTAATCTCGCTAATTGTGAGCACAAATAGCAGACACCCATTCCAAAACTTGTCTGTCATACAACCCTCGCCTATGCTTTTCATCTGCTCCAAGGATAAGGACGAAGCAAATGCCAGCGGCACGGAAAAGCCAGGTCAGTTTAGTTGACACGAAATACTATCATTGCATCTCTCGCTGTGTAAGGCGTGCCTTTTTATGCGGTGAAGACCCGTTAACAGGCCAATCTTATGAACATCGTCGTGAATGGGTTGAAGAAAAACTACTTTTGCTTGCATCCATTTTCTGCATTGATATTTGCGCATACGCGGTGATGAGCAATCATACTCACGTCGTTCTGTATGTGGACGATAAAAAAGCCAACCGATTGCATGACAAATCTATCGTCATACGCTGGCATAAACTGTTTAAGGGAAACTGGCTGACGCACAAATTCGTGGAAGGTAACGAACTCACTCCATCCGAACGCATTATGCTCGACGATATTATCGACAAATATCGAGAAAGACTGGCCAGTATCAGCTGGTTTATGCGCGTACTGAATGAAGACATTGCTCGTCGTGCGAATAAAGAAGATGGCTGCAAAGGCCGGTTCTGGGAAGGTAGGTTTAAGTCCCAGGCATTGCTCGATGAAGCAGCCCTTGCCGCCTGCATGGCCTACGTTGACCTCAACCCTATCCGGGCTAAAATGGCCGCCACACTAGAAACCTCCGAGTTCACCAGTATCAAAAAGCGCATTGAACACGCACAGCGCGGCAAACAACCAAAGAGCCTTCTGCGCTTTGCTGGCAACCCCAGGCAAAACATGCCCAAAGGTTTGCCCTTTGAGCTTAAATACTACATTGAACTGGTTGAACTAACAGGCCGATGCATTCGTGCAGATAAGCGAGGTCACATCTGCGATGCTCAGCCTATTCTCGCCAGATTGCAAATAGAGCCCGAAAACTGGCTAAAACTCACCACACGATTTACCAAAATGTTCCATGGTGCAGTCGGCAGACAGCAAGCCATAACTGAATACTGTGAACACCTGCAAAAAAAGCGACGACCTAACCTCGCTAATTGTGAGCGATTTCTGGGTTAGAATTGTCATCATCTTAACTTCAAGTGATAACTGTAGTACTCAGGCAGTGCTTAAACGTGTCCAAAATATCAAATAACCACTATTTCAGCTGAAATTTTTCACCCGTGAAGCCTGACTTCTGAAACTTTTCGCTTTTTTATTTGCAGAAACACTTGTATTCACTGCCTACGGACCCGTAACAAGAACAGTTAAAGCTGGGTGTCTGTGTTTTTTGCTTGTACTCATTGTCTACGGACCCGTAAAAAGAACAGTTAAAGCTGGGTGTCTGTGTTTTTCTTGCTGGAGCGTCCATATATATCTGTGTTTTTGTCAACTATTGAAAATTGGCTCTACTGGCACAACAACGCCAAATTTTTTCAGTTGAAGGAACTTTGAACCAAAAATATCCGTCGGAATTTTTCGTTGGAGCAAACCAAAGAAGTTTTCATCATGTGTCGATATGATGAGCTGCTTGTCAAACTGCAAGCATATACTACGTAAAAGGTCTATCGTCGAAAGGACGTTAATCGAATCCATTGATTGGATTGGGTCATCGATCAGAATAACATCAATAGGATTGCCTTCATCATCTGTCGCGTGGAGCGCATTCGCTAGGAATACACTCAAGCTCAGAATATTCGTTTGGGCTGCACTAAAATAGAGAATTGGGGATATCATTCCACCTGCTCCATCGCTTACCAAAATGTTTAAATTTGGATTTTCCGTTTCAAAGCTAACTTTGAACCCTACTCTTTTGAATGTAGGATGTGGGTCTATTTTCTTGTAAATAGAGTTGATAAGATCTTCGAAGAAGAAGTTATTAATGAGCACTTCTAGCTTTTCTATTATGACCGCCCTTTCTGCAACTAAAGCCTCGTCAACTTGATTTCTCCGTGCTAGCTGCCGCTCTAAGGCTTCCAGTTCTTTCTGAGTAGATATATGTTTTATGTAAGGCTTGAATGAGGTCATAAGTTCCAAGAGCAACTTAACACCACTTAGCAACTTTTCTAGCTCGTGAGCACGAATCTGACATTCGTCAGCCTTAGCTGTTATTAGCACTTTTACTTGCGTTAATGTGTCATTAGAGCGAATGCTAATAATATTGGATAAACTCTTATAAAACTCATTAATTACAGATTGAGTACTGGTTAGTGCTACCTCTAAAGTTTCCTTCTCTTTCTTCAGTTGTGAAAAATCCACCCACGTTCCATTAGCTAGCATCTCCTGTTGTAATTCATGACACTGACTAGCTAGGGATTCACATGAAGTTCTATATCCTTGGACAACTGCTTCAAGCTCATTTTTTTTCATTTCACAGTGCTTGTTTATCTCTTGAGGAGCAATAGCATTTTCATTTAGATATGCCAACACTGAGACATAAACATGCGAACTGCTTTTAGTCTCCAACTCAGACTCTAACATACTGTACTCAACGCGCTTGGCTTTAAGCGACTCAATAGCTGCTTGAATTTGCGCATTTAAGTTATCTTGCTGTTGAGTCAGATTAGGCCGCTTCGCGGATAACTGGTAAATCTCTGCTTGTACTCTAGTTACAAGCTCTTGATACGAAAGCCTCCAAACTGACTTCTCTAGTTCAGCATTTCTATGCTGTAAGTTCTTACACTCACCTTCAAAGGTATTCTTCTCTTGCTCAGCTTTAACAAGTTTAACTTTAATTTCATATAACTTATTGCGAAGACCGGTGAGTTGCTGAGCCTGTGATTCAACTGCTTGCTGAGTAATTTCTTGAATTTCATCTCTAAGTTCTTTCTCCCGTGTTGAAGACTGTGAGATTTTTTTAGAGTTTTCTTGACTCAGTTCAGACAGCAGGTTTTGGCTCTTAACTTTATCTATAAGTTCCTCTGGAGATGAATGAGGAGTTGTACATAAAGGGCAAATATGAGAAGGCTCAACACTAAGATAATCCAAGCCTATGGAAATCAACCTTTCATGCAATTCCATCTGTTCTGTTAAGGCCTTCTGAGTAGAATGCAAGGCCTGGTTATGTACTTCGAGCAAATCAAGAGCAGCGTGACATCTTGCTAGCTGTTCTATTTTTTCTTTTTCAAAAGCCATGGCTCCCATACTTCCAGCTAATAAAAAACTAGATGTAATCTTTAAAGCTGATAATTTGCTCAGTTCACGACTCAATTTATCTTGCTGGGTCTTATCTATCTGGATCTCATTATTTTTATCGGTGATTTGCTGATTTAAAACGTCGATCCGCTTTCGATTATTCGATAGCTCAGAATAAACTGGACCAGAGTTATCCAACGAGCTTCTAAGCTGGGAAACTCTTTCGTCATCTATCTTAAGCTCGTTATTTAACTCTGTTAGGTTCTTCTGAAAGCCAGCTAATTCAGCATTTAGTCTGGAGCAATCTTCAGTCAAAGCGCTTTTAGTTTTAGTTATTTCTTTAAGGCGCAATTCGGTTTGTAAAAAACACTCAGCACTTTCAGCTATTTCAATCAGACGATTTAGACGCACATTCGCCTGTTTCTGATCCTCTACACATTTCTCGTACGAGTCTAATAAACTTTTATACTTGTCAGCGTCAGTAACACCTTTCAAAAGCCGGGCAAGTTTAGTTTTTTGCTCTATTTCATAGCCCGCATGAAGCTCTATTTCGGGTATTTTGTTTAACCTTTCTGACAATACTTCAAGCATTTTACTATTGGCATGGATTGATGTGTTCAGTTCATGCTGTCGCGAAACAAGGTTGGCATCAAGTTTATGAGCGGTCTGAAATGTAAGACTCTCATCAGGTAATACAATGCTTTCACCCAAAGAGTTGAGTTCAGTCGCAACTGAATTAAACTGCTCAAATATAGAAAGATCAATTGGTTGCTTCAATTCCTCTAGCAAAGATTTACGTTTCTTATTGAGGGCGCTTAGCTCAGATTTATTATCATTTATGAGTGCAGACAACTCCTTACGAGCGGTCTCAATATCGCCACCAAAGCTTTCCATGAACTTGGAGTAGCGTTCCTGTGGCTTTGCCTCCCGAAGAAATCTATCAATTTCGTCTTGGCTAAGAATTACACGTCGAAAGAAATCATTTTCTCGTTTTTTGTTATCTCCTATAAGAAATGGTCCCTAAATTTTG
>NZ_JXYA01000017.1 GCF_000967655.1 Pseudoalteromonas rubra
ACAGAAAATTGAACACTACCCAATTTGGGGTCACACCCTGCTCATGCGCATTGCTATTAACAGGTCATGCATTTAAACCGAGCAGCCGATTTACCCGCTTGAGGACTTTGACGGTCCTTTAGTAACCCAGGCAGTAAATAAGCCAGCACTGACAAACATAAACAAGCTGTAAATACTCGGTGCAATAGACATCACTTCGTTATCCAGCAAGCCTGTGGTCACCAGCAAAGCGAGTGTGCCATTTTGCAGACCAACTTCGAGCGTAATGGTGCGAGTCTGTGTCGCGCAGTGCAATAAAGTGTGCGCCACCACAAATCCGGCAAGCATAGAAATAAGGTTTAAGGTGATAACAGAGGGCCCTGCCAGTACCACGTAGCTCACCAATTTATCACCCAGTTTAAAACAGATGCTGATTATCACCAAAAGTAACACCGCGACCGAGAACCAGCTGATATAGGGACTGGCTGCTTTAGCAAAGGCGGGCCACTTGGCTTTGACAGCCATGCCAACCAGGACTGGCAAAACGCCCACCACGATCAGTTGTAGCCAGGCTTTTAGGATCGGAAACTCGATTAAGGTGTTGTTTTGTCCATAGTGTCCGATTGCCCATGCGGTTAAAAATGGCAAACTGAATGGTGTGATAAACCCTATTACGGCTGTTAAAGACACCGACAGGCCGACATCCCCTTTGGCCAGGTATGAATAAAGGTTGGAAGTAGTTCCGCCCGGGCACAAAGCAAGAATAAATAAACCAATTGCCAGTTCCCCCGTTAAACCCGTAACCGCAATGACTGCCATTGCAAGTAAGGGCAGCAGGATAAGCTGACATGCTGCGCCGATAAAAAAGCTTTTGGGTTGCAAATACACGCGCTGAAAGTCTGCTGGTTTCAGGCTGAGTCCTACGCCTGCCATAATAAATATCAGTGCGACAGGTAAGCCGATTTCAATTAATGCAGATGGCATGTTTTAGTCCTTGTTGTGCCCGATTCGATTAATCTTAGCAAGTGTAACAGCACATCGTTACATTCATTTTTTAATCCATGCTGTTGAGGTTTTTTGATGCGAGGCGATGAGGTGTAACTCGCTTTTTTAAAAGCGGTCGGTGCAGATAAATAAAAACGGCCTGCTAGTACGCTAACTGGCCGTTTTTATCCCGTCACTGGCTGGCAGCGGTTGTGTGTTCAACAGCGCCAGAGGTGTCGGGAAATGTCATATATTATTGAATTACTCAGACACTTCGATGTCAAAGCTGTAAACGGCTGCCCCTTTTAAGAGCGAAGTATCTATATATATATTTCCAGCCGCCGCTTTTTGAAACTCCTGTCTAAGCGCATCAAATCCGCCTGTGAAATTCAATGCGGTCACATCCAGGTTCAGCTCAAAGCCTTCAACTGTGTCGACATTAGTATTGATGGCAGTGCCGAATTCAAAGTCAGGGATCGCAGCCTGGGGTTTACTTACTACTTCCCATCTAACTTCGCCATTGATGACATCTTCCCAGCGCAGTGTGATAGCTACCAGGTTGATGCGATCATCAACACCAGAGAAATCATACTCAAACAGGTTACCATTGCTTTGCTGTGCCATGGACTGAGCAAATTGCGTAAAGGCGTTTTGTAAAGCCGTGTCATAAAGTAAAGGCGCTGTTTCTCTGGGCTGACCATTATTGTCAATGTCGTGAAAGGTTGCAGACTTAGTAAACATATCAAAACCCGGCAAGGATGCACGCTCGGTCACCGAGTTATATGCGTAGCTGGTCGTTGCAAGTTCAGGGAAAATATACTTGTGACGATAGTCAGGGCCAAATATTAACTGTGTGCTAATTTGCTCATTGTCGTCGAACGACGCCAGGGAGACGCGAGAGTTTACACTGTCAATTTTCGAGAAAGGCAAATCAGCGATATTCACTCTTACACCTGGGCTGGCAAATGCTTCATCTGTCAACTCAATTGGCGCTTCGCCTTCCAGATTAAACAGACCACCCCGCACATCACTATAATCTTCATTACTGATATGTAGGATTGTGTTTTTGCTCTCTGGATAAAGATAAGAGTTGTCTGGTCCCAGATCTTTTACAGATATATCGCTGCCAATTAGCCCACTGATATAATAATCAGGTTGACTGGCTGCAAGCGCACTGGGATCGACTTCTTTTCTCTGAGAATCACAGACTTGCTGTTGGTTGAACTCTATAGTGCCATAATCTGTGTTAGCAACATCCAGCAATGTAAAGAGCTGAGTTGTCATAGGTATGCTACTCGTATCTTTAGCGACTAACGTGACGTGATGTGTATTTTCTGGCAGGGCTTGCGCAAGTTTACCGTCTGATCCTGTTTTTACACTAGAGATGACCTTGCCACTGACATTATGAAAAATGACATCTGCGAGTACAGCAGCGCTCTCGTCAGAGCATGCATTGCCCAGAGTTGCTGCTATTGAGAAAACAGGGGTTGGTTTTTCTGGTTCAGGTTTAGTAGTAGTGGTGGTTGTGGATGCGGTTGTGCTTTGCTGTTCTTTACTTGCAACCGGTTTATCGTTTGATGAGCCACCACATGCGCTGAGTGCCAAAGAGGCACTGACAGCCAAAAAGAGTGCTTTAAACTTCATATATTTCTCCAATTTATAAATAGCTATATCCGTACATATTAAAGCCAACAACATTCTAACAGAGAATGATGTAACTGTCTTGTGTACAAAGAGGTTGATGTGTATTCAAAGTCGCTGGCTTGTTTTTAGATGTAAATGAAGGCGGAGCATGTGAAACAAAACAGATAAATTTTAGTGCTATAACAGCTCCATCTACAGTGTTGTTAGTATTCGTCGCAAGGTGCCGTGGTTACTCAGGTTATGCTCAGGCGCTGTTACACAGTTCACCGAGGACATTTATGTATTCGGTTAATGAAATAAGAGATCAGACCGAAGAGGGGCGCTATTCTATGCTTGTAAATGGTACGGCAATGCAATCTTCTTAGGCAGAAGTTGCATTGCCTGACGATTAATTGAAGTCAGTACAAGGACCTGTGATTACACAGATCTGACCAGGACCAGGGCTGGTCGCAATGGTATCTGTGTCGGTTGGTGGCGGGCAGTTGCGGTAGCTTGGGTAGCTGCTATTAGGTTCAATGTTGCCGCCTGCAACGTTAGGCGTTTGCACCAGGTTTAACTGCTGAGACTGAGATAGTGCTTTCAACTTGGTCTTTTTTACTTGTAATTTCATGAGTTATATCCTTAGTTATTCATGTTAAAAGTGACCTGCGACTTTCCTACTGCAGGTACATTCAATGTGGCACGATGCCCATTGTGTTGTCAAACTGTTTTTATTGTGTTTACTTTTTGTTTTTGAAGGGTGGGTAAAAGCCCGTCAAGCGGGCTGTTCTGCGTGATGAGCGTTTAGTTACAGACCCCAGTGATCACACAAGGGCTGCCAGATGCACATTCCGCGGTCATTGGAATACAATCCCGGTGCCACCAGGAAAACTCACCCCCTGCGACCAGAGGTGTCTGGGCTGAGGTCATCTTTTTTGCCTCTGAGAGTGATTTGAGGTGCGATTTTTTCATTGTCAGTGTCATTTTTTATCCTCTGTCATGTTCGGTATTGTTCCTTTACTGCAAACATCAAAGGCTCTTTTTTAATTTGTCGCATGATTGACCATGTTGTCAAACTGTTTCAATGAGAATGTTTACGTTATTTTGATGAGGCTTTTCTCAGAAGGCACAGAGCATCTCATTAAGACGCTGTGTATCGGAGATCCACATGTGGTCTGAGCTCGCTAAAAGCGCTACAATTCAGACTCAATATTTGCAGGCAGAGAACACCGCGTGACCGTTGACCGTCAACTAATCAGTACTTTACACACCGCATTTAACAGCATTACTCAGCAGTCCCTATATGCTGACAAAGTTATTCAGCATCATATACAGGACAATCCACACTGGCGTCGTGAAGATAAAGCCTATTTTGTCACCACACTGTATGATTTAGTGCGCTTCGTGCGCAAGCTGGCGTACCTTGGCAATGTGACTGAACAGGATTTCTGGCCCATCTGGCAGGCATATCAAGTACTCAACGATGGACATATCCCTGACTGGGAAGAGATGCGTGAGCTCACAAAATCGGATCTGCAAGCGCGCCTTGAGAGTGCCCCCAGGGCTGTCCAGCTCAGTTACCCCGACTGGCTTGATGCACTGGGAGAGTCGCAACTTGGGCAAAACTGGCCTGTTGTGGCCCAGGCGTTAAATCGTGCGCCGGGTTATTATCTCAGAGCCAATACCTTGAAAAGCTCAGCACAGTCGCTTGCCAGTAAATTGGCGAAGGAGCAGATAACCTGTGAACCCGTCTCCCCATCGTTGCCGGATGCCCTGGCGATTGAGGCTGTTGATAGATTGTTTAGATCCAGCGCGTTTCAGGCGGGGGAGTGCGAAATGCAAGACGCCGGCTCTCAGCAAATAGCGCCGTTACTTGACCTGGCACCCGGCATGAAAGTGGTTGACGCCTGCGCCGGTGCTGGCGGCAAAAGTTTACATATTGCCGCGTTGATGAACAACAAAGGTCGTCTGTTGTCGATGGATATTCATCAGCATAAACTGGACAACCTGAAAAAGCGTGCGAAGCGTGCCGGTTGCCACATGATTGAGACCCGGGTTATTAAAAATAATAAGACCATCAAACGCCTGAAAGACAAGTTTGACCGAGTCCTGCTTGATGTGCCATGTTCTGGGACTGGCGTATTGAGGCGTAACCCGGACAGTAAGTGGCATTTGAGCGAACAAAGTATTGATGAGCTTATTGCGCTGCAGGCAGACTTGTTACAACGCTACAGCCAAATGTGTCGCCCGGGTGGCAAGCTGGTCTACGCAACTTGCTCCGTGTTGCCGGTTGAAAACCAACAACAGGTTGCACAGTTTCTGGATGCAAACCCCGACTGGACATTACAGCAAGAGCTAAGCCTGTTGCCTGGTATAAACTCAGAATTCGACGGATTTTATGGTGCGGTGTTGCGCCGTAACGACTCACCACTAGATTAATATAGGATAAAAGATATGAACCCCATTATTGCCCTGCTTAAAGAGCACAATATTAGTGATGAAAAAATCAATGAGGTTTTTCAGGCACTGACCGAAAATCCGCTAATGGCGATGGCCGTAGTGCAGCAGCTAAACATTCCGGCTGACAAACTACAACAGCTGATGGCACTGGTAATGCAAAACCCGGCACTGATCAAAGAAGCGGTGCAGGAACTGGGTCTGGATTACGATAAAGTAGAGCAGGCAAAAGCGCAGCTTAAACAATAGGTAACCCTGCCTATCCGGATGGGCTCGGTGGTAAAGCCAGCCCATTCATTGTACCAGACATCTCATCAGACAAATTCACTTCCTTTGACTAAACTAAATGCTATTCGCTTGGTAGCACCCATTTATGATAAGGACACTGAATGCTTTCCAGCAAAACGCTCGAACATGATTCACCCATGGTCTTTGTGCTTTTTACGGCCATTGCCTGTTTGCTCTATTTTTTCCGACCCAGCATTATGCCGCCTGCGCAACAGGTGGATAGACCGGCTCAGGCCTTGTTTCCACCACATTTGCAGCAGTATCTCAGTAATCCAAGTGCCGAGCCAGTAGTGGGGATCGATGTGTCTCATTATCAGGGCACTGTTGACTGGCAGCAGGTTGCCAGAGCCGGGGTGCAATTTGTTTATATCAAAGCCACTGATGGCATTACTTATCGCGATCCTGCATTTTATTCTCATCTCAAGGGCGCGCAGACGGCGGGTTTACAGGTGGGGGCTTATCATTTCTTTGAACCAGATGACGACCCCGATAAACAGGTCGACAACTTTATAAAGACGGTGCAGGGCCTTGGGCTCACGCTCATGCCTATGGTGGATGTTGAGATCACCAGTAACCGCTCTGCGGAGCAGATAAGCAACGGGGTTGCAAAGTTCATCGCCGCAGTACAGCAGCGCACTGGATGTCAGACGCTCCTTTACAGTTATGGCGACTTTTGGCAAAAAAATTTATCGTCTCAATTTGCCAGTCACCCTTTTTGGTTAGCAGATTACGCCGAGAGCCCCAGTGTGCCAGCGCAGGCTAAGGCCTGGTGGTTATGGCAATACTCAGATTCAGCCCAACTTGCAGGGGTGCATACCCAAGTTGATGTTGATGTAGTAATAGCGGGTGAATCTGGGCTAAATGCAATGAAATGCGCAACGATGGGAGCAAAATCATGAACTTTGCAAAACAGCTCTGGGAGCATGAGCACACGGTAATGCGGGCATTGTTGTTGCTGATTGTAGTGACATTTTTAACCCTGGTGGTGATCCACTACCATGACTGGCAGCATCGTCCTGATGCGTTGTATTTGAGTAATCAGGCATATCTGCATCAGGTTGAGGTGCAGGCGCTGGACGATTTATTCTATCTTGCCGAGATCAATGGCTTGCTAAAAGTGGTTGAAAGCAGTCAGGTGGGCGTGTCTTTTATTGCCGAATTCAAAGTCGATGTTGGCAATATGATTGCAACGGTCACGCATTATTTGCAGCAGGGGATTAATCTTAATCTTGCGTCACTGGTTGCCGTGGAGATCCTGTCCTTGCTTAGTGAAGCTGCTCACGTCATCGTGATGCCGTTATTGGTGGTTACTTTGAGCGGTGCGACAATCTGGCTGTGTGCAGAGCTGTTTGGCCTGCCCGTGGTGCTGTGTGCGGTCTTAAAACGGGTGTGTGAAGGTCTGTTACTTGCCTTTGTGTTGCTGCACCTGATGCTGCCTTATGCCATTCATATTAGCGGCGCCATTAGTCATTCTGTCAGCGCCAGCTATAAAACCACGGGCCGCACAGCGTTATTGCAATATCATCAGGACGTCACGCACGGACAAAATAAGGCATCACTAAAAGACAAGGCCGAGTCGAGCATTCACGAACTGGAAAAAGTATCGCCCAGGCATGTCAGATATCAGCAAAACGCGTTGTCGCATTATCTGGTGAGTACACTGGCGGTCAATCTGTTTGACCTGATCTTAATGCCATTGCTGCTTATCTGGGGATTCTATCGTATTGTGAAGGGGCTGTACCTGCATGCACAGGAAACCTATCGGATGGTAAAAAATAGTGCTTCAGAAACGATAAAAGGGCCATAAAGGCCCTTTGGTGAAGTATCGTTCAAGTTAGTTTGGTTACTCTAACCCCTTAAAGCAACCAACCAATTGTTTTGCAACTGAGGCTTATCTCATTAAGTTTCTAAGCTAGCGAGAGGAAAAACCCTGCAATTGCTGCGCTCATTAGGTTAGCCATAGACCCTGCTAAAACCGCCCTGAGCCCTAAGCGTGCGATATCCTTTCTTCGACTTGGCGCCATACCGCCCAGTCCGCCTAGTAAGATGGCTATCGATGACAAGTTAGCAAATCCACATAACGCGAATGTGACAATCGCTTGTGTGTGCTCACTTAACGTGTCGCGATAATTCATAAAATCCAGGTAAGCAACAAATTCATTTACAACCAGTTTCTGGCCGATAAAGCTGCCTGCCTGAGTGGCTTCTGCCCAAGGTACGCCTAACATCCAGGCAACCGGAGCAAATACATAGCCTAAAATCTCTTGTAGTGTCAGTGTCGGATGGTCAAACAACCCACCGATACCGCCAAGTAACCCGTTTAATAGTGCAATCAGTGCCACAAAAGCCAGTAACATTGCACCTACGTTCAGTGCCAGATGCATACCGCTTGACGCGCCAGCTGCTGCCGCATCGATCACATTAACCGGTTTGTCGTCGCCGCTATCAACCTCGGCGAGGTTTTCTTTTGGCTTTTCAGTTTCCGGCACAATCATCTTGGCCATCAGGAAACCACCTGGTGCTGCCATAAAGCTGGCCGCAATCAGATATTTTAATTCAACCCCTATGGCAACATAGCCAGCCATTACTGAACCTGCCACCGTTGCCAGACCACCTACCATGACGGCAAAGAGTTCTGACTGGGTCATCTTAGGGATAAAAGGTTTTACTATTAAAGGTGCCTCAGTTTGTCCCACAAAAATGTTTGCCGTTGCCGACAAAGACTCAGGTCTGGACGTTTTCAGCAGCTTTTGTAGACCACCCCCTAAGATTTTGATGATCCACTCCATGATCCCAATGTGATATAACACACCGACCAGGGCTGAGAAAAATACGATCACCGGTAATACCTGGATCGCAAAAATAAACCCTATATTGTCTGCTCCCGCTAAAGGGCCAAACAAAAAACTGATCCCGTCATTGGCGTAGCCAATGACAGATGAAACCGCTTTCGACATAGCCGCAAGCGCGTTTTTACCGGCTTCTACAAAGAGTACAAAGCCGCCGATGAGTATTTGCATGATAAATGCGATACCCACGGTTCGATAATTAATGGCACTACGCTTGGTGGAAGCGGCGTAGGCGATGGCTAGTAGCATTAACATGCCGACTAAGCTCATTATTGTTGTCATGCCAGATTGTTCCCGTATTATTCTTGCAGTAAATATTTTATTTTACTTTTAATAATATCAATCGCAACGCGATTCATACCGCCACGGGTAACGACCAAGTCGGCATTGTGCTTTGAAGGCTCAATAAACTGGTAAAACATAGGTCTTACCGTTGCCTGATATTGCTCAACCACCGAAGAGATACTTCTACCGCGAGTTTCTATGTCTCGTTGCATTCTTCGCAGCAGACAGATATCAAGCGGCGTATCAATAAATACCTTGATATCAAATTCTTCGATTAATGCTGGATCGCTTAGCAGTAAGATCCCTTCAACGACTAAAATCTTTGCCGGGTTTACCGTGCGTGTCTCACTACTGCGTGTATGTTGAGCATAGTCGTAAGTCGGTACTTGTACAGACTTACCTTGACGCAGTTGCGCCAGGTGCTCTTTCATTAACGCATGTTCAAACGCATCCGGATGGTCATAGTTCGTTTGAGTTCTGTGTTCAAACGGCAAATGCGATTGATCTTTGTAATAAGCGTCTTCTTCTATAACGGCGATGGCACCCGACTCAAGTTCGTTTACTAATTCGTTATAAATAGTTTGACTAAAAAGAGATTTACCGGACGCAGATGCGCCGGCGATGGCTATAATTGTTCGTGTCACTAAAGTTCACACCCAGCAGCTGTTAATGTTGGAAGATCACAATAGCAAAAAAGACACGATTAATCTCTTTTGCCTCGCTTAAGGCGCAAATTTAATTGTTTTGGTTATAACAAAACAGGACTTATGTCCGCTGGTCCAATTAGTGACAGGATTTAATTAATATAGGTACAAATTGTTTTTTGTTATGCTTTTATGACAGCGGACTTATGTCCTGTACGTTAATTTTGGCTACAAATAAAGTAACACCCTCTGACGAGTAACCACGACAAAAAAACAAAATCGTTGTGCGTCAGAATAAACAAATGAGAGGTAAATTATGGCAAGAGCAATCATATTAATGGCAGACAGCTTGGGTATTGGCGCAGCGCCCGATGCTGAAAAGTTTGGAGATGCTGGTGCTAATACCTTCGCTCATTTGTTAGCAGCTTATAAGAAAGAAAAAGGCGAAGCCTTATCTTTACCTAATTTAAGTAAGTTAGGTTTGGTTGCCGCATGTGAAGCCGCAGGCAAAGAAACGTGTGAAGTTGCCGAGCGCATCGAGCCACAAGCAGCCTGGGGCTACGCAAAAGAGTTATCCAGCGGTAAAGATACACCGTCTGGGCACTGGGAAATGGCAGGCGTACCTGTGTTGTTTGATTGGGGTTACTTTCCCAATACACAGCCGTGTTTCCCACAAGAATTTATTGATGAGTTGTGTAAGCGTGCAGATATCCCCGGTATTTTAGGTAACTGTTATGCGTCGGGTACAACCATCTTAGAGCAACTGGGTGAAGAGCACGTCAAAACTGGCATGCCTATTTGCTACACCTCAGTTGACAGTGTGTTTCAAATAGCCGCACATGAGCAGTCATTCGGCCTTGACAAGCTTTATCAAGTATGTGAAATCGCACGGGCACTGCTTGATGAAATGAATATAGGACGAGTGATTGCGCGGCCATTTATAGGCACTTCGAGTGCCGACTTTATTCGTACTGGTAATCGTCGCGATTACTCAGTGTTGCCACCGTCGCCAACGGTATTAGACAAGCTGGCAAATGATGGTGGTGAGGTGATCAGTATCGGTAAGATCGCAGATATTTATGCGCATCAAGGTATTACGCAAAAGCACAAAGCGCCTGGACTGATGAATCTGCTGGAAAAAACCAGCGAAGTCATGGCAAGTGCACCGGACCACAGCTTGATTTTCACCAACCTGGTGGATTTCGATGAGAAGTTTGGTCACCGCCGCAACGCGGTTGGTTATGCAGAAGCACTGGCGCAGTTTGATGCTTATTTACCGAACATCATCGACCAATTAAAAGACGATGATCTGCTGCTTATTACGGCTGATCACGGCTGTGATCCGACCGCACCGGGCACAGATCATACCCGCGAATACGTGCCAGTATTGGCGTATCGTAACGGAATGAACAATACTCCGTTAGGTGAAAGAAACAGCTTCGCAGACATGGGTCAGACACTGGCTCAATGGTTTAACCTGTCTGCTTGTGATTATGGTGACGGCTTTGCAGCCCAACTCGCTAAGGCTTGATTTAAAGGAAACATGTTATGAGTACTCCGCATATTAATGCTAACCCAGGTGATTTTGCAGAAACGGTGCTAATGCCAGGGGACCCACTGCGTGCCAAGTACATTGCTGAAAACTTTTTGCAAGACGCACGTCAGGTAACGGACGTACGCAACATGTTTGGTTTTACCGGCACTTATAACGGTAAGCCAGTTAGTATTATGGGCTCAGGCATGGGTATTCCATCTATGTCTATTTATGCTCGCGAGCTGATTGTCAGCTTTGGTGTTAAAAACTTAATTCGCATCGGTACTTGTGGCGGTATTAATCAGGGAACAAAAATCCGTGATGTTATTTTCGCACAAGGTGCCAGCACCGACTCAAACGTTAACCGCGCTCGTGTACGTGGTTATGATTTTGCGGCGATTGCAGACTTTGGTTTGCTTGAAAACGGTGTTAACGCAGCACGTCGTCTGGGTATTGAAGCAAAAGTGGGTAACGTATACACCACAGATACCTTCTATCAGGCCGACAGCAGCTTTTACCCTGAACTAGACAAGCTGGGCGTACTGGCTGTCGATATGGAAACAGCAGGCTTGTACGGTGTTGCCGCAGAGTATGGCGCAAAAGCAATGGCATTATTCACAGTAAGTGACCACGTGATCACTGGTGAAGCAACGCCACCAGAAGAGCGTCAAAGTACGTTCAATGAAATGGTTAAAATTGCTCTAGAATCAATTTAAAGAATTTGGTCCTTTAAAAAGGGCCTCCCTGTTCCTTGGTAACGTAATCGCAGAGTTTTGGAGACACGCCTAAAACAACGCGAATCACACCCAAAAAGCCGCACCTAGTGCGGCTTTTTTTTGTCTGTCATTTGTTGCGCTCATATTGTTGCTATAAACTGGATATAATCCGCTGCGATTATGTTGTGTATGCGCCATGCTTCACGCATCTTGGTCGGTGGTTTGTTGCAGTCGGCGTTTCATGCGCTTGGTATTATGCGCAGCGCTTGGGCTTATTCACAGGCTTGGATCTGTGCAGATTGATGATGATTAGGTTCAGATATGATGGCTTTTCCAACGATGTTACTGACCTGGGCGTTGGCTGTATCAGCACCGACAAGCTGTACTTTGCCCATTGAATTACTTAAATCACAGGCAACTAACCAACCGAAGCAGGCAATTCAAACCTACTTAAACCACAAACATAGCCTGCAACAAGAGACCTGTACTGACACCGCACTGGCATATCGCTACATATTAATGGCTGCAACGCGCGAACAAGACTGGCCACTGGTTGAAGAGGTAGCTAAGGCGCTGCAGTCGGTGCATCTGGCCTCAGAGGTAGACGGCAAAGAGCTCAATATCATCAACAATATTGGTGTTGCCTATCGTAAAGCGGGCCAAACTGACGAGGCACTGGCTCATTATCGCTGTGCTTTAACTTACGCAAGAACACACGATGCCAGAGCGCTTATTAAGATTAATATTGCAATAGTACATCGCAATGCCGGACAGCCTGCGATTGGTTTTCGTCTGCTTGAAGGCATCGACGAGGGGTATCTGCCGAGCATTATCCTGGCCGGTTTGCACGTTGCTAAAGGCAACACGGCTTTGCAACTTAAACACTATGATGAGGCTCAGCAGGCTTATCAGCAAGCCCATAATCATTATCTGAAAATGCAGGATCGGCGTAATGCCCAGGCTGTGGTCGCCAATATGCTGGTTGTGGCGTTGGCAACGAACAATCTGGCCGCCTATGATCAACTGCGCCCGGATAGTACATCCGATCCACTGTTACTCACTGATCATGGCCTGCGCTTTATTCAATGGCTGGACACCTTCCGGTCATATAGTTCTGCTAATAATCTCAGTCAGGCACAGCAGCTGGCGCTGCAAGACACACAGGACATTGCAGCTGATTACCTGGAGTTTGTTGCGTTGTTATCGGCGCGTTTTGGTTTGAATCAGGCTGTAACCCAACGCGTCCCCGACAAAAGCCGGCAATTGCCCTTATCTGGTGCCCTGGCTAAACACTGGTGTACGTCAATGTAACGACATTGAAGTAACCGGGATGATATAAAAATTTGTTTTTACCTCACTTTATGCCAGATTTAAGAGGCTGGCATAACAAAATGATCGGGAGCAAGTATGGCGAACTGGGTGAATGGCAAAGTGGTCGAAAAGCTGTGGTGGACACCCAGCTTATTTAGTATCAAGGTGGCGGCTGACATAGACCCTTTTTGTGCCGGTCAGTTTACTAAGCTGGCTTTACCCGTTGAGGATAAAAAAATCTCACGGGCATACTCGTTCGTAAATGCCCCTCAGGATCCACTTCTCGAATTCTTTCTGATCGAAGTCCCTGATGGTCAATTATCTTCTCCACTGGCCTCGTTGGACATTGGCGATGATATTCTGGTGGCTGGAAAACCCAGCGGGTTCTTTACACTCGATGAAGTACCGGACGCCAGTGTGCTGTGGATGCTCAGCACCGGAACCGCGATAGGCCCTTTTTTATCTATGATTGGTGATGGCAAGCTCTGGAAGCGATTTGATAAAGTCGTGCTGGTTAACGGCGTGCGCCATGCCCAGGACTTGTGCTATCAGGACATGTTGCTCGACACGGAGAAAATATTTAAACAGTTTAAATATGTGCCTTTGGTTAGCCGCGAGCAGGCAGAGCATACCTTATCGGGTCGGGTCACAAACCTGCTTGAAAGCGGCGAGTTATGCCAACACTGTGGTTTCGATGAGCTGCCCGAAGACAGCCAGTTTATGTTGTGTGGTAATCCGCAAATGGTAAAAGACACCAGTGCGTTATTGCAGGCCATGGGTTTTTCACGGAATCGACGTGCAAAACCTGGCCACATTACGGTAGAGCAGTATTGGTGAGTTAATGGTAATGTATTGAGAGCTTGACACCTGAACAGCGTGGATGTTGCCTGAACCTGTATTCTGATCCGCGAATTTGTTATCTTGCAGGCCAAATTGTCCCATCAAAAGGTAATTTATGAAGTACCTATTTGTGCTGATTGTCCTGATTTATTCGGCCATCGGGCTTGCAAACCCGGCGCTCGATGAACAGGCCAGTGATTATCAGCTAGCAAAGACAGAGCAGGAGTTAGCGGCTGAGGCCGTCGTTGATAAGCTTATCATGGCGTACAACGCACAAAATATTCGCAAGTTCATAGAGTTATATGCAGAAGATGTTGAGTTTTATATGTATCCGCAAACGCTGATGTTTAAAGGCAAAGAAAAACTCATAGAGCGCTATGGGCTGATGTTTAAGAAAATGCACTGCCTTAAAGCAACGTCAATAAAGCGAGTAACGCACGGCTCAATCGTTATAGATCACGAAACCTCAGAGATTTGTAGTAAAGAGCCGGGAGTGGTTGATAAGCGCTCCGAGTTTGTTACCAGCTATCAAATTGAAGCGGGCAAAATTACAAAAGTGGTATATTTTCGCTAATCATCAAAGCGCACTGACTGAGTCGTTACAGTCAGATGCGCCATTTGGGGTCTGTTTGGGCTGGTGTTACTACCAGTGCTCAACCAGTTCCTTAAAGCTTGGATTGCTTTCCAGCACCTGAAATGATGGCTCGTTTGATAGTTCGTTTTTCAGGTTGGGTGAATAAGCCAGGGCCATTTTAATATCGGCAATGGCATCAGCTTGTTGTTCCAGCATGGCGTAAGCACAGGCGCGTTGCCAGTAGGCGTAGCCGTAGTCGCTGTCGATTTCCAGTGCCTGGTTACACAGGTTAATAGCCGGGCCGGTTTGCTCCAGTTCCAGCAGTGCATCTGCCTTATACACCAGTGCCTCTACATCATCTGGCTGACGCTTAAGAATTTCGTCATACATCTCAATCTTACCTTGCATGTCACTTTCCAGATTAGCCCGCATCCACAATGAATGGATCTCATTAGTGATGGTGATCTTGCGGTGGTTGTTGAGGATTTCTTCAGAGCGCTCTTTGAGCTTTTCCTCCAACGTGCCGAGCCTTTGTTCATACTCTGCCGTGATATCGCCCACCCGATCATTAACGGTTTCTTCTACCTTATTTTTGATATCGCGCAGTGAGTTCCAACCAGCCAAAACTAACAGTGAGGCGGTAGCAGTAATAATAAATAACACGTTGTTGATGGTGTCGGTGGTGTAGGTTAGTGCCCGGTCGGCCGCATCCAGCTGCTTGTGAGTGAGCTGCAAGGTGACATCTTCGCGTAATTTTTGCTGATCCTGCCGTAAAGATTTTAATTCATCCAGAACATAGCGTTCCATGAGCGGCCGATACATGGGCTCTTTGAGCTGTTGTAATGCTTGTTGTTGCTGCTGTTCAGTGAGCGTTGTTGTGGGTTGCGAGGCGTGTGCCGTAAGGGTACAGCACATCAGTAAAGAGACGAAAAGGAGGATATTTTTTAACATAGCAGTGATCTGTTTGAGAGTTTGGTCTAGCATGTTGCATGAGAGGCTCAGAAATTGCAAAGTCTGCGGGTGTAGTTGCGCAGCTTCTGTTCGAGTTAGCGGGTATCGAGGTTAAAA
This sequence comes from Pseudoalteromonas rubra, assembly GCF_000967655.1. Taxonomy (GTDB): domain Bacteria; phylum Pseudomonadota; class Gammaproteobacteria; order Enterobacterales; family Alteromonadaceae; genus Pseudoalteromonas; species Pseudoalteromonas rubra_A. Next base: position 15,153 of record NZ_JXYA01000017.1, read on the forward strand.
GATTGCATGAGGTATTGCACGGTATTCAGGGGATTGTTTTTAACTTTGCTGGCATCAATGGGCATGTCTTTCGATTTGGCCGCTGCAGATCTAAAACCGCGCCCGGTGATTGTGCCCACATCAGAGCCAACTGTCCAACTTCAGGTGGTCACCGAAGAATGGGTACCTTACAACTATACCAATCAACAGGGCTTAGTTGACGGGCGCGCTACTCAGAAAGTGCGCGAAGTGCTGGATGCCGCCGGGATCAGCTACGAAATCCTGGTCTTCCCCTGGACCCGGGCGATGAAAATTGCACAAACTCAGCCCAACACCATGATTTATTCAATTTTTCGAACGCCTGAACGCGAAGCCCACTTCGAATGGGCGTGCCCTTTGTTAAGGCCGGTTAAAGAGCATCTCTTTCGGTTAGCCTCCCGCAACGATATAAAACTTAATTCACTGAATGATGCCAAGCGTTATATAACCGCTTTGGTCAGAGGTAGTGTGGTCCATGAATACCTGCTCTCCAAAGGGTTTAAAGGGGGCGTTAATCTGGATTTGTCTGCTGAGCCCAGCTCCCTGATTAAAAAGCTGCTGGCAGGGCGTGTCGATTTTCTTATAACCACTGAATTCACCATCTATGAGGCGCTGCGCCGGATAGACAAGCCCTATGAGATGGTGATTTCTGCGCTAGAGGTGCGTGACCGTTCAGGTGAGAGAGCCTGTATGGCATTTCACCCCAAGACTGATAGCGAGCTAATCAATCAGGTACGCCGAGCGCTGGCGGAGCATAACCGTCGCTATATTGGTCCTTAATTGCGACGTAATTTACTCATCTTTTCAAATTTATTGACGACTTCTTGAACAAACTTGACGTCTCTGTCACAGTGACAATGCAACGCACTCTGTTTGCTATCAAATAAAAATATAATCAAGGAGTTAGAGTATGAGTATAGCTAGAATTTTAATCCCGCTAATAGGTTCCCTGATACTGGCCATGGCCTTCAATTCCAAGGCAATGACTTTGTCAGAGTTACACCAAATTAAAAAAGGTCAGTTTTTTCTCGCTGGTAACACACCGGATGAGCCGGTTGTGAGTTTAGCGCTTAAAAAGCGCGGTACAGGTAAATATAAAAGTACAAATTCAAGCGAGCTGCAGTGGCGTAAAACGGCAGATGGACTCCAGGTCAGCCTCCAATCACCCGAGGTAATATGGGAGTTTACTGAGCAGGGGACGCCTTTTCGTGCTGAGACCTATCAATGGAGTGTACATCCAAAGGGTAATGGCGATGAAGTAACCTATGTTCAGCATATGCGGGTAGTACAGCTGGATACTATGGAAGTGGTGGAAACTGAACAGCAGAGCTTTTCCGGCTTGTTATTATCGGCCAAAGCGATGGGTGAATGGCCCACTGATATGGCTGAAGGGGTCTGGTCGCTGCCAGCTGTTGATCATGTATACCAAGGCGAAGACTCGATGTCTGTATTTGGTGATGTCGAAGCGCGTTTTTTTGCTGATGGGCGTGGCGAGATAACACATTATGATAACAGCACCAGCCGCTTTAAGTGGCGTATAAGAGGAAATCGCTTGTCTCTAAAGTACTGGCAAAAGGGGGTGAAAAAGAAATTCACATTCACAATTGTGGAGTCGATCGATGGTATTGGTCAACGTGTGATTGCCACTTTTCAGGATACGGATAGCGCTGCACCATTGCTTCGCACTGGGTTCATGGTTAAGCAACAGGACCTGCACTTCAATTATGACAATACGGTAGGTGCTTGGCGCAGCGGCGATATTCGTTACGATTACTATGAAGACCATATCCACATTCCCAACCTGGCCTTCCCTGCATCCAAGTGGGCTTTTAATCAGAATGGAGAAATAGAACGACAGAAGATAGTACACCCGGAGCTGGGGACAGTGGCGGTGTGTCCCGATGATACCTGCTATGTTTCTTGTGTTTTCAAGATGAAATTACTGGCGCGAGAGAATAATACCTTGTACATCTCATTTTCATCGGATTCTGAGCTGGTACCGCGCGGTCCTCATGTCTTTATGGGTAAAGCCGTCAAGCCTTTTCAGCTAGATAAGCAACATAGTGTGTCTGGTTTTAACTATAGCTGGTTGAATCAAACTACGTTGACGGTTAAGTCAGAAGACAATTCCGAAGACAAGTCCGAAGACAAGTCAGAACCTTACTTCTTCACATTGATGCCGACAGCTAATGGTGGGAGTGAATACCTTTATTCAACAGGCACCCCAAGGAACGTTCAGGGACAATTCTCGATAGTGGACGGCAAGCTTCATCTTTCTGCCACTGACGGAGCGGTTCAGGTCGTTGAAATAGTGGATGCTAACCGCAAAGCGTTATCAGTTTGTCGCTACCCTCTTGGTAGCCAGTGTGGTGCCGGTGATGAAGCCACTATGGTATTTCACAACGGGTTGGAGCAAATTAAGTAAAAAACGCAACCAGGCTGCTTTGCTAAGGAGCCTGGTTTTTTTTGGTTATCAATGGCTTTAAGCGGCTGGACTAGATAGCAGCTGGTATAAAGCGATAACAACAACAAGCGAAATACCAATGAGCAGGTAAGGTGAGCTTGTTGAGCGTTCGTTGGACTGAGCAACCAGGTGTTTTTCATACAACTTGCGGCCATAGCCTGCATTGCTATCCATGCGTGTTTGTGGGTAGCGGGGAAAAGCCAGAATACCCACAGTGGCAAACAGGGCGGCATTGACCCAATGTCCTTTGAGCAGTGTCAGCAATGCCAGTGTCAGTAAGGCAATGCCCGAGATCCATCTGATTAAGTAAGTCATAGTGCGTCCAATGCAATAATAAAACCAGCCTGTACTTTAGAGTTTGAGTTCTAATCTTGCAAGCGATTTGTTCCCAATATGAATAAATTACAGGTTTAACCTATTTTTCTCACTCATTGAGTAGGTTATGTCTCACATTTTGTGTTTTTAGTGCTAATCGTGTTGCTGTACCAGGCCCAGCTCTACCGCTTTGAGCGTGGCCTGAGTACGATCTCTGACCTGAAGTTTGCTGAGCAAATTAGAAACATGGTTGCGGATTGTCCCTTGCGCTTTAAATAGCCGGGCTGCAATTTCTTTATTGGATAGCCCCTGTGCGATGAGTACGAGGATCTGCTTTTCCCGCTCAGTCAGTTCATCCAGTACTGACTGAGCGTGTTTAAATACATTACTCAGGGCATTCTGAATAACCAGCTTGCCGTTATGCACAGCGCCAATGGCCGCTTCCAGCTCCTCCAGCTCAACGTCTTTTAGCAGGCAGCCGTTTGCACCCAGCTGTAGCGCTTGCTGAAGTTTTGTGGTGTCGTCAAAGGTGGTCAGGATCAGCACTTTGGGTGCTGCTGGTAATACACTGAGGCGCTCCAATACACCAATCCCATCGAGCTCGGGCATACGCATATCCAGTAATATAACATCCGTATCAATCAGGCCTGCTGTATAGTCGTTGATAAACGCCAGGCCATTTACAGAGCTGCTGTTGCATTCGATACTGTCGCACAATCCCAGCAGTGCCTGCATGCCCTGTCGGACGAGCGCCTGATCATCCACTAAGTGGACTTTTATTTTATTCATTAACAGCTGTTTCCTTAAAACTAACTTGTACAACAAAGCCTTTTGATGAGCTTTGCCAGGCAAAGTCACCTTTGAGTTCTCTTACCCGCTCTTGCAGACCGAGTAAACCATTGCCGGGCTCACTTTGCTTGGCTCCCGTGCCATTATCAGTAATCTTCATCTTAAAATCCGCCTCTTCAGAGTGGCCAAATTCAATGCCAAGCCGAGTGGCGTTGCTATGTTTTAGGGTGTTGGTGATACTTTCCTGGCAAACCCGCAAGATACAATGCGCGTGGCTCAGGCTTTGCAAAACCGGGTGCGGCTTGAATGTCAGCGAGATTTCAATGCGGGGCACGTGGTGGATAAGCTCCGTCAGAACCGCTTCCAAATCAAGTGGCTGGTCAGCACGTTTATCGCTGACCAGGGTACGGATTTTCTCCAGTGTTTCACGTGCCAGTGTATAACTTTGTTGTAGCTGAGATTTAAGCGGCTCGTGGGCGGTTCTTCTGGCAACGTCAAGGTTAACAATCAGGCTGGTCAGTTGATGGCCCACGTCATCATGCAGCTCTCTGGCTAGGTGCAGTCGTTCCTGCCTTGAAACAGATTGCCCCAGTAAAGACTGGGTGGCCAGCAACTGGCTGTTGGCCAGCTGAGCCTGTTCTTTAGCGGCACGTTCTTCACGCATTCTGTGACTCACCACATAAGAAAATAAATGAAATGAAGCAAATAAACCGGTTTCAACCCAAGGCCATGGTTGTGCCCAATACAGTGTTTGAATCAGCAAATAGGAAAGGCTTGCAAAAAGTATGTAGCAATAAGACTGCACCGGTGACAAATAAAACGTCAATATGGCAATGAGCATGACACTGTAAATAAGGTAAACCGATGAGGGCAACATAAAGCCTGCGCTCTGGATCAGAACGGCCATTATCGCAAGTAGCCAGTACCTGACGGCATAGCCGTAGCTTTGCTGAGACTCATTGGTCACCAGCAAAATAAGGGGTAACAAGATGAGGTGAGGTAACCAGGCCCAGGCTGATGCCTGAGACAGCGCAAACAGGCTTGGAATGGCAACCGCACACCAGGTGATGAGTGCGGTTACAAGCATAGAGGGTTGATATTGAAAGTAAGACGTCACAGTAAAGTCATAGTTTGTATTGATATCCTGTACTTATATCAGATCCCGGTAAGAAAGACAGCATGACGATTGTCATGGTGTTTTAGTGACAATAGTGACATGAACGGCGAATGGCTTTTCCCTATTCTGAAGCAACATCAACTCGGGAGTAAAATGTCATGCAACACCTACATCAATTTTCACTGCTCATTCATATCCTAGTGGGTAGCTGTACGCTGCTGTTATTCTGGGCACCTGTTTTGGCTAAAAAAGGGGGAAAAGTACACAACCTGTCGGGCAAAGCCTATGTTTATTGTATGCAGCTGGTCGCCTTTACCGGGATTTTGTGCTGCGCACTGGTTTTGATTGATCCTGTTGCCATTTATCAGGGGGCTTATGAACGGGCACAAAATCAGGCTGAGTTTATTCAAAATGCGCGTGAACGGGCCAGCTTTCTGCTTATGTTATCTTTCCTTGTTTTGACATCTGTTGTGCACGGTAGACGTGTGCTCACAGATAAAGCCTCTCGTCAGTCATTAAGACGCCTGGATATGCTGTGCGGTTATGTTGCCTTGTTGTGCAGTGCGCTTTATGTGGCCTATCTTGGCGGCCAAAGTGGTCAGCTGTTATATCTGGTATTCAGCGTTATCGGTATGCTAGTGGCGATTAAAATGATGCGCTATACGTTTGCACCTATGGTACAGCCTCGCCAGTGGGTTATTGAGCACCTGAGTGCCATGATCGGTTCAGGTATAGGAGTGTATACGGCATTCAGCGCTGTAGGAGGTCGGTACTTACTCGTAGAGATAGTGGGAGAGCAGGCCATTTTAATGGCGTGGCTGGCACCTTCTTTAGTAGGCACCCTGGCTCTGGTTGTTGCAAAACGCAAATATCAACAACGTTACCGGGTTGCAGGCAAAGGGAAGTCAGCAGTTCAGGTTGAGGCGCTCTAAACACTTTATTTTCAGATATTATCTGTAAAAACAATATTCTTACTGCCCAGATAAGTGTGCCTGAACCTAGCAGAATAAGTGAGTTGTTTAGGTACATTTATCAATCCTGAAATAAAGCACCGCCAAATGGATGCTAACCGTCTATGCTTGTAATTGTGTGGTCAAATTATGACCCAAATGACAACAATTCGACGGGGCTAACTATGAATAAACTCTCACTGATATGCCTGATGCTGCTTTTTACCTGCCACAGCGCGCTTGCAATACAGTTAATTGACCAGACCCACTGGACTGTGCTTGAGCGAGATAGCCAGCTTAAGCGCACGCACACTGAGCAACACCTGGAACTCGACTTAGCATCCGTCAGAGCAAAGATGGTGGCTGCCAATACGCTGGACATGGCGATGCCACTGCCCAATGGTGAGTTTGTCACCTTTCGTCTCGAACCCAGTCAGGTGATGGCGCCGGAGCTGGCAAAAAAATACCCTGACATTATGACTTTTAAAGGAGTGCAGCTGGGTGAGCCCAGCAATGTTGGTACCTTTGATCTGTCACCAAAAGGGTTTTACGGGATGTTTGAACATCAGGGAAAAACAGTTTATCTCGACCCGCAATCCGACTCCTACAACTACCGCAGTTATTACTTTACCTCAGCCAGGCAACATACACACGCAGCCGATATAAAGCGTCACCCGCCGATCCGTTTTCCCGGCATATCAGACGCCACGTTAAATAAGCCAGATGGCCTGATGCAAACCAGCCAGATCAGCGAGCGAATAGTCTATCGTCTTGCGGTTGCGGCCACCGGAGAGTATACGGCTTATCATGGAGGCACGCGGGCTTTGGGTCTGGCTGCCATAGTGACCATGGTTAACCGGGTCAACCAGGTGTATGCCCGAGATCTTGGGGTTACTTTTCAGCTCGTCGCTAACAACGATCAGATTGTGTTTCTGGATGCAGACACTGACCCATTTACCAACACAGATCAGGATATAAACGGGGATACGATATCTCAGGCGATAGAAAGCGTAATGAGCGACGCAGACTACGATATTGGCCACTTGGTTGTAACGAGTGGAGGTGGCGTTGCCGGGCTTGGGGTAGTGTGCACAAGCCAAAAAGCAGCAGGTCTGACGGGCAGCCCGGTACCTGAGGGGGATGCTTTTTTTATTGATTATGTTGCCCATGAGATTGGCCATCAGCTTGGTGCAGAGCACACATTTAATGGATTGCAGGGGGCCTGTCAGGGGAACCGCTCAGGGTTGTCAGCCTACGAGCCTGCCAGCGGGTCGACCATCATGGGGTACACAGGTATTTGCGTTGACCAAGACTTACAGAAAAATTCAGACGCCTTTTTTCATTTACACTCTATAGATCAAATGGTGGAAGTAACACGTCAGGGTGTGGGTAACACCTGTGGAACTCGCACCAATCTCAGTAATCAGAGCCCGGTTGTAGATGCTGGCGCTAATTTTACCATACCTGCACGCACACCATTCACTTTGACGGGCAGTGCAACTGACTCTGACTCCGACACCCTCAGTTACAGCTGGCAGCAATTTGACCTTGGGGCGGCAACAAATAGCCCAGCTCAGGATGCGATTGACTCTGGAACAGGACCTTTGTTCAGGGTGTTTAATCCCACAATGGGCCCGAGCAGAACGTTTCCCAAATTGGTGGACATTCTGACCAACAGTATTACCTATGGGGAGGCCTATCCAACGACAGACCGAACCTTGAATTTTCGTCTTGCAGTAAGGGATGGTCAGGGGCATGTAGCCAGTGATTCGATGCAAGTAACTGTGGTTAATTCCGCGACCGGGTTTCGGGTGACACAACCCGACAGCAGCAGCCAGTGGCTTTCTCAAACACATACGGTAACCTGGGATACTGCGAATACTCAGAACGCCCCGGTGTCCTGCAACAGGGTTAGCATCAGCCTGTCAACCGATGGCGGATTGAACTTTGGCACTTCGCTGGCGAACGGGGTTGATAATGACGGGCAGCAGGATGTGGTTATCACATCAGCAATAAGCACTGACTCTGCTCGCATCAGAGTTAACTGTACCGACAACGTCTTTTTTGCAATCAATTCGGGCAACTTTACGATTAACTTTGATGGTCCGCCTGCTCCTATCAAGCCAGTGTTTGTATCTCAACAACCACTGTCTGTTGCAGAAGACCAGCGGATCCAAATCAAAAAAGAAGACCTTAATTTTGAGCTGGGCCTGGCCGTTGACTCAATTACTTTGTTTCCCGGCGCTAATTATACGCTTACAGATCTAACTGTGTCCCCGAGCGAAAACTACAATGGGGATCTGCTGATATCTGCAATTGCAACTAAAGATAGTCAAAATAGCGAGGCGTTCTCCATCAAGGTGACAGTAACGGCCGTCAATGATGCCCCTGTAGCGCAAAATGACACCGCCAGCGTCGACTTTCAGGCTCAGCAAGTGTTGCTACCTGTCTTGAACAACGACACCGATGTGGATAACGATCCACTGAGTATCTCGTCGGTGGACTATCAGGGCAGTGGCACGGTAACCATTGCTTCGAATGGCTTGGTTTATACGCCCGCCAGTGAATTTTCTGGCACAGATACCATCACTTATAATGTGACAGATGGTAACGGAGGTAGTGCAACGGGTCAGGTTACAGTAACGGTAGCGGCTGCCCCCGCAGAACCTGACCCTGAGCCCGAGCCTGAGCCGGATCCACAACCCGACCCTCAACCCGATCCGCAACCAGAACCACAGACTCCTGCCCAATCTTTGGATGATGGCGGCTCAGGCGGCGGCTTGTTTGCGATGCTCTGGTTATTGATTGCGGGCCTGTGCATCAGGGTAGGAGTAAAAAAGTATGAAGGATAAAATCACCGCAGTGGGTGCCCTGCTTAGTATAGGTTTGACTATGGGGTGCCAGGGGATGCATAAGCAAGAAGACGCTGACGTTGATGACAAACTTCAGCAAGCACTTACAGAAGCCATGGACAAGCAAGACTTTCGTTTGTTCTACACGACGGGCCGACGGCCCGTCGTGCCGGGCTTTGAACAGTTTGCATTCAAGGACTTGGAAGCGCGTTGTGGTGTAAAAGTCATGCCTGGAACTGGCGACACCTTGCGCAGTGAGGCGGATAAAGCCGCACGTAGCGAAGCGTACCAGTACGCCAAAAGTTATAATCTTAAGATATATGATGCATGCTTAAACAAACTGTGAGCGGCAGTAAAACGACAGCGGCTGTTGAAGAGCAATGACTAAATGATAGGCAAGTCTGTGTATTAATATTAGACTGCCAATGTGCGCATTCAAGTAATCAGGCTATTCCAGTCTGTTGAGTAACTGTTTTATTTCAGCGCGCACATTGTCTATATCCTGAACAACCAAATCAACGGCCTGAGTGCTGGCATCAATACTTTGCCAGTTTTTTGACCAGGTTGCTTTGAGCGTAGTGGCACTTTTTTGTAGTTCGCCATTGGTCAGATAACTGAAGTCATTGATTAAGCCTACACTTATCCAGCCTCTGCGTGGGCTGCCTTCGACCTTGTTTTGGTCATAATGGGCGATGTAAATCAGCTGCTCAAGTTGTGCCAGCTCTTTAAGCATTTCGAAGCAAGCAGTGCGTATATTGTTATTCTGTTCTGAGACCTCGAGTCGCCAGGCATTATAAGCAAAGCCGGCAAACGCAAATAGCATGCTGGCAATCAGGCTAAGCTGGTACAGGCGAATTTTTTCACTGAGTTTCATGATTTTCCTTACTCGTGTTAATCAGACATGTGAGCTGGCAGCGTGTATTGGCTAAGCCAACCTGAATTGAGCGCTTTTTGCAGTAATTGCATGACAGCATGTGTGCCTGCTTCCGTATCCTGATGCAGCCCGGCTGCGGCCTCGCAAACGAAGCTAAAGGGCAGTCCGTCATCTATCGTTTTCAGGCACACATAGTCACTATGAGAGAGCGGGTGAAACGCGGTGCGCAGGCTGGCTTCACGAACAATGAGCCAGTAGCGTGGCGATGAAAGTTCGGGTTGCGGTGGGGTATCTGCCTGCTTGAGTGCCTGCCAACTTTCAACCGAGGCAAACTGGCAGCAGAGTAATCGTACACTTGGGTGAAGCGTAAAAATCACATTGGGCCATAAATTAGCCGGAACCTGTTGCAGTGCCTGAATGCTCAGGCGCGTGTCATCCGGCGCATCAAAAGCTTGTAGTAACAGGCGTTCGAACGCAGCCATTTCGCTCAGGATCCCATGAGCAGAAAAAGGGGGCTCATTTACCAAGTACTCGGGGAGTCGGTCGCCGAAATGACGCAAAGATGGGTCTTGCGAGGGGTAGTGAGAAAGAAAGCCGGCAACCATTTGATCAAATAATTCATCGCCCAGGTAGCGTCCGAGCATCTCATGGTCTTGCTCCAGTACTTTGGTCAGGCGAATACGATAGGCATTGTGGTAAATGGCAGCTCTGTCTTTGGCATCTAAGCCTGGTTGCGGCGCAATGTGGTTTATCAGCTCAGGATTTAAGCCTGTGAGCATATCGACAAACGCCTGCTGTAGTTTGGCTAAATCAGCCATGCGACCTCCAGCTCATTGGTGCAAGCGCTTTGGCTTGATTCAGCTCTGCCATAAGGGTTTCAAATGGAGGAAAGTTATCATCCCTTTCGATCATGGTATTAACGCGTGGCATGGACTGCGCGTAACACTCAAACAACTGCCAAACAGCGTCGCATACAGGCTGGTCATGCGTATCAACAATGTGGCTGCCAAAGTCGCTGTGCCCGGCCAGGTGGATCTGTGCAACGGCTTGCTTTGGAATAGCGTTAAGATAATCCATTGCGTCGAAGCCATGGTTTCTGGCACTGACGTAAACGTTATTGATATCCAGCAAAAACTGACAACCCGACTGGTGATGCAGTGCACAAAGAAAGTCCCATTCTGTCATTTGTGACTGATGGTAGGTGAGGTAACTGGACACATTTTCAAGGATCAGCGGACGCTCCAGAAAGTCCTGAACAATGCGTAATCGCTCACTTAAGTGCGCCAGCGCTTCTTCGGTGTATGGCAGCGGCAACAAGTCATGACTGTTGAAGTCTCCAAGGGAAGAAAAACACAAGTGATCAGAAATCCACGCCGGGTTTACGCGGTGTATGGTGCGTTTGAGCTTACTAAGGTAATCGAAATTTACCTCGCCAGTGCTGCCAATGGACATAGACACACCATGCATAGCAATAGGGTAGCGCTCTTTGATCTGATCGAGATAATGCCACGGCTTGCCACCATCAACAAAATAGTTCTCAGAGATGATCTCTAACCAGTCTATATCTGGTTGAGTCTGGATGATATCTTCGAAGTAGCAGGTTCTGAGCCCTAACCCAAACCCCAAATAGGGAGGTGATGCGTTCAATATAACTCCGTTTTAACCAGAAGAAGAGGAGCAGCAAGTGAGCGTAAACAAAAACGTCACCCGCTGACACAGTAAGCGACTTTAACTGTCGGCTTTTCCGCCGATATCTTGACAGGCTTTGGCTGGCATTTTTACAAACCCGGTGCCCTTACAAGAAGCATGGCCACCACAGGCATTGTTGGCGGTTTTGCAGTCATTATGGCCACCACAAATATTCACATCATGGCACTTGACCAGGTCGGATTTAGCAACAGAGCCGACCCACTCATCTTTTACATTGCCGCCTACATCTGCGCAGGCTTTGGCTGGCATTGCCACAAATCCGGTACCTTTGCAGCTGGCTTGCCCGGCGCACGCGTTGCTCGACGTTTTGCAGTCGTTGTGACCGCCACAAACGTTAACATCATAGCAATGAACCAGATCAGTACTAGCGCCACTGGCACTGGCCGTATTGGATGACGTGTTGTCGGTTGCATTGCATCCTACCAGTCCTGCAACCATGACCGCCATCGCGGCCCCTGTAAGTGTTTTCATATTATCTTCCTCATTGAGTGTGTGCCAGACAGAGTGTGGGGTGACCTGTCCAAAACGACTGCGACCTTAGTTTACAAAGGTGGTTCAGCAGCATGTTCATGCCCGTACTTATCGGCAGCGCAGTGCTACCTGAACATGCTGCTGTAACGACAAGACCTGTGCCACGTGTATTTCATTTCAGTGTAGTCGAAAATTTTTTGCCCGGGCGCTGAGATACGTACTCAGACCGCCGGTAAATGAGGGGGAAATAATGCGTGGCTGGTTAAACATGGCGAAGCGCCCGCCTGAGCAAAACCAGCTTACGTAATATTGAAAACCTGCGCTTACTTTTAACTAATAACACACCGCTTAGTGCGAGCAGTGTAATACCTTGAGGTGTGCAGGCCACACGCTTAGCTTTGCGGCAAAACCGCCGCTTACTGAACTGTGCATAATACAGCTTTTTCAACAGGCTCAGTTGTTGCTGTTGCACTTCCTGGTGTGCAGTACGATATATAAAACGTGCCAGCCAGGTCATGGTTCTCTCCTTCAAAGCTTGGTTATTTAAAACACATCGAGCAGATCGCTGGTGGTTTTATCAAACAGCTGTATTGCAGTTGCTATCAGATAGTAGATAAGGGCCAGATTAAACGCCATCAGCAGCCCCGCAGAGACAAACCAACTCAGGCCAGCTTGCACCATGGCATAGGCCATCAACCCCTGAAGTGACAACCAGGTTGCTGTGATAAGCAGTGAAGAAATCATCAGCAGCAAGACGCAAGTCAGAATCGTTTTAAAATGGGCGCGCAGTTTGGCTTTAAACAAAGCCGCGAAAGCGCGGGCGACGTCAACATAGCTTGCACTAACGGCTTCGCCCTGTTGCATCAGCGCTGTAAGCTGAGCGCCCATACTGGCAGTTTGGTGTGTTTCTGTAGAGTGGTCTGATGGCGCGCTCATATTACTTACTCCGTAACAGCATGGTCAGAAGGACACCTGCGCCAAATGCAATGCCGGCCGTTTTAACCGGGTTTTCTGTGGCATATTTTTTAACACCTGAGGCATTCCACTTTTTCTCCAGCTCGCGTTTTTGAGCCTGCAAGGCCTGGCCAGACGCTTCGCTTTTGTTTCGTAATTGTTCCTCGGTTTTGGCCGCCGTGTCGTGCAGAGCATCGACAGTATGGTGGAGAGAGTCGGCTAGCTGATCAGAAACTGGGTGTGTATGTTCACTGTTTGCCTGACTGTTGGCAGTCGATTTGCTGGTACTCATAATAACTCCTTGATTGCGAGAATTAGTACTCCTAATAGTGCAAATGATTTGCCAGGAGTAATATGATTTAAAATCAAAGGCTTAGGTTTTGGTTGTGTGTTCGAACAGGGCGTTTTTACCTGTGTGTGAAATTTTTACCCGGTATTATTTACGTGTAGGTATTGGCGGCTCTGAGTAGGTACCTGTGCGTGCAAGAAGGTATCTGAATAACCATTCGGCAGGGCCCTGAGCATACTTGCGCCGCCACAGCGTGGCAAAACACCAGGCCGACAGACAAAACAGCAGGCTGCTCAACAATGCCATCTCTATAGACTGATTACCCAGCATATTCAGCGCTTCCAGTGTACCCATGCCAATAATGATATGTGCAATATAAAAAGTGAGCGATAACTTCCCCGTATCTTCCAATGAGCGAAATACCGTTGAATGGGCAAAGCGCTGTGCAAGTTTGATGCAGCCCAGTAAGACAAGTACTGAGCTGGCGGTGGCGCACACCAGATACTGAGGCAGTGGAGGAATAGGTCCGGTACTGAGCAAAAACTGAATGTCTTGATCTTGCATGCCAACACTTACGGCCAGTGTGCGCAGCAGATAAAAAGCCCCCTCTACAGAAACTAAAATGACAATGGCGATTTTAAACAGTCTTTTTTGTAGTGCACTTTGGTGCAGCGGCTGACGGCCAAGCCACATACCAAACAATAAAAATGCAAACCAGGGAAATACAGGGTGAAAGCCATTGTAAAAAATCCGTCGTATCAGCCCATCCAGAGTCCATAAATCCAAATAGGTAAGTGTTTCCCAGTGCCAGCCTTTAGAATAATCAATGACTAATAACAGGGCAGGAAAAGTAGACACAACCAGCGCACAGAGCGTCAGCAGGGTACGATGAGAAGCAAAGAGTAACCACGAAGCCAGGATAAAGTAACAGCCATAAAAGTGCAGAATATCTGCCGGCCAGACGGGCAAATAGAGTAACCCCAGGCACAGCAATAAAATGCCACGCAAAGCGACTTTGTTTTGCATCTGTTTTCGATGTAGTAAATCGTGCTCCTGGGCTTTGCGAGCTGATAAAGTGAGTCCGACCCCTGCCAGGATCACAAACAGTGCTGCAGCACGTCCCTCCAGCAGGGCACTTAGTGATAACAAAAAGGGGCTGCCTGTACTGGCACCCATCACGAGCTTGAAGTTAACGACCACCATACCAAAAATTGCCAGTGCTCTGGCAAGGTCAATACCATGGATCCGCGCGCTCATTGTTGTTCCTTTTTGTACTTTCTGTGAGACTAAGTTAAGTTGCGCGGACAGAATATTCCGTTAATAAATGTTTGAATTTGTAATTGCGATAGGTACGGCCTATATTGTTTGACTTAGCTCTTATGTCTTTGGAGAACATGAACTAATTTGTAGCCAGCAGTCACCACATAGCGAACTTATCACCCATATATTTACAGTAGCTAATAAAGTATCCGTTGAATAGTGCGGATACTGAGCCCGGACATCATGGCCAGCTGGGCCTGGGTCAGGTGCTTGCTTAATCTGAGTTGTTTTAGGAGCATAGCGTGGCTCGCTGCGTAGTGATGTGCAAAAGTGTTATCCATAAGCCGTTGCACAGACAAGTAAATTGTGCCGACTTTTTTGTGACAAAGTATAATTTTCAATTAGTTAGATTGAAGTATCTCTTGTGATGTAAATACATTGTGAGGTGCTTATTGTGCTGTTGAGGGCGGGAGCCGCGCAGCAGAGCCGGGCCACTATGGAGGCGCATGCCGGGCTTTTTGCAGGATTTTTAACCGGTTTTGGTCTCGCATTTGCTCACAAGTAGGATTGCATACGTATTCAATAGACGTTTAATCGGATCTCTCTATATTGTTACCGTGATGTAAACATTACCGTTATGACAACAACAGAGAACACACAATGATTAAACAGTCACTCAAAGCGTTGAATACAGCGCTGATCACCGCAGGGCTAGGCATGTCTGCTCAGGCACTGGCCGCCCCCACAACCTTTGTTCATTTGTTCGAATGGTCCTGGCAGGATATTGCGACCGAGTGTGAAACCTTCCTGGGACCAAAGGGTTACGCAGCCGTGCAGGTTTCACCACCGAGCGAACATATCACAGGCGCCCCCTGGTGGACCCGCTACCAACCCGTTAGTTATCAACTGGAAAGCCGCAGTGGAACCCGTGCTCAGTTTATCGACATGGTGTCGCGCTGTAAGGCTGCGGGTGTCGATATTTATGTTGATGCAGTGATCAACCACATGGCCCACGGTAGTGGTACAGGTGTGGCGGGCAGCACGTTTGGTGACAAACATTACCCAATCTACAGTCCGCAAGACTTTCATGAAACCTGCGCGATTAACGATGCCGACTACGGCAACAACGCCTGGCGAGTACAAAACTGTGAGCTGGTTGGTCTGGCTGATCTGAACACATCGGCTGCTTATGTGCAGGATACACTGGCCGCTTATCTGAACGATCTGGTTGGCATCGGCGTGGCCGGATTCAGGCTGGATGCCAGTAAACATATGGCATCGTCTGATATTGCTGCCATCATGAACAAGGTCAATGGTGAGCCTCTGGTATTTCAGGAAGTAATCGACCAGGGTGGCCAGGCCGTGCGCGCTGATGAGTACTTTGCTAATGGTCTGGTGACTGAGTTTAAGTACAGCACTAAGCTGGGTGACACCTTTAAATCCGGCAAGCTAGCCTGGCTAAACAGTTTTGGCGAAGCCTGGGGCATGATGTCGAGCCACCTGGCCGTGGTATTCGTGGACAACCATGATAACCAGCGCGGTCATGGCGGCGCTGGCAACGTTGTAACCTACGAAGACGGCGCCCTGTACGATCTGGCCAATGTCTTTATGCTGGCTTTCCCCTACGGCTATCCGAAGGTGATGTCGAGCTACGACTTTAACCATGATGGCGATGCCGGACCACCGGGCAGCACTGTGCATCAGGGCAACACGCTGAACTGTTTTGCTAATGAGTGGCAGTGTGAGCATCGTCGCAATATGATTGCCGGCGCCATGGAATTTAGGAACAACACCACAGGCCATTGGACCGTGAACAACTGGTGGGACAATGGCAATAACCAGATTGCCTTCTCCCGAGGCGATGAAGGATTTGTGGCCATTAACCGTGAAGGTTTTGGCCTGAACCAGACGCTGCAAACGGGGCTGGCTGCGGGCGTTTACTGTGATGTCCTCAGCGGCGGCAAGAATACCTCGGGCGATGCGTGTCTTGGTGATCAAATCACAGTTGACCAAAATGGATTGGCAAGTATCAACGTCAGCGCGATGAATGCTGTGGCAATTCATCACAACAGCAAACTGGGTGACGCGCCGGATGTGCCTGCGGGCGACTGGCAAAGAACCGTCGTATTCATCAAAGCCGAAACGGCAGCAGGCCAGGATCTGTTTGTGCGTGGTGGCTTAGATCACGCTTTTGCAGCCACTTTAGGCCGCGATTGCGCTCAGGACCCGCTGCAATGTGCCATGCCGGTTCGCCACAACAACCTGAAAAACCCGACGACACAAGGTTGGAAGCAGGGCGATAACTACCTTGACTGGCAGGGGAGTGAATCAGGCCAAAGTGCAGATGCCGCGGGCAGTGCACTGGACTGGACAACCAACCTGTGGCCGGCTGAATGGGGCACCAAAGCCACGGTAGAAAGCCAGGGCTATGGCGAAACACCGCTGAACCAATGGGGTGCCCATTACTGGATGCTGGATGTAGATATGGACTGTAGCCAGACTCACAACGGCTGGTTTGAGATCAAAGCCTATGTGAAAAACGGCCAGGGCTGGGAAGGCGATATCAGCCAGACCAACACCCCCTACAGCAGCAATAACCACTTTGCCCGCTGCGGCCAGATCTCGGTGTTTGAATTCAATCAATCAACCGCGACTTACACCGCATTCTAACCTCTAAAACCGGGTAACCGGGTATTCTGCAGCGGCCATACTCCCTGGTGGTCGTTGCAGTGATACCGTCACCAATCTTTTAGCGATTCATATTTTCATTTTTGGGTGTACTCAGAATACGATTTTTCGTGGCCAAGGTTATAAATAGACCTTTATGTCGGCAACTTTGTTTTTGGCATACTCACTGTGTGGGTTTATCGTAAGTATTTGCTGATAATGCTTAAATGCCAGCGAGTATTGCTTGTTTAGCTCATAGGCTTCAGCAATGCTGCTGTGGTAATATGGTTGTTCATTGTTTTGAGTCAGCGCAAATTCAAAAACTGCAATACCATCATCAACGCGACCATGTTTAACCAAGCTATTACCCCATTCAACCAGGATCTCCAGATCATATGTTACGCCCGTGTCTAGCTGCGCTGTTGAAAATACCGAGGCAAAGTTTTTAAACCCTTTTTTATCAGTCAGAGATTTTAGATGTGCCATCGGCTGGTAAGTAATTTGCTTGTGCTCATCGTTGAAGCCCGGAATATAGTAAGCGGCAATTTCGTCGACGAAAGTAATGGGTAAGCTGCCCAGTAAGTTAGTTAGTACCACCACAGAAACCTTATCCTCTGGATATATGCTCATGGTGACTGCGTTCGCACCGCTTGCGCTTATTGCATTGTGATATTTACGCTGATTAACTTGCCAGCCCATTGAATATCCATTTTCTTTATTATTAAACCCTTCAGTACGTCCGTTGTTGAGTTTAACGGGTGTCCATAACAGGTTGAGATCTTTAACCAGCTCACCTTGCTGTAATGACACAATATAGTTAGCAAGTTCAGTTGCTGTTGAGCTCATCCCTGCGGCAGTTCTTAAAATATACGGAAATTCACCGTAGAAGTTTTTATAATTATTTTCGCTTAAATGAATATACTGACGAGTCTGGTTTGGTACCATGCGTTCCAGGTAGTCAAAGCCAGCCTGCGCAGTTTTTGGCATCTTAGCGCGCTCAAGCTGCATTTTAGTAATGAAAGCGGTAAACCCCTCTGGTACGTATTTATCAATGATCTTGCCCAAGATTACATAACCAGTTTGGTTGTAGCTAAAACGAGAGTTGGGTGTAAATTGAAGCGGGTGTTTTTGGACTTCCTGCCAGGAAGCATCTGCATCATGAGGTACCAAAGTCTCAAGCCCCCGGTTAGCTGCTAGGATCTCAGGCAGGCCCGAAGTGTGTCCCATTAGCTGATTAATTGTGAGTGACTGCCATGCCTCGGGTAAATCGGGTAAATGCTTGCCAATTTGGTCATCAATGTTGAGAAGACCTTGCTCTGCTAATTGTACAATAGCAACGCCGGTAAAGGCTTTTGTCATTGAATTAATGGGAAAGACCGTTTTTTCTGTCACAGGAACCTGATGCTGTAAGTCTGCAAAGCCGTAGTTACCTTGTTTGATAATTTTACCGTTTTTAATCACAGCCAGCTGTAAACCTGGAATATGCCTTTCCTTCATCAGGGCCTGAATAAACTTGTCTACCGGTTCAGCTTTGACCAATGATGACCACATTAGGGTACCAAACCAGAATAAGGCATTTAATAAGACTCTGTTTTTTTTGTACATGATAGTTCCGTTACGCATTTTTTTATGAAGATATCATCATAGCTATCAAGTACCATACCAACTATAAAACCTATATTTATTAGTGTGTTAGATTTTTTCTTGGCAAGAAAACTACTACTAATTTTAGATAAGTAGTTAAATTAACGAATAAGTAGTTGTTTTTACAACAAGGAAACGGAGTAAGTTACATGGACAGCCACCTAACAGGAGCTACATAGCCAACATTGTGTGGTGAATTTACAGTTGGGTGTCTTTGAAAATACTGTTTCACTGTTTTTTGCCGCTATAAAAACTATCTAGGAAAGGCGAAGTTGGTTCAAAGACTTGGGGATCAATGCCGAGCCTATTTAGGCTTGAGCTGTATGGGGTTTGGTGGTAGGTTGATGCTCACTTTAGGTAGCAAGCAATTGAGTAGGATGAAGTTTCCTGGATAGGGTAGTAGCCAAAACTAGGTTTATCTCAAGCGCAAATAAACAAAATACAAAATAGAAATAAAGGAGATTGACGCAATGGATGAAACAATAAAGCAAAGATCAAAGGAAGTTGATGAGAAGTTTTGTAGTGACTGTGGTGCAGTTATCAAAGCAAAAGCTGAAATTTGCCCTAAATGTGGCGTAAGGCAGTCTGCACCGCCAGGAGCGTTGGGTTCAACCGCAGCTAATGGAAAAAGCAGAGTTGCAGCAGCACTGTTCGCATTTTTCCTGGGCAGTTTCGGAGCTCATAAGTTCTATCTTGGACAGGTAGGGTTAGGTGTTTTGTATCTGTTTTTTTGTTGGACATTTATTCCGGCACTTATTTCTCTTATAGAGTTTATTCTTTTCCTCACAATGAGCGATGAGGCTTTCAATCAAAAGTACGGTAATACATAACAACGCCAATCATATGGGCGCAAAAAGCAGCGCCCGTATAGTATATGAGGACTTGTGGAAAAGCCAAAATGATCAGCTTCAGCCCTATATGCGCTACTATTGCAAAGCAGTGAAAGAGATTGCGGAGGGTGTTCATAATTCTGTG
>NZ_JXYA01000018.1 GCF_000967655.1 Pseudoalteromonas rubra
ACAGAATTATGAACACCCTCAAAAAGCCCCGCGAGGGGCTTTAAATTAAGACTTATGCCAGGCTAAAAAACCTTCTGGCTCATTATCCCAGTTTAGAGCTGTATCGATCTTATCTAGTAAGGCCGACTTATTCATCTGATATACATTATCAATTTGATCGCAGTTCAATTCAAAAATAACAACCCACTCACTCAGTAAAGGTAGTAACTTTTCAAGCATTTCCTTTAGCATCAGTGGTGATTCATCAAGATATGGTTCATTGACGCTCTTTTCCCAAGTTTCAAGCGCATTACTTTCTAATGACAAGTAGACCCAGTTCGAAACATTCATCTCTGATGGTATATAGTTCAGCATATGCTCTGGCATTGTTTGCTTTTTGAACTTAACTTCTTCTTTCCATGCATATCGAGGAGGGTCTTGGCTAAAGCTTTCATCCCCCCAGAAAGTAAGCTCCTCTTGAAAAGGGAAGTCATCTCCAAAACAAGTTTTAGGAATTAGTAAATCAAAACATACTTGCATTTTAAGCTTCCCCCTTATTGACCCTTAAATGGTAAACCGTTTCCACCTTCTCGAATCCATCCTTTCCCATCAAACTTAAATGGATGTTGATGAGGATTCAAATGGTCTCCGCGTCCATGGTTGCTCCAGTGAACTTCACTCATAGGAACATCTTTTCCATTTGCTTTCGGCCACGTATTAGCTGGAAATTCTGCTGACTGACGATAAACTTTTCCATCGCTCCCGACTCTCGAACCAAGTACAGTATGCGCTCTTCCTTCAGCTTCTTTTAATGGCAGCGGTATATCTTGGCCGTTCACTCGCTGCTTAGCTAATGGTGCATCAGATATGTAATGGTCTGCTTTCTTTGTAACCTTCTTCTTAGCCTTCCACATCTTATAAGCTTTGGCAGCTGCTGCACCGCCAAATGCCAGGCCACCGACCGCAGCGACCACCACAGCTTTGTAGTCAACACAGGCAAATGGCTTGCCTTCTACATATAGCTGGAATAACAATTCCATACCGCCGTCCTTGGCCGCACCATACAGGTTTGCCAGAATGTGCCCGGTCGGATCAATAAAGTTGACAGGATCCGCTGAAACATAATTATAAAGGTTGGTGTCGCCCCCCGCAAAGCCGATTGGATCTTTTGCAGTCCAGCGAGCAGCATACGGATCGTAATCTCGAGCACCAAACCTGACTAGCCCGGTGTCGCTGTCATACAAACCACCCGCAAACCCAAAGGGCTGAAAACCCGGGTTGGAGTCGTATGTCACCTCACCGTATACATCGTAGTCAAGTCGCTGGGCGATCTCACCACTCACAGCGTCCACCAGCATCCGGGGTGAACCTAGTTGATCGGTAATATAGCGATATTCTCTGCCACCTTTTAGCATGTAGTCAGGAACATGTCCTTTGCTGGCGTAGCCAAACAAAGCAACCACATTACCATTGGCATTTAATTGTGCGACCGGATTTAACTGGTCACTATACAGGTAACCCACAACGTGCTGCCCATCCACATACTTAGCCACACGTCGATTTTGTGGGTCAACATCATAGTCAATTTGTTTGCTAACCTGACCATCTTGTTTGATCTCAACCTGAAGTAAATTGCCAAAAATATCGTAGTCGTAGTTATGCTCGACAGAACCACACGTTTTATGTGCCAGCGCACCGTTCACATTGTACTGATACCGGCACTGAGCAAAACTGGTTAACCTGTCTTGTTCGTCAAATGTTGCGCTCTTAGTGGTGGTTTGGTCACCTTGTGTGAAATCAATGCCAATCCGGTTACCATTTGCACCATAGCGGTATACCTGTGTTGTTTCTCCTTTTATAGCTGTACTCAGGCGACCTAACCCATCGTACAAATAAGTTTCTACCTGGTTTTCACCGGCTACAAACTGTTGCTTTCTTGTTATGCGACCCGCATCATCAAATTGATAAGTGGCTTGATACAAGTTTTGTGCGCCAAAGGTATAGTGCTCTCTTACGATTTCACCATATTGGTTGTGCGATATGTGGTGTTGAATATCAAAGTGCTCAGTCCCGGTAATAACACCGCCTTTATCTAGCGCCCTGTTTAAAGTCAGATTACCAGCCGAAGTGAGCATACCATCCAGATCGTAGCCATAGGCAATACAGTTGGCGTCGTTCACACACACACTGCCAACATCGCCACCCGGGCTATAATTGACACTAAATGAGCCAGTTACATCACCAGACCAATTCGTACCAGTGTAGAGTAAGCCATCGTAATGATAATTGAGCGTATTGCCATCAGGTGCATCGACTCGAATTACATCACCTACTTCGTTGTAGCTCAGTTGGTATCGACCATAAGGGGTACTAATGGACTCTAAACGGTCAATTCCCCTGGCATAGACATAAGAGATATTTTCTCCCGAGGGTAAAGTAATCTCACTAATTCGCCGGTCTCTGTCATAGACATAGCTGGAGACAGTTTGCTCGGCATCTGCTGCTACCGGTGCAGTATAACTCGTTACGTTATTAATACTGTTATATGCAAACTGGTGCTCTGGCTGGCCATCAGGCGTAATAGAAATCAAGTTTCCGTTGTTGTCATAGCCAAACTCAGTTGCCTGCTGCTCTTGTTCGCTGTACGACAATACTGCTCGGATCACTTGCCCAACATTGTCTCTTGTCAGAGTTACTTGCGGTTGATTGCTACTGACAATTTTTTCTAATAGTCCAGTCCTAAGTCCGTAGCCACCACTGTAGAAATATCGAGTGCCTCTGTCTCCTTGCGATACTCGTGTCAAACGCCCGTAGTCGTCATAGCTATAGTGGACCGGTGCAAAGCCAACTACTTCGGTATAGTCCGGTATTTGCCTTGCTGTATCTAGTTTTAAAACCGTTTCTCTACCTAACCCGGTTGTTGTGGTTGATTTACCTGAATTAACGTGATACTTCATTGTTACTTTCTGAGTATCATTGTGCTCCACGTTAAAGTAAACGACGTAACCATCGCCATTTCTGGTAATGTCGGTTTTGGATTCCACCCCGTCGGGTGATCTCACCACCAGTGATCTTGGGACATTTCTTTTTTGAATGGGGTCGTATTTACTATGGATCAGATACTCCATTCCTCCAACCTGCTGATGAGACGTTGGTACTAGCCGGTTATTATAGTATTTAAAAGAGCGCATGCTCGACTCTACAGAGCCATCCGGATAGCGTGTTTCTGTGTCCCCATTTAAAGCTTCTTTTACCTCAAATCGATTATCTTCCGCCGTTGTATATCCATAAATTTTGGCCTGCGTCGCTTCATCCAGACGACTGTAAAAGCGCCACTCTCCACCTTCTGGATCAAGGCTTCGTGTGATCCGGCCATGTGCGTCAAAAAAGCGCTCAAAGACATTACCATTTGGGTCTACCTGATGGTTCAGCAACTCCCCCTGATAGTTGAGTTGATAGCCTGTACCATCGGGATATATGACGGACCTCAGGTTGTTGTTTTCGTCAATGTTCAGATATGTGATCAACCCCGATGGTGAAATTATCTGAGACACCTTCCCTTGCTCATCACGGATTAAGCTAACCTGATTATTAAATCGATCACGAATACTCGTCAGCTTTTTGGTGGCCCTAGAGTAACTAAACTCAGAAAGCGACGTGCCAGTTAGCTTGTCTGTGGTTTTAACATGTTTACCATTCTCTATAACGTAAGGGCTCACAACACTGTTTTGGTATGGACTAACGCACCGGACGTGGTACTGTTCTTCCTCTTGGTCGTAGGCGTGATAGCCAAGTCCCATTGTCACTTCAATCGCCCAGGCTTCTCGATCCGGCGCTCCGACATTTGGAGTAGAGCTCCAATAAGGCGACCGCCACTCCACATAGGGGCGCCATATTGCATCGGGAGCACCATTATGTCCAACCGGAGACTTGAACAAAAAGTTTTTAGTTCCTCCTTGCATCAGTAACTCATTCGCGGTCGGCAGACGCCAGTTGGTCATACCCGCATGTTCAAGCGTCTCACAATAATTAATTGCTTCACGCCATGTCATTTTTAGAGAAATGTTGTCCGGCGTGTCCTGCCAGTAAAGCTGAAAATAATCGTTATACCCTACTAGCCTTGAGGAGTCTGATAACATTGCATAGTTATACAGCGTCATATCATCAGTGATAATTGTCCAGGAGTCATGGCCGAGTCCTAGGCCCGCCACACAAAGCGCTTGTTTTCTCTGGCCCTCATCAATGCTATTTGAGCCCCAAACATTGAAGTAGCCGTTCAGCATATAGGCATCCGCTTCATGCTCCCGGCCGCTTTTATCTAGGGTGTAAAGTAGCTCTTTAATGGAAGGCAGTCTCCATCTTCCTGCCCAGGGTCCACCAAAGTCCAGGCTTTCACAGTATTCAATCGCTTCGCTTTTACTTAAAACCTGCTCTGTTGCTTTGATTTGCCAGTTTAAACGCGTGTTTATATCGGATAAATAGCCATACTTGGTGACAGCATAGGAGATGTCTCTTCCGGGTGCGCCATAGTAGCCGTCATCACCGTCGACAGCGCTTAAACTTAATCCGGAGCTGACTGTCGGAGAGGCATGACTACCCTTTTCAATTTCACCGTCCCCACGATAAATATTCCCATGGCTATCCACCAAGTGGTGATTAGATATACTCCAGCCATTGGCAATTTCACTCTTTGGCGATCCAAATAGCGAAATCACAGACTCGCTCCATTTGATTACGTTTTGTCGGCCTGTTACACCTAATGACTCACTCCCCTGCTGTGCCCAGGTTGGTGGAACCTGATCAGGCCTTAAACCTGAATCAGCTATGTTTCCTGCACTGGCATAGGCGGAAGCGTATTCATAACCAATTTTTAACCGAGCTTTTACCTCTCCCCGGACTGGTTCGCCCAGTACATCTCGGCCATCCCAAACAAACTCAACATTTTGCATCACACTCGGGGCAAACAGCTGCTCGAACCTGTTACCTGCCACTTCAAGAACAGCGTGCATGCGTATAACACCATCTGGCAATGACAAGCGGCTGACATTAGATTTGATTATATGGTGGAAGTCTGAGGTTCTGGCACTATTGTAGTGAAGTGTAAGACCCGTACCCAGAATACTGATATCTTCATGCAGCTCCAGAGTTTTAGGTTTTATATAAGAACTAACGGCTGCACATTGATCATTTTCTTCAACGACAGAACTATCACCGGCCAGGACTTCGATTTCTGTCGGAGAAGTACCATCTGAGCGGGCAGACCAGTTGAAATCATAAGGCGTAAAATGGAACATACGACCACGCCAGTAAGTTTTGCCAACCTCATAGCTCTCAATGCCCTTGCTTTCATCTGCTGCAGAGCCATCACCGTCTATATCATCAGGTTGGTCATCGCCGGTGTAATCCACACCATCAACTTTTCCATCCCCATTGGTGTCGAGTAGTCTGACAACAACACCATTCTCTGAAGCCTTCCACTTTGCTTCTTGTCGGTCGTAATAGCCAATAGGCACTAACTCACCAACAGGAAAATCCAGAAAGTTGTCCACATACATCACCACGGGTTGATCGAAGTGAACACTTTCATTGTCAGCAACTCCAGCTATGTCCAACTCAGAGCAATATGTAAAAGCGGACTCCACAGGTAAAGCACCTGGCATGGTTTCTGGCGTTTCATACTCAGTAGCACGGACCGCAAATTTATCCAACTGTCGTGTTTGCCCGTTGGGACCTACTACCGTAGCCTGATTGACATCTTCGAAAACAAGTGACGTAGATCGCACGCCGAATTCATCAGAGACCGGGCTAGATTTGTGCACTTTAGGACCATTTGACGTTAAATCTACTAACGTCACTTGTGCATCCAGCGGCTGGAGAGTGACCCTGTCAACGCTATTCCACTCTTTATTGAGCGCGATAACCTCCCTCTGCACTCTCAGGTAGCCGGGTAAAGAAATCTCTAATATCGATTTACCAGCCATACCGGCAATGGTATACCGCCCATTTTCGTCCGTTTTGACACTTCCAAACTCACCCTGGCCCAGAAAACTGACTTGTGCATTAGCCAAAGGTTGAGCATTGGTATTGAATACTTCACCCGTGTAAATGGAAAACAAATTGACTGGAAATCGCTCTGCCGATGCATTGTCAGCAATCAACCCATGGTGTTCGCCTGCAAAACCCTCTGCTCCTTTGGTATCTTGAGTCTTTTCAGATACAACTATCTGAATGGTATTTGACTCAACCTCCCCCGAAAGAACGGTAAGGCTGGATATACCCGTGCTCTTCGCGGTAACAGTACCCTTTTTAAAGCTAAATACACGTCTGTTCAGCTCAACCAAACTGACATTTTGATCTACTAGCTCAGAATGTCCATTACTATAAGTAGCTGTTATAGTTAGCTGCTCGGACATGCCAGGCACCAGATTAAGTGTCTGAGGTGCTACCTCAAGGGCAATAAGTTGCGGAATCGGCTCCATCGATATAACGGGCTTTTCACACCGAGTAGCAGCACTATGATCTACGCGAGTTATGCTTAACTCCGGCCACTCCTCTACAACATTAACCACGTTAACTCCAGTCCAGATTGACTCCACAGGCTGTGGTCTGTCTCCATTGGGGGTGAATGGTCCTACAATACTCCCGACCCCTAATAACCCTCTTGTTTGTGGCGGTGACCCTGCAGGATAGCCGACGGCTCCAAGCACGCCATTTCTATGTCCCCATGCCGCTCCTGTGTAAGGAAACTTATCGGCATAGATATAATCGTAGATGGACAACATGGCTGCCGCTGAGACTTGCTCGTCCAAAGAGAGATCTGAAGTACTAAAAATGCGCGTTGGTGATAGAGCAAGGACTTCTCCCGTCCTCCAATATTTACTGTGTTGTTCCCAACCAGAAAAGTGCTCAATAACGCGTTGGTGTGGAGTTGCGCCATCTGAAGTTCTATAGTGACCAAATACATCATTTTCTAATGAATACTGTGCGAATTTTTGCGTTACTTCACTAAACTCCTCAGCCACTCCGTAAAAAGCCTCAATACCACGTGCAGTCCGCTCAGCATTAATCAGATAAAGTACTTTCTCTTCAGCAGACCACGCATCCCACACGCTTTGTGCTGGCATATGTAGCTCTGCATCAACCGTTTCGTCCTGCTGCCGTGCATTGTTAAAACTCGCCTCAATATCCTCAACCCGATGATAAGTTGCACCGGTCCAATCGATATTTTCCTCGGGCACTGTTTGCTTTAGCTTTTCGTCGGAAAATAGCCTGCTGGGTTTACAGCTTTCAATTGTTGCTCTTACTCTTAATATTGTTCGATATGTATAACTTTGCCCTTTTTCATCAACAACTTTTAGTTCTAGGGCATAATCTCCATAATCCTCTGAAAACTCAAAAGTGGGCTCAGTTCCGACCTCGATACCATCTATCATCCACTGGTACTGGTCAAAAATCACACCTTCATAATCCGGATGAACTGTTAGTTTTTTCGTCTCAAAACGGTCCACGGTTATAACATCAGGAAATGGTCTGACAAGTATGATTTTGACCAGCCTGGTTGCAGATTTACCATCAAAGTGAGTTGCTTTTAGCTGATAGGTCTCTTTTTCAACTATATTGTTTATATGTAGCTCATTAACAGCCCAAACCCGCCCATCACTTAAGCGAGTGATTTCGTACCTCTGATAATATGGTTCGACTCCTTCATCGGAAAACGAAAGTGTATAACTATCATGCTTGTGAACAGCTACAACTCGAGTATCCGGCAATGAATTATCTTTTGGTTGCACAGTAATTTGTACCGGGTAGACCTTGCGATATCCCAGTTCTCCCGTAATGTGTAGCTGGCCTTCATATTGTCCAGCAGGATAATCGAACTTGTATCTGCTGTTATAAAGGGGTACTGGCTTGCCATCTACAACCCAGTTATTCCTGTAATTTTTAAACCGCTCTAACTTAGGAAGAAAGTTTGCCTCTCCTTCAGTAAATATCAGATTCGATAACCCAATATCAGTGGGCCAATCGGTTACTGTTACAGTTGAGGTATATTCATTCTGATTGCCAAGATAATCTGTGAATACCACTTTTACTTTGTAGGTACCCGGTGGCTTAGCAAAGTTCATAAATGACGAATAAGCACTGTCGCTTCGCCATGGCTCATCATTGATATACCACTCAAGTTTTTCAAATGGTCGCTTTTCGTAAATACGTGTAGACTTGTGAGCAAAAAACCGATACTGCTCGCCTGGCAACAGGCTTAGACTTGAAGGCAAAGGTCTGGCAACAACAACCTGGATGCTGCTCATTGCTGAGTTACCCTGTGCGTCCGTTATTTTTAGTTTAAACGTATCGTCAGCTGTCACATCTGTGAGCATCAGGCTTGGCGAGTCGTATACCTTCTCTGTTGCGACACTCAAAAATTCGATTGCCAGATCATCTCCATACTCAACACCTTGCGCCAACAAAACAGGTTGTAACAGGTGATCTGAACCACTAAACAATCCAATAGCAGGTCCCAATCTAACTAGCTCAGTTACTGTATACTGACGCAGTTCCAGCTTTATCGTAGCTATACGTGAGTAATCCTGACCATCAAAAACACGTACTTTGAATTCATCCTCAACACCCCGAGCCAGGCCTATTGCTCGAAATTTAAATGTTGTAGGCAGCCAATCGCCAGCTTCAAAAGGTATAAAGTCAATCCCAACTGCACTTTGCCTGCCCAGCTTAACAACCTTAGGCATTTCAACTACTTCGACTCGTAGCCTCTGACGAGCTTTACAATAGACAGTTGGTTCTGGACAAGAGGGTGATATCAAGTCGGGATCTTCAACATTTAACGTAATTGACTGCCCAAACACATCTTGCGGGCTAATCCTTTTGATAATGTGTAAATCTTCCACAGTCGGTGGCGTATTTGTGGGATCAGCAATAACAGTAACAGGTAGTTTCAGGTCGTACGTAAATCCAAACTTTCGCAGAGTCACAAGGAGCGACCAGTCACCCTGATCTGGGATCAGATTATGCTCACTACTAATATCAGTTAAGCAACTCAAATACCCTGATTTGCAAGCCAAGCGCCAACTGAGCTCTGGTTGATGACCAAAAATTTCACTTTCAGACGCATCTACGTGCAGAAAGTCACCAAACCTAATCACAGAGTTGTAATCTACCTTGAGCTTGGGCGGCTGCCAGTCTCTGACGCATCGGACCAACCCCTGACGCTGAGGGATATCTGCGCTTCTTAGCTCAACAGGCAAATAAGTAACATGAACAAAGCTATGTCCATCTTTTTTTATGAGATAGGCATTGTGATTGTGATCAGTTTTTGTAGAGCTCCAAAATGAATAATCAGACCACTTGTTAAATAGTTCAGAAAATTTACTCGCATAAGTGCCTTGATCATGTGCAAGGCTATATAATTCATTGATATTTGGGAGGCGCCAATCATCAAACCCAGCCTCTTTCAGGTTTTCACAGTATTGAACAGCCTGATGCCACCCTGAAGGCTGCATGATGGAGTCAGAGCTTCTATCTTTTTTCTGCCAAACTAGTAGATTACTCTGATCGTAAACACCATACTCATATTGCTTATAATTTGGCTGATGCGCTACTTCACCAGTCACACACAATGCATTACCTTTTGCATACTTAACATTGTTCCGTGAATAGGCAAGCCCTGTACTGATATCGATTTGAGTTGCAGATTGAATGGTAGTGTCATCACCCAAAAGCAAAGTATTCAGCTCCGCCGACCAATACCTTGATGACCCACGAGATTTAAACTCTGCTGGTAACAGCCCATTATCAAAATCGCTTCTATCAAGAAGGAAAAATAGTTCTTCCTCCAATGGTAATCGCCAAGAGTCAATGCCAGCATGGTTTAGGTTTTCACAATAGTTCTTCGCCGCGTACCAAGATAACCCCTGAGCCGTGGAGTCCCCTGCGAGGTCAGCCCAAATCAGCATTGAATTTTGGTCTGAGATGAGACCTTCCTGCAATTCTACGTAAGACCGTTCAACCCCTTGTTGATAAAAGCCATCGTCAAATGGCGCAAGGCTTTTTGTTTGGCCAGTTTTTGGTATGTTATTATTGCTTTTGGGCTTGTTGTTATTTAAATCTTCAATTGAGCAACCAAATTTATCTAACCCTTCAACAGAATTCGTTTCCAGGCACAAATCAGCTACATCAGGTATGCCATCCTCATCCTGATCTCTGCCCTTCTCAACCTCAATAGTGAAAGTTTGTTGGACCGTTTCAATACCATCATAAGCAACTAACACGACAGGCTGTGAGCCCATGTCTTCAGCTTGCGGTATCCAATGTATTTTATTGAACCGGTCGAGTACCATACCTGCAGGGGCTGTGGCCAGGTATAGCTGCATATAACCGTCAGTATCGGAAGCGACTGCCTGATACTGGTACTCATACCCAACAACCGCAGACAACGCCGGGCTGCTATGAATGGTGGGAGGTCTGTTAGTGTCAGATACTCCCAGCAAATAACGCTGTATTATTGTTATGCCTGATTGTGAAGTAGCTGCAACCTCCACCGGATGGCTTCCCCAACTACCGGGGACATTCCAGCTTATTAAACCAGATTGACTGACAGCCATCCCTTCAGGCCCTTTGAGTAATTCATAGCTAACTTGCTCATTCAATGAGTGTTGCAGCTGATAGCCATAAACCGTCCCACTGATCGCTGTTACTTTCGGGATACTGCTAAATTTTGGCTCTGGACTCCCTGACGGAAGGACTCTGATTGGACGACTGAACGAATGAGTCTGTCCATTAGTATCTACAACTGAAAGCGTGACAACATGATCACCTGCGGGCAGCTCAGGGACTTCATAGACCGCCTGTTTTGCAACAAGTAACCCATTGATGCGCCACTGATACTCTTTGAGTTCCTGCCCATTTGAGCTGAAACTATCCAATCCATACAAAGTAAATGCTTGGCCGGCTACGATCGTTGCAAACTTACCTAATACGGCTTTGGGATAGACATCAGTAACGCTCCTGCTATTCAACCAGCCTAACTTGCCATCGAACCAGATACCAAATTGAGCGTCGAATGCTTTACTAACAACCCAGGACGACCCTCGCGTTGCATAGCCCAACAGAACCTCATTAAACTCACTCTCTCGATATATAACTTCGACATTGCGCGTTCCTGTAGAGGTGCAGTGATTTGAACCCAAGCGCTGTATCTGGGCAAGTTCAACCCACTTAGTGGAAGCGTTAAAGTGAATTTCGACACGCCTTTGAGTCATGCTTACCATTACGTATTGCTGACCCGCAGAGATGTACTGCTCCACTACAGGACTAGTTGCAGAACCGAAAACGCCAGTTTTCTCAACCGTTTCAATAATGCTACATCGCTGTTCTTGGTCTTCAATTGCGAGTTCAATCGTCTGTAAATCAAAGTGAGTACCATCAGTTACTCTAATCTCAACTTCAACTAAAGATTCACTTGCAATATCTGGTAGCCAACTAATGGCGCCACTCTTCCCATCTATCTGCATTCCTTCTGGAGCCCTTAGCAATACAAACTTTTGCTGAGCACTTATTCTGGTTAAGTTTGGGGTGTAAACAAATAGCTGGTCTTTTGTGGCTTTCAATCCGACATGTTTTTCGACGAACTTAGGCGCATTATCAACGCCCAGCGCTTGGACAAAGGTTGCTTGAACCCAGGCATAACTTTTGCGGCCATAAGCATCGTGATATTCTATCTTGTACCAGCCTGCTTGATGATCAACGACAAAATATTTGGACCCAATATATAGCGAACTCAAAAATGGATAAGAAGAAATATCTGGGTTTTCATAGCCGCTTCCTCCTTCGCTAATGACGGTCAAACAGGCTGTACCAAAAGAATCACCTAAACTGCTTTGAGGAACCCATCCTGACAAATCTTCACTAACAATTTTCGAGTAACCATTTTCTTGCTCATCTAGTAGGAATCGCTGCCCAACTTTAGCGATGCCAATTGTACGACTTCCATGCACAGCATTGGCTTTTATGTAGGTATCACTCTTCACTGTTGCAGCGCGACACTGGGGGATTAGTGGCTCTGGTGCTACGTCTATGGTAAACGCTTGAGAGACTTCTGTTCCTTTAATGGTTGCAAACACTAAAGCTGAATGCTGGCCGATTTGGTTGGCACCTGGATGCCACTCAATAAGGCCCGTAGCGGAAATAGACATACCCTCAGGTGCATCGTTGAGAGAATAGGTAACGTTCGAGTCTAGATCAGCCAACTCAATTTGATAGCGATAGACCTGATTAGCAGTAGCCGTTTCAATCGGCAAACTCGTTATCACTGGTATATCTTGTTGAGGACCTCTGGAGGTTTTTTTAATGTAGCCGACCTGACCGGCATACCAGACTTTTATCCATTCTGAATTTTCAGTCGATATGCTCCATTGGGAGCCATTAGGCACAATCCCCAGTTGTGGTGCTTTATCACTGGCAAATTGGTAAATAATTGCCCCTGAATTTTGGTCAATATGCGAACATGCACCATCAACAAACTCTAGAAATCCCGGTCCGTAAGCCCACTTTTTTTCCCCATCAAACCATATTTGAAACCAAGCACCTTTTTGGTCTAGATACACATACCTTTGGCCATTTTGTATGTATCCTACTTTATTTCCACTGGTGCTATTCGAATCTCGTACATTGACGCCTCTGGTACTTTCAACTAATTTGCAAGATGAATCTGACAATGCAGTTACTTCAACAGAAAACTGTTGCGTTGCCGTTAAGTTGTCGGCAGTAACAGCCATGATCTCTACACTATGTAGGCCTATTTGCGCAGAGCTAGGCTCCCAAATCAGCATATTTTCGCTGATATACATACCGACTGGCGCAGCTATAATTTTATAGGTGACTGGCGAAGACGAGCTGCTAGAAATTTGATAGTTAAACTCTCGGCTAACATGCACAGCTGTAGGAGGCTCAGAGGTAATCGATAGATTGTCATTATTTGTATCGGCGCCATCGGAAACTGCTAACTTTACCAAACTCCCATTAAACCAAGTAACAATCGTGCTCACATCTTTTTGTAAAACAACCCACTTGGATCCTTCTTGAGCGACGCCAATAATATTACTTCCATCAAGAGCTTGAGCTTCCAAAGACTGCTCAGCAATGAAGCAATGTGCATTACTACGTTTAAGGTAGCCGGCTTCATATGCCCAACGAGCTGCTCCATCATACCAAATATTAACCCAATTCCCTTGCTCAGACAGAACCGTATATTGTTCGCCTACTCTGATGTAGCCTACTTTTTGTGAGGATCCGCTTGCTTCTGTGCGCACATTAACATTTCTAACTGCTTCAACTATCTCGCATTGTTTTTCGTCATAAAGCTCAGAAACCTCAATAGAAAATGACTGATTCAATTTACTTCCCAGCAAGTCCAACGCCTGTAAAGTCACAGTGTGCTCACCGATATCTGAATTAGATGGTAGCCACGAGATCACCCCATCCTCAATCGACATTCCCTCAGGAGCCTCATTGAGGTTGAACCGTACATCTTTCGAACGACCTTCGAGCTGAGGAATGTAGTAATAAGTAGTTTGGGGAGTTATACGTGTGTTAGGAGTCGAAATGAATGACCAATCGGCTTCAAGAGGAGTGACTGAAGTTTTTGCTTTTGCAATATAGCCGGGCTGCCCTAAATACCATACTTGGTACCAATGGTCGGTTTCCTGAGTAACAACCCATTTCGAATTTGGTTCAACCGCCCCGAGTAGTGATGAGCTGGAGTCGGGTGCAATATACACAGCACTAACGTCTGTGGTATCTATACAGCGACCACCGGAAATATTCAAGTAACCTTTACTATAAGACCAACGCGACTGTCCATCATGCCAGATATTGAGCCAATTCCCTTCGCTTCCAATAATAGGGTACTGCTCACCCAAATTTATATAACCAACTTTTTCGCCGGATGAGCTATTTCCACTACGAACATTAACCCCTTTTATGCTCTCGGCAATAGAACAGTTTGCCACTTGAGTATCATGAACGATTAAAGTGAATTTTTTGACCGAAACAATTCCATTTAAAAACTCTGATGCCAGTTCAATTTCATGGCTTCCAACATGTCTATCCGTTGGTACCCAATGAAGTTTTCCCTGCTCAAAGCGCATTCCTTCAGGCCCACTTTTTAGTGTAACATCTATTGCCGATTCCGGTTTCTGGTAGTAATAGTTGAAAGTAGTACCAACAAACGCATGTTGACTGGGAATTAGTAACTCCTCCTCAGTCTCCTCGTGTAACGCGCTTGTTGCAATTTGGCCTTTTTTCCCTCCAAACCAGATATTGAGCCAATCAGAGTCACGATTGGTCACCACCCACTTTGAATCTGCAGATGCAACCCCCAATACGTTTGCGGGCAAATCTCGCTCAACAACTAGGGTCGTCTGTTGCAAAGAAATACAAGTACCAGACGACTCCTTTAAATATCCAGGGGCATAAGACCACCTTGCAGATCCGTCAAACCAAAAGTTAACCCAACTGCCGTCTTTTTGTATTAGTGGATACTTTTCCCCTGGGCTAAGGTAACCGACTTTAAGACTGTCAGAGCTGCTGGCACTTCTGACATTGACACCTTTTACCCCCTCAATGATCTGACAATTTGCAGAGACCGTTGAACTAGAGAGTAACAAAATAAACAATAAGACGTGCCAGGCAGACATCGGTGATCCTTAATAAAATAGCATTACCTAAAAATAAGCCGGCGATTCTAATTATTAAGTTGTACCTTTTCAATTAATATTTTTAATAAATGATAAAAATAGAGTTAAAAAGCGAACAAATGTGTAGTGATGGGAATAAAACAACCCAAATTGCCAGTTTCTCCTTTGCAGTCTACAGTTTACTAATAGTTCATAGATCAAGACCTTGTTGTTGATAGCGCTATGCTGAAATCATCGTTTATGGTGTTGTTGCTTTGCCTACTGCTGGGGATTATTTTTGGGCTGCCGTTTGTACCGCTTGAAAGCAACCGCACAGTGGAAGCGCCTTTTTTAGAGCACTCGGGTAGCGATAAGGCAGTGGTGTTTTTTGGCTTTAGTCACTGCGGTGGGGTTTGTCCAACTACCCTGCTGATTTTAAAAAGTTTATTAGACAATACAACACGGCAAAGTCAGTGGCCGCAGGTGGTGTTTGTTGACATAGACGAGAATAGCTCAACACAACAAGCGCAAACACATGCCCGCTCCTACCACAATGCTTTTTCTGGCGTTCATGCCAATGCGGAATCGCTGGCTCAGCTGAGCCGGGATTTTGGCCTGAATATTCAACAAAATGGCGAGCAGATCAGGCACCAGGGGCGCACCTATTTACTTGCCCGCTCGCAACAGCAATGGCGCATAGTCAAGGCTTATAATCCTGAGACCTTTGACTTTAAAACGCTACAAGACGAGCTTTATTAAAGAGGCACATCATGCTTAAAAACCTGCTAATTTGTTATGACGATAAACTCAGCGACTATATGAAAGCCAGGTTTGATGAGGACTTTAAACGCGCGGATAAAGTTGTGCTGATGACCCTGCTGGCGTTTTATTTTATGGTGGCGCTTTTAACCCCCTGGCAAAACGGCTATTTTATGCTCGGGATCCTGGGTGGTGGCGCGGTATTTGGCATTTGCCTGGCGGCTTACAAAACCATGCCGGGCGCATTTATGACCCGCATTATTATGGCGGTTGGATTAACCGCCATGATGGCTATCACCATACAGCAAGCTAACGGCCTGGGCGAAGGCCACTTTATTTTCTTTCTCAATTTTACGATTCTGATCCGCTACCGGGATGTTATGCCCTTACTGGCCCTCATTGGTGTTACCGTTGCCCACCATCTCACTATGACCTACTGTCAGAGCATTGGCGCACAATTATGGGGCACGCCAATTATCATCTTCTCCTGGGGAGATCAAACCGACTGGGGATTGATCGCGCCTTTGCTGTACCATATTGTAATTGCCCTGATAGGCGCGGCCATTGCCATTTACTATATCCATGATGGCAATATTAAATTTGTCGCTTCTAATCAGGTAATTGGCCTGGTGCAAAAAGGCGCAGACGGTGACTTAACAGACCGCATAGATACCGTGGAAGAAACCCACTTGTCGCGCATTGTTAATGGCTTTTTTGACCGGTTAAACAACGCCTTACTCGATACTGCCAGCACGGCAAAAACCCTTACGCAACAAGCTGAAGACACCACACGACAAGCCCAAAGCAGTGCCCAGGCTGCACAGGAGCAGCAATCGGAAATTGATAAAATATCATCCGCTGTCGACCAAATGACATCCGCTACCGGAGAAATCGCCAGTAACGCCGAACAGACAGCCTCGGCATTACGTGAAGCGGTTGATAACAGTCGCACCGGCCAGACCCTGGCCAACAAGTTTGAACAAACCATAGACACGCTGTCATCCCGGGTAAAAGATGCCACCCAGGTACTCGACCAGCTGGAGCAAAGCAGCCAACAGATCAGCACCATTGTTGCGACCATCCGGGGGATCTCGGAGCAAACCAACTTGCTGGCGTTAAACGCTGCCATTGAAGCCGCCCGAGCCGGTGAGCAGGGCCGGGGTTTTGCCGTGGTCGCGGACGAAGTCAGGGTCTTGTCGCAGCGCACTCACGCCTCCACGGAAGAGATCTCGGCAATGATCAATACATTGCAGTCCACCTCTCACTCGGCGGTAGAGACGATGAATCAGTGCTATGAGCTGACCTCAGCAAGTGTCGATGACGCCAGCAATGCCTCTCGCAGCTTTAGTGAAATCGCCAACCTTATCAGTGATATAAACGCAATGGCGTCACAAATTGCCACCGCAGCTGAACAGCAATCGGCAATGACAAACGACATACGGCAAAATACGGATAACATTCAGAGTGCGTCCAGCCAGTTTTTGAATGACTCAGAAGAAAGTCTGCAATATGCTTCCAGGCTCAGCGACATGTCAGTCAAGCTAAATCGCCAGATCCAGCAGTTTAAACTAACGCGTGAATGACATGACTTGCACAAGAGGTTTTGCTCAATATATCAATGTTTTAATTACTTTTTTGACTAATGTTTCAGACCGTGTTAATTCGCTGTTAAACCGATAAATGTGTAAAAAATTGTTTTACTTTTCACAGTACATGCCTATAATTCGAGCGAATTTAAAAATGGTGACATGGAGTCAACACAATGAAAATGAAGTTATCCGGAAAGATCCTCCCTCTGATTGCACTCACAACACTTGCTGGCTGTATGAGTACTGGCCCACACCTTAAAAGCTCTGTCTCTGAAGGTGTTGCTGGCATCGAAGCACGGTTACCTTATGCTAACTACAGCAATTACTTCGGTTATGTAGATAAATCGGTTGTGCCAGAAGGTAAATACAAAGGCAAAGACACCTACTATCTGTATGTCTGGGTGCCTGCTGCGGTCGACGAAATTGGCGTTTCTATGATTTCACCTGCCGTTGCAACACCAGGTGACAAAGACTTTGTTCACGCAAACTTTAAACCAGGCATGGACAAGGATGCCAATAAGTTTTTCGACACTTATATTGTCCTGGACCGCATGAACATCATCGACAGCAACAGCATTGCTGACGGTGGCAAAGTTTTACAAAACCTGGGCCGTAATGACGATAGCAGTGAACTACCAGCAAACCCAAGTGGTGCAAGCTACAACTCTTTGCTGCGTAAAACCACATCGATGAACAATCCAACCGAAGCCTTGGTTCGTGGCGTTTATCGTATTGGATTTACGTCGTTCCGTTCATCTGTTGAAGGGTCGTTTGAGGCAACTATTGGTACCAACGTGCCAGGCGTGAAAATTGCTGCATCTTTGTCTGAATTGGATGCACTGGTAAATAATAAGCTGTAATCCAGACAATTTCACAGACCTATTAAGTTATGCCAGCCTCTATGTCGTTATCAGGGCTGGCATATTTGTTTCAACGATACGCCTGCCTTGTCTCTGTGATCAGGCCTGACACTTATCCAGACCAAACCAGCTATCGACATGACGTAAAACTACAGAGCAGCCTCCCGATTTAACCAATGAACTTCCGGCAGCCCGATTGCCATTTGCACGAGAGCGGCCCGAACTAAAGTTTTCGACGCCATAGTTTTCGACAACATTTTGTGTACTCACCAAACTGTCGGCACTGCGCGCCAGTTTGCCACTAAACATCACCCCAAATGCCGTAACAACGGCGATACCTATCAAGATTTTTTTCATATTTTCTCCTGTCTATTTATATTCTTACCAAAGAAAAAGGCGCGAGTGCTCGGTTGCGCTCTGTTACGCTGTGACAATCCAAACACCACCTTTTCCTCGCTCTCAGGCAGGTAAATGGTGCCGAACATCCAGTCCCAGATAGCCAGATTACTGCCATAGTTTTTGTTTCGATGCGCTGGTTTGCAGCTATGATGTACCTGATGCATTGCCGGACTAACAATAAGGTAGCTAAGCCAGCGAGGAAATCGCAGAAAAATATGAGAATGCACTAAAGTACCGCCAAGCAGTAAAACGCCAAAGGCAAATAAATTGGTTCCCAGGATCAGCATTTCAGATGCTTCTTGCCCCAGCGAGTAACTGCACAATCCCGCGACCAGCATGCTGGCAAAATACGTGATCGGTAAACGTAATATCGCCTCAAGAGGATGCGCTCGAAAATTCGTAAAAGGTGTAAGGTTTGTTGCACTGTGGTGGCGGCTATGAATGCGCCACAAGTCTGGAGACTGATGCAAAACTCTGTGATACCAGTAATTGAAAAAGTCGAATACCATAAACGCAATGATGGTAGTCAAGGCCACTGTGGCTTGTGGTGTCAGGTCCAGCTCACTGGGTCCGGCAACCGACTCCAGCCATGCTGACACAAACAGACTGTCTTTTACTGCTCCCCCGCTCAGATACCTGTCTATCAGTAAAGCAGCACTGGCCAGGCAAAAAGAATTGACGATCAGAGACACATAGTCAATGCGGCTGGATTGACTCCACCATATCCGTGAAGAAAGAAACGCCCCTTTCAGAGTTTTCCAGCTCAGGCGTTTGTTTTGTTTACGCTTTTTATAATGTAAGCACACAACCGCAATGAATAAATTGGTTGCGACAAAGACACTCTCATTAGACAGAATTTCAGCAACAGGATAAACGAGCAACAGCTCAATTACCTGAATAAGCTCAAAGATAAGCTCCGCAGCATATTGCATTATTATTGTTTTTTTGGCAAATATATAACCAAAAATTTAAACATAAAACGCCGGGTTGTCCACACTATTTGTTTTCAGGTGAGCTGAGCACCAGGCTCAGCCTATTTTGTTTGCGCTAGTTGCGGGCGGTGTCTTTGTCTTTGCACTTTTGGCCACGCCCGTACTGCACCAGGGCTGTCAGTGCTACCGCAGCAAACATCATTGCCGAGAAAGGCACCGTGTTGTTGGCATGGAGTAAGGCAAGCAACGGTCCGACCAAAGCCCCGCTTCCAAACCTAAGCGTGCCAATAACCGCCGTCGCTGTCCCCGAGTTTTTCTCAAACTCCAGTAAAATAAGCGCATCTGCATTTGCCGCACTGACTCCCAGGCTCATCATCAAGGGCGCAATGCTCAGCACGATATAGTACAAAGATAAATCCATCAGGCTGAACACTAACAGCGCGGATGCACTCAGCAAGCCAAGCAGCAGGCCGTAATACAACATTTTGCGCGAGCCCACCTTGGGAACCAGGCGGGTATTGAGAAAATTACCCAGCATCAGGGCAACCACATTAAAGGCAAACAGCACTCCAAACAGCTGCTCTGAGACGGCAAAATAATCAAGATAAATAAAAGACACGGAGGTCAGAAAACAAAAGAACGCAAATGAAACCAGCATTGAACTGGCAATATCTGGCAATGCAGCCCGATTGGTAAGCACCGTCGCGTAACTGTCAAAGAACAGATGAAGTCCGCGCTTGTCACTTTTGTAGATAGGTACTTCCACCAGATAAAAGTAAGCGAGGATCATTACCACAACGGCATAACTTGCCAGGGTAAGAAAAATCCACTGCCAGCTTGCCAACCCCATAATGGCCGAACCCACACTGGGCGCAATCAGCGGAGCGACCATCATGATCATCGAGACATAGGACATACCTTTAGCGGTATTTGCTTGATAAATATGACGAATAATGCCTGGCACAACAACCGTTGCTGCCGCACCGGTAAACGCTTGCGCGCCCCTCAGTATCCACAACTGCAAAATATCACTGCTAAAAGCTAGTAACAATGAACTCAGAGCAAACCCGCCAAGCCCAAATAATGCCAGCTTGCGCCGACCTAGCTGATCAGCCAATGGACCATACAGCATCATGCCAAGCGCGTAACCGGCCAGGTAGATACTTAAAGATAGCTGCACCTGCGGCATGTCTGCCCCTAAGCTACTGGCGATCACCAGCATCGCAGGTAAATACATATCGATTGCCAGCGGCGTTATTGCCACAATACTGGCTAACAGGGGCAGTAATATACGGGTGTTAAAAGCGCGTGCAGTATCGTCCATTGAGTACCAAATACTAAAAAGAGGGACGCAGATTATATCAGTTTAGTTCGCAATCCGCACCCCAGCTCCGACAGGTGCATTACCTCTCCCAGCGCGAAAATACCCAGTAACTCAATGCAGCCCCCAGCACCGCATTTAACGGCACAATGCCTGGCAGAAAATGGCCAGCTAACACGCCCACGCCAACAGCTGCAAGAGCACTGTAACGCACCGTTTGCCACTGCATTTGTTCAAATGCATGATAGCGCTGCCTGTTAACCAGATAGTCGGCTATCAACACACCGCCGATGGGCGGGATGGCAGCCGACAAAAAGGTCAGCCAGCCAACAAAGTGGTTATACAACCATAACGCACTGAGTGTACCAACAATGCCATTAATCACTGCCAAATTACGACTAGACCAGCCGGTAATATTGGCAAATCCGAGGCCGGATGCATACAGTGCATTGTCATTGGTAGTCCAGATATTGAGGCCCAGAACCACAATGGCAGGTAAAAGTAAGCCTTGCAGCATCAGTACCTGAGCGATATCAGATTCACCCGTTGCAGCCGAGCCCGCAGCACCAAATATAAACATCAGGCTGTTGCCGAGGAAAAACGCAATCAGCGTGATCAGCACAGCACTGGCGGGCCTGCGAGCAAAACGCACGAAATCGGCAGTGAGCGTGCCGGCGGAAATAAACGACCCCACCACCAGTGCGATGGCCCCACTCAAAGGTAAGGGTGTTGCCGGTACTAAAGACTGTAACTGGCTCAGCCCCCCGACTTCCCCAACTGCCAGCCACACGGAGTATCCACCTAACAAAGCGATAGCAGGCACGGCAATAACAGATAGCGCCATTAATGCAGAAATACCAAAATAAACCGTGGTCGTCATTGCCAGGCCCGCCACAATGATCAACACATTGGTATCGATACCCGTTGCTTTTTGGACTGGGATTGCAAACATCGCCACGCCAACACCAAACCAACCCACTTGAGTGCCACCGAGCAACAACGAGGGCAGCCAGGAGCCCTTTACACCAAATGAAAATCGCGCCAGCAAATGCGTAGACAATCCGGTAGAGGCACCAATAAACCCCAGCGCCGCTGTGTATATACCGAGTAATAAATTACCGACTAACACCGCCAGAAAAAAATCGTTAAATGAGAGCCCGGTGCCCAGCGTCCCACCTGTCCACATGCTCGCAGAAAAAAAAGTCAGCCCCAGCATCAGTAAAGATAAGGCTACCACGCCTTTTCTTGCCGACTCTGGAACGGGTTTAAGCCCATAATTACTGTCTTCAGTCACGCCCTTGCTTGCCTTTTTGGTAAAATATAATTGCCCAGTTGAGCACAAAACAGTGGAAACAATATGGAGCTAACAGAGGCATTTATCAGAGAATAGTCACCGCGCTGGGTTTAAGCCGGTATACCGTGATCGGATTTTTCAGTGTTTGGGGGTCAAAGGCTTCGCCGTTTTCCTCCGCTTTGTGAGCAAGGTAACGACGTGATTTTTCTAAACTCAGCTGAAACACCTCAAATTTACCAGTGGCCAGCGCTGTTTTGCCAATGGCGGACATTGGAAAAACCATGTCTCCATCACGCACCTTCACGGTGATCTGCTCGCCTTTTTCTACCTCCAGCGTCATCCAACAACCGCGCTTTTTGCATACCTTTGTCACTACCCCTTTCACTGTGACCTGGGTTTGATGGTACTGACTTGCCTTTGCCAGCAAGGTTGACGCATCAATAACATTGGTTTTGTCGGCACCGCCGGCGAACTCCATTGGCTGAGCAAACGCAGACGCGGTGCACACTATAGCAAGCAAACCCAACATTGTTCTTATTAACATATTATTCTCCTGATAAGGCATTCTGATTAGCCATTATTACAGATAAAGCCGTGATAACAAGCGCTTGCTAATTTTAATCTATGGATATACATGTTCAGCATAAAAAACACTAAAACCACACCTCATTTACAAACCATTACATACTGCCTTGCAACATGGATGAGAACTACTTACCTTAAATGGGTAAACACTATCACAAAGGAAAATAGTATGAATAAGATGATCAAATCCGCTTTGGCAATAACAACACTAGCAATGCTGAGTACAACGGCACAGGCTGCGCCACAGGAGTGGCAAGGCTATTATAAGGGCCAGTGTGAAGTTATCTCCCCTGTACGTGGAACTTTATATCAGTTTCCAATGTCACTTGAAATTGGTGCAGCGGTCGACAACAAAGCCGACTGGATCATTGTTTATGGAGAGGGAGAGCGTAAAAGTGTTCGCAACTACAGCTTGCTAACGCTTAATGAAAACCTGGGCCATTACGCAGTGGATGAAAACAATGGAGTTGTGATTGATCAATACCTGCTTAACGATGAATTCCTGAGCTTGTTTGAAGTAGGCAGCACCAAGCTACAGGCTTCTTATAAACTTGATAGCAATGGCAGCATAGACGTTAACATCAATACCTTCAGTGTCGACCCAATCCGTGAATCCAAAGTTGGTCAGTTCGTGGTATCCAGCTACCAGGGCAACACACAGCAAAGGTGCAAACTGTTCAAGTGGTAAGCGAGCAAAGCACTACTCAGGCCGTTCAACGGCACGCTATC
Organism: Pseudoalteromonas rubra; assembly: GCF_000967655.1. Classification (GTDB taxonomy): domain Bacteria; phylum Pseudomonadota; class Gammaproteobacteria; order Enterobacterales; family Alteromonadaceae; genus Pseudoalteromonas; species Pseudoalteromonas rubra_A. The sequence goes on from NZ_JXYA01000018.1 coordinate 23,135, forward strand.
TGAGGATATAAATATTGTCAGACAAAGCGGGCAACCGTGCCCGCTTTGTTTTAATAAAGGTGAGACCTTTTTCGTTAACCTCCGCCTCCACCCGTGACCGTACCTTCGACTGTCACCATAACATCAACATTTTCAGAGCTGATCCGATATTGAATGCTGGTTATCGCGCTGGCATCAGTAGACAAGAACAGATTAATCAACGGGCCACTGTCGTCAGCTCCGTAATTAATTTGTATGCGTTTCTCCTGCTCAAGATTAGTGCGATCAAAGATAGCAACGATATCACTTGGCGCGAAGCTCGTGCCTGTGTCGAAGTCGATAGTACCGTCTGACCCAATTATCACTGTTCCGCGTGAATGGCCTGCGCCTGTGACTGTATACTCCCCGGCTCTTGCGGTAACCAGAGCAAGGTTAGTCACTCCCTCGGCAACAAATGAGCCAAGCAGCACCTTCTCCATCGTAAACAGGTTGATTTCATTGAGCCCGGTCGGGGTCACTGACACGCGGTAAACAAACCCACTCTGCTCATCTTTATAGACGTACTCAGTGCCTTCCATCATGACATCATCTAGCGACATTTCATCCCCGTTATTTGCTTCGGGATCAGTGTCAATAAACAGCATACCGGAGCTCGAGAAAGTAAATTTCACTTTTTGCCCGTCAGCATAGCTGCTGCCGCTTTGCGTTAAATTAAACACCATCACAAACGACTTGCCTTTGAGTACTTCCGGCAACATCACATCGTCGTCCATGTCATCGTCGTCATCGTCTTTGCCAGTCAGCGTCCAGGTGTAAGTTAAATCGGATGAAACCGTTACCCCCTGAGTCGTAACTGAGTAACGCACAGAGACCACAATTTTGGTGTCTGAGCTGCTTACCAGTTCAAATGCCAAATCATTGACCGTCAATTGCTGTTGAACAAATGAATCCTCAATCTGCTTTTTGATGGTTTCAAGGTCATTGGGATCAGGCGCGGGTACGTTATTGATCGTGATTGGCGGTATTTCTGTAGTGACACCCGCCACAGTCGAACTGCCTGTGATGGTCAAAGTATTTCCTTCACCGTCGTTACCGCTATTGTCACCGCCGGATCCTGGAGACAAACCACCGGGAACAAAATCCAGGTCTAGAGAACCCAAGTCCAGGCTGGCAAAAATGTCGTTCAGCCCCTCCAAGGTTTTTTTAATGTTATCCAGTGAAAACGTAGTGTTTAAGTCTGTGGTTAAACCCACTTGCTGGGCATAAGCCTGAATAGCGCTGGTATATTCACTAATAAAAGTACTGGCATTATACAGAGGTGACTCAAAAGCTTGGTCGCCAACCTTGCCATCTATTGTGAGATCTAAAAAGTCAGCGCGCAATGCATCAACAATGGCCAGCGCCGGTGAGCTGGATGAGCTGCCCAATTGTGCCAATGCAGCCAGAGAAACGGCATAAATACCGGCCTGATCATCACTTGCGGTCACACCGCTGGCCGCGTCAATCAATTGTGGAGGTGCCGTAATATCCGTCAAGGCAGGTGCCAGTGCAGTGCGCACCTGCTCGTTGACCAGGTTAACGGCCTCAGCACTGGTGGCTCCGGTATTTATTATGGCCGTTGCCGCAATTTCGGTCAGTGTGGTGACCCCAACTTCAGACTTAAAAGCACTCAATACGGCGCGTAGCGTAGTGTCAGCCGGTAAGGCCAAAAAAGTACCTTTGGCCTCATCAAAATATTCGGCGTCTGCTCCCCCCAAAACCTCGACGATAAAGGGCTCAGCAATTGCGGAGTTAAGCGTAATGGTCGCAACCCCGGTTTCGCCGGTATTACCTGTCGCGCCTTCAATGGGTGTGTTATTGGCAAGTAAAATGAGCCTGACAGTTGCATTTTTGGTTAATCCCAATGCCGGGCTCACTTTGATTTCTGTGGTTTGTGCGGTTTGATCTGGCGTTGTGGTATTGTCGTCGTCATCATCGCCCAGGCAGGAGGCAAGTACGAGAACAGACAATATAACAAGCCAGTTGCGCAGCTTGTATATCTTCATGGTAATTCCTGGTTTTGACGGTTACTGATAATTACTCTGGCACAGCAATGGATCCACCTCATCACCATGCCACAGCAAAAACAGTTTAGTTTAACGAAACAATTAACGCCTATTTTTTAACCAGAAATATCCTTTTTTTTATTCGTTTTCTTGATAAGGGTACTGATGGTGAATTTGCTCACGGCAGGTCATGCCCAGGTATTCACAGGTTTTCTGGATCACTTCTGTAAAGCACCTGGGCGCGGTCTCCTGGATGGAGTTGGATAATATCGAAAACTGTTTGTCACGTAGCCTTCTCAGCTCAGGCTGAAGTGTTTCATCATCCATAAAATCGGTAATACGGTCGAAGAACGCTTTCATTTTTGGCGTTATCGCATACCAGTATACCGGCGAGGCAAAAACAATGTGATCGTAGTTCAGCACAGCCCGAAACAGAGCACGAAAATCATCTTCCGAGTTACTGTGATTATAGCAATAATCTTTAATATCATAATCATCGAGATATAGGCTATCGGCCTGCAACTGCTGCGCCAACTGTTGTACGGATTGTGCGGTATTACCCTGCCTGTTTGAACTTGAGTAAAGAATGATCGACTTCATTGTGGTTCTCCTTTGAGTTATTTGCTGCTAGCATAAAACCTCAACCAAGATTGAGGTAAAGAACCGAATGACCCCAACTCACACAACGGAGCGAGACGAACCTAAGCTCAGCGTCGGGCAAGTTGCAAAACGTGCCGATGTTGCAGTCTCCGCACTGCATTTTTACGAAAATAAAGGACTGATCCGCAGTTGGCGCAACAACGGCAATCAAAGACGTTACAAAAAAGATGTTCTGCGCCGCATTGCCATCATTAAAGCCGGCCAGAAAATGGGAATAACCCTGGCAGAAATAAAACAAACTCTGATGTCGTTGCCACACAGCAATACCCCAAGTAAAGAAGACTGGGCCCGTATGTCCAGTTTGTGGCGCGCGCAGCTGGACGAAAAAATAGCGTATATGCAACGGGTTCGCAGCATGGTTGACGGCTGCATTGGCTGTGGTTGTTTATCGATGAGCCGCTGCCCTATGTACAACCCGGATGATGTAGTCGCACAAGCAGGTAATGGCGCGGTACTGATAGATAACCCTGAGCAGGCAAAGGCCGCCAAATCTTGTTATGATGACGACAATAACAAAAAAGGAACAAGCGAATGAAAAAAACAGCACTCAGCCTCTCTCTGGCAGCCATATTTACGCTGGCTGGTTGTGCTCAGACCACGACACACTCAGAGTCGCAGCAGGCAACTTCAGTGACCAGCCAACAAACCAGTGATGTGGCCTTCGCTGCATTCTCTGAGCAGTTTATCGAACAGTATTGGCAGCAGTACCCCGAGCTGTCGGTTTACTTTGGCTACGGCAAATATGATGATGTCATCACCATCCCAAGCGCTGCCAATCGCTCTGCCGAGCTGGCTTTTATCGCCACTCAGTTAGCAAAGCTCCAGTCATTTGATTTAGCTCAGCTCAGCGACCACCTTAAAATCGATTATCACCTGATTGAAAATACACTCAAGCGCGCCAAATGGGAGCTGGAAACGTTCAAGAGCTGGCAATGGAACCCAAGTAGCTACAATGTATCGTACGGCTTTGCCAGCATTCTGAACAGCCGCTTTAAGTCTGAGGATGGCAAGCTTCGCCAGGTGTTTAAGCGACTCAAGTTTGTACCTGAATACTACGACGCTGCACAAGCCAACATTGACCAGCCAACGCTGGAATATACTCAGCTCGGGATCCAGCAAAACAAAGGCGCATTCAGCGTTTTGACGGACGATTTGCTGACACGTGTGGATGCGCTCAGCACCTTTAGTGCCGAAGAAAAGGCCGAGTTCAAGCAACGCTTTGCCAACGCTAAAACGGCAATTCATGGTTACATTGACTTTCTGACTGCGCTTGAACAGGAATTGCAAAAAACCGGTAATGCGCGGAGTTTTAGGATTGGAGAGGCACTTTACGAAGACAAATTTGCGTTTGATATTCAGTCTGGATATACCGCCAAACAAATGTATCAAAAAGCCCTAGCGGACAAAGCCCGCGTCACTGCTGAGATGATCACACTGACCGACCAACTTTGGCCTAAGTATTTCCCCGATACGGCGCGCCCTGGCGATGATACACAAGCCATTGCAACACTTATCAAGCACCTGTCTCAGCGTCATGTTGAAAAATCTCAGTTTGTAAACGAAATTAAGCGCCAGATCCCTGAACTGGAGCGCTTTGTGATGGAAAAAGACTTGCTGACACTCGACCCAGAAAAGCCGCTGGTTGTTCGCCAAACACCGGATTACATGCAAGGCTTTGCACTGGCGTCTATCTCTGCACCAGGCCCTTATGAGAAAAAAGAAAACACCTATTACAATGTTGAACCGCTGGATGCCCTGACGGATGCACAGGCAGATTCTATGCTGCGTGAGTACAATCACTGGATCTTACAGATCCTCAATATCCACGAAGCCGTACCGGGTCACTATACACAATTGGTGTACTCAAACACCTCCCCTTCTTTAGTGAAAAGCATCTTTGGTAATGGCGCTATGGTTGAAGGCTGGGCGGTCTACACTGAGCGAATGATGCTGGAAGAAGGATACGGTAATTTCGAACCAGAAATGTGGCTGATGTATTACAAGTGGAACCTGCGCGTCATTTGCAACACCATTTTGGACTATGGCATTCAGGTTAAGGGAATAAGCAAAGAGCAAGGCCTGGACTTACTCATGAACGGCGCATTCCAGGAACAGGCAGAAGCCGAAGGGAAATGGCGTCGGGCCACACTCAGCCAGGTGCAACTGACCAGTTACTACAGTGGATTTCGTGAAATTTACGATCTGCGCGAAGCGCAAAAGAAACAGCTGGGTAAAGACTTTGACCTCAAAGCCTTTCACGAAGAATTCCTCAGCTACGGCAGCGCCCCCGTAAAGTACATTCGTCAATTGATGAACTAATACCAATTTCACTTAATACTTGTTTAATTTGAAGGAGCAAATATCACGCTAACTGTGTTAAAAATTTCTTATTTAGAACAACTAAATAGCAAAATTTTTGCCTTGCCTACATGGACGTAGGTACCTCAGCGATAGCAGGACGCGTGAGCGGTGTTATCGACGACATTTTCTCGCCTCAAATTAGAACTCTTAATTAAGAAAATTGGTATATCCAGTATGCCGGACTGAAAGGTCCGGCATATTATACTGATTTCAATCATAAGATTTTCGGGATCATCCATCGACTCTGGCGAAACCATGTATTATGGCTCATATAAGACTAAAGCAGTGTCACTTTTCCTTCCCAGCGACTTGCCTAAAACTCACACTATGTTACCATTCGGCCGCTATATTAATAGTCTAAGTGATTATTTAATATACATATAAAATTGCAATCTCCACCTCTTTGGAAAAGACTTACAGACACGCCAGATGTTGTGACTTTGTCAGTAGACAGGGACAGATATTCGGAGTAAAGCAATTTAGCGACATACGACGAGTAATCAGGGAATCCAATGGAAGTAAAAACGTTCGCTCCACGCCAGGTTGTGGGGATCTCTACCCGCACCAACAATCACTACGAACAGACCGAAGGAGAAGGTCACATAATCCAGTTGTGGCAAACATTTAATCAACGCTATACCCCTTTGCTTAATCAAGGCGCAACACTATATGGTATCTACTCGCACTACGAGTCGGATCACCATGGCGACTTTAAGGCCACCGTTGCCACTGATGCAGCGGAGCTGATTGCGCATGCTGACAAAGATCAGGCACTGCAACCCCAGCAATTGAACGCCGGGCGTTATCTGAGCTTTGCCGCTCAGGGTGAAATGCCACAAACTGTGATCCGCCTGTGGGAGCTTGTATGGCGCTACTTTGAACAAACAGACTGCCCATACCAACGCGCCTATTTGCAGGATATCGAAATCTATCATCACAGTGACGAAGTCGAGATCGCCATCTCAATTCTTTAGTCATAACAACCAGGTTGCCGCGGGCAGGCTTTACCACGTGTGCAAATAACACGAACATCGTTGGCTATGCCCCGCTCTATCCAATTGATATTGAGAATTTTGGCCACACTTTGCAGTTGCTTCTTCAAATGCCAGGGCACCACACTGGCACCCCCTTGCTTAATGCACAATGCCTGTAGCTCCTGCACAACCTCATTGGCATCCAACCCCTGGGCCGCAATCGCCGGGTTAAGATCTATCCCGGCGCAGAGCACATGAGGATTATCTGCAACATCATTCACTTTGATAGATTCGCAACAATAAAGCCGTGGCTGATTGTTGACATTGAGCACCGACAGTTGCGCGCTGGCCTGCATGGCCTGCTGCTGAAACTTACGGAACACCGCCCAGTGCTGACAGGGATCGGCCACACTGCGCATATTGCCCCAGGGCAAGGGGATACCATTGCCACGGTACACGGCTTTGAGCTTACCCGGCAAATAGGCATCAAAATAGTGCCAGTGTGGATAAGGCGAAGCCACTGTCATCCTGCGCATAGCCACCGACGGCGAAATGCCCAGCGCCTGATGAATGTGCGTTTCATATCCATACGAATCAAGTAATTGGCGATAAGCGACTTTAGGGCATAGCAGCGCACCGGCAAAAAAGCTCGACTCAAAGTCGTGCCAGGCCGAGAGAATATCCTGAGCATTCGGTGCAGACTCGTCGGTATTTGCTGCACCACTGACGCCACCCGAGCCCAGTACACATTGCAACCCGTCTCTGTTGTGCAACACCGCGTGGCCAAGATGCACGGCCAGGTCGTACTTTAGTCTGGGCTGGTTTTGCTGCAACATGCGATTGATATGCACCTCATTTGGCGGCGCAAAATAAGAGGTGATCACTCGCGCAAACACATGGCCACTTTCATCGATTACTTCGCCCGGTGCCTCATCAAACCAATGTACCACCAGCCCCTGAGCTTTGAGCATACTCAACAGGGCATCTACATCGAGATACAGATCTTTGCCGCCCACTTCTTCGGCCGCACGCTCAAGATCCGGAAAGTGATTCTGATGATGCTCCTGATGCGCGCGGATCAGCAAGTGTGCAAACTGACGTCCGCTGATCCCCGTTTGTGACAGCATTTCCGGAATCGCAATTTGCAAAATATCATTATCAAATAAAAAGTTAGGCTCCAGCGCCATCCCACTGATCCCACCATGCCGGCCTTTTTGCGGAGTGATTTCGTTCACCTCGGGCTCATTGTCCAAAAACCAGTCCACCGGCTTTTGAAATACTTCGGCCAGGTTCTCCAGCATGTCGCTGCTGGGCGTGCGTTTACCCCGCTCAATCATTGACAAGTACGACACTGAGGGCGCGGATTGTGGGTCGACCCGGATGCATCGGGCAGATAAGTCTTCAAGAGTTAAGTGATTTCGCTTGCGTAAATTACGAATTTTGGTGCCCAGAAAGTGTGACTTTCTCATGAGTTCTGAATTTTTTTTCACCGCTTCATTCCTGTTTACGTCTGTAAGGCGCCTGAACGCTGTGCTTACTACTATGCCACAACACATGGTCAGACCAGTTTTTGTAAAATTTACACTGTAAAATTCTTTTTGTGAAATTTATCGATTTTTTTTCATACACTGAATTTGTCAACAGAAGACTCTGCACTCCCGCCGGGACTAAGCAGGTAATTAATAATAGTAGCGATATTTTGCCTTGTGACGACAACGGGTGAATTGATAAGCCAGCAGGCTCTCACCACACAGGCAACGGGTATCGGGTAACCTTGGTAACTGGGAATACACACATGAAAGCACAAATTCAGCATACAGAACTAGAAAACACCAGCACAGAATGTCAAAAGCTGATCGTCGCAAAGCAGTACCTGGATCAACACTGTCCTTTGGAGTTCGGCTCTCACAAAGACGTCAGCTCCTATGTCGTATACTACAATCACCTGATGGTGTTCTTTGCCGACGGCCAGCACTGCGGACTCAAAAACTGTAAGCAATTTGTGGCGTTATGTGGCCACCGTGAAGCGCCCAGCGCCATTTTGCTGAAAAAAGCGGACGGCATGCACATTGAACTCAGCTTCGATACTGGGTGCGAACCTGGCCGCCATGACCGCGCCCACCTGAATGATGTTCAGTATGAAACGCCGCTCAGCCCGGTGTCAGGCACCGGTGAAGCACTCAGCCCCATGTGGATGAGCTTTGTTTCTGGCGTACAGCATGCGTTGGTCAACCAGCAAGACCGCAAATGCTACCGAGCCAAAAACGGTGACGATTACCAGCTATAGTTAATTGTTCCGCTCCTGGCGATACACAACAAAGCTTGAGTGCTCACATAATTGTAAGCACTCAAGTTTTAGTAACTCGGCACAGCAATAAGCTGCCCATAGTAAACTCAATCGAAAATGACTGGCTTGGCGTCAGTGCAGATAAACCGCTCAACGAACCAATCACTATCATTTGCCTGCAAATACACCTTTAATTTCACTTATACCAATTTGCTTAATTAAGTGTTCTATTTTGAGGCGAGAAAATAGGGTCGATAACTAGGCAAAAATTTTGCTGTTTAGTACTTCTAAATGAGAAATTTTTAACACGGTTAGCGTCCTATTTGCTCCTTCAAATTGAACAAGTATTAAGTAAAATTGGTATTGCCGCGCTGCATTCAGATTAATTTCAGCTAACCTCAATATAATCTCGCTCTTTTTATTGCGCACATGGGGATTATGAAACTCGTTTTAGGTTGGTTAAAGAGCATGAACTGGATGCTCTGGGCATTGTTACTCGGTATTGCATGTGGCCTTATTTTTGGTGAACGGGTGGCGTTTTTAAAACCACTCGGCGAAGGGTTTGTTAAACTCATGCAGATCACCATCTTCCCTTACATTGTGGTCAGCCTGGTGGTCGGGCTGGGTAAGTTTAATCCGGATCAGGTTAAATCCATTCTAGTCAAAGCAACCACTGTCATGATAAGCCTGTGGCTGGTCGGCCTGGCTGCCATTTGGGCGTTTTCACTTACGCTGCCGAGCCATGATGCCGGGACTTTTTTCTCTCCCGCCCTGGTGGCCAGCGCCCCGGAGGTGGACTTTGTCAGCCAGTATATTCCCGCCAACCCTTTTGCATCCATGGCCGAAGGCAATGTGCCCGCACTGGTGATTTTTTGTATTGCACTTGGGCTGTCGTTAATTTCAAACGGACAAAAGAACAGTCTGTTAGATGTACTTGAAGTCGTGGGTCAGGGGCTCTCTTTGATCTCGAAAAAGATCATTAAGCTTTTTCCGATTGGGATCTTTGCAATGACCGCCAGTACCGCCGGCACCATCAGTATGGAAGAGCTCAACAACCTGCAAATTTATCTGGTGCTGGTTACCTGTCTGGGGGCCTACCTAATGTTTGCCCTGCTGCCTATGCTGGTCGCAGCATTAACCCCGGTTAAGTACCGCGACCTGATCATGGTGATGCGCAATGCCTGGATCACCGCGTTCAGTACCGGCAACGTGTTTATTGTCCTTCCTGTGATCACAGAGGGGATCAAAGCCCACCTGGCAAAAATCAAACGCAGTGATGAAGAGTCGGACCATATCGCCGAAGTGCTGGTGCCCATTGCTTATACGTTTCCAAGCTTAGGTAAGCTGACAACACTGATGTTTGTCACCTTTGCAGCCTGGCTGACAGGCAGCCCGGTTACGCTGGATCAAATACCCAATGTCACTTTATCGGCCATGCTGAGCTATTTTGCCAACGTGCATATTGCCATTCCTTACCTGCTCGACAGCCTGAAGATCCCGGCAGACAGCTACCAGTTGTATCTGTCGATGTCGGTACTGACCGCTAAAATTGTCTCTCCGACTACAGTTATCTATATTTTTGCCTTCGTGCTGTTAAGTATTTTCTATACCAAACGTCAGCTGCACCTTAAGCGGATCCGCTCGGTGTATTACCTGACTTTACTCAGCGCCCTGCTGCCTGCATTTATGTTACTCAGCTTTACGGCCAATAATCACCTGGCCCGCGATACGCAGGCGGCTGATGAGATCATTGCCAATATGGTGGTTTCAGATAAAGTGCCGGCAGAAGTGCTCAACCATGTGCCCAAGGCCTATCAAAGCGGAGAGCTGTCTCTGACCAACATAGACGTGATCAAAAAACGAAACTTACTCAGGGTGGGCTACCTGGTCGACAATGTGCCATTTAGCTACTTTAACCAAAAAGGAGAACTGGTCGGTTTTGATATTAGTCTGGCCCATAAACTGGCTGCCGACTTGAATGTGAAGGTTGAGTTTATTCCGTTCAAAAAGTCGCAACTGGCTGAGTACCTGAATAAAGGCTTCTTTGACATTGCGATGTCGGGACTGGAAATTAACGTTGCCGACCTTAGTCAGGTCAGATTTAGTGATCCAGTCCTGCAATTACAAATGGCTTTAATTGCCAAAGATCATCGCCTTAAGCAACTGGCCACCCGGGAGCAGGTGCTCAGCTACAAGGATCTGCGCCTGGCGCATGTGGAATACACCCCTCTGATGCAAGACCTGGCAAAAAAATATCCTCATATTCAGGTGTCGGCTTTGTCGAATCATCAGGCATTCTTTGAATCCGACGGACAATTCGATGCCATGGTGATAAGCGCTGAGGCTGGGTTTGCCTGGAGCATGTTCCATCCGGAATTTGGCGTTGTTGTACCCAAAGGCGCAGAGATGCAATACCCGGTTGGGTTCGCCGTTGCCAAGCGCAACCTGGACATTCTGAGCTTTGTTAACGCCTGGCTCACCATTGCCAAAAGTCAGGGGCAAATCACTAAGAGCTATGATTACTGGATCCTGGGCAAAGGCACGCAAAACAAGCAGCATCGATGGTCTTTAATGGACGAGCTGGACTACGAGTTTGAACTCAAGCTCGATTAATAAGCCGGTGGCAGACGCAAGTCTGTCACCTAACTCTTCTTAACTGCATGCCAGGCGCTGGGGGTTACATCAAATATCCGGCCAGCACAGTGACAAAGGCAAAAAGCTGAACCAAATACAGAGCCAGTAGTTTTAATAAAAATGGCAGCTTGATTGTTTTATGCCTTAACACCGACATAACCGGTAAGGTTGCCATATGGCATGATCCCGCAGAGACAAGCAGCAACAGGCGCTCGGACAGTCGCTCAGTGCCTTTTTTTGCTAATGCTTTATCTCTTGCATATACCCCAAACACAGTGACACAAGAGATCAGCAGATACACAGGGATGGACCAGGCAGGAACAGACAAAGCTATCAGGCTGGGTGCTATCGCAAATATCAGCAGTAACGCAGACAACCCCCAGGAAACCTGCAACAAAGAATAGACGAGGTACTTTTTATACACAGCAATGACTGTTTACTCAGAACATGAGGAGCAATGTACACTAAACCCCTCAAACAAACACCCCTGCTAGGTTAACGGCTGCTGATGTGCAAGCCTTTGCGCGTTAATCATCACAAATAACTCGGCCGTTGCCTGGGCGTCTGCCATCGCCCGGTGATGTTGGGTTAAGGTGATGCCCAGCTCGCGACACACATTGTTTAACGCATAAGACTTCAGACCGGGCAGCCACTTTCTGGCCTGCTGAACGGTACATAACTTAGGCTTTTGGAAGGTTTGCTCCAGACGGGCAAACTCAGCCTTGATAAAGCCCATATCAAAGTTAACATTGTGCGCAACAAAAATGGCATCTTGCATAAAGTCTTCCACTTGCTGTGCAACCTCAGAAAAACGCGGTGCATCAGCCACCATCTCATTACTTATGCCCGTTAATTCGGTGATGTATTTCGGGATCCGCCGCAGCGGATTAACTAAGCTTTGCCAGCGCTGCGTCACCTCGCCATCAACCACTTTGAGCATGGCAATTTCGGTTATGCGGTCAAACTCCTTTTTGCCTCCAGTCGTTTCCACATCTATCACAACATAGGCCTGCTGCGGCGCGATTTGCCAGCGTACTTGCTGAATATCCACCTTAAAGCCCGACTCCATCAGGCGTCTTATGGTCACCAGCTGATTACGTCTAAGGCTGTCGCCAGGCGCTTTAATTTCAACAAATGAGACGTCGGTGCCGTTAATGCAAATAAGATCCGGATAGCCATCTTTGAGCATTTTAAAATCTTTACACATGGCGCGCAGATGTGCTTTTAACGGCGCAATGGGGATCAGCCGGGCCACCATCAGTAAAAGATCTATGCCTGGCTGATGCCAAAACACTAAACGATTCGGTTTGCCAAAATGCGAGCCTGCCTGGTGCAACAACCAGTCGAATAAACTTTGATTATCTGTAATACCAGCCAGGATCTGTTCGATTTGCTCGCTATGTACTTCATAGAACTGGTTATATTTAAGGCTCTTGGGGGTTAAGTCAAACTCATTACTGGGTGCACTGGCATCAGATTCATACAGCGCGGGCCAAAAAGCCAACACAAATAACATCCGCCAGAACTGGTTTTCTCCATGAAAGGCCTGGCAACCCTGACGGCGATACCAGGCAATGGCCCCTTGTTCAGGATAGCCAACATAGGCCTCGTCCAGCGCAATCGGTGTGCCGCTTTGACGCAGCATATCGGTGAGTACTGAGGTACGCTTGGTGGTGAATTTCAGCGCTGAGAAGTCTTCGGCAAATATCAGCAGCTCCTCATTTTGTGGACAAGCTAACACAGCCTCCAGTTGCGCCTGGCAGGCCTGGTACTCACCTGCACTATACAAAGCGCGAATGTATTTTTCTTGTGCTTTTGGATGATGGCTGAGCTCAAGCATAGCCATTGCCAATTGCGCGTCGTCCTGCTCCAGCTGGCAAGCCAGTTTGTGCGTTAGTTCATCCCGTCTGGCCTGTGCCATCGGCCCCTCAGCGACTGGCACCTGCTGTTCGCAAATTTGCTTTGCCAATGACACTTTGCCTGCCAAATCCAGGGTTTTCAGGTTTTTGTTCTGAACAACATAATAATAGGCACTTTGCGCCTCTGCCAGTTCCGAAAAGTGCGCATTACCAGTGGCAACGCCCTGACGCGTTTGCATCACACCAAGGTCGCGCAGAGAAAATTGCTGTAAGGTGCCACCCAGTTTGCCAAAAAACAAAAACAGCCAATATTCAAAGTCCGCTTTGACCGACGCCGACAGATGGGCACGAAAGACAGATGTATCCGCCAGGGAGGCGCTTTGGCTTTGTGTATGGACGAACTCAACCCACAGGGCTTTTTTCGCCGATTTAGCCGGCGCTGCCACAGAAACGTTGCCCGACGACATCAGCTCAGCGGCAATAGACTGTAACTGCTCCTTGGTGAGCTCAGCCAGCAGTACATCGCTATCTTCATCTTGTGCCACACTGATCAGGCCGTTGCGCGCCAGTGCCAGCAGCGCAGCATCAATGTCGTTAATTTCTGCATAGTTAAGCTGGGCTCGGGTTACAAATACGCGCTTGCGATTAATGATCCGCAACAACAGGCACAGGCAATCCTCATCCAGAGATGCAAGCTCTCTCAACAGCATTTGCTGCACCGGGCTTAGCAAATGAAGGCTGGTTTTAGCAATAAACCCATGCAGCTCATTAAAGTGGGTGAGGTAATACTTTTCTGGCAACGCTTTTAACATAGACAACCAACCCTGAAAACCAAAACACTGTATATTATAACAGTAACATCCTAAGCTAATCTGGTCTGAAAGCAAAGCCCGTTGTTATGCCTTATTAGTTAGCGCGCGTAAGGTAGTTGAGAGGACAGCGTTTGAAAACGGGGCCGCAGCCCCGAAGTAAAGATTAGTGACTTTCCTGCTCTGCGAGGTGTTTCTCACGCTGATATACCAGCACAGAGGCAATACGCAGTGCGCCCAGTACAAATAGAAACGCTGAAAATGCGTAGATCATGTCTGGTTTAAGGTCATGTTTGAACAGTGCAATCAGAATTTCCCTGATCACAAACACAATCGCGCCATCAACAATAAAGGTCAGCCTTAAGCGATGGGTATTAAAGTACTCAACCAAAGAGCGCGACAGCTCAATCAGCACATACAGCGTCAGTACATCCGCAATGATATCAATGTAATGCCCAGTGATCCCCTTAAACGCCAGTAGCTTCCAGGTGGTCACGAAGAGTTGTAGTGTGCCAATGGCAATGCCGATGATGATAAAGAGTAAGATGACTGCAAAGATTGCATCAACAGACTTATCAAAAACCACTTTTATTTTATTGCTTATCATGGTGTCAATTAACTTGGTTACAAGGTTAATTGTACAGTGCAGAGCCCTCCGAACTGTACAAACTTCACTCACCCTGAGCAAAGCCGCGCGATAATAAGGCTAAGCGCAGCAATTAGCTAGCATTATTTTGACACTCTTTATTTTTTATTCTTCGACCAGGATTTGCTCATACTCCAGGTGCTTTTTCAGACAACTCAGCAGCGCCTCTATGGACACAGGTTTGCTCAGATAATCGTTCATACCGGCTTCAAGACATTTTTTCTCATCGCCCACCATAGCATTGGCGGTGAGCGCCACTATGGTAATGTCCATATTCGACTTACCAGCCTGTCCTTTCCGGATAGCTTTGGTGGCATGAAAACCGTCCATTTCAGGCATCTGACAATCCATCAGTACCAGCGAATAGCCTTCTGAGTGTTGATACTCTCTCAGGTTGCGCAGTGCTTCATTGCCGTCATTAACAACATCAACAGATTCTATATCGAGCTTTTGCAACATACTGACTGTCACTATCTGGTTAACCTGATTGTCCTCTGCGAGCAAAATACGCGGCTTTGGTGACCACTTAACCTTTTTTGTATCCTGGTCTGGGTCTTTCATGCTTTTCAAATAATGGGTTGTCACCAGCGGCTTGGCATTTGCCAGCGCCTCGCCGTCATCGGCAACCACAGACAAGGCGTTAAACAAGTCCTCTGTGGTTGCGGGCTTGGGAAAGTACCCCGAGAAGCCCAGATCTGCAAAGTAAGAGGCATCGCCCTGATGACCAATGGAGGTCATCATAATGAGCTTAATTCCCCCAAAACGCTTATCTTCTTTGATGGTTTTGCCCAGTTGTGCACCGTCCATATTGGGCATTTGCATATCCAGCAAGGCAATATCAAACATTTTGCGCTGACCATCGTGGTAGCGCTTTTCACATTCGGCCAGTGCAGCAATGCCCGAAGAAGACTCAAACACCTGAGCGCCCCAGTGCCGCAGTTGCTGGCCTAATACCGTACGGTTTGTCTGGTTATCATCCACTACTAAAAGCTCAAGCTGAGACATGTCCAAATCTGGCAGTATTTGCTTTGATTGTGCGCTTTTCTCAAGTAACACGGAGAATGTAAAGGTACTCCCCTCACCTTCAGTACTTTGCACTGAGACATCGCCGCCCATCAGCTGGCATAACTTTCTGACAATGGCCAGGCCCAAACCGGTGCCGCCATATTTTCGTGTAGTAGAGGAGTCTACCTGAGAAAAGGAGTCGAACAGGGCCTCACTTTTGGCTTTTGGTATGCCTATCCCTGTGTCTGTAATGGCACACTCCAGACGCAACAGGTTATCTTCCTGTTCCGTCAGTTTTCCCTGAATAATCACTTCTCCCCGTTCGGTAAATTTAATCGCATTACCAACCAGATTCGCGAGGATTTGCCTGATCCGGCTTGGATCTCCTTTGGCCATACTTTGCTCGATATCCAAAGTATCCAACACCAGTTCCAGCCCTTTACATTGCGCTTGCAAAGCCGCCGACTCGGCAAAGTCTTCAAACATACCGCGCAAGTCAAAGTCGAGCATTTCAAGCTCTAACTTACCGGCGTCCACCTTAGAAAAATCGAGTATGTCATTGATCAGGTTCAGCAATGAGTTTGCACTGCTCATCGCCAGCTTAACCCTGTGGGTTTGTTGTTCATCCAGTTCGTTGCTGAGCAGCAGGTTCAGCATGCCCAGCACGCCGTTCATGGGGGTGCGGATCTCATGGCTCATGGAGGCCAGAAACTCACTCTTCGCCCGACTGGCCTGCTCGGCCTGACTTTTTGCCTCTGCCAGCGCTCTTTCCTGCGCGATATCCTCAGAAATATCCTGAATGATCCCCACATAGGCAACCAGCTCTCCCTGGTCGTTGCTCACCGGTGCAATATGCAGGTTGTTCCAAAACGGCTTACCATCTTTTGTATAATTGAGAATCACAGTGCGGTGCGCCTGGCGATGTTTAATCGCTTCGACCATATTGGCGACCACTTCTGGTACAGTGTCCTCACCCTGCAAAAACTTACAGTTAGTCCCCAAGACCTCGTCGCCATAGCCCGTTATTTTAGTAAAGGCGCTGTTGATAAAGGTCAGTGGCAGGCCCTGCACTTTGGCATCCGAAATAATAATGCCCACATCACAGGACTCGATAGCATAGGCAAGCAAATCGTTGTGCTCCTTTGCCTGGCTTAAAGCCTCCTGAAACATTTTTTGATCTGTGATATCGGTCAAAGAACCCGACATACGAATGGCTTTCCCTGTCTCATCGCGCAGCGCCAGCCCTTTTGAGCGAAAGTAGCGATAGTCGTTTTGTTTGGTGCGCAGACGAAACTCTACATCAAAGCCGCCCTTGCCGTTTAAGTGATCTTGTAGTGCAGAAAAAGTCGCACTTCTGTCTTTTGGATGCAAATGCTGCTCCAACACCTCAAAACGATCTGCAAAGCCGCTAAGATCATTGGGACTATAGCCCAGTAACTCTCTGTATCTCGGCGAATAAAAGACATCGCCGCTTTCGATATCCCAATCCCAGATGCCATCATGGCTACCGGCTATTGCCAGTTTAAAGCGCTCCTCGCTTTTTTTGATCATTTGCTCTGAGGTCTGAAGACGTTTGAATGGATTCAGCAGTAACTGGCGACCAAAAAACAGCAGTAGTAGGAAGGATAAAGAAAGCCCAATAAAAATGGCCTGGCCAAGCTCAACAATAAAATCAAAAACGCTGTCGTCTATGGTCGACTGGCTGATCATCAGACTGACATGAATATCAGTGCCCGGCATTTGTGTGTTGTGCAGCACAACATATTCCGCACCAGGCGCGGCATTGCTATAATTGACCCATTGCCCGGACAACTCGACCGCCAGGGCCTGATTGCTCAGATCCAGGGCCAACAAATTGGCCAGATCAGTATCAAACTCAGCGACCAGCACGCCCTCTGTAAATCCGTTGTATTCAATGGGCACGGCAATGACAAAACTAAACAGCTGTTCGTTTTGTTGTAAAAGCACCGCATGTGGTAAGCGCCCGTCAAGCAGCAGCTCAAGCCACTCTTCCTGTTTGCCGGGCTCTAATGAGACCTGGCCACTGCGATATACCGGCTCGCCAAGCACATTGTACAAAGACAAGGGCTCCTTTTTGCCCAGGATCCGATACTCCCCCAGAAAGTCAGACAAAGAAGCGCGCGAAATATCTGACCCCATCACGCCGTTGGCCAACACCGGATATTGCGCCAAGTCTTTAAGCAGTACCAGTCGAGTGCGCAAAAACTGGCCCAAGTTGCTCACCCCCAATCGCGCTTCAGTCTGACGCACTTCCGTTTGTACCTGCCGAATGGCGGTATCCGCATGATTGCTGAGCATCACCAGGCTCAAAGACACTGACAATATCAGGCTGCACAACAAAAACGCGTAGAATGCCTTGTCGGAGCTCATTTTAAATAGCGACTTCACTGCATTATTTCTCATTAGTTATTTAGCACCTTGATACTGCCATCAGCGTTGTAACTGGCCATACAAATGTCTTCCAGACCCAGCGCCTCATGGGCATCTGGCTGCGACTCTGACCAGGGTGAAAATGGCTTCTCGTACACTTTCAGCAACCCCTGAACTGGCTGCTTGAGGTTTTCAAGCGCAGCACGCAATGCGGCTCTGTCTTTTTTTACATCGCCGCTCAAAACGACTTGATCGAGCGCGCTAAGCAGGACCCGCCCTAAATCATAGCCGTGAATAAACCCGGCCGGAGACTGGATAAATCGGCCATCAATGACTTTGTCCGGATAAGCGCCCACCAAGCGCTGCCAAACCTGCGCGGCAAATTCGCTATGCGGCCGTTGCTGAAATGAGAAGCAGCTTTGCAGAAAGTGTAAATCTATACCCGCACGCAGTTCATCGGCCACCTGCTCGAAAAAGTGACCACCCGTTATGCCCCAGTGACTGATAA
Organism: Pseudoalteromonas rubra; assembly: GCF_000967655.1. Taxonomy (GTDB): domain Bacteria; phylum Pseudomonadota; class Gammaproteobacteria; order Enterobacterales; family Alteromonadaceae; genus Pseudoalteromonas; species Pseudoalteromonas rubra_A. Next base: position 41,293 of record NZ_JXYA01000018.1, read on the forward strand.
TGGCTGGGCGCTGTGCTTCTGGTGTCTGCGCAAGCGCTTTGACCAGTTGCTTGCCCTCCAGCGCATTACCGACAAATATCACACAATCGTGGCCGCTGCTGACAATCTCTCGCAGCATGATTTTGGTGGCGTTCATTTTCATGTTCCAGTTAAACCAGGTCACGGGGGCCTCGGGCTTGTCCAGTGCCCGGGTAATGGTTTGATAATTTGATTTACCCCAGGGGGTGCGCTCCAGCAACATGTGTGGCGAACGACACTCCTTTTTCCTGGCAAATTCTACCAGCCTCAATCCGGCTTTGGTGTCATCAATAGAGAGTCTGAATACCCAATTGTTGGCATCCGGGTAACGTGTTATCGGCCCACCCGCAGCCCAGGGCACTAAAAGCAAAATGCCCTGCTGGTTAATAAATTCACGATGTTTGATATATGGCGGTGAGTGTAATCCACCGAGCATCAGTAACGCATTGTCGTCCTGCAAAAATCGCCGCATGATCAGTAAACTGCGGTTACTATTGCCCCTATGGTCCTTTTCCAGCAATTGCAGCCTGAACCCCTGCACCTCAAAGTTGCGCTCACTGAGCGCACTGTTAAAGCCCATTTTCATGGCTTCAGCGGACGCTTTATGGCTGCTGTAATCCGAGTCATGGTAAATATGCAGCACGGGTCGCTCTGGCGCGTTTGCCAGTACACTGAAAGTCATAATACAAAGAAAAACAGCAAGCAGTGTCCGTTCCATATTCATAAGCGCGTTAAATAACTGATTATTTAAAGTTAGACTATTTCATAAAGATTGCTTAGCGCAACACCTTGTTAATCTTTTTTAGTCAGGGTAGTGATACACCTCGATAGGCTGGCTGCGCCCGGTAAGCTCAACCATGGCAACCCGTTTAAGCTGTGTCAACCGGGACTGGTGTACACTTTGTTCGCTGATCAGCAGCGGAAAGTTTAACTCTTTGGTTTTGCTTTCAATCCGAGCCGCCACATTGACTGTATCGCCAATCACAGTGTAGTCCATACAGCTGCTGCTACCCACATTACCCGCAATTGCATCACCACTGTGTATGCCAATGCCAATCGCGATACTCGGCAAGCCCTCTGCAACGAACTCCTGGTTGAGTGCCTCAAGCGCCTGAAGCATCTGCCGCGCCGCTTCTATTGCGTTTTTAGCATTGTTTTCTTCTTCTTGAGGCGTTCCGAATACAGCCATGATCGCATCACCGATAAATTTATCAATCATGCCCTGGTGGATAAAAATAACGCTGCTCATGCGCGAAAAATAGCGGTTCAGCAATTGCGTGATCACTTCCGGGTCGTGCTGCTCACACAAACGGGTAAAGCCGCGGATATCCGCCATCAATACCGTCACATCGCGCCTCTCGCCGCCAGGTTCAATATCAACCTCCCCCCGCTCAACCGCTTTAACTAATTGCTCAGGCAAATAGCGCAACAGGCGCTCGCGATGGCGCAACTTGGTGTAGGTGCCGGTGATATAACTAGACAAGGACCAGGCTAAAAAGCCCGAGCAGATGATGATCACTTGCTCGTGGATCTCAATGGCTCTGGCTGTGTGACTGTGCTCGAGCACTAAGGTCCCGGTCACCACGCAACAAAGTGTGGAATAGTAAATGATCAGCTTACCCTGGCGAAATGCACTCATAATATTAAACAGTAACAGAACACTTACCAGCATGAGTTCGAACTCAGTCTGGTGCAGGTCCTGCAAAAAGTGTTTAAACACATCCAGCGACTCAATTTCGACCGATACCACCAGAATAATGGTGTAATCGAATAAGATAGAGACATATTTGAGCCAGGGTTTGTAGCCTTCGGAGCGAGACCAGTGTGAGACCAGAGCGCACCAGCAAGTCACCACGGCGATGGTGGCCAAATCAACGACCACCAGCGTGGTATCCCAGCCGATACTGTATAAACCGATGGCCAGTTCAGTAAGGAATAAGGCCATCAGGCCAAAAAAACGCAGCTTATTAACATGGCGCTCCATGTCCATTTCACGCCTTTGGTAACAGTCGGTCAGCAGAGTATCAAAACTGCTGTCTATGTCCTTTAACCATTTCATTGTCGGATAACCAGATCACAGGGTTTCCAACAGTTTAGCCCTAAGTTGTTCGATTATTCAGCTTTTGTAGCATGTTTTTGTACATGCTGGTGACCGCCGCAGGCCCAAGTTCAGGATTATCTATGATCAGATGATTAAACTTAGGGGAAGAGTTCAGTTCAATCAGATAAAAGCGGTCATCCTGACCCAGGATAATGTCAAAGCCAACAAACCCGATATTTGCCAGCTCAAACACAGGCTTAACAAACTCAAACAGCACCGTGAGCAAAGTCTCATCCTGCTCCAGTGTCGCGACTTCATTTTTCTCCCAATAGCGCACATTAAATGTCTGCGCCATGCCCCTTTTATAGGCCAGCAAGGGTTCGCCAAAGCCACACACCAGACGGTATTCAGCCTTGTTCTCAACATAGGCCTGCGCCAGCGCCAGATAATCATAGTGCTTTGACTGGCCGTTGAATATCTCACCAAAGGCAGCCACAAGCGAGGCTTTATCCTGACATAAGTGAACATTCACACCCAGTGCGCCGCTATTACTTTTAATGACCACCGGATAGCCAAAAGTGTGCTCAACTGCCGCAACAATTTCATCCATGTTTTGGTACTGCAAATAGTGTTTGTACTCGTCTGGCACATTGGGGTCGAGGAAAGAGAGCGTCTGGGGCATAGTCACAGCCTGATTAAACGCCTGATATGAATGCATTTTGTCCCGGCACAGACCGTAAATGGACTCAGAGTTAAAAGGGGTTTTATTAAGCTCAAAGTACTCAACACCATGGTTGAAATACACCCTGACCAAATTTTGTTCGCGGTCGATACATTCGTGTCTTAAGCTCAGTTGTTTACATGCCTCTACCAGGCAGGCGACCTGTCTTTCCAATTTAACGCTCCGTTATCAACAGCCTGATGCTGCCATCTTTCATGGCGGCAAGTATCCCTGTGAATAACCCGTTTGGCAAGCCCGCAAAGTCAGTTTAATCAGGCATAAAAAAAGGAGGCATGGCCTCCTTAGGATTGCACTATAATCTATTGTTTAAGTGGGATCGCCACCCGACATCTGGCTTTGAATATAATTTGGTAAGCCAATGAGTTTGATCAGTCCAATGTGCTGTTCAAGCCAGTAGATGTGGTCCATTTCTGTGTCGTCAAGCAGCGCTTCGAGCATCTCGCGCGACACATAGTCCTGCTCTTCCTCACAGACCGCAATGACTTTTTTCAGATGATCTTTTACCGTGATCTCTGCTGCCAGGTCATTTTCAAGCATTTCCTGAACGTTTTCTCCCACTTTGATGGGCGCTCTGGATGCTGTATCGGGCGTGCCCTCAAGGAACAAAATGCGCTCCGTGATCCGCTTCGCGTGATCCAGCTCTTCTTCGTATTCATGAGCCAGTTTATGGTGCAATCTTGACAGGCCCCAGTCTTCGTACATTTTAGAATGCGCCAGATACTGGTCCATTGACGATAACTCCAGGGTCAGCTGCTTGTTGAGTAAATCGATTACTTTTTGAGAACCTTGCATGTCTTACTCCTCAATTTGCGATTGCAGATAGTTTTCTATGCCGCAATTTTTGATGAGGAATTGCTGGGTTTCCAGCCAATCGACATAGTCTTCCTCATATTCCAGAATATCTTCGAGCAGTTCACGACTGACATAGTCCTGCTCTTTTTCACACAGCTCAATGGCACTGCGCAGTACCGGCAGTTGCTCCGTTTCAAACGCCATATCGCAGCTGAGCATTTCTTCGGTGTGCTCACCAATACGCAGTTTTTCGAGATGTTGCAAATTTGGCAGGCCTTCGAGGAATAAGATCCGTTCGATTAAGTCGTCGGCCTGCTTCATGTCTTTGATGGATTTTTTGTAGGCTTTCTCGTTGAGCTCTTCAATGCCCCAGTTTTTCCACATGCGTGCGTGCAAAAAATACTGGTTAATAGACGTCAGCTCGAGCGTTAAGACCTGATTTAATGCTGCTATTACTTGCTTGCTACCCTGCATAGGGCCCCCTCAATAAGGAATAGTTAGACGCCTTATAAACCTAGAACAAAATCGCAACTTAGCAAGACCGATTAAAACTAATAAATTTCTTAATATATTCTTTTAAAATAAATGACTTATAAACTTAGTAAGAACAATTTTCATTGCGAATAACAGTCCTTATTCAGTTACTTCATTTTATTAAATTGCCAGTGTCCTCAGGTTAGCTTTTTAAGCGTTGCTATGCCCAAACGTTTTGCCAGACGCACCAGGTTTGCCCTATCAACGGATAGCTCACGCGCAGTGGCTGCCCAGTTGAGTTCATTGGCCTGTAACCGGGCCTTGATGAGATTTTTCTGAAACGCTTCTGTAGCGGCCTTTAGGGTTTGCGCAGCGGGTACTGAAGTAGCCTCGCTATACGGGTTATCTGCTGGTGCCTGCGCAGCGCTGGCTTGCCACTGAACACCATGGGTGATATCAACCTCGACAATATCCTGCGCCAAGGCGGTATGCTTTGCCTTCAGCGCCGCCCGGCTGAGTACATGTTCCAGCTCGCGCACATTGCCCGGCCAGTCGTGTGCCTGCAATTGTTTTAAAAAAGGTGCCGACAGCACCAATTGACGCACTCCCAGCTTTTTACGCAATTGCTCAACAAAAAAGCCCGCCAGCGGCACAATGTCCTCTGCACGGTTTCTCAACGGCGGCACTTGCAGCGGAAAAACGCTCAGACGATGATACAAGTCGGCACGAAAGCGACCCGCTTCAACCTCCTGGCGTAAATCACGATTGGTTGCAGCGACTATCCTGACATCAACATATTGCGGTTTATCTGTGCCGACGGGCTGGATCTCACCACTTTGTAGCGCCCGCAGTAACTTGCTTTGCATGCCCAGTGGCAGTTCACCGATTTCATCAAGAAACAGGGTGCCACCATGCGCCACCAGGAACTTACCTTCACGATGTCTGTCGGCACCGGTAAAGGCCCCTTTACGGTGGCCAAAAAACTCACTCTCGGCCAGGTGTTCACTTAACGATGCACAGTTGACCTGAACAAACGGGCCCTGAGCACGCGAAGAGTGTTCATGAATGCGCCGTGCCACCAGCTCTTTACCTGTACCGGTTTCACCCTGGATCAGTACGCTCAGCTCAGAATTCGCGACCAGATCAATATCCTGCTTGAGCCGTTGCATCACCTCGCTGTTGCCTATCATGGTATAGCTCTGATGGCTGAGCTCTCTGAGCATCGCCCTGCCGTGGCGCGCTTGCTCAGACAATGCCGCCAGATTCAGTGCGGTCGCAAAATGTGCTGCAACCAGAGACTGCAACATCACGAGCATGGGTAGCGCAACTTGTTCAAACGCGCTGGGCGTGAGGCTGTCAAAGGTGATCATGCCAACCAGTTGCGCGTCCTGATATAGCGAAAAGCCCATGCAGGCGTGGACGGGTAATGCCCCGGCGGTGGCCAGCAGCATACCGTCATACGGGTCTGGCAGCGGGCAATCTGCCGCAAATATTTGCGGCTGCTGAGCTCCAGCAATGGCCGCCAGCCTTGGGTGATCTTTGATCACAAAACGCCGCCCCATCGCCTCTGGCGCAAGGCCCGAACAGGCAAGCGGATAGGCAATCCCCTGCTCGCAGCGTAAAACCGCAATGGCGTCGGCCGTTACTGCACTCTGAACTGCACGTACCAGGGCCTGAGTAAACGCGCCAATATCGCCTTCATTAACACGGGGAAGTTGCTGAGCCAGCTCAGTACTGATACCGAGCAGGTGAGATAAGGTTCGCTGATCCAAGTCAATATGACCTATTAAAGTTTAAAAGACATCTTCAGTGTAAGTCATTATGACTCCACATAGCAAGCAGACAAACCATAACCTGCTGTTTTATATAAAATAAAAATTTGGCACAGTTCATGCTCTTGTATCATCAGTTTGACTCACTGTGTTTTACAAGGGTAATTATGAAACTTTATCGCCGTACGCTCCCTTTTGCCAATCAATGCCTGATGCTCAGCCTGATTGGTTTTATGCTGGCCATTTTGGCCAGTTACGCCTTTGACCATCACCTGTCATTGTCAACGCAAATAGCGGCCCATATCAGCACCATTGTTTTTGCCACCCTGCTCAAGGTCAGCTATGTGGTGCGGTGTTTTTGCCAGTATAACCTGGGCCTGGAGGTGCGCTGATGACCCTGCTAAACCTTGATGAACCCATGCCACGCACCGTCAAATGGTACCAATTACAACATGCTCCTGTACTGATGCTGGCATTTCGTCCGCTGTTTTTACTTGCCAGCCTGTGGGCCTGCTGCGCAATGCTGGTTTGGTTCGCAATATTGAGTGGTTTCCTGAGTTGGCATGCCCCCTACCCGGCAACACTGTGGCATGCACATGAGATGCTGTTTGGCTTTGCCAGCGCAATCGCCATTGGCTTTTTGTTGACCGCTGCCAAAAACTGGACCGGCGTAAGCACGTTAAACGGCTGGCCTTTGCTGGGGCTTTGCGTGGTCTGGGGCAGCGCGCGGGTCGCCGGAGTTTGGTCGTCCCAACCCTTAATGTGGCTAATGGCTCTGCAAGGTGCATTCTGGCTCATTGCCATTGCGCATTTCACCTGGGTGGTGGTGCAGGTTAATAACAACAAAAATTACCTGTTCATCCCGGTACTGGCACTGCTGGCAACCCTGAACATGGTGTTTCTCGTGGTGGTTGATCAGCAAGCCTTTGAGCTGGCTGGACTGCTAAGTCAAATGGCCGTACTCGGCTTTACTTTGCTGATCAGCATACTCGGTGGCCGGGTTGTGCCCTTTTTTATCTCCCGAGGCCTGGGACTGGCACAGCAACAGCGTACTCCCCGACTCGATAAATTACTGCTGTTTGTTTCTGTGACGGGGATATCTGGCTTTTTTGCGCATCACTTTTTGCAGCTTGCTGTTGTACCTGGATATCTGTTGATCCTGGCCGGACTGTTGCACCTGGTACGTGCTGCTATGTGGTTTAATCGGCGGGTATTTTTAGTGCCCCTGCTGTGGTCGCTGTACCTGGCCTACCTGATGATGGCGCTTGGGCTTGTTGGCTTTGGTTACGCCTACTTTAACACAAGCTTGCAGGCCAAAGATGCCCTGCACCTTATCACCATAGGTGGTATGGGCATGATGATCCTGGCGATGATGGCTCGGGTTGCACTGGGCCATACTGCCCGCCCCTTAACCCCCCATCCGCTGATGTCTGTGGCATTTTTGCTGGTTCTTACAAGCGCACTCATTCGCAGTCTGCTGCCCGTATACATTGGCACGCATCTGGCCTGGCAGCTCAGTGCCCTGATCTGGTCTGCCAGCTTTGCGCTGTTTGTCTTTATTTACGCCCCCATGCTAGTACGCAAGCGCCTCGATGGGCGTCGCGGTTAGTTTTTATTGTTTCGTGCATTTACTCCACTTCAACGAAAAGTGGACTTATTAGGAGTTTTTTATGCTTTGCCAACGAACCATTACCCTGGTTAAACAATCAATCCCTCTACTTGCCGACGCCGGTGTTGAGGTGACAGAGCACTTTTACCAGCGAATGTTCGCACATAACCCAGAACTACTTGATGTGTTCAACCTCAGCAACCAGCGCTCCGGCAGGCAGCAATTTGCGTTGTTTAACGCACTGGCGGCCTATGCAACCTATATAGATCAGCCTGAGGTACTGAGTGATGCGATTAAGCGCATTAACCATAAGCATGCCAGCCTCAGCATACAGCCACATCACTACCCCATTGTTGGCGAGCACCTGCTTGCGACCTTACGGGAAAAATTTCCACAGCAGTTTAACGCAGAGATAGAACAAGCCTGGGCTGAGGCCTATGCCTTTTTGGCCGACTTATTTATCACCCAGGAAGAAGGCATTTATCGTCAGACCGAGCAACACCATGGCGGCTGGCGTGGCACACGCCGCTTCACTATCAGCCAAATTGTTCACGAATCTGACCTGGTTAAGAGTTTTTATCTTAAACCCTGTGATGGGCAGGCTGTGATGCCGTATCAGGCAGGACAATACCTGGCTGTGCAGTGCGACATCCCGGGCCAAAGCCATCGCCAAATTCGCCAGTACTCTTTATCTCATGCTTCTAACGGCCGGTTTTATCGCATTTCAGTCAAGCTGGATAATCTGGTATCCGGCTATTTACATGGCTTGTGTGAAGGCGATGAGCTGGACATCTCCCCACCTGCAGGGGATTTTGTGCTCAGGCAAACAGATACACCCAAAGTGTTGATCAGTGCGGGAGTGGGTATTACCCCTATGATGGCAATGCTGCATACGCAAGCCCAGCAACAAAGCGACCAGGCGGTGTTTTTCCTCCATGCCTGCCGCACCCCGACGCAACAGAGCTTTAACCGTGAGCTGACACAAGCCGCAGACGCTCTGCCTGCACTGACTACTTACACCTGGTTTGAAGAGGGTGCAACCGGCACCAGCTCACAGCAGGTAGGTGCCGGACGCATGGTACTGGCTCCATTGAGTGACACATTGCCTGTAAACAACGGCGAATTCTATCTTTGCGGCCCAACCCCCTTTATGGCCGACCTGAAACAACAGTTGCTGGCGCTGGGGGTGGATGACGCAAGAATACTGTACGAAGTTTTCGGCCCTCACGAAAGCCTGTGATCTCGCGCAATTGTGCCATAAAAGTCTGATATGATGGCGGATACTAAGGGCTGCCTTACCCTGGCAGCCCCTCTGCAAAAGGATCCATTTATGAGTAACGCCATCCAATTGAGCAATCCGCCCAAAGTTTTGGTCGTGTGTATGGGCAACATCTGCCGCTCTCCAACTATGGAAGCGGTATTGAAACATACAGCCATTGCCCAGGGGCTTAACGTGGAAGTCGATTCTGCGGGCACCATTGCCTACCATCAGGGCAATCCACCCGACAGACGCAGTGCAGCAGCCGCACATAAGCGGGGCTATAACCTGTCGTCCATCACAGCCCGGCAGGTTCAGTCACAAGACTTTGAGTACTTTGATTTGATCTTGTGTGCTGATGAGCAAAACCTGGCCGACCTGCAATCCCGCTGTCCGGCACATTATCAGCACAAGCTGGCGCTCTTTTTACGTTATGGCGAACAACCATACGATGAAGTACCCGACCCCTATTATGGCGGCGGCGACGGCTTTGAACTGGTATTAGACCTGGTTGAACAAGCCAGTAACAGGATCATTGCAAAGTTAAACCATCCCGGTTAGGCCAGCAGATGATTTTATCCCACAGGCAAAGTGCCCAGCTCTGGCCACTTTGCCACCTTCCATGGGAGATTTTTGACTCACCTGCATTGATATAAATCAATGATAAATTTGCTGCCAACTAGACTGCGCTTTACCGAGCCGTTTGAAATCCGGCGGCTCATTCACTCACTGACACACAATTGGCAAGAATAGAGTCGGTTAACTCGGACTGGGAAATGGGTTTGGCCACGACAGCGTCAAACCCCAAATCTACATAATGAGACACGTCGCTTTCAAACACGTTGGCGGTCACCGCTATCACAGGTACCACCGGCCACTTTGCTCTGATCACCTGAAATGCCTCAACTCCGCCCATCACAGGCATCTGAATATCCATCAATACCAGCTGGATCTCGTCGTGCATTTTCTCTATTGCATCTTCGCCATTGCTGGCCACGGCTGTTTTTGCCCCCTGACTGACCAACATTTTTTGCAAGATGATCTGGTTCACGGCATTATCTTCAACAATCAAAATCGATAAGCCCTGTAAGGCCGCCTCTGAACTTGCCTTTTGACTATCGAAGTTTACCTGTTCTGACTCCTTCTGCGCCGACTCTTCTGGTAGTGGCAGCGGTATTGCCAAGGTCACCTGCGTCCCTTTGCCCGGCTCGCTGGAAATCTCAATGGTCCCCTGCATGGCATCAACCAGGGACTTCACAATCGCCAGGCCCAGTCCGGCACCGCCCTTAAGCCGGGTGGGTGAGGCATCACCCTGTTCAAATTGCACAAACAGCTTGCTCAGCACCTCTGGTGTCATACCAATCCCGGTATCACTGAGCACAATATCAACCCACTCAGAGTCCGACGCTGCGGCAATAGACAACGAAATGCGACCGCGCGGGGTGAATTTAACGGCATTACTCAGTAGGTTAATCAGCACCTGCTTGAGCCGCAGCTCATCTCCCAGCCGCACGGTTTGCTGTACCTCAAAGGTATAATCAAAGCGCAGTTTTTTCTGCTCACACTCGTGCTTAAATATATGCTCTAAAGTCCGGGCCACTTTACTTAAATCGAACTCCCCGACTTCCAGCTTCAGCTTGCCCGCCTCCATCTGGGTAAAGTCCAGTATGTCATTAACCAGCGTCGATAGCATTTCACTGCACATAGTCGCAGTGTCCAGCAAAGAGACACTTTCTGTTGAGTGTGTTTCTTTGCGCAGCAACTGAAGTGCACCATACAAGCCATTGATTGGCGTTCTCAGCTCATGGGACATATTGGCCAGCAGTTGCGACTTAGCTTTACTGGCTTGCTCCAGCTCTGCCGATGTGGTTTTCAGCTGCGCAATGGAGCCATTCAGGGAGTTTACAAGGTCCTCAACGGTTGCATCGGCCTGTTTATTATGTCGATATAAGTAAGCAATGAAGGCCAAAAATAGCAGCGCCAGCACAATTAAAGACCCGAGCAAAACCTGAGTTTTAAACTCATTTTGCTGAACCAGCTTGGTTTCACTCTGCGCTCTGGTTTTATCAAGTGCGTCAAACACGGTGGCCTGATACTGAGACTTCAGCGCAAAGTAGGCGTCATCGAGTAAAATTTGCTGGGCCCGCTCGGCCATGCCTGCACGGCTCAATGCAAAGGCTTTTGTCTCAATTTCAATCAGTTTGGTGTTTACCTGCGCGGTTGCCGCGATGGCATCAGCAATCACCGGGTCCAGAGCTTGGGCTTCAAGCAGGGTCTGATCCAGTGCGTTGGCAATTCTCAGGTAACGCTGAGACCATTTTTCGTCGCCGGTAAAGGTGTACATACGCGATGACATCGTTAGCACTTCATCGTAATAGATGATTTCACTGGTTGTTTTTTTAATTGACTCAATGTGGGCGTTCAGTGCATTACGCTCATTTAAACTGGAGATCACAAACGGCACTAATGCCACCAGGGCCATAAACACAATGACCAGCAGTAGCAGGAGTTTAATTCTGAGTTGCTTTACCTGTTTAAGCGGTTGGGTCATAATCCGTCGGAGTGTTTTTGAGACTCTATTCACTTGAGTATGGGCATTTTTGTATTGAGTTCAAGCCCGCTTGAATGATCTGCGCCATACCGCAAGGTTCTTTTTTCTCACCAAGAGGCCAGCATGACACGTTTTAAACCCGCTGCGGGCCTGTCACTCATCAGCTTAATGTTACTAAGTAGCTGTATGTTTGCCCCCCAGGAAGTCCAGTATTACGACGCCAAGTGTAAAATGATGATGCGCAAAAAAACATTGACCCATGCACAAATGCAGGCAATTAGTCAGTGCCGGGGCGATGCTTGCGCATTGGTTTTAGCAGGCGCCGGGTTAGTCAGTGCCGCCAGCCTGGTAGTGTCCGGCACCATAGTCATTGCCGCAAATACCGTCTCCTGGCTGGAAAACGTGCAAGGCTGTCCAGAGCGCCCGAAAACGCCGTCAAACGGCACTGAGCGGCAAACGAACTTCGACACATAACCCACCTTGCGGGCGATTCTTTAAGTGGATCTGGCCGTGGTGCGCTTCAACGATTTCACGGCACAGTGCCAGGCCTAAGCCCGTGCCGGTGGGTTTAGTGGAGTAAAAGGGGATCAAGGCATTGGCCATGATATGCTCGCTCATTCCCTGACCGGCATCCACAACTCGCAGCAATGCATGCTGGGCAGCAAAGTCGACCTTAATACCCACGGCGTCCGGAGCACTCCCCGATTCATGGGCGTTTTTGAGCAAGTTGATCAGCAATTGCTCGAGCTGGGCCGCATCGGCCAGCAGCTGACGGCTCTGTGGCTGGGTTCCCGTTTGCGTGCACTGAAACTGCAAGTAGGATTGCAGCTGCACCAGCAACTGCGACAAACAGACAGGGTTTAGCTTAGGAGCAGGTAACTTGGCAAATTTGCCATAGCCCTGGACAAACTCGGTGAGATGACGGATCCGCTCATCTATGGTTGAGAACACCCGCTCAAGCCGCGCCTCTTCTAACTTACTTGCCAGGATTTTGCCGCTGTGGAGCATAGAGGAAATGGGCCCCAGTGAGTTGTTTAATTCGTGGCTGATTATACGGATGACCTTTTTCCACACCGCGACCTCCTGACGGTTTAACTCGCGGGTTAACTGCTTGAAGATATAGAGCCGATGAAACTGATTATTAAGCAGCAGTTCGCCGTTAGACAAGTGCCAGGTCTGTTTATCTGCGCCCTCTGGATGCAGTTCAAACAAACCATCCACCGCCTCCGACAGCGCGCTATGCAACGCCGGGCTGGCTTGCTGTGCCAGTTTATCAAGCTTCATACCTTCGAGGTTATGCTCACAATTAAGCAGCGCCTTGGCACTGTGATTTGAAAACACCACAATACCCTTATCATCGGTTAGCAACAGTGCTTGCGGTGCACTGTGCAGCACCTTATCGAGCATCAGCTCGCGCTGATAGATCCACTGTTTTTCATCTCTGAGCTGCGCTGCGGCCTGATTGTATAACTGGCATAACCTGCCAAGTTCATCGTTATTTTGATAAGCCAGTAATGTCGAAAAATCACTGTCTTTAAAGTTGAGCAGGCCACTTTCCAGCGCCTGCAAACCAGCAAACAGATTGCGAGTCAGCAGTTTGAGTATGCCTGCTGCCACTAAAACAGCCAGCGACAGAGTACCCAGCCAGGTTTGCCAGTCAAATAAAAACAGCAATGGGACACTGACAATCGTCAGGGTCAGTGCCATCGCGAGCAGCAGTTTTTGTGCAATAGAGAATGCGGGCAGCTTCATATTAGTAGTCAATGTCGTGTTTTTGCAGACGCCGGTACAAAGCCTGGCGGCTCATGCCAAAATGGCGTGCCACTTTAGCGATGACCCCATGAAACTCTCGCATCGCGCCCTCCAACTCAGCTTTGCCGGGCTCGTGTTTGCTCTGCGCTGGCTGCTCACTGCGCTGAACACTTTGTTGCAAGCCAAAGTCCTGCGCTTCCAGCAATCCCTGCGGATTGAGCACGGCGGCGCGTTTACAGGCGTTTTCCAGCTCCCTGACATTGCCGGGCCAGTCATAGCTCAGTAGCCTTTGTTCCGCGCTCAGGCTGAGTTCCCGGCCAGGTAAAAAGTGCGCAATCAGTGGCAAAATATCATCGCTGCGTGATTTAAGCGGCGGCAGGTTCAGTTCAATAACATTGAGGCGGTAATAGAGGTCCTGACGAAATCGGCCACTTTGAATATCGCTCAGTAAGTCGGCATTGGTGGCCGAGATCACACGGACATTAACGCGGCGGGTTTCAACTGAGCCAAGCCGCTCAAATTCGCCCGTCTGTAATACTCTGAGCAACTTCATTTGACCAGATAAAGGTAAATTGCCAATCTCATCGAGAAACAAAGTGCCACCATCGGCGGCTTCAAAACGCCCGATCCGTTGCCTGTTGGCACCGGTATAAGCACCGGCCTCTGCGCCAAACAGCTCGGCTTCTATGAGCTCCTGTGGCAGCGCCCCGGCATTAACCTTAATAAAAGGTGCAGCTTTAAGTGTGGAATTGGCCTGAATGATCTCGGCGACTTTTTCTTTGCCGCTGCCGTTATCGCCAGTGATCAGCACCGACACATCGGACTTGGCAACCTGCACCGCCATATCGACCACTCGCTGCATTGCCGCACTGCGATAGATAAGCCCACGCAGATCTGCGCCTTCGTTGAGTGATTCACGCTGTTGCGCGACTCGCTCATACTGTTCATTTTGCGTTTTTGCTTCACCTAAGGCGATAAGGTTGGCAACAGAGGTAAGCAGCTTTTGATCGCCCCAGGGTTTGGCAAGATAATCCGCAGCGCCAGCTTTAACCAGTTCAATGGCCATTTCCAGCTCGGTCCAGGCGGTGATCAGGATCACAGGTAAATGCGGATTGATGGCGCGCAGCTCACGGAATAAGGCTTTGCCTTCTTCCCCGGAGGTGGTGTCCGCTGTGAAATTCATATCCTGGATCACCAAAGCTATACGCTGATAGCGCACGATTTGCAGCGCTTCAAAAGGCGTTAAGGCCGTTTCGACCTGATAATCATGGAGCTCCAGCAGCAGTGATAGCGCATCCAGCACAGCCTGGTTATCATCGACGACGAGGATCTTATTCATCATTATTATTGTGCTCGTGTTATATGCGTGAGCCAGCTATATCCATCGCTTTGGCTCTGTGTATCCAGTGTAACATAATCCCTTTTACTTTCAGTAACTCATAATACCAATTTAACGATTGGCAGTGTGCACAGTGGCAAGCAAGTTGCCACCGTGCACTCATTACTTAATTGGATTTGATAAAGCGTACTCAGACACTGCGTGTCGCAATGCTGGGAGAGATATTGGCTGCTCGCAGCGCCGGCATCAGCACCGATAGCAAACTCATCAGCAACAGTAACCCGGCTGTAACGGCAATGAAGGAATAACCCAGTGCCGGCACTGAGTACCACTGCATCAGTTGTTGTCCAAGTAGCACTGCCGCTGCTGCGCCCAGCATCAGGCCCATGGTGCAGATCAGCGCATTTTCAACCACAAAGTAGCGCACTATGGCAGACTTTCGGGCGCCGAGGGCACGTCGGGTGCCTATCTGTTTGGTTCGCTTGCTGATATTAAAGGTCGACAAACCAAAAATACCCAGCGCCGTGACAATCACCAGTACCACAATCAACGTCATCAGCATACGCATCATCAGGACGTCTCTGGCATCATACCGAGCTTTTTTCTGATCCAAGCCGGTGATATCGCTAATGACTCGCTCACGATGGCTGGCAAGCATAAGTTCTTCAATCTGGCGCATTACCTGTGCCCGTTCCTCAGGCGCAGTGCGAACGATAAACTTCTGGAAATTACCAGCACGAATAACCGGAATGAGCGCAGTGTTTTCGCCAAAGCTGCTTTTTGGCCACTGGTTTGCCATAGTGTCCACAATGCCCACAATGGTCAGCGGGTTGGTGCCCCAGTAAACGGTCTCACCCAGTCCTTTTGATGGACCAAACAGCGCATCGGTCACAGCGCGGCTGACAATGATCACCGATGGCAAGCGGCCATCGCCATCACTGACAACCACATCATCCTCGGTAAAGTCGCGCCCTTCTGCTAAAGTAGCGCCCAAAGCCCTTAGCATGTGTTCATCACCGGTCACATAGCCCATATTAACTCGCTTACTTTCTTGCGGCATCGGTTTCAGCTGTACCCCATCCGAGCTACCACTGCCTGTCAGTGGCACTGAACTAACCGCAGCAGCCGCTATCACTCCGTCAACATTGCGTAGTTGCTGCTCATCCAGCTCTACTTGCTGTAATCGGTCCAGCTGCTTATCGAAGTTCAGTGAATTAAACTTAAAAATAGCCGTTTCAGGGTAACCCGTATCCTGGTTTAAATAGGTCAGTCTGTCCTGAATAATAGACACCGCATTGCTGACTATGGCCAAAGTGATGGCCAATTGCAAAATGAGCAGTACCGCACCGAGTTTAGAGCGCATCAGGGCATTGAGTGTTGGTTTAATTTCAAACATGGTCAGGCTCCTTGTTATTGTACTTTCAGGTGGGTTGCCGGGGTGGTTCGACAAACCAGCCAGGCCGGATACAGTCCTGCCAAAATACAAGCAGATATCGCAATCACTGGTGCACTCAGTAACATCATCCAGTCCATACTGGCCAGGTTATTGTAGTAGTCATAGCTTTGTCGCACGCCCAGCAAGCCAAACTGCGCAAACACAATACCGACCGCACCACCGAGTAACCCGAGCATACCCACTTCCACCAGGTGCTGATAAAAAACCTGGCGCTTGCTGGCACCAAGCGCCCGCCTTACGCCAACGTCAGCCGCCCGGCGCATAAACTTGGCCAGCAACAGGCCTAAGATATTGGCCACACACACGGCCAGAAACATAAAACTCAGACCGACCAGAATTTTATTGTCTTCGCTTATCACCTTGTTGTAGTTCATCCAGGCGTTGACGTCTTGTAGTCCGTACGCTAACTCTTCACGGTTAAAGCGACCCAGCTTTTGCTGCTGTTGCATATAGGCCATTAGCATATCGCCATAGGCCTGGCGCTGCGCTGGCGTATCCAGCTGCACCCAGAACTGGATCCAGACCATTTCTGAATTCATTTTGTCGTTAAAGTCGCGGGTTTCCTCAAATTTCCAGGCGTTGGTATTGCCCCAGGTGTCCACATCATAGGCTTTAACATGGCTAAACGGCACGAATAGTCGCTCAGCTTTACCAAAGGCACCGTTGTTCAGGTCATAGAATTTGATGTTGGGCCGCCACTTTTGCGTCACTCCCACAATTTCATGGCGACGCTCACCTAGAAACAACGACTCACCCACCACGTCAGTTTTACCGAACATTTGCTGCGCCATTTCTTCATCTAATACCACCACCGGGGCGGCACTTTGCGCCTGCGCCGCAGTCCAGGCGCTGCCATGGATAAAGGTCAGGTTAAACATGCTAAAGAAGTCGCTATCGGTCACCCGCGCATCTTCTATCACAGGCTTACTTTGTGGTGTGTTCAGGTGCACGGAAAACCCAGCCCGGATCATCGGAGCGCGCAAAAAGTCACCCGGCAACGCCTGCAGATTAATGGCATCCTGATAGGTCAGCTGATAGGGTACATCATCTCCTGTTGCCCAGGTTTCACCATCATCCATAGGTTGCAGTTGTACCGCAAACAAACGGTCACTTTTATCGGGGATCGGATCGGTCGACATCATGTGATAGACAGACAAAGTTGTCATAGTCACCCCAATGCCGATAGCAATGGCCAGGATCATTAAAAATGTCACCAGAGGGGTCTGGCGCAGACTGCGCCATGCCAGGTCAATATAGTGTGTAAACATATTAGCCTCCTGCCGCCATCGCGGTATCCATAGAGCGACCCTGATACAGCGTAAAGTCAGTTACCCGGCCATCAACAATCTGAATATTACGTGGTGCGCGCCTTGCCAGTTCGGGGTCATGCGTCACCATCACTATGGTTGCCCCTTCACGATTGATTTGCTCCAACAATTCCATCACCTGACGTGCCATCAGGCTATCGAGGTTACCTGTGGGCTCATCCGCCAGCAAAAAACGAGGTCGTCCTGCCAGCGCTCGGGCTATTGCAACACGCTGTTGCTGCCCGCCTGATAATTGCTGAGGTAAATGTTTGGCGCGTCCCGCCAGACCCACCAGTTCCAGACATTCTTCGACCCGGCGTTTACGCTCAGCGGATTTGATCCCCCGATAGCGCAGTGGTACTTCCACGTTTTCATACAAGTTCAAATCAGGAATAAGGTTGAAGCCCTGGAAAATAAAGCCAATTTTCTGGTTTCTCAAATCAGCTCGGGCGTTGTCGTTGAGCTTGCCAATATCAACACCATCCAGGCAATATTGCCCGCCACTAAAGGGCTCCAGCATACCTGCAATATTCAAAAAGGTGGTTTTACCTGAGCCCGAAGGACCCGTCACGGCAACGAACTCCCTCTCGGCCACATGAAGGTTAAAATCTCGCAGCGCGTGCGTCTGTACCATATCTGTTTGATAGACTTTACTGATAGCTTTCATATCTAGCATTTTCGTTATCCTTCTTATCTCAGTTGCACTAAGGGTGCATGTTCAAATTGTTCGTAATTAGACACTATGATTTGATCGCCAGGCGACAAACCATCCAAAATTTCCACTTCGTTCACACTGGATGCGCCGGTGCGCACATTCAGCCGCGTTGCCACCTCACCCTCGACTCGGTAAACCACGTTGCCTCCGCTGTTCATAAACGAGCCCCGGCGGACTTTAATCACATCCTCTTTGCTGTCTAATAATATCCGCGCAGACAAACGTTGATTCTGCCTGATCCCACCCATGTCGCTGTGATCAAAGCGCACCCTGGTCGTTACTTCCCGATTGCTGACCTCCGGAGATATCGCCGAGAGCTTACCATAGACTTCACTGGCACCGACCTTTAGCACTACACTCATACCCAGGCCCAACTCATTGGCATAACTTTCAGGCACTTGCAATTGCGCTTCATAGGCAGATAAATCAACCAGCGTCATCAGCGCCTGCTGATCTGTAACAGCCGCCTTGGTTTGAACAAATAGGTTTCCGACCAGGCCGCTTACCGGCGCACTAATATCCAAAGCGTTAACCTGACGCTGGAGCTCATCGACGACCAGTTGCTGTCGCTCAACTAAATTGCTCGCCGCTGCCAGTTCGAATGCCAACGTATCTTTGCCCAGAGCGACTTCCTGCTGCGCATGCTGATAGTTCAGTTTGGCACGAGCCAGGTCATCCACGGCTTCTTCCAGGTCGATCTGGCTGATCAGATTTTGCTTGATGGACAACTGTGCCCGACGATTTTCCCGCTCAGCGGCATCCAGCGTTACTTTTGCCAGCTCCAGGCTACGGTTTAGGGTTAGCGTCTCGCGTCTGACTTCCAGTTGCTCCCGCGCCAGGCTATCGCGCAGTCTTGCCAGCTCGGCCTGCTGCTGCTTAAGCTCATTGGTCAGCGTCGGGCTATTTACCCGGGCAATCACCTGCCCTTGGGCTACGGTATCGCCCGCTTTCACCAATAGGTCGACAAAGCCTGCTTGAGGGCTGTACACCTGAGGGGCGTTGGCCGCCACTATCCGGCCACTGGCCTGGATGTCGCGTACAAAATCGCCCCGCGAAACCGTCGCAACCTGCAATGCGCTGCGCTCAAATGAGCGACCAGTGGTATCTGCCATTGAAATAGCGCGCGCCGTGACGCCTAAAGCGCCAATCAAGGCCACCACTCCGACGGCCTTTTTCCAGCTTACTTTCGTAGACTTCACCACTAAATCCTGTTGACTGGTGTCTTTAATCATGGGTACTCCCTCGTGTTATTCTCGTCATTGTGCCAGGTCCATTACATCCGGCTGTGTTTGACTGCAAAGCCACACACCTTGGATTGTCAATGTGTCCTGTTGTCTGTTGTGTAGAATGAATACCAGAGTCGTGCCAACTTTTATCTTATTGTTTTTATTGAATTAAGTAATTTTGGGACCGGAGTAAAAGTGTCCGCGGACGGAAAAAGTGTCCGCTATTTTGAGCAAAACCGGACAGTTCACCGAAAGCGGACAACACAGCACTGGCTGGCGCAACTTGCTATCAGGGACAAAATTAGACACACTGGCGGCTTTAGTTCTGAGGATAATAAATACAATGAAAATCCTACTCCTGATACTGTTAACGCTCGCTTCGGCTAATGTCTTTGCGCAGCCTGAGCAAATTGTTTTGATACGCCACGCAGAAAAAATGACAGGTAAGGATCCTGAACTCACGCCACAGGGCCAACAAAGGGCACAACGACTCGCCACCTTGCTGGCCCCTTTGAGCCCTGGCCGTTTATTTTCAACAAATTACAACCGGACAAAACAGACTCTGGCACCTTTGAGCAGTAAAATCTCAGTGCCAGTGCAATTGTATGACCCACGGGCATTGGCCGATTTTGCTATGCAACTCAAAACCTACTCGGGGGCCATTGTGGTTGCGGGTCACAGCAACACCACACCTGAGCTGGTCAAGTTACTGAGCGGACACTCAGTGAGTATTCGCGAGGATGAGTTTGATAAGGTGTTTATCGTAAGCTGGGAAGAGGGTAAAGCGATTCTGGAAGAGCAACATTCAAACTGAGGAGGCTTGACCTATAAGCCCCCTCTCAATAAACCTAGTGACCTGTCTCGTAAGTAGGGCGAGCTGTATTGGTTTGCTCCCAGGTGCCATCTTTATACAAGATCAGCGCAGAGGCAGAGTTTGTGGTATATGCTCTGATAGTCGCATTACAACTTGTTCCACCTGAGCAATTAGCATCGCCATTCCATTGTACTTCCTGGATGGGTTTTGCAATATTTTTCAAGTAGTAACGACCGCTGGTTGATTTGCCAAATGAGAAATCAAAACCGCCACAGTTGGGTGTACCATCACCCCAGGTGTGTGCATTACTACCTTTTGGGTAAACTTCACATACTAATTGCGCCGAGAATGCTGAGCCTGCAAAAACTGTGGTTGCTATGAGCGCACATGCTTTTATTATCGTTTTCATGGTCATTTCCTTATCTAGTATTTTGTTTATTGGGTGTATAACTTCATCTGAGCAGAATTTGGGGTGTGAAGCCCGTTGTTATTAGGCTTCACACTCAACTGCTAGTGTCCTGTTTCGTAAAACGCGCTGGCTGCTTTAGGACGCTCCCAGGTACCGTCTTTGTATAAGATAAGCGCTGTTGCTGTGTTACTTGTGTAGGCACGGATAGTTGTGCTGCAGCTGGTACCACCTGAACAGTTTGCGTTACCTTCCCAGCGTACTTCCTTGATTTCCTTTGTGACATCTTTGAGGTAAAAACGACCGTTTGTAGAGCTGCCAAATGAGAAATCAAAACCAGCACAGTTAGGTGTGCCATTGCCCCAGCTGTGACCATTTGATTTAGGGTAAACATCGCATACCACTTGCGCAGAGAAAGCAGAGCCCGCAAACAGAGTACCGGCAACCAGAGCAAACGCTTTTATTGTTGTCTTCATAGTTATTATCCTTTTCTTTGTTGTGAATCACTTGATAGTTAAATAAAACATTAAATGAAATATTCGTTAATAAAATTAGCGAAACACTTACATAAAAGTCAACACTCACGAGTTGGAAAGACACAATAAAAACAAAAAAGTTACACTTTGGTTATGTTTTTTCGCATTCTTAGAGCGCGGATACGCCTGTTCAAAAGCTGGAATTTACCAATCCAAAACCCTGATCAATAAGAATATATTATTCCTAAGTGGTGGTAGACATGCATCATCTCAGGCTTTGGATATGGTACAACACAGCAAAAATCATGGATGACTCTCTAGAGTAACGCGATGATACGCGCCAGCCCCGCACGCATCTTTTCCTCGCTTTGCCCGGCAAACCCAAGGCGAATATGGGTATAATTTTGTTGTGGAAATTGCCAGAATTCAGCTTCAGTCTGCACATACACCCCCTGCTCAGCGGCGCGCGCTCCCAGCTCAGACACATCCTGATGTACATTCACCCAAAATGCCATGCCCCCATCAGGCACTGTAAAAGTCAACGCATAGCCCTGCGCCTGATAACGTTTAAGCTCCAGTGCCATTGCATCACAGCGCGCCTGGTAGCGCTTGGTCATTCGCCTTAAATGGCGTTCAAACTCACCCGAGGCCATCCAGCTCGCCAGCGCCATTTGCAACAAAATATCGTTTTTATGGTTCATTAACTGCTTAAGCAACACCAATTGATTAAGCACATCGGCTCTGGCAACCAGATAACCCATTCTGGCGCCGGCAAACATGATTTTTGAAAAGGTTGAGACGTAGATCACTATCCCATGAGGGTCGTTTGCAGCCATAGGCTGTAGGGGCGGACAGCGGTAGTGAAACTCGTGATCATAATCGTCTTCAATAATGAACACCCCATACTCAGTACACAATTGATAAATCGCCATCCGACGCGCAACGGATAAGGTCACCATAGTCGGATACTGGTGTAATGGCGTTAAATACAGCAACTTGATTTTATTGCGCTCAAAGCAGGCGCGCAGACTGTCGACACTCAGCCCTTCCTTATCTTGCGCAATGCCGTGCAGGGTTGCACCACATGCTTCAAATGCACAATGCGCCGGTGGATAACCCAAAGATTCGACTGCAACGCCTTCGCCAGGCTTAATAAAAGCTTTGGCAATCAAAAACAGCGCCTCCTGAGAGCCGTTGCACACCAAAAGATCATCACACTCCAAAGCGCGCGCCCGACGCAGGTAATGTTGAAGTTGTTGCTTCAATGCGGGCTCACCACTGCAATTGCCATAGTGTAAATGCGGCACATTCACAGCCCGACAAGCCTGACTGAGATGGCGCCGAAACTCATCGTAAGGAAAGTCGGACAAGTCAGCCAGACCACCGGCAAAACTATACTCACAGGTTTCTTTTTCTACACTGCTGGTGTGAGTATCTGGCAGCGATAATGCAAAATCAGGTTTGATATCCCGGGCCTGTGT
This sequence comes from Pseudoalteromonas rubra, assembly GCF_000967655.1. Taxonomy (GTDB): domain Bacteria; phylum Pseudomonadota; class Gammaproteobacteria; order Enterobacterales; family Alteromonadaceae; genus Pseudoalteromonas; species Pseudoalteromonas rubra_A. Next base: position 63,522 of record NZ_JXYA01000018.1, read on the forward strand.
GTTGGGCTGGACTACCAACTGACTGGATTCTACCGGCAAAGCCTGATTAACCCGATATCCGCGCCTTTGTGCAGAGCATAGCCAGCCCTGAGCCACTAAGTTTTGTAGCGCAGTCATCACCGTATGACGGTTGATGCCATATAACTCGGCCAGCTTTCTGGCCGATGGCAGCGGGTCATCAGGCTGCAAATGCCCCTGCTTAATTGCGTCACAGATCTGCTCTGCCAGTTGAATGTACTTAGGGGTATTCTGAGTTAAGGGCGCACCCGTTAACATAGTTTCTCTCCGTGCCAGTTCTGCCATACCAACTGGTCTAATAAAAAATACAATTCTGGTTGTTTATAACCTACCAGAAAACACTAAGCTGATCACACTCAAAACACAGTTATGGGAGTACAGACTTATGCTGACACAATTGACACTGCAAACAGACAAGGTGCGCCTCGCACCGCTGACACGAGAACACTTGCCACACTTGCGCAGCTTTGGCGAACAAACCGAGCTGTGGACCTGGGTGCTGGATAATTACTGTCAAACCGATGAGAAACTCGTCCACTGGTTTGAACAAAGCGCACAGTTTGACCCCGATGTTCAGTTACCTCTGGTCATTTTCGACCAGCAAAGCAATGCGGTGGCGGGCAGTACTCGCTTGTTCAGGCTGCACAAAACCAACCTGAGCGCGGAAATAGGCCATACGTTTATTGGTAAACAGTGGCAGCGCAGCCACATTAATACTCATGCCAAGTATTTGCTGCTAAAACATGCGTTTGAAACACTGGGCCTGGTACGCGTGCAATTGCGCACACATGAACACAATCAGGCGTCGCGTGCAGCAATCACCCGACTGGGTGCACAGTTCGAAGGAGTCATATTAAAAGATCAGCGTGTTGCGCCGAATGCATTTCGTAACACGGCCCAGTTTGCCATCACAGATGACATGTGGCCGCAAGTCAAAAACCAACTGGAGGGCTGGTTATGAGCTATCCACGCAGCGCCTTTGCAGAGCACAATACCGAACGCCTGTGGCAACTGATCAATGAGCACCCACTGGCAACCTTGGTTGTGCCGAACTCTGAGACCCCTTTTGTCCACATGTCTTTGAGTCTGAACAGTAAAAGAACACACTTGTTAGGGCATGCAAATCCAGCGAACCCACTCACTCAACTCGATAAAGCTCAGCTACAGGTGTTGTTCAGAGGACCAGATGCCTATTTATCCCCGAGTCAGGTTGCCGGGATCATGTTGCCAACCTGGGATTACGCCACCGTGCATATCAGCGGGCAACTTAGGGAGATCACACACCCGGACGACAAATACGCGGCCATGCAGTGCCAGCTAAAACAATTTGAATCCCCGGCCAATCCCTGGGGTATGTCCATGCTCAGTGAAAACCAAATTGCAAAACTGTTCTCACAGCTGTTCTTTTTCAACATAGAGATAGCCTCAATCACCGGCACATTTAAACTGAGCCAGAACAAAAGTAACGACACCCGCCAGGCCATTGCACACCTGCTTGAAACTCAGGGCAATCCGCTTAGTCGCTACTATCAGCAGAAAACAGGATGATCAGCGCCTCCGTCAGCGCAATAACAGGTTCATCGCACTCATCCTGAGCCCCACAGTTGGCGATCAGGCCGATCGCCACATCCTGATTGGCCAGGTAGACACTTTGCGTGATGTAACCAAATTCATTGCCGCCATGATGATATAAAATGCCGCCGTCATGCTTTTCAACCATCACGCCTAGCCCATAATACAGCGCTCCGTCCAAAAAGCGTGGCAACCAGCGGGCTGTTTGTAAATACGCATCGCCAACCATATTGCGACGGATGCGCTCATTAACAGGCTTTTCTTTAACAATGATGGCTTTGAGCAGCTTGGCCATATCCCGTGCACTGGATGCCACTGGCGCATCGGCCAGTGCCGTATTCACAATCAGCTGTTTTGTGTTGTAACGCTCACGCCGGGAATAAAGTCCGATACTAAATCGGCCAATAAGAAATCTATCTGCCGGCGGCGCTCGCTTTCAGGCTGCTTGATTTCACCCGGCGCTGCGTGTTGCGTCCCCCCGCAACTACTGACTAACCAGAGCATGACAAGCCATACACCAAGTTGCGCTGTTTTATTTCCCACCAGTTGATTTCCTTGTCCATCAATGTGACTACAAACTACTTTAAATTTCGGTACAAATACATACACTACGTCATATATCTATTTGCAGCATTTGATCCGGTATCACCAAACTTCTCCTGATTGTGCTGAGCGTTTTGTTATGACTCAAGGCGCAAATAATTGCTGCTGCATGTGATCCACCAGGCTGATACCCAATTGATGCTCCACTGCATACCCAGCCAGGCCCGCGCCCACATTGCTGTAGTTATGCACACTGCCCGCAGGTAAGCTGCCTTTTCCTATAAATACGTCTTCACTGTAGTATTGGCCATCTGGTAATAAGTAAGCCTGATAGAACTCGGTAGAGTCTGTCAGCGTGGTCTCTTCACAACTCTCACGACCGCCCTGAGCATATAAAGACAGGTTGGTACCGTGAATATAGTAGCTGCAATTGTATTGCGCTGTGTCTGCGATTCCTGAGGTGTGTGTCACTAAATGCCGCAGCAGAATATCGCGCTCATTATTTGGCGGGACAAGGTCAAATGGCAAGTTCATTTCAGACAGTGGCGTATCCAGACTCAGCCGGCCTTGTTCAATCAACTGCATGATGGCGACTCCCATGACCGCTTTGCTGGTTGAGCCAACATTCATTGGCGCGTGCACTGTCATGGGCTGCTCGGTCTCCAGGTTTGCAATACCGTAGCCTTTTTCAAAGACAATCTGGCCGTCTTTAATTACAGCCACAGTAACGCCGGGAATAGCCATATCGGTCAGGTCCTCAGTGAAATCCTGATCTACGGTGTCGAAGCTGTGGCCTCTGTCGGGCACACCACCAAGTGCCGCAATGGCATAATCAAGCACGTTATCGGATGCCCACTCGAGTTCTTTTCTGGCATAGACAGGAAGGTCGATATCTGGCAAAACACCTGCGGCTTCAAGTGCCACATTGTTAAGATCGGAATAGCTTTGATGACTCAGAGACCCTGTCCAGCCATTAGGCAACGTAAAGTCCAGAGCATCTGACACCGCACCATTGGTCGCGCCACCAATCAGGGTCACATGAGACAAGGATTTAAGTGCCTGAGTCAGGACTTCACCTGCGCTGTAAGCCAGCTCGCCGGTGAGCACATAAACGGGCTTGGTGTAAGCCTGATCGGGCGCGGCTTGCAAAGTTAGCGCCTGTTTCTCCTGCTGGTAATAGCTATTGTCGATCTGCTTATAGGCCACGGTTTGTGCCTGATCGTTAAAAAATCGTGCAATCTCCAGTGAAACGCCGTCAAATCCTCCGTCGTTTACCCGTAAATCAATGATGATGCCGTCGCTGTCAGCAAGGTCTTTCATCACTTCTCGCATTAACGTTTGGGTATCTTCAATATCTTGCTTTGCTTGCGAAATAACCGCCAAGAAATCATCAGCTTCCGTCTCTTCATTCGCCAGCATGGCAGACTCACGGTCAATGCGAATATAGCCCAGGTTGCCTGCCACTTTGCCCCAGCCAAGGGCGTTGCTGTCCGGGTATCGCGTCAGCTTTTTATCCGTCAGATACAAGTCGGTCAGTCGCACAAATTCACTTAGCTGGTCGTCGTAAGCCTTACCAATATGCGCTTCCCATTCGTCGGCATAACGCAACTGCATCAGCCAGGCTAAATCCTCGTACAGCGCCGTGCTGCCTTCACCCGACACCTCAAAACGCTTGCTATCCGTCAGTGATACATGCGTATCATCAAAATCTTCAAGCATGGCTTCAAAAACGCTCGCAAGCTGCTCTGGTGAAGTATCCGCATTGATCTGCGGCCGGTATGCGGCATAAGCTGCCTGCCAGTCAATGTCTCTGAGCGCAAAAAACGCATAATAGTCGTTAAACATATGCCAAAGGTACTCGAAGTTTGCCACCGGATCGTCACCGCTCAGGCGATTTTTAGGCAGACACTGCTCGCGCATTTCGGCTTGCTTTGTGAACACCCAGTCATTGGTTGCATGAGTAGTTAACGTCAATGTATTTTTATCACTTTCGAGGAACTGGTCGAGCGCATCCAGCTCTTTGTACGGACGTGCTTCAACCAGCACACAGCCATGGCTGTTGTACTGAAAACGGCGTAAATGATCGGTATCGAACTGCCACAGGTTACCTGTGCCCTGCTGCACCCACACACCCCGATGCTTTGTCAGCGTATGATCGTCACTGCTGTTGCCACACCCTGCAAGCAACACAGCCGCACTGATCAGGCTCAGTGCCATCCATCCCGATTTTTTCTTACCCTTTAAGTCAAACATATCTTCGTCCTTTTCCATTTGATAATGTTCCGGCCCAGACAACCTGAGCAGGTCCCGATAAAGAGACTTAAGGCTAGATGAATGCGTTGCTCGATTCTGTAGTATGCTTATTTGAGTTTGTTGGTTTGTGTAGCGAGCCGTCAGCAAGTGTGGCTAACTGTGGGGTTATGACCTTTTCAAGGTTTGCCATAGCCCCTGGTTAGTGTGCTTTATACGCCCTCTTTTAGTAATCCCATGCTACTTTGGCACAGTTGTTTGCGGCTGAGTAAAATGCCACTGATTGCCACCACCAGCGCGATAGCCAGCGCATGTACGAGCATGAGCAGTCCACTGCCCGGGTAAGGCATGGCCAGATTCTGCCGATAAAATGCGTCGATAAAGCTATAAATTGCCCCAAATGCGCAAAAAGCCGGGATCATAGTCACTATCAGCCATTCAATAGTGAGGATCTTCAAGCCCTGTGCGGGTGACAGGCCAAAGCTCAGTAGCAAGCCATTGCGAGCCTGATCTTTTTTCATATGGGTCTGAACAGCCGCCACCATCAGCAAATTACTGAGCAGCGCGATAAATGCGCCGTAACTGATCACCAGTCCAATCAATGCCTGCACTTGCGTACGGATCTTCTCCAGCAGGGCGTCTACTGTAACCAGACGTAGCTGAGGGTGCGCACGCCACAATTCACCAATAGCCCCCACTCCTTGCGCATCAAGTGCAATACTGCCCATATGGTAGATTGGCTCGCGCAAACTGGGGGCGCTGTTTTGCTGTAGCACAAACCAAAAGGTGACTGAGCTGCCACCGGGTTTAAACTGATGAACCGCTGTGATCCTAGCCTCAACAACGTCATTGCCGACAAAAAACTGCACGGTATCACCCAGCGCCAGTGCCATTTCAACAAATACTTCGTGGTCAACAGAAACGCCAATCCGGGATGAACTGGCAGCCCAGGAGCCCTCTGCGATCCGAACATTGTTCGGCGCTTGAGCATGCCAATGCAGATTAACGGGCTGCATCAAACGACGCAAGGAATCGCTGGGCTGCACGTCCCGCGCTTGAAGTGCGGTGCCATTAATGTGCGTGACCTGAGCCAGCTGAAACGGCTTCATTTCTTTAATGCTTCCCTGGTGGCGCGCCACAAAGGACGCTAGCGCTTCTTTTTGCTCATCATCGGCCCTGCTTACAAACACATTGCCTTGATTCTGATAAAGGTAAAGTTCCAGCATATTGGTCACATCCCGCCCCATACTGATGCACAGCAAGAGTAAGGTGACGCTCAGGCCCAGTGCTGTCATTTGCACCAGTTTCACCACCATGCGTTTGCGCAGTAAAAGTACGCTAAAGCGCGCCAGGGTCCAGGACTTTGGCATCAGATAAGCCCCAAAACGAAGCACCAGCCAGGTAACAAAAAACACCAGCAATATGCAGATACCCAGTCCGCCCAATAACATGCCACTGAGCAACCAGTTATCGGTATAATACATTATCAGGGCTGCCAGCAGCGCTGCCGGGCTAAGCATTGCCAGCCAATGCCAGCGCCCTTGCTCTGTGCGTTGCGCCAGTAGCAGGCGAATATCCCCTTGTAGCAATGACAGCCATACAGGCAGAGCAATAAAAAAGTAGACGGTGACGGCCAAAGTGCAGGCGGCCAGCAGATCTCGCCATTGCCATTGCAGGGCAAAACCTTCGATATACCCCTGCGCCAGATGGCTGACCCCGTAGCCTGCCAGTAACGCCAGCACCAGCGCCGGCAGTAAGCTCAGTAGCAGGATCATCACCCCGCCATGAATTGCCAGCAAGGGCAACCATTTGCGTGGCATGCCACAGGCCAGCATCACCGACACGCTTTTTTTCAGGGGCTGAGTTTGCACCTGACTGCACAACCACAGGATCAGCACGCTGAGTAACACGATGATCATACTCAGCAGCCCGAGAAAGTTCTGCACCCGCGCCCAGACTTTGGCCAGAGGATAGTTATTCAGGGATTTACTGATCACCTGCGCTGTCGGTGAAGCCGACTGAAACTGGGTTATGCTGCTTTTGGACAATGCGTTATGTAGCATCAGTGCTCTGTTCAGGTGCGGCGTCAACTTGGCTGCGCTCAGGCTGGACTCAGACACCATGGCGCGCATATCACTGCCAAGCCCCTCAAGCACTCGATCCGGCTCTAGCAACAACAAGGCACCGACGCGCAGTTGTGTTTCGCCAAGTGTAATGGTGTCGCCCAGCTCTGCCGCCAGTGCTGCGGCTAGCCTAGGCTCCAGCCAGATCTCCCCGGGCTGCGGCCCTGTTTTAACAGGCTTTGTATTAAGCCCTTTACTGAGACTGATATGAATATCCCCTTGTAACGGATAGTCATTATCAACGGCTTTAAGCTGCACCTGCTGATGCCGCTCCCGGTGACTCACTGTAACACGATACTGAGATTGCAAGCTGTAGGCCCGACCATGCGAGCGGATCCACTCGAGTTCAGATTGCTGCCAGTCCCGTCTTACTGTGACCTGTGTATCTGCGCCTAACGTGGCTTGCAGATTGTGCGCCAGGAACCGCTCAATTCCCTGGCCCAGCAAGCTGCTGAGCAGCAAATAAAAAAACAACAGGCACAGCGCGCACAACGTCAGCCAGTATTTGCCTTGCAGCACCTGGCGCCACAGCACGGCGGTAAAAACAATCAACGCATTGTAAGGTGTTAGCGTGTGAGGGCACTCAGAGCTAAAACGCTGGGTGTGTGCTAATGACATAACATCAGCCTCCCCTGGCTCAGACGATAAGCCTTGTCCATCCGCCGTGCTAGTGCCATATCATGCGTCACCAGCAGCATAGCTGCGCCACTTTCTCTGGCACCTTTGAGCATCAGACTCATCACATGCTCGGCGGTGGTTTCATCCAGGTTGCCCGTCGGTTCATCTGCAAACAGTATTTGCGGGCTCACACACAAAGCACGGGCAATCGCGACCCTTTGCTGCTCACCGCCACTTAACTGACTGATGCTGTCTTTGAGCCGCTCGGCCAGCCCCATGTGTGTTAGCCAGTCAGTCGCTTTGCGCTCGGCATCCCGCTCGCCTCTGAGCTGCAAAGGCAGCGCCACATTCTCCAGCGCGTTTAACTCAGGTAAGAGGTGAAATTGCTGAAACACAAAGCCACTTTGAGCCAGTATCCCGGCGGGGGGCAGTGTCTGGTTATCCCGTCGATAACACACCTGTCCGGACTGATAAGGCGTCAGCCCGGCCAGCAATGACAGTAAAGTCGACTTACCACACCCCGAAGCCCCGACGATGGCGATATGCTCGCCTGCATCCAGGCGCAAGTCCAAATTATCAAGCAACGTCAGGTTTGAACCCTTGTGCAGTTTGATTGTGTGTGAAAGGCCACTGACCTCAAGTGACAAAGCCATGTCTGAATCCCTCAATAAATAATCGAGGGTTCAGCATGTGCTTTAAGCTGTGAAATGCGTGTGAAAAAAATAGCGCCAAAAATAGGCGCCATTTAATTCATTGATTAAGTGCATCACATACGGCTTAGTATGGTATGACGTTTGTTTTCTAGTATCGCGTTTCCTGTAGTGAGATCAGGCTCACTTCGCAAGTATCTGAAGCCGAGGTCAGACGCACTTTCTTACCTGACATATAGGCAGACAAAGCCAGACTTAAAAAATGATCCATTTTATCAGCACTGTGTTGACTGTAGGTGATGGTTGCGGTTTTGTTACAGCCAGGAAGTTCGTGCTGCACATCGCTACCGAAGTAAAGGCGAATTGTTTTGTCGTTCGCAAAGTCGTATACCTTTACGCCTACAAGCGTACCATGCCCGATATCGGTTGCTGCCAAAGACGTAAATGAAGACAGCACCAAGGCTGCACCTAACAAATTTTTAAACATAACAGACTCCTTTGTTATTAAGTTGTGTACCCTTTTTGAGTTTTTAGACTATATAACGGGCCTATACTAAGTTCAATGACTTATTACGAGTCATTGGCTTAAGTACGTCAATCAGATATCAATCTCAATAATGGCCTGAGGTCAATCCGTGCCTTTAGCCTGGCAGCGATTAAATACAACCCCGCCAGCTTACGATGAATAAACAAGGCATCTACCGGCGGCGTATGCCACTGCCTGGATTGCATACTCAGTTGCCTGCCCTGCTCACTGATCTGCTTGGCGAGCCCACTGGCGGCAAAATCAAACGCCGTAGAGGCTCTTAGAGGCGATATAGCCAGGTCGAACAAAGACAACACCGCCTGCTGATAGTGCGCGTCGATGTCATCGGCAAAGTAGCCTATTTCACAGGCCGCTTGTTTCAGTGCCTCGCGGTTTTGTTCGGCCCCGGCCCTGAGCAGCTTTTTATAGCCCTGACGCAACTCGGGTGAAATGGTTCTGGTTGCCCCAAAGTCGAGCAGTACAATCTGCCCACTTGCTCGATTGTACTGATAGTTGGCCAGGTTCGGGTCTGTCTGTATCATGCCCAACTCAAACATCTCGATGAAAAACAGTTCAATCAACCGAAACGCCAGCTCGTCCCGAGTCTGCTGTGGCAAGGTCACCATGTTTTCCATCGGCTCTCCCTCGACGAACTCCATAGTCAGCAAATGTCGAGTACTGAGTGATGGATAGCTGCCCGGTACCTTAAAATGCGGGTTATCTGCCAGTGCCTGTGCAAACCCATTGAGGGCACTTGCTTCAAGGAGGTAGTCGGTTTCTGCCAGTAGCTGTAGTTTGGCCTCTTCAACCAGTGGCTGAATGTTTAGTGTTTTTGGCAACAATCCGCTGAGCTTAATCAGGCTTACCACGTTATCAACGTCACTGTGAATGCTGTCGGCAACCCCCGGATATTGCACTTTGATGGCCAGATTCTGACCCTGCTCAGAGGTGGCTTTATGTACTTGCCCTATCGAGGCACGAGCAAAGCTGTTCAGCTCAATGTGGCTGAATTTATCCAGCCAGTCGGGACCCAGTTCTTTAGCAAAGGTGGCAACCAGCTGTTTGTGTGGCATAGGCGCGGCATCGGCTCTGAGGCGCGCAAGCAAAGCCGACAACTCAGGGGGCAGCAGCTCACCGGCATCCATCGACAGTAATTGGCCCAGCTTCATCGCCGCTCCACGTAAATGAGACAGTTTTTCAGCGACCGCATTAATGTTGCCCGGTTGCAGCAGTAACTCAGTGCGACTGGATTTTTGACCACTCAAAGCTTGTTTGGCACCGGCAATCATCACATTGGATGCCACTTTACCTGCCAGGCCACCAAAATGGGCCAGCCTGCTCAGGCGACTGGCTGGAACACGACGCGATTTATTGTTCAACACTTCACTCCTGTATTTGGGCTTCTTCCTATATTACGTACAGTTTACCCATTTTGTTCAGAGTTGCGGGCAAAAACTCACTCAGTAAACAGCAGGGAAAGAAACTATTTTTGAGCAATTTTAGAGCTTTTATTCACACACCTGCAGATCAGGGTTATTATCAGGTAAACCGTTTTGCCAACAACCAAGACAAAAAGGCCTCTCACAATGAGCGATATGAGCACAGTATCTGAACAAACGCTGCTAACGATGAATTTTCAGGCAATGCAGTCGGCCTATCGCCGCGATCCTGCGCCGGACCATGCGCAGCGTGTGGCGGTGCTCAAAAAACTCAAACGGTCGCTGATCAATCACGAACAACAGGTTTACCAGGCATTATCGAAAGATTACGGCTACCGCAGTGAATTCGATACCTTTTTTGCCGACATCATGCCAACCATAGCTGCCATCAAGTATGCCATTAAACACCTGAAAAAATGGATGCAGCCTTCCAAGCGCCACGCCGGGCTGATGCTCGCCCCTTCTAAAGTAAAGGTGCATTATCAACCTCTTGGCGTTGTTGGCGTTGTCACGCCCTGGAATTTTCCGTTCTACCTTGCGCTGGGCCCGACTATTCAGGCGCTGGCCGCAGGCAATCGGGTGATGATCAAAATGAGTGAGTTTACGCCCCACGCCAACCAGGTGCTGCGCACCATTGTTGAAGACATCAGCGATCATGTGCACGTGGTAGAAGGCGATGCAGAGATTGGCGCGGCATTCTCTGCATTGGCGTTCGATCATCTGATATTCACAGGATCTACCGCCGTTGGTAAGCAAGTTGCCAAAGCCGCTGCCGATAACCTCACGCCCATTACCCTGGAGCTGGGGGGTAAGTCACCAACCATTATCGACGAGCAAATCGACATGAAGATTGCCGTAGATGCGGTGATCATGGGCAAGTCCATCAATTCAGGGCAGATCTGCGTTGCGCCGGATTATATTTTTGTGCCGACATCGCGTCTGGACACTTTTATTGAAACTTTTATTGCGCGCTACAGCGAATACCACCTCACCAGCAACAATCGCAATCAGCAAAGCCATATTATTTCACAGCGCCAGCACACTCGCTTAATGCAATTACTGGATGATGCAAAGGCCAAAGGTGCCGAAGTGCATGCGGTCAAAGCACCAGAGCCGGGTGACGAAAAACGCGTTTACCCGCACTTGCTGACTAACCTCAGCGACGATATGGCGGTGCTCAAAGAAGAGATATTCGGCTCTTTATTGCCCGTTATGAGCTATGAAAGCTTAGATGAGGTAATCGCGTATATCACGGAGCGTCCTCGCCCGCTGGCCCTGTACATTATGTCAAACAACCCGACCTTGATTGACCGCCTTATCAACCACACCCACAGCGGCGGGATAAGCATTAACGATACCACCATGCATGTGGTCGCAGACGATGCGCCCTTTGGCGGGATAGGCCATTCGGGTATGGGCCATTATCATGGTTACGAAGGGTTTTTAACTTTCTCGAAAGCCAAAACGGTGTTGTACTCAAGCAGCTGGCTGCCGAAAAATCGTTTTGTGCTCAAACACCGGGACAGGGTGTTAAAAGTGCTCCGTAAATGGCTGCTAAGATAAACGCAGCCGCAAACCCCACGCTCCCTTTAAACCACAACAGATAACACACCTGACATGTAACTTCATGTAATAGCCAAACGCTCGCCCTGCCACTACTCTTTTGTATCTCTCTGAGCGCAAGGAAAACCCAATGAGCAAGTTACCTGTTATCGCAGCCCTAAGCGCAGCCAGCCTGCTGGTCTTAGTTGGCTGTACAACCAACCGTCATACAGCACCCGCTGATCCGATAGATGTGACCCCTGAGCATGGCGATGTGCCTAACAGGGTATGGTTAGATCAGGGCTGGAGCGACAAGATCCGCGAAGATTTCTGGTTTACCGGACAAGGCTCGCAGATCATTCCCTACACCTGGTTTGTCTGGCTCGAACAGGCCGACAACCAGCAACTGTTTCGCCACAGCGAGCACATGGAGTTCTTGCGTTATCTGCCCAGCAAGGCAAGCGAGCGTAACCCCGGGGGACTGCCCATTGGCTTTGCCCTGCACAGTAACCAAAAAACCGGTGAAAACTGGGTTGGCATGACCTGTGCGGCTTGTCATACCAGCCAGATTGATTACAAAGGTACCAAGATGCTGGTCGAAGGCGCGCCGACGCTGGCCAACTTCGTGCTGTTTTTCGACCGCCTGGTTGCGGCCCTGAACAATACACTACAAGACGACGCAAAGTTCGAGCGCTTTGCTCGCAATGTACTGGGTTCTAAATACAGCAATAGCAGCAGTGCCAGTCTCAAGCAGCGATTGCAACAGGTTGCACTGCAAACAGCGCAAAGACAGGCCGTCAACGCCCTGCCAGATGACTACCCGAAAGACTTTACCAGCTACGCCCGCTTAGATGCATTTGGCAATATTCAAAATGCCGGTACGGCATTTGCGCTCAACGATCTTAGCAACAAAAACACCCCAACCGGGCCCGTGTCTTATCCGTTTTTGTGGGGTACCCACCAGTCAGACGTGGTGCAGTGGAACGCCTCCGCCCCGAATACTCCCATTGTCGGCCCCTTGGTGCGCAATATTGGCGAGGTCGTTGGCGTATTTGGCGAATTGCAGATAGAGAAAGCGCCCTTCTGGCAACGCGTTTGGGGTAAAAAGTTCCGTTACAGCTCAACCGTCGACATGATTGGGCTGGGCTATCTTGAGTCCTGGGTTAAAACTTTGAGGTCACCTCAGTGGCCGGTTGAATACCTGCCCGCCATAGATACGCAAAAAGCGGCCAAAGGTGAGCTGCTCTATAAACAAGCCTGTGCCAGCTGCCACCAGTTGATCCCCCGCGAAAAAGAACACCTGGATTATATTGCCAATCAAACCCTGGTTTCTGAGCTGGGCACCGATCCGGTAACGGCCAATAACGCTTCCTGCCATATGGCTAAAACGCTGATTTTAGAGGGCACCAAAGAACGTATTCTGATAGGCAGTAAGTTCCAGGCCGTCGACAACGCCATCGATGTGCCGGTCAATGGGGTAGTCGGTCTGGTGTTGAAAGACTTACCCACAGCCCTGAAGGCTGGCAATATTCCTGAAAGAACCGGTGCTGACGGGCAAAAAATATCGGTGGTTAAAGAGCTGGAAAACCTGGTGATGCAACACCTGAAAGCGCGAGGAAAGCGTGCCGACGCGGTAGAGTCCGATTGTGTTGATGGGAAGCTTGACGGCGCGGTGTACAAAGGTCGCCCGCTCAATGGTATTTGGGCAACGGCACCGTATCTGCATAACGGCTCTGTACCCAATCTCTATGAGTTAATGAAAAAACCTGAGCAGCGCGTCACCGAGTTTTGGGTGGGCAGTCGTGAGTTCGATCCGGTCAATGTGGGCTATGTCACCACACAAGGGCTGAACAAGTTCAGAGTAAACGCCAGTAATGGCCAAATCATGCCCGGTAACTCCAACCTTGGCCACAGCTATGGCACCGAGTTTAGCGACGAGGAAAAGTGGCAGATCATTGAATTTATGAAGACGCTGTAGTGCGGGTAGCGGCCTGCTTTGCTATGTAGCAGGCCATCTTTTAAACAGTACAAACAATAAGGATCCGATATGTGTACTAACTTCAAAATTAAAACCACCTTTGATGACATCATTGTAGGGCGCAGCCAGGAGTTTTCTCAGCTGTTAGGACGCTCATTAATGTTCAGAAAACCCGGCCATCATTATCAGCAAAACTTGTTTGATCCCGATGGTAAAGACTGCCAGCCAAGTGAGTGGGCAAAAGCACACTGCCAGTTCACCTGGACCGGCGAGTATGGCTTTGTAGCCATGCAGTCGTTAGATTTTGATGAAGTTGCAAAAACCTACAACATTCAAATTGCAGACTCAGTGAAAAGCCCTATCGCAACAGACGGCATTAATACCGAGGGCTTGTATATTGGTTGTTTGTTGCAAAATGCCGCCGATTATCCGGCAGTTACCGATCCCGCCAAAGGCTTAGCGGTTACCAACTTGATAGACTACATTTTGAGTACCTGCCAGAGCTGCCAGGATGTGCGGGACAGACTGGCGCCAAACAGTGCAGAAGGTGCTTGCCAGCAAGACAAACCGCAGGCGCAAGTACAAGTAACGGATGCGACCAGACATAAGCTGTTTCATCAACACTTTCCGGTTCATGACCGCTTTGGCGACAGCATAGTGATTGAGTTTATTAACGGCCAGGTTCAGATCCACGACAACAACCAGTACGGGGTATTAACGAATGACCCGGATTTTCAGTGGCATATCACTAACCTGAAAAATTATGCCAATGTTACACCGGTTTCGTCGCACCACTCGCAACCGGGTAACCTGGACGACATCACCATGCAAAGTCAGGGTAACGGATTCTCTTTGTTGCCGGGTGGTCTGCTGCCCATGCACCGGTTTGTCAGAGCCGCGATGATGGTCAACTATGCCAAGCCAGTTGCCAGCACAGATGAAGCCATCAACCTGGCCGCACACATTTTAAATACCGTGGATATTCCACTGGGCGTGATCCGCGAAATCTCTGAAGGGAAATCACTCAAGCCTGAGCTTGATTACACCCAGTACATCACCTTATCGGACCTGAGCCAGCAAAGGTTTTATGTGCGTTTGTATGAATCGCCACAGGTGTATTGTGTTGACCTGAACAAGCTAGATCTCTGTGCGCTCAATGGTAAGACGTTTGATATTCCGAGGAATACATTGGCAACCAACCTGACCGAGCAAATCTCCACCAGCAAAATTGCTAATTCGCCATTTCAGGCGGCCGGCTAAGTTAACCTGCAATCAGGGCGGCTGCATAGCCGCCCTGATTACTTTAGCAATTACAGATCAAACACACTTGTTGAGCGATTCTCAAGCCACTTTTCAAACTTAGCTTCGCTGACCAGGTTAGCTATTTTTTGCTTGAAGCTTCTGTACCCCGTCCGTTCATTAAACCGGACCAAATTCAAAGACTCTTCATGGCGTGATGACATGCCTCTGGCGGCTCTGCGTACCGCGTCATCAAAGTAGCCACTTTTGCTGTTCACGCTGGACAGATAGTCACAGATATCCCTGTCACCCCATTCGTTGTAGCAATAATCTTTACCACTGCCGCCCTTACCTTTAGGGATTTCATCGCCTCTTACAAACAGAATGTCTCCACCATCCCCGCCGTATAATCCGATATCAGAATAGGTTGAGATTGCGGCTAAGAAGTCTTTGCTACCACCTCCATTGAGCTCGCAGTGTCCACCTTCACAGACAATGATATCCTGACCGCTGCCGCCCCAGAATTTGGCGCGTCGATTCCAGCGGCTGCCCCCGGAATCCACCAGCAAGTCAGCGCCTGAATTACCATAGAGACGGTCTTTACTGCCATCGTTGCCAAACAGCAGGTCGTCGCCATCACCGCCACTAACTCTGTCCGACCCCTTGTTGCCAAACAGCACATCATCGCCTGCTTCACCATACAGCTTGTCGTCATTACCGCCGGACTCAGTGCCGCCCAGATATACCTGAATACCATCATGATCGGTCTCAAGCAAAGAATCTCCAATGATCCAGTCGTTGCCGGCGCCACCTTTGATGGTGTCTTTATCTGCACCACCAACGAGCAAATCATGCCCGCTGCCGGTTATGATGCTATCTTTGCCATCACGACCATACACGGTAAAGTTCAGGTTTGAACCTGATGCATTCAGCACATCATTGCCATCAGACAAACTAACAGAAATGCTGTGTATGCCACTGGTATAGGCACAGTGCTGATAGTCTTTGGTGTAAGCCAGTACATAGTCATCATATTGCTCTATATACAATTCAATGCCCGACTCAATCGCCTGGATCCCCCACAGCCCATTGTATGAATAGGTTGAGAATTCATTAAGCTGCGAATCGCATCGCTCATAAGCCTGAGTGAACGCCTCGGATGGCGCTAAAAACGTGGCACAGCCAGTCGATTCAATATTTTTGACATGACTGTCGGCAGGCCCCTCCTGCCCTTCCACCAGACAGTCTGTACCCGCGCCACCATCGACATACTCATAGCCATCATGGGTAAAAATCGTATCGTTGCCGCCATGAGAAAAGACAAAGTCATACTCACTACCGGTTTGAATATAGTCATCGCTGTCACTGCCCGTGACTCTTTGGTGAGCATCCAGGCCGGAGCCATCAAAAGTACCGCCCGATTCTGGCAAGTAGACGGCCAGACCATTGTAATCACTGAGGTCAAACACCTCACAACGGCCATTGTATTCAAGCATTGCCGCAGACTTAGTACCCGACGCGGTTAACGTCTGCTCAGTATGCGCTGGATGCACGGCAACATAGCTGAAGCCATCTTCCGTTGCGCCATATTCAACCGACATATCTGCCCGATTGATCCCCGTACAATTAGCCCATGAGTACACCGGCATCAGCAGTGCGCCATACAGAGCAAGTTTTTTTATATTCATCAGAGTGCTCACTTATCGTTTTTCAGAGGTGATAACGTCATTGTCCTGATACTTATACAACGACAATGTGCAACCAATATGGATTGTCTCGCGCTATACCGAAATCTCACTGTCTTGTTGTAGAAACCACTCCAAGCTGTTAACTTGTTGTTTCAAAAATCCTCCAAGTGTAATTATTGATTGAAGCATACGAATGCCTAAAACATGCGTTGTAAGTCACCTACAGGCAGGTTTACTTGCTGTTGCTGACCGTCGAAAGATAAGTACTTTGGAACACAAAATTAAGGATAAGTAATGAACTTCACAAAAGCTGCGCTAAGCCTTGCCTTAGCTTCTTCTTTAACATTCGGATTCAACGCGAACGCAGGTCAGGACATTACCTTTAAACTCGCTGCGACCACAGATGGCACCAATCACTCTGTACCTATGCCAATCATGGGCCAGAATGCTTTTTCATTTCAGGTAGTACTGGATTATCAGTATCAAAACAACGGCGGTACATGCACAATCTTGTATAGTGAAACCGCCTGTACAATTGAAAATATGAGCGGTGCGGTTACCCTGTCAAACATACACTGGGGAAGAGCATCGATGCATAAATCCATGCAGCAGATTTCAAGCTGGATGTATGTGAACTCGCAGGAGCAAACTTCAACAGTACTCATCCCGTCCAGTAATGTGCACTTTTACTTTTTAGACAATGCACAACCTACAGCAACATTAAATGTCTATGGTCGCTCCTCGCATCAGATTGCCAATTACGGGCGCGCCAGTATGCAAACAACCAAAAATGCCAACAACCTGGGTTTTGAGCTGGCCCGTCTGCCTTACAATACCAAGCAAGACGGCGTGAAATTTCCTATGATGGCAGGTTGTATGAACCTGGCGGTACTCAACACCAGTGCCTCCAGTATTGCTCGGGTGAATTTTACCCAGGCCAATCAGGCAACCGGCCCCATCACAACCACATTGTGCGTACCAGGGAATGACACAACTACGTTTGTAGGGATAGATACCACCACAGAGCGGGTCGCTAATATCTCGACTCATGTTCCGGCCGAATTGTCTCACTTGTATAAATAAAAGGCACGAAAGAGGCCATCCGATATAGCAGGATAGTCTCTTTCGCAATCTTTGCATGACAGGCCACTAGGTGTTTAGTAGTTACTACCCCGCTTCCAGTTAATATATACTTGGGTTAAGTCTCTAACCGCTTGCTGGCTCTGATTGACACTCAGATTTGTCAGGATAGAACCGACCTTTTTTTCTGCTTTTGTGTCATGAAAATCAATAGGCTCTGAGACAGATCTAACATAAAGATCCAATTTTGCCAGACTACGGGCACCGGCATTCCACAGCAGTTTTGCTGCGCCGCGGTTCATACCGGTGTATTGTTGCCAGGATGTCGAGAAGTCCTTTTTCTGATATTTAAAGCCGGGCAGAAACTGATGCGCAAAAATCTGCTGCACCAATTGGTGGTCGTCATCAAGTATTGTGATGGACTGCGCCGAGCTGAGAGAAAACTCAGCACGCAGCGTATAGTTGCCGGGTGCCAGATCAAGCGTGAGGCTTTGCCAGCTGTTTTGGTCTTCATAATCGCTTTGACGCACCAGGTGAAGCATATACTTACCTTTAGTCTCGCTCAGTAAAACGGTATCAGGCGCTATGTCAGCATCCAGGTTGCCACATAACCCCGCGATCAGGCGCTCAGCAGGAAAAGGAACACTGGTTAGCCGCGTGTCATCCTGAAAGTGCAGCTTTCCTTGCTCCAGCAACATTGCGATGACCAGTACTTGTTCACTCTGATATTTCTGGCATGCTATTAGCCGCTCTCCCAGATTAGGCGTAATCGGAACAGTTCGAATGAGTTTGAGTGTGTTATGGCTGTGTACCTGAACTGTTTCGTCCAGCGGTGAAGCAACAAACACACTGCTGTTCGCAAAGCCAATAACCTCTTTGTCAGGCACAATCCCGGACTTGGCCCACCCTGGTACCATGTGCAATGACAAAAAGACGGAAAAAAGCACGGTACAATGTATGGATTTCATATCAGCTCCTATTGTCCAAGCCCCGCCAACTGAGTTGGTGGGGCCTTGTGTTGCAGGTTATTGCCCCATTGGGTTATGAATTGGTCTGCTGACACCATCAACGCGGTGCACCACACGCCATACTTTTGCCGGGTTACCGGTATTTTTGGCTTTATCCTGGATCTGCTTGAGGATCCGCAGCGCCCTGATATCACTGGCATGTACGGCATCTTCCCGGCCAAGCATAGACGGGTCCACAACTAAGTCTATCAGGTCATAGTAGTTGTCTACGCTGGCTGGTAAGAAGTAACTTCTCACAGTGTAAGCATCGACAGCACCAGGCAAGGTGTTGTTGTCTCCATCCTGCACCTCACTGGCAATGGTATTGTCGATATCAATGGCAAAATTAATTTCGCTGTTGCTGCCTTTTGTATGCTTATAGGTCCGAGCATAATAGCCACCGGCAGAAGCGCCCCAACCCGCGCCCGTCAGCTCAATTTCCACGTCCCAACTAACGCCGGCATTAAACTCCAGATCATATCCGAGGTAATCCGTTATTGCGCTGGCGGCCGTACTGTCGGTCGACAAGAATGCCCCATCCGTTACACTCACTTTGGCAGTTAACAACTTATCCAGAGCAAACCCTTGGGCACTTTCGTTGTCTGCTGAAAACTCAGACTGACCGTAACGCTTCAATAACTCTTCACTTTGACGTTTATACTTGAGTAACCAGGCTACTTCCTGACCAGGGTTGAAATAGGACTGACCGTCAGAAACTTTGACATCACCAACATAGCCATCCAAAGAGCCCGCCAGCTGATAACTAGGGTTTATCTTAAATTTAACCGGCGCCTCATCCTGAATAGCAGAGCTAAAATCAAGGGCATAACCAATCAGTTTATTATTGCGAGGGTTATATAGCGCGTAGCGGTCAGCTGACAAAGTAGATACAAACAAAGCGCCTTCATTATGTGGTTGCCACAACTCTGTCACGCTGCCGTCCTCAGCAGTACCAATACAATTGTCAGCCCAGGGATTAGAATCGGCATCGCAAGCTTCGCTAGGTGGCGTGCCGGTCAGTAGTGATTGACGTTGCAAGCTGTCCGAGAGGCTGTATTCCTTATCGCCGCCAAAAATAGCCCCCGCTCTGAACTCAGCGGTAATATCTATTTTTTGACTGACAAACGGGTTTTTCCCGCCCAATGTCAGTCTGCCCGCAACACTTGCACCAGCACTTTGATCCACATCCAGACTGTAAGTGACACCATTATCTATATTAATAGCAGCGTTGGTCGCACCTGAGTAACCCCATTTACCATTTTGATCCCGGCCCAGATTTTCTTTTGGAACCGGTGGAGCCCCTTCAATAAACCCAATCAGGCTGGCATCTGCAGTGATACGTTGATCAAATTCAGCAGTTAAGCGGTAAAGCGCAATATCACTTGCAGCAAACTGGTACTTGCCATTGTATTGCTGTTGCAGCTCTAAGAACTCGCGATACAAAATACCCGCTTTTTCGCCATTTTGGTCAATCAAGCGGCCATTTTCAAATACGATTGGAGCCAGGCTCAATCCTTCAAGCGTTTTGTCACCTTGACTGTAATAAGTACCAAATTTAGGGGTATAGATATAAACCTGATTATTGTTCCAGGTTCGCGGAGAATTGGCACGCCAATCCATTACCCATCGATAGTCCAGAGGTAACCTTTGCTCTGGTGTACGATTCTGAGCGCCCCATGACATAGCAAGTTTATCAGAACGTCTATACAGACCCGGGTCTAAGACACTTTCCATCAGAATATTGGTTCGATCGTCTCTGAACAAATGCCCGCCGCGCCAGTACATATGAACTAGGCCATCACTGGCGTATGTCAGTCGCGGGGCAGAGCTAAAATCGACCACTTCGAAAGGTCGCAATGTATAGGCCGGCCTTACGGCATCCGACGTATCTCGAAACCCACCCGTTTTGGTCAACGGGTAATGTAAGGTACTGACCCGCTTCTGGCCAGATGCCAATGTAGTTGTCGCTACAATAAGCTCTTCATCAAGCACCACTCGCTTTTGTGATTCAGTGTTTGTCACCGTTGCATTCACAGTAATACTATCCAGGGCCTGCACTGTGCCTCTGGTGCCTGCCTGAACCTGCTGATACCAAGAGAATGACTCTGTCTCTCCCTGTTCATTGACATAGTCAAAATCAGTGGTATCGAACAGTTTGTCCTCTCCTTTTTTCACCGAAGAAATGCGCAGCTGAGCACTGTTTTTACAGCTAGTCGACAGCAGCAATCGCTGTGCACTTTGACCAGTTCCCGATGTTGTTGCACTGACGCTGCCAACGTCACAACTTTGCCCATTATACAGCGCAAACGGCACCTCAAAGGCTGGTTCATAAAACAGATCTCCGAACGCATCGGAAGTATCTATGATATCGCTGTTAGCAAAGTTCTGATTCTGAGACGGATCGCTGATGACCCTAATCGTGCTGTCAAAGCGCTTTTGTGCGGCTTTATACCGAGATTCGACCAGACGCTGCACTTCTTCGGCCACATCCGAGTAAGTAAACCGCTCTACAATGACGTTATTCTGGTAAGCCCTGTATAAATAAAGGTAATTGCCATCCGTGGTGACATCAAACTGCTCGCCGCCGTATGGTGCATTACACACAGGTTTTACGTGCAGGCTTTCACCACTGTCAGGATTAGGAAAATCTGCAGCGGTTAAAAAGCGCCCACCGGCAGGCAAATCATTCTGACAGCGCGGATCGTTGCGTTTACGGTAAAGGGGTAGTGTTTTGGCCTCCTGCCAGCCAGCATCACCTCTCACTGTATATTTGATTTGATTACCATCGTTATAGAACACAAAGTTCTTTTGCTTAAAATTGACATCCTGAGTGACTGAAACAGCATTATGTTGCGAGAACTGTACGTTAGTTAGCGGGTTATAGGGTGGCGTAATATAGACGAATGCCGAGTCTCCAGAGTTTGGGATCATTAACAGATCCGGATAGCCATCCCCGGAAAAGTCAGCCACTTTCATATCTTTATATGTATTTGCATGACCACTGAAATGGCTGTTGATCTGCCCATCCTGAGTCATGGTTTTCATGTGGTGTACACCCACGAACTGAATCTTCTTCAGTTCGGCATCCTGCTCCTGTTGTTGAGGCTGAGTAGAGTAAAGAATAAATGGAACGCCATTCCAGATTGCAATGTCATCTCGCTTGTCATTGTTAAAGTCTCCAATGCCAACCTGCTTGCCGTCAAAAATGGTCTTATCAGCGGTTTCAAGCTGAGACTTGCTGAACAAAGCTATATTCTCTGTGATTACCTGCGTCTGGTTATGCTGCTTCTGAGTTCTCACGGCTCGGCTAAGCAACACGGTATAGCTGTACCCCGAGAAGTACACAATATCGTCGCTGCCGTCACCGTTAAAGTCCCCGGTGCGCAGATTGAAAAACTCAACATCCTGCATCTTATCCTTGAGTTCATCGTCACTGCGCGTTTTCAGATGATTGTCATCACTGTCGATATAAATTTTGCTGCGTTTGAAGCGGCCCTCGTTGTTCGGCAAACCAAACCAGATGTCGATTTGTGGCTCAGTATCACTATTGTCATCTACCCCGTCGATTGTCTCTTCTTTATTCCAGCGGAGGATATCGCTCAGGCCATCGCCGTTAAAATCCGCTACCCGAACAAAAGACTTATCGTTGGGAAATAGTCGGCCGGGCCGATCTTCGGTGTTGTCGCTGTCGTCACTCATAGTGAGATTTTTCATCGCGCCTATCTGGCCCCGACTGTTATACGCCACCGTCACGTTCAGGCCTATGTGTTCAGCCAGATCACCTGATTCAGTGCGCAGAATGTCATCCAGACCGTCGCCGTTAAAATCCCCAACAAAGACATCATTACCTTTATAACCATTATATAGATCGCTTAGCTCCTGACCGGTCGTAAAGTGCATACTGGAGCCGTCGGTAGTAAATCCACTATGAATATTAGCGGACAAGAATTCATCGTGCCCCCAGTTTTCTGAGCGCTCCTGGCGCAAAAGATCCTCTCCCCGTTTGTGATCAAAGTTACCAATGTATAAAGAGATATCCTCACCGTTGAAGATATTGATCCCGGAACGGGCTTGTGCACTCCACCCTGGCCGGACAAAGTCGACATAGCCGCTTTTGTAAATAGACTCATCAGTAGATAAAGGCGTGGCACCTATCCTGCCGGGGTTTTGCCGCGTCGCTTTACTTAAAAAAACTTTCAGTGCATCTACGGTTGTTTCTGGATTCAGGCGCACTATGTCTGCGTTGCCATCACCATTAATATCGGCTGTATAGACCTTTTCAGCATAAGACCAGCTGCCATATTGCACAGCATTAAGCTCTTTGTATTTCCAGGGAATATAAGAGCGATGCTCCAACTCTCTTTCTGCGCTGTAAACACTGTGCAGTGGTGAAAGTAATAGCGCCGCCATGATACTGCGCGCCAGATATTGTTTTTTCACTGTTAATGTCCTTCTGTTTGTTATTCGTTAAAGTTGCGGGCATCCGTAGCTAAAATCGCTCGCGGCACAATGACCCCAACAGAAGCCAACCACCAGGTGATTAACAACACCAGAAACTAACAATGCCGCTTCAATCGGCTAAGTGAATAACTCTCATTAGTTCTTAATCCATCTTAAAAACTCACCAAGAGTAGTGATAATGCAATGATTTTAATTGCTATATTTTTTATCCCTTGTTCCATTTGGTCGCTAAGAAAACACCTAAACGATCATCACATAGCTAGATTTTGTCTCAGCAGGAGTAATGAAAAAGTTGCATTTATGTAAGTCGATGAAGTTGATTTTGCGTTATACCGGTCACTTATTACATCAAAGAGGTCGTACCGTTTTAGTCAGTAATTGTTGTTACTATGGAATTTGAAAATCGACCGCTCAGCACAGTGTGTAAGTAAATCATCTTGCTCTGAAGAGGTATTAATATTGCGTTTTAAAGTAGGTAAATGGACATTAGATGAGCGTCAGTTTTGTTTGTTGCACGGTGACAGACGTGTCGAGCTGACGCCGACTGCTTGTAGATTATTACAACTGTTTATTTCACAATCAGACAAGGTGGTTTCTATTACCACCATCAAAGAACAGGTGTGGAATACTGAGTTTACGACTGACAACCTGGTCTATCAAACTATTCGAAATTTACGGCTGGCTCTGGAAGACACCGATGAACAAGCATACATAAAGACCATCCCCCGATTTGGCTACCAGCTGGTTGCTCCGATAAAGCAGCTGCCAGGTACGCCCGATATACCACTAGGATCTCGTAACTCATCACTGCGCTTCATGGCAACCCTGTTTGTAGCGATACTGGCTGTACTTTGCGCCTACCTGGTATGGTCTTATCTTAGCCGTTCCCCGGCAGACTCCAATCAGCAACTCATTAAAATATTTCACTTCGATACAGGCACAAAAGAGAATGGAGTACACAGTGACCGGATAGTGCAACAGATTGCCAAAACGTTACAGGTAAAAGACGTTGTAAGCATAAGCGCTGTGAACTTGTTTGCGCAATTAAACCAGCATGGTAATGGCGCGAAACTGGTGCTCAGATCCATACCAGAGAAAAACCAGATGCTAACCTTGGTATTTGTGGGCTCCCCGGCCCGCCTGAGTTATATCGACCTCAGGTCTGTATCTGAATTTAAAGAGTCAAAAACGCTCTCAGAGTTAGCCAGTCAGTTACAGCAGCCAGTATTAAGCAGAGGAAACTCTGGCATTGCCACTTTAGCCACATCGAGCCAGGTGCTGAGGGCGCTGGTGTCTTTATCAAATAGTGCAAAGCTGGCGCAAGCGAGAACAAGCCTGCAAGCTGAGATTGATACGCAAAGTCTTAATGAACATCAAAAAAGAGCTAAAAAAGCGTTTGTTGACAATCTGTTAGCTTTTTACCGGCAAGAGCCACTCAGTGATGAACACCTCTTACCCGGTATCAACTTTTTACTTTCTCGTTATCATCAGAGCAACTATGCATTACTGACTGCCAGCCTTTACCTGGCCGAACGAGGTGCACCTCAGATAGCATTTGAGCTAATAGAAAACCTTGAGCAAGATCTGTTTATCACTTTCATTCAGGGACTGATGCACCTTGAACTGGATGAGGCTCAGCGTGC
Organism: Pseudoalteromonas rubra; assembly: GCF_000967655.1. GTDB lineage: Bacteria > Pseudomonadota > Gammaproteobacteria > Enterobacterales > Alteromonadaceae > Pseudoalteromonas > Pseudoalteromonas rubra_A. Next base: position 87,899 of record NZ_JXYA01000018.1, read on the forward strand.
GCTTAAACATTTTGAACGTGTGTTCAATCTGGCGCCTGAGTTTGAAGACAATACGTTTTTCTACTTTATGGAGCTGATAGAAAGCGGCCGTAACAATGAACTGCCGACGCACCGCCAGATGTTGCTAAGCAGTCAGTACCAATCAACAGCCAGTCATTATATTCTGTTGAACTATTACATTATGCAGGGCCAGTTCGAAGACGCATTTTCTCTGCTACCAGACATGAAGGCCGCTTTGTCGTGCAATGATGATTTGGCAGGTTCTCTTGCCTTATTAAATACTGCGCTGGGCAATATTGCACAAAGTGAACAATGGCTGCTGATCCTCAGTAAAATCAATCACAGAGACTGGCGAATTCCCTGGGTGGTATTTTCTAATTACGCGTTCAAGCACCAACTCCCGGCATATCCGCGCTGGTATTCCAGTTACCGTACCGAAGTGTTGGGTAACGATAGCCTGTACGAGCCCCTGTTTCTAAATGTACTGGCTCATTTTGCCGCCGGTGACATCAACTCAGCACAGCAAAACTTTGCACTAATGCAGGCAGCCAGCTCGGCGTTTAGCAAAAATGATACTCTGGACATTGCCAGTGCCGTCACACACGCACAGCTCGAATTCGAAAATACACAGGAGCGCATCGAGTTCCTGACTCAATTTGAAACCGTAGCGCAAACGCTCACAGAGGATGAGACTGCATTGCCCAGCCTAATTTCAGCACTGTATTTCACGCTTTATAATGACTTCAGTCGCGCAGAACAAGCACTCATTAACAGCTGTACAAGAAGTCCTGCAATGTGTACTAGTTGGCATTTTCTGCCGTCACTTAAACCGATTGCAAACACCACAAAACTGAAACAAGCAGGTTTACAGGCTCATTCTCAGTTAGAGTTTGCACGACAACCGCTGACAGCGCTGAACAAACAGCTACTCCCTTTGTGTAACAAACCGTAAGCAACGCTCGCACTTCTGACGACGCATCTCACCGTTAGGGGCTATATGTATTAATTTATTTCATTAGTAACAGCATCGAAAAGGGGACAAACTTGATACGGGATCTGCGCAACTTGCCTTTTTTTGTTTTGATAATCAGTGAGGTTCACTGAAGAATGACTAACGTCAGGTAAAGTGCAGGGCAAGTCGTGAACATTTAACATGGAGAGAACATGAGCCGCGATTTAACCTATGATGGCCTGAGAGGCTGGTTGCTAATCATTATTGCCTGTAACCATCTGTTTGGTAGCTTTGTCACGCAGTTTACGCGCACGCCGCTGGGGTTTGTGTCGGCAGCCGAGGGATTTGTGTTTTTATCCGGGTTTGTGGCCTATCTGGTGTATGGACGTCTGGCCAGTGATAGCAAATCAATGCAGCGCAAAATATGGCGGCGCTGTTGGGTCATTTACGGGTTTCATCTAAGCGCGATTGTTATCTGCTTTTCGCTGGTGGCGCTGTTTCCTTTATATATCCCGCAGTGGTCTGATTTTTTTAATGCCGCCAACTGGTTTAGCAATCCTATCCAAAGTGTTTTGTCTGCCGCCTTACTGCTTGAACACCCTGGCTTTCACGATATTCTGATCCTCTACCTGGTGCCTATGGCATTTTTGCCCTTTGCTATTCATGCGCTTAAGCGTGGCAAAGCCTGGTATGTGGTCGCCACTTCCTTGCTAGTCTGGCTGCTGGCCCAGTTTGTCACTGCCAAGTTTTTGGCAGCGCCATTTAGTCGGGTGTTTAGCGATATTACCTTGAACGTCAGCCATTTTGATCCCTTCGCGTGGCAGATTTATTTTTATCTGGGTGTGATGCTCAGTTATCTGAAGTTTGATAAAGGTCATACTTTTACCTTTACACCTGCGGTGAGAATCTTGCTGCTAAGCGGTGTGGGCTGCTTTTTTGTTATAAGACATGGCTATCCACAGCTGATGCAACCCTATTTTGCGGGCCACGGCAGCGCTTCCGTGCTCTATCAGCTTAATTTGCTGCTGAGCGCGTATTTAATCATGCTGCTGATGCGGCGTTTTTCGTGGTTTTTTACCCTGAGATACCCGGTATTTATCGGCCAGCATGCCCTGCCGGTTTTCGCCTTTCACTGCGTGGTGATTTACTTTCTGCTGCCCTGGAGCCATGCATATACCACCGCCCAGTGGTACTGGGATGTACTGATTTGCATCGGCTTTGTGGGCCTGCTTGCAATTCCGGCTAAACTTGACCAGCGCTGGCGGGCACATATCAGCACGAACACAGCAGCGATGAGGACATCAAAAACCTAAGCTTTTAGCAGTCGATCTTTAAAAAGGGAACAAACTGTATTGACAATCCATGTCCACATGTTAATTTTGAAAACGAGAGGTACAAAAGTTAAACTGAAATATTAAGGAAAATACGATGAAACTCAATTTAAACAAAAAAAGCATTAAATCTTTAAGCGCAGGCCGCAAGCAACTACCTAACGATGCAACACCGGCCGTTGCCGGCGGTAGATTAACTGATCGCTGCTCACGCTATTGCCAAACCATCGACTTTGAACAGTGCGTCACCACCATTGAGCCTTAATCACTGAGTGTTACTTTGTTGTGCGTTCTCTCTATGCCAAACGCACATCGTTAAATACAAGGCAGTGCGTTAAACAGCACAAGGTATAAACCTAAAAACCAGACAAGCGTCTGGTTTTTTAGCATCGAGGCCGAATCTGATCCAGCGGGGTTTATGAACCTAATGATCCTCACGTCTCAGGTGCTTTTAAGCGGTAAAGCCAGACGCTTCATATGCAAAATAGATACACACTCTTTACTCAATGAAATCAGACGCATCATAGCAGTTCAAACCGCTATGATGTGTCAAAGTTAAAGGATGACGAAAAATGAAAAAGATACACCCACTTACATTTCTAACTAAATTGGCTTCTCTGACTAACTTAACAAGCAAGGAGAAGGGCCAAGCTCTGAGTAACAAAAAAACCTTATCAGCTGGCCAGGAGGGATTAGTATCGGGTTGCGGTATTTATGAACCTACAGATCCTCGCGTCTCAGGTGCTTTTAAGCGGTAAAGCCAGACGCTTCATATGCAAAATAGATACACACTCTTTACTAAATAAAATCAGACAGCTCAGTAGCAGTTTAAACCGCTATGATGCGTCAAAGTTAAAGGATTACGAAAAATGAAAAAGATACGCCCACTTACACTTCTCAAAAAATTGGCTTCTCTGACTAACTTAACAGGCAAGGAGAAGGGCCAAGCTCTGAGTAACAAAAAAACCTTATCAGCTGGCCAGGAGGAATTAGTATCGGGTTGCGGTATTTATGAACCTAATGATCCTCACGTCTCAGGTGCTTTTAAGCGGTAAAGCCAGACGCTTCATATGCAAAATAGATACACACTCTTTACTCAAAAAAATCAGACGCATCATGGCAGTTTAAACCGCTATGATGCGTCAAAGTTAAAGGATGACGAAAAATGAAAAAGATACGCCCACTTACATTTCTCACTAAATTGGCTTCTCTGACTAACTTAACAGGCAAGGAGAAGGGCCAAGCTCTGAGTAACAAAAAAACCTTATCTACTGGCCAGGGGGAATAAAAGATGACTCAGGTGGTTCTTTAGTACGAAGCTTACTTCAGCGATTATAAAAAGACTTGGTACTGAGATTGTGCTGCGAGCAGAAATCACTGACAGACAAACCACTGAGTTCCTGTTGTTCGATAAGTTGCAGCCACTGCTGTGCGGTTTTATGTTTAGGCATGTTCAGCTCCGAATTGAGATCAGAGCTGTACTTTATAAGTCGAGCGTATTCAGTAGCTAGGTGAGGTTTAGGCGACGCTTACGATGATAAGGCGGCCAGACCAGAGTACTTCGCCCGGTTTACGGCTTTATTCCTGAAAACATTCATCCTTGTTTTTGGTCTTGTTTTGCTCAGAAAACAAGATTTCCGGGCAGGAAAAGTCTTCACCAAACATCAAATATAATTCGTATACGTGCTCTATGGTCATCACAGAGCGGCCCGACTCAAAATTACTAATGGTAGACTGATCCACGTTAAGCTTAGCGGCAAGCTGAGCCTGGGAGAGCTTGTTTTTGTGTCGTAAGTTTCGCAGGTTGCACTGCAAACGTCCCATCAGCTTGTTAATTCTCTGCTTTCTGGCAAATGCATCGTTTTTCATAGCCTAATCCTTTTACACGCTTGTATATTGGCCTGCACAAGCGCTGACCGTGTTTTTATCAGATACACCTGAAAAGCAGCGTTTCAGGCACATCCATCGAGTTAATCTGTTGGAAAAACCGCTCTCAATGTAAACGCCCTGTTGACCTTTTTAACGTTAAGAAATATCGTGTAACTTACAGTCCCGCACGGCTGTTAGTGTTGCGATTGCAACGAAATAAATTGATATCTCTAACTTAAGTCAGTTTGACATGTTCCCTTTTTGTATTAACATTGCGACTTTCTTGTTAAGATTATGTTCATTCGAATGTGGAAAAGTCTCCGCATTCCAATAAAAAAAGGAAAAAAAGGACGTGATTGATGGCGATGATTTAAAGGCAATGAGGAAAAACGCCGGCATATCCCAGGAACTGATGGCAAAAAAGTTAGAGTGCGACCGTAAGACAATCAGTAACTATGAGCAGGGTGTCAGTGACATAAAGTCTAAACAGCTTTTTCGCTGGCTGATGCTTTGTAAAATAGATACACGCTCTTTGCTAAATCAGATTAAAAGTGTTGGTGGCGATTTGAGCTCCAGCTCCTCTGAAATAAAGGATGATGAATAATGAAGATGGTTAAAATATTTATATATCGATTACTTGGTGAAAAACGCAAGAACCAAAATTCAATTGAAAAAAGTGCTTTCAAGAAAAATAATTCGCCCCATAAAAAAATCTATCTCATCGAAAGTAATAAGCTCTCTAAATTAGAGTGTGCCAACATATCGGCAGCTGGAGCATTTAAGCCAGACAAGCCATCAATAGCCAAGTTCAGGTACAAATATTCATCCTCGAAAAAACATCATGAGGGATAGGGCATGAAGCTTTCAAACTTAATACTATTGAGTATAGTTACGATAGCTTTTTTCTACATCTACCTTTGGGACAACAATACTGTCGCACCTCTCTACTTGATATTTCTCTTGGTTTGCTATATATACAACACATATACAAAGGACGTGAACTCTTCACATATTACCCTGTTCATTCTATTAATGACCTTAGCTGAGTATATTGTTTTTATTTCAGGGCTACTGAGTTTAGAGGTTACTGATGAGAACAGAAAGTATCAAGGTGCATTAATTTTTGGAACACAAGTTTTATTTAGTATCATGACTTTCTTCATTCTGATATTCAGAGTACAAATATCAAGAATGATTTCAAATTCTAAAAAAATTAAACTCACTAATTTTGATGGATTATTTCATTGGCTATTTTTATACTCAGGTGTGATTGCCTTTTTGGCTTTAATCGAGCATCTAGCCCGTCATTTACTAGGGCTAAGAAGCATTACGATAATTTATGATAGCTATGAGGCTTTGGTTTATATAGCTTGGGCACTTAACAGTGGCCTCTTACTATCCATGATGATTATCTCTACCAAAAATGCCCAAGAGCCTCACCTATCCAATTAGCTTTTGGTCATCACCTACATGCACCCGCTTTATTTCTTCTATCAGCGCCTCAGCCAATGGTGAGGCGCTATTGCTTTTTGACGTGATCAGCATCACCGGGATCTGATAGGCGTATTTTTCTGCTTGTATGGCTCTGAATATGCCTTTATCGACCCAGTAGCTGGCATAGTGCTCGGGCAGGTAACCAATAAACTCACCAGACAATATTAAGTGGGCAATGCCTTCATCGTGATAAGCGATGGCGCTGTTTTGGTAGTTAAGGCCATCGTTGCGTACTTCTTTATCGCGCAGGTAGTTACTGGTGATCACTTCGGCCTCGGCCAGTAAGGCCTCTAGCTTTGCACTGTCGCTTTCGGCCATATCATCTTCCAGCAGTTCAAACAAAGGGTGACCCTGCGCGCAATATAAATAGTTGTATTCGTTATGCAGCGGATAATAGTCCAGGCCGCGTAGCTGATGGCGGCTCACGCCCAGCCCCACCAGAGAGCGGCCGTTCACTACGGAAGTTTCGACTTCACGGGCTTCACATACCTGGATATCAAACTGAATATTGCCACCGCGCGCCTTGAGCGCCGAAATGGCCCGCGCCACGCCACAGCGGGGATCGCTGACCATAGTATCTATGGTGGCAATGGTCACCCGCCCAGAGAGTTCGTTTTTAGAACTGGCTACAGTACTGGCAAAGGCTTCGCATTGCTGTAACAGCTCTAAAGATGCCTGATAGGTCACCCTACCCGGCTCGGTCAGCTCAAAGCCGCTGCGCCCACGTTTGCATAATTTCAGGCCCAGCCGTACTTCGAGATCCGACAGGTGCGAACTAATGGTCGAACGGCCGATGTTCAGGCGCGACTCCGCAGCCGACAGTCCGCCACACTCCACAATAGCGACAAAGATCCTCAGTAGTCTTAAATCAACGTCTTGTACCTGCACGCCTATTTACCTCTTTTAGTTCGGCACTTTTAGTTCGATACTTTTAGTTCGAAAATACCGGAATGAATTACGATAATTATGCATTTATAAAACTACCACAGCAAGTTAGGATTGCGGGATAAAAACACCATCTGCATGTAACAAGATGATATTTAGGAGAATAAAATGACGTTTAGATATGGTATCGATCGTCTGGACCTGGACACAGTCAACGGCATTGCCGACGGCAGCATTAAAGCCGAACTGTGTCAGGAAGCACTGGATAAAATCAACGCCAGCCGTAGTAACGTGGAAGTGATGGCCGCCTCAGATAAGGCTGTGTACGGTATTAACACCGGCTTTGGTCCGCTGTGCGACACGCAAATCTCACCAGAAGAGACCAATCTGCTGCAAAAAAACCTGCTTATCACTCATGCTGTTGGGGTTGGCGAGCCAATCGCTAAGCCCATTTCTAAGCTGATGTTGATCACCAAAGTCCATGCGCTGAGTCAGGGTTTTTCAGGTATTCGCCTGGAAACCGTGGAGCGTATGCTGAAGTTTATTGAGCTGGACCTTATCCCAGTGGTGCCGGAGCAAGGCTCAGTGGGTGCATCAGGTGACCTTGCGCCACTGTCTCACTTATTCCTGCCACTGCTTGGCGAAGGTGAATTCTGGCAGGGCGACAAAATCGTACCTGCGGCCGAAGCACTAAAAGAACATGGCCTGGAGCCAATGGAGCTGCACGCCAAAGAAGGTCTGGCGCTGATCAATGGCACTCAGTTTATTCTCTCACACGCCATCACCGCGCTGACCAAAATGCGCTATCTTCTGGACTTAGCTGACGTGGCAGGTGCCATGAGTATCGAAGGTATGCAGGGCAGCCAGTCGCCGTTCCGTGAAGAGCTGCACCAAATTCGCGCCTTTGCCGGTAACCTGGAAGTGGCCAAGCGCATGCGCCGTTTATTCAAAGACTCACAAAATATGGCCGACCACGAAGAGTGCGACCGCGTACAGGACCCGTATTCACTGCGCTGCATTCCACAGGTGCACGGTGCGTCTCGCAACGCCTACAACCACCTTAAAGAGCTGGCTGAGATTGAAATGAACTCAGTGACCGACAACCCGATTGTGATCAGCAGCGAAGAAGCCATCTCGGGTGGCAGCTTCCACGGTCAGCCTTTGGCCATGGTACTGGATTACGCCTCAATCGCCGCAGCTGAACTGGGTAACATTTCAGACCGCCGCTGCTATTTGCTGCTGGAAGGTCTGCACGGCCTGCCGCGCTTATTGACCACTTCTGGCGGTCTGAACTCGGGCATGATGATCCCGCAGTACACCACCGCAGCTTTGGTCACTGAGAACAAATCACTGTGCTTCCCGCCGTCGGCAGACAGCGTGCCCACCTCTATGGGCCAGGAAGACCACGTGTCTATGGGCAGTATCTCGGGTCGTAAACTGAACCAGATCCTGGGCAACCTGGAAAAAATCTTTGCCATTGAGCTGATGTATGCCGCTCAGGCCATTGAGTTCAGACGTCCTAACACTTGCTCAGACCTGATTGAAGAGAACTTTGCGCTGATCCGCAGCAAAGTCGCCAAACTTGAAGAAGACAGACTGCTTAAACCCGACATTGATCACATGGTAGCATTGGTTAAGTCACAAGCATTTACGGTTAACTAAGGGGAAAATAACAATGACCACCACACTGAGTTTTCAGGACCAAATTAAGCAAGGGATCCCCAGCGAGTTGCCAGCGCCTAAGCCTTACCCGGCTGGTGCCAACCGCGCCCCCAAGCGTAAAGACATTTTATCAGCCGACGAAAAGCAACTGGCGCTGCGTAACGCCCTGCGCTATTTCCCGAAAGAATGGCATCAGGAGCTGGCGGCTGAGTTCGCCGAAGAGCTGAAAAACTTCGGCCGTATTTACATGTACCGCTTTAAGCCTAACTATGACCTTAAAGCGCGTTCTGTCAGCGATTATCCTGCTAAGTGTCAGCAAGCCGCAGCCATCATGCTGATGATCGACAACAACCTGGATCCGGCAGTTGCCCAGCATCCAGAGGAGTTGATCACTTACGGCGGTAACGGCGCGGTATTCCAGAACTGGGCACAGTATCTGCTGGCCATGAAGTACCTGAGCGAAATAGAAAGTGACCAGACTCTACACATTTATTCTGGTCACCCGATGGGCTTGTTCCCGTCAAGCGAAGACGCGCCGCGCGTTGTTGTCACCAATGGTATGATGATCCCGAATTACTCACAGCCTGATGACTGGGAAAAGTTCAATGCACTGGGCGTGACTCAGTACGGCCAGATGACGGCGGGTTCTTTCATGTACATTGGTCCGCAGGGCATTGTTCATGGCACCACCATCACCGTCATGAATGCCTTCCGTAAAGTCCTTGAACAAGGCGACAGCCCGAAAGGCAAGATCTTCCTGACCGCCGGTCTTGGCGGCATGAGTGGCGCACAACCTAAAGCGGGCAACATCGCTAACTGTATTACAGTCTGTGCCGAGGTAAACCCTGCTGCTGCCACTAAGCGTCACCAGCAAGGCTGGGTAGATGAACTGATCGACAACATGGATGAGCTGGTTGCGCGCGTTAAAACCGCGCAGGCGAACGAAGAAGTGGTATCAATTGCCTACATCGGCAACATTGTCGATGTCTGGGAAACCTTTTATGAGCAGGATATTTTCATTCACCTGGGCTCAGATCAAACGTCGCTGCATAACCCCTGGTCAGGCGGTTACTACCCGGTCGATATCAGTTTTGAAGAGTCTAACCGACTGATCCGCGAAGAGCCTGAGGTCTTCAAAGAAAAAGTGCAGGCTACGCTGAAGCGCCATGCCGATGCGGTGAACAAGCACACTGCCCGTGGCACTTATTTCTTCGATTACGGTAATGCCTTCTTGTTAGAGTCATCCCGTGCCGGCGGCGATGTCATGGCTGAAAACGGCATCGACTTTAAATATCCGTCTTACGTGCAGGATATTCTTGGCCCTATGTGCTTTGACTACGGCTTTGGCCCATTCCGCTGGGTGTGTGCTTCTGGCGACCCGGCCGATCTGGATAAAACTGACGCTATCGCGGCAGAGGTACTGAACAAGATCATGGCAGAGTCTCCGGCAGAAATTCAGCAGCAGATGCAGGACAACATCACCTGGATCAAAGATGCCAAGCAAAACAAACTGGTGGTGGGCTCACAGGCGCGTATTCTGTATGCCGATGCACAAGGTCGTATGGAAATTGCCAAAGCCTTTAACGATGCAATTGCACGGGGCGACATTGGCCCTGTAGTACTGGGCCGTGACCACCACGATGTAAGTGGTACAGATTCACCGTTCCGCGAAACCTCAAACATCTATGATGGCAGCCGCTTTACGGCGGATATGGCCATTCACAACGTGATTGGTGACAGCTTCCGTGGTGCAACCTGGGTGTCTATCCACAACGGCGGTGGCGTTGGCTGGGGTGAAGTGATCAACGGCGGTTTTGGTATGGTGCTGGATGGCAGCAGCGATGCTGAGCGTCGTCTTAAGTCTATGCTGTTGTTCGATGTGAACAATGGTATTGCACGTCGCAGCTGGGCTCGCAACGAAGAAGCCAACTTTGCAATTAAACGCGAAATGGCTCGCACGCCTAAGCTTAAAGTGACACTGCCAAATGGCGTAGACGACGAGATTTTAAATAATCTGTCGCTGTAAGCTTTAAGAGCACAGTGGAAAGGCTGCCCCGGGCAGCCTTTTTTGTGGGCAATGCGCTCATTATGTGACCGTTCACGCACAGTAAAAATAACTATTAAACCATTGTTTCTTTTAAACATTTAGTTATTACCCACAGATTTTGTGACTATCTTGTGAGTAACTCAGGAATAATTCAGAAAACCAATCGTTCATTTGAGTTCACTGTGCCATCCGCCCTGCAAATCCCAGGCCTACATCACTAAACCACTGTCCCATTCAAATCTACCTATGCACTCATTAATGTCGAAGCGCCGGTAATAAAGACGCGCCCGTGCCGTCTATATCAGACAGTAATTCAAGACCCAGGATCTGCGCCACGACCGGGTAAATATCCAGATTCTTCACCGGACCAATTTCTACGCCCTGTTTAAACGCAGGACCCACAGCGACAAAGGTGGCGTGCATATCGGGTGTAACTGCAAAGCCATGAGTGCCGTAGTGCTTATCTTTATCATCATAGGCAAAATAGCGCGGCGCCTGCGTTTCAATCACTATGTCGGCAGTCGTTGAATCGATGGTAACGCCACGGCTTTTCAAGGTTGCTTCACTGGTAATGTCGTAGCGACCACGGGCATTGCGCATCAGCTGAGCACGCACCTCATCGAGGTCTAACGTTGCCTTTGGCTTTTTGTACAACCAAACCTGAGTACCGCTGTTTTTAACGATAAAATCGCCGAGGTCGCCCCCTAAGTCAGACAGCTGCAAACGCTGCTCCGGGTCGAGCTGCGCCATGCCGTGATCCGACACTATGATCAGGTTCACATCCTGTTCAACCTCGCGCTGAATGCGTCTCGCAAGCTGACCAATCAGCTTGTCTACCTTTTGCACCGCCTGATAGGTTTGCTGTGCATCCGGGCCAAAGTCGTGTCCCATGGTATCCACCAGTGAAAAATACCCGGCAACAAAACGAGGGCGCGTTTGCGCTGGCAGCTTCAGCCACTGCACTATCTGGTCAATGCGTTGCTGGTAGTCACTGTGCTTTGAGTAATGATAAAAGTAGCTAGGTGTCATGCCATTAATGCGGGCATCCGATTCGGGCCAGAAATAGGTTGCGGCTTTTAAGCCTTGCATTTCAGCTAAGTTCCAAAGCGGGATCCCTTTAAGCCAGGAGCTGTCGTCCTGACCGCGGCCCATTCTATAGCACTGATCGCGCGCGCTGTCGCAAAAATGATTGCCAACAATACCATGATTGGACGGCAGCAATCCGGTGATAATAGAAAGGTGATTGGGAAAAGTTTTGGTTGGGTAAACAGGCTCCAGATACTCGGCTCGAACCCCCTGTGCAGCGATTGAAGCCAGGTTTTTTGCCTTGTGCTTTTCGATATAATCCCAGCGAAAGCCATCGAGCGAGATCATCACCACACTTTGCTCAGCAAGCTGCTTATTTGCAGTTTGCTTTGCCAGAGTTAATGTCGGGATCAGAGAAATAAAAGAGAATAAAACCAGTAATACGCGATTGATCATCATGCCCTTGCGTTCCTAAAACGATAAACCAGCGCAGGCACTGTAAAACCAAAAGATGAATAAAATGAAGGACCTTTTACCGAACCAGAGGTGTTTTACGACCAGTAACAGATTTTCGGGACGAGCAACGCCCGCCCCTTGCAAGCATACCGCAGGCTAACGTAAGTGCTGAACCAGCGTCCACTGCTCGCCACAAAATGAAACTTCTGCAAGCGCCCCGTTTATTACCACCAGATTGGGGGCAATATGTGAAATATCGACACCCGTGACTATGGGGACTGACAGGTCGCCCAGTGCCATTTTCACCGCAGTTTCTCCATCAAAAGCTTTACCGGCCATACCGGATACCGCATTGCGACCGACCAGAATTCCGGCGGCATGCTCAAACGCACCGCGTAATTTCAGGCTCTGCAACGCCCGGTAGTAAGCTGTCGGTGACTGCTCGGCGTTTTCAAAATAAAAAATAAGCTTATCGTCCGGGTGCCTGTTGAGCAGCGACTGGGGATCAAAATACTCAGAGCCATACATCAGCATATGCGTATCCAGACACCCGCCAATCAACCGGCCCTGAAAAGACACCGGTTTTGTACTGTTTGCTTCCTCCCCCAGCAACTGCCAGCGGCTTGGTTCAGTAAGGTTAAATACAGCATGACTGTCTTGCGCATAGTTACTGAAGCCCTGCTCAAAAAACGGTGCGTTGTGCTGAGTAAAGGCTTCACCTGTTGGCGTTTGCAAATGCGCAAAGGTATTGGCTGTCAATGGATCGCTTTGTGCCAGCGACAATTGCATCAGATTCGTACAATGGGCGCTTGCCCAGCCGAGTTTGCTGATAAATGCGCTTAGCACTGTGCTGATATCAGAAAACCCCATCAGCCATTTTGGTCGCACCTGCTTTAATGCTTGCCAGTCCAGCAAAGGTAACAAATCCATGGCAATTTCTCCGCCCCAGGGCGCCATGATGGCATCCACCTGGTCGTCGAGCAAAAATCGCATCAGTTCATCGGCTCGCTGCGCTGCAGGCGCACTAACATGCAACTGGTCTTCACGCAAACAACGACCTTCGAGCACATTAAACCCACGCCGAGCCAGGTCACCCAGCACCAGCTCAAGGCGGGCGTGCAGGGGCGCTGCAACACCGCTGGAAAATGCAGTTACCGCAATGGTACTGCCAGAGGTTAAAGGGGCTGGATAGTGCATAAGCTGTCCTTTTTACATACTAAAAATTTAAAACCAGTTTATTCATTAAGTTAGGCAGGTATTAGTCACATAATTTCCCCACTTTGTCACCTCATTTCGCGCCTTTTTCACGCTTTTTATTTTCGCTGCAACAACAATGGAGCCAGCTTTTTACGAAACGGATAAAACAATGAATAAGTTGAACGCACTAAGCTTAGCACTATGCACCCTTTACACGACTTGCAGCGCAGCGCAGCAAACATCAGAACCCATTCGACCCTGGCAGCAGTTTACCCAGAGCGACACCGCTATCCCACGGCTTGCTACAGCCCCGAACATAGACGGTGAACTTGCGCCTGATGAATGGAACAACGCCCGTGTGATCACCGAGTTTGTTGAATTCCGGCCAACCGTGGGTGGTACGCCCAGATACCCAATCACCGCCTATGTGGCCTACGATGAACACTTTTTTTATGTTGCCGCCAAAATCACTCAGCCAGCTAACACCATAGTGGACCGGGTACTCACCCAGGGCGAGCGGATTTGGAATGAAGACTATTTTGGTCTGATCCTGGATACCAATCACGATAAATCCGATGGCTACTTATTTCATGTTACCCCCTCTGGCGTGCGCGAAGATGGCCTGGTGAACGGTACGGAATATATCGCCGAATGGAAAACTCTGTGGTATGCCAAAACACAGCAACAGCAAGATGGCTGGACGGTAGAGATTGCCATTCCCATGCAGTCTTTATCCTTTGACCCGGATGCCAAGAACTGGGGGTTACAGTTACGCCATAAGCTCTCCAGCCCCTACGTGCAATCTTACTGGAATCTTAACAACCCCAACTCAGCAGGCTGGCATGCGTCACAAACTGCGCCCATTTCCGGGCTCGGCGAGTTGGACCAGGGGTTGGGAGTTGAAGTTAAGCCAGGACTGGCCTACAAGGATACGCTCGATGAGAGCAGCTTTGAGCCCTCCCTGGACGCCACCTACCGATTTACACCCAGCCTGACCGGTCAGCTCACACTCAATACCGACTTTTCCGGGACCGATGTCGACGAAATCGAAATGAACATGACCCGGTTTGGTCAGTACTACAGCGAAAAGCGTGACTTCTTTTTGCAGGACAGTCAAATCTTCCGCTTTGGTGGCATGGATGATGACGATTATAACGGCATGCCCTTTTATTCGCGGCGTATAGGTCAGGGACCGCAATCGGGCGTTCTGGATGTTAACTGGGGTACCAAATTAACGGGTCGTGTGGGTAATACCGACTTAGGCATATTAAGCGTCAATCAGGAACAAGACGGCAATAGTGACGAAACCACTCAGCTCAGTGTCGCCAGAGCCAAACAGCATATTGGCGAGCGTCACCAGCTCGGTGCCATACTCACCCATGGCAGCGCCGATGACAGTGCCAGTCATGCCCTGACTGGGGTTGATTATCGCTTTGACGATTTATTATTTGGTGAAGAGCAATTGATTGCTAACGCCTTTTATCAGTCCATTGACGTGCCAGACGACACACCCGACAGTGACAGCAAGTCTTATGGTCTGGCGCTTTTGCTGCCCAATGATAAGTTTTACCTGAATGCCAAATATCGCTATATCGGTAAGGATTTTAACCCGGCGCTGGGCTTTGTTAATCGCACCGACCTGAAATACTACCACCTCACCAGCCATTACCGGGTTCGTCCGCAAACAGGCTGGCTCGGAGATAATCTTAACCTTTACCAGGTCAGAGCCTATTATAAGCGTTGGGAAAGTACCGAAGGCGAAAAGAAAGGCCAGCAGCTGTTTTTGCAACCTTTGGTCATACAAACCCGGTCTAATGACTACTTTCATATCAGTTATGAAATGCACGAAAAGGTACTCAAAGACCCCTTTAAATTCCGCGATAACATTCAATTTGCCACAGGCGAGTATGATTATAATCAGTGGAACTTGTACTATGAAAGCGCCAGTGATCGACCTGTTTTCGTCAGCGGCCGGGTTGTTAAAGGCGACTTTTTTGATGCTGATTTAGAGCGCCTCAGCTTGACCATAAATACGCGTCCAAACAAGCACTTGTATGTGCAGCTTGGACGTCATATGTACTATTACGAGCGCGCGGGCGAGAAAAGCAACATGTATAACACCCGTTTGAAAGTGAATATTGCCTTCAACAGCGAATGGTCGTGGAATTCCCTGTTTCAACATAACACCCAGTCTGACAGCTTCTCGCTGTTTAGCCGGTTGCGCTATGAACCGGCACCGGATGAGCTCTATCAGCTGAGTATTAATAAAGGATACGACTTAGAGGATGGCTGGCACGACAAGCAAGCGCGATTCAGTGAAACCGCCGTGAAGCTCAACTACACCTATCGGTGGTGATAGTACATAATACAAAGCGCGTTGCACGATTAAGGCACGCGCTACCAGTTACCTCGCAACGGTGCTGTACACGTCGCTGCGAAACGCTGCTTTACGACCATAGATCACCTGTCCGTCACGGACATCAAACCCCATATATGCCCCTATGTCCTGACGCGACAGCGGCTGTAACCCCTCATCACTCAGGCTGTAGCGCACCAGCTCATGCCACTCTTTGGTCATCAGATAGACCTTGCCATTTTCCAGCTCCAGGCTTGAAAACGCCTCCAGCTGTCCGATTTTTTCACCTGCAGAGCGCTCTATGCCATTTAAAATACTGGCAAAAGGAAAACGATAGAGCATATGCTCTTTGTCGGTCAGATAAACGTACTGTGGCGTTGTCGAGTCTGTTAGTGCAATCATCCACCCCTGTGGCAACTGCGCCACCAGCTGCATCTGACGATTGTAGATTTGCACCCGTTTTTGCTCATTCTGTTTCACTGAGAGCGCAAATAAACTGTTACTCAGCCAACTTTGCTGATAGATATAACCATCAAAGTACAGGGTGTTGTCTTGCTGCGCTTCATTGGTTGAGATCAGCCACATGGCGTGATTATCGTGGTTGATCAGCAACAGTTCATCGTCGGGTGACAATGTCATATCTCTGAGGCGCACATGTTCAGGGAGCGCTGAAAGCGGCCTGGCCTGGTCCTGCGGGCGCTGATAATACACCTGAGAGCTGCCAGAGCGATCAGAAATAAAATACACGCCCGGATCTGTGTGCGCTAAGCGTGGTGAACGGTCCAGCCCATTGCTGTTGTCCAGCACAAATCCGGTTTCCAGCCACTGCAGTTCAATGTTTTTGTCATAGGTGGTAAAAATATAATCCACGCCATTGCCATGACGGGCAATATTACAGCAGATTTTGTCGCTAAGACTGCTCAGTAAGGTCGGCTCGCTCTCAGTAAATGTCTGATGATACATTTGAGTACGCGGGCTGGAAGAGGAGAAAACAACCCCCTGATGGTCGTGGTCCCAGATAGCGCCATGCATTAATCCGGTCCGCGACAGCTGCAAAACTTGTTGTGCCGACTCGCTCTCGTAGCTGAGCACCCGACTGTTACCATCATTGGTGTGTGCCGTCAGCAACAATTGGGCCGTATCGGGATGAGCGTCAAGATACGCCAATCGCCAGCTTGGTTCCAAATTGGTCGGTAATTTTTTGATTTGGGAGGTAAAACTGAGCGCATACAACTCATTTTTATGCTCAAATCGGCGTTCATGGGCCAGCGCATAAATGATATCTGAATCGGCCACATAAATGCTGTCGTGATAAATCAGGTCGCAGTTATATAATGCCTCGGAGGGCGGCGACAGTTGTTGGCCAGCGATGTCTAATCTGGCTTTAAACCAGCCACATTGCTCCTTGTAGTAGCCTTTAAAAACCAGGTACTCGCCCTGGCTACCCAATAATTGTTGCAGGTGGTAATCGGGCGCCTCAATCGGCTTTGGTAACGCGCTACCGACACTTGCATAATCAGCCACCCACAAGCGACGACCCTGCGTTGCGGTCACGTTCAAAAATGCAACATGGGCTTGCTCTGCCAGCACAACAGGAAACAATTTGCCGCCGCTGACACGGCTCAGCGCCCGGCTTTCGCCATACTGTGCCTTGGGCGTATTAACATGTTGCCAGATAAAGCTACCCAAAAGCCCAACAAACAGGATAACACCCAAGCGTAAATACCATCCTGGCAAGCGCTTTTGCGCTGTGGGTTGCCTGGCTGACGGCGTATTGTCATCAACCCCAATACTGATGGGCGCAATAAAGCGGTAGCCCTGTTTGGGCACGGTTTGTATATATTGCGGCGACTTAGGATCATCGCAAAATGCCTTTCTCAGATTCGCCACCAGCTTATTAATGGCATTATCCGTTACTATGGAGCCCTGCCAGATGGCATCTTGTAATTCATCCCGACCGATAATGCGATTGGGGTTATCAACCAGGAATGTCAGCAATGACAGCAGCCGAGGATCCAATGTGATGCTGCGCTCATCCTTAATAAGTTCATTGGTTTGATGGTAGAGGCGATATTCGCCAATTTGAATAAAATCCATGGACTTCTCGTCTATCCCCTGCGGCTTCACCTTACCTGATGTGAAGCCGGCAAATTCGCGCTCGTTATTGTTATTGTGGTATTGCATCTGCGTGCTCACGCCTGCAAAAGGCGCAATGACGAAGCAAGGTATGCCCTAGTCTATGATCATCTCAAGGCTTTGCAACCCACCAATTGAAGAACATTGCAAAAATTGACAACAGCTGAGCAAAAAACGCGCAATAGTTAAGGCCGTTAAGCGCGAACTAAGCCAATGTGCTACAGCACACGTGTTGCTGAATTTAAGCTGAATTAGCATTCCCTTTTCTGACTTATAAACTATGCTTACCCTGCTCATTTTACAACCAAAGGAAGGGCGAGTTTATTTCGCTAAATCGAACAGGTGTGTTTATGAAAAATCTAAAATTATTGCTGGCGGCTTCTTGCCTGACAGCCATACTGGTTGGATGTGGAGGCTCCTCAGACAGTGGATCCTCTCCCAGCCCCAATCCGAACCCGAATCCAGATCCAGGCACAAATAACCAGGCTCCCACAGTCAGCATTACTGGCGACAGTGAAGCGCTGGAGGGCACCGCGGTATCACTCAAGGCCAGCGCAACTGACAGCGATGGCCAGGTTGTCAGCTACAGCTGGAGTGTCAGCACAGGACCATCGGTCACCCTCAGCAACAGCACGACCAGTGATGTAAGCTTTACAACACCGGATGTCACTGAAGATACAGCCATGATACTGGCCGTTACTGTAACCGATGACGATGGTGCAACGGCCACCGCAACGAAAAACTTCACCGTAAAACGCTTAGTCAGATCCGTCACGCTAACCGGCATAGTCACCGACGCACCCGTGGCGAATGCATCACTGATGGTGTACGTAGGCGATGAAACCTTCCCGGCGACGGCCGGCAATGACGGCACCTACACCGTTCAATTGGATATCGATGATTCGGCGGTAAATCAGCTGATCCGCATCAAAGCGAATGGCGGTACAAACCAGCAAAATGTTGAGTTTTACTCCCAACTGGAAAGCTTTGCTTCTGTCGCCACTCAGGCCGGAGACGACGGCATAGTCAATAGCAGCGAAAACTTTGGCGTAAACATTACCAATGTAACCACCGCTGAATATGCGCTCGTTACGCGGGCCGTCGGTGGGGTGCCACAAACCACCAGCGAGCTGAACAATGCCCTGGTAGGGGTTGATGCCGATGAGAAACTCACTTTGTCTGCGCTGATAAAGCTGGTTGTCGATGGCAGCGGCGACACTAAGTTTTCTTTGCCCGCAGACGTCAACAGTACCTTTGAACTGGTTTCGAGCCAAAGCGCCGTGGATGAACTGACCAATACCATCAACGACTCTGACCCCACTTTAATTGATAAAACCAAAGAAGAAATCAAGCAGGATGACAAGCTGGTTGATAACGGCGAAGGCTCTATCGTTGGTGACTACCTGATTGGCTCAACGCGCTATTTTCGGGGCCACTTTACACAAATGACACTCAACGAAGGTGGTACAGGTACATTCACCGACCACACCAGCGGTGCCATTACCTGGACACAGGCTACTAACGGCGCGGTCAGCGTTACCTTTAGCGACGGTATTTTCTCACCACGCTACCGCTGTAAAGACCAACAAGATGAAACTATTTATTGCTACTCAAGATACAAAACGGCTTCTTTTAATATTTATGATGATAATAGCTTCGCTAAAGCAATCAGCCTGACTGGTACTCATGATGAGATCAAAGCAGATGATGACACCATACTGAATGCAGATGTCTCGGCAACAGAAGACCTTACTATGGTGGTACGCAACAATACCATCACACCGACTGCCGCACAAATGCCTGGAACCTGGCATTTTGATCAAATGTATTATCTGATGGGCGGTAAAGCCGGTGAAGAGTATTACGTCCCTCAAGCTGGTAAAATGGTGTTCAATCAAGGTGGCACTGGCAAATCTACCCTGCCGGACGGCACCGAACGTGATTTCAGCTGGCAAGTCAGTGGCAATAATCTGGTTGTGATGTTGGCCAAAACCGACACGATGGAGGCCAGAACAATCACGTACTGGCTATTAAAGACACTGCACAATGGCTTCCAATTTTGGGCCATTACCGATGATATTGTTGCCACCGAACCCGACAGAATGGCATCAATAACACACCGTCACCGCAGTGGGATCATGATGCCAGAACAAGAGATCACTCTGAATAGCACTATGATACAGGGCCGGTTGACAAATTATTTAGGCGCAAACTTACGCAATAACAGGTACTTTTTTGACAACTACATAAATGGCACCAGCTATGTAACCCTAAATGAGCAAACCAACGTTTGGGCACTTGATGGACGTCGGCTTTCGATTAACAGCTATTACAACTCCATGACATACAAAAATGTTTATCAGTGTCCCGAAGGGGCAGACTCACAAATGTGCAGGCTTGCTGTCAGTAATACCTTTGATGTCATCGCCATAGATGGAGACTACTGGTACGTACGACAACACGGTAGCAATATCTACAGCGATGACCCGCAAAGTTCGTACCTGCTTAAGTTAGCAAAGTCTGATGCCGTATTAACAGCGTTTGACTATGGCTGGCTGCGACTGCGTTTATTCTATTTTTTAAATATAAATTCATCAGTAGAAACAAAACACTACGATCACGAAACAGATAGTATGGGTATGACCAAGCGGGTTATCCGCGACACTAACTTCAGCGAAATTGGCACATTCTCTGTTAAATCCGGCAAGCTGCATTCTGATGAATCTGGCTCAGTGACAGTAAGTGATTTCAAAGGCTTTGATCGCGACTATATCAAGGTTTGTAACTACCCGCTGGATACTAACTGTGACCAAGGTATGGAAGAAACTTACTATCTTAACGAGCAAGCAGCCAATAAAGCAGCAATGGTAACCCCCCCTGTGCCAGCCTACACGACTACACCACTCAACGGTGCCTGGTACGACCCGACTCGGCCAGATTTTTTGGTGGTGATCCGCGATGGTAAGTGGGTTCATATGGAGCTTAAAAGCGATTCCGATCCCGATGGCAAGGCCGGGCTTGAGGTCGGCTATGCCGATTGGAATGAGCAAACCGGCGAGTTTATGGTTGACCTGTTTTTTGACTCCAATGGCGTATATGGCTTTGATGAATCACTGAAACATACCCTGATGGTAGAGGGGGATACATTGACGCTGGATATTGAGGGCGAGCCAAGCTTTACATTGAGCAGGCTGGTAGATACAAACAACCCCTTGGTCGGAGCATATGTTGAGTATCCGCTGGATAGCGAACGGATCTGGATCAGTGCATTCCTGCCTGGCAACAAGTTCTTTGAAGCAGACTATGAAAGTGCAGACTCTGCTATGGCTGGGATCAATTATGGCAGCTTTAACTATGACGCCAGTACAGGCAGAACTGAGTTAACCTTTGAGCTGAACCAACTTGCTGACAGCGACACCATTTTTGCTATGTTCCTGAATGGGGATGTGATCCAATGGAAAGACGGCGACGACTTAGGCACAGTGCAGCGCGTTAAACCAAGCTCAAGTCAACCTATGTTCGATAGCCATACCCTGATGTACGAGCGCTTTGCACTCATTAATGGCAACGAGACCATGTATGTAGATTTCCATATTGGTAATGGCCAGGCGGAAGTGGTCACAGAGGGTAAAACACGAGCCTACACTTGGGAGCTTAATCAGGGGCAATTGACCTTAATGGCAGACACCCCAGCTGCCGGACTCAGCGCCGAAGGGTTTGTTATTTCACCGAGCTCAAAGCTTGACGATGGCTGGAAAGTGTCGGTATTGAAAATGATGGAGCCGCTGATTGTGATAGAAAACGACCCCACCAGCTCATATATGCGCTTTGACGCCGATATGCGCCGCTAGGTAAACCTTGATTGCGGTCCCTTCATATCCCAGGGACCGCGCTTTTTAGCTAACTTGCCAGTCTGGCGAGTGCCGCAATCGCCAGTTCAACATCCTCCATTTCGGTGCGCCAGTTACTAAATGCACAGCGGATCACCGCCTTGCCCTGCCATATGCCTGGCGTCATAAATACCTGACCGCTTTCATTTAACTGGGCCAACACCGCTTGTGTATCCAGTTTATTATTACCGCTCGCACAGAACACCACAACGTTCAGCTCACACGCTTTGTTTAATTCGTAACCATCGGATAAGTTTATCCAGTTTGCCAGGGCATTAGCCTGATCGACATTACGCTGGATCTGTGCCCTTATCCCTTGCTTGCCATAGGCGAGCAAGGTCGCCCAGACGGGCAAAGCACGAAAACGCCGTGAGTTTTCAATGCCCAAAGACATAAAGGGCCGCTCGGCATCGCTGTTAGCTAAATAAGGGGCATCCACATTACAGGTGGCAAATAGCGTGCTTGGATGGCGGGTCAGAAAAATGCCGCAATCATAGGGCACATTGAGCCATTTGTGACAATCAAGCGTGATGCTGTCTGCCAGCTCTATACCCTGGGTTTTACCTTGTGGACCCGCCAGCAGCCGTTCAAAAATACCAAATGCGCCGTCGACATGTAACCAGGCCTGATGCTGGCGGCACAGTTGTGCCACCCGGACCAGGTCGTCGTAATCTGTGCCGGTCACCGTTGCCGCGCTGGCGATAACGATTTTTCCCGGGCCTCGACAGTCCGCCAGTTTGCGTGCCAGCTCGGTGGTATCCATGGCTTCACTGTTGGGTTCACAGGCGACCTGCACCCAGCTTTCCTGACCCAAACCAGCCAGCCCAAGCGCCTTGACCATACTCGCATGTGGGGTGGCGGCAAACACGGTATACTCCAACTCCTTGCAACCCACTTTTGCAACATCAATCCCTTGTTTACGCCCAATTTCCTGCCTGGCCGTCATTGCGCCTAATACGTTAGCGGCTGTCGCACCTGTGGTCATCACACCTTCAAATACCGCGGGTAGTTCAAATAGTTCAGTGATCCACTTAATCGCCTGGCGCTCTACCTGACTGGCAACGGAGTCGCCGCCTTTAGACACGTTCTGGTTGTACAAGGTCACGAGCCAGTCGGCATAGGTGGCAACCGGATTGGCCCCGCCAGTGACAAAGCCCCAGTAGCGCCCCCCATTACTGGCCGACAGTTGTGGGGCGATTTCTGTACTAAAAACTTGCCTGAAGATTTCAAACCCGCCCGGTTGTTCGGTCAGTTCCCGTGGCTGTAAACTAGACGCCGAATTGCTTACTCGGCGGGTATCGATTGACTCTCTGAAAGCCTGACATTCTTGTTCGAGCGCTGCGAGCAAGTGTTCATAAGTCGGCAACTGCCGGGGTGTGAATGACTGCATAATGACTCCTTTTGACTTTACGTCCCTTACTTTAGCGTGGTAGTAATTAGATAACAGATACAAAAAATGGAAATTTTTAGATAACAGATGACTAAGCAAGCAAAATATAAAGTACTGGCCGGGCAGTTCATCGGTGCCATCGAAGCGGGCGAGTACCAAAATGGCCAGTCCCTGCCTTCTTTGCGTCAACTTAGTGCGCTCAATCAGGTCAGTATGACCACGGCAATGGCCTGCTATCGCCACCTTGAATCGCTGGGATTTATTACCGCAGATCCGAAACGAGGCTTCTTTGTCAGCCTTGAATACAACCCGGCAGGTGACATCAAGCATGCCCAATTTACGGCAAAAGTCAGTCCTTTACCTGCAACCCCTCCTTCAAGACTCAGATCCGGCTTGGCAACGGCACAGCTAGATCCTGCCCTGATAGACACTCAAACATTACGCGCTTCACTGGCACGCACCATGAGGAGCAACCAGTTGCTGTTCAACTATGGTGATCCCTTGGGTGAAATTTCGCTGCGACAAGCACTTTCCAATCATATGAAAACACAGGGCTTTACCTTAAACGCACAGGACTTGATTATTACTCAGGGCTGTCTGGATGCGGTAAAAACAGCGCTGGAATTGACCACCAAAGAGGGAGACGTCGTTGCTGTTCCCTCGCCATGCTACAGCGGATTGCTTGATATACTCAGTGTTATGGGCAGGTACGTTATGGAGATCCCCAGCAACCTCGATGGCATCGACCTGGTACAGCTCGAACGCGCAATGGCGGGCCAGCAAATTGCAGCCTGCTTGCTCAGCGCCAATTTTCAAAACCCGACAGGGCACTGTCTGAGCATACAACAAAAACAGGCACTGGCAGACATGGCCCGGCGCTATCAAACCCCGGTTATTGAAGACGATGTCTATCGGGAGCTGAGCCATGACAGCATGCCTCCTTTACCTGTTAAACATTTTGACAAGGATGGTTGGATCCTCTGGTGCAGCAGTATTTCCAAAACACTGGCGCCCGGATTCAGGCTGGGCTGGTGTGCACCGGGACGGTTTTATGACCGCTACAGCGACCTTGTCCGTGTGCGCTCTTTAGGATGTAACCGGCCACTGCAGCTGGCACTGGCTGACTATATTGGCCGGGGGCATTACACCCGATATCTTAAAAAACTGAACCGCACGCTTGCGTTGCAGTGCAATCAATACATACAAACACTAACCTCACTGCTGGGTGCCAGTATCCAGCTCAATCGCCCAAAAGGTGGGCTGGTGCTGTGGCTAGAGCTGCCGGATGTCGATACCAGGCAATTACAAGCACAGCTAAAAAACGAACATATTTACATTCTGTGCGGAGATGCCTTTTCTACCACTGATCTCTATCAGAGCTATGTTCGCCTTAACTTTGGCCAGTGTCTGAGTGCAGAAGTCGAGTCGCAGCTTATTCGCTTTGCCCAGGTCATAGAGCACCCCTTGTGTCAAAAACCAGGCGAAAAATACGCTAAAACTGGTACAAAACCTGCTTAAATTTCATACTACGAATTATGCGGTGATTACTATCATGGACTTGACACAGGATGAGCTGGACTATATTCACCAGGTGGTTGAAACGTCTCAGCTAGATTTATTCCAGGCACACACTAATTTGTGCAATGAGCTGAAGGCGTTTACCAGTGATCTGCTTGAAGAGCTGGCTCAGCACGAGGCCAGCTATGCACAAAGTGAGCGCCTGCTCGATACCCATTTGCGCGCCGCCAATATCGTTGACTTCCCGGTTCAACCTTTGCTGGAATCGAACAATCACAATCAGTGGCATCCGGATCACCAGACGCTGTTGTCCATTATTGACGACTTGCCGCATATCGTAGAAGGACATGGTATGCCGCGCAGCTGGCGGTTTACCCCTTATCCGTCTGTCCGCCTGTTGCTGAACTTTCCCCGGGCATCATTTCATGTCGATTCTTTGTCACTCACCGGAGCCTGTATCAACACTTTCCCGCTCTACGCGGGTGCATACCAGGATGTGTTTACGCTAAGAGGGGCCAGTCTGATGTTACCCAATGGACATTGCATCCATGTCGACATTGCTTCGGTGGCCAGTCGGGGCGAACACAGACTGGCGCTGAAATTTGACCATTACACCGTCGCCAGTCCGACCCTGAAGGTCTATGTGGTCAGCAATTATGTTCGCCTGCACGGCTGGCAATAATGTTTAGATAGTTTGATAAACAACCCGGGCGGCCAGTAACAAAAATGCGCAGCCAAGTAGTTTGTCTATCACAGCCTGTTTTGCCGTTAAATCGAACCGCTCCCGGGCTGAAGCGGTTACAACAGACACAAAGAAATACCACAACGCATCTATCACTAATACTGTCATACACATGATCACCGCCGTCTTAAGCGTCAGTGCCTCGGGGTCAATAAACTGCGAGAACAGTGCCAGGAAAAAAATGGCCAGCTTTGGGTTGAGAAAAGCAATGGCAAAGCCATCTTTTGCCGCAGCAAAATAGCTTTTAGCATCGTGCTCTTTGGCCACTTCAATACCGCTGCTTTTACTGCTGAGGATTTTGTAACCCATATAGGCAAGATACGCCGCGCCTGCGTACACCAGCCCCTGATAAACCAAAGGAAACTGCTCAATCAAACTGGCCAGGCCCAGCAGAGACAAGCTGGCGTAAATACCCACGCCCAGACCATGAGATAAACTCGCAACAATCCCATGCTGAGCACTGTGATACAGGCTGTAACGTAACACAACCGCCAAACTGGGTCCGGGGGACATGGCCCCAACACAACATATAAACGCCAGACTTAACCAGGCCGTAAATTCCATCACACTTCCCCACACATTAAAAAGCGCATAGTCTAACCGAGCATCAA
Organism: Pseudoalteromonas rubra; assembly: GCF_000967655.1. Lineage (GTDB taxonomy): Bacteria > Pseudomonadota > Gammaproteobacteria > Enterobacterales > Alteromonadaceae > Pseudoalteromonas > Pseudoalteromonas rubra_A. The sequence goes on from NZ_JXYA01000018.1 coordinate 113,461, forward strand.
GAGCCGGCCAACGTTTAAATGGAATACCACCCCACTGCACCCTACTGACACTCCCTGACACCACCACGTGTTTTACTGTCACCAACTTAAACAAGGAGACAAAAACATGAGCACTAACTATGTGGAAATCGCCACTTTCAAACTGGCTAACGGCGTCACTGAAGCTGACTTTTTAGAACAAAATGAACACTTTATGGCATATATCAAAGCGCAGCCAGGATTGCTGTACCGTTCGGTTTCAAAGCACGCAGACAGTGGTGTATACACCGACCTTGTGTACTGGAATACGCTGGATGATGCCAAACGTGTGCAAGCGGCTTTTGAGCATGAGCCAGTCTGTCAGCAGTTCGCTGCGCTGATCGACAAAGATAGCCTGTCACTGGCCCTGACTGAGGTAGTTGCACAAACGCCTTGCAGTGAGTAACCTGACCGGGCGTATGAATGCCGGGATCCTGTACCGGCGTTTTTTTGGAGACAGTCGTGCACAAATCTGAGCGTTTATTTCAGCTGGTTAATCTGCTTAAAGGGCGGCGTCTGGCCATTACGGCTAAACAGCTTGCCGAGCGGCTGAATGTGTCTGAGCGAACCATCTACCGAGATATTCAGCATCTGCAAAGTTCAGGAGTTCCTATCGAGGGCGAAGCCGGTATTGGATACCTGATAGCGCAATGCGATCTGCCACCTATGATGTTTACCGTGGCGGAGCTGCAATCTTTATTACTGGGTACACGCATGGCCAGCGCCTGGACCGATCCGGTATTATCGGAGCATGCCAGCAGCGCCATGGCAAAAATTGAGGCAGCGCTGCCCGAGCACCTAAAACAACAACTGGACGACTTTCCTTATGTGGCCGCCAGCTTTGGTCACACCGAAGATCATCAAAGATTCAGCAGCACATTACGTGAAGCCGTGGTACAAAAACGCCAGGTCCGATTGCATTACAAAGATGCCAAAGAGGCCTATAGTGAGCGTGACATAGAGCCGCTGGGACTGGTGTACTGGGGCGGCAAATGGACCATTATAGGCCATTGCCTTTTACGCAATGACTATCGTGAATTCCGTCTGGACAGAGTCTGTGATATTTCTTTGCTGGCACACCCTTTTGAGCTCACTAAAGAAAAAAACCTGCAACACTATATCGCCCTAGTAAAGGCAAAATATGCCGACGAGGCAGAAAAGACAAGCCCTTAGCCAGCTTCCGAGGACGTGCTCTGAGCAGGTTGCAGGTGAGTGTAAACAATCATCGGATCTGTGTACTTTTTTTACTCGATTGTTTTTATTTAATAAATTATCAATAATTCATTCTCAGCAGGTAAACCAGATCAAATAATTCGCCACACAAGCAACATTTATTAAACGCAAATGAGAGTTGTTATCATTTAAAATCACTGTTAGTATGCGCTCCCTCTGCAGTCCCGAAGCCGGGTTCCTTAGTTGTATGGAGTGTAAAATGCAATTCTCTCGCTCGAAGAATTCACCGAATATGTTGGCTAATGCCGTTAAAATCGCCCTGCTGGGCGCCGCTGTGAGCAGCCCTGCGGCTTTTGCTCAGAACCCTGACGAAAACATCGAACGGATCAGTATTTACAATAAACACAATAAGTTGATCCTGGAATCAGGCACAGCCACTAAATCCAACATGGCTTTAATGCAAACGCCAGCAGCCATTGTCGTGGTTGATAAAGAATTACTCAAAGCACAAAACGCCACAACGCTTCAGGAGGCCCTGCGTAACGTCAGTGGTCTGGGACAAGCTGGTAACAACTATGGCATTGGCGACACGCTTACTGTGCGTGGCCTGGGCGTCAACTACACCTATGATGGCATGTATGGCGGTGCTGACTTAGGCAACAACTTTAACCCTACCCGCTCGATGACCAATGTTGAGAGCATTGAGGTATTAAAAGGCCCGGCAACCGGTTTATACGGTATTGGCGCCGCAGGTGGTGTAGTCAACCTGGTTGAGAAAAAACCTCAGCAACAGGAAGCTTTTGAGATCAGTGCCAAAGCAGGCAGTTGGAACAGTTATGGTATTGGCTTTGATGCCACAGGTGGTCTGAACGATCAGTGGGCCTACCGCCTGGTAACCAACCATGAGCGCAGCGACGGTTATCGCGACCTGCAATCAGACCGAGACGAAGTGTATGCCAGCCTGAGCTTTGATGTAAACGCCAGCCACAAGCTACTGCTTTCAGCCGCTTATATCGACGATGCGCTGCAAATCGATTCTATTGGCGATCCGGTGCGGATCATGAACTGGGACAGCACCAGTGGTACGCCTGGTAACCTGAGTGGCGCTGATCTGCCAAACGATGCCAAAATGGATGACGATGGCAAAAACTATCTGGGTGTACAACTGACAGCGCAGCAACGTGAGCAGCTGGCAGCCTCAATCCAGTCTACCGATGGCCTGAAGCCTTACGACCTGGGCGATGGCAACCTGATCTCGCCTTTGTCTAAACCAAACGAAGGTGAAGAGCTGCGCATTAAACTACGTCACGACTGGCACATCAACAACGACTCGACCCTGACACAGCAAGTATTGTGGCGCAGCTATGACTCTGAGTTTGCACGCCAAACCGGTGCATATAACTATGTGTACTGGGAGCGTCGTGGCGTGATTAATGCGGACCCTCGTGCACCGCTGCTTATTGATGGCGAACTGCATCCCTTTGCCGCCCGTCGTCAGGAATACCGCCGTCAGGTTGCTGAAGAACAAACCTGGCAATACTTTGCCGATCTGCAACTGGGCTGGAGCCTGGGTGGCGTGATGGGTGAACACCTTATCAGCGTAAACTATGAAAACCGGGAAATGGCGCTCAAGAGCTGGTCAGCTTACGATGCCGACAGTGCCAAAGGCGACAACGCAATCCCGTATATTCTGGATATTCGCAACCCGAACTGGGCTACCGGCGATATTATGGATTATGACCCGTCACTGCGCAGCAACTATGATAAGTCGCTGGATGCCTATGGGATCAGCTTCCAGGAAGTCTTGTATCTGACAGATCAGTTAACCGTGCGTGCCGGTCTCGCCTACTCTGCCATTGAGCAAGCTTATCAGCACAAAGGCAGCGACCGTGCGCCAGGAGCCAGCAAAGAACTGGACTCAGATGACTCAGGTATGACCTATAATTTTGGTATTAACTATCAGGTTCACCCTCAGCTATCTGCGTTTGTTAATGTCGCCAAAGGCCGCACGGCTTACAGTATTTTAGGTGCGCTTTCCGATGAAACGGCTTCACCAAACCGCCCGGATTCTGAATCAGAGTCACTGGACCTGGGGATCCGCTTTACAGCGCTGGACGAAGACTTACTGGGTTCAATCGTTTGGTTTGAGACCAGCCGTACTAACCTGCGTTATGCCAACCCGCTGTACAACGATGACCCTAAAGATCCTGAGTACAACGTGAGTGTTACGCAATACTTCTACGACGATGAAGATGAATCAAAGGGCGTTGAAGTCGACCTGAACCTGGCACTGGCCGAGTCGGTTGATTTAAACCTGAACGCCACCTGGCAGGACGCGATTGAGATCCGTGCCCAGGAGCGCTCAGAGCAGAAGAAAGGTGTTCCAGAAAAAATGGCCAGCGCCTGGGTTAATTACCAGCTGCCAGCCACGGTTATGGAAAACCTGACCCTTAGCCTGGGTGTGAACTATGTGGATGAGCGTACCGTTAACTCGGCATCATTCGGCCTGCCAACAGCGACCATTGACAGCTACACACGCTGGGATGCTGCGGCGCGCTATCAGGGTGACAAGTACCAAATCCAGCTCAATATTGAGAACCTGACGGATGAGCGTTATTACAGCAAAGCGCTGTTCCTTGGCGGCCTGCCAGGCAACGAGCGCAACGTTAAGCTGTCGGTAACCTATCAGTTCTAAAGCAAAGGGTCCGTAATCCGATAACCGGTTACCAACGGATTAACAAAACACAAAAGCGAAGTGGGCCTGCCCACTTCGCTTTTTTATTACCAGGTTTATAAATCTATCTGTAAATAAATTTAGGTACACTCTTTGCTTAGGTATTGCCAACTGTGCAAAGGAATTACCAAATGAAAATTAACACAACTCCCCCTCAAAGCGCCTTTTCTGCCAATCAATATGCTGCACACAATGCGGCACAACTGGATAAACAGACGCACTTTACACAGCAACTGAGCGATGCCATGGATGCAGCCGGGCGATCACGACCAGACAACGAAGTTGCGGTTTCTGTTGGGGTGGATTATCAAAGCATTTCTGAGCAGGCCAAAAACTACTATCAGGTAGCCAGAGACAACGCTTACAAGCGCGTCGATTTAAGCCAGCCAGAAAAGCAGCAGCAGATCCAGTTCTATCAGGAAACCATGAGCGAAATCATGGAGATGCCAATCGAGGTTAAAGTAGAGCCTCACGAAGTCAATGAAGCCTTACTGTTCAATAACCTCGGCATTGACTTTCTGGCCTATAAAGAGCTCAAAGTCCGAATTGAAATGCTCGACCTGACAGAGCAAGAGATAACTGACGATAAAGCGCTTGAGGCCCATGAAAAAGACAAGCTGAAAGACAAAATTGATGAACTCAAAGCCAAACTGGAAGCGGCTATCGATGAGCTGCTTGGCGACAGCCAGGATAAGCCACCAGAAACCGACCCAAGTGGCACACCCATCGACGTGTTTTCGCTCTATCAAACTCCTTAGATAAGCAGCTGCACTGATTGATGCGATACCTGAGCATCAGGCAGTGCAATCACGCTCAGCGTACTATACTGAAATTATGTCGATTTACAGCTCTGTGCCGACCCCTGTTTGGCCTGATTGTGAGGTAGGTTGCAATGCATCAGTTAGTACGTTTGGCTGCCCTGTATCCACTGATAAGCTTTGGGGCAACCTATGATACGCCCAATCTCGACTGGGTGACCGAAGATTATCCGCCATTTAACTATCACATAAATGGTGAGATAGAAGGCTTATCTATTCGCATTTTGGAGCGCATTTACCAGGACCTGGGCTGGACGCTGGACAGAAGAAATATCATGCTGGTGCCCTGGCCCAGAGCCTATCGTATGGCCATGACCTCGCCTAAGACCTGTATATTTTCCATTACCTATACTCAGGAGCGGGCGCAGTTATTTCAATTTATTGGCCCTTCGCTTGATAACCAGGTGGCCATCATGGGCCATAAAGAAAACGACTACGAAGTTTCAGACCTCAGGGACCTGAAAAACTACAAAATTGGCGTGGTTAAAAACGACATCGGCCACCAGCTGTTGCGCCAGTCCAATGTGCCACAAGACAACCTTGTTTTTCTGGCCTCCGGGTTTGAGCTGGTACAAATGCTCAAACTAAAACGCATTGACTTAATCGCCTATGGCGATATTATTGCGCGTTTTCAGTTCAAACGGGCTGGCATAGACCCGGCGCACTACCGCGTCGTTTTGCCCCTGTCTCGCTCCTATCTGGGCTTTGCCTGTAATAAGCAGGTTGAAACACAGTGGGTGCGCAGTATGAACCAGGCACTGCGGCGTTTACGTCGCAATGAGCCGTCGCTGTTTTCGCCCCAATCATATTAACGCTTTTCAGAGGAGCCAATGACGCGTTTTTATTTGCTTTTCATCTTAGCATGCTGTGCAACGCTGGCAGAGTTATCACTAAGCGCACAGGCGCAGGCATCACAACCTGAGCAAAGGGCAACCTCAGAGCCCATCACCGTCTGTTTTGAGCGCTGGCGTCCGTTTAGCTATACCGATAGCGGTGGGATTGCTCGTGGCCAGGAAGTGGACCTGATCAGAGCTGCCGCTCGCTCAATGGGTCGCACCGTAGAGTTCAGCGAACTCCCCTTTAAACGCTGCGTTGCTAACGTTAAATATGGCGATACTGATTTCTCACTTCATGTAGATAAAACGGACGGACTGGCCATTTTCTCAGACTCTGCGACATCCTGGCAGCTTAGCCTGGCGGTATCAGCTGCCCGGTTTCAGAGCATGGCAGAGTTCAAACACCAGGATACACCCAGGATCATGTTAGCGACGGAATACCCTTACCCCAAAGCGGTATATCGAAAACTCGAAGCGCTGAATGCCAGATTAGTCAGGCGCTCTTATTATGAAGAAAACGACGAGCATGCAAAAACTTTCTTTAATATCCTCACCACAGCGCGTGTCGATGCCATACTGGTAGATAGGTTATGGGCAGGGCACATTGTCAATCAGTTCAGGCTCCCGGTGGTGATATTGGCGCAAGACTTTCACAGCGAGCCGCAGTATATTGGCTACCGTCACAGTAACAGTGCACTTGCCCGGCAACTCGAAGCGGCTTTGGCTGCCTTGCCAGCCGATTTGGTGACTGAGATTAAAGCGCGTCAGTACTAGCTGAATGTCTGCTGGCGGGCCAGTTTAACCAAGCGCTCCACTACATCCGCAGCGACCTGAGTTAATATTGACGCATCGTGGTCGTTAAACTCTCTGGGCTCAAAGTCAATCAGGCACAAAGTGCCTATCTGGCTGCCATTAGGGTGCCGTAGAGGGCAACCCGCGTAAAAGCGGATACTCAGCTCCCCTGTCACCAAAGGGTTATCAAAAAAGCGCTCATCCTTTAGGGCATTATCCACAACAAAGACCTCGTCCTGGCAAATGGCATGACCACAAAACGAAATGTCCCGGTGTGTTTGCTCTGCGTCCAGCCCCACTTTAGATTTAAACCACTGCCTGTCGCTGTCGACCAGACTGATAAGCGCAATGGGTACATTAAATACATGAGCGGCAAATTCCGTGAGCCTGTCCAACTCAGCATCGGGCAGGGTATCAAGCGCCTTTAAGTCATGCAGCGTTTGTAATCGCAGTGCTTCGTTATCCGGAAGTGGTGGATTTTTCATCCAAATGACCAATTAACAGGTGGTTTATAAACTATAGTTAAAAATGCCTGAACGTCTACATTAAGGACAGCACACGTGCATGTGCAATTAAAAATTATTGTTTGGTTAATACTGGTGCTGGTCAGTTTACTCTCACTCGACAGATTTTCACGCGCCTATTTTGCCTCCCATCACCAGATTGTGGCAACACAGGACAGCCTGCATAATGTCAGCCATATGCAACAGATAAGCAATGCCATCTTCGCCTTACAAAAAGAACGCGGCTATACATTTGGCCTGTCGGAGCGCGCTTCCGGCGAAACACTCAGCCAGCTCAATCTATATCGTAATGCCAGCAACGCAGCACTCGGGGACATCGCAGCTCAGAGCGCACAGAACCCCAATTTGCTCTCATCATTGCCCAATACAGCCGAGCTGATGAACCTAAGAGCCCTGTTTGACCAACGTCTGCTCACCCGGGAGCAGGCAATGACACTCTATACGGCAAAAATAAATGCATTGCTGGATTTGTTTTTGGCGATTGAGCTCAAAATAGCCGCCGATGCGGTTAACACGCATTTATACAGCCTGACCCTGGCTATTGAGCAGGCTGGCAAGCTCAGAGCACATACCTATGCCATGCTCAACAACACACTCGACAGTCGTGCCAGCGCCATATTTGAGCTCTCGACGTTACACAACACCCATCAGGCACTGCTGGTCAACACGCCATTTAGCGAAGACATTGCCAGGCAAATAACCGCTTTGCAAACCCAGCCACAGAATCAGTTATTAAATGATGTACTAGTAGCACTCGAACAAACCGGGCAGAGCACGTTCAATGCGCAGCAATGGTGGCAACAAAAAACGCAGTATCTTGAGCAACTCATCAACATTGTTAGCTCACAGTTATCCGCGCATCAGCAGCAGATCAGAACAGAATTAAGTGAACACAACGCAACTAAAGCAAACTATGCCCTGTTCGCTGTGCTTGCGTTTGTAAGTGTAGTCATCACCAGTGTTTTACTTTGGCGCACGCTGGCGCGCACCAGCAAACCAAAGCGACACCAGACCCCGGTCAAACTCTCCCAGCTTTTATTGCTACTGGGGCTGATCGTGTCGTTTATTATGTCTGAACACGACATTAGCCAGGGTGAGCTAAGCAACGGCCTGTACACACGTTCAGCGAATGAATTGAGCAATAATCTGGCCTACTCCGTGATTGCCATCGATAATTTATGGCTGAAGCCGCTGGCCGAACGTTTGCACACACTGAGCATTACCAAGCAGCCGGTTTTTTCAAATGCCACAGGGACCGAGTACATAGGTAAGTTTACCCTTTCGGATAATGACCTGGTCGGGCTGTTTCCTGCCACTTTACCGGTGCAGAAACTACAAAAAACCATTACAGACAGCATTACCAGACAAGGGGCAAAGTCACTTTCTCTGGCTTTGATGTCTGACAGCAATAACAAACTTTATAGTGTCTCGACGGCGCCGCAGGCCAGCGCAAACGGGTTGTCAGACATACTGCTGGTATTGATCCAACCTGTGGATGATACCCTCACTAAGATCCTCAAAATGCCCGTTGCTTATCAGGGGATCACCACACACTTACTGTTTAATGACATAGTGATTGGTCGCAACGACTACTCAACCGACAAAGCTACCGCGCTGCCTAAAAATGGACTAGAGCTGGTACATGAAAATTTTGCCTTCGGGTTTACTATCAGGGCGACTCAGGATCCGGTGCAAATAGAAGGTTATATCAATACCTTGCAACAGGAATTTTCGGTGCAATTGGCCCTTTTGCTGACACTGAGCCTGACCGCGCTGGTACTGGCCCACCGGGCTCAAAACCGCATTATTGAGCAATTACAACATTCCGAAACGCAGCTTGATAAAGAACGCTTACTACTGTCTAACTCTGAGCAGATTGTCGGCATAGGCAGCTGGGAGTGGCAACAAGGTAGTCGTAATGTATTGTTATCAAAGACACTGAAAACACTATTAAATGTGCAAAGTAGCGGCAAATACGTGCCTTATACTGAGGTGCTGCGTAAATTAACACAGGCAAGCAGGCGTACCTTGCTTAAACACCTGCGCACTCAGGCGCTGGATTCCCAGGTCAAACTCACATTGAGTTTCTGTGACGACGGATCTGAGAAGCAACTGGAAGTGATCATGACATCACACCAGACAGATGCGACCGACTCGCTATGTGTGGTTGGCGTGGTGCGAGATATTTCCGAGCAAATCGCGCAGCAGCAAAGACAGAGCAAGTATCAGGCGTCATTGCAGGCAGCCCGCCAGGAAGCACTCGACCGCATGAAAGAAGCAGAGACCCAGCGTCACGAGGTGCAGCAACTGCTGCACCGTAATCGCGAAACCGAAAGCCTGCTGGAAGCAACCCTGGACAGTATTCCGGCCTTTATCCTGCTGTTGGACGGTGACGCTAATATCCGCCTGATCAACCGCTTTTGGTATAAAAGTAAACGCCTGAACCTGGAGGAAAGCGGTCTGTTTATTAACACCCTGATGCGGGTGAACGACAACCTGATTGACGTTATTTCTTTGCTGCCACTATCGAATAAAAAGCCGCTGCTCGAAGCGTTGACAGCCGCAAAAACACGCGACCTGTATTACAAGGATATGGAGATATGCTACCAGCTGGACGGCGCGAAGATGTGGTTTGAGGTGATCCTGACCAACATTATGTGTAACGATAAAAAATACATGTTGCTCTATCAGCATGATATTACTCAGCGCAAAAACGACGCCACCATACTGGCCGATGCCAAAGAAACCGCCGAAGCGGCCAACAAAGCCAAATCCCGCTTTCTTGCTACAATGAGCCATGAGATCAGAACCCCAATGAATGGCGTGGTCGGCATGTTGGATATTTTGTCGCAGTCCAGGCTCAGCGATGAGCAGCGCCACCTGACCTCAGTGGCTAAAAATTCAGCCATGATGTTGCTTAGGATCATAAACGACATACTCGACTTTTCAAAAATCGAAGCCGGTAAAATGGTCATTGAGCATACGCCCTTTAGCTGGCAAAACCTGACCAAGGAACTGTGCGAACTGATGAGCCATCAGTGCCACGAAAAACGCATCAACCTGAACTTTTATTTTGACCCGGCTTTAGGCTATTGGCACAAGAGCGACCCTATCCGGATCCGGCAGATCTTACTTAACCTGGTGGGTAATGCCGTCAAGTTCACCAAAACGTCAGCCAGTAAAATCGGTAATGTGGAAGTGTTTGTATCGCCGGGTGCTGAGGCCGGGTATCTGGAGATCAGTGTCAAAGACAATGGCAAAGGCATGAGTGAAGAACAAACTCAGGGACTGTTTAAGCCCTTTGTCCAGGCGGATGACAGCATTCAAAGAAAGTACGGCGGTACCGGGCTTGGACTGTCTATTACCATGCGACTGTGTGAGCTGATGAATGGCTCTATAACGTGCCACAGCCTGGAAGATGTCGGGAGTAACTTTATCGTGACTTTGCCGTTTGCGCCCAGCGAAACGGGCGACCAGGAAATTGCGATAAACTTTGCGGGATTAACCGCTTATATTGTCTCGGATGATGATAAATTTGAACAGGATTTGGCACACAACCTCAGCGCCCATGGCATGCATTGTCAGCTCATTAGTGATGAAGACCTCAATGCCTATTTGCTTGCCCGCCTGAGTGTTGATTATCTGATCATCACCAGTGAAAAATACCAACACCTGGTCACCAATGGGCAGGACATTATTTCTACCAACAGTGAACTCAAGTGCCTGGTACTGGAGCACACCAGTATCCAAATGCCAGCCGTCGAGGGCGCAAATATATATGCAATAGAGAATAACCCCTATTATGCGGTCAGAGTGATTGAGAAAATTGCCACACTGGAAGGCCAGATCAGCCCGGAACCCGATATCAGACAGCTCGCCAGTGAAGAGCAGTTACCAACCATTGAACAAGCGCAGCAAAAAAATACCTTAATTCTGGTGATAGAAGACAATGTTTACAATCAGGATTTGTTTAAGCGTCAGCTGGCTTTGCTTGGCTTACAGTGCATTATTGCCGAGCACGGCGCCATTGCGCTGGAGCTAATGCAGAAGTACCAGTTCTCTTTGATCATCAGTGACTGCCATATGCCGGTCATGGACGGATATACCTTTGCGAAAACCTACCGCGAACTTGAAGCGCAAGGAAAAGTACCCAGCCTGCCCATCATCGCAGCCACGGCGAATGCACTCAGTGGCGAGCGCGAAAAATGTCTCAACGCCGGGATGGATGATTATATCTGCAAGCCCATAGTATTGCACGCCCTGCGCGGCAAAATAGAACAATGGTTGCACAGGCCACAGCCATCTGAATTAGCGGCCCTGAACGGCCATAGCGCAGAGCAAGTCAGTCTGCTTACCGAGCCCTCTGAAGTGACTTCCCCAACTGCTCAGGCAGAGGCTTCTGAACCGGAAGCCTCTTACGCACGTATCGTTGATTTAAGTGTGCTGGAAAACTATGTTGGCGCTGACAAAGCGATTCAGAAGCAATTTTTACAAGGCTTTTTGGCCGATTCCCGCCCTTTGGTGGAGGGGATGAATGGCCGCAATGAAGTGTCGCTCAGCACCATTAAAAACACCGCGCACCAGTTAAAATCATCAGCAAAGGCCATCGGCGCGCAGTCACTTGCTGACGACTTTTTCGCATTGGAACAAGCCGCTAAGGCTGAAGATGTCACGCAGGTACAGGCCTTGCAAAAGGTCTGCGACGAAAAGTTTAATGCCGCATGTGTGGAAATAGAAACTATACTTGAGTAAAAAGTATGGCCGCGCAAGTCGTATTCAGGACTATACATGCTTAAAACGCAGGGTCACAAAAGGCAAGATGAATAATCGGATAAAAGTAATCGCAATTGATGACAATCAGTTAATTATTACCCAGCTGGAATTGTTGCTAAAACAAGTTGCCCGGGACGTCGACTATCATGGCTTTACGGCAGGTCGCCGTGCCTTAGACTCAGGGCTATGTGACTCAGCATCCCTGATTTTTTTAGATCTAAATATGCCCGAAATCGACGGGATAGAATTACTGCGCATTTTTGCCGATGCGAAGTTAACAACACCTATCGTTTTGCTCAGCGGCGAAGACAAAGACGTACTCGAAACTGCCAGTAACCTGGGCACCATGCACAACCTTAACATCATCTCTAATATCGACAAACCAGTGTCTCTGCCACGACTGAAATCGCTGCTTGAATGTTTGGATCAGCACCACAGAGCATCGCCCACTGTGGCAGAAAAAAGCTATAACGCCAGTGACATTCGCATTGGACTGGACCGAGCGCAATTTAAAGCCCATTACCAACCCAAAGTATCACTGGAATCACTTAGTGTGATTGGTATGGAAATACTGGCGCGCTGGTATCACCCTTTCGATGGGTTAGTATCTCCCGGCGATTTCATTCCTCAGCTCGAACGCGCCGGTTTATCTGCCGAGCTCTCATTACAACTACTGACACAAACCCTGGCGCTTTACGACACACACTATGAGCAGGTTAAATCGCTGAGTTTCAGCCTGAACCTCAGCGCCGGTGCGCTGTACGACATTGAACTGCCAAACAAGCTGGCCACTTTGTGTGACCAATACTCCGTACCGCGTAAGCAAATCATTCTGGAGATCACAGAAAGCCAGCTACTCGACAACCTTCCCCGTACACTGGAGGTGCTGTTACGCTTCCGATTAAAAGGATTTCCGCTGTCAATCGACGACTTTGGCACGGGGTTTTCAAGCTTTACCCAGCTCAATCAAGTGCCCTTTAGCGAACTCAAAATAGACCGTAGTTTTGTTCAGAATTGTGATACAGACAGCAAAAAACAAGCGATTGTCTCTGCAACCTCCGATTTAGCAAAAAAATTGTCATTAAAAACGGTTGCCGAAGGCATAGAACATGCGGGTGAACTAAACTATTTACGCAAATGCGGCATTGATGTCGCACAAGGTTTTTTGTTCGCCAAACCCCTGGCCACCGATGCCTTGTTGAATTGGCTTGAGCACAATCTCGACAAGCCGCTGGCGGAGTGGGGAACATGAGCCAGAGCGCTATCCTGATTGATGATAACGCACTGTTTCTGAAGCTACTGAGCAGCCAGCTTGCTTCTTTAGGAGTGAGCGTGTCGTTGGCAAGAGACAAACAGGAGCTGCTGGCACACCTTGAGTCTAACTGGTACGACTGGGCATTTATTGATGCCCATCTGGAAGATGGTGAGTGCGGGCTTCAGCTGGCTGATGTGCTCAAAGAGCAGCAACAAAACCATGAGCGCCCCTGCACTTTGGTAGGTATGTCGGGTGATGAGATCTGTGCCAGTCGCTATGCCAGTGCAGGAATAAGCCAACATTTTGTAAAACCAATCACCCTGCAACAGCTCAGAGCCCTGCTCTGTGTGTAAACGATTTCGCAGCAAGGTATAGAACATGTTCCGGGAAGCCGCATACGATGACAGGAAATAGCCCCAATCACGCACAGCGTCGACCTCAGGTCATTATTATTTGCGACAATACCGATGAACTGACCGGTGTAATAGAGATTGTTGAAGCGCACACGGACGCCTATCGCACTGTGTTTCACTGGGAGGAAACGGCGGAACTCATTGTAGAAACCAACCCGCCTATTATTCTTATGGCAAAGAATGATGTTGCCGGTAGTATCGAAATCTACACTGAACTGTCGAAACAAGGACTGCTGAATTATCCGCACAAAAACATTTTGTTATGCGAAAATAAAGAATCGGGCATCGCTTTTAAATGTTGCATGAAGGACATTTTCAGCGACTACTTTGTGCACAAGCCCATGTACGAAAACTACCGCTTCAGAATGATTTTACACAATGCGCTGAATCAGGTGTCGGGCAGCAATAAAAGCGCTCAGCTACAGGAAGCCCATTTTGGCAAAATAGACGATAAGTTACGGGTATTAATTGACGATGTTGCTCAATACCGGACCAAAACTGAAGATAACTTTGCTCAAACCCGGGATGAAATTGCGAAGCAGCAAGGTCACAATGATGTGCAGAAGCAAATGCTTGAACAGTTAAGAGAGCAACATATCAACCCATTGATGTCACAGCTGGAACACCAACTGACTTCCAGCGTGGAATTACTTAAGTCCCAGCTTAAGGACAAACAGGTTTCTATAGCTGAATTATCTGCACTGCTGACTGAAAAGCGCGTTCCCCGCAGTGTATCCGCAGCTCAAATGCAGCCAGCCAAAGAAGAACCAGCCACGCCCCCTAAGCCTGTATCAGCTGCTCAACCAGCGAAACCCGAAGTACCCAAAAAAATGCGCATTCTGGTGGTAGAAGACAACGAAATTTATCGCGAGATGCTGCTCAAGATACTTCGCGAAGAGGACCACATTACGGAGTATGCCACAACGGGACTTGAAGCCGTGAAGCTGTTGAAGAAGAAAAAGTTTGATATGGTGTTTATGGATCTGTTTATGCCCGAGCTGGATGGCTACAACACCACCAAGAACATACGTACCTTCAAACACTGTAAAACACTTCCCATCATTGCGCTGTCAACCAATCGCAACAAAGAACTGATCCGTAAATGGGCCAGCCTGGGCCTGATGGGCTATATCACTAAACCTTCTACCAAGCTGGCCATACTCAAAGCCATCGACAAAGTTCAGGGAAGTTACAACACCGCCCACTGAAATAACAAATAAACAACAATGCTTCTGGCGCTTTCGCCCTACACTTATTAGTATGAGCGGCGGTTATCACAGCAGAGGTCGTTATGGGCAAAAAAGCAGGCATTGTTGTTCTTTTCACCTTGCTCCTTGGAGCAATCACAGTTGCAGTGTTGCAGCATTACCCTCATCAGGATGAGGCAAGCTCACGACAGATAAACGCGATTGCAAAGCCTGACGCCAACCCACTACTGAGCTTTAAACCACATATATCGGCAGTACCCAGACCACCAGAGACCTTTACGTTTCCTATTGCACTTGGGGAAACCGGACCTGCGACTAACCTCTACTCAGGCCCTAATCAGTACCCTTTTTTTTGTATGACTCAGGAGTCGGAACTTGGCCAACCTTTGGTTGATAATCAGCAAGGCTTTGGCATTCCTGTCTATCAGGGCGATCAAGTGATCGGGTACAGCAAAGATTGTTCACTGCCCTCTCAATTGTTTTATTTCACGCTGACTGAACAAAACGGTGAATTTACAGCCATCCGGCTTGATGAAGCAGCAGCCAGAAAACACAACTCATCGCCTTTATTCAGAGTGGAGCAAGGCACCATCAATCGCTTTATTTACACCCTGGTCATGCCGATTGCGAATCAAGAGGTTGGTGAGCGCCATGGTCAGTCTCAATGGAATAAAAAGCTCATTTATCAGTTTAATGGTGGCTCGGGTATTGGTTACCGCCAAGGCCGACAAAAGGCCTCAAGAGTAATGACTCGCCAGGCACAGCAGTTGCTAGATGGCTATGCAGTCGTCAGCTCCAGTGGCAACAAAACCAGTTATACCTACAATATGCTGCTGGCAGAAGACACCGCAAGGCGCGTTAAGCAACAGTTTGTCAGCCTCTACGGCGAACCCCTTTATACTGTGGGCATTGGCGGCTCAGGGGGAGGTCTGGCGCAATATCTGATTGGTCAAAATAGCACGGGAATATTAGATGGATTGATCCCCCTTTACAGTTACCCGGATATGATCACACAAACAACCTATGCATTAGATTGCGACTTGCTTAATAACTACTTTACTTTTCGCTCAGATAACCCCAAAGCCTGGCGGGACTGGGAGCGCAGGCGACAAATAGAAGGCCTGAATGCAATAAACGAATTTCCACAAAAGGCTGGTTTTTTACAACCTTTGAATCAACTCATGGCAGGGTTTGTCCCTTCATTTCCGGATGGCAACAGCGAGTGCATTAATGGTTACTTTGGTTTGTCGGCGTTTATCAACAATCCCAGACAAGGCTTTTTACGGCCCTTTTTTTCCGATGACGTAATTGCACAAACCCACTGGAGTTACTGGCAGGATCTGAAACATATTTTTGGTACCGACGAGCAAGGTCTTGGCAGAAGCACCTGGGACAATATCGGCGTGCAGTACGGGCTCAATGCGCTGCGCGAGGGCCACATCACCTTCTCTGAATTTATCCACATTAACCATCACATTGGTGGCTGGAAGCCTCAACCCGAGATGCGTCAGGAAGAGATAGCCCTGCCATTGGGTACCCGTATTCCCATCTGGCTTACATTGTGGGGCAATCATAATATCACTAAAGCGTCGGAGGGCCCGGCTCCGAGGCATCAAGGCTCCATACAGGCAATGGAGCAGGCTTATCGCGCCGGTCAGGTCTTCATCGGCAAAGTCGACTTGCCCATTATAGATGCGCGCCATTACCTGGAAAACGAGCTGGACATGCACCACATGTCGGCTTCTTTTTACAGTCGGGTGCGCATAGCACAGCATCAAGGTCACAGTGATAATCATGTCATCTGGGTTGCTCACAAAGATCACAACCCAACGGCAGCGGCCTTTAAGGCAATGGATGACTGGTTACTCGCGATGAAAGATAACCCGCAGTTAAGCGCAGCAGATGCAAGGCCAGACGCTTTACAGGATACCTGCTTTAATCAGGACGGCAGCATATACGCTGCTGGCTCAGACGTATTTGACGGACAATGGAATAGCAAACCTCAGGGTCAATGCCAGAGCCGCTTTCCCATGTTCAGTACAAGCCGTATTCAGGCCGGTGGAGGCTGGGGCGGCGATATGTTTAAGTGCCCATTGGTCAGCATTGAAACAGCCATCGACAATGGCTGGTACTTACCATTTGATGCTCGCCCTCACCTCGGTATCCTTAAGGCAACGTTTCCTCAAGGGGTTTGCAACCATGAAGGACGTGATCTGGGTCGCCCCGGTGACTTATGACGGCGGTTTTGAGCAGGGTGCGTATTTTTCGTTAAATGAATTTAACTCCTTTACAGCAAGGATGCTTTAAATTAATACCAATTTGCTTAATTAAGTGTTCAATTTTGAGGCGAGAAAATATGGTCGATAACAAGGCAAAAAATTTGTTATTTAGTTGTTCTAAATGA